>NZ_QUZU01000046.1 GCF_004682055.1 Pseudomonas kairouanensis | reverse complement strand
ATCTATAGCCCCCTAGACTGGGCGAATTAGCACAGGAGGTTGGCCTTGGATTAGGGGAGCCTACAGAATTCGGAAAAAATCGTACGCTAAGGTTTTCTGATCAGTCGTAGGCTCGCCAGTTTGATGTATTCCGTTCCTGGCCCAGCCAAACCTATCGGTCTTCGCGGGTGTGCCACAGGCGCAGTAGGTAGATAGTGGAATCCACTATCTCGTAACGCATCTCGTAATGGCCGATCTGAATTCGGCGCACATCCCGTGGATCGAATTCTTCCAGGCGTTCGCCAATGCGCGGGTTGGCCAGCAGCGTGGAAGGTGCGGCTGTGAGTTGCTGCACTGTTCGTGCGGCGGCAGGCTGATTCACCGACGCCAGAAACTCATACAACCGGGCAATGTCGGAAAGCGCCTTGCTTGTCCACTTCAACTCCATCAGCGCGGTACCGGCAACGGAGTGTCAGTGCTGAGGCTTTCAGCCCAGGCCTGGACAGCTTGATGATCGATCACGCGACCAGCATCCACATCGGCCAATGCCTCACGGGTCAGGCGACTACGTTCTTCTTCCTGGTCTATCCAGGCGGCCAGAGCCTGCTTGACGATCCAGTTCTTGGAGCGTTCCAGGCGCTCAGCCATCAAATCGACCTTTTCGGCCAGTTGCACAGGGACGTGAGCCGTGACGGATCGGGTTTTCGCGGTGGTTGCCATGATGGGGTTACTCCTAATCAATGGTAGGTACAAGGTGCATGCTCTGCCGGCGTTCAGTAACCGCCGCTTCCGATGCCATCCGGCGCAGAGTGACGGCATGTTCGCTGGCCTGGCGGGCACCGGCCTCATCGCCATTAGTTTTGAGCTTGTTGGCCTGCCATTCAGACGCTTCAGCGCCGGCAAGTAACGACGTGGCCAGCGTTACTTTTGGACGAGACTTTTCACGCTGCTCCTGCGCGCCTCGCTGACGTTCGACAACCTGCGCGGCCTCGTTGGCCGTGATACGCAAGTTGGTGCGAGCAATGTCAAAGCCGCCATCGGCGTTTGTGGCCTCGGGCGCTTCGAGGCAGGTTTGCATCGAATCCACTGCCGTCAACAGCTTGTCGATCTGCTGCAACAGCTCGGTTCGTTCTTGGTCATTCTTCATGGAGCGTCACTTCTTCTTGAACTTGATGTCGCCTGAGCCGGCAACGGAATGGTCGCGGGTCGGCGGGTTACCGCGCACCACGATGTCACCGGAACCCGCCACGCGTGCCTTCACTGAGTCGCTGACATAGGCGTCGATATCACCGGAGCCGACTACCGACAGTTTGGCGGACGTAGCGACCAGCTCGCTGGCGTCCACGTCGCCCGAACCGGCTATCTCGGCGTCCAGAAGACCCACGCGACCAAAGGCCGTGATATCGCCCGAACCTTGGATGCCTAGATCGAGGACGGTCTGCTGAAGGTCGTACAGGGTCACGTCGCCACTGCCCTTGATGCGGATACTGGGGGCTTCAGGCAATGCGATTCCAACGATGCTTCGCCCCTTGGACTGCATAGTGACGCCGCCGTGGCGTCCACCGACATTGATCGTTCCGCCCACGAAAATGTTGCCGGTACCAGAAACGTGAATATTGCCCCCATAGCCGCTAATGGAAATGCCCTCCTGCTCGATGATCAGCTTGTCACCCTCGAAGCGGGTCTTGATGTTACGAATGGCTTCCACGTTTTCCCCTGCCACGACCAGGTGCGCTGATGACGAGCGAAAGAACACAACATCAACCGCCCCCTTGATCACAATTTTGCTAACTGGGTGGATGGGGCGCTCTTCCTTCTCGTAGTTGGCAGCACGCTCCCATGCGGAATCGCGATGGTTGGCATCCTGGTGCGTCAAAGGGCTGGATTGGCTCATCATCTATCCTTTGTGATTTATTTTGAGTGACTTTGCCATAGCTCGACTCAGGGTTAATCATAGTGAATAATAATGAGCTGTCAATCGATCCGTCAGGTTGGGCTATGCCCTAACCTGACGTCAGGACAGCCTACCCAGAAACGTCCGGATAGACTCCATCGCTTAATTTATTGACACAAGCTACGCAAGGTCATAGATTTATTCCTGACACTTTTCTGTTTGGGGGCATCTTGCAAGGTCAACGTATCGGCTACGTCCGGGTCAGCAGCTTCGACCAAAACCCGAAGCGGCAACTGGAACAGGTCGAAGTCGGAAAGGTATTCACCGACAAGGCATCGGGCAAGGACACCCAGCGCCCAGAACTTGACTCGCTGCTGGCCTTCGTGCGCGAAGGAGATACGGTGGTGGTGCACAGCATGGATCGCTTGGCCCGCAACCTCGATGACCTGCGCCGCCTTGTGCAAAAGCTGACCAGGCGCGGTGTGCGCATCGAGTTCGTCAAAGAATGCCTGACCTTCACCGGTGAGGATTCGCCGATGGCAAACTTGATGTTGTCGGTCATGGGCGCGTTCGCCGAGTTCGAGCGAGCATTGATCCGCGAGCGACAGAGGGAAGGCATCGCGCTCGCCAAACAGCGCGGAGCATACAGGGGCCGCAAGAAAGCGCTTTCGCCCGAACGCGCCGCTGAACTTCTGCAACGCGTCAAGGCCGGCGAGCAAAAGGCAAAGCTGGCCCGTGAATTTGGCATCAGCCGCGAAACGTTGTACCAGTACCTGCGCGAAATTGGAGCTTAACGTGCTTTATTTTCCGTTTTCTGAGACGACCCCTTGAAGCTCTTTCGAGAAGCTGGCCGCGCTTGGAATGCAACCACCTTGGAAGAGATGGGAGATCACCTTTTCAATTTCTGTGTAACCAATTCCTCGTTGCGGGACTGGATACTGCAATCAAAAGATGAAAAGGGGGATGCGGCTTTTCATAGTGCTTGGAGGGAAAAGGCGGATGGGCTGTTTGGCGAATGTGCCGATATAGCTAACGCCTCGAAGCACCTGGTGGTAAAGCCTGTTTCGGTCAGTGTTGGAAATCAGAAACTGTCCGCGTTAGGCCCAAATGGTGTGATCGAAGGACTTGAGAAAGAACGGCAAGCCTTTAGCATCGTTCGGTCAAGCGGCGAGGACATAGACCTGTTCATGTTTTTCTTCAAGATTTGCCGGGCATGGGAAGAGCATTTTGAAAATGATCCAACCCTTGATGCGCTCCCCTTCCATGGTGAGTTTTTGCTCACGACTGTCTAGGAAAACACTCATGAACGATATGCCCCAAGGTCACTCACCAGCCCACGATCGCAAGATTCGCTTCGGCTACGTCGTCGCTGCCAAGCTCACTTCCAGGCACTGCCTCATGGGGGTGCATGAGGACAAAGAGGTTGCTGATGCCCATCGCGACCGATTGCAGGCTTACCACGACGCCAAGCCCGAACTCGGTAATGTGGGCCAGATCAGCATCGATGACGCCTTCACCCGACGCGAGGCGTTGGCAGCATGGCGAAAAAATCATCCGTTCAGCACCTCTCTGGATCATTTTAAATGCTATGAAGTGCTCGTTGTGCCCTGGCTTGATCCGGCCATTCTGACCAATTCCGTCATCTAATCTGATCACGGAAAACGTGCGCAGCATCGCGAAACGGCTTAGGGTGTCATTTCGCCTCCAGCCGGAACCGACCTCAGGTAGACCCATGATTGATGACAGCTCCGAAAAAATAGTGATCGATGCCGGCCTGTTTAGATTTCCCGGGCAGGACTTGATGAAGAACATCAATAAGGCCTACACGCTGTATTACGACGAAACGAACAATAACCGAAGCCTAAACGGCCAGCCGAAGCGTCAGTGATCATCGAGTTGCCCATGCCGGCGCAGGTTATCGACAAAGGTATTCCGACAGCAGGCTTGCTGGCCCAAGTAATGGTGGCCAAGTTTGCCGATCACTTGCCACTGTACCGGCAGGAGAAAATCTTTGGTCGTGCCGGACTGACAATCGCTCGCTCGACCTTGGCCCGATGGGTTGGACAGACCGGCATGCGACTCCAGCCGCTGGTCGATGCGCTGCGTGAAGCTGTGCTGAACCAGGGCGTGATTCACGCTGATGAAACGCCTGTGCAAATGCTTGCGCCGGGAGAGAAGAAAACCCACCGGGCCTACGTCTGGGCCTACAGCACTACGCCGTTTTCGGCGCTCAACGCGGTGGTTTACGACTTCAGCCCAAGCCGTGCTGGCGAACATCCGCGCAACTTCTTGGGTGACTGGAACGGCAAGCTGGTCTGCGATGATTTCGCTGGCTACAAGGCTGGATTTGAGCAAGGCATCACTGAAATCGGCTGCATGGCCCACGCCCGTCGCAAGTTTTTCGATCTGCACGTGACGAACAAAAGTCAGCTGGCCGAACACTCGGACGTTCGAACTGGTTATTTGCCGGGTCGCTACGTAGCGGTAAGCGGGCGGCTGCAATCATGAGCCTGATCCAGTCGGCGCGTATGAATGGACATGATCCCTATGCCTATCTCAAGGATGTGCTGACACGGTTGCCGACACAGCGAGCCAGTGAGGTCGGGCAATTGCTACCGAATCAATGGATGCCGTCCTACTGAATAATGAATCGCCCCGAAGCAGAAGCGTAGGAGCGATTCACTACTACAGCTCTAGCCGGGCAGGCTCAAGTGCAGCAAGGGGAAGGGGCGGCCCTCGCCATCCAGCGGAGAACGACCTGTTTGAACAAAACCGTAATGTAAATAGAACCCTACCGCTTCGGGGTTCTGTTCATTCACATCAACACTCATCTGACTGCGCGAACTGCGGGCATGATCCAGCAGTGCGCGGCCAATCCCTTTCCCTCGCAGATCTGGTTCGATGAAGAGCATCTCTACATGATTTTCATTGAGCCCGATGAACCCTAGCGGGCAGTCCTCGGCATCTACCGCAACCCATAGTTCGACAGCGGGTAGGTAAATATCGCGGAGCTGAGGGAGTAATGCCTCAATATCGGATTCTTGCAGGAAGTGATGTGTGGCGCGAACGGAGCGCAGCCAGATGTTGAGCAGTTGCGGATGGTCGGCGTTAGTAGCCTGACGAATGATCATAGAATCATCCTTAACACTTGATATCGGAAATGAGGCGCGCTACTAGATAGCGACCGTATAAGTGGCGGCAACTGTATGACCGCTTCGCGATTTAACGCCTGGGCGGTTCACGGCAGAGGTAGCCGGAAAGGAGGGAGGAATGACGATACTGAGAGGCTTTTGGGGTCTCAATAAAAAATTACGGAAGGGATTGTGGATGAAGCATACCTGACAGATGGTGGCCGGGCCGGTAGGGATCTCACGCGGGACGCTAGAACCGGATGATGTCAGGAGCTTATGGTGACTTACCCGGACGCTTACCCAATATCCTCACTCGATGACACTCAGACGGCCCAAGTGGTTGACTGCTTTGGGTCGACCTTAACCAGTTATGGATACGATGTACACTGGTCAAGTCCGATGCAAACGCCTGGTCAAGTCGAATGCAAATGGGTGGTCAAGTCCATGCAATTACGCATCACTCTCCAAAAATTCAGAAAGTTGCGCGAGAACACCTGTCGCATTACCGATCAGCATGATCTCGTTGTGTTCCCCCAGACTTACATCTTCCGTATTCACATGAATTAATAAAGCGCCCGACGCCAAAGCGAGCCTCGGAATATCTGCGGCAGGTGTGACAATCCCGGATGTGCCTACAGATATCAGGATGTCGCAGCCTCGCACCAATGACATCGCAGACTTCCAAACATCTCTCGACAGATCCTCTCCATACCAAACCACTCCTGGGCGCAGTTTGCCACCGCATCGTCTGCAGCGTGGCGGTTCGATCAACGCGCCTTCAACGGGTACAGCTAATTGATCCTGCGCCAGCTCTGCGGGTCGATGACAAGCGAAACACTTTGGGGTAGCCAGACTGCCATGCAAATGAAGGACACCATGAGACCCGGCCCGCTCATGCAGATCGTCAACATTCTGAGTGATGATAGAAACGGTACGCCCCGTTGCCGCCATTTGACAGAATGCTCGGTGCGCAACATTGGGCTGCGACCGAGCCACTTGTTGTCGCCGCCACAAGTACCACCCCCAAACCAGACGAGGATTCTCTCGAAAGGCCTTCGCGGTCTCCAGCTTCTCAGGGTCATACTGTGACCAAAGCCCGGCCAGCGGGTCTCGGTACGTAGAGATTCCGCTTTCAGCCGAAATCCCAGCGCCGGAGAAGCAGGTAATAGTTCTGGCTTTCAGTAACGATATCTTCGCTCGTTCCTGGGCTAGCATGTGCCCCTCAGATGGTTTGGCTCAAATAATGAAACAGGCTTCCGCGCCTTCATCAGGGCACCGCCGCATAGAGGTATGGCTCATTCGGATCGATCACGCGATTGGATACCCGAGGTATGTGAGCACGAAGCCGCTGCTCTGAGTACCAGATCTGACGAGTTTTCCTCTTCCACGAATCGAGATCACCAAGCTTATAGGTGCCCATCGACGCCTCATAGATCACTGCTCCTTGATCGGTCCCAATCCCTCGATAACAATTCTCTGAATAAGCTCATCCAAGCACCAGTGCTCCCGACCGGTCAGGTTCGGTGGACATAACATCTGCACTGCCTCAATGGCGACATCTTGGGCGAGAGAGAGATAGTGCTGCAGCTAGGAAGCGCAACGAGTCAATACACCTCTGTTGCGCCTGCTTGTGAACGGAGGTAATCGTTGGGAGAAAGCATAAACCATCTACCTCGCAATTCATCCATACGCGTACATCGCGGCTCTTATGACCAAGCACGTAAATCACTGTTTACACAATTGCGAGTGAGTCGGCCGCCTGACAAGGCTTAAGGGAGAATAAATCGCCCAAACATAACTTGAGACAAAGGCCTTTCGGAAAAATCAATTGGCCCTTGCCAGTTTTGACCAGTCCAGGATTGGCCTTTGAACGCTATTTTGACCAAAATAAATTGGCCCTAGCCATAAGCTGGGCGCGCGGTTGGCACTGGGTTGACCAGTTGCTCAAGCGTCGCGCGATCCAATAGTTCGGTGTCCAATTTGATGTAAATGGCCGCTTCTTCAGCAACCACGACTGCATCGGTTACCCCAACGACTGCCTTCAGGCGCTCTACCAGACCGCTTTCGCGGATCGCCTCGGGCGATAGCGGCAAACGCAGACTTGTGACGTAGGGAGGTTCGCGCATGGTAACAGCAAAGGCGAGCCAGAGGGCAGCCAGACCTGAGCATCCCAGGAACACAACCGACAAACCGCCATGCTGAAACATCCAGCCACCCATGATGCCGCCCAGTGCAGAACCCAGGAACTGGCTGGTGGAATACACCCCCATCGCCGTGCCCTTGCCACCGGCCGGTGAAACTTTACTGATCAGCGAAGGCAGCGAAGCCTCCAGCAGGTTGAACGCGGTAAAAAACACCACGGTGCCGATTACGAGTGCCCGCAGGCTGTCGCCGAACTGCCAGAAGAATAGCTCAGTGAGCATCAGCGTCGTGACGGCGCCAAGAAGAACTCGTTTCATTTTGCGTTTCTTCTCGCCATAGATGATGAACGGGATCATGGCGAAGAACGAAATCAACAACGCAGTGAGGTAGACCCACCAGTGCTGCTCCTTGGGCAGCCCGGCTTTTTCCACCAGGGCCAGGGGCAAGGCGACGAAGCTGCACATCAACATTGCGTGCAACACGAAGATACCTAAATCCAGGCGCAGCAGGTCGGGGTGCTTGAGCGTCGGCAACAATGCCTTGCGCGCAACGCCCGACTCGCGGTGCTGCAGCGTACCGGTGGAACGCGGCACCATGAAGGCCACGATCACAATGCCGAACAACGCCATGCCGCCGGTGGCCAGGAATAACCCGTGCAAGCCAAACGCGCGGGTCAGCAAGGGGCCCACCACCATGGCCACGGCAAACGACAGGCCGATGGTCATGCCGATCATGGCCATGGCCTTGGTGCGGTGTTGTTCGCGGGTAAGGTCCGACAGCAATGCCATGACCGCAGCGGAAATCGCTCCGGCGCCCTGTAGGACACGACCGGCGATCACGCCCCAGATGGAATCCGATTGGGCGGCAAGCACACTGCCAAGGGCAAACACGATCAGCCCGAGGTAAATCACCGGACGACGGCCAATTCGGTCGGAAATGATCCCGAACGGAATCTGGAACAGCGCCTGGGTCAGGCCATAGGCACCAATGGCCAGGCCGATCAAGGCAGGGGTTGCGCCGGCGAGATCCATCCCATAGGTCGCCAGTACCGGCAACACCATGAACATGCCAAGCATACGGAAGGCGAACACCAGGGCCAGACCGCTTGCCGCTCGGGTCTCGCCGCTACTCATGCGTTCGCTGTGGGGATCGTGCATGGAAAAACCTCGTGTGAACCGGCGGCGATTCTACCAGTCCCATCGATTGAGAGGGTATATGCGGCGGTTTGCCGCGCAGCTTTCATGTAAGGCTGCAAGCGGCCTTTTGACAGTGTATATTCATCCAGTCTTTAGCCGTATACTCCGGCATTATTTACGCCCGCCGTGCGAGGCCATCTTGGACAAGATCCTGATTCGTGGGGCTAGAACCCACAACCTGAAGAACATCGACCTGACCCTGCCCCGGGACAAGCTGATCGTCATCACCGGCTTGTCCGGCTCCGGCAAATCGTCCCTGGCGTTCGACACGCTGTATGCCGAAGGCCAGCGTCGCTATGTGGAATCCCTGTCGGCCTATGCCCGCCAGTTCCTGTCGATGATGGAAAAGCCCGACGTCGACACCATCGAAGGCCTGTCGCCGGCGATCTCCATCGAGCAAAAGTCGACCTCCCACAACCCGCGTTCCACCGTGGGCACCATTACCGAAATCTACGACTACCTGCGCCTGCTGTACGCGCGCGTGGGTATTCCCCGTTGCCCGGACCACGACATTCCACTGGAAGCCCAGACCGTCAGCCAGATGGTTGACCTGGTGCTGGCCCAGCCGGAAGGCGCCAAGCTGATGTTGTTGGCCCCAGTGATTCGCGAGCGCAAGGGCGAACACCTTTCCGTCTTCGAAGAGTTGCGCGCCCAGGGTTTTGTACGCGCACGCATCAACGGCAAGCTCTACGAGCTGGACGAAGCACCGAAGCTCGACAAACAGAAGAAGCACTCCATTGATGTGGTGGTCGACCGCTTCAAGGTGCGCGCAGACCTGCAACAGCGCCTGGCGGAGTCGTTCGAGACCGCTCTGAAACTGGCAGACGGCATTGCCCTGGTGGCGCCGATGGATGATGAGCCCGGCGAAGAGATCATCTTCTCTGCACGCTTTGCCTGCCCGATCTGTGGGCATGCCATCAGTGAACTGGAGCCCAAGCTGTTCTCCTTCAACAACCCGGCCGGTGCTTGCCCGACTTGTGATGGCCTGGGGGTCAAACAGTTCTTCGACATCAAGCGGCTGGTCAATGGTGAGCTGACCTTGGCGGAGGGCGCGATTCGCGGCTGGGACAGGCGTAACGTCTATTACTTCCAGATGCTCGGGTCCTTGGCGTCCCACTACAAGTTCAGCCTGGAAGTCCCCTTCAACCAACTGCCGGCGGATCAGCAAAAAGTCATCTTGCATGGCAGCGGTTCGCAGAACGTTGACTTCAAGTACCTGAACGACCGTGGCGATATCGTCAAGCGCTCCCACCCGTTCGAAGGCATCGTGCCGAACCTGGAGCGTCGCTACCGCGAGACCGAATCGGCCAGCGTGCGCGAAGAACTGGCCAAATTCCTCAGCACCCAGCCGTGCCCGGATTGCCGTGGCACTCGCCTGCGGCGTGAGGCGCGGCATGTGTGGGTGGGCGAGAAGACATTGCCAGCGGTGACCAATCTGCCGATTGGCGATGCCTGTGAATACTTTGGCGTGCTCAAGCTGACCGGGCGCCGGGGGGAAATTGCCGACAAGATCCTCAAGGAAATTCGCGAGCGACTGCAGTTCCTGGTTAACGTCGGCCTGGATTACCTGTCGCTGGATCGCAGCGCGGATACGCTGTCCGGCGGTGAAGCCCAGCGCATTCGACTGGCCAGCCAGATTGGTGCAGGTCTTGTGGGCGTGCTGTACATCCTTGATGAACCGTCGATTGGCTTGCACCAACGGGACAACGATCGCCTGCTCGGCACACTGAAACACCTGCGGGACATCGGCAACACGGTGATCGTGGTCGAGCACGATGAGGACGCGATTCGCCTGGCCGATTACGTGGTGGATATCGGCCCGGGCGCGGGCGTACATGGCGGGCATATTGTTGCCGAAGGTACGCCGGCCGAGGTCATGGCACACCCCGATTCCTTGACGGGTAAATACCTGTCTGGTCGCGTGAAAATTGAAGTGCCGGCCAAGCGCACACCGCGCAACAAGAAGCTGGCATTGCACCTCAAAGGCGCGCGGGGCAACAACCTGCGCAATGTTGACCTGGAGATCCCGCTGGGTCTGCTCACCTGTGTGACCGGAGTTTCCGGCTCAGGCAAGTCGACACTGATCAACAACACGCTGTTCCCATTGAGTGCCACCGCCCTGAACGGCGCAACGACCCTTGAAGCCGCGGCACACGACAGCATCAAGGGGCTTGAGCATCTGGATAAAGTGGTCGATATCGACCAGAGCCCTATCGGCCGTACACCACGCTCAAACCCGGCAACCTACACCGGGTTGTTCACGCCGATTCGAGAGTTGTTCGCTGGCGTACCGGAATCCCGCTCGCGAGGCTATGGGCCAGGTCGGTTCTCGTTCAACGTCAAGGGCGGGCGCTGCGAAGCGTGCCAGGGCGATGGCTTGATCAAGGTGGAAATGCACTTCCTGCCGGATATCTACGTGCCGTGCGACGTATGCAAGAGCAAGCGTTATAACCGAGAAACCCTGGAGATCAAGTACAAGGGCAAGAGCATCCACGAAACCCTCGAGATGACCATCGAGGAAGCCCGGGTGTTCTTCGACGCGGTTCCGGCACTGGCGCGCAAGCTGCAGACCTTGATGGATGTGGGCCTGTCGTATATCAAGCTGGGGCAATCGGCGACCACGTTGTCCGGCGGCGAAGCGCAACGGGTGAAGCTGTCGCGTGAGTTGTCCAAGCGTGATACCGGCAAGACGCTGTATATCCTGGATGAGCCTACAACGGGCCTTCACTTCGCCGATATTCAGCAACTGCTGGACGTGTTGCATCGCCTACGCGACCACGGCAACACCGTGGTGGTAATTGAGCACAACCTGGATGTGATCAAGACTGCCGACTGGCTGGTGGACCTCGGGCCGGAAGGTGGTTCCAAAGGTGGACAGATCATCGCGGTAGGCACGCCGGAGCAGGTTGCCGAGATGCCACAATCCCATACCGGTTACTACTTGAAACCCTTGCTGGAACGCGACCGGGCCTGATTTAGCGGGCCAATGAAAAGCCCCTGTCACTTTGCAGTGAAAGGGGCTTTTTTGTAGCCGGGAATCAGAACTGCGATTGCAGGTAATTCTCCAGGCCAATCAGCTTGATCAGGCCCAACTGTTTTTCCAACCAGTAGGTGTGATCCTCTTCGGTGTCATTCAACTGCACGCGCAGAATTTCACGGGTGACATAGTCATTGTGCTTCTCGCAGAGCTCGATGCCCTTGCAGAGTGCCGCACGCACCTTATATTCCAGACGCAGGTCGCTGGCGAGCATCTCAGGCACTGTGGTGCCAGTGTCCAGGTCGTCGGGACGCATGCGCGGCGTGCCTTCGAGCATCAGGATACGGCGCATCAATGCGTCGGCGTGCTGTGCCTCTTCTTCCATTTCGTGATTGATACGTTCATAGAGCTCAGTAAAGCCCCAGTCTTCGTACATGCGCGAATGGATGAAATATTGGTCACGAGCTGCCAGTTCGCCCGTCAGCAACGTGTTGAGGTAATCGATTACGTCGGGGTGACCTTGCATCGCCCTACATCTCCCTGCTTGAAAGTCTGTAGTTTGAACCATGATGACTCGGAGGTCACGGGATCAACGGCAGAAAAGTGAAGATTTCCTGAGAAAAGTAGCTGAAATAACGCAAAAACCGCCCAAATGAGGGCGGTTCTGCTTATCGTTTAGAGTCAGTTAAGCGATACACCCAGTGCCTTTGCGATTGCTTCTCCATAAGCCGGGTCGGCCTTGTAGAAGTGCTGCAACTGGCGCTGAACCACATCACTGGACACCCCACCCATCGCGCCGGCGATATTACTGGTGAGCAGAGCTTTCTGCTCATCATTCATCAGGCGAAACAGCGCTCCGGCGTGGCTGTAATAATCCGTATCTTCACGATGATCGTAACGATCAGCGACACCGCTCAGGGCCAGGGAAGGCTCTGCGTACTGCGGCGCTTGCTTTGGTGCGTCCGAGTAGCTGTTAGGTTCATAGTTAGGTGCTGCACCACCATTACTGCCGAAAGCCATCGAACCATCACGCTGGTAGCTATTCACGGCGTTACGTGGAGCGTTTACCGGCAACTGTTGGTGATTGGTACCAACGCGGTAGCGGTGGGCATCTGCGTAGGCAAACACGCGGCCTTGCAGCATACGGTCCGGCGACAGACCAACACCTGGCACCATGTTGCTTGGGCCGAATGCAGCTTGCTCAACTTCTGCAAAGTAGTTCTGTGGATTACGGTTGAGTTCCAGTTCACCAACTTCGATCAGTGGGAACTCCTTTTGCGACCAGGTTTTGGTCACGTCAAAGGGGTTCTCATAATGAGCGTTGGCCTGAGCTTCAGTCATGATCTGGATGCAAACCCGCCATTTGGGGAAATCACCGCGCTCAATCGCCCCAAACAAATCGCGCTGCGCGTAGTCAGGGTCAGTACCCGCCAGGCGTGCTGCTTCGGCTGGCGCCAGGTTCTTGATACCTTGCTTGGTCTTGTAGTGCCACTTTACCCAATGACGCTCGCCCTTGGCGTTGATCAGGCTGTAAGTGTGGCTACCAAAGCCGTGCATGTGACGGTAGCCATCAGGAATGCCACGGTCCGAAAACAGGATGGTGACCTGGTGCAGTGCCTCTGGGGAGTGAGACCAGAAGTCCCACATCATCTGTGCGCTTTTCAGATTGCTTTGCGGCAGGCGTTTCTGGGTGTGGATGAAGTCGGGGAATTTCAGTGGGTCGCGAATGAAGAACACAGGGGTATTGTTACCCACGATGTCCCAGTTGCCTTCTTCGGTATAGAACTTCAGGGCGAAACCGCGTGGATCGCGCTCGGTATCAGCCGAGCCACGCTCACCACCTACCGTGGAAAACCGTAGGAATGTCGGGGTTTGCTTGCCAACAGACTCGAACAACTTGGCGCTGGTGTACTGGGTAATGTCCTTGGTCACGGTGAACGTACCGTAGGCACCTGAACCTTTAGCGTGCACACGGCGCTCAGGAATATTTTCACGGTTGAAGTGAGCAAGCTTCTCGATCAGGTGAAAGTCGTCGAGCAGCAACGGGCCACGGGGGCCAGCGGAGCGGGAATTCTGGTTGTCCGCAACGGGAGCACCGCTGGCGGTCGTAAGGATTTTATTCTGGCTCATGTGCGTATTCCTCAGGTCGGGCTTGGAACTGCCGGCTAATCGGCTTGGTGGAGAGTATTGATCATCAACATGACGCCCACAAATTCATTAAATTGCGAACATCAATAGAAAATTACTACCAACAACTCCATTGACCATAGTGACGAGCACCGCCTGGGGAAGCTTGTACGAATCGCGCTTTTGTTACGCGCACAAAAAACCGGGCACTAGGCCCGGTTCTTCGTTGCAGACTGTCGTCTTACTCGGCGCTTACAGCTTCGCCAGCAGTAGCACGATCAACCAACTCGACGTACGCCATAGGCGCGTTGTCGCCAGCGCGGAAACCGCACTTGAGGATGCGCAGGTAGCCACCCTCACGGGTAGCGTAACGCTTGCCCAGGTCGTTGAAGAGCTTACCAACGATAGCTTTCGAACGAGTACGGTCGAAAGCCAGACGGCGGTTAGCCAGGCTGTCTGTCTTGGCCAAAGTGATCAGCGGCTCAGCAACGCGACGCAGTTCTTTAGCTTTCGGCAGTGTAGTTTTGATCAGCTCGTGCTCGAACAGCGACACCGCCATGTTTTGGAACATGGCCTTGCGGTGCGAGCTGGTACGGCTCAGGTGACGACCACTTTTACGATGACGCATGGTTCATTCCTTACCAAACTCACGTTCGGTGATTACGACGATCAGGCAGTCGCCTTGTCGTCCTTCTTAAGACTTGCAGGCGGCCAGTTGTCGAGGCGCATGCCGAGGGACAGACCGCGGGAGGCCAGAACGTCCTTGATTTCAGTCAAGGATTTCTTGCCCAGGTTCGGAGTCTTCAACAGTTCTACTTCGGTACGCTGAATCAGGTCGCCGATGTAGTAAATGTTTTCCGCCTTAAGGCAGTTAGCCGAACGTACAGTCAGTTCCAGATCGTCAACCGGGCGAAGCAGGATCGGATCGATCTCGTCTTCCTGCTCGATTACCACTGGTTCGCTGTCACCTTTGAGGTCGACGAACGCAGCCAACTGCTGTTGCAGAATGGTTGCAGCGCGGCGGATAGCCTCTTCAGGATCCAGAGTACCGTTGGTTTCCAGATCAATAACCAGCTTGTCCAGGTTAGTACGCTGCTCGACACGGGCGTTTTCCACCACGTATGCGATACGGCGAACCGGGCTGAACGAAGAGTCAAGCTGCAAGCGACCAATGCTGCGGCTTTCGTCTTCATCGCTCTGACGCGAGTCGGCCGGTTCATAACCACGACCACGAGCTACGGTGAGCTTCATGTTCAGGGCGCCGTTAGACGCCAGGTTAGCGATTACGTGATCGGGGTTAACGATCTCGACATCATGATCCAGCTGAATATCGGCAGCGGTAACCACCCCCGAACCCTTCTTCGACAAGGTCAGCGTAACTTCGTCACGGCCGTGCAGCTTGATAGCCAGACCTTTAAGGTTCAACAGGATTTCAATTACGTCTTCCTGTACACCTTCGATGGCGCTGTACTCGTGGAGCACACCGTCAATCTCGGCCTCGACTACTGCACAGCCGGGCATTGAGGACAACAGGATGCGGCGCAGCGCGTTGCCCAGGGTGTGGCCAAAACCACGCTCGAGAGGCTCGAGAGTGATTTTGGCGCGGGTTGGACTGACAACCTGCACATCAATGTGGCGGGGTGTCAGGAACTCATTTACCGAAATCTGCATGGATGCACCTATTTTCTAGCCCTTACTTGGAGTAGAGCTCGACAATCAGGCTTTCGTTGATGTCGGCGGACAGATCACTGCGAGCAGGAACGTTCTTGAAAACGCCCGACTTCTTCTCAGTGTCTACTTCTACCCATTCTACGCGGCCACGTTGGGCACACAGATCGAGAGCTTGGACAATGCGAAGTTGGTTTTTTGCTTTCTCGCGAACTGCGACCACGTCACCAGCACGAACCTGGTAGGACGGAACGTTTACGGTCTGACCGTTAACGCTGATCGACTTGTGCGATACCAGCTGACGGGATTCGGCACGAGTCGAACCAAAGCCCATACGGTATACAACGTTGTCCAGACGGCATTCGAGCAGTTGCAGCAGGTTTTCACCGGTTGCACCTTTCTTGCCAGCAGCTTCTTTGTAGTAGCCGCTGAACTGACGCTCGAGAACGCCGTAGATACGACGGACCTTCTGCTTTTCACGCAGTTGGGTGCCGTAATCGGACTGGCGACCGCGGCGTTGGCCGTGGATACCAGGTGCTGCTTCAATGTTGCACTTCGATTCGATCGCGCGCACGCCGCTCTTCAGGAAGAGATCGGTGCCTTCGCGACGAGCGAGTTTGCATTTTGGACCAATGTAACGAGCCATTCTTTACAATCTCCTGGATTACACGCGGCGCTTCTTCGGCGGACGGCACCCGTTGTGCGGGATTGGCGTCACGTCGGTGATGCTGGCGATCTTATAGCCACAGCCGTTCAAAGCACGGACAGCAGACTCACGACCTGGACCTGGACCTTTGACGTTAACGTCGAGGTTTTTCAGGCCATATTCCAGCGCAGCTTGACCAGCACGTTCAGCAGCTACTTGAGCAGCAAACGGGGTGGACTTGCGGGAACCGCGGAAACCCGAACCACCGGAGGTAGCCCAAGAAAGCGCGTTACCTTGACGGTCGGTGATGGTCACGATGGTGTTGTTAAAAGAAGCATGGATGTGGGCGATGCCATCAACCACTGTCTTTTTAACTTTTTTACGAGGACGAGCAGCAGGTTTTGCCATGATAATTTTCCTGTCGATTCGCTGGGGCGATTACTTGCGGATCGGCTTACGCGGACCTTTACGGGTACGCGCGTTAGTCTTGGTACGCTGACCGCGTACTGGAAGACCACGACGATGACGCAGACCGCGATAGCAACCGAGGTCCATCAAACGCTTGATTTTCATGTTGATTTCGCGACGCAGGTCACCTTCAGTGGTGAACTTCGCCACTTCGCCACGCAGCTGTTCAATCTGCTCGTCGCTCAGATCCTTGATCTTAGCGGCTGGGTTTACCCCAGCAACTGCGCAAATTTTCTGCGCAGTAGTGCGACCAACACCATAGATGTAGGTCAGCGAGATAACAGTGTGCTTGTTATCTGGAATGTTAACGCCTGCAATACGGGCCATTCAGTGGGACTCCAATTGACAGCTACCTACGCCCCGGAAGCCAAGAAATAGGGCGCGAGATAATATCGCTGTAATAACAAATAATCAACCCGGCAGCGCACTAGCTGCCGGGCTTCAAGCGGATCACACTCAGCCTTGGCGCTGTTTGTGACGCGGTTCCGCGCTGCAAATTACTCGAACAACACCTTCGCGGCGAATAATCTTGCAGTTACGGCACAGCTTTTTCACCGATGCACGAACTTTCATCACCAACTCCTCGAACCTTATGGGGTACTCAGCGCAACATGCCGCTGCCGTAGCCCTTCAGGTTGGCTTTCTTCATCAGGGATTCGTACTGGTGCGAAACGAGGTGCGATTGTACTTGGGACATGAAGTCCATCACAACCACGACCACGATCAGCAACGAGGTCCCGCCAAGGTAGAACGGAACGTTTGCTGCAACCACCAGGAACTGGGGCAGCAAGCACACGGCCGTCATATATAGAGCACCGAACAGGGTCAAACGAGTCAGAACGCCATCAATGTAGCGTGCCGACTGCTCACCTGGACGGATGCCCGGAATAAAGGCACCGGACTTCTTCAGGTTTTCCGCTACGTCTTTCGGATTGAACATCAACGCCGTATAGAAGAAGCAGAAGAAAATAATCCCTGCACTAAACAGCAGAATATTCAACGGCTGACCAGGAGCGATCGACTGAGAGAGGTCCTGCAGCCAGCCCATATTTTCAGACTGACCAAACCAGGTACCCAACGAAGCCGGAAACAGCAAAATGCTGCTCGCGAAAATTGCCGGGATAACACCGGCCATATTCACTTTCAGCGGCAAGTGGCTGGTCTGCGCAGCAAAGACCTTACGGCCCTGCTGACGCTTGGCGTAGTGAACAGCAATACGACGCTGGCCACGCTCAATGAACACCACAAAACCGATAATCGCTACTGCCAGCAAACCGATGGCAACCAGGGCAAAGATATTGATATCACCCTGACGTGCAGACTCGAAAGACTGCCCGATTGCTCTCGGAAGACCGGCGACGATACCTGCGAAAATCAACATCGAGATACCGTTACCAACACCACGCTCAGTAATCTGCTCACCCAGCCACATCATGAACATCGCACCAGCCACAAACGTGGATACCGCGACGAAATGGAAGCCAAAGTCACCAGTGAACGCAACACCCTGCCCTGCCAGGCCAACGGACATGCCGATAGCTTGAACCAGGGCGAGGATGACAGTGCCGTAGCGGGTGTACTGGCTAATCTTGCGACGGCCAGCTTCACCTTCCTTCTTCAACTGCTCCAACTGCGGGCTGACGGCGGTCATCAACTGCATGATGATCGATGCCGAAATGTACGGCATGATCCCCAGTGCAAAGATGCTCATCCGCTCCAGCGCGCCGCCGGAAAACATGTTGAACAAGCTAAGAATGGTCCCCTCATTCTGTCGAAACAGGTCTGCGAGTCGGTCCGGGTTGATACCTGGAACCGGGATGTGTGCGCCTATTCGGTAGACGATAATCGCCAGGAACAGAAAACGCAGACGAGCCCAAAGTTCAGACATACCGCCTTTGCCGAGCGCTGAGAGAGCACCTTGCTTAGCCATTTATTCCTCGAACTTGCCGCCAGCTGCTTCGATAGCCGAACGCGCACCTTTGGTGGCGCCGATTCCCTTGCCGATAGTGACAGCGCGAGTCACTTCACCGGACAGCATGATTTTCACACGCTGTACGTTGACGTTGATCACGTTGGCATCTTTCAGGGTCTGCACAGTAACGATATCGCCTTCCACTTTAGCCAGCTCGGACAGACGCACTTCTGCGCGATCCATGGCCTTCAGGGAAACGAAACCGAACTTAGGCAGGCGACGATGCAGCGGCTGTTGACCGCCTTCAAAGCCTGGAGCAATGGTGCCACCGGAGCGGGAGGTTTGACCTTTGTGGCCACGGCCACCAGTCTTACCCAAACCGCTACCGATACCACGGCCCGGACGATGCTTTTCGCGACGGGAACCCGGCGCTGGACTCAGATCATTGAGTTTCATCGATTAACCCTCTACACGCAGCATGTAGTAAGCCTTGTTGATCATCCCGCGATTCTCGGGAGTATCCTGGACTTCTACAGTGTGACCGATGCGACGCAGACCCAAACCTTTAACGCACAGTTTGTGGTTAGGGATGCGGCCGGTCATGCTTTTGATCAGCGTTACTTTAACGGTAGCCATGATCAGAAGATCTCCTTGACAGTCAGACCACGCTTAGCAGCGATGGACTCAGGAGATTGCATAGCTTTCAAACCTTTGAAAGTGGCGTGAACCACGTTTACCGGGTTAGTCGAGCCGTAGCACTTGGCCAGAACGTTCTGAACGCCAGCAACTTCGAGGACAGCACGCATAGCGCCGCCAGCGATGATACCGGTACCTTCAGAAGCAGGCTGCATGTACACCTTCGAAGCGCCATGGGCGGACTTCATTGCGTACTGCAGAGTGGTGCCGTTCAGATCAACTTGGATCATGTTGCGACGAGCAGCTTCCATTGCCTTCTGGATCGCAGCAGGCACTTCACGCGACTTGCCACGGCCGAAGCCAACACGGCCCTTACCATCACCAACCACGGTCAACGCGGTGAAAGTGAAGATACGGCCGCCTTTAACGGTTTTGGCTACGCGGTTAACTTGAACCAGCTTCTCAATGTAGCCTTCGTCGCGCTTTTGGTCGTTATTTGACATAACTTAGAACTCCAGCCCAGCTTCACGAGCAGCATCAGCCAGCGCTTTCACGCGACCGTGGTACTTGAAGCCAGAGCGGTCGAAAGCCACTTGCGAGACGCCAGCGGCCTTAGCACGCGTAGCGACCAGCTGGCCAACCTTAGTGGCCGCGTCGATGTTGCCAGTGGCACCATCACGCAGTTCTTTATCCAAAGTCGAGGCGCTTGCCAGGACTTTGTTGCCGTCGGCCGAGATGACCTGGGCGTAGATGTGCTGCGACGAGCGGAACACGCAGAGACGCACGACTTCGAGTTCGTGCATTTTCAGGCGTGCTTTGCGAGCGCGACGCAGTCGAGTAACTTTTTTGTCGGTCATTTGCTATGCCCTACTTCTTCTTGGCTTCTTTACGACGGACGACTTCGTCCGCGTAGCGCACACCTTTGCCTTTGTACGGCTCTGGTGGACGGAAGTCGCGGATCTCAGCGGCCACTTGACCTACCAGCTGCTTATCGATGCCCTTGATCAGGATATCGGTTTGGCTAGGGGTCTCAGCGGTGATGCCTTCCGGCAGTTCGTAATCCACTGGGTGCGAGAAGCCAAGGGCCAGGTTCAAAACCGTGCCTTTTGCTTGCGCTTTGTAACCAACACCGACCAGCTGGAGCTTACGCTCGAAGCCTTGGCTTACGCCTTGGACCATGTTGTTTACCAACGCACGCGTGGTACCGGCCATTGCGCGAGTTTGTTGATCGCCATTGCGAGCAGCGAAACGCAGCTCACCAGCTTCTTCAACGATCTCAACGGACGAATGGATGTTCAGTTCAAGAGTACCCTTGGCACCCTTCACCGAAAGCTGTTGGCCTGCGAATTTGACTTCGACACCGGCTGGCAGCTTAACGGGGTTCTTAGCGACGCGAGACATGCTTATCCCCCCTTAGAACACAGTGCAAAGAACTTCGCCGCCGACACCGGCAGCGCGCGCAGCACGATCCGTCATCACACCTTTGTTGGTGGAGACGATAGACACGCCCAGACCGCCACGAACTTTCGGCAGATCTTCAGCGGACTTGTACTGACGCAGGCCTGGACGGCTAACGCGCTTCACTTCCTCGATGACCGAACGGCCTTCGAAGTACTTCAGCTCGATGGACAGCAGTGCTTTAACATCGCTGCTGATCTGATAACCCGCAATGTAGCCTTCGTCTTTCAGGACTTTGGCAACAGCTACCTTCAACTTGGAAGATGGCATGCTTACGACGGACTTTTCAGCCATCTGGGCATTACGGATACGAGTTAGCATGTCCGCTAACGGGTCCTGCATACTCATGGGCTAGACGCTCCTAATACAAAAAAATTAGCCTTGCGGCTACATATGTCGCCGAGAATCTCCGGGTAAAAAACACGGGCTCAGGCGAGCCGCGTATTTTAGACACACTCCGGAAATGAAACAAGCCCCAAAAGGGGCTTGTTCCAGATTCAAGGTCACCGGCGGTCGTTATCTTGCGAAACCAACCACCAGGACGTTGAAAGTACTTACCAGCTGGCTTTAACCAGACCTGGTACGTCACCACGCATTGCCGCTTCACGCAGTTTGTTACGGCCGAGGCCGAACTTGCGGTAAACGCCGTGTGGACGACCGGTCAGGCGGCAGCGGTTACGCATGCGCGAAGCGCTTGCGTCACGTGGCTGCTTCTGCAGAGCAACTGTTGCTTCCCAACGCGCTTCTGGACTTGCGTTCAGATCAACGATGATTGCTTTCAGTGCTGCACGCTTCTTGGCGTACTTGGCAACCGTGAGCTGACGTTTCAGCTCGCGGTTTTTCATGCTCATCTTGGCCATGGTCCTACTCCAATCAGTTGCGGAACGGGAATTTGAAAGCACGCAACAGGGCGCGACCTTCATCATCGTTCTTGGCAGTGGTGGTCAGGGTGATGTCCAGACCGCGGAGAGCATCGATCTTGTCGTAGTCGATTTCCGGGAAGATGATCTGCTCTTTCACGCCCATGCTGTAGTTACCACGACCATCGAAGGACTTGGCATTCAGGCCGCGGAAGTCGCGAACCCGAGGCAGGGAGATCGACAGCAGACGATCCAGGAATTCATACATACGCTCACGGCGCAGGGTCACTTTGACGCCGATCGGCCAACCTTCACGGACTTTAAAGCCAGCGATGGATTTGCGAGCGTAGGTCACAACGACTTTCTGGCCGGTGATCTTTTCCAGGTCAGCAACAGCGTGCTCGATGACTTTTTTGTCGCCGATCGCTTCGCCCAAACCCATGTTCAGGGTGATTTTGGTAACGCGCGGAACTTCCATCACGTTCCCAAGCTTAAGTTCTTCCTTAAGCTTAGGGGCGATTTCCTTCCGGTAAATCTCTTGTAGTCGTGCCATGGTCTAATCTACCTAGCAGTGTTCAAGCATCAACCGCTTTTTGGGTCGACTTGAAGACACGAATTTTCTTACCGTCTTCTACTTTGAAACCAACGCGGTCAGCCTTGTTGGTTTCGCCGTTGAAGATGGCGACGTTAGAAGCGTCCAGCGGAGCTTCTTTCTCGACGATACCGCCCTGCACGCCCGACATCGGGTTAGGCTTGGTATGACGCTTAACCAGGTTCAGACCACCGATAACCAGACGGTTATTAGCGAGAACCTTAAGCACCTTACCGCGCTTACCTTTGTCTTTGCCGGCGATCACGATGATCTCGTCGTCACGACGAATCTTTTGCATGTCGGATCTCCTTACAGCACTTCTGGGGCGAGCGAGACGATCTTCATGAACTTCTCAGTACGAAGTTCACGGGTCACTGGCCCAAAGATACGGGTGCCGATCGGCTCTTGCTTGTTGTTCAGAAGAACAGCAGCGTTGCCATCAAAGCGGATAATGGAGCCATCAGCACGACGTACGCCGTGACGAGTGCGGACTACAACAGCAGTCATCACTTGGCCTTTTTTCACTTTACCGCGAGGAATTGCTTCCTTCACGGTAACTTTGATGATGTCACCGATACCAGCGTAACGACGATGGGAGCCACCCAGCACCTTGATGCACATAACACGGCGAGCGCCGCTGTTATCGGCCACATCGAGCATGGATTGAGTCTGAATCATATAATTTCTCCGACCCCTAGTCCTTAGACTTCCACAGCGCGTTCGAGAACATCAACCAGTGCCCAAGACTTGGTCTTGGCCAGCGGACGAGTTTCACGAATAGTGACTTTGTCGCCGATGTGGCACTGATTGGTTTCGTCGTGCGCGTGCAGCTTAGTCGAACGCTTAACATATTTACCGTAGATCGGGTGCTTAACGCGACGCTCGATCAAAACGGTGATGGTTTTGTCCATCTTGTCGCTGACAACACGGCCAGTCAGCGTACGGACAGTCTTTTCGGCTTCAGCCATGATCACTTACCTGCCTGCTGGTTGAGCACAGTCTTCACGCGAGCGATGTCACGCTTAACTTGCGAGAGCAGATGAGACTGCCCCAACTGGCCAGTTGCTTTCTGCATACGCAGATTGAACTGGTCGCGCAGCAAGCCGAGCAGTTGCTCGTTCAGCTGCTGTGCGGATTTTTCACGAAGTTCATTCGCTTTCATCACATCACCGTCCGTTTAACAAAGGAGGTGGCGAGCGGCAGCTTTGCAGCAGCCAGGGCGAAAGCCTCACGCGCCAGCTCTTCAGAAACACCCTCGATTTCATACAGGACTTTGCCTGGCTGAATCTGGGCTACCCAGTATTCCACGTTACCCTTACCTTTACCCATCCGCACTTCGAGAGGCTTCTTGGAGATCGGCTTGTCCGGGAATACACGGATCCAGATCTTGCCGCCACGTTTTACGTGACGGGTCAGAGCACGACGCGCTGACTCGATCTGACGAGCGGTGAGACGACCACGAGCTACAGACTTCAGCGCGAACTCGCCGAAGCTGACTTTGCTACCGCGCTGAGCCAGACCACGGTTGTGGCCTGTCATCTGCTTGCGGAACTTCGTACGCTTAGGTTGCAACATTTGGCGTACCCCTTACTTAGCAGCTTTTTTACGAGGCGCTGGTGCTTGTGGTTTCAGTTCTTCTTGGCGACCACCAATTACTTCGCCTTTGAAGATCCAAACCTTTACACCGATCACACCGTAAGTGGTGTGAGCTTCGTAGTTGGCATAGTCGATGTCGGCACGCAGGGTGTGCAGTGGCACACGACCTTCGCGATACCATTCAGTACGTGCGATTTCAGCACCGCCGAGACGACCGCTCACTTGGATTTTGATGCCTTTGGCACCAATGCGCATGGCGTTCTGTACGGCGCGCTTCATAGCGCGACGGAACATTACGCGACGCTCCAGCTGCTGAGCTACGCTCTGCGCAACCAGCATACCGTCGAGCTCCGGCTTGCGGATCTCTTCGATATTGATGTGCACAGGCACACCCATTTGCTTGGTCAGGTCCTGACGCAGTTTCTCAACATCTTCACCTTTCTTCCCGATAACGATACCTGGACGAGCGGTGTGGATGGTGATACGTGCAGTTTGGGCCGGACGATGGATATCGATACGGCTTACGGACGCGCTTTTTAGTTTGTCTTGGAGATACTCACGCACCTTCAGATCAGCGAACAAGTAGTCCGCATAAGTCCGACCGTCTGCGTACCAGACGGAGGTGTGCTCCTTGACGATTCCCAGGCGAATGCCAATGGGATGTACTTTCTGACCCATCTCTTCGACTCCGTTACTTGTCAGCAACCTTGACAGTGATATGGCAAGACCGCTTGACGATGCGATCAGCACGGCCTTTGGCTCGTGGCATGATGCGCTTCAGCGAACGCCCTTCGTTGACGAAAACGGTGCTGACCTTCAGGTCATCAACGTCTGCGCCTTCGTTATGCTCGGCGTTGGCTACGGCCGACTCCAGCACTTTCTTCATGATCTCGGCGGCTTTCTTACTGCTGAAAGCCAACAGGTTGAGCGCTTCGCCCACCTTCTTCCCGCGGATCTGGTCGGCGACCAAGCGGGCTTTCTGGGCGGAGATTCGAGCGCCCGACAACTTAGCGGCTACTTCCATTTCCTAACCCCTTAACGCTTGGCTTTCTTGTCAGCCACGTGCCCACGATAAGTGCGGGTACCGGCGAACTCGCCCAGTTTGTGGCCGACCATGTCTTCGTTAACGAGAACTGGGACGTGTTGACGACCGTTGTGTACTGCGATGGTCAGACCGACCATTTGTGGCAGGATCATCGAACGACGCGACCAGGTCTTAACTGGTTTGCGATCGTTCTTTTCCGCCGCCACTTCGATCTTCTTCAGTAGGTGAAGATCAATAAAAGGACCTTTTTTCAGAGAACGTGGCACTGTCGTATCCCTCTATTTACTTGCGACGACGGACGATCATTTTGTCGGTACGCTTATTACCACGAGTCTTCGCGCCCTTAGTCGGGAAGCCCCATGGCGATACCGGATGACGACCACCAGAGGTACGACCTTCACCACCACCGTGTGGGTGGTCAACCGGGTTCATGGCAACACCACGAACGGTTGGGCGAACGCCACGCCAGCGTTTGGCACCAGCTTTACCCAGCGAACGCAGGCTATGCTCGGAGTTCGAGACTTCGCCCAGGGTCGCGCGGCATTCAGCCAGCACTTTACGCATCTCACCAGAACGCAGACGCAGGGTCACGTAGACACCTTCACGAGCGATCAGCTGAGCCGAAGCACCAGCGGAACGAGCGATTTGCGCGCCTTTACCTGGCTTCAATTCGATGCCGTGTACGGTGCTACCAACTGGAATGTTACGCAGTTGCAGAGCGTTGCCCGGCTTGATCGGTGCCAGAGCACCTGCGATCAGCTGGTCGCCAGCACTCACGCCTTTAGGGGCGATGATGTAGCGACGCTCGCCATCTGCGTACAGCAGCAGAGCGATGTGAGCAGTACGGTTTGGATCGTATTCGATACGCTCGACAGTGGCAGCGATGCCATCTTTGTCGTTACGACGGAAGTCGACCAGACGATAATGCTGCTTATGGCCACCACCGATGTGACGAGTGGTAATACGACCATTGTTGTTACGACCACCAGACTTCGATTTTTTCTCGAGCAGCGGTGCGTGAGGAGCGCCTTTATGCAGCTCCTGGTTGACCACCTTGACCACAAAACGGCGGCCAGGGGAAGTCGGTTTGCATTTAACGATTGCCATGATGCACCCCTTCCTTACTCAGCACTGCTGCTGAAATCGAGATCTTGGCCTGGCTGAAGGGAGATAACTGCCTTCTTCCAGTCATTACGCTTGCCCAGACCGCGAGCAGTGCGCTTGCTCTTACCCAGAACGTTCAGGGTAGTAACACGCTCTACTTTCACGCTGAACAGGCTTTCGACGGCCTTCTTGATTTCCAGCTTGGTTGCGTCAGTTGCAACCTTGAAAACGAACTGGCCTTTCTTGTCAGCCAGAACCGTAGCCTTTTCGGAAACGTGCGGGCCAAGCAGAACTTTAAATACGCGTTCCTGGTTCATCCCAGCAGCTCCTCGAATTTCTTCACGGCCGACACGGTGATCAACACCTTGTCGTATGCGATCAGACTAACTGGATCGGAACCTTGCACGTCACGTACATCAACGTGTGGCAGGTTACGAGCAGCCAGGTACAGGTTCTGATCAACAGCTTCCGACACGATCAAAACGTCGGTCAGGCTCATGTTGTTCAGTTTGCCCAGCAGATCTTTGGTTTTCGGGCTTTCAACAGCGAAGTCCTGAACCACGACCAGACGGTCAGTACGCACGAGTTCAGCAAGGATGGAGCGCAGAGCTGCGCGATACATCTTCTTGTTGAGCTTCTGCGAGTGATCCTGCGGACGAGCTGCGAAAGTGGTACCGCCGCCACGCCAGATTGGGCTACGGATAGTACCGGCACGAGCACGGCCAGTACCTTTCTGACGCCAAGGGCGCTTACCGCCACCACGTACGTCGGAACGGGTCTTTTGCTGCTTGCTACCTTGACGGCCGCCGGCCATGTAGGCCACGACTGCTTGGTGAACCAGCGTCTCGTTGAATTCGCCGCCAAATGTCAGTTCGGAAACTTCGATCGCTTGAGCGTCATTTACATTTAATTGCATGTCAGCTTCCCCTTAACCGCGAGCCTTGGCCGCTGGACGTACAACCAGGTTGCCGCCAGTAGCGCCAGGAACAGCACCCTTGACCAACAACAGATTGCGTTCAGCGTCGACGCGCACTACTTCGAGGGACTGCACGGTCACGCGCTCAGCGCCCATATGACCGGACATTTTTTTGCCCTTGAATACACGACCAGGAGTCTGGCACTGGCCAATAGAGCCCGGGACGCGGTGGGAAACGGAGTTACCGTGAGTGTTGTCTTGGCCACGGAAATTCCAACGCTTGATCGTACCCTGGAAGCCTTTACCTTTGGACTGACCGGTTACATCAACCAGTTGACCAGCAGCGAAGATTTCAGCGTTGATCAGATCGCCAGCCTGGTAGTCGCCGTCTTCGAGACGGAACTCCATAACAGTGCGACCAGCTGCAACGTTTGCTTTAGCGAAGTGACCTGCTTGAGCAGCAGTCACGCGCGAAGCACGACGCTCGCCGACAGTGACTTGCACTGCACGATAGCCATCGGTTTCTTCAGTTTTGAACTGGGTGACGCGATTCGGCTCGATCTCAATGACCGTGACCGGAATGGAGACACCTTCTTCGGTGAAAATACGGGTCATACCGCATTTACGACCGACTACACCAATAGTCATGTTGTAAACCTCATGAGTGTACGGGGCTTTCACCCGCTATGGCCGCCCATTTCAGAGCGTTACACGACTAAGACCCAAGTCTTAGCCGAGGCTGATCTGTACTTCCACACCGGCCGCCAGATCAAGCTTCATAAGTGCATCAACGGTTTTATCCGTTGGCTGGACGATGTCCAGAACGCGCTTATGAGTACGGATCTCGTACTGGTCACGCGCGTCTTTGTTGACGTGCGGGGAGACCAGAACGGTGAACCGCTCTTTACGGGTAGGCAGTGGAATTGGACCACGCACTTGAGCACCAGTACGTTTCGCGGTTTCCACGATTTCCTGGGTGGATTGGTCGATCAGGCGATGGTCAAAAGCCTTCAACCTGATACGGATTTGCTGATTTTGCATTGGATTTCAGACTCCGGCTGCTATTCCCACCGAGCGCAATACGCCCGTTAAAAGGAGGCGCAATTCTATAGACGGCCCAGATAGGTGTCAACCCAATAAAAAAAGCCCCCGCTGAGCGGGGGCTTTTTCAAAGCATCAAGCTAACTCAAAAAGAGCTTACTCGATGATTTTAGCTACAACACCAGCACCAACGGTACGGCCGCCTTCACGAATAGCGAAGCGCAGACCGTCTTCCATTGCGATGGTTTTGATCAGGGTAACTTCCATTTGGATGTTATCGCCTGGCATTACCATTTCAACGCCTTCTGGCAGCTGGCAGTTACCAGTCACGTCAGTAGTACGGAAGTAGAACTGAGGACGGTAGCCTTTGAAGAACGGAGTGTGACGACCGCCTTCTTCTTTGCTCAGAACGTAAACTTCTGCGGTGAACTTGGTGTGCGGCTTAACCGAACCCGGCTTAACCAGAACCTGGCCACGCTCAACGTCGTCACGCTTGGTACCACGCAGCAGAACGCCGCAGTTCTCGCCAGCACGACCTTCGTCGAGCAGCTTGCGGAACATTTCAACACCGGTGCAGGTGGTGGTAGTGGTGTCACGCAGACCAACGATTTCCAGCGGATCTTGAACGCGAACGATACCGCGCTCGATACGACCAGTCACAACAGTACCGCGACCGGAGATCGAGAACACGTCTTCGATTGGCATCAGGAACGGCTTGTCGGTCAGACGAACTGGCTCTGGGATGTAGCTGTCCAGAGTTTCTACCAGACGCTTAACAGCGGTGGTACCCATTTCGTTGTCGTCTTTGCCTTCCAGAGCCATACGAGCGGAACCGATGATGATCGGAGTGTCGTCGCCTGGGAAGTCGTAAGTGCTCAGCAGATCGCGCACTTCCATCTCAACCAGTTCCAGCAGCTCAGCGTCGTCTACCAGGTCAGCCTTGTTCAGGAAAACCACGATGTACGGAACGCCTACCTGACGGGACAGCAGGATGTGCTCACGGGTTTGTGGCATCGGACCATCAGCGGCCGAGCAAACCAGGATCGCGCCGTCCATCTGGGCAGCACCAGTGATCATGTTCTTCACGTAGTCAGCGTGACCTGGGCAGTCAACGTGAGCGTAGTGACGAATCGAAGAGTTGTACTCTACGTGCGCGGTGTTGATGGTGATACCACGAGCTTTTTCTTCTGGAGCGCTGTCGATTTTATCGAAATCAACGACTGCGGAACCGAAAACTTCGGAGCAGACGCGAGTCAGAGCTGCGGTCAGAGTGGTTTTACCGTGGTCAACGTGGCCGATGGTGCCAACGTTTACGTGCGGTAGGGAACGATCAAATTTTTCTTTAGCCACGACAATTAACTCCTTGCCTAAAGGACTGAATCAGCCTTGTTTTTTGGATACAGTTTCAGCGATGTGCGCCGGAGCTGTGTTGTATTTTTTGAATTCCATAGAGTAGCTTGCGCGACCCTGGGACATGGAACGAACGTCGGTCGCATAACCGAACATCTCACCCAGCGGAACCTCGGCGCGAATCACTTTGCCGGAAACCGTGTCTTCCATACCCAAGATCATGCCGCGACGACGGTTAAGGTCGCCCATGACATCACCCATATAGTCTTCAGGTGTAACAACTTCTACCGCCATGATTGGCTCAAGCAACTCACCACCGCCCTTCTGGGCCAGTTGCTTGGTTGCCATGGAGGCAGCCACCTTAAACGCCATCTCGTTGGAGTCGACGTCGTGGTAAGAACCGTCAAAAACGGTTGCTTTCAGGCCGATCAGCGGATAGCCGGCAACAACGCCGTTCTTCATCTGCTCTTCGATACCCTTCTGGATAGCCGGGATGTATTCCTTAGGAACAACACCACCAACTACTTCGTTCACGAATTGCAGACCTTCCTGACCTTCGTCAGCAGGAGCAAAACGGATCCAGCAGTGACCGAACTGACCACGACCGCCGGACTGACGAACGAACTTGCCTTCGATTTCACAGTTCTTCGTGATGCGCTCACGATAGGAAACCTGAGGCTTACCGATGTTGGCTTCGACGTTGAACTCACGGCGCATCCGGTCAACCAGGATGTCCAGGTGCAGCTCGCCCATGCCGGAGATGATCGTCTGACCAGTCTCTTCATCGGTTTTAACGCGGAAAGATGGATCTTCCTGAGCAAGCTTGCCCAGAGCGATACCCATTTTTTCCTGGTCATCCTTGGTCTTAGGCTCAACGGCAACCGAAATAACCGGCTCCGGGAAGTCCATGCGAACCAGGATGATTGGCTTGGCAGCGTCGCACAAGGTTTCACCAGTGGTGACGTCCTTCATGCCGATCAGGGCCGCGATGTCACCAGCGCGAACTTCCTTGATCTCTTCACGGGCGTTTGCGTGCATTTGCACCATACGACCCACGCGCTCTTTCTTGCCTTTAACCGAGTTGATCACGCCGTCGCCGGATGCCAACACGCCCGAGTAAACACGGACGAAGGTCAAAGTACCCACGAATGGGTCAGTAGCGATCTTGAACGCCAGAGCCGAGAACGGCTCGCTGTCGTCAGCATGACGCTCCATCTCTTCTTCTTCGTTATCAGGGTTGGAACCCTTGATAGCTGGAATGTCGGTTGGAGCAGGCAGGAAGTCGATAACGGCGTCGAGAACCAGGGGAACGCCCTTGTTCTTGAAGGAAGAACCGCAAACAGCCAAGACGATTTCGCCAGCGATAGTACGCTGACGCAGAGCAGCCTTGATTTCCACGTTGGTGAGTTCTTCACCTTCGAGGTACTTGTTCATCAGCTCTTCGCTGGCTTCGGCAGCAGCCTCAACCATGTTGTTACGCCACTCGTCAGCCAGTTCCTGAAGCTCTTCAGGGATAGGCTTGCGAACAGGAACCATACCTTTGTCGGAATCATTCCAATAGACCGCTTCCATGTTGATCAGATCGATCTGACCCTGGAAGTTGTCTTCGGAACCGATGGCCAATTGAATTGGCACCGGAGTGTGACCCAGACGCTGCTTGATCTGACCGATCACGCGCAGGAAGTTGGCACCAGCACGGTCCATCTTGTTTACGTAAACAAGACGTGGAACGCCGTACTTGTTGGCTTGACGCCATACGGTTTCCGACTGAGGCTCAACACCCGAGGTACCGCAGAACACAACGACAGCGCCGTCGAGTACACGCAGGGAACGCTCAACTTCAATGGTGAAGTCTACGTGGCCCGGGGTATCGATTACGTTGAAGCGGTGCTCATCTTTGTACTGCTTCTCGGAACCTTTCCAGAAGGCGGTAATAGCAGCAGAAGTAATGGTAATACCACGCTCCTGCTCCTGAACCATCCAGTCTGTGGTCGCGGCGCCATCATGCACCTCGCCCATTTTGTGACTTTTGCCGGTGTAAAACAGTACGCGCTCGGTGGTGGTGGTTTTACCAGCATCCACGTGAGCAACGATACCGATGTTACGGTAGCGGCTAATCGGAGTAGTACGAGCCATAAAGCCCTCGCAAAATTAGTGAAGCTAAGATTAGAAGCGGTAGTGCGAGAAAGCTTTGTTGGCTTCAGCCATACGGTGCACGTCTTCACGCTTCTTAACAGCAGCACCTTTACCTTCGGCAGCGTCCAACAGTTCGCCGGCCAAACGCAGAGCCATAGACTTCTCGCCGCGCTTACGGGCGAAGTCTACCAACCAGCGCATTGCCAGAGCGTTACGACGGGACGGACGAACTTCAACCGGAACCTGGTAAGTAGCACCGCCTACACGGCGCGACTTCACTTCGACCAGCGGAGCGATGGCGTCGAGAGCTTTCTCGAAGATTTCCAGGGGGTCGCTGTTCTTGCGTTCTTTAACCTTTTCCAGCGCGCCATAAACGATACGCTCGGCAACGGCTTTCTTGCCGCTTTCCATTACGTGGTTCATGAACTTGGCCAGGATTTGGCTTCCGTATTTTGGATCGTCAAGCACTTCGCGCTTGGCTGCTACGCGTCTTCTTGGCATGGATAAGCCCTCAAACGGTCTTCAGGTTCGCTCGGAATCGGTGCCCTTTCGGGACGCCTCCGACCTTACTCTTATCGACTCAGAAAATAAGATGATTCAGTTTTACAAAAAGCCGCTACTACTTAGGCTTCTTGGTACCGTACTTCGAACGACCCTGGTTACGACCTTTAACGCCGGAAGTATCCAAGGAGCCGCGTACGGTGTGGTAACGAACACCTGGCAAGTCTTTTACACGACCGCCGCGGATCAGTACCACGCTGTGCTCTTGCAGGTTGTGACCTTCACCACCGATGTACGAGGAAACCTCGAAACCGTTGGTCAGGCGCACACGGCATACTTTACGCAGTGCCGAGTTAGGTTTTTTCGGCGTAGTGGTATACACACGGGTGCATACGCCACGACGTTGCGGGCAGTTCTGCAGCGCAGGTACGTCGGATTTCTCGACGATACGCTTACGCGGCTGACGTACCAGCTGGTTGATAGTTGCCATCTACTAGCTCCACTGTTGTCTTGCGACGCTATTGTCTTGCAAGAAAAGCAAAATGGCAGGAACGAATTCCCGCCAAATTTAGGGGTACAAGAGTCTAAAGAGGATCTTGCCCCCAGTCAAGGCAAGGCCCCGACCTCCCCTCTCGTCGAACCGGGGCAAAACTGCCTCGATCCGACGAATGGGGCTGCCAGGGCCCAGACTTATTTATCGCAGAACTCAGTTACCGCTTGAGTTCAGCGCTTCGGTCAGTGCAGCTTCCACTTCACTGGCGCTTACGCGCAGCGGCTTGTCAGCATCACGGCGGCGTTTACGCTCGCTGTGGTAAGCCAAACCGGTACCAGCCGGGATCAGACGACCCACAACCACGTTTTCTTTCAGGCCGCGCAGGTAATCGCGCTTGCCGGTTACCGCTGCTTCGGTCAGTACGCGAGTGGTCTCCTGGAAGGAGGCCGCCGAGATGAACGACTCAGTGGACAACGACGCCTTGGTGATACCCAGCAACACGCGAGTGAACTTGGAAACGAATTTCTCGTCGTTCGCCAGGCGCTCGTTCTCTACCAGTACGTGAGTCAGTTCCATCTGGTCGCCCTTGATGAAACTGGAATCGCCGGATTCAGCGATTTCAACTTTACGCAGCATCTGACGCAGGATGGTCTCGATGTGCTTATCGTTGATCTTCACGCCTTGCAGGCGGTAAACGTCCTGGATCTCGTTAACGATGTACTTGGCCAGCGCACTCACACCCAACAGACGCAGGATGTCGTGTGGATCGCTCGGGCCGTCGGAGATAACTTCGCCGCGGTTTACCTGTTCGCCTTCGAACACGTTCAGGTGACGCCACTTCGGAATCAGCTCTTCGTACGGATCGGTACCGTCGTTCGGGGTAATGACCAGACGGCGCTTGCCCTTGGTCTCTTTACCGAACGCGATGGTGCCGCTGACTTCAGCCAGAATCGACGCTTCTTTCGGACGACGAGCTTCGAACAAGTCGGCAACACGCGGCAGACCACCGGTGATGTCTCGCGTTTTCGAAGTTTCTTGCGGGATACGCGCGATAACATCACCGATCGCGATCTTCGCACCATCCGCTACACCGACCAGGGCGTTGGCTGGCAGGAAGTACTGAGCGATTACGTCAGTGCCTGGCAGCAACAAGTCCTTGCCGTTGTCATCGACCATCTTCACGGCAGGACGGATGTCTTTACCGGCAGCTGGACGATCTTTCGCGTCGAGTACTTCAATGTTGGTCATACCGGTCAATTCGTCAGTCTGACGCTTGATCGTGATGCCTTCTTCCATGCCCACGTAGGTCACGGTACCTTTCATTTCGGTAACGATTGGGTGAGTGTGCGGATCCCACTTGGCCACGATAGCGCCAGCGTCGACCTTGTCACCCTCTTTAACCGAGATCACGGCACCGTACGGCAGCTTGTAACGCTCACGCTCACGACCGTAGTCATCAGCGATAGCCAGCTCACCGGAACGGGACACAGCAACCAGGTGGCCATCCACTCGCTCAACGTGCTTCAGGTTGTGCAGACGGACAGTACCGCCATTCTTCACCTGAACGCTGTCGGCTGCAGAAGTCCGGCTTGCCGCACCACCGATGTGGAACGTACGCATGGTCAGCTGGGTACCCGGCTCACCGATGGACTGGGCAGCGATAACGCCGACCGCTTCACCGATGTTCACCTGGTGACCACGAGCCAAGTCACGCCCGTAGCACTTGGCGCAAATGCCGTAGCGGGTTTCGCAGCTGATCGGCGAGCGAACAATCACTTCGTCGATGCTGTTGAGCTCGATGAACTCGACCCACTTCTCGTCTACCAGCGTACCGGCAGGAACGATGATTTCTTCGGTACCTGGCTTGAATACGTCACGGGCGATTACTCGACCCAGTACGCGCTCACCCAATGGCTCTACAACGTCACCGCCTTCAATGTGCGGAGTCATCAGCAGGCCATGCTCGGTGCCGCAGTCGATCTCGGTAACTACCAGATCTTGTGCAACGTCTACCAGACGACGAGTCAGGTAACCGGAGTTAGCGGTTTTCAACGCGGTATCCGCAAGACCCTTACGAGCACCGTGAGTGGAGATGAAGTACTGAAGTACGCTCAAACCTTCACGGAAGTTCGCAGTAATCGGCGTTTCGATGATGGAACCGTCCGGCTTGGCCATCAGGCCACGCATACCGGCGAGCTGACGGATCTGCGCAGCAGAACCCCGTGCACCCGAGTCGGCCATCATGTACATCGAGTTGAAGGACTCTTGGTCAACTTCATCGCCATGACGGTCGATGACTTTCTCTTTCGAGAGGTTGGCCATCATCGCCTTGGAAACTTCGTCGTTCGCCTTGGACCAAAGGTCGATTACCTTGTTGTACTTCTCGCCCTGGGTTACCAGGCCGGAGGCGTACTGGCTTTCGATCTCTTTCACTTCGTCGGTGGCAGCACCGATGATGCGGGCTTTTTCATCCGGGATAACGAAGTCGTTAACACCGATTGAAACGCCGGAGATGGTCGAATAAGCAAAACCGGTGTACATCAACTGGTCAGCGAAGATCACGGTCTCTTTCAAACCAACCACGCGGTAGCACTGGTTGATCAGCTTGGAGATCGCTTTTTTCTTCATCGGCAGGTTGACGACGTCGTACGACAGACCTTTTGGCACAACTTGATACAACAGCGCACGGCCGACGGTGGTGTCGACAATACGGGTGTTGGTCACGCTGCCGCCATCACGGTCGTTGACGGTTTCGTTGATCCGCACTTTGACCTTCGCGTGCAGAGCGGCTTCGCCGGCACGGAACACACGGTCGACTTCTTGCAGGTCAGCGAACACACGACCTTCGCCCTTGGCGTTGATCGCTTCACGAGTCATGTAGTACAGACCCAATACAACGTCCTGCGACGGAACGATGATTGGCTCACCGTTGGCTGGCGACAGAATGTTGTTGGTCGACATCATCAACGCACGCGCTTCCAACTGGGCTTCCAGTGTCAGCGGTACGTGCACGGCCATTTGGTCACCGTCGAAGTCGGCGTTGTACGCAGCACAGACCAGCGGGTGCAGCTGGATGGCCTTACCTTCGATCAGTACCGGTTCAAACGCCTGGATACCCAGACGGTGAAGGGTCGGCGCACGGTTGAGGAGAACCGGGTGTTCGCGGATCACTTCAGCGAGAACGTCCCAAACCTCTGGCAGTTCGCGCTCGACCATTTTCTTGGCCGCTTTGATAGTGGTCGCGAGACCGCGCATTTCCAGCTTGCCGAAGATGAATGGCTTGAACAGCTCAAGCGCCATCTTCTTAGGCAGACCGCACTGGTGCAGACGCAGGGTCGGGCCTACGGTAATTACCGAACGACCGGAGTAGTCAACACGCTTACCGAGCAAGTTCTGACGGAAACGACCTTGCTTACCCTTGATCATGTCAGCCAAGGATTTCAGAGGACGCTTGTTGGAACCGGTGATAGCGCGGCCACGACGACCGTTGTCGAGCAGAGCATCGACAGCTTCTTGCAACATACGCTTTTCGTTGCGCACGATGATGTCCGGTGCGGACAGATCGAGCAGGCGCTTCAAGCGGTTGTTACGGTTGATCACGCGGCGGTACAGGTCGTTGAGGTCGGACGTCGCGAAACGACCACCGTCCAACGGTACCAGCGGACGCAGGTCTGGCGGCAGAACCGGCAGAACGGTCAGCACCATCCACTCTGGCAGGTTGCCGGAACCCTGGAAGGCTTCCATCAACTTCAGACGCTTGGACAGCTTCTTGATTTTGGTTTCGGAGTTGGTTTGCGGAATTTCTTCGCGCAGGCGGCCAATCTCGTGCTCCAGGTCGATAGCGTGCAGCAGCTCGCGGACAGCTTCAGCACCCATGCGGGCATCGAAATCGTCGCCGAACTCTTCCAGCGCTTCGAAGTACTGCTCGTCGTTCAGCAGCTGGCCCTTTTCAAGGGTGGTCATGCCTGGATCGATAACGACATAGCTCTCGAAGTAGAGAACGCGTTCGATATCACGCAGGGTCATGTCCATCAGCAAGCCGATACGGGACGGCAGCGATTTCAGGAACCAGATGTGGGCAACCGGCGAAGCCAGTTCGATGTGCGCCATGCGCTCACGACGAACCTTGGCCAGTGCAACTTCAACGCCGCACTTCTCGCAGATCACACCACGGTGCTTCAAGCGCTTGTACTTACCGCACAGGCACTCGTAATCCTTTACCGGGCCAAAGATCTTGGCGCAGAACAGGCCGTCACGTTCAGGTTTGAACGTACGGTAGTTGATGGTTTCCGGCTTTTTAACTTCACCGAACGACCACGAACGGATCATCTCAGGCGATGCCAATCCAATACGGATGGCGTCGAACTCTTCGACTTGACCCTGGTTTTTCAGCAAATTCAGTAGGTCTTTCAAGGCCTTTCCTCCTGGCGGAGCAGAGAGCGGGCTAAACAGCCCCGCTCTCGATTCGCGTCACGTGTTATTCGGTTTCCAGATCGATATCGATGCCGAGGGAACGAATTTCTTTGATCAACACGTTGAAGGACTCGGGCATGCCCGGCTCCATACGGTGATCGCCGTCCACGATGTTTTTGTACATCTTGGTCCGACCGTTCACATCGTCCGACTTCACTGTGAGCATTTCTTGCAGAGTGTAAGCAGCACCGTATGCTTCCAGTGCCCAGACCTCCATCTCCCCGAAACGCTGACCACCGAACTGAGCCTTACCACCCAGCGGTTGCTGGGTAACCAGGCTGTACGAACCGGTAGAACGAGCGTGCATCTTGTCGTCTACCAAGTGGTTCAGCTTCAGCATGTACATGTAGCCAACAGTAACCGGGCGCTCGAACTTGTTGCCGGTACGGCCGTCGAACAGCTGCATCTGGCCACTTTCTGGCAGGTCTGCCAGTTTCAGCATGGCCTTGATTTCGCTTTCCTTGGCACCGTCGAATACCGGGGTAGCCATTGGAACGCCGCCGCGCAGGTTCTTCGCCAGATCCAGGATTTCCTGGTCGGAGAAGGTGTCCAGCTCTTCATTGCGACCGCCGATCTCGTTGTAGATCTCGTGCAGGAACTTACGCAGGTCAGCGACCTTGCGCTGCTCTTCGATCATGCGGTTGATCTTCTCACCCAGACCTTTGGCCGCGAGGCCCAGGTGGGTTTCAAGGATCTGACCAACGTTCATACGCGAAGGTACGCCCAACGGGTTGAGGACGACGTCGACCGGGGTGCCATTGGCATCGTGCGGCATGTCTTCAACCGGCATGATCACGGAGACCACACCTTTGTTACCGTGACGACCGGCCATCTTGTCGCCCGGCTGGATGCGACGACGGATTGCCAGGTAAACCTTGACGATTTTCAGCACGCCTGGAGCCAGGTCATCGCCCTGCTGCAGTTTGCGCTTCTTGTCTTCGAACTTGTCGTCCAGCAGACGGCGGCGATCAACGATGTAGGCCTGGGCCTTCTCGAGCTGCTCGTTCAGAGCATCTTCAGCCATGCGCAGTTTGAACCACTGGCCGTGCTCAAGACCGTCGAGGATTTCGTCGGTGATGTCCTGACCTTTCTTCAGACCTGCGCCGCCTTCGGCCTTGTGGCCTACCAGGGCGGAACGCAGACGTTCGAAGGTCGCGCCTTCAACGATACGGAACTCTTCGTTCAGGTCCTTGCGGATCTCGTCGAGTTGAGTCTTCTCGATGGACAGTGCACGAGCATCACGCTCAACGCCGTCACGGGTGAAGACCTGTACGTCGATGACAGTACCCTTGGTACCGGTAGGTACGCGCAGGGAGGTGTCTTTAACGTCGCTGGCTTTTTCACCGAAGATGGCACGCAGCAGTTTTTCTTCCGGAGTCAGTTGGGTCTCGCCTTTCGGAGTGACCTTACCAACCAGGATGTCGCCTGCGCCTACTTCAGCACCTACGTAAACGATACCGGCTTCGTCCAGCTTGTTCAGTGCCGCTTCACCCACGTTCGGGATGTCGGCAGTGATCTCTTCAGGCCCAAGCTTGGTGTCACGCGCCACACAGGTCAGTTCCTGGATGTGGATCGTGGTGAAGCGGTCTTCTTGAACAACACGCTCGGACAAGCAGATGGAGTCTTCGAAGTTGAAGCCGTTCCACGCCATGAACGCGATGCGCATGTTCTGACCCAGAGCCAGCTCACCCATGTCGGTGGACGGGCCGTCGGCCATGATGTCGCTACGCTGAACGCGATCACCCTTGCTCACCAGCGGACGCTGGTTGATGCAGGTGTTCTGGTTCGAGCGGGTGTATTTGGTCAGGTTGTAGATGTCGACACCGGCTTCGCCAGTTTCAACTTCGTCATCGGCAACACGAACCACGATACGGCTTGCATCCACGGAGTCGATCACGCCGCCACGACGAGCCACGACGCAAACGCCGGAGTCACGGGCTACGTTACGCTCCATGCCAGTACCTACCAGCGGCTTGTCAGCGCGCAGGGTCGGTACAGCTTGACGCTGCATGTTGGAACCCATCAACGCACGGTTGGCGTCATCGTGCTCCAGGAACGGGATCAGCGACGCTGCAACCGAAACTACCTGCTTCGGCGAAACGTCCATCAAGGTGACGTCTTCCGGCGCCTTAACGGTGAACTCGTTCAAGTGACGAACAGCTACCAGCTCGTCGATCAGGACTTTCTTGTCGTTCATCGTGGCCGAAGCCTGGGCGATCACGTGATCGGCCTCTTCGATGGCGGACAGGAACACGATCTCGTCGGTGACCAGAGCGTCTTTCACCACACGGTACGGGCTCTCTAGGAAGCCGTACTGGTTGGTACGCGCATAAGCGGCCAGGGAGTTGATCAGACCGATGTTCGGACCTTCCGGCGTTTCGATCGGGCAAACACGACCGTAGTGCGTCGGGTGTACGTCACGAACCTCAAAGCCCGCACGCTCACGGGTCAGACCGCCCGGGCCCAGTGCAGATACACGGCGCTTGTGGGTAATCTCCGAGAGTGGGTTGTTCTGGTCCATGAACTGGGAAAGCTGGCTGGAACCGAAGAACTCTTTCACCGCTGCAGCCACTGGCTTGGCGTTGATCAGGTCTTGCGGCATCAGGCCTTCGCTTTCAGCCATCGACAGACGCTCTTTGACCGCACGCTCAACACGTACCAGGCCAACGCGGAACTGGTTCTCGGCCATTTCGCCTACGCAGCGAACACGACGGTTACCCAAGTGGTCGATGTCATCGACGATGCCTTTGCCGTTACGGATGTCGACCAGGGTCTTCAGGACCGCAACGATGTCTTCCTTGCACAACACGCCCGAACCTTCGATCTCGGTACGACCGATACGACGGTTGAACTTCATCCGGCCGACCGCAGACAGGTCATAGCGCTCAGGGCTGAAGAACAGGTTGTTGAACAGGGTCTCGGCAGCGTCTTTGGTTGGTGGCTCGCCAGGACGCATCATGCGATAGATCTCGACCAGCGCTTCCAATTGGTTGCTGGTGGAGTCGATCTTCAGAGTGTCGGAGACGAACGGACCGCAGTCGATATCGTTGGTGTACAGGGTCTCGATGCGAACTACCTGGGCCTTGGCGATTTTCGCCAGGATTTCGGTGTTCAGCTCGGTGTTGCACTCAGCCAGGATTTCGCCTGTAGCCGGGTGAACGATGACCTTGGCGGTAGTGCGACCCAGGACGTAGTCCAAAGGCACTTCCAGCGACTTGATACCGGCCTTCTCGATCTGGTTGATGTGGCGTGCAGTAATACGGCGGCCAGCTTCAACGATCACCTTGCCGCTTTCATCCTGGATATCCAGGACGGCAATTTCACCACGCAGACGCGAAGCGATCAGCTCCAGCTTGAGGGTTTCGCCGCTCAGGCTGAATACGTTGGTGGTGTAGAAAGCGTCCAGCACTTGCTCAGTGGTATAGCCGAGCGCACGCAGCAGTACCGAAGCCGGCAGCTTGCGACGACGGTCGATACGCACGAACACGCAGTCTTTCGGGTCGAACTCGAAGTCCAACCACGAACCGCGGTACGGAATGATCCGCGCGGAGTACAGGAGTTTGCCAGAGCTGTGCGTCTTGCCGCGGTCGTGGTCGAAGAACACGCCCGGGGAACGGTGCAGCTGGGAAACGATTACACGCTCGGTACCGTTGATAACGAAGGTACCGTTTTCAGTCATCAGTGGGATTTCGCCCATGTAGACTTCTTGCTCTTTGATGTCCTTGATCGCTTTGTTCGACGATTCTTTGTCGAAAATGATCAGGCGGACTTTTACCCGCAAAGGTACGGCGTACGTAACACCGCGCAACACGCATTCTTTGACATCAAATGCCGGTTCGCCCAGGCGATAACCCACGTACTCCAGCGCAGCATTGCCGGAGTAGCTGATGATCGGGAAAACGGATTTGAAGGCCGCATGCAGGCCCACGTCGCGGAACTGATCTTTGGTCGCTCCCGCCTGCAAGAATTCACGATACGAATCCAGCTGGATAGCCAGAAGGTACGGGACATCCATGACGTCCGGCAACTTGCTAAAGTCCTTGCGGATACGTTTTTTCTCAGTATATGAGTAAGCCATCAGCGTTCCCCAGCTTGGTCACCTGCTTGTTTGGCCCCTCCGACGGGAGCAGCCAGAAAATCTCGCAAACCCCATGGTTTGCACCACCGCATCGGGTGGCTACAGCGCGTTAATGGCGGCGACCGAGTCGACAGCCAAGAACGGAAAAAGGCCGGTGGCAAGAGCCACCAGCCATCAGCCTTCAGCTTAACGCTTGGGCTGGAGACGCAAGGTCGATGCTTACTTCAGCTCGACTTTAGCGCCTGCTTCTTCCAGAGTAGCTTTGGCTTTGTCAGCTGCGTCTTTGGAGACAGCTTCCAGAACCACGGCAGGAGCGCCGTCAACTACAGCCTTGGCTTCTTTCAGGCCCAGACCGGTCAGTTCACGTACTGCCTTGATCACGTTTACTTTCTTCTCGCCAGCTTCGGTCAGCATGACGTTGAATTCGGTTTGCTCTTCAACAACGGCAGCAGCAGCAGCTGGGCCAGCGGAAGCAGCGGCAGCGGAAACGCCGAATTTTTCTTCGAAAGCTTTGATCAGCTCAACAACCTGCAGAACCGACATTTCAGCTACGGCGTTGAGGATATCGTCTTGGGAGATAGACATTGCTGTATTTCCTGAATTGGGGGACGGCCTACTCGGCCATCGAAATAAACAAAAATACGCGAGAGACGTTGCTCAGCCTTAGGCTGCGGCAGCTTCTTTTTGCTCGCGAACTGCGGCCAGAGTACGAGCCAGCTTGCTGGTAGCGCCTTGAATCACGCTCATCAGCTGCGAAATGGCTTCGTCGCGGGTCGGCAGTGTTGCCAGTACGTCGATTTGGTTAGCTGCGAGGAACTTGCCCTCGAACGCAGCTGCCTTGATCTCGAACTTATCCTGACTCTTGGCGAATTCCTTGAACAAACGGGCAGCAGCGCCTGGATGGTCTTTGGAGAACGCGATCAGAGTCGGGCCGGTGAACACGTCGTTGAGAACACTGTATTCAGTGTCAGCAACGGCGCGCTTGAGCAGGGTGTTACGTACAACACGTACGTATACGCCAGCTTCACGAGCCTCTTTACGGAGTCCGGTCATAGCGCCTACTGTCACACCACGGGCATCAGCCACGACAGCGGACAGAGCAGCTTTGGCAGCCTCGTTGACTTCAGCGACGATGGCCTTCTTGTCTTCGAGATTAATTGCCACGGGTTTAACTCCTGCTTGTTACCGTTTCATCTGGCCGGAGCCGGATGTCGTTTTGGTGTCTGATTCGGTAAGGAACCGGGAGCACCATCTGCGTAGGCTTATGGTTTAAGACTTGCGTCGCCTACGGTCTTGGATAGCCCCCGCCAGGCAGGGACCCCAATTTTTTCAATTGGCGCAATCGCTTGCGCCAATCTATGTCTTATACGTCCAGCGAACCTTGGTCGATGACCAGACCCGGGCCCATAGTGGTGCTCAGGGTAACGCGCTTGACGTAGATACCTTTCGAAGAAGCTGGCTTGATACGCTTCAGATCAGCGATCAGGGCTTCAACGTTTTCCTTCAGCTTGACGGCATCAAAGCCGACTTTGCCAACGGAAGTGTGAATGATGCCGTTTTTGTCGGTGCGATAACGAACCTGACCAGCTTTAGCGTTTTTAACCGCAGTAGCTACGTCTGGAGTTACGGTGCCGACTTTAGGGTTAGGCATCAGGCCGCGCGGGCCGAGGATCTGACCCAACTGACCTACAACACGCATTGCGTCCGGGGAGGCAATTACTACGTCGTAGTTCAGGTCGCCGCCTTTCATTTCGGCAGCCAGGTCGTCCATACCAACGCGATCAGCGCCAGCAGCCAGAGCAGCTTCAGCCGCCGGGCCTTGGGTGAAGACAGCAACACGTACAGTCTTGCCAGTACCGTGTGGCAGCACAGTAGCGCTACGTACGACCTGGTCAGATTTACGTGGGTCAACGCCCAGGTTTACAGCAACGTCTACAGACTCGCTGAACTTGACAGTCGACAGCTCGGTCAGCAGGGCAGCAGCGTCTACAAAGTTGTAGGCCTTGCCTGCTTCGATTTTGCCAGCGATAGCCTTTTGGCGCTTGGTCAGCTTAGCCATTACACACCCTCCACGTTAAGGCCCATGCTACGAGCAGAACCGGCGATGGTACGCACGGCTGCATCCATATCAGCTGCAGTCAGATCCGCGTTTTTGGTTTTCGCGATTTCTTCCAGCTGAGCACGAGTTACAGTGCCGACTTTAACGGTGTTAGGACGAGCGGAACCGCTAGTCAGACCAGCAGCTTTCTTCAGCAGAACCGAAGCCGGGGTCGACTTGGTTTCGAAAGTGAAGCTACGGTCGCTGTATACAGTGATGATAACTGGAGTCGGCAGACCTGGCTCAAGACCCTGAGTACGGGCGTTAAAGGCCTTGCAGAATTCCATGATGTTCACGCCGTGCTGACCCAGAGCTGGACCGACGGGTGGACTTGGGTTGGCCTGAGCGGCCTTCACTTGCAGCTTGATGTAAGCGGTAATCTTCTTGGCCATGAGGCACTCCAATTACGGGTTCAATCGCCTCGAAAGGCTCCCCGGTTACTTGCGCGTTTATCCCAGTGACGACAAAACCCCACAGCCTAAGGCTGCGGGGTTGGGATGCTTGCTCAGCTAGACCTTCTCGACCTGGCTGAACTCCAACTCTACCGGAGTAGAGCGACCGAAAATGAGCACTGCCACTTGGATCCGGCTCTTTTCGTAGTTAACTTCTTCGACAGTGCCGTTAAAATCAGCAAACGGACCATCAGTGACACGAACAACCTCACCCGGCTCGAACAACGTCTTCGGCTTAGGCTTGTCGCTACCATCAGCAACACGTCGCAGAATTGCTTCTGCTTCTTTGTCAGTGATTGGAGCAGGCTTATCAGCGGTACCGCCAATGAAACCCATGACACGAGGAGTGTCCTTGACCAAGTGCCAAGTACCTTCATTCATGTCCATCTGAACCAGCACGTAGCCAGGGAAGAACTTGCGTTCACTCTTGCGCTTCTGACCATTCCGCATTTCAACCACTTCTTCAGTGGGAACCAGAATTTCGCCGAAGCCATCTTCCATGCCTGCCAGCTTTACGCGCTCCAGCAAAGAGCGCATAACATGCTTCTCGTAACCCGAGTAAGCATGCACAACGTACCAACGCTTAGCCACGGGACACCCTTAGCCAACAATCAAGGAAACAAGCCAGCCGAGCAGGGAATCGAGACCCCACAACAGCAACGCCATAACCAGAACAACAGCCACAACAATCAATGTGGTCTGCGTGGTTTCTTGGCGAGTTGGCCAAACGACTTTACGAATTTCGGTGCGAGCTTCCTTTACCAGGACCGCGAAAGACTTACCTTTTGCAGTCTGCAGGCCCACAAAGGCAGCTACAGCAGCAAGAGCAAGCAAAGCGAGGACGCGGTACAGGATCGGCGAAGCAGAATAATACTGATTGCCAACAACGCCTACGACCACCAAGGCGACCACTGCGAGCCACTTGACCAGATCGAAACGAGAGCTTTGAGCTTCAGCCTTAGGAGTCATCTATGAAGATCCTGTGAAAAGAAAGCCAGATACACCACGTGAATCTGGCAGGTCAGGAGGGAATCGAACCCCCAACCTACGGTTTTGGAGACCGTCGCTCTGCCAATTGAGCTACTGACCTAAAACAAAATCAGGCCGACCATTATGCAGGCCTGAAAAAGACTTTACAACAACCAACCCCTAGAGACTCGAAACCGCCCGATAACAACACCGAACAAAACACCATCAAGCCGAGGCAGCTGTTAAAACAAAGGCAGATATTTTCATATCTGCCTTGTTATATGGAGCTCTTGAGCGGATTTGAACCGCTGACCTCACCCTTACCAAGGGTGTGCTCTACCAACTGAGCTACAAGAGCGAAACACATTGCACAACCTGCAAACTTGGAGCGGGTAGCGGGAATCGAACCCGCATCATCAGCTTGGAAGGCTGAGGTTCTACCACTAAACTATACCCGCGGAGCTTGCAGCTCACGCTAAAAATGGTGGAGGGGGAAGGATTCGAACCTTCGAAGTCGTAGACGTCAGATTTACAGTCTGATCCCTTTGGCCGCTCGGGAACCCCTCCTAAGCGAGCCGGCATTTTACATTACGCCGACCTTCTGTCAAGCATTTTCTCATTTAAATTATGAGGTTAGCTGCATTGACGTTTGCTCCACCCTGTAGACCCGTAAGGTCTTCACTGCGAAGCGGGCGCCATTCTATGCAAACTATTCGAGAGTTGCAACGCCTTCGCACAACATTATTTTATGTTTTAACTCATTGAATTCCTTAGCAAGGTTTTCAAAGGGCAGATCGTCCGCCAAGCGTCGGCTATCGGGGGCAACACGAAGCCAGTAGCCAGAGGCATCTGGACCGCTCAACAACTGGACCTTGACCTTTATATCCAGGCTAATGAGCCGCTGCTCCAGAGCCTGGGCCTGGCGCTGATCCGCAAAACCACCCACATACAGACACATATTTTGCTGCTCAGAAGCCTTTAACCGGTCCTTCCGAGCAATCGCATCCGATGACTCACTCAGGAGTCGAATATCGTGCTGAGAGCCCTTATAGAGACTCAGAGGGGTAACGTCCTTGGCACGCAACGGAGCCTCTTGTTGATGCCATACGTAGTAGAAGGCGTTGAGAACGAGCAGAAGCAAAAACAGCCAACGCATATAAGACCTCAAGACAAAGGGCACGCCATCGCCAAACCAACAAAAACCAAGTCGGGAACGAGGCGAGCATGGGGCACGGCATCCGCGACCAACTCAGCATCCCCCCCCGTCAGAAATATGGTGAAATCATCCCCCCAATAGCTTCTGGCTAGCTCAAGCTGGGTCAATACAAATCCCCTGAGCATCAGCATACAGCCTCGCTCCACCGCCTCTGCCGTTGTATGCCCAGGAGAGAGCCGCTCCAACGCCCTTTCAGCGGCCACGTCGTCGTATCGAATCTTCCGGGTATGCGTTCTTAGCTGATTGCGCATCAGCGGCATTCCGGGACAAATGAAGCCCCCCAAATGCTCACCGTCTGCAGCAACGAAGTCGGCAGTAGCTGCGGTACCAAAATCCAAGACCAAGCATGCACCAGGTGCCAACTTATATCCGCCGAGCATCGCCAGCCAGCGATCGAGACCGAGGCGCTCGAAATCCTCGTAACCGTTGCGCACTCCAGCCACTTCTCGAGCAGATACCGCGCAAGAAACAACCACACCAAAGGCAGCCACGAGGGCGTCAACCAGCTTATCCGTCTCCTCCAGCGCCCTGACGCTCACCAATCGGCACCGCGTAAGTAATAGGCCCGGGAGCGCGATCAAACTATCAATCAACGCAATATCCGAACCTACAACACCTTCTGCGCGGATCGTCGAACACTGCGATTCGAGCACCCGCCACTTGATAAAGCTGTTCCCACAGTCAAGCTCAAGAATCATCACGCAACCTCAGGCTTAGCTCACCACCGCTGTATATCTTTTCGACACCTTCAACACTAAGGCGCAGTGCGCCCTGATGATCTACGCCGAGCACTTCACCATCAATCTGGCTAGCACCCGCAATCAGCGATACCGCCCGCCCTTGCCACAAATGACTCTGCTCCCACTCTGCCTGGAGGGCAGAAAAACCAGACTCCTTATGCCGCGCCAGGTAGCCTTGCAATTGCACACTCAGTCTCGCTACCAAGTGATTACGGTCAACAGAAGCGCCCGCCTCCAGCCTAACCGAAGTCCATCGCTGATCGACCTCTTCGGCCTTTTGCATATTTACGTTGATACCTACCCCGATCACAACATGGCAAATGTCGGCAGGATCCCCCACCAACTCAAGCAAAATACCGGCAACTTTCTTATCACCCACCAGCACATCATTCGGCCATTTCAGCGCCGCGCCCTGCACCCCGGACTCACGAAGGGTCTGCATGACGGCCAGCCCCACTACAAGGCTCAACCCTTCCAATTGCCTCACCCCCCCCTCAACGCGCAAGACAAGGCTGTAATAGACATTCTGGGCAAATGGGCTGACCCATTTGCGGCCACGCCGCCCCCTTCCCGCTGTTTGTTGCTCCGCAAGAACTAGAAACGGCGCGATATGACCAGCATCAACAAGACGCAGGGCTTCCGCATTAGTGGAGTCGATCGTATCGAAGATATGTACAGGCCAAGTCAGACCAGGTGCATTTAGCCCGATAGACTCAGAATTCAAGAATACCAATGGCGAAGCCAACTGGTAGCCCTTTCCACGAACCTTATGGATAGGCAGATTTAACTCAGCCTCAAGATGCTGGAGTTGCTTCCATACTGCGCTGCGGCTGACGCCCAAGGCAGCGCCAAGCGCTTCTCCAGAGTGGAAATGGCCGTCTTTCAGTAGTGTTAACAACGTCAGCATGCAGTTTCGCCTCACAATGAGGCAGGCATAATAGCCATGCGTAAAGCTATTGCATAGAAATGGCGGACTTTAGCACCTGGGAAGACCGCTTGGTCTCTTCGCACTTTTCCCGCGCCC
>NZ_QUZU01000045.1 GCF_004682055.1 Pseudomonas kairouanensis | reverse complement strand
GTGGGTCAGTCAATACATCCGGTGACTGACAGACCGTATTCGCGAGCAAGCCCACTCCCACATTGACCGAGGCTGACTTGATACCGGTGAGCTCCCTCAATCGCCGTAGATATCGGCTTTGAAATACTGCTGCGAAATCTTCTGGTACTCCCCGCTCGCCCGAATCCCGTCAATCGCCGTGTTCAACTCGCTGACCAACGCCTCATTACCTTTGCGCACCGCAATCCCCGCACCCTCACCCACGTATTTAGGGTCTTTGAGCTCCGGCCCGACAAATGCATAGCCCTTGCCCCGTGGCATCTGCAAGAAGTCATTGAGCGGGATGGTATCGGCAAAAATCGCATCCAGGCGCCCCGCCGCCAGGTCCATATAGATCTCTTCGTTGTTGCTGTAGCGCTTGACGTTGATGCCCTTGGGCTCGAACACCTCGGTGGCATAGCGGTCGGTGGTGGTGGCGCGCTGCACGCCGACGGTCTTGCCCTTGAGGCTGGCGTACTGGTCGTCCACCACGGCGCCGTCCTTCATCACCAGGCGCGAGGAGGTGAAGTAGTACTTGTGGGTGAAGTCCACCGACTTCTTGCGGTCTTCGTTGATGGTCATGGACGACAGGGCCATGTCGATTTTCTTCACCTTGAGGGAAGGAATCAGCCCATCGAACTCACCTTCGACCCACACGCACTTGACCTTCATCTGTGCGCACAGTGCATTGCCAATGTCGTAGTCAAAACCGACGATCTTGCCCTCCTCGGTCTTGGACGCAAACGGCGGGTACGCGGCCTCGATGCCGATGCGCAGGGTTTTCTCGGCGGCCAGCATTGGGCCAGACGCAAGCAGGCCAAGGGCCAGGGCGGTGATGAGAGGGAGTTTCTTCATGGGGACGATCTCGCAAGTTGTTGTTGATTTGGCAAGAGTGAAGAAAAAGACGAAACGGGAGCGACTGCTTTTGTACTTATAATTCCATACTGGACTTTTATGTCTTTATCGTCAATCGCAGTTGTAGCGCGTATGCACCAGCACCCGCGTAAACGGCGGCGCGGCCCTGGCGCCTTCACGTGCCCCGCGAATCCAGCGCACCGCCGCGGCCATCTCGCCGACAAAATCGTGAGACACCACATAGTCCATCACCCCGGACTCCAGCATGGCCCGGGTGTGCACGGTCAATTCATGACCAACAAACACCGGGCGTCGCTCGGCGGCGAGGGTGCCGATGGCTTGGGCCACGCCCCGATTGGCGCCGGCCACGTTGTAGATCGCGGCCGGGCAATCGTGCTTGGCGAAGTAACGCATCAACTGCTCGGCCGTGGTTTCGGGGCTATCGTCGGACATCATCCGCTCATCGATTTTCAAGTGGGGAAACTCCGCCCGCAGTACCCGCCGAAAGCCCATCTCACGCTCCTGCTGGCAGCGAAACGCCATGCTGGTAACCAGCAAAATCTTGGCCTTCTGCCGCGCCAGCGCATTGCCAATCAACAACCCGGCAACGCTGCCAGCGGCGTACTGGTCGTTGCCCACATAGGCGCTGCGCCCCGAGTTGGGCAGGTCGGTGGTCAGGCACACCACCGGGATGCCCTGGCGGCACAAGGCGCGAACCGCGCGGTTAATGGCCGGGTGCTCGCGGGACACCACGATCACGCCGTCGGCCGAGGCGCCATCGGCCTGGACGTGGTCGGCGAACGTCGCCGGGTCAACCTGGTTGGAAGGCAGGAAATGGCCATGCACCACCGCGCCGGGGGTGGAACCGTTGATCACCTCTTGAGCGCTGGCCAGAGTGGCGTTGAAGGTTTCGCCCGACTCGCAGAACAACTTGATGTGCAAAGTGGCGGTGCCATTGGCCATGTCCTGCTTGAGCTTATCCAGCGCCGCCAACACTTTTAGCCGTGTGTTTTCCCGCACGTTCAAACGGTTGTTGAGCACCCGATCCACAGTGGCGACGCCAACACGGGCCACCTTGGCAATCTGCTCAACGGTGGGGCCTTTCCAAAGCTGCGAGGGAATTCTAGAAGGCATGGACAACGCGCCAATAGTGATGGAATTGCCATCAGTTATAACGCTTTAACCACCATTATCCGAGTAGGAGCCGCAGCGATATCTGATGGAGTTCCCATCAATCTTTGCCCTTGCTCGTCCTTGAACGAAGGGTCCGCGCTGCCAATAATCCCCTCCATAACAACCACAACAACTCATCTGGACCACCAAGGATCCTCTCTATGAAGCTGGGATTTGTCACCGATACCCTGGGCTCCCTGCCCCTGGGCGATGTGCTCAAGCACGCCGAACGCATGGGCCTGTCGGGCCTGGAAGTGAACACCGGCGGCTGGTCCACCGCGCCGCACATCAACTTAAAACAGATGCTCCAAAGCAATGCCGCACGCCGGGATTTCACCCACAGCTTCGAGCAGCACAACTTGGAAATCATCGCCCTCAACGCCAACGGCAACCCGTTGCACCCAACCCAGCCGGAACAGGCCCAGTGCCTCAAGGATACGATCCGTCTGGCTGGCGAGCTGGGGATCAAGACCGTGTGCACCATGTCTGGCTTGCCCGAAGGCCAGGCCGGCGACCGCATGCCCAACTGGGTGGTCGCCTCCTGGCCGCCAGAAACCCAGACCATCCTGCGCTATCAATGGGAAGAGCGCCTGCTGCCGTTCTGGAGCGACATCGCCGACCTGGCCAAGGCCCATGGTGTAGAACGCATCGCCCTGGAACTGCACGGCAGCCAATGCGTGTACAACGTACGCTCGCTGCTCAAGCTGCGCGGCGCCATCGGCCCGCTGATCGGCGCCAACCTGGACCCGTCCCACCTGTTCTGGATGGGCGCCGACCCACTGGCCGCCGCCGACGCCTTGGGCGATGCGCTGTACCACGTGCACGCCAAGGACACGATGCTTAACGCGCCGGTACAAGCGGTGGATTCGCTGCTGGAAAACGGCTCGCTGATGGACGTGTCGGCGCGCAGCTGGTCGTACATCACCCTCGGCTTCGGCCATGGTGAAGAGTGGTGGCGCCAGTTCTGCTACCGCCTGAAAATGGCCGGCTACGACGGCTGGCTGTCCCTGGAACACGAAGACGTGCTGCTCAACAGCCTCGAAGGCCTGGAGAAATCCGTGGCGCTGCTCAAGGGCGTGATGCCCGTTGCCGCCAGCGATTTCAAGCCACAGGCAATCTGACTGCCTGCCAGCGGCGTGATGGCAAAAAAAGCCATCACGCCGCTATTAACAATCATTCTCGTTTGTTATATTGCGCCGCGCTTGCTTCCATGGCTGTCAGGTAGCTTTATGTCCGGCTCAGATCTCAAGGCGCTTTACCTCGCCCATCGCGGTGAAATCCAGGCTTACCTGGACCGCCGTCTACGCTGCAAGGAAACCGCAGCCGACCTGACGCAGGACGCGTTCATTCGCCTATCGGAGCAGATGGGCCGCACCCGCATCGAAAATTTCCGCGCCTATTTGTTCTCTGCCGCGCGCAACCTGTTCATCGACCACACCCGCCGCCAGGAACACCGCAAGGGCGAGCCGCTGGACCTACAGGAACCCGGCACACTCGAACAGCCCAGCCCCACCCTGGAACAAGCCGCCATCGCCAACCAGCAATTGGCAACCCTCAACGACGTGCTGCACACCATGCCCGAGCCCTGCCGCGTCGTATTTTTGCTGGTGCGGGTCGAAGGCCTCACCTACGTCGAGATCGGCGAACGCCTGGGGATTTCCCCCAAAACCGCCTACAGCCGCATGGTGCGCGCCCTGGACTTGTTGAAGCAGGGCATGCCCGAGTGAGCGCGTTCACTTATACTCGCCGCCTGACCGGTTTTTGTTGAATTGATTAACCCATGAGTGTTGAACCGCCGCGCCTGCTCCCGCCCCTCGCCCGCCCGGATGACGCCAGTCACCAGGCCAGTGAGTGGTTTGCCTTGCTCCAGGCAGGCATGCCAACCCCGGCCGAGCGCGAAGCACTGGCCCAGTGGCTGGCCGCCGACCCGCGCAATGCTCAGGCGTATGCCCACCTGGAGAAGGTCTGGGCGGCAACTGCGCTGCTGGCACCGCCCAAGGTTCAAGCGCCACAACTGTCTCGACGGCGCTTTGTTGGTTTGGCCGCCGCCGCCAGTGTGGCGGTGGTTGCCACCAGTGCGGGCACCCTGTGGCTCAAGGGCGTCAGCTCGCCGTTTGCCGATGTGCGCACCGCCGTGGGCGAACGACGCAGCGTGCAATTGCCCGACGGCTCGACGGTGGAACTGGCAGGCAATACCGCACTCAACCTGAATTTTTCCGCCACCCAACGCTCGGTGGAACTGCTGCAAGGTGAAGCGTTTTTCACGGTGCAGCCTAAAGCCTCCGGGGAGTTTTCAGTACAGACCCAAGCCGGTCGCGTGCTGACGCCCCAGGCCGACTTCTGCCTGGCCTGCGACGGGGCCAACGCGCAGCTGAGCGTGAGCCGCAACACCGTCCGCGTGATCACCCCCAACCAACAAACCGACCTGGGCGAAGGCCTCTCCCTGCGGTTCAGCACCACGCAAACCGGGGCGATCCAACGCGCCGAACTCGAACAGGTATTGGCCTGGCGCAACGGTCGCCTGGTGTTCTTCGACACACCGCTGCTCACCGTGGTCAACCAACTGCAACGCTGGCGTGAAGGCAAGATTTTCATCCCCGATCCACACCTGGCCGCACGCCGGGTCAGCCTGATCCTCAACCTCAATCGCCCCGACCAGATGCTCGACGTGTTGTCCAAAGCCCTGGCCGTACGCATGACCCGCTACACCGACCTGGTCACCCTGATCCAACCGGCCTAATCGCAAATAATTCACATCGCCATCAGGTATCGCCGAGTTTCATCCGTCCTAGAGGGATTGATAGCGCGACCTCATAGGGAACCACCTGAATGGCAAAGCATCCTCAACCCACCCAGCACTGGCGCGCCGCCGCCCTCGCCTGCAGCCTGCTCATGGGTGCGGTCCCGGCCTATGCGGCGCCGGCACCGGGCACCTCGGTGGATAAGCTGTCGCTGAACATCCCGGCCCAGTCACTGCGCCAGGCACTGTTGGTGTTCAGCCAGCAGTCGGGGCAGAACGTGCTGCTGGACGGCAACCTCGATGCCGCCTTGCGCAGCTCGGCGGTGGTGGGGGTGTACTCGCCGGAACAGGCCCTGGCCGAATTGCTCAAGGGCAGCGGCTATGGCTTTTCGCGCACCGACGCGGCCACCCTGTACCTGGTGCCCCTGCCCCAGCAGGCGGACGGCATGACCCTGCCTGCTATCCACATTCAGGACTACGCAGGGCAAGACGGCGGCGCGAGCGTCGGCTACCTGGGCAAGCCGAAGTCCACCACCACCAAGCTCGGCCTCACCGACAAGCAAACCCCGCAGGCCGTCACCGTGGTCACCCGCGAACAGCTGGACGATTTCAAGCTCAACAGCGTCAAAGAGGCCTTGCGCAGCGCGCCGTCGGTGACCGTGGAGCAGTTCGAAACCGACCGTACTGCCTTCACCTCCCGTGGTTTCAAGATCGAGAACTTCGAATTCGATGGCATGGGCCTGCCGTTCTCCGGCGGCGTGCTGGTGGGTGAGCAGGACATGACCGAGTTCGAACAGGTCGATGTGCTGCACGGCGCCAACGGCTTGATGAGTGGCGCGGGTGACCCCTCGGCCACCGTCAACCTGGTGCGCAAGCGCCCCACCGACACCTTCCAGGCCCGTATCGATGCCAGCGGCGGCTCCTGGGACAACCGGCGCCTGGCCCTGGATGTATCGGGCCCGCTGACCGACGGTGGCAACGTGCGCGGGCGCTTTATCACCTCCCACGACAAGGGCAACTCCTACCTCGACAACTACAGCCACGAAGTCAACGTGATGGCGGGTTTGCTGGCCTTCGACCTGTCCGATGCCGACACCCTCACCGTAGGCTTCTCCCAGCAAGACAGCCAATCCAACGGAAGCACCTGGGGCGGCTTGCCGATTGCCGACTACTTAGGCAACCGCATCCACTACAGCAGCCGCAGCAGCAGCGTGGGCCAGCCGTGGACCTACTGGAATATCCAGACCCAGCGCGCCTTCGCAGAACTCGTCCACGCCTTCGACAATGGCTGGACCAGCACCCTCACCGTGTCCGGTATGAGCCAGCACTCCGACACCAAAATGCTCTACGCCATCCCGATCACCGCCGACACGGTCGCCGCCTATATCAACCGCACCACCAGCACCGAGCATCAGGTGGCGGCCGAAGGGCAATTGTCCGGGCCGTTCAGCCTGTTGGGCCGTGAGCATGAGTTGACCCTGGGCGCCAACTACGGCCGCCTGCACCACACCGAGCGCGGCCACTACCGCACCTCGTCGGGTAATCAAGTAGAAAACCTGGAGGACGTGCTGGCCGGCAACGTGGTGGAGCCGGAGATGAACTACACCGACGACCTCAACACCCAACGGTTCACCGACCGCCAAAAAAGCCTGTTCGCCGGTGCGCGCTTCAGCCTTACCGACGACCTGCACTGGATCGCCGGTGCGCGCATGCTCAGCGCCGATGGCGACGGCATGGGCTACGGCTCGCCCCACAACACCCGGGTACACGGCAAAGTCACGCCCTACACGGGCCTGGTCTATGACCTGACGCCACAGTGGAGCCTCTACACCAGCTGGACCGAGATCTTCAAACCGCAATACCTGCGCAGCACTGCCGGCGGCATCATCGAACCACTGGAAGGCAAAAGCATGGAAGTCGGCGTGAAGGGCCGCCTGCTGGATGAGCGCCTGGGCGTCACCGCCGCCGTGTTCAAGACCGAGCAACAAAACGTCGCCGAGGCCACCGGAGCCATCGTCAACGGCCAATACGTGTATCGCGGCGTCGACTACAAGAGCCGTGGCGTGGAGCTGGAAGCCAACGGTGAAATCCTCACCGGCCTGTCCCTCAGTGGCGGTTATACCTACGTGCATATCGAGGACAACAATGGCGAACGCGCCCGCCAGTACGTGCCCACCCACAGCGTACGCGGCAGCCTGACCTATCGCCTGCCCGGCTTGCCCAAAGCCAAGATCGGCAGCCGCGTGCAATGGCAAAGCCACACCGAGGTCGACAGCAACAGCCGCGTGTACCAAGACGCCTACGCCCTGGTGGACCTGATGGGCAGCTACGACTTCGACGAGCACTGGAGCACCTCGCTTAACCTGAACAACGTCACCGACCAGAAGTACCTGCTGTCGCTCTACCAGGCCGCCGGTTCCACCAACTACGGCGCGCCGCGCAACCTCACCGCGTCAGTCACCTGGAAATACTGAGCATGAGTTTTTTGCACAACCCATCGGTGTTTCTGCGGGTTCATCTCTAGATTTATGCGTGCCTATACTCGGTTCAGCCACCCGGCTGAGCCGGGGGCCAGTCCTACAACAAGTCCCTACAACAATAATCAAGGACACCGACCATGACGCACCCCTTCCTGGCCGCCCGGGATTTTCTGCTCGCCCACCGCACCGACTATGCCACCGCCGCACGGGACTTCCGCTGGCCGCAACTGGATGCGTTCAACTGGGCGCTGGATTACTTCGATGTGATGGCCGAAGGCAACTCAGCCACTGCGCTATGGATCGTCGAGGAAGATGGCAGCGAGCAACGCTACAGCTTCCAGCAACTGTCTGCGCGCTCCAACCAGGTGGCCAATCACTTGCGTTCCCTGGGCGTGCGTCGCGGTGATCGGGTGCTGCTGATGCTGGGCAACGACGTGGCGTTGTGGGACACCATGCTCGCCGCGTTCAAGCTGGGCGCCGTGGTCATTCCTGCCACTGCCCTGCTGAACCCGGATGATTTGCGCGACCGTATCGAACGTGGGCAGGTACGTCATTTGGTGGTGGGTGAAGCCTATGTCGGCAAATTTGCCGGGCTGGCCGAGGGTTGCAGCCGCATCTGTGTCGGCGCGGCGCCCGCTGGTTGGGTGGCCCATGACGCCGCCTTTGAGTATTCCGAGCAGTTCGAAGCCGAGGGCCAAACCCACGCCACCGACCCGATGCTGTTGTATTTCACCTCCGGCACCACCTCCAAACCGAAGATGGTGCTGCACAGCCACCAGAGTTACCCGGTGGGCCACCTCTCGACCATGTACTGGATCGGCCTGCAACCGGGCGACCTGCACCTGAATATCTCCTCCCCCGGCTGGGCCAAGCATGCCTGGAGTTGCCTGTTTGCGCCGTGGAATGCCGGGGCATGCATCTTTATCCATAACGTCGCGCGGTTCAGCGCACCCGCCCTGCTCACGGCGCTGGAACGCTATGGCGTGACCAGCCTGTGCGCGCCGCCCACGGTGTGGCGCATGCTGATCCAGGAAGACCTGGCCAGCTATAAATCGCGCTTGAACCTGCGGGAACTGGTGGGTGCCGGCGAACCGCTGAACCCGGAAATCATCGAACAGATCCAGCACGCCTGGGGCTTGCCGCTGCGCGATGGCTTCGGCCAATCGGAAACCACTGCACTGGTGGGCAATACGCCGGGCCAGTTGCTCAAGCCCGGTTCCATGGGCAGGCCGTTGCCGGGGTATCAGGTTGCATTGTTGGACCCGGACGGCCTGCCCGCCACTGAAGGCGAAGTCGCCCTCCCCCTGGACGTACGCCCGCTAGGCCTGATGCTCTGCTACGAAGACAGCCCGGAAAAAACCGCCGAAGTGATGCGCGACGGCTACTACCGCACCGGCGATACCGCGCAGATCGACGCCGACGGCTATATCACCTTTGTTGGCCGTGCCGACGATGTGTTCAAGGCCTCCGACTACCGCATCAGCCCGTTCGAACTGGAAAGCGCGCTGATCGAACACCCGGCGGTGATGGAAGTGGCCGTGGTGCCCAGCCCCGATCCTTTGCGCCTGGCGGTGCCCAAGGCCTTCCTGATCCTGGCCCACGACGCCCCAGGTAGCCATGAACTGGCACGCCACATCCTGGCGTTTGCCCGCGACAACCTGGCGCCGTACAAGCGGGTGCGGCGTATCGAGTTTGTGAGCGAGTTGCCCAAGACCATCTCCGGCAAGATCCGCCGCGTGGAGTTGCGGCAGATGGAGGTGGTGCGGCGCCAGAGTGAGACGCGGGGGGAACAGGAATATTTCGAGGAAGATTTTGTAGTGACTACCCCCACGGTGTAACTGCCTGACTCGGTTCAAAATGTGTGAGGGAAACTAATGTGGGAGGGGGCAAGCCCCCTCCCACATTTTGGATTGAGGGGTGTCAGCAGCACTCTAAGCAGCTGACCTAATCCTCCTGAATACTTGCCTGATCCTGCGAACTTATCGACCACCGGATACATTGCCCTTGCGCGGTGGTCTAGAGTTCGACAATAAGCGGCCACTGCATTCATAAAGGCCGCACCTACCGTCGATCAGCAGGTGAGCCATGCAATTACGTATTAACCAACAGACCTATCAGGTCGATGCGGACGCGGACACACCGTTGCTGTGGGTGATCCGCGATGACCTGGGGCTGACCGGCACCAAGTACGGTTGCGGCCTGGCCCAGTGCGGCGCGTGTTCGGTACTGGTGGACGGCAACGTGGTGCGCAGTTGCGTCACCCCGGTAGCCGGTGTGGTCGGGCGCGAAATCACCACCATCGAGGCCATCGAGGCCGATGACGTGGGCAAGCGCGTGGTGGCGACCTGGGTCGAGCGTCAGGTGGCGCAATGCGGTTACTGCCAGTCCGGGCAGGTGATGGCCGCCACCGCTCTGCTCAAGCACACCCCCGCGCCCAATGACGCGCAGATCGAAGCGGCGATGATCAACCTGTGCCGCTGCGGCACCTATAACGCTATCCGCACCGCCATGCATGACCTGGCCAAGCCGGAGCGTGCCTGATGAATACACCCAAAGACCTATTTGATGCGCCGGTGAATTTGTCGCGCCGACGCTTTTTGGCCAGTACCGCCGTGGGTGCGCTGGTGATCGGTTTCGGGCTGCCGCTGGGTACTTCCAGGGTGCAGGCTGCCACCGCCGCTGAACGCGGCACTCAAGTGCCGGCTTTCCTGGAAATTCGCCCGGACGGCAGCGTGCACCTGCTCAGCCCCTTTATGGAAGGTGGCCAAGGCACCCACACCGCAATGGCGCAGATTGTCGGCGAAGAACTTGACGCCGACCCCGCCACTTTCGTGGTCGAGGCCGCGCCGCCCGGTGAAGCCTATGTGGTGATGGAAAACGGCATGCGCATTACCGGCGGCAGCATGTCGGTGCGCATGAGCTACCCCACCATGCGTCGTCTGGGCGCCCTGGCGCGTACCATGCTGCTGCAGGCGGGCGCTTCGCAATTGGGCGTGCCGGTGGCCGAGTTGACCACCCAACCAGGCCGCGTGGTGCATACGGCGTCTGGCCGGTCCCTGGGTTACGGTGAGTTGGCCGGCCTTGCCCTGGATATGCCCGTGCCCGACCCGGCCAGTGTGAAGCTGCGCGACCCCAGCCAGTTCCGCTGGATCGGCAAGCCGGTAAAACGCCTGGATGCCTACGACAAATCCACCGGCAAGGCCATGTACAGCATCGACCAGAAGGTCGACGGCATGCTCCACGCCGCCGTGCAACACGCGCCGCGCCTGGGCATGACCGTGGGCAGCCTGCGCAACCAGGCGCAAGTGGAAGCCATGAAAGGCGTGCATTCGGTTCACCAACTGCCCGGCGCCGTGGCGGTGGTGGCCGAACGCTGGTGGCACGCCAAGCGCGCGGTGGAAGCGATTCAAGTCGACTGGCAGGAACCCGGTGCCGATGCGACCGTGCGGGTGATGCCGGCGGACTTTTCCAGCGATGGCTTCCGCGACTTTCTTGCCGCCCAGCAAGGCCCGGCGCGGGATGACGAAAACGAAGGCGATGTGGCCGGCGCACTGGCAGGCGCCAAGACCAAGGTCGAAGCGACTTATCACAACCAGTATCTGCACCACGCCCAGCTGGAGCCGCCATCGGCCCTGGCGCGGTTCAACCCCGACGGCACGCTGGATGTGTGGCTGCCCAACCAGGCCCCCGACATGTTCCGCGCCGATATCGCCAAGCGTACCGGCCTGGCTATCGAGCAAATCAACCTGCACTCGCCGTTGCTGGGCGGTTTTTTCGGCCGGCATTTCCTGTATGACTCGGCCAGCCCCTACCCGCAGGCGATCACGTTGGCCAAGGCGGTGGGCCGTCCGGTCAAGTTGATCTGGAGCCGCGAGGAAGAGTTCCTGCGTGATGTATTGCGCCCGGTGGCGGTGGTCAAGTTCCGCGCCGCGCTGGACGACAAAGGCCTGCCGACCGCCATTGAAGCGGTGAGTGCCACTGAAGGCCCCACCGAGGCCATTGCCGGCAAACAGGGCGAAAAGCTTGACCCCACAGCCCTCGAAGGCTTGTCGGGCAAGGCCTATGCGATCCCCAACAAACGCATCGCGCAAATCTACGTCAAGGGTCCGGCCATGCTGGGCTACTGGCGCTCGGTGGGCAATTCCCTGAATGACTTCTTCTACGAGGCATTTTTGGATGAATTGGCCGACAAGGGCGGCCACGACCCTTACGAGTTGCGCCTGCATCTGCTGCGCGACAACCCACGGTTGACCACGCTGTTGCAGGCGGTGGGCGAACTGTCCGGTGGCTGGAAGCGCGGCCCCTACACCGCCGAAGATGGCACCCGCAGAGCCCGTGGCGTGGCCATGGCCTCGCCATTCGGCTCCCATGCGGCGGTGGTCGCCGAAGTGTCGATTGAAAACGGCCAGGTCAAAGTGCACCAGATCTGGCAAGCCATCGACCCAGGCAGCATCGTCAACCCGGCGATTGTCGAGGCCCAGGTCAATGGCGCGGTGTCCCTGGGCTTGTCCCAGGCCTTGCTGGAAGAGGCGGTGTATGTGGACGGCAAGCCACGGGCGCGCAACTACGACCTGTATCCGATTCTGCCGCCGTCGCGCATGGCCCAGGTGCATGTGCGGATTGTCGAGAGTGGCGAAAAAATGGGCGGCATTGGCGAGCCTCCGTTGCCCGCCGTGGCACCGGCCGTGGCCAATGCGGTGGCGCAGTTGACCGGCCAGCGCATCCGCAGCTTGCCTTTGAGCCGACACACTTTCAGCTAACCGACAGAGACCGCCCATGAACAACCGTCGATTCGTAAGAACCGCAGGCTGGCTGGCGCTGCCCTGCCTGGTCGCCGCAGGTGTGCTGGCCTGGTACGTCACCCGCCAGCCCGCCTCACCGCTTGAACAAACCCCCACTGTGGACGCCGCCTTGGTCAGCCGTGGCGAATACGTCGCGCGTTTGAGCGACTGCGTGGCCTGCCACAGCCTGCCGGGCAAGACACCATTTGCCGGCGGCCTGGAAATGGCCACGCCGCTGGGGGCCATCCACGCCACCAATATCACCCCGGATCGAGAACACGGCATCGGCGCCTACAGCCTGGCCGACTTCGACCGTGCCGTGCGCCATGGCGTGGCGCCCGGTGGCCGCAGGCTTTACCCGGCCATGCCCTACCCTTCCTATGTGAAGCTCAGCGACGATGATGTGCGTGCGCTGTACGCGTTCTTTATGAAAGGCGTACAACCGGCCAACGAGCCGAATATCCCCAGCGACATTCCCTGGCCGCTCAACCTGCGCTGGCCCATTGCATTGTGGAACGGCGTGTTCGCCCCCAGCGAACCCTACGCCGCCAAGCCCGATCAGGATGCGCTGTGGAACCGTGGTGCCTACATCGTCCAAGGCCCCGGCCATTGCGGCAGTTGCCATACGCCGCGCGGCCTGGCCTTCAACGAAAAGGCGCTGGACGAATCCGGCAAGCCTTTCCTCGCCGGTGCCCTGCTCGACGGCTGGTACGCCCCCAGCCTGCGCCAAGACCCCAACACCGGCCTGGGCCGCTGGACCGAGCCGCAGATCGTGCAGTTCCTCAAGACCGGTCGCAACCAGCATGCGGTGGTGTACGGCTCAATGACCGAGGCGTTCAACAACTCCACGCAATTCATGCAGGACGACGACCTGGCGGCCATCGCCCGCTACCTCAAGTCACTGCCGGGGGACCCACAGCGTGACGGCACGCCTTGGCAATACCAGACGGCCGCCGCCGATACCGGGCCGGGCGCCCACACCTATGCGACGCGCTGTGCGTCCTGCCACGGCCTGGACGGCAAGGGCCAACCGGAGTGGATGCCACCGTTGGCCGGCGCTACATCGGCATTGGCTGCAGAAAGCGCCTCGGCCATCAACATCACCCTCAACGGCTCGCAGCGCATCGTGACCGCGGGTGTGCCGGATGCCTACCGGATGCCGGCGTTTCGTGAACAGCTGTCTGACCAGGAAATCGCCCAGGTACTGAGCTATGTGCGCAGCACCTGGGGCAACAAAGGCGGCGCGGTGGACGCGCAAGCGGTGGGCAAGCTGCGTGGGCATACTGACCCTGCGAGCAGCAGCCCGATTATTTTGCATATGCGCTGACTATCTGAGCTGGACCTGATTGGGGAGCACACCGCGATCCCCTGTGGGAGGGGGCTTGCCCCCGATGGCGGTGTGTCTGTTGGTGCATGTGCCGGCTGACACACCGCTATCGTGGGCAAGCCCACTCCCCCATTTTGATCGGTGCCAAGCCTGCTATCTGACTACCCCTGTGGTTTGATGTGTGCCAACCCTGGCACCTGAGTACACCGCCACCCCCTCTTGCACCACCACGCAGCAAGAGCCCTTGCGCAGCGCACATTCAGTGCACCAGTTCCCCTTCTTCCAGCACCGCCCCCTGTGATTTCAAGGCCGCAAAGGATTGGCACGCTTCATGCCTCTGTATATTTATTCAAGTTACTTGAATGAAATTACCGACCTTTCAAGGGGAATGACGATGATGCGATTCACGTTAAAAGCACTGTCCTTGTCGCTGGCTGCGCTGTGCAGTGTGTCCGTGGCCCATGCCGACGATCTGTTGCAGCGGATCAAGCAGAAAAACGAGATCGTGGTGGCGACGGAAGCGCGTTTCGCGCCATTCGAATCCGTTGAGAACGGCAAGATCGTCGGCTACGGCGCCGACCTGATGCACTACGTGCTCGACGCCGACCTGCCGGGGGTCAAGGTGCGCCAGTTGGACCTGCCCTTCCAGGGCATCCTGCCTGGCCTGGACACCAAGAAGTTCGACTTCGTGGTCACCTCGGTCACAGTCAACAAGGCGCGTTTCGAACAGTTCGCCTTTACTGTGCCAATCGCCGAATCCACCGTGGCCCTGCTCAAGCGCGCCGACGACGCCAACGTCAAGACCCTGGCCGATCTCAACGGCCGCGTGATCGGCTCCCAAGCCGGCTCCGGGCAACTGGCGGTATTGCAGGCGCTGGATGCCAAGCTCAAGGCCGAAGGCCAACCGGGCCTCAAGCGCATCAAGGAATACGTCGGTTTTGACGAAGCCTATGCGGACCTCGCCAACGGTCGCCTGGATGGCGTGGCCCAATCGCTGTCCAACCTCGGCCCGTTGATGAAAGCCCGCCCCGGCGTGTTCAGCACCCTGCCCGAGATGGTCGGCCCAGTGACCTACTTTGGTTGGGTCGGCCGCAAAGACGCCGACAGCGCCAGCCTGGTCAAACTGTTCAGCGACGGCATCGCCCGCGCCTCGAAGGACGGCACCCTCAAGACCCTGCAAGACAAATGGTTCGGCTTCACCATGCAATTGCCCACCGACGCCATGCCGGTGCCGAGCATCTGATGAACGATTTCAGCAGCCGTCTCGCCCTGTATTGGCCGGCCTTGCTCGATGGTGCATGGACCACCCTGTGGCTGTGCAGCATCGCCATGCTGCTGGGCTTTGCGCTGGGGGTGCTCATTCACCTGTTGGCCAACGGCCGCAGCCGGGTGGGCGTGGCCTTTACCCGGGTCTACGTGAGTTTCTTTCGCGGCACGCCAATGCTGGCGCAACTGCTGCTGATCTTTTACCTGCCCTCGGCCCTGGGCCTGGACATTCCACCCATGGTCGCCGCAGCGGCGGCGCTGGCCTTGAACACGGCGGCCTACCAGTCGCAGATCCTCAGCAGCGGCTTTGCGGCGATCCCTCGCGGGCAGCTGGAAGCGGCGTCGATATTCGCCCTGGGCAAGTACAACACCCTGGTGCATATCCAATTGCCCCAGGTGCTGCGACTGACCTTGCCGGCGCTGATTTCCGAGCTGATCGATGTGATCAAGGTGTCGGCGGTGGTTTCGGTGATTTCCATTACCGACTTGATGCGCGTCAGCCAACAGTTGGTGTCGCAAACCTATCGCCCGCTTGAGGTGTACCTGGTGGCGGCGCTGTTCTACCTGGTGCTGACCAGCCTGTTGAGCGTGCTCGGCAGCCTGTTGGAACGCCGCTGGAAGGAGCGCACCTGATGCACGAAGTCTTGAGTTACCTGCCGGATTTTGCCGACGCACTGCTGGTGACCCTGGGCATCAGCCTGGCCGCCGCCGTGATCGGTTTGGCCGCAGGCTTTGGCCTGAACGCCCTGCGCCTGCGGGTGCCGGGGTTTGCCCTGGTGTACCGCGTGTATGTGTGGCTGATCCGTGGCACGCCGTTTTTGGCGCAGCTGGCAGTGATCTATTTCGGCCTGCCGGTGATCGGCCTGCGCCTGGAAGCCGTGGAGGCCAGCATCCTCGCACTGGCGCTGTATAGCGCTGCGTATTTTGCCGAGTTGTTCCGCTCGGCCTGGGCCAGCGTGCCCCATGGCCAGGTGGAAGCGGCGCGGGTGCATGGCCTGTCGCAAAGCCAAGTGTTCTGGCATGTGCAGGCACCCCAGGCCCTGGCCTTCGCCCTGCCCTTGCTGGGCAACCAGGTGATTTTGACCATCAAGGAAAGCGCCGTGACCTCGATCATCACCGTGCCCGAACTGACCATGACCGCCGGGCGCATCGTGTCCACCACCTTTTCTTATGTCATGCCCTACGCCCTGCTGGTATTGAGCTACTGGCTGCTGACCACCGCGGTCGCGGCCGTGGCGCGCAGCCTGGCGCGGCGCATGACTCGCCATCTACGAGGCTGACCGGATGAGCAACCTACCGCTTCTTGAACTGCGCGGCGTGGGCAAGTCCTACGGCGCCAACCGCGTACTGCGCGGCTTTGACCTGCAGGTGCAAGCCGGTGAAATCGTCTCGCTGATCGGGCCCTCAGGCTCCGGCAAGACCACCGCCCTGCGCTGCATGAATTTTCTGGAACGCTACGACGAAGGCGAAGTGTGGATCGACGGCCAACTGCTGGGCTATAGCGGCCCGGGCCGACAAGTGAGCGATTGCGACAGCGAAGCCAAGGTCGATGAAGTGCGTAACCCGCTGTCCATGGTGTTCCAGCAATTCAACCTGTGGCCCCACATGACGGTGCGCGAAAACGTCATGGCGCCGTTGGTGCTGGGCAAGCGCATGGCTAAATCCGATGCGCGCACTTTAGCCGACCACGCACTGGCCCGCGTCGGCCTGGCCGCCAAGGCCGATGCCTACCCGGCGCGGCTGTCGGGCGGCCAGCAGCAACGCGTCGGCATTGCCCGCGCACTGGCGGTGAAACCACGCCTGATGCTGCTGGACGAGCCCACCTCGGCCCTCGACCCGGAGCTGGTGGAAGAAGTGCTGCAAGTGATCCGCAGCCTCGCCGACGACGGCATGACCATGGTCATGGTCACCCACGAGATGAGCTTCGCCGCGCAGATTTCCGATGTGGTGGTGTTTATGGAAGCCGGGCAGATCATCGAGACCGGCGCGCCCCAAGGGCTGTTCAATGCGCCGAAGACCGAGCGCCTGCAACAGTTCCTCAAACCCTGGTTCAACCGCAGCCTGCAGGTGACGTCATGACCGCACTCGCCGTTTCATCCACGCGCTTGCAAGGCCTGCTGGATACCCTGGCCACCTTCGGCCCCAGCGCCAATGGCGGCATGAACCGCCAGGCCTTGTCGGAAGAAGATTTCCAAGCCCGTGCCTGGCTGATCGACGAAGCGCGCAAGCTCAGCTGCACCGTCTGGACCGACGCTTGTGCCAACCTGTTTTTGCGCCGTGACGGCCTTGAAGACCTGCCACCGGTGATGACCGGCAGCCACATCGACACCCAACCCACCGGCGGCACGCTGGACGGGTGCTACGGCGTCATGGCCGGCCTCGAATGCCTGCATGCCTTGCACGACGCCAATGTGCGCACCCGCCGCCCCATCGAAGTGGTGGTCTGGACCAACGAAGAAGGCAGCCGTTTCAGCCCCGGTGCCATGGGGTCCAGCGCCTACGTCGAACCGGCGCGGCTGGCTGCCTATCGCAACAATTTGGACAAGGACGGCGTGTCGGTGGGCCAGGCACTGGACGCCCACGCCCTGCGATTTGCCGACATCCCGTTGCGCGACAAGATCCAAACCCACGCCTTCGTCGAACTGCATATCGAACAAGGCCCGGTGCTGGAACAGGCCGATATCCCCCTGGGCGTGGTCTCGGGCATCCAGGGTGTGCGCTGGTACCAGGTGCGTTGCACAGGCGCCTCGGCCCACGCCGGTACCACGCCGCACTCGATGCGCAACGATGCGATGCTGCAGGCCATGGATGCCGTCAGGCACATCGATGCACTGGCCGATACCCTGGCCGGTGACGACAAGCGCCTGACCTTCGGCCGCTGGAACGTGCACCCCAATGCGATCAACACGATTGCCGGTGAAGTGACCTTCAGCATCGATTTCCGTCACGCCGACCCAGCCGTTCTCGCCGCTTTCGATACGCAGTTGAGCACTTGCCTGCCGACCCATGCCGAGCTGACAAGCCTGTTCAGCCATGCGCCGACGGCATTCGATTCCAAGGTCATCGAGGTACTCGAACACGCCTGCGACGCCACCGGCCTGCCGTGGCAACGCATCCGCTCGGGCGCCTTCCACGACGCCATGTACCTGGCCGAGCACTGCCCCACCGCCATGCTGTTCGTCCCCAGCCGCGACGGCATCAGCCACAACCCGCTGGAATTCACCGAACCCACGCAACTGCTGGCGGGCACCCAGGCCTTGGCCTGGAGCCTGGTTGCACTTGCCGAACAACCCTGAACCCATAGGAACCCAATATGACCCACGTTACCCATAGCCACGACTACCCAGCCTGCTGCCAACCCGACAACGGCAACTCCCTGGGCATCAACGCCACCCTCAAGGAACCCATCTCGGTGGACGGCACCCCGGTGCTCGGCGAAACCTACACCGTACCCGCCCGCTGCGGCCGCGCCGTGCGCCTCAAGGCCGGTGAAGTGATCAAGATCGTCAACACCCATGGCACCCAGGTGTGCGACACCTGGCTGTTCAACAGTGAAGACCTGAGCGAGTTCCTCTCCATGGAACATGCCCGCGCCCACTGCAACAGCATCATTCCCAAGGCCGGTGATGACCTGTTCAGCAACCGTCGCCGCAGCATCGGCACCCTGCTCACCGACACCTCACCGGGCATCCACGACACCCTGATGGCCGCCTGCGACCTGCACCGCTACACCAACCTGGGCGTGGTGGGTTACCACGACAGCTGCGCCGACAACATGCGCCTGGCCCTGGCCGCCATTGGCCTGCGCGCCCACGAAGTGCCGCAGCCGTTCAACCTGTGGATGAACATCCCGGTCAAGCCAGACTACAGCGTCGAGTGGCTGCCACCGGTGTCCAAGGCCGGTGACTATGTGGAGATCCGCGCCGAGATGGACGTGGTGGTGGTGATGTCGGCCTGCCCGCAGGACATCGTGCCGATCAACGACCTGAACCCGGTGGAAGTGACCTTCTCGGTTCACGCCTGAGGCGCCAACGCGCAGTAGACGACAGGCGTCCGTGACCCTAGGATGCCTGTCGCATCATTGAATGCCCTTTTTTCACCCGAGGCCTGCATGTCCACACCCAGCAAACCGCCTGTCACCAAAGCCCTGCACTCCGATGGCCTGCCCAGCCTGAGCGTGCGCCTGCGCCATGCACGCAAGGTGGCCGGGCTGACCCTCAAGCAGGTGGCGGTGGCCGCCGGTTGTTCCGAAAGCCTGATCTCCAAGCTGGAAAACGACGCCGCCTCGCCGTCCCTGGCCATGCTGCACCGCCTGGCCATCGCGCTGGGCAGCAACGTGTCCGAATTGACCAGCGAAGAATGGGTATCCGAAGAGCCGGTACTGCGTGCCGGTGCGCGGCAAATCAACCGGTTCGCCAATGGAGCGAAGAAGGGCTATATCGACCTGGAGCGCATCACCCACCTGCAAAAAGGCGGGTTGCTGCAGGGCGATATCCATATCGTGGCGCCGGGGATGGTCAGTGACATGATCGAGCATGCCGGTGAAGAAATGGGCTACGTGATCGAAGGCAGCCTGGAGCTGACCTTGGGTGACACCACCTACACGTTGAACGCAGGGGATTCGTTCCACTTTCCCAGCAATGTGCCCCATGGGTATCGCAATGGCACCGACAGCGTTGCGCGCATCCTGTGGATCAACACCCCTGCTACCTTCTAAACACAGGCGCACCGCAAACGTGCGTCTTTTCTACCCAGGTGACAGTTTCCGGGGCGTGAAACCCACTGAGACAAACGTTCATTTCCTTTAAAAACATAAACATAGCGTTTATGGCCTGAAGCTTGCTTTTGAAACAGCGCCGCACCTAGCGGTACTCGTTTCCCCCATCCCCTTGCGATGGGCGACCCAGCCTCAACGATGCGGTTGGTGTCTCCAAGCGAAACGACTCACACATTCAGCCGACAGCGTCGTCGGTATGAGAAATCAGGCCCTCCTTCCCCCGCCTGCATTTCTTCCCAGTCCTTTCCTCTTCCAGCGCAACTGCCCAAAGGCGGCGGTGGACGTTTGGGCCTGGGTTCCAGGAGTCTTCCGAATGGCTATGAATCGTCGTGCTTTCCTGCGTACGTCCGCTATTTCTGCTGCTGCATTGTCCACCTTGAGCTTGAAGAGCTTTTCGGCGTTTGCCGCCGATGACGCGATCAACATCGCCTCGCTCTACGACAACTCCGGTGGCCTGGACATCTATGGCAAGCCCATCGTCGACGCCCTCACCTTCGCGGTCGAAGAACTCAACGGCGCTGGCGGCCTACTGGGTCGCCCGCTCAACCTGATCAAGTACGACACCCAGTCGAACATGCAGCTCTACGCCCAATACGCCCAGCAGGCGGCCCTCAAGGACCGCGCCGCAGTGGTGCATGCCGGTATCACCTCGGCCTCGCGGGAGGTGGTGCGCCCGGTGCTCGACCGCTACAAGACCCTGTACTTCTACAACAACCAGTACGAAGGCGGCGTGTGTGACCGCAACGTGTTTGCCACCGGCGTGACCCCTGGGCAGACCGTGGAAAAACTGGTGTCCCACGTCACGAAAAAATGGGGCAAGAAGGTCTACATCGTCGCGGCCGACTACAACTACGGGCAGATCGTCACCGCCTGGGTGAAGAAGTACGTCGAGCAGGCCGGCGGCGAAAGCGTGGGCATCGAGTTCTTCCCGCTGGACGTGACCAACTTCGGCGCGACCATTTCCAAGATCCAGGAAGCCAAGCCGGACTTCGTGTGGTCGGCGCTGGTGGGCGGCGCGCACATGTCGTTTTACCGCCAATGGAAAGCCGCGGGCATGACCGGCAAGTTGCCGATTGCCTCCACCACCTTCGCCGGAGGCAACGAGCACATTGTGCTCTCGCCCGAGGAGTGCAACGGCATCCTGATCTGCCAGAACTATGTGCAGGAACTGGCCACGCCGCAGAACCAGGCGTTCGTCGAGCGTTTCCACAAACGCTTTGGTGCCGGCTACCCCTACATCACCGAACTGGCCATGGGCGCCTACCAGGGCATGATGCTGTGGGCCGAAGGCGTGCGCCAGGCCGGCACGGTGGAGCGCATGGCGGTCACCCAGGCCCTGGAAAAAGGCATCACCCTGGACCTGCCCAGCGGCAAGGTCAGCGTTGACCCGGCCACCCACCACTGCATCCTCGACGTGCACATCGCCGAGGTGCGCGACCGCCGCCTGGAAGTGGTGGAAAGCTTTGCCCAGCAAGCGCCGTCCGACACCGCCGCCGTGTGCGACCTGGTGAAGAACCCGCGCGACGCCAAACAATACAGCCTCGCGCTGTAAGGAGGCCGTCATGGATTGGGCTGCCATTTTTTCCCTGCAAATCGTGGGCGCCATCGCCACGCTGGTGCTGCTGAGCATCGGCCTGGCGGTGGTGTTCGGGATGATGAAGATCATCAACCTGGCCCACGGTGAATTCATGATGCTCGGCGGTTACGTGGCCGTGCTCGCTACCCATCACCTGCATGTGCCCATCTGGATCTCGATCCTGGTGCTGGCGCCTTTGACCGTGGGGTTGTTCGGCATGCTGGTGGAGCGCCTGCTGGTGCGTCACCTGTATGGCCGCATGATCGACACCATGCTCGCCACCTGGGGCCTGAGCCTGGCCCTGACCGGCGCGGCCACCATGCTGTTTGGCAATACTACGGTGGGCATCAGCTCGCCGTTGCCGGGCATCAGCATCGGCGCTTATCAAACCAGCGGCTACGGCCTGTTCGTGATCGGTGTGGCCGTGGCCGTACTGCTGGGCATGTGGGCGCTGCTGCGCTTTACCCACTTTGGCCTGTGTGCCCGCGCCACCATGCAAAACGCCAAGATGGCGGCGGCGTTGGGGGCCAACCCTGGGCGCATCTACAGCCTCACGTTTGGCCTGGGCGCGGCGCTGGCCGGTCTGGGTGGTGCGGTGTTGGCGCCGCTCACCGGGGTGATCCCGACGCTTGGTGCCAGCTATATCGCCAAGGCGTTCATCACCGTGATCGGCGGCGGCAGTGCAGTCATCACCGGCACCCTGAGCGCCGCCAGTGGCTTTGGGGTGATCAGCCAGGTGGTGACGTTCTTCAGCACCCCGGTGTTCGGTGAAGTGGCGTTGCTGCTGGCGGCCATTGTGTTGATCCGGGTTTTGCCCCAGGGCATTACCGGTCGTTTCTTTCGGAGGGCGTTCTGATGCCTGTTGATACCCGCACCCTGCTACCGGTGCTCGGCTGCGCCCTGGCCGCCGTGCTGGTGGCGGTCCTGCCGCAGTGGCTGGACCTGTTTACCTTATTGTCCCTGACCATCTACCTGGTAATGGCGCTGTTGGCCCTGAGCCTGGCGTTTATCTGGGGTTTTGGCGGCATCCTGTGTTTTGGCCAGGCGGCATTTTTCGGCCTGGGGGCCTATGCCTATGCCATTGGTGTGATCAACCTCGGCGACAGCACCTGGCCGGTGTTGCTGGCGATCGCGGTACCTGCACTGGTGGCGGCGGCCATGGGGTATTTCATGTTCTATGGGGGCATCAGTGACGTGTACCTGGGGGTGATCACCCTGGCGGTCACCCTGATTCTGTTCAATGTGATGAACTCCACGTCCGGCTCCGAGTACCACATCGGCAGCGCCTTGCTCGGTGGTTTCAATGGCATCCCGGCGATCCCCACCCTCAATGTGCCGTTCAACCCCGACCGCGTGCTGGAGCCGGAAACCCTGTTCCAAGTGATCGGTGGTGCGTTGATCCTGTGCTACCTGGGCCTGCGCGCCCTGCTCGCCAGCCGTTTCGGCAAAGTGGTAGTAGCGATTCGTGAAAACGAACAACGCGCCGGTCTGCTGGGCTATGACACGCGCCTGCACAAGTTGATCGTGTTCAGCCTCGGCGGCGGCATCGCTGGCTTGGCCGGTTGCCTGTTCGCCAACTGGGGCGCGTTTGTCAGCCCCGGCGTGTTTGGGCTGGCGCAATCGGCGCAGATCATCATCTGGGTCATCGTCGGCGGGCGCGGCACCTTGTTCGGGCCGATCCTGGCGTGCATTGGCATCCAGGCGCTGATGGCGCGCCTGGGTGAGCAACAGCATGTGGACAGCGGCTTTGTGCTGGGCCTGATTCTGCTGGTGTTTGTGATGCTGTTGCCACGAGGCTTGCTGCCGACGTTGAGCGGTTTTCTATCGCGTGTTTTCCAGCGTCGCCCACGATCTATGCCTGCACAGGAGCGCGCACTATGAGCCTGTTGCAAACCCAAGGCCTGGGCGTGAGCTTTGGCGGCGTGCATGCGGTCAAAGAGGTGGACTTCACCCTGGAGCGCGGCGAACTGCGCTGCCTGATCGGGCCCAATGGCGCGGGCAAAAGCACCTTTTTCAAGATGCTCAGCGGCCAGCTCAAACCCACCCGTGGTGTGTGCCACTTCAAGGGCCAGCGTATTTCCGGGCTGGCACCGCACAAGGTTGCCCAGCTCGGCATCGGCATCAAGACCCAGGCCCCCAGCGTGTTCGACGGCCTGGACGTGCTGGAAAACCTGCGCCTGGCCGCCAGCCGCCAACAAGCCCCTGGCCAAGCCCGTGCCACCGCCGAAGCGACCCTGGAACGCATTGGTCTGACCGAGTTGCGCAACCGCCTGGTGGGCGACCTGGCCCACGGCCAACGCCAATGGGTGGAACTGGGCATGATCCTCGCCTCGCGCCCGGAGCTGGTACTGCTGGACGAACCCGCCGCTGGCATGACCTACCAGGAAGTGCGCAAGACCGCCGCGCTGATCAAGGAAATCAACGCCCACAGCACCGTGGTGGTAGTGGAGCACGACATGGAATTTATCCGCTTGATCGCCGGCACCGTCACCGTGTTCAACCAAGGCGCGATCCTGGCCCAAGGCAGTTTTGCCGAAGTCACCCAAGACCCCGCCGTGCGCGAAGCCTACCTGGGCAAGCAGGAGATCAAACATGCTTGAAGTCATCGGTTTATCCGCCGGTTACGGCCGTATCCCTGTGCTGCGCGACATTCGCTTGAGCTGCGCCGCCAACACCTGTGTAGGCGTGCTGGGGCGTAATGGCATGGGCAAGACCACCTTGCTGCGTGCGCTGATGGGGGAAATACCCGCCATGGCTGGCAGCCTGCATTTCGATGGCGAGGACTTGAGCCGCGCCGCCGCCCACCAGCGCGCCCGCGCCGGTATCGGCTATGTGCCCCAAGGCCGGCAGATCTTCCCGTTCTTGAGCGTGCGGGAAAACCTGCGCATGGGCTGCGTGAAGGATTTTGCCAAGGCCGACGCCACCATCGAACGCATCCTTGCGTATTTCCCGCGCCTACAACGCCTGCTCGACCAACCGGGCGGCGCGCTGTCGGGTGGTGAACAGCAGTTGCTGGCCCTGGCCCGCTGCCTGTGTGGCGAGCCGAACATCATCCTGCTGGACGAGCCTACCGAAGGCATCCAGCCCTCGATCTGCGACGAAATCATCGAAACCCTGCAACGCCTGCGGGTGGAGCAAAGCCTGGCGGTGATCCTGGTGGAGCAAGACATTGAATTTTTGAGTGCCTTGTCCGACCGCATCCTGATCATCGAGAACGGCCAACTGGTGGACGAGGTCGACCCGGCCCACACCAGCGCCGAGGCCATCGCCGAGCGCTTCATGGGCTTTCATGCATAAGGAACCTGCTATGTCGATTCAACGCCCTACCCTGGCCGATCTCACTGAAGTCGGCCACAACCTTGGCCTGCAAATGGCCGAGCCGTTGCTTGCCGAATACGCACACATTCTCGAAGCCGTATGGCAGGACTACGACCGCCTCGACGCCATCGCCCAGCCGCCCGCGCCGCCACGCTACCCACGCGGTCCCGGCCAGGTGCCGCAGCACAACCCTTACAACGCCTGGTACGTGCGCACCGAGATCCAGGGCGCCGCCACCGGCAAACTGGCCGGCAAGCGCGTGGCGCTCAAGGACAATATCTGCCTGGCCGGCGTGCCGATGATGAACGGCGCCTCGACCCTGCACGGCTACGTGCCGGACCTCGACGCCACCGTGGCCACCCGCGTGCTGGACGCCGCCGGGCAGATCCTCGGCAAGGCCCATTGCGAGTTTTTCTGCGTGTCGGGCAGCAGCCACACCAACGCCACCGGTGCGGTGCACAACCCGCGCAATCCGGGGCATTCCACCGGCGGCTCGTCGTCGGGTTGCGCGGCGTTGATTGCCGCCGGTGAAGTGGACCTGGGTATCGGCACCGACCAGGGCGGCTCGGTGCGCATTCCGGCGGCGTATTCCGGCATCTACGGCATGAAGCCGACCCACGGGCTGATCCCCTACACCGGCATCATGCCCATCGAAATGACCCTGGACCATGCCGGGATCATGAGCGCCAACCTGGCCGACAACGCGCTGCTGCTGGAGGTGCTGGCCGGCGCCGATGGCCTCGACCCACGCCAGGACCGTGTGGTGCCCACCGAGGCCTACACCCAGGCGCTGGGCAAGGGCTGCAAGGGCCTGCGCATTGGTGTGGTGCGCGAGGGCTTCGGCCACGCCAACTCCGAGGCCGATGTGGACGCGGCGGTACGGCGCGCAGCGGCATTGTTCGAAGGCCTGGGCGCACGGGTGGAAGACATCTCGATCCCACTGCACGCCCTGGGCCATGCGATCTGGACACCGATCGCGGTAGAAGGCACCACCCAGTTGTTGCGTGGCTACAATTACGGCTCGAACTGGAAAGGCCTGTATGTGCAGAGCCTGATGAATGCGCAGCAGGGCTGGCAGAACAAGGCCGGGCAATTCCCCCACGATTTGAAAACCTGCCTGTTGGCCGGTGAATACGCGTACAAACGCTTTGGCGGCCAGTACTACGCCAAGGCCCAGAACGCCGCCCGCCAACTGCGCGCCGCCTACGACCAACACCTGCAGGACTTCGACGTGCTATTGATGCCCACCGTACCGCTCAAAGCGCCCAAGCTGCCCTCGGCAGATGCGTCGCCCAGCGAGTGGGTGCAACGGGCCCTGGAAATGAACGCCAACACCGCGCCGTTCGACGTGACCGGCCACCCTGCCCTGTCCATACCCTGCGGGCTCGCTGCGGGTTTGCCGGTGGGTATGATGCTGGTTGCGCGGGACTACGACGAAGCCATGCTGTACCAAGTGGCGCACGCGTTCGAACACCATATCGACTGGGAAAGCCTGACGTCATGAGCACCACCGACTACAAAGTCGGCCTGCTGTTTTCCGAGTGCAGCCTCACCGCTGCCTCGGAGACCACCCAGGCCAATGCCACTCACCTGGCCATCGCCGAGGTCAACGATGCCGGTGGTATCCACGGCCGCCTGCTGGTGCCGGTGGACGGCCACCCCGGCGCCGAGCCTGCGGATTATCGCGACAGCGCCGTGCGCCTGTGTGACGAGCACCAGGTGCAGGTGCTGTTCGGCACCCACATGTCCAGCACGCGCAAAACCGTGCTGCCGGTGGTCGAGAGCCGTCGCCGGTTGCTGTTCTACCCCACGCTTTATGAAGGGTTTGAATACTCACCGTGGTGTTACTACACCGGCTCCGCGCCGAACCAGAACTCGGTGCAACTGGCGCGCTATGTGCTGGAGCACTTCGGCAACCGCGTACTGTTCGTCGGCGGCTCCTACGTGTACCCGTTCGAGTCCAACCGCATCATGCGCGAGCTGTTCGAGCAGGCCGGCGGTGAAGTGGTGGATGAGATCTACCTGCCGTTCCACGCCACCGCCGAGGACTTCGAGCGGGTGATGCACCAGGCCCGCGCCACGGCACCGGATGCGATCTACTCGACCATCGTCGGCAGTGATATTCCGGCGCTGCACCGGGCCTACCGCCAGGCCGGTTTCGATCCGGCGCGCATGCCCATCGTCAGCCTCGCCACCAACGAGGTGGATGTGTTGCGCATGAGCGCTGAAGAGGCCGAGGGGCATGTGTCCGCCGCGCCGTGGTTTTCGACGTTGCAGACACCGGCCAGCCAGGCGTTCGTGGCACGCTACCGGGCGCGTTTTGGTGATGAAGCACCGTTGACCGCAGGGGCCGAGGCCGCGTATTTCCAGGTGCACCTGTTCGCCGAGGCGGCGCGGCGCGCCCAGGGTTCATCCATTGAAGCACTGCGCCAGGCCTTGGCCGGTGCGCAGTTCGACGCCCCCCAGGGCCGCGTGCAAATCGACGCCGACACCCAGCACACCTGGCTGTGGCCACGCATCGCCCGCCTCGACCACCAGCGGCGTTTCGAGCTGGTGGTGCATAGTGAGCAACCGGTCAAACCCAGCCCCTATATGGTCGACTATCAACTGGACGGGCAGCCATGAGCGGGAGCAGCGCACCGTCATTGCTGCGCGAACTCAAGGGCCTGCGCGTGCTGGTGATCCACCCGGTGGACGCCGAAGCCCGCGTGGTGCTGGACCAGTTGCAGCGCATCGGCTGCATCGTCGAACAATGCTGGCCGGTGCCTGCGCACTTGCCAGAGCACACCGACGTGGTGCTGCTGGCGGTGGAACTCAGCCAACGCCTGAACACCCAGGCGCTGGTAGAGGGCCTTGGCGAACAGGCGCCGCCGATCATTGCCGTGGTGGGCTATGAAAACCCCTCGATGCTGCAGTTGGTGCTGGAAACCCAGCCGGCTGCGGTCATCGAGCGCCCGTTGCGCCCGTTCGGCCTGTTGACCCAGTTGCTGATGGCCCGCGCGGCCTGGCGTGCGCGCATCGACATGCTGGCCCAGTTGCGCAAATTACAGACCCGCCAACCGGCGGTATCCAAGATCTCCATGGCCAAGGCTTTGCTCATGGCCCGTCATCGCATCGGTGAAAACGACGCCCACCGCCGCCTGCAACGCGATGCCATGGCCAGCCGCAGCAGCATGGAAGCGGTGGCCCAGGCTATTATCGATGCCGGCCTGCCCCCTCAACCCGAATAAGCACTGCGGTGCATCCAACAATACGTAGAGGTTCGTTATGCAAGCTTTCAACTTCAGCACCACCGCCCACCTGATCTGCGCCAGCGGTGCTGCCGCCCAACTGGCCGAGCATTGCGCCGCCCGAGGCGCGTGTAACGTATTGCTGGTGACCGACGCCGGCATCCTGCGCCACAACCTGCTGGACTCGGTGCTGCCTGGCTTTGCCGCAGCCGATATCAACCTGCAGGTGTACAGCGACGTGCTCGCCGACCCGGCCGAAGAACTGGTGCTGGCCGCAACAGAACAAGCCCGCGCCATGGGCGCCGACCTGATCGTCGGCTTTGGTGGCGGCAGCTCCATGGACACCGCCAAGCTGGTGGCCTACCTTGCCCACCCCGGCCAACGTCAGGGCCTGAGCGATATCTACGGCGTCAACCAGGCCAGCGGCGCGCGCCTGCCGTTGATCCAGGTGCCGACCACCGCGGGCACCGGTTCGGAAGTCACGCCGATTTCCATCGTCACCACCGCCACCGGCAAGTCCGGCGTGGTGTCCACGCAGTTGCTGCCGGACCTGGCGATTCTGGATGCACAGCTGACCGTGGGCTTGCCCGGCCCGGTCACCGCTGCCACCGGGATCGACGCCATGGTGCACGCCATCGAGGCCTACACCAGCAAGTTGCGCAAAAACCCGATCTCCGATCTGCTGGCCCGCGAAGCCCTGCGCCTGCTCAGCGCCCACCTCGAAACCGCCGTGCGCGAGCCGCAGAACCTGGAGGCACGCCAGGCCATGCTGTTGGGTGCCTGCCTGGCCGGCCAGGCCTTCGCCAACGCCCCGGTGGCGGCGGTGCATGCGCTGGCTTATCCGTTGGGGATTACGTTCCACTTGCCCCATGGGCTGTCCAATGCGCTGGTACTCAACCCGGTGCTGGCGTTCAACCTGTCCCACGCCGGGGCGCTATACGCGCAACTGGCGCCGTGTGTGTTGGGTGAACGCCTGGAAGCGGGCGATGCTGCTGCGCAGTTCATTGCCGAGATGCAGCGCATACACGCCGCCGTGGGCCTGCCATTGCGCTTGCGAGATGCCGGGGTGACCTTGGAAAGCCTCCCGGAGCTGGCCCACAGTGCCATGCAACAGCAGCGCCTGTTGGTGAACAACCCGCGAGAGGTGAGTGAAGCGGATGCGCTGGCGATTTATCGCGCGGCGTACTGATCAAGCAGTACGGTAGTTTGAACCCGCCATTGGCGGGTACATCCGCCTACTTGATGACGGGGCGGCTTACGACGTGGTCTCGGACAGGCCCTGGCGGTACTCGGTGGTGGTGACTCCGGCGTAGCCCCAGTTATCGGTCTCCACTTCCTCGATCACGATGTGCGTGAGGTGCGGGTCCTTGTTGAGCACGGTTTGCATGGTCTGGGTGATCTCGGCGATCACCTGGGCTTTCTGTTCCCGGGTGACGCCATCGCGGGTGATTCGAACGCTGATGAAAGGCATAAAAAGTGCTCCGGCTCGTGCCCTGTCGGTGTGACGGGGCAACGCGTGGGAGCCACTGTAGGAGGTTGTGGCGAGTGGATAAATACGGGCGGGGGCACATCATTTGTGCTGCGGTGTAATCAATCCCCACCTTCATCGCTTGAGGTTCTTGACGCTGGCAAACGTCGACTCGCCCCTCGCCTGCTCCATCACATTGATCGGCACCGGCGCCGGCAAGGCATGGAGGATCGGTTTGACCACGATGGACCGCTCACTGTCCGTCGCCGAGCGCTCATCGCTGGGCGGCACGCCAAAGTACTCGCGGTAGCATTTGGAAAAGTGCGGCGTGGACACAAAGCCACAGAGCACCGCCAACTCGACAATCGAGATGGGCGTTTGCTTGAGCAACTGCCGCGCACGAATCAACCTTAGCCGCAGGTAGTAGCGCGAAGGCGAACAGTGCAGGTACTTCTGGAACATGCGCTCCAGCTGCCGACGCGACAGGGCGACATACGCCGCCAGTTCGTCCAGGTTGATCGGCTCTTCCAGGTTGGCCTCCATCAACGCAACGATTTCCTGCAACTTCGGTTGCTGGGTGCCGAGCATATGCTTGAGGGGCACACGCTGATGGTCCTGCTCATTGCGGATGCGCTCGTACACGAACATGTCCGAGATCGCCGCCGACAGTTCATGCCCGTGATCGCGGCCGATCAGGTGCAACATCATGTCCAGGGGCGCAGTGCCGCCGGAGCTGGTGAGACGGTCACGGTCGAGGGTGAACAGGCTGGAGCTGACCGTTACCCCTGGAAACGCCTCCTGCATGGCTGCCAACCATTCCCAGTGCACGCTGCACTCAAAACCGTCGAGCAACCCGGCGCGGGCCAACACCCAACTGCCGGTACAAACACCGCCCAGGCGCTTGGAGTAACGCGCCTGGCTGCGCAGCCACTTGACCAACTCGCCGGTCACCGTGCCTTGGATGCCAATGCCGCCGCAGACGATCACGGTGTCCGCAGGCGGCACGCTGGTGATCGAACCGTCAGGGGTAATGGGCACGCCGTCGCTGGCCCACACGGGATGACCGTCCAGGCTTGCGGTGTGCCAGCGGTACAGTTCCTGGCCCGACAGTTGGTTGGCCATGCGCAACGGCTCCAGGGCGGAGGCCAAGGAGATCAGGGTGAACTGGTCCAGCAACACAAACACGATACTGCCCACGGGCCTCGCACTCATGGCTGGGAGGCTGCGGGGACCGCCTGTGGCACCGGGTCCGATTGCCGCGCGGTGATCAGCCCGATCAAGGAAATCATCAAGGCCAGGCCAAGGGTCGAGGACACTTCAAAGCGGTGCTCGGGGGTGATCAGCATCACCGACAACGCCGCGCTGATAAAGGCGATGACCAGCCAGGTCAGCCAAGGAAACAGCCACATCTTGAAGGTCAATGGGACGTTGCGGCGCAGCAGGAGCTTGCGCATGCGCAGTTGGGAAACGGCGATCACCAGGTACACCAGCAAGGCAATGGCACCAGAACTGGCGAGCAGGAACTGGAACAACCCGGCCGGCATGAAATAGCTGAGCAACGTCACCCCAGCCCCCAGGACAGTGCTGGCGATCACCGCCGCTCGCGGCACACTGGCCGCAGAAGTCTTCTTGAGCATTGCCGGTGCATCGCCGCGCTTGCCCAGGGAGAACAACATGCGCGAAGCAATGTAGATCGATGAGTTCATGCAGCTGGCCACGGCGATCAACACCACCACGTCCACCAGCAGCTTGGCATGGGGAATGTTCATCAACTCCAGCGCCCGCTGGTACGAGCCCACCGACGCCAGCAATGGGTCATCCCACGGCACCACGGAGATCACCACGAAGATCGACAACACATAGAACACCCCGATGCGCCACATCACCGAGCGCGTCGCACGGGCGATGTTCTGCGCCGGGTTATTGGACTCGGCGGCGGCGATGGTCACCGCTTCCGTGCCGATAAAGCTGAACATGATGGTGATAAACGCCCCGACCACCGCCGACAGCCCATTGGGCGCAAACCCGCCATGGTCCTGCATCAACTGGCTGAGCCCACTGGCCTCGCGCTCGGGCACCCAGCCCATCAGCACCGCGAAGCCCACCCCGATAAAACCGATGATCGCCACCACCTTGGCCATGGCGAACCAGAACTCGAACTCGCCGTATTTGGACACGCTGAACAGGTTGGTGACCACCAACAAAAAGATCGACAACAAGGCAAACAGCCAAGCGTCGATCTGCGGGAACCATTGGTTGAGGATATGCCCGGCGGCCAGGGCTTCGATGGGGATCACCAGCACCCAGAACCACCAGTACAACCAGCCGATGGTAAACCCGGCCCAGCGGCCGATGGCCTGGTCGGCATAGGTCGAGAACGACCCAGTGTCCGGGTTGGCCACCGCCATTTCCCCGAGCATGCGCATCACCAGCACCACCAACAGGCCGGAAAACAGATAGGCCAGCAACACCGCCGGCCCCGCCGCCGCAATCGCATGCCCGGACCCCACAAACAACCCCGCGCCGATGATGCCGGCGATGGAAAGCATGGTGACATGGCGCGGCTTGAAGCCCTGCGCCAACTGGGCGTTGGAGTGGTTCGGAGTGGGGCTGTTCATTGTTTTCTTATTCTCGGTGATCGACGTAAGGCCTACTGACTGAAGAGTCAGGCGATCATCATTTTTAATGATGCGGTCACCTTACGCGGCCTGAGCCGACCGAAAATAGCCTGGGTGCGGCATGGTTTGGTCTGATATCGACATAGCGTCCGCTGACTGACCGAGATTGACTGTCGAACCCAGTTCTAAAGGTGGGAGCGGGCTTGCTCGCGAAAGCGATAGGGCAGGCGGCCAAGTCTTATCGGATGTACGCCGCTCTGATGTGGGAGCTGGCTTGCCTGCGATAGCCGTGTGTATGGCGCTGGAGCTTTTTGGTCGCAGTGAATATCCGTTATTTGGGTGATGGCTGATATGGGTTCCGCCCTTACGGCGGCTCACTTTGGAAAAGCCGGAATGCCGGCCCAGCCCAAAGTAAGCAAAGGGTACCAACGAACGGTGTGGCCCAACCTCGCCAACTGCCCACCTTCGGCCAGGAAGCGCCGTCGAAAATGTCCTGAACATGGGCCGGGCCACCGTCTACAAATACCTCAAGGAGTTGCGCGAGAGCGAGGCAGGGTAAGGCGAGCCTGTAGACCTCAATGGGCAATACACACCGACTTCAACTCGGTATACGCCTCGATCACCGCCCGCCCAAACTCGCGCCCCATCCCAGACTGCTTGACCCCACCAAACGGCATCGCCGGGTCGAGCAGCACATGGGCGTTGATCCACACGGTGCCGGCTTCGATGCGCGGCACCAGGTTCAGGGCTTTGGTCAGGTCGTTGGTCCACAGGCTCGCCGCCAGGCCGTAGGGGTTGTCGTTGGCCTGGGCGATCACCGCATCTTCGTCATCAAAGGGCAGCACCGCCAGCACCGGGCCGAACACTTCTTCGCGGGCCACGGCCATGCTGTGGTCGACACCGGCCAGGATCGTCGGCTGCACGTAGAAGCCCTCCCCCTCCAATAACTCGCCGCCGCACACCACCTGCGCACCTTCGCGGCGGGCCTGTTCGATGTGCTTGAGCACGCCCTGTTGCTGCTTGCGCGACACCAGCGGGTTGATCACCGCATCGGCGTCCATGCCCGCGCCAATCGGCATGGCCGATACCGCCGCAGCAAGTCCTTTGACGAACGCGTCGTGGATTGAGCGATGCACATAAAAGCGCGACGCCGCCGCGCACACCTGGCCGTTATTCAACAGGCCACCGAGGATCGCGCCCTGGATGGCTTTGTCGATATCGGCATCGGCGAGCACGATCATCGGGTTCTTGCCACCCAACTCCAGGGCGAAACGAGTCATGTTCTGCATGCACGCCACGCCCACGCTTTTGCCCACGGCGGTGGAGCCGGTGAACGACACCTTACTCACCAGCGGGTGGGTGGTCAGCGCGCCGCCCACCGAGGCACCACCCCCGGTGACCACGTTGAACACGCCGGCCGGAATGCCCGCCTCAATCGCCAGCTCAGCCAGGCGCATAGCGGTCAGTGGGGTTTCCATCGCCGGTTTGATGACCACTGTGCAACCGGTGGCCAGGGCGGGCATCAGTTTCCAGGCGGCGATCATCAGCGGGAAATTCCACGGCACGATACCCACCACCACACCCACCGGCTCGCGCTTGGTGAAGGCGGTGAATTTAGCGCCGGGCGGCAATGGGATAGATACATCGAAGGTCTGCCCTTCGATCTTGGTGGCCCAGCCGGACATGTAGCGCATGAATTCCACAGTGGCGTTCAGGTCCAGGGCCCGCGCCATGTTGATCGACTTGCCCTGGCTCAGGGTTTCCAACTGGGCCAGTTCTTCGGCGTGTTCTTCCACCAGGCGCGTGAAGTTCAGCAGGATGCGTTCACGGTCGGCCGGGCGCAGGCCCGACCACACCCCCGCCTTGAACGCGGCATGGGACGACTGCACCGCGCGCTCCACCAGCTCCGACGGCGCGTCCAGGGTTTCGCACAGGGTCTGCCCGGTGGCCGGGTTAAGCACCGCAATAGACTGCCCTTCGGCGAAGACCCACTGGCCGTCGATAAAACAGCCGTGGCGGCGGTCAAGGAATGCAGCAACTTGGGGCAGGATTTCAACGTTGCTCATGGTTCACCTTTTGTTCGAATGATTGGGCCGGGGTAGTTGCTGTAGGGCTTGGCGCGATTGTCGGTGCACGCTCTACCTACCGGTTTTCCCTGCGTGCCAGATGCTTTTGCGGCACTGCCAAACCGACGATGCTGGCAAGCACAGTCAAGGCTTTGGCAACCACACACAAGGCAGCAAAAGTTCCACGCCTTAGTATCGAAAAAGAGCGCAAACCTGCGTTCGCGAACAAGAACGGATGCCCCCCATGCTCAAGTCCCCCAAGCTTTGTGTGTCGACCCTCGCCCTGTTGGTCAGTGCTGGCAACGCCCAGGCGTACGAACTCTACAGCGATGCCGACAGCCACCTGAACGCCACGCTGGAAGCGGTATTCGGCGCGTTCCATAGCCAGGAACGCTACGCCCCGTCCGGGCGCCTGAACCCAGGTTCATCCGCGTGGCGCGAGGGCTATATCAAATATGGCCTGAGCTTTGACAAAGGCCTGGCAGGCGCTGGCACCGCCTATGGCGCGGCCAACCTGTTGAGCTCCGGCACCTGGGGCGACGGCGATGCCGCAGGCTTCAGCGATGGTTCGGAACGCACCACCAAGTTCGAAGACGCCTACCTCGGCTGGCGCTCCGGCAAGTTGTTCGAAGCACTGGGCGACGATGGCGTGGACCTGTCATTCGGCCGCCAGAACATCGTAGTCGGCGACGGTTTCCTGATTAACGGTGATGCCCTGAACGTGGGCAACGGCCTTGCCGACGGCGACTACAACCGCGGCGGCGCCTACTACCTGGCGGCACGCAAAGCCTTCGACGAGACCGCCGTGTTGCGCCTGGGCGGCAAGCAGGGTTGGCGCAGCGACCTGATGTGGCTCAAGTCCAACAACCGCGCCCAGGCCAAGACCGAAATGGTCATCGGCACCCTGGAACACGTTGCCGCCGAAGGCACGGTGGGCCTGACCTACATCGACACCACCGACGTCGACAAGCAATACGCCTCCCCCGCCCAGCTGGAACGGGACGGCATGAAGACCTACAGCCTGCGCGCCCAAGGTAACGCCGGGGTAGAAAACCTGTTTCTGTCCGGTGAATACGCCAAGCAGGACAAGCCCCACGCCGCCAGCGAAAACGCCTGGTACCTGGAAGCCGGCTGGACCTTTGCCGACATCGCCTGGGCGCCGAGCGCCAACTATCGCTACAGCCGCTTCTCCAAAGGCTTCGACCCGCTGTTCTACGGCCTCAATCGGGGTTACGGCACCTGGTTCCAGGGCGAAGTGGCGGGCAACTATGCTGGCCCGTTCAACACCAACTCGCGCATCCAGTCGATCACGCTCAAAGCCTCGCCGCTGGAGAGCGTCAGCATTGGCGCAGTGCTGTTTGACTTCGACACCCTTGATCGCGGCCTGGGCAATACCGATGGCCACGAGATCGACCTGTTCGCCGAATGGCGGGTCAACCCGCATCTCACCGTGATGCCGCTGATTGGCCTCTACCAACCGGATAAAAGCGCCGATCACGGCGGTACCCAACTGGGCAACAACGACAAGAACGTCTACAGCCAGCTGGTCTTCGCCACCACTTTCTAACCCCGGCCGGTGCGGCTCAGACATGGAGATCCAAATGTGGGAGCGGGTTTGCTCGCGAATGCGGTGGATCAGCCCATAAATTTGTCGACCGGCATACCGCATTCGCGAGCAAGCCCGCTCCCACTTTTTTTGACCGCACCCGGCTTCCATACCCTGTGCAACCTGCTTTTCTATGGGTGCCGATTTACACCTGCCAGTCGCTATGATCCATTCAGGCACGCAGCACAAGGATTTTGGCGAGAATCCAAAAGCATCAATCTATACGCTGTAGCAAAGTGCTACCTGACCCTGTCCTCGGTTCACTTCAAGGAACTCAGAAATGCTCTCGCCCACCGCTTTGCTCAAAAGAACGCCCCTTGCCCGACTCGCGCTGGCCATTGCCCTGGGCACTTTCGGCCTGCCTGGCTTGCAGACCACTGCACAGGCCCATGGCGGCGCTGCCGAAATGGTGCCGTTGCAGTCGACTCTTGAAGCGTTTGGCGCTTCGGTCAAATGGGACGACTACGCCAACGTGTTCGTGATCGCCAAGGACGGTGCCTACGTCAAGGTCAAGCCCGACAGCAAGGTCGCGGTGCTCAATGGCAAACGCATGGAGTTGCCAGTGCCGGTGGTGTTCAAGGGCAAGACTGCGTACATGTCCAAGGACTTTATCAACCAGGTGTTCCAGTCCGGCCTGGACAAGACCTTTGTCATCGAGACCCGCCCCAGCCCGCTCAACCCACTGAGCGCGGATGAGATCAACAGTGCGGTCCAGATCATCAAACAGTCTGCAAACTACAAACCCGGCTTCCGTTTCACCGAAATCTCGGTGCACACGCCCCCCAAGGATCAGGTGTGGAACTTCATATACAGCGGGCAAAAGCCCACCCAGTCACGCCAGGCCAATATCGTGGTGCTCGATGGCAAGCATGTGATCGAGGGCCAGGTCGACCTGGACAGCAAGACCTTGCTGTCGTGGAAGCCGATTGAAGGCGCCCACGGCATGGTGCTGCTGGATGACTTCGCTACCGTGCAGTCCGTGATCGAAACCAGTGCCGACTACGCCCAGGCGCTGGCAAAGCGCGGTATCACCGATATCAAGAAGGTGGTGGCCACGCCGCTGACCGTCGGCTACTTCGACGGCAAGGACGGACTGACCCAGGACAAGCGCCTGCTGAAAATCGTCAGCTACCTCGACACCGGCGACGGCAACTACTGGGCGCACCCGATTGAAGGTTTGGTGGCGGTGGTCGACCTTGAACAGAAAAAACTGATCAAGATCGAAGACGGCGCCGTGGTCCCGGTGCCGATGAAGCCCACCCCCTACGACGGTCGCGGCCGCAAGGGCGTGGCGCTCAAGCCGCTGGAGATCATCGAGCCCGAAGGCAAGAACTACACCATCACCGGCAACAGCATCCATTGGCAGAACTGGGACTTCCATGTGCGCCTGGATTCACGCGTGGGGCCGATCCTGTCCACCGTCACCTATGACGACAAGGGCAAGAAACGCAAGATCATGTACGAAGGCAACCTGGGCGGCATGATCGTGCCCTACGGCGACCCGGACGCCGGCTGGTACTTCAAGGCCTACCTGGACTCTGGCGACTACGGCATGGGCACCCTCACCTCGCCGATTGCCCGTGGCAAAGATGCCCCGCAAAACGCCGTGCTGCTGGACGCCACCATCGCCGACTACACCGGCGCACCCACCACCATCCCCCACGCCATCGCGGTGTTCGAGCGTTACGCCGGCCCCGAATACAAGCACCAGGAGATGGGCCAGCCCAACCTCAGCGCCGAGCGCCGTGAACTGGTGATCCGCTGGATCAGCACCGTGGGCAACTACGACTACATCTTCGACTGGGTCTTCCAGCAAAACGGCACCATCGGCATCGACGCCGGCGCCACCGGCATCGAAGCGGTCAAGGGCGTCAAGACCAAGACCATGCACGAGGCCAGCGCCAAGGAAGACACACGCTACGGCACCCTGCTGGACCACAACATCGTCGGCACCACCCACCAGCACATCTACAACTTCCGCCTGGACATGGACATCGACGGCGAGAACAACTCGCTGGTGGAAGTGAACCCGGTGATTGCACCGAACGAGCGTGGCGGGCCGCGCACCAGCACCATGCAGACCGAACAACGGGTGGTCAGCACCGAACAACAGGCCGCGCAGAAGTTCGACCCCTCCACCGTGCGCCTGCTGACCAACTTCGGTAAGGAAAACAAAGTCGGCAACCCGGTTTCCTACCAGTTGATTCCGTATGCCGGTGGCACGCACCCGGTGGCCAAGGGTGCCAATTTCGGCAAGGACGAATGGCTGTATCACCGCCTGAGCTTCATGGACAAACAGCTATGGGTGACACGCTACAACCCGGATGAGAAGTACCCGGAAGGCAAGTACCCGAACCGCTCGCAAACCGACACCGGCCTTGGGCAGTTCACCAAGGACGACCAGTCCATCGAGAACAGCGACGACGTGGTGTGGCTGACCACCGGCACTACCCACATCGCCCGTGCCGAAGAGTGGCCGATCATGCCGACCGAGTGGGTGCACGTACTGCTCAAGCCGTGGAACTTCTTTGATGAAACGCCGACGCTGAACCTCAATTCACCTAAATAACGACACCCCTGTAGGAGCGAGCTTGCTCGCGAAAGACGCATAGACACCGCGTGCTTCCAGGCTTCACGCGTTATCGTTGACGTCTTTCGCGAGCAAGCTCGCTCCTACAGAGAATCAGGCATATTGTTTGCGGTACTCACCCGGCGAAATGCCAAAGCGCGACTTGAACGCCGTAGAAAAGTAACTCGAATCCGAAAACCCCCACGAATAGCCCAACGCCGACAGCTTCTGCTCGGCACGGGATTGGCGCAGGGATTCAGCACACAGGTCCAGGCGGCGATTCTTGATATAGCGCGCCACCACCAACCCCTTGCGCGCAAACATCCGGTACAGCCCGCGCATCGACACACCAACCTCTCGTGCCAGCAACTCAGGGCACAGGTCTTCCGAACGAATATGCTCGTCAATGTAGCCAAGGGTCTTGCGAAAGATCCGCTCGTGGGGATCCTCCGCGCCTTCGCACTGGGTGATGGCCGGGCGTAGCAGGCTGACCACCGCATCCAGGGTCGCCTCGCTTTCCTGCTGGCTCGGGTTGGCCTGGCGCGTGGCGTCCAGTATCAAGTGGTGGGACAGCGTGGCAATGGGCGACGTGGCCGCGATCCGGTGCCCACACTTGACCGGGTTGAAACGCAGGGACTGCTCCACCAGCGGGTACGGCAAGATCAACGACAACTGCCGGGAGCTTTCGCTGTAGGTGAAGTCACTGGGCTGCGAGGCGTCGATCAGGGTGATATCCCCGGCCGACAACGCCACCCGGTTATCACCCTGGGCCATGCTGGCCGTGCCGTCGAGTTGGAACACCGCAAAATACTTGCCGCCCTCGCCCGCCGCCACTTCCCGTGGCGTGCGGTACAGCCGTGCCTGGCAGGCGTCGACAAAACTGAGCTTGAGCGCACCGCTGTGGTATTCGCGGATGTGCCCGGAAAACTCATCGCCCAGGGTTTGTGCGTTGAAGGCGCCGCAGATCTGGTTGATCTGATGGATCCATTGCTCGAACCCATCACGGCGCTGTGCAGTTGTAGAAGTCATGTGAGGCCTCACGCAGGCTTATTTTTATTATCTACGTCGATCCACGCTAAAACACACAGCATGTTGCTTGATTGATGGCGGGTTATTTGAGCCCGCCAAAGCGTCGGTAAAAACTCTCGCCGACATCCGGCAAGGGCCCGTCGGCGGTTTCCAGTGCGCTGTTCAACCACTCTTCGGCCTTGGCGAAGATCAGACGGTAGATATTGCGGCACAACTGTCGTGCGGCGCGGCCTTCCCAATCACCGGGCAATAGCTCGTCGGGCAACTGGGGGTCGCGCAGCAGTAATTTGCGGTACTCATGCACTAGCAGAACCCGTGCCAGGAAGCAGTCGGACGGCAACAGGCTCTCCTGCTCGCGCAGGGCTTGCCAGAGCGGGCGGAACAGTTGGATGAACTCGCTGTAGTGGGTGGCCAGCTCCTCGATATTCCAGCTTTCGCGCACCTGCAAACGCAGGGCCTTGGAGGCCAGTACATCCTGGGCGGTAGTTTCGAAGACGATGGTTTCTTCCAGGGCGCCCAGGTCCTGCAAGGTGGCGTTCACGTCAGCACGGTCGCTGCGCGGGCAAGCCAGCAGCACGGGCGAGATTGCACCAAAACCTTGCCACTCCAGCTCTTCGCGCACCTGTTTGCGCTTGTCCTGGGGCAACTGTGTGAGCATCACCAGGCACCAGGAACCGTCCCAGGCTGGCACGCTGGAGCTGTAGACGCGCTTGAAGGCTTTGTCGAAACGTCGGCGACCGGTGCCGGTGAGGCTGTAGTAGCTGCGCCGCCCGACTTTCTCGGCGGTCAGCCAACCTTCTTTGGTCAGGCGGAAAATCGAGGTGCGGATCAGCCGTTCATTGATGCCAATGGGTTCGAGCAACTGGATCAGGCTACCTAACCAGACGGTACCGCCATGGGGTTCGATGGCATCCCCGTACAGGGTGATGATCAGCGAACTGGCGCGAATCGGCGTCTGCTCTTGAAAGCGCGTGATCAGGGAATTCAACGGGGCTAGGGACGACATGGGCGTACCGGACAGGAAAAAAGGCTGAAATATACCCGGCGAGCGGGCCTTGTGACCATCCTGCACATGCAATGTTGGTTCACAGCGCCGCACCCTTGGGCCGCAGGCCGCTGTCGCTGCCCCGTGGCCGATGGGGTTCGACGGCTTCCAGGGGCTCGCACTCCTGCATCTGTTCCAGGCAACGCTTGGCCAGTTGCTGGTACTCGCGGGTGCCGGTCTGTTTCCAGCTCACTTCTTCATCGCTGAGGCTGCGCTTGACGCTGGCCGGCGTGCCCATCACCAAGGATTGCCCGGGGCATTCGAACCCGGCCTTGACGAACGCGGTGGCAGACACAAATGAACGCGGGCCAATGCGCGCGCCGTCCATGACCACCGCATTCATGCCCACCAGGGCGTCCTCGCCAATGCGGCAACCGTGCAACACCGCGCCGTGGCCGATGTGGCCATTGCGCTCGATCACTGTGTCGCTCTCCGGGAAACCGTGCATTACGCAGGTGTCCTGAATATTGGCGCCCTCCTCCAGCACGATACGGCCGAAGTCGCCGCGCAGGCTGGCCAACGGCCCGACATAGCAATGCGGGCCAATGATCACATCGCCAATCAGCACGGCCGATGGATGCACATAGGCCGTGGGGTCGACCACCGGGGTGAGGCCGTTGAGGCTGTAGCACGTCATAGAAAATTCCTTGAAAGCGCAAAGCGATACGCATGCAGACTTATTTTGTATCACATCACTTATCTCACACAAAGCACAAAAAACCGTATCACTTTTAAGCGCCGGCCGAGCAGGCCTCTAAAACGCCAATAATCTCAATCAAATAGGGATATAAAGACCGAAAACGCGGGAACATTGAAAATAACAAATCCACAATAGGACACGTTAATTCAATTTCACACTTGATTTTGTGTATCGCATTAAAGCTATACTCTGGCAAAACCGGCCACCTGCGGCCGATCCAATAATGAGCCGGCACCCAAGCCGTGCGTGCACCGAGGGCATCCGCCATGCCTCAGACCCTAGCCGTCGAGTTCTTTGCACCGGGCGTGCGCCTGATTACCCTGCAGCGCCCCCAAGCGCTGAATGCCCTCAATACCCAACTGTTGAGCGAATTGGCCGCCGAGCTGGCTGATGCCCAAGCGGACGACGGCACCCGCGCCGTGGTGCTCACCGGCAGCCGCAAAGCCTTTGCCGCTGGCGCCGACATCAACGAAATGGCCGAGCGCAACCTGGTGGGCATTCTCAATGACCCACGCCAAGCCGCCTGGCAGGCCATCACCCACTTCAACAAACCGCTGATCGCAGCGGTCAACGGTTTCGCCCTCGGTGGCGGCTGCGAACTGGCGATGCATGCCGACATCATCATTGCCGGCGAAGACGCTCGCTTCGGCCAGCCGGAAATCAACTTGGGCATCATGCCCGGCGCCGGTGGCACCCAACGCCTTCTGCGGGCAGTGGGCAAGTCCATGGCCATGCAGATGGTGCTCACCGGCGAGCCCATCGGCGCCCGCCACGCCCAGCGCGCCGGCCTGGTCAGCGAAGTGACCCAACCCGAATTCACCGTGGAACGCGCCCTGCACATCGCCCGCAATATTGCCGGCAAAGCGCCGTTGGCCGTGCGCCTGGCCAAGGAAGCCCTGCTCAAGGCGATGGACACCGACCTGGCCAGCGGCCTGCGCTTTGAACGCCACGCTTTCACCGTGCTGGCCGGCACCCGTGACCGCGACGAAGGCATCCGCGCCTTCCAGGAAAAACGCACACCGACCTTTACCGGCCAGTAACCCAGCATTCCCAGAGAGCCCCCTGACCATGACCTTCGAACACATCCTGTTTTCCATCGACGCCGGCGTCGCGCTGCTCAGCCTCAACCGGCCCGAGCAACTCAACAGCTTCAACACGCAAATGCACGGCGAGGTCAAAGAAGCCCTCAAGCAAGTGCGCCAGAACCCGGATGTGCGCGTATTGCTGCTGACGGGTGAAGGGCGTGGCTTCTGCGCCGGGCAAGACCTCAGCGACCGCAACGTCGCACCGGGCAGCAGCGCGCCGGACCTGGGCGAGTCCATCGAGAAGTTCTACAACCCGCTGATCCGCCAATTGCGTGACCTGCCGATGCCGGTGATTTGCGCAGTGAATGGCGTGGCCGCCGGGGCTGGTGCGAATATCCCGCTGGCCTGCGACCTGGTGCTGGCAGCGCGTTCGGCCAGTTTTATCCAAGCGTTCTGCAAGATCGGCCTGATCCCCGACTCTGGCGGCACCTGGACCTTGCCGCGCCTGGTAGGCATGGCCCGGGCCAAGGCGCTGGCGCTGCTGGGCAACCGCTTGAGCGCCGAGCAGGCCGAGCAATGGGGCCTGATCTACCGCTGCGTAGACGACGCCGAGTTACGCAACGAGGCGCTGACCCTGGCCCGCCACCTGGCCACCCAGCCGACCTACGGCCTGGCGCTGATCAAGCGCAGCCTCAACGCCAGCCTAAGCAACACCTTTGACGACCAGCTGGAACTGGAAAAAGACCTGCAACGCCTGGCCGGGCGCAGCGAGGACTACCGTGAGGGCGTCAGCGCCTTCATGGAAAAACGCACGCCAAGCTTCAAGGGGCGCTGAGCCATGACCGCACTGAACACCACTGCACGTATTGCCGTGATTGGCGCCGGGGCCATGGGCGCCGGTATCGCCCAGGTTGCGGCCCAGGCCGGCCACCTCGTGCTGCTGCTGGACAACCGCCCTGGCGCCGCCGCCCAGGCCATCGACGGGATCGACCGGCAGTTGGGCAAGCGCGTGGAAAAAGGCAAGCTTTCGGCCGACGCCCGCACGGCCACCCTCGCCCGCTTGCAGGCGGTGGAGTCCATCGACGCCCTGGCCGATTGCGCACTGGTCATTGAGGCCATTGTCGAGAACCTGGAGGTCAAGCGCGCCCTCTTGCGCCAACTGGAAGGCATTTGCGGCGAGCAGTGCATCCTGGCCAGCAACACCTCGTCGTTGTCGATCACCAGCATCGCCGCCCAACTGGAGCGCCCGCAGCGTCTGCTGGGCCTGCACTTCTTCAACCCGGCGCCGGTAATGGCGTTGGTGGAAATCGTCTCCGGCCTGGCCAGTGACCCGGCCCTGGCTGACTGCCTGTATGCCACCGCCAAGGCCTGGGGCAAGAAGCCGGTGCACACCCGCTCGACACCGGGCTTTATTGTCAACCGCGTGGCCCGCCCGTTCTACGCCGAAAGCCTGCGCCTGTTGCAGGAAAACGTAGCCGACTGCTCGACCCTGGACGCACTGATGCGCGACGCCGGTGGCTTTGCCATGGGCGCCTTCGAGCTGACCGACTTGATCGGCCACGACGTTAATTATGCGGTGACGTGCTCGGTGTTCAACGCCTACTACGGCGACAACCGCTTCCAGCCCTCGCTGATCCAAAAAGACCTGGTAGACGCCGGGCGCCTGGGGCGCAAGAGCGGCCAGGGCTTCTACAGCTATGCAGACGGCGCCGAGCGGCCAACGGCGAAAACCACACTCAGCCAGCGAGCCGTCACCACCTGCGTGGTCGAGGGTGACTTGGGTATCGCCAACGCATTGATCCCACGCTTGCGCGAACACACCATCGACGTCACTCACCGCGACGGCCACGGCCTGCTGCGGGTGGGCGATGCGGTGCTGGCCCTGAGCGACGGGCGCATGGCCTGCCAGCGCGCCCAGGAAGATGGCCTGCGCAACCTGATCCTGCTGGACCTGGCTTTCGACTACGGCACCGCGAGCCGCATCGCCATCAGCTGCGCGGCAGGCATCGACCCTGGCGCCTTTGAAGACGGTGTGGCCCTGCTGCAACAAGCCGGGCTGCGCGTCAGCCTGCTCAGCGACAGCCCGGCACTGGCCGTACTGCGCACCGTGGCGATGCTTGCCAACGAAGCCGCCGACGCCCAACTGCAAGGCGTGGCCTCGGCCGCCGATATCGACCTGGCCATGCGGGCCGGGGTCAATTACCCCCAAGGCCCGCTGGCCTGGGCCGATGCCATTGGACCTGCCCATGTACTGCGCGTGCTGGAACACCTGCACGCCAGCTATGGCGAAGAACGCTACCGGCCGTCGCTGCTGTTGCGCCGCCGCGTGGCGCAAGGGAGAAGTTTGCATGACTAACCACGACGCCAACCGCCTGGCCAGTGCCTGCGCCCAAGCCCTGTTCGAACGCGACAGCGCCAGCCAAGGCATGGGCATGCGCCTGCTCTCGGCCGCGCCAGGCACCGCCCGCGTGGGCATGAACGTGCGCGCCGACATGCTCCAGGGCCACGGCACCTGCCATGGCGGCTACCTGTTTGCCCTGGCCGACTCGGCCTTCGCGCTGGCCTGCAACAGTTACAACGAGGCCACGGTGGCCATGGGCTGCAGCATCGACTACATCGCCCCGGCCCGCCTGGGTGACACCCTAAATGCCGACTGCATCGAGCAAAGCCGTTCCGGCCGCACCGGCAACTACGACGTGCGTATCGAAAACCAACGGGGCGAGTTGATCGCCCTGTTCCATGGCAAATCCTACAAAGTGCGCGGCCCGGTGCTGGCGCAGGAGACCCCGAATGAATGACGCCCTGATCATCGACGCGGTGCGCACCCCGATTGGCCGCTACGCCGGAGCCTTGAGCAGCGTACGCGCCGACGACCTCGGTGCAGTGCCGCTGCGCGAGCTGCTGCGCCGTCACCCGCAAGTCGACTGGAACACGGTAGACGACGTGATCTACGGCTGCGCCAACCAGGCCGGTGAAGACAACCGCAACGTGGCGCGCATGTCGGCGCTGCTGGCCGGGTTGCCGGTGAGCGTGCCAGGCACCACCCTCAATCGTCTGTGCGGCTCCGGGCTGGACGCCATCGGCAGCGCCGCCCGCGCCATTCGCTGTGGTGAAGCCGGCTTGATGCTGGTGGGCGGCGTGGAATCCATGTCCCGCGCGCCGCTGGTAATGGGCAAGGCCGAGCAGGCGTTTGCGCGCCAGGCCGAGCTGTACGACACCACCATCGGCTGGCGTTTCGTCAATCCGCTGATGAAAACGGCCTACGGCATCGACTCCATGCCGGAGACCGCCGAGAACGTCGCCGCGCAGTTCAATATCTCCCGCGCCGACCAGGACGCGTTTGCCCTGCGCAGCCAGCAACGGGCTGGCGCAGCCCAGGCCAGCGGGCGCCTGGCCAAGGAAATCGTCGCAGTACAGATCCCTCAGCGCAAAGGCCCGGCCAAGGTGGTGGAGCATGACGAGCACCCACGCGGCGACACCACCCTTGAGCAATTGCAGAAACTCGGCACGCCCTTTCGCGAAGGCGGCAGCATCACCGCCGGCAATGCGTCCGGGGTCAACGACGGTGCCTGCGCACTGTTGCTGGCCAACGCCGAAACCGCCAAACGCTACGGCCTGAAGGCACGTGGCCGGGTGGTCGCCATGGCCACCGCCGGCGTGGAGCCGCGCATCATGGGGATCGGCCCCGTACCGGCGACCCACAAAGTGCTGGAGCTGGCCAACCTGAGCCTGGCGGACATGGACGTGATCGAGCTCAACGAAGCCTTCGCCGCCCAAGGCCTGGCGGTGCTGCGTGAACTCGGGCTGGGCGACAACGACCCACGGGTCAACCCCAACGGCGGCGCCATCGCCCTGGGCCATCCCCTGGGCATGAGCGGCGCGCGCCTGGTGACCACCGCCCTGCACGAACTGGAGGAACGCCAGGGCCGCTACGCCCTGTGCACCATGTGCATCGGCGTCGGCCAAGGCATCGCGGTGGTCATCGAGCGTCTATAGGACCAAATAATCCCAATTCCCAGGGAGCCGAACGGTATCCTTGGGGCATGCACTCAAAGCCCTGGTGCAACCGGGCTGGAACACAAAAATAATTCGAGTGAAGTCATGAACATGCCAATTGCCCAAACCGTGCTTGAACCTGTGCTGGACCCGCTGGAAACCGCCAGCATCGACGAGCTGCGCCAGCACCAACTGGACCGCCTGCGCTGGAGCCTCAACCTCGCCTACAACAATGTGCCGCTGTACCGTCAGCGCTTCGATGCGCTGGGCGTGCACCCGCGTGACATCACCTGCCTGGAAGACCTGGCGAAGTTTCCGTTCACCACCAAGTCCGACCTGCGCGACAACTACCCCTACGGCATGTTCGCCGTGCCCATGCACGACGTGGTGCGCCTGCACGCATCCAGTGGCACCACCGGCAAACCCACCGTGGTCGGCTACACCCAGAACGACATCGACACCTGGGCCAACGTGGTCGCCCGTTCGATCCGCGCAGCGGGTGGGCGGCGTGGCGACAAGGTGCATATCTCCTATGGCTACGGCCTGTTCACCGGCGGCCTCGGTGCCCACTATGGCGCCGAACGCCTGGGCTGCACGGTGATCCCGATGTCCGGCGGGCAGACCGAGAAACAGGTGCAACTGATCAAGGATTTCCAGCCGGACATCATCATGGTCACGCCGTCGTACATGCTCAACATCGCCGATGAGATCGAGCGCCAGGGCCTCGACCCGCACAAGCTCGCGTTGCGCCTGGGCATCTTCGGCGCCGAACCGTGGACGGGCGAGCTGCGCAGTGCCATCGAACACCGCCTGGGCATCACCGCCCTGGACATCTACGGCCTGTCGGAAATCATGGGCCCGGGCGTGGCCATGGAATGCGCCGAAACCAAGGACGGCCCGACCATCTGGGAGGACCACTTCTACCCCGAAATCATCGACCCGGTCACCGGTGAGGTGTTGCCGGACGGGCAGATGGGCGAGTTGGTGTTCACCTCCCTGAGCAAAGAAGCGCTGCCGATGATCCGCTATCGCACCCGCGACCTGACGCGCCTGCTGCCCGGCACCGCCAGGCCCATGCGGCGCATCGACAAGATCACTGGGCGCAGCGACGACATGTTGATCATCCGTGGGGTCAACGTGTTCCCCACCCAGGTCGAGGAGCAGGTGCTCAAAGTCAAACAGCTGTGCGAGTGCTACGAGATCCATCTGTATCGCAATGGCAACCTGGACAGCGTTGACGTGCATGTGGAACTCAAGGCCGAACATCAACACCTGGGCGACGAACAGCAAAAGGCAATCGCGGGCGAGCTGAGCCGGCACATCAAGACCTATATCGGCATCAGCACCCGTATCGTGTTGCAGCCAATGCACTCGATCAAGCGCTCCGAAGGCAAGGCCTGCCATGTGATCGACAACCGTCCCAAAGCATGACTGCTGCACTTTAAGCCCCGCTCCGGCGGGGCTTTTTTTT
>NZ_QUZU01000044.1 GCF_004682055.1 Pseudomonas kairouanensis | reverse complement strand
TTGGTGACCTTGATGGTCGGTCGTGAGTTGGGTGAGCAGATCGACTTGGGCCCGCGCACCATTGGCGGCCCGGCCCTGACGGTGAAAGGCCTGATCCGTTCGGACAAGGTTCGCGACGTGTCGTTTGAGGTACGTGCCGGCGAAATCTATGGCATTTCCGGCCTGATCGGTGCGGGCCGTACCGAGTTGTTGCGGCTGATCTTCGGCGCCGACCTGGCCGACAGCGGCACCGTGGCCCTCGGCTCACCGGCCCAGGTGGTCAGCATCCGCTCGCCGGTAGACGCAGTGGGCCACGGCATCGCCTTGATCACTGAGGACCGCAAGGGCGAAGGCCTGCTATTGACGCAATCCATCAGCGCCAATATCGCCCTGGGCAACATGCCGGAAATTTCCGGCGCCGGGGTGGTCAATGGCCGCGACGAAACCGCCTTGGCCAAGCGCCAGATCGATGCCATGCGCATCCGCAGCTCCAGCCCTGCACAGTTGGTGTCCGAACTGTCCGGCGGCAATCAGCAGAAAGTGGTGATTGGCCGTTGGTTGGAGCGCGATTGCTCGGTGATGTTGTTCGATGAGCCCACGCGAGGCATCGATGTGGGGGCCAAGTTCGACATTTATGCCTTGCTCGGCGAATTGACCCGCCAGGGCAAAGCGCTGGTCGTGGTGTCCAGCGACCTGCGTGAACTCATGCTGATCTGCGATCGCATCGGTGTGCTGTCTGCCGGGCGCCTGATCGAGACCTTCGAGCGCGACAGCTGGACCCAGGATGAATTGCTTGCCGCCGCCTTTGCCGGCTATCAGAAACGTGATGCGCTGCTCAACGACGCAGTGCTTAGGGATACCCCATGAAAACCACCATTTCCCCCGGTAAACCCGGCGGCAACTTCTACGGCCTGGGCACTTACCTGGGCCTGGCGGGCGCCTTGCTGGCGATGATCGCGCTGTTCTCGGTGCTCAGTGATCACTTCCTGTCCTATGACACCTTCAGCACCCTGGCCAACCAGATTCCAGACCTGATGGTACTGGCGGTGGGCATGACCTTTATCCTGATCATCGGCGGCATCGACCTGTCCGTGGGCTCGGTGCTGGCGCTGGCGGCGTCGGCGGTCAGCGTGGCGATCCTCGGCTGGGGCTGGAGCGTATTGCCGGCTGCCGTACTGGGCATGGGGTGCGCGGCGCTGGCCGGTACCATCACCGGGTCGATCACCGTGGCGTGGCGTATTCCATCGTTTATCGTGTCCCTCGGCGTGCTGGAAATGGCCCGTGGCGTGGCGTACCAGATGACCGGCTCGCGCACGGCCTACATCGGTGATTCGTTCGCCTGGTTGTCCAACCCGGTGGCGTTCGGCATTTCGCCTTCGTTCATCATTGCGCTGTTGGTGATCATCGCTGCCCAGTTGGTGTTGACCCGTACCGTGTTCGGTCGCTACCTGATCGGCATCGGCACCAATGAAGAGGCGGTGCGCCTGGCAGGGATCAATCCCAAGCCTTACAAGATCCTGGTGTTCAGCCTGATGGGCCTCCTGGCTGGCGTGGCGGCACTGTTCCAGATCTCACGGCTGGAAGCGGCGGACCCGAATGCCGGCTCCGGCCTGGAGCTGCAAGTGATCGCCGCCGTGGTCATCGGCGGTACCAGCCTGATGGGTGGACGCGGCTCGGTTATCAGTACTTTCTTTGGCGTGTTGATTATTTCCGTATTGGCCGCAGGCCTGGCGCAGATCGGTGCCACGGAGCCCACCAAGCGCATCATTACCGGTGCCGTGATCGTGATTGCCGTGGTCCTCGATACCTACCGCAGCCAGCGCGCCAGTCGGCGGGGCTGACCCATGGCAACGATCAAGGATGTGGCAGCGCTTGCAGGTATTTCCTACACCACGGTGTCCCATGTGGTGAACAAGACGCGCCCGGTCAGCGAGCCGGTACGGATCAAGGTCGAAGCGGCGATCAAGCAGCTCGACTATGTTCCCAGTGCCGTTGCGCGGTCGCTCAAGGCCAAGACCACGGCCACCATCGGTTTGCTGGTACCCAACAGCCTCAACCCCTACTTTGCCGAATTGGCGCGGGGCATCGAGGATTATTGCGAGCGCAATGGCTACTGCGTAATCCTCTGCAATTCCGATGACAACGCTGAAAAGCAGCGTAACTATTTACGGGTATTGCTGGAGAAGCGCATCGACGGACTGATCGTTACCTCGGTGGGTGGCGATGACAGTGGCCTTGCTGCCGGCTTGAGTGCGGTGCGCACGCCCATGGTGATTGTCGACCGGGCGCTGGACGGCATTGATGTGGATCTGGTGCGCATCGATCACGAGGAGGGCGCCTACCTCGCGACGCGGCATTTGCTGGAATTAGGGCACCGGGATATCGCCTGTATCGGCGGCCCAGCGCGTACCCGCGTCGCGCAGATGCGGTTGGCGGGCTATCACCGCGCATTGCGTGAAGCGGGCGTGGAGGTGGCGGCCGACCGTATCCAGGAAAGCGACTTCACCAGCACCGGCGGGTATGCCGCCGCCGTGCAACTGCTGGCGCAAAACCCGCCCAGTGCGGTATTCGCCAGCAACGACATGATTGGTTTTGGCGTGTTGCGTGCGGCGGCCGAGCGCAATATTCGCGTACCGGGCGAGCTATCGGTGATCGGCTTCGATGACATCCAGATGGGCCGCTACGTTTACCCGGCGCTGACCACGGTTGGCCAGTCGATCGTGCAACTGGGCGAGACGGCGGCCGAGCTTCTACTGAAACGAATTGCTACACCCCAACTGCCGATCGATCAACGCATCGTGACGCCGAGCATTGTATTGCGTGAGTCCACGGCGCCCGTCGCCGGTGTCTTCGCCCAATACCGCTGAACCGAATTGATGAGTACTGATGTATGCCAGCAAAAGTAGTGGTAGTAGGCAGCTTGAACATGGACCTGGTCACCCGTGCCAGCCGGTTACCCCGTGCCGGTGAAACCCTGATTGGCCAAACGTTCTCCACCGTGCCTGGCGGCAAGGGCGCCAATCAGGCGGTGGCGTCGGCGCGGCTGGGAGCGGATGTTGCGATGGTCGGCTGCGTCGGCACCGATGCCTACGGCACTCAACTGCGTGACGCGTTGCGGGTGGAAGGGATTGATTGCCAGGCTGTCAGCAGCGTGGAAGGTTCCAGCGGCGTAGCGTTGATCGTAGTGGATGACAGCAGCCAGAACGCGATTGTGATCGTCGCGGGCAGCAACGGTGAGCTGAAACCGGCTTCGTTGCAGGCGTTCGATGCAGTGCTACAGGCGGCCGATGTGATCGTCTGCCAGTTGGAGGTGCCCATGGAGACTGTAGGTTTCACGCTCAAGCGCGGTCGTGAATTGGGCAAGACGGTCATCCTCAACCCGGCACCGGCCAGCGCGCCATTGCCTGCGCAGTGGTACGCCTCGATTGATTACCTGATCCCCAACGAAAGCGAGGCCACTGCGCTGAGCGGCATTGCGGTGGACTCACTGGACAGCGCCAAATTGGCGGCGAACCACCTGATCAAGGCGGGCGCACGCAAGGTCATCATCACCCTGGGGGCTCAGGGGGCACTGTTTACCGACGGCCAGCTCGTTGAGCACCTGCTGGCGCCACAGGTCAAGGCGGTAGACACCACGGCCGCGGGTGACACCTTTGTGGGTGGCTTTGCCGCCGCACTGGCGGGTGGTAAAAGCGAAGCTGAAGCGATCCGCTTCGGCCAGGTGGCGGCGGCGCTGTCTGTCACCCGTGCCGGTGCACAACCCTCCATTCCAACGCTGCACGACGTTCAAGGTTTTGTGTCCCCATGAAAAAGACCCCTCTGCTCAATATTGCGCTGTCGCGAGTGATCGCTTCTCTGGGGCACGGCGACCTCCTGGTGATCGGCGACGCTGGTCTGCCGGTGCCGCCGGGCGTTGAGCTGATCGACCTGGCGTTGACCCAGGGTGTCCCGGATTTCATCAGCACCCTGCGTGTGGTGCTCAGCGAAATGCAGGTGGAAAGCCATGTATTGGCCGAAGAAATCCTGCTCAAGCAGCCACCGGCGTTGAGCGAGCTCAATACCCTCACGGACCAGGCGGCCCTCGGTGAGCGGCGCCTGGTCAACCACGAGGCGTTCAAGCAGTTGAGTCGCACGGCGCGTGCCGTGGTGCGTACGGGTGAATGTCAGCCGTACTGCAATATTGCGCTGGTGTCCGGCGTAACGTTCTAGCATTTCCCAACGACAAGGAGTGTTTTATGCAACGTGGTCTCTTAACCCTGAGAAATTTGTTTAGGAGTGTCCTGCTTTTGTCCGCACTCACTGCAGCCAGCGCCCAGGCGGCGGAAAAAATCGACTTGATCATCGACACCGACCCCGGCGCCGACGATGTGGTGGCCTTGCTGTTTGCCATGGCTTCCCCTGAGGAGCTGAGCATTCGCGCCTTGACCACCGTCGCTGGCAACGTGCGCCTGGACAAGACATCGCGCAACGCGCGTCTGGCGCGTGAGTGGGCAGGGCGGGAGGATATTCCGGTATACGCCGGTGCATCGAAACCGCTGCTGCGTACACCGATCTACGCTGAGAATATCCACGGCAAGGAAGGTATTTCCGGTGTGGCGGTGCACGAGCCGAAAAAAGGCCTGGCCGAAGGCAATGCCGTTGACTACCTGATCAAGACCCTGGGCAGCGCCAAACCGCATAGCATCACCATTGCAATGCTGGGCCCGCAGACCAACCTGGCGCTTGCGCTTACTCAGGCGCCCGAGATCACTCAAGGCATCAAGGAAGTCGTGGTGATGGGGGGCGCGCACTTCAACGGCGGTAACATTACCCCCGTAGCGGAGTTCAACCTCTTTGCCGACCCGGTTGCCGCTGAAATTGTGCTCAAGAGTGGTGTGAAGCTGACTTACCTGCCGCTGGATGTGACCCACAAAGTGTTGACCAGTGACGCGCGCTTGAAAAAGATCGCTGACCTGAACAACAACGCCAGCAAAGTGGTCAGCAGTATTCTCAATGAGTACGTCAAGGGTGACATGGAGCACTACGGCATTCCGGGCGGGCCGGTGCATGACGCCACTGTCATTGGTTATCTGCTCAAGCCTTCGCTGTTCAGCGGTCGCCAGGCCAACGTGGTGGTGGACAGCCGCGAAGGGCCGACCTTCGGCCAGACCATCGTTGATTGGTACGATGGCCTTAAGCAGGAAAAAAACGTGTTCTGGGTCGAGAATGGCGACGCCCAAGGCTTCTTCGATCTGCTGACCGAGCGCCTGGCGCGTTTGAAGTAAGTGGACTGCCGGTCGGCGTTCGCCGGCCGGTTCTTATTCGCGCTCGGGGTTCTGGGCGCCCATGTGATCGGCGGGGTACTTTTCGAATATCTGGCCGATGAACGCTTGCGCTGCTTTCGTCCCAAGTTCCTTGACCAGCAGGTCGATGCCGATGATCGCCAATTCCTCTGGGCTGCCGGGGCTGTACGAGCTCTGTCCTTGGGGCCATTTGGCTTTGATATCGGCTTGGAGCGTTACGGTGGTCATGGAGGTCTCACGGGCTGAAAATACTGGGCAGTGCGCTGCAACGCGCGTTTTAGCGAGGCAGTTAACCATTTTGTATCGGATTTGGCACTGATACTTAGGCATGAGGCGCTTCGGAAACGGGCGGGCGCTGTGCGACACTGTGCGCCTGTTTATTGACCGGGGAACACTGCATGCAGATCGATTTGAATAACCCCGAGAACCTGACCCTGGCCGCGGTGCGCCAACTGATCGCCAGCGCCAGTGATGACGAGCACACGCAGTTGCGGGTGACCAACGCCGGTATCGCCTATATCTCGTCGGGGAAGGCGGTGGGCGGGGTGGACATCGATGGGTTGCTGTTCCGTCTGGAGACCTGGGCCAAAGGCTCTGGGTATGTTGGCAATGTGGCCGCAAGTGATGAGGTGTGGGTCACGCAGATTTTCAACGCACTCAAGCAGAATTGGCCAAAGCCGCCGTTTGACTACATCGACATCTACTGATTACGTTCATATCTGGTCACGATTGAGCAGGGAATGCCGGGCGCGAGTCAGGCAGACTGCCCTTCAGCAGTTTACGTCTTGAAACCAATCAGCCAGACCGCTGTCGCACGAACTCTGTCCATTTTTTATCATAGGAGGCTTCATGCCTTGGAAGCTCGCATCATTCGGTACTTTGTTGGCGGCACTCGCGTTGGCGGGTTGCAGTACCCCGGGTGCCTCTGAGCCAACCAAAGATGCCGCCGTGGCCGATGCCGGTCATAGCCGCTGTGAGGCGAAGGCCGCCGAATTCACCATCGGCCAGAAAGCTTCACCTCAGTTGCTGGAGCAGGCCCGTACCCGCGCTGGCGCGCAGAACGCACGCATCCTCAAGCCCAGCGACATGATTACACTGGAGTACCGCTCCGACCGCCTTAACCTGAACACCGATGACAACCTGGTGATCACGCGGGTCAATTGCGGCTGAGTCTCCCAGGCTTTTGCAGCGCCCATAAAAAACCCCGTCACATGGACGGGGTTTTTTAGCTCAGCGGAGAATTACTCGCCGCGAACCTGTGCAGCTTGCATACCCTTTTGGCCTTTCTCAGCCACGAAGGAAACGGTTTGGCCTTCTTTCAGGCTTTTGAAACCGTCGCTTTCGATAGCTTTGAAGTGTACGAACAGGTCGTCACCGCCACCTTGAGGAGTGATGAAGCCGAAGCCTTTTTCATCGTTGAACCATTTAACGGTGCCGGTTTGGCGATTAGACATGGTGTATCTCCAAGAAACATATATTTTCAGTAGTACTGTGCTGCTCAGGCCAACTGGGCACACCGGGCTATCATAGTCGAAATGTTCGGCTTGGGAGCCCCCCCAAGGCATTGTTTGCTAATCAATAGCGTTGCGTTTAGTGCTTGGGTTGGCTGAAAGCCCCGATCTACGGGGCTTTGCCGCGAAATATAAGCTGGTAAAAAAAGCCGTAAAAGCTGCGTAATTTGTGAGAAATGGCAGTTTTTGCGCGATTTCTCCAGCAAAACGACCGTCCGATCAGGCGTCGTCGTTACTTTTTCTTCACGACTTTGCAGGACGAAATAGCTGCCACAGCTTTGTTTTTAAGCTCCGGGCTGGCGTTCTGGTTGGTCATCAGCTCCTTGATCTCCGCCGTGCTCAATTCAGCATTGATCTTGTCGGCGCCACATTCGCAGTGGGCTTTGGCAGTTTTGGCATCTACGTTCTGGCTGGCGGCGGCGCTGCAGTCGCTGACGAAGCTGTCGCGGGCACCGGCTGGCCAGTTAGAAGGAGCGGCGGCTTGTGCACCGAAAGACAGGAAAGCCAGAGAGGCGGCGAGAGCGAGGGTCGAGGTGAAACGCATCATGGGATGCTCCTTTGGGTGGAGGACGAACGGCGATTCTCAGTGGGTTTGAGGCATTGCGTACAGCTCAAGTTCCGTTTTGTAGCTATAAAGCCGGGAATTTGTCGTTGCATGGGGTGGCGTCGGCGCCATGACCGTTCATCTGTGCTAGCATCTTCGGCCTGGCTATTCCCAGGCGTGCCATTTGCCGCCTTGCCATGTTCTTTTTAGCTCACTCCAGTCACTCTGGTTCGATTATCGGTTGGCCGAAAGGCTCCTGCCGCTGTAAGGCAGGCGTTCATCACTGAACGGCCTGGTATTGGATCTTGTACTGGCTCATCCCAACCCACGTGACCTTTGGTAGGGGTCACCACTAGGAGAGGAGGCGCCATGCCAACTATTACTCTTCCCGACGGCAGTCAACGTTCATTCGATCATTCGGTTTCCGTAGCCGAGGTCGCCGCATCCATTGGTGCCGGCTTGGCCAAGGCCACCGTAGCCGGCAAGGTCGACGGCAAGCTGGTTGACGCCAGCGACCTGATCACCAGCGATGCCAGCCTGCAAATCATCACGCCCAAGGATCAAGAGGGGCTGGAGATCATTCGTCACTCTTGCGCTCACTTGATTGGCCATGCGGTCAAGCAGTTGTACCCGACGGCAAAAATGGTGATCGGCCCGGTCATCGACGAAGGCTTTTATTACGATATCGCCTATGAGCGTCCTTTCACCCCGGATGACCTCGCCGCCATCGAACAGCGCATGCACCAGCTGATCGAAAAAGATTACGACGTGATCAAGAAGGTCACGCCTCGCGCCGAAGTGATCGACGTGTTCACCGCCCGTGGCGAAGACTACAAGTTGCGCCTGGTGGAAGACATGCCGGAAGAGCAGGCCATGGGCCTGTACTACCACGAAGAATACGTCGACATGTGCCGTGGCCCGCATGTGCCGAACACGCGCTTCCTCAAGTCGTTCAAGCTGACCAAGCTGTCTGGCGCCTACTGGCGTGGCGACGCTAAAAACGAGCAACTGCAGCGTATCTACGGCACTGCCTGGGCTGACAAGAAGCAGCTGGCTGCCTACATCCAGCGCATCGAAGAAGCCGAGAAGCGCGACCACCGCAAGATCGGCAAGCGCCTGAACCTGTTCCACCTCCAGGAAGAAGCGCCGGGCATGGTGTTCTGGCACCCGAACGGCTGGACCCTGTACCAGGTGCTTGAGCAGTACATGCGCAAGGTTCAGCGCGACAACGGCTACTTGGAGATCAAGACTCCGCAGGTCGTTGACCGCAGCCTGTGGGAGAAATCCGGGCACTGGGCCAACTACGCCGACAACATGTTCACCACTCAGTCGGAAAACCGCGACTACGCCATCAAGCCAATGAACTGCCCGTGCCACGTGCAGGTGTTCAACCAAGGTTTGAAGAGCTACCGCGAGCTGCCGATGCGTTTGGCCGAGTTCGGTGCCTGCCACCGTAACGAGCCATCGGGCGCGCTGCACGGCATCATGCGTGTTCGTGGCTTTACTCAGGACGATGCCCACATCTTCTGCACTGAAGAGCAGATGCAGGCTGAATCCGCTGCGTTCATCAAGCTGACCATGGATGTTTATCGCGATTTCGGCTTTACCGAAGTCGAGATGAAACTGTCCACTCGTCCGGAAAAACGCGTCGGTTCCGACGAACTGTGGGATCGCGCCGAAGCTGCATTGGCCGCAGCGCTGGACAGTGCGGGCCTTGCGTACGATCTGCAGCCGGGGGAGGGCGCGTTCTACGGTCCGAAGATCGAGTTCTCGCTGAAAGATTGCCTTGGCCGTGTCTGGCAGTGTGGTACCCTGCAGCTCGATTTTAACCTGCCGATCCGTCTGGGAGCCGAATACGTCTCCGAAGACAACAGCCGTAAACACCCGGTTATGCTGCACCGGGCGATCCTTGGCTCGTTCGAACGGTTCGTCGGTATCCTGATCGAGCACTACGAGGGTGCATTCCCTGCGTGGCTGGCTCCGACCCAGGCAGTGATCATGAATATCACTGATAAACAGGCAGATTTTGCCGCTGAAGTTGAAAAAACTCTCAACGAAAGCGGGTTTCGTGCCAAGTCCGACTTGAGAAATGAAAAGATCGGCTTTAAAATCCGCGAGCATACTTTGCTCAAGGTTCCCTATCTTTTGGTTATCGGAGATCGGGAAGTCGAGATGCAGACTGTCGCTGTGCGTACTCGTGAAGGTGCTGACCTGGGCTCGATGCCCGTCGCCCAGTTCGCTGAGTTCCTCGCGCAAGCGGTTTCCCGGCGTGGTCGCCCAGATTCGGAGTAATTATTATTAAGCGTGAAATGAGACAAGATAAACGAGCTGCACCGAAAGCCCCGATCAACGAGAATATCTCGGCACGCGAGGTTCGGTTAATTGGCGCTGACGGCGAGCAGATTGGCATCGTCTCGATTGATGAAGCGCTTCGTATCGCTGAAGAGTCCAAATTGGACCTGGTGGAAATCTCCGCCGACGCAGTCCCGCCTGTTTGCCGGGTGATGGACTACGGCAAATCGATCTTCGAAAAGAAGAAGCAGATTGCTGCGGCGAAGAAGAACCAGAAGCAGATTCAAGTAAAAGAAATCAAGTTTCGTCCAGGGACGGAGGAAGGGGATTACCAGGTAAAACTGCGCAACCTGGTACGTTTCCTGAGTGATGGGGACAGGGCCAAGGTATCCTTGCGATTCCGCGGCCGTGAGATGGCCCACCAGGAGCTGGGGATGGAACTCCTCAAGCGGGTTGAAGCTGACCTGCTCGAGTACGGTTCGGTCGAACAGCATCCTAAGATGGAAGGACGCCAACTGATCATGGTCATCGCCCCGAAAAAGAAGAAGTAATCAACAGGGCACGGCAGGCCTTCTGATTATGTTTATCAACTGAATGCGGAGTATCCGAACATGCCAAAGATGAAGACTAAAAGTGGTGCTGCTAAGCGGTTTCTGAAAACTGCTAACGGTATCAAGCACAAGCACGCTTTCAAGAGCCACATCCTGACCAAAATGTCGACCAAGCGTAAGCGTCAACTGCGCGGTAGCAGCTTGCTGCATCCGTCTGACGTGGCAAAAGTCGAGCGCATGCTGCGCCTTCGTTAATTTTTGGATCAAGAATAGAGGAAGTAACTCATGGCTCGTGTAAAGCGTGGCGTCATTGCCCGTAAACGTCACAAAAAAATTCTGAAACTTGCTAAAGGCTACTACGGCGCGCGTTCACGCGTATTCCGTGTTGCCAAGCAAGCGGTAATCAAGGCAGGCCAATACGCCTACCGCGACCGTCGTCAGAAAAAACGTCAGTTCCGCGCTCTGTGGATCGCTCGTATCAACGCTGGTGCTCGTGTTAACGGTCTGTCCTACAGCCGTTTCATCGCTGGCCTGAAAAAAGCTTCCATCGAGATCGACCGTAAGGTTCTGGCCGAACTGGCAGTGAACGAAAAAGCGGTGTTTGCTGCGATTGTCGAGAAAGCTAAAGCCACCTTGGCTTAAGTACCCCCGACAATCACCCTGGGCTACTCCTGTAGCCCAAGGTGGTAAACGTCTTAAATAGGGGAAGAGCCTTCAAGCTCTTCCCCTATTTTGTATCTGGAGTCTGTACATGGAAAACCTGGACGCGCTCGTCGCTCAAGCTCTTGAGGCTGTGCAAAGCGCTGAAGATATCAATGCCCTGGAGCAAATCCGGGTTCACTACCTTGGTAAAAAAGGTGAATTGACTCAGGTGATGAAGACCCTGGGGAATTTGCCCGCTGAAGAGCGTCCGCAAGTCGGCGCGCTGATCAACGTCGCCAAGGAGCGTGTCACAGAAGTACTCAATGCGCGCAAGGCGACGATGGAGGAGGCTGATCTCGCGGCCAAACTCGCTGCCGAGTCCATTGACGTGACCCTGCCTGGCCGTGGCCAGGCCTCGGGCGGCCTGCATCCGATCACCCGGACTCTGGAACGTATCGAGCAGTTCTTCACCCATATTGGCTACGGCATTGCCGAAGGCCCTGAGGTTGAAGACGACTACCACAACTTCGAGGCGCTCAACATCCCAGGCCACCACCCGGCCCGGTCGATGCACGACACCTTCTATTTCAACGCGAACATGCTGTTGCGCACCCATACCTCGCCGGTACAGGTCCGCACCATGGAAGCGAACAAGCCGCCGATCCGCATTGTCTGCCCAGGCCGTGTGTACCGCAGCGACTCCGATATCACCCACTCGCCGATGTTCCACCAGGTTGAAGGCCTGCTGGTTGATCGCGATATCAACTTCGCCGACCTCAAAGGCACCATCGAAGAGTTCCTGCGGGTGTTCTTCGAGAAGGAGCTGGCGGTGCGTTTCCGTCCATCGTTCTTCCCGTTCACCGAGCCGTCCGCTGAAGTCGACATGGAATGCGTGATGTGCAGCGGTAAAGGCTGCCGCGTCTGCAAGCAGACCGGCTGGCTGGAAGTGATGGGCTGCGGCATGGTTCACCCTAACGTGCTGCGCATGTCCGGGATCGACCCAGAAGAATTCTCGGGCTTTGCCTTCGGCATGGGCGTTGAGCGTCTGGCCATGCTGCGTTACGGCGTGAACGACTTGCGTCTGTTCTTCGACAACGACTTGCGGTTCCTCGCGCAATTTCGCTAGTCGTAACGAATCTTTAGGAGAGCAGGATGAAATTCAGTGAACAATGGCTGCGTGGCTGGGTAAGCCCGCAGGTAGATCGCGACGAGCTGGTTGCTCGTCTGTCGATGGCCGGTCTTGAGGTCGATAGCGTTACGCCGGCCGCCGGTGTTTTCAGCGGCGTGGTGGTGGGTGAGGTGCTGAGCACCGAGCAGCACCCGGATGCCGACAAACTGCGTGTGTGCCAGGTCAGCAGTGGTACGGAAACTTTCCAGGTCGTGTGCGGTGCGCCAAACGTGCGTCCGGGCCTGAAGATTCCGTTCGCCATGATCGGTGCCGAGTTGCCAGGCGACTTCAAGATCAAGAAAGCCAAGCTGCGTGGCGTTGAGTCCAACGGCATGCTGTGCTCCCAGGCCGAGCTGCAGGTGGGCGAGGGCAACGATGGGCTGATGGAACTGCCGGCCGATGCGCCAGTGGGCCAGGACATCCGCGTTTACCTGGAACTGGAAGACGCCAGCATCGAGGTCGACCTGACCCCGAACCGTGGTGACTGCCTGTCCCTGGCAGGCTTGGCGCGTGAAGTCGGTGCGCTGTACAACGCCCCGGTTACCCGTCCAGTGGTTGCCTCTGTGCCGGCCGTGCACGACGAAGTGCGCCCGATCGAAGTCATCGCACCCAACGCCTGCCCACGTTACCTGGGCCGTGTGATTCGTAACGTCGACCTGTCCAAGCCTACGCCGCTGTGGATGGTTGAGCGTCTGCGTCGTGCCGATGTGCGCAGCATCGACGCTGCCGTCGATATCACCAACTACGTAATGCTGGAGCTGGGCCAACCATTGCACGCCTTCGATCTCGCCGAGATCAACGGTGGCATCCGCGTGCGCATGGCCGAAGAAGGCGAGAAGCTCGTCCTGCTGGATGGTCAGGAAGTCAGCCTGCGTGCCGATACCCTCGTCATCGCTGACCACTCCCGTGCCCTGGCAATTGCCGGCGTGATGGGGGGCGAGCACAGCGGTGTGTCTGCGACCACCCGCGACGTATTCCTTGAAAGCGCGTTCTTCGATCAAATCGCTATCGCTGGCAAGGCCCGTTCCTACGGCTTGCACACTGATGCATCGCACCGCTACGAGCGTGGCGTGGACTGGAAGCTGGCCCGTGAAGCCATGGAGCGCGCCACTGGCCTGCTGCTGGAAATCACCGGTGGCGAAGCTGGCCCGATCACCGAAACCGTCAACGAACAGTACCTGCCGTCCGTTGCGCCGATCACCCTGCGTGCTAAAAGCGTTGAGCAAATGCTCGGCCTGGTGATCGAACCGGCTGAAATCGAGCAACTGCTGTCGGCCCTCGGTCTGGCCATCTCCGTGAGCGGGGAAGGGCAGTGGAAGGTTGAAGTGCCAAGCCATCGTTTCGATATCAGCCTGGAAGTAGACCTGATCGAGGAGCTGGCCCGTCTGTACGGGTACAACCGCCTGCCTGTTCGTTACCCGCAAGCGCGCCTGGCGCCACAACCGAAGGCCGAGGCGCGTGCGCACCTGCCGGAGTTGCGTCGTCTGCTGGTGGCCCGTGGTTACCAGGAAGCGGTGACCTACAGCTTCATCGATCCCAAGCAGTTCGAGCTGTTTAACCCAGGCGTCGAGCCGCTGCTGCTGGCCAACCCGATTTCCAACGACATGGCGGCCATGCGTTCGTCCCTGTGGCCAGGTCTGGTGAAAGCACTTTCCCACAACCTGAACCGTCAGCAAGACCGCGTGCGCATGTTCGAAAGCGGCCTGCGTTTTGTAGGTCAGTTGGATGGCCTGAAGCAAGAGCCGATGCTGGCTGGCGTAGTCTGCGGTAGCCGTCTGCCGGAAGGCTGGGCGCAGGGCCGCGATGCTGTGGACTTCTTCGACGTCAAGGCTGACGTGGAAGCGGTACTGGGCTTCGCCGGTGCTTTGGATGCCTTCACCTTCCTGCCAGGCAGCCACCCGGCGCTGCATCCGGGCCAGACTGCACGTATCGAGCGTGAAGGTCGCCTTGTTGGCTACGTGGGTGCCATTCACCCGGAACTGTCGAAAACCCTGGGTCTTGACCGTCCTGTGTTTGTATTCGAACTGGTCCTGGCTGAAGTGGCTTCGGGCAAGATGCCTAAATTCAGCGAGCTGTCGCGCTTCCCTGAGGTTCGCCGCGACCTGGCGCTGATCGCCGATCAAGGTGTGGCCGCCACTGCCGTTCTGGATGTAATCCGTGAAAATGCAGGGGAATGGCTGACAGACCTCAGGCTATTTGACGTCTATCAGGGTAAAGGTATTGATCCGCATAGAAAAAGCCTTGCCGTTGGCTTGACCTGGCAGCATCCATCGCGCACTCTTAATGACGATGAGGTGAATACCACGACACAAAATATCCTCACCTCGCTCGAACAAAGGTTGAACGCCACGTTAAGGAAGTGACGTATGGGGGCTTTGACGAAAGCTGAGATGGCGGAACGTCTGTACGAAGAGTTGGGTCTGAACAAACGCGAGGCCAAGGAATTGGTCGAGCTGTTCTTTGAAGAAATCAGACACGCTCTGGAAGACAACGAACAGGTCAAATTGTCCGGTTTCGGCAATTTTGACCTGCGGGACAAACGCCAGCGGCCTGGCCGCAATCCAAAAACGGGAGAAGAAATCCCGATCACGGCTCGCCGTGTGGTCACCTTTCGTCCAGGGCAGAAGTTGAAGGCCCGAGTTGAGGCTTATGCTGGAACCAAGTCATAACGACGAGCTACCCGTCATCCCAGGCAAACGCTACTTCACCATTGGTGAAGTCAGCGAGCTTTGTGCGGTAAAACCGCACGTGCTGCGCTATTGGGAGCAGGAGTTTCCTCAACTCAACCCCGTCAAACGTACCGGGAACCGTCGGTATTATCAGCGCCAGGATGTGCTGATGATCCGACAGATCCGTGCGTTGCTGTACGACCAGGGGTTCACCATCAGCGGTGCGCGCCAGCGTATGTCCGGTGATGAGGCCAAAGACGACACCACCCAATACAAGCAAATGATCCGCCAGATGATCGCCGAGCTTGAAGATGTACTTGTGGTTCTGAAGAAGTAATTCAGGCTTTTAAAATACTTCCACATTTCAAAAGCTTGCGGTATATTCCTGATCGCTTCGTTGCGAAGCAAACCCAGTAACACGCCTAGTCGGGGCGTAGCGCAGTCCGGTAGCGCACTAGCATGGGGTGCTAGGGGTCGAGTGTTCGAATCACTCCGTCCCGACCATATTTTGAAGGGGGCCAATCACCTAGGTGATTGGCCCCTTTTTCGTTTCCGGCTTTCACCACGCTACGCAACCAACTAAAGCATCCCCTCGACCTCTCCCAGTCCTACTCGCGGAACCACGCTCTGCGGAATCCTTGAGCACTCAGACACGTTGTAAACCCTGAAGCCATCCCCCACGACTTTACTGGCCATCAATTCAAACGACGGCAATATCCGGGTGTAGTAGTGCTGATCAAGCCCGCAAGGGGACTTGATGGACTCGAGGCTCTCATAAAACCTTCCCGATTTCTCGTTCAGGTCAACGCCCACCATGAACACCTTGGAGAAGCCGAGGTGGTACGCCAGCTGCAGCGTCAGGTAGGCAACGGTTCGTGCATCAAAGAAGCCTTTGCTCATGTCCTTGCTGAACCCAATGGGGCGTCGGTGAAGGCCAGGTAAGGGGAGATTGGCAATCAGCTCTCTGTGTTTACCTCGCACAGAGTCGAACCAGGACGGTTGTTTGGCCTTGGACAACGGGTACAGGCGCCCGGCCGGGTGAATACCCAGCGACCGCGCGTGCTCCTCCCGCAACGCGACGTTTTGGCTGACAGTCATCGCGTAGTTGAACAAATCCGGCTGTTGTTGGGGAAACCCCGTATCGGTGCAGGTGTAAAACAAGGGTTTAACGTCAGTGCCCAAGAACATCGAAATGGCGCCATTCATTGTGATCATCGGCACGTGGGCAAACCGTTCCAGGGGAAACGACTTGGCCGACTGGCCGGACGCAATGATGAATACGGCGCCTGTTTCAGTATTGCGGCAGGCGTCAAACGGCTGAAAGTCGAGGTGAGGGGAGATCTGTGTCATCGGGCCCTACCGTGCGCTGAAGTGATAATGCGTACTTCAGCCGACTGACTAGCGCTCCCACAGTTCCATTCATGAAACAAACCACATGTGCGCGCCGTTAGAACGTCTGCCCCATCGAGAACTGAAACACCTGCTTATCCGCGTTCTCCGGCGTCTTGATCGGGTACGCCAGGTTCACGCTCAACGGTCCCAGTGGGCTGTACCAGGTCACCCCAACGCCCACCGAACTGGCCATCTGGTTCAGGTCCACGCTGCCACAGCCCTGGGTGGTGCTCAGGTAGCACTTGTCCGAATACACCGAGCCCACGTCCCAGAACAGCGAGGTGCGCACCGACTTGTTGTCTTTGATGAACGGCACTGGGAAAAGGTATTCCACGCCGCCGGTGATCAGGATGTTGCCGCCCAGCGCTTCGGTGTCGCGGTCTGAGTAATACGCTTGGCCGGCGCTGGAATAGGTGCCGGTGGCCGGGGTGTTGCGCGGGCCAAGGGTGCCGCTTTCAAAGCCGCGCACGGTGCCTTCGCCGCCTGCCGTGTAGGTTTCGTAGAAGGGCAGGCTGTCTGTGGAGCCATAGCCGTTGCCGTAGCCAAGCTTGGTGTGAAAGCGCAGGGTGGTGCTGTTGGTGACGGGCACGTAGGTCTGCCCTGAGTAATCGATCTTGTAGAAGCTCAGGTCGCTGCCGGGCACCGTCACCATCAGGTTGAGGTTCTGCGAATAACCGCGAGTGGCCAATATCCCCTTGTTCAGCGTTGACTCCGACCAGCCCAGGTTGGCCTTGAAGTTGGTGAAGTCCTTGCCTTCGCGCTCGACAAAATCATAGATCTCATCCGCGCTGTAGGTACCCGGCTCAATGCTGTCGTGCTGGGCCGTCAGGCCAAAGCTCAGGCGCGAGGTTTCATTGATCGGGTAACCCAGGGTAGCGCCCAGGCCGTAACTGTTGATGGCGTAGTACGACACCCCGTCGTCGTAGTACTTGTTGTAGTCCGTCTTGCTGTAGAACGCGTTGTAGCCCAGGCTCACACCGTCCGGGGTGAAGTAGGGGTCGGTAAAGCCGATGTTGTACTTGCTCTGGTACTCCGAGCGGGTCAGCCCCAGGCTTGCGTAGTTGCCGGTGCCGAGGAAGTTGTTCTGGGTGATCGAGCCGCCCAGGATCAGCCCCGCGCTCTGGGCAAAACCGATGCTGGCGGTGATCGACCCCGACGCCTGTTCTTCCACGGCGTAGTTCACATCCAATTGATCGTCCACGCCCGCCACGGCCGGGGTTTCGACGTTGACCTCCTTGAAGAAACCCAGGCGTTCCAGGCGCACCTTGGATTGATCGATCAGGTAGGTGGAGGCCCAACCGCCTTCCATCTGGCGCATCTCGCGGCGCAGCACCTTGTCGTCGGTCTTGGTATTGCCACGGAAATTGATCCGGTTGACGTAGGCACGCTTGCCGGGGTCGACAGCGAAGGTGATGTCCACCGTGTGATTTTTCTCATCAACCTGCGGTACGCCGCTGACGTTGGCGAAGGTGTAGCCCTCATTGCCCAGGCGACGGGTGATCAGCTCCGAGGTGGTGGTCATCAACTTGCGCGAGAACACCTGGCCCTTTTGCACCAGCAACAGTGACTGTACCTGGTCTTCGGGCACTTTCAGCTCGCCGCTGAGCTTCACCTCACGCACCGTGTATTTCTGGCCTTCCTGGATATTCACGGTGATATACACGTGCTTCTTGTCTGGCGTCATGGATACCTGGGTCGAGGCGATATCCATATTGATATAGCCGCGGTCCAGGTAATACGAGCGCAGTCGTTCCAGGTCACCGGAGAGTTTTTCCCGTGCGTATTTGTCGTCGTTCTTGAAAAACGACAGCCAGTTGCTGGTCTTGAGGGTGAACTGGTCGGTCAGCGCTTCGTCGGAGAACACCGTGTTGCCCACCACGTTGATGTGCTGGATCGACGCGACTTCACCTTCATTGACTTTGACTTTCACCCCCACCCGGTTACGCGGCTGGGCCACCACCTCGGTCTCGACCGACGCCGAATAGCGCCCCTGGGCCACGTACTGGCGCTGCAACTCGTTGCGCACACCTTCCAGGGTCGCGCGCTGGAAAATCTCGCCCTCGGCCAAGCCGGACTGCTTCATGCCCTTCATCAGGTCTTCGGTGGAGATGGCCTTGTTGCCCTCGAACTCGATACTGGCAACCGAAGGACGCTCGACTACATTGATAATCAGCACATCGCCTTCGCGGCTCAGCTGGATGTCCTGGAAGTAGCCGGTCTTAAATAATGCACGGGTGGAATCCACCAGGCGCCGGTCATCGGCTTCGTCACCCACGTTGAGGGGCAGGGCGCCAAACACGCTGCCCGCCGACACCCGTTGCAGGCCGTTGATTCGAATATCCGAGATTTTGAAACCCTGGGCCAAGGCCAGGGAGGCATTGAGCAGCAGCGCAACCGAGCAGAGCAGGCGCGAAAAATTCATCAAGATCTTTTTCCAGAACACATCGACAAGCAGCGCCGGCGCGGCCGGACTGGTGAACATCCAGCTTAAGAGTGCCTGGCGTTTGATGCGGTTAACCGAGTGTCAAGTTAGGTAAAGGTTGGCCGCAAATCATCACGCAAGGCCGATAATGCGCAGCCCCCCACTGACGAGTCCGCGATGATCTCCGTACTGTTGGTCGACGACGACCAGGAACTGACTGCTATGTTGAGCCAATACCTGGCGAGCGAAGGCTTTGCGGCGACGGCGGTGCATACCGGCGAGGAGGGCGAAGTGGAGGCGCTGTCGGGTCGCTACAGCATCGTGGTGCTGGACGTCATGCTGCCCCTGCGCTCGGGCATCGAAGTGTTGCGGCGTATCCGCGCGGTCAGCCAGGTGCCAGTGGTGTTGCTCACCGCCCGTGGCGACAACATCGACCGCATCACCGGCCTGGAGCTGGGCGCCGACGACTACGTACCCAAGCCCAGCTCCCCTGGCGAGTTGGTGGCGCGTTTGCGCGCGATCATGCGCCGGGTGCACCCGGTAGGCCAGCCAACCACCGAGATGATCAAGACCGGCGCGCTGGTGCTGTGGCCGGGCAAGCGCCAGGCGTTGTGGCACGGCGTCGAACTGGGGGTCACCAGTACCGAGTTCAGCCTGCTCGAAGAACTGGCCCGTAGCGCCGGGCAGGTGGTGAGCAAAAAGGATCTGTCCCTTAATGCCTTGGGCTGCCCGCTGACCCGCTACGACCGGCGCATCGATGTGCATATCAGCAGCATCCGGCAAAAACTTGGGCCACGCCCGGACGCCAAGGCCTGGATCCAGAGCGTGCGCGGCCTGGGCTACCTGTTGATCGCCGAATGACCAAGCCCAGCCTGCTGTTCTGGAAGCTGTTCCTGGCCTTCTGGCTGGCCACCACGCTGACCTTTCTGGTGGGGATCGGTGTGCTGGAACTGGGCCGTTTCCGCCCCAACGACCCCCATGTCGAAGCCATCCTGGCGGCCGAAGAAAAGTTGCTGCAGCAATTTGGTGTCGAGGCGGGTGGCGAGCTGCTTACGGTATGGGAGCGCCCTGCGGATGAAGGGATTGGTGTGTATGACAGCAGTGGTCAATTACTGGCGGGGGCGCCGGTTACGGAGGTGGCCCATGAACGATCTGTCACCAGCAAGGAGGGCCTGGTGCTGTCGATTCGTTCCACCCACGCCCCCGGCAAGGACCCCGGCCGGCCCTGGCACGAGATCCCGCTGATCATCGGTACGGTGATGAGCGCATTGTTCAGCGGCTACATGGCCTATTACCTGGCCTGGCCCCTGGCTTACTTGAAGCGGGCAATGAGCGACGCCGCCCAGGGGCGTTTCGAAACACGGGTAAAGCCGGCCATGGGTAAGCGCCGCGACGAAATCGTCGACCTCGCCGAGGACTGCGACCGTATGGCCAACCAACTGAAAGTATTGGTGCAGGCCCAGCAACATTTACTGCACGATATCTCCCACGAGCTGCGCTCCCCGCTCACACGGATACAGGCGGCCATCGGCCTGTTGCGCCAGGATGCTGCGCGGCTGGAGATGCTTGAACGCATCGAAAGTGAATCCGAGCGCATGGACACACTTATTGAAGCGCTGCTGACCCTGGCCCGCCTGCAAGGTCGTCCGGAAAGCATCGAGCGTGAATCCCTGGATGTCGTCGAGTTGTTGACGATGATTGTCGAGAACGCCCAGTTCGAAGCCGGTATCAAAGGCTGTCGTGTCCAGCTGCACGCCTGCCCGCCGTTTATCGCCTGTGTCAGTGGCGAGTTGCTGTACCGCTGCTTCGAAAACGTGCTTCGCAATGCCGTTCGCTACACGCGGCCCGGCACCACGGTGCAGGTATCGGCGCAGGTCAGCGCAGAAGGCAACCGCCTCAATGTACAGATCACCGATCAGGGCCCAGGCGTGAACAGCGACCGCCTGCAACGTATTTTCGATCCGTTCGAACGGGGTGTGGGCGATGCCAGCGTCGGCTTCGGCCTGGGCCTGGCCATCGCCGCACGGGCGGTGCAAATGCACGGTGGCACCATCGTTGCGCGTAACGTTCCCACCGGTGGGCTGACGGTGGAAATCAACCTGCACAGCGCACGATCTTTACACGACATTACATTGGCTTGACCGCCCTGTACGTCGCCCCTGATTAGACTTGCCGCCATTGATAGAGTGGAGGTGGCGATGTTTCAGGTGCACAAGAAGGGCTTCGTGTCCGGCAGGAAAATGGTCGACGGCCTGGTGCCCTACGACTTCTTCTGCGAAGACAGCCCGGCGATCAACCTGTTTGTGTTTACCGGTGCGGCCACGCCGCACGCCACGGTGGAAGAACAGACGCTATGGGGCTTCACCCGCCTGGAGCGCTTCGAGGCGATGAGCGCAGCACTGGTTACCCACAAGAAACACGCCGGCTGGTTCCAGAGCGTCAGCGTGCTGACCGGGCCGAACCAGAACGGCACCCAAAGCGTGAAGTTCCAGCGCGTGTTGAAGATCATCAAGCACGCCAGCGCCACGCGGAAGGTGGATTACGAAATACTCACCGACGAAGGTGACACCTACTTCACCCGCCAGGCCGTCGCCCCCGACAGCGCGCAAACCATCATCTATTCGGCCGAGCCACCGGTGGCCATGTAGCTCAAGGTCATGCGGCTCAACGCCCGAATGCCCACCGCCAGGCTCGGGTCATCCACCCGGAACCCCGGCGAGTGCGTCGGCCATATGGTTTTGCCTTCTAGCGCGGGCGGTGTCACGCCCATGCGCATGAAAATCCCCGGCACCTGGCGCGCATATTCAGCGAAGTCGTCGGCGCCGTAAGTGCCGTTGTCGATGCGCACCGGGGTGGTGGACACCTGTTGCAGCACCGGTAGTAACTGGTCCACCAACGCCGTGTTGTTGTAGCCGGCGCGATAGTTTCCGGGCAGGTACTCGACCTTGGCCGACGCCCCCGACGCTTGGGCAATGTGCTCGGCGGTGCGGGTCATGCGTTGCAGCACATCCTCGCGCTGTTCATCGCTGACGGTGCGAATCGAGCCTTCCAGGCGCACTTCGGCAGGGATGATGTTGTGGCGGTCCCCGGCTTCGATACGGCCCACGGAAATCACCGGCGCGGGCAACAGGCTGAGGTTCGACTGGCGGCTGGGAATGGTCTGCCACGCCAGGATCACTTGGGCCGCCACCGGCACCGGGTCGATACCGGTCCAGGGGAACGCGGCGTGGGTCTGGCGGCCGATGATGTGGGCGACAAAGGTGTCCGCCGCGGCCGTGGTGCGCTGGCGGCTGAGGGTGAACGTGCCCGCTGTACCGGCCGTCACATGAATGCCGAAGATCACCGCCGGCACCGGGTTTTGCAACGCGCCTTCCTTGATCATCAACTGCGCGCCGCCTTGCTCGCCCAGCGGCGGGCCTTCTTCGGCTGGCTGAAAGATCAATTTCAGCGTGCCCGGCAGTTGCTCGCGGTGGGCCGCCAACACTTCGGCCACCCCCAGCGCCATGGCCATATGGGCATCGTGGCCGCAGGCGTGCATCACCCCGACTTCCTTGCCTCGGCTGCGAAAATCCCCACCTTCGTCTTTAGCGCGTACGGTCGAGGCATAGGGTAGGCCGGTCTGCTCCGTTAGCGGCAGTGCATCCAACTCGGCGCGAATCGCCACCACCGGGCCTGGCTTTCCTCCACGCAAAATACCGATCACGCCGGTGTGGGCGATGCCGGTCTGCACCTCCAACCCCAATTCCCGCAGGCGCTGGGCGATGCGTTCACGGGTGTGGAACTCGCGGTTGCCCAGTTCCGGCTGTTGGTGGATGGCGTGGCGCAGTTCGATCACACCGGGCAGTGCCTGGCGGATCTGTGCATCCAGATCGGCCCAAGGCTCAGCGGCCGATGCGGCGCCGGACAACAGCAACAGAAAAAACGCTAGCTTGGACATGTCCGGGCTCAATAAGTAAACGCAATCGGCGGCGCCTTGGCGTTCAGCAGGTAATCACCGATGGCCTTGTACTTGTAGGCCAGGGCGTCATGGGTGGTGTGGGTGCGCGCGTTGCGCCAGTGGCGGTCGAAGTTGTAGCGCGACTGGGTGGTGGCGGCGCCGCCGACCTCATATAACCGCTCGCACACAAACAGCGCGGCGCGGGTCGAGGCGATCTTGGCTTCGGCCACTGCAATCGAAGACTTCACCAAAATGGCCTCCAGCGCCTCACCCTCGGCTAGGACCTGCAATTGCGTGCGCGCCGCCAGGTCCACCGCACCGGCGGCTTTCTCCACCAGTGCTTCGGCGCCATGAATACGCGCGGCCAGGTCGCCCAGGGTGTGCAGGATGTACGGATCCTGGCGCGCCGAATCCACGCCACTTTCGCGCACCGGCCGCGTGCCACTGCGCGCCCACGCCACCGCATCATCCAAAGCCGCCAGGCCAATGCCCACATCCAGCGCGCAGTGGATCAGCTGCGCGCTGGCGCCGATGTAGTTGCGGCGCTGGTACCACTGCGCCAAGGGGATGACCTGTTCGGCACGCACCGGTACATTCTCCAGCAAGGTGCTGCCGCTGGCGGTGACGCGCTGGCCCATGCCGTCCCAGTCATCGAGCAACGTAATGCCAGGGGTGTCGGCGGGCAGCATCACGTACACCGCGTTGCCGGCCTCGTCCACCGCCTGGATTTTCAGCAAATCGGCAAACAGGCAGCCGGTGCTGTAGAACTTGCTGCCATTGAGCACCAGCTGGTCGCCGCGCCGCTCCAGCCGTGTGTGGATTTCGCCGCGAAAGGTGCCGCTGCGCTCGGCAATCGCCCCCGACGATAACTGGCGCTCGGCAAACGCGCCGAGGTACTCGCGCTGCTGCGCCGGGTTGGCGATCAGGCGCAGGTGTTCAACGGTGGCGAAGTGCGGGAACAACGCCTGTGCCACACTCGGATCGGCCTTGGCCAGCGTGATAAAAATCTGCGCCACTTGCAGCTGGCTGACGTCACCGCCGCCCAACTCAGTGGGCACCCGCGCGGCGCCCAGGCCCGACTCGCGGATCAGGTCGAGCTGGGCATACGGCAAGATCCGCCCCGCATCGCGTTCGGCGGCGCGGGGTTGGATCTGCGCGGCGAGTTGGTGGGCGAGGGCAAGGTAATCGGTCATGAAGATGTCCATCAAAAAAGGTCAGGAAGCGTCGCGCAGGGCGCTGCGTGGAACGCCGAACAACAGGATCAATGTGCCGGTGGCCACCAGTGCCGCGACGATATACAACGCCAGGCTGATGCTGCCGGTGGAGGTCTTGATCGCGCCGATCATGATCGGCGTGAGCAGGCTGCTGATCTGCCCGCAGCAATTGACCAGCGCCAGGCCGGCGGCCTTGGCGTGGTCCGACAGGTAGTAGGTGGGGATGGTCCAGAAAATCGCCGTGGCCACCAGGTAACCGCTGGTCATCAGGGTCAGCACGGCAATCGCCGAATATGGGCTGAATAGAAAATTGGGCAGTACCAGCATCGCCAGCGCCGCCGTCAGGCCGCCCACGGCGAAGTGCCAACGCCGCTCTTGCTGCACATCCGAATGCCGGCACGCCCACAGCATCACGCCCACGCCGATCACATAGGGCAGGGCCGACAGCATGCCCAGTTGCCCAAGGTTGCTCACCCCGGAGTCGCGGATGATCGACGGCGCCCAAATATTGGTGACGTTGCCGGTGCACATGATGGTCAGGCAGTACGCCAGGGTGATGAACCACACCTTGCGATCCTTCAGCGCCTCCACAAAGCGTGTGTGCCCGCCGGGTTTACGTTGCTGGCGCTCTTGGGCCAGGGCCTGTTCGATGGCGGCTTTTTCATCGGCGCTCAACCAATTGGCCGACGCGGGTTTGTCGTCCAGCCAGTACCAGGCGAACAACCCCGCGAGCACCGGCGGAATGCCGGTGATCACGAACAGCCATTGCCAGCCGGTAAACCCGCCGACGCCCGCGAAGTGCCCCATGATGCTGGTGGACAGCGGCCCGCCGATGATCCCGCACACCGCAATCGCCATGATGAAGCGCGAGGTGATGCGTGCCCGGTGGCTGGCCGGAAACCAGTAGGTGAGGTACAGGATCACCCCCGGAAAGAACCCGGCCTCGGCCGCCCCCAACAGCACCCGCAGCACATAGAACTGCGCCGGGGTCTGGGCAAACGCGGTGGCGATGGTCACCAGGCCCCACAGCACCATGATACGCATCATGGTTTTTTTCGCGCCGATCTTTTCCAGCAGCAGGTTGCTGGGGATCTCGAACAGCAGGTAACCGATGGAGAACACCCCGACGATGATGCCGAACGTGGCGTCGCTGATGTTCAGGTCAGTCTTGAACTGCAAATGCGCAAAGCTGATGTTGACCCGGTCCAGCCAATTGAGCACAAAGCACAGAAACAGGAACGGCATGATCCGCCACGCCAGTTTGCGGTACAGGCGCTGGTCGAAGGCGGCCGCCGGGCGTTCGTAGTTAGTCATTACCAGCTCACGTCGACTTTAGCGAAGTAGTACGCGCCTTCCAGGCCGTAAGGCGAGTACCAGCTGTAGGTCGGGTTGTCGGTGGGGAAGAAGTAGAAGCGCTTGGCTTCGTCATTCAACTGCTCGGGGCGCTTGTCGAAGATGTTTTCGCCGCCCACGGTGACTTTCACCGCATCGCTCAACCAGTAACCCACGCTCAGGTCGGTGATGAACGCAGGCTTGACCACTTCATCGCGGCTGGCGGCAATCTGGTTGCGCCCGGTGACCTTGGAGTAGCGGGTTTCCTTGAGGTTGACCTCGAAGTCTCCCAACTGCCAGGCGGCATTGAGGGAGGTGGTGTTCTTCGGGTACGCCGAGGTCAGGTTGCCCTGGCGGTCGCGGCCCACGGCGCTCACACCGGTGCCGGCGAGTGCCGACGGTTCCTTGATTTTCTCGATGGTCTGCAGGCTCTGGTTGCTGAGCAAGGTCCACTTGGTCTTGCCATAGCGGCCCAGGTCGTAGCGGTAGTCCGCCACCAGGTCGATGCCACGGGTGCGCGTATCGGCCAGGTTGCCGAAGTAGGAGACGATCTGGTTCGGGTTCAGGCCAGCGGCTGCGAGTACGTTGGATACTGCAGTGCCTTGCAGGTTACTGGTTTGCAGGATGCGGTCCTTGATGTCGATCTGGTACAGGTCGACGGTGACGTCCAGGTTCTCGGTGGGCGTTGCCACAAACCCGAGGCTGTAGTTCATCGAGCGTTCAGGCTTGAGCTGCTTGGCGCCCAAGGCCTGGCCAGCCGGATCGTTGACGGTGACGTAGCGCGTGGTGGCCTGCTCCAGTTGCCCGTTGAGCGGGCTGGTGCGCCAGGCGGTCAGCGATGATGAGTAGAACTGCTGTTGCAGGGACGGCGCGCGGAAGCCGTTGCTCACCGTACCGCGCACGGCGAATTGCGGGGTAAAGGCATAGCGCGTGGAGAGCTTGCCGCTGCCGGTGTCGCCAAAATCGCTGTAGTGCTCAAAACGCCCGGCCAGGCTTACGTCCCACTTGTCGGTAAGGCTCTGGCTGAAGTCCACGTAGCCGGCGGTGTTGGTGCGCGAATAGTTATGCGCATCCGCCGGGGTGAAACCCACCAGCCCGGGTGCGCCGGGGTTGGGGCGTTGGCCGGCCAACGGGCTGCCGGCGGGGAACACGTAGCCGCCATCGGCGTAGGAGGCGTATTCACCGGCCTGGATCTCGAAACCGTCACGACGGAATTCCAGGCCCGTGGACACGTTCAGCGGCTTGGCGAACAAACCGGTGTCGAATGAGCGGGTCAGGTCGAGGTTGTTAGTCCACTGGCTGGCGATCAGGTTGCCGCCGTCCATGTTCTGCGGGCTGTTGGGCCCCAGGGAGGGGTTCAGCGACCGCTCGTTGCGGGTGTTGGCATTGTTGTAGCCGTAGCTGGTGCTCAAGTCCCAGGCCCAGCCGAGCAGGTCGTCGTTACGCACGCCGAACACGCTCTGGAAGTCATCTTCTTCCACCACAAAGCGCGGCGAGAAACCGTCCGGGTACACCGAGACAATGTTCTGCGGCGAGTTGGCCGTACGGTAAGTGCCCCAACTGGTGGAGTTGCGGTGGCTGAGGGTGGAGAACGAATACAGCGTGTAGTCCTCGTTCAGCGGCAGCTCGGCGTTGTAGCCGAAGTTGTAGGTTTGTGAACGCGGCTGGCCCAACTGTTGGCGATAGCGGCTTTCGCTGGTTTCGCGCGGGTCGGGCTGGCCGTTCTGGCGGAAATAGATGCTGGTGCGATCCGGTACGGCACCGGCCACGTTGGAGCTTTCCTGGATGCCGACGTCCGCGCTGAGGCTGAAGAAACCATCATTGGGCAACTCGAACCCCTGGTTGACCTGGCCCTGGCCCCGGGCACCGAAGTTGCCCTTGCCGCCCACGCGATTGGCGTACTGCCCGTACAAGGCACTGCCGCTGCCGCCGGAATGGTTGCGCTTGAGGATGATGTTGATCACCCCCGCGATGGCGTCCGAACCGTACTGCGCCGCTGCGCCGTCACGCAGCACTTCCACATGGTCGACGGCGGCGATGGGGATCAGGTCGAGGTCGGCAGGGGACTGGCCGCTGGACGTGGCGGCGGTCTGCACAAAAATCAGCGAGGTGTTGTGGCGACGCTTGCCATTGACCAGCACCAGCACATGGTTGCCGCCCAGGCCGCGCAGGGTGGCGGACTTGACCGACAACCCGGTGCCACCGGTGAAGCCGGCTGCGTTGGTATAGGACGGCACGCTGGCCGCCAGGGCGTCCCGCAGGTTCTGCTTGCCGGAACGGGCGAGGTCGTCGGCGCTGATCACATCGATCGGCGCCAGGCTCTTGGCTACGGTGCGGCCGCTGTCCCGGGCACCGGTGACCACCACGGTTTGCAGGGCGGTATCGCTGCTCAGGGATTTCTCTTCAGCCTGGGCCGCGTGTTGGGTGCACAGGCCAAGGATGCCGACCGTCAGCAGGCTGAGCCTGGGACGCAAGCGGGTGTTAGGGCGAGACATGGTGAGGCTCCAATGTTTAGGTGCCGCTTTCCATTCCTGGTGGTGGGAGTTCCTGACAGTACTGGGGAGGCTTGGGTGTTGGCTGTTTCTAGTTATGGGGGAGGGGTCAGCGCCCCAGCATCACGTCCTGGCGGGCCTGGTCGACCAGTGCCATCTGCCGGATCAAGCGGCCTTTGCGTTCGGCCAGCAGCAGCATCTTGGTCCACTCCACCGCCTTGGCGGAGTGGCTGGCCAGGCGTGCGGCCAGTTCCAGCGAACTGGCGTAGGCGTCATCCACCACCTGGTTGACCAGGCCGATGGCCAGCGCCTCCTGGGCGTCGAACTTGCGTGCGCTGAGCATGATATCCAGGGCCGCTGCTTCGCCGATCAGGCTGGGCAGGGTGATCGCGCTGAAGCCGGACAACATGCCGTGCTGCACTTCCGGGAAGTGAAAGCGCGTGTCGTGGTGGGCAATACGGAAATCGCAGTGAATCGCCAGGCTGATGCCCAAGCCCAGGGTGTGGCCGTGCAACGCGGCAATCACCGGTTTGCTCAGGTCATTGCCGACGCCGGGCAGGGCACGGGCCAGTACGTCGCTGCTGACGGTTTCGCCGGTAGCTTCGATTTCCTTGAGGTCGGAACCGGCGCAAAACGCCCGCTCACCGGCGCCGCGCAGCACGATGGCACGCACGGCGCTGTCGTGTTGGGCGCGTTGCCACACCTCGGCCAGCTCGTGCTTGGCCTGGCTGTCCAGCGCATTGAGACGTTCCTGGCGGTTGAGGGTAACCACCAGGATGCCTTCGCCCATTGTTTGGTATTCGACTGTCATGAAGTGCTTTTCATCAGGTGTGAAAGAAAGACGCGATTGCCCCTTGAGGTCCGCGTCAAAGTGAGGAAAACTTAAAGCATGTGCACAATGCAAACAATATGTTTGTTATATGAACATATTCTTATCGGGTCAGAAACGGTTATAAAAAATGAAAGCCATCGTTCTAAAAGCCTTCGGCGGACCGGAGCAATTGCAGGTTGAGGAGGTGCCCACCCCGCAGGTTGGCGCGGGTGAAGTGCTGGTCAAAGTCGAGGCGGCCGGGGTGTGTCATCACGACCTGCTGCACCGCGCCGGGCATCTGCCGGGGGCGCACACGGGCGTGGTGCTGGGCCATGAAGTGGCCGGTGAAGTGGTCGAAGTAGGCGCCGGTGTTCATCATCTGGCGACTGGCGCTCGCGTTGTGGTGTATCAGCGGCGTTTCTGCGGCCAGTGCCGCGACTGCCTGCGCGGTCGCCAGGACCTGTGCCGGGCCCTCGGCCTGCCCTCGGTGGACACCGAAGGTGCCTATGCCCAATACCTGCGGGTGCCGGCGATTTCCGCGATTGAACTGCCCGAAGGGCTGGGTTACGTGCAGGCCGCACTGGCTTCGTGCCCCATCGGTACCAGCGTGCGTGCGCTGCACGGCGAAGCGGCGCTCAAGCCTGGCGAAAGCGTGTTGATCAACGGCGCCAGCGGCGGCCTGGGGGCACATCAGATTCAACTGGCCAAAGCCTTCGGTGCGCGGGTGATCGCGGTCACCGGCAGCGCTGGCAAACGCGAGTTCCTGCACAGCCTGGGAGCCGATGAGGTCATCGTTGCCAGCGGCAGCTACAGCGCCGAGGTGTGGAAGCTCACCGGTAAGCGCGGCGTTGATGTGGCCATGGAAAACCTCGGCAGCACCCTGGAAGATACCCTGCGTAGCATGGCCCTCGGCGGTCGCGTGGTGGTGTTGGGCAACGTCGCGCCCGCCGCCGTGCCGGTCAACCCCGGCCTGTTGATTGGCCGCCGCCTGCGGGTGCAGGGCTCGGGCAGCGCCACCCTGGAAGAAGTGCGCGTGGCGCTGGCGTTGATCAAGGGTGGGCAGGTCAAGCCGCTGATCGACCGCGTGCTGCCGTTTCACCAGGTGGCTGAGGCCCACGCCCTATTGGAGTCACGCCAGGTGACTGGGCGCATTGTGTTGAGTGGGTGGTAAGCATGGATATCAGTACGCTGCTGAGTCAGGCCGCTTTCAAGTGGCCGGACCGAATCGCCCTGCATGAACCCGCCAGCTCACGGAGCTTGACCTTTGCCGAGCTGGATCGCGCCCTCAGCGGCGTCGGCCAGGCGTTGGATCAACTGCACATCCCGGCCGGTGCACGGGTGGCCTTGCTGGCCGACGCCAGTGTGGACTATCTGCTGGCCGACTACGGCTGCATGGCCACCGGCCGCGTGCGGGTGCCGCTGGACCCGGCGCTGTCGGCGCACGAACTGGTGGCGCAGTTGCAGGATGCGGGCGCGGCCTTGCTGCTGTTTTCCGAGGCCTACGCTGACATCGCCCAAGGCCTGGGCATTCGAGCCCTGGCGCTGCAAGCCGTCACCCAAGGCGCGGCGGGCGACAACGTGGTGCGCCCGGCGCAATCGCCCCAAGCCTTGGCCTCGCTCAACTACACCGGCGGCACCACCGGCACGCCCAAGGCCGTGATGCATCGGCACGCCAGCCTGTGCGCGGTGTTGCAGAACATCGTGATGGGCCGCGGCGCGGCGGTGGGGGATGTACTGCTCAACGTGCGCCCGCTGTGGCCAATTGCGGCGGTGGCGGTGCTCGCCCATGTGCTCAGCGGCGGGCAAGTGGTGTTGGGCGGGCGCTTCGACGGCAAGACCTTTATCGCCCAGCTCACTGAATACCGCGTGGCCTTCAGCTCTTTGGTGCCGACCCAACTGCTGCGTTTGTTGCGCGAAACCGGCTCGGCGCCCGCCGATCTGCCCCTGTTCAAGAGCCTCGATGTGGGCGCAGCCGCGTTGACCGGCGAGGTACTGGAAGGCTCGTGCAGCCTGTTCGCCGAGCGCATCGGCGTGCTCTATGGCATGACGGAAGCCCCCTGGAGTTGCTACCTCTCACCCATGCAAATGCAAGCGGTGCGCGCGACTGGCGACAGTGGCGAAGGCGTGGTCGGTCGCCCGCTGTTCAGCGCCGCGATCCGTATCCACCAGCCAGACGCCAATGGCCTGGGCGAGATCCTGCTGGGCGGCCCGCAATTGATGAGCGGCTACTGGCAATTGGATGCCCTCAGCGCCAAGACCCTGGACAACGGCTGGTTGCGCAGCGGCGATCTTGGCCGTATCGACAGCGATGGGCTGTTGCGCGTGCTGGGGCGCTGCAAAGACATCATCCGCAGCGGCGGCAAATCCGTACAGCCCGGCGAAGTGGAACAAAACCTGATGAGCCATCCCGGCGTGCAGGATGTGCACGTATTCGGCCTGGCGGATCTGGAGTGGGGCGAGCAAGTCTGCGCAGCGGTGGTGCTGGACGGTTCCCAGCCACTCTCGGCGCAACAGTTGATGGACCACTGCCGCACCGGGCTGTCGCGCTATAAGGTGCCACGCCGGGTCTACTTCATCGATGAGCTGCCGCGCTCCCACTACGGCAAGGTGCAAAAAAACCGCCTGCTCGCCGCGTTGGGTTTGCAGCCTTAAAGGTTGCCCAACTGCGCCGCAATGCCTTCACAGGCGCGGCGCACATGGCTGGCAAGTGATGAGGCCGGATGGGTTTCGTCTTCCATCTCCAGGCCCGCAACCACCACCGCGCCAATGGCCTGGCCGCCTTCCACACGAATCGGAAACGCCACCGAGGACAGCCCCGGTTTGAACTCGCCATGGCCAAACGCAAAGTCCTGCTGGCTGCGGATCAACTCCAGCGCCGGGCGCGCCTTGGCGTAGCGCGCGTCGCCGAGGATCGCCTGGGCCGCCGCTTCGCTGTAGGTGGCCAGCACCGCACGGCCGCTGGGGCTGCCGTCGATGGGGAACTGGTCGGCCAGGTCGACAATCACGTTGAGGGGCGTGGTGGGTGTCCACATCCGTTCGATCAACACCACTTGGTCACCCACCGGCACCGACAGCGACACAATCGCTTGGCGTTCGCCGATCACCCGTTGCAGCTCGATGGCGTAGGGCAGGGCGATCTTGCGCAGGTTCAGGCGATTAAGGTACGCCGCCGAATAAATCAGGCACTCCGGGCCGATGCGATAGGTACCGCCCTGGGATTCGATCAGGCTCCAGTGGGTGAGGGTCTTGAGCAAGCGGTGGATGGTAGTGCGGTCGATGCCGGTCAGTCGCGCCAGGTCCAGCGCACTGGCGCCATGCTTGAGGCTGGCGAGGGTACGCAACAGCACAATCGAACGGTCGATGACCTGAACGCGCCCACCGGCATTTTCCTTGTTGCTGGCGGGCGGGGGAGGAGTCGAGGAAATATCCATGGTGGCAGCAGCTTCCGAAATCATGATGTTCGGCAAGCGCGGATCGCAGGCTTGGCCGGTGACCAAGGTTAGCCGCGATCTGTGGCGGGGTGAAGCCTTAACACCATCGGGCTTAAAAAACTGAGCGCGGACTTGCTTTTGTAGTGAGCGGGCTTGCCCCCCGGCGCGGGGCAAGCCCGCTCACTACATTCATCCCGCCGCGCCTCTCCCCAATGTGGAGACGCTGGTGGCGCTGGATCGAGTCAAGGTCGGGTTGCACGTACCGGTGTGACGGTTGCCGTCGGGTAATCGGTGTAGTCCCGTGTCGGGCTGCCGTTGATGCCATAGAACGTGGCGCGATCAGCGTCGGCCAGCGGCCAGTGGTGCTGCATGCGCGCCACCAAATCGGGGTTGGCGATGAACGGGCGACCGAATGCCACCAGGTCCAGGTCGCCTTTTTCCAGTACTACTTCGGCCAATTCACGGTTGAAGCCGCCCGCCGCGATCAGCGTGCCCCGGTAGGCCTGACGAAACTGCGTGGCGAAACCGGCCGGGATCGCCTCGGCGCCAATGGTCAGTTGGTCGCTCAAATGCACATAGGCGAGGCTGCGCTCGTTGAGTGCCGCAGCCAGGCTCAACCACGCCTGGGCTTCCTGCGCGTATGGGTGCATATCAAACAGACGCCCGAACGGCGAAAGGCGCACGCCGACCCGCGTGCTGCCGATCTCGGCGGCCAGGGCATCGAGGGTTTCCAGCAGCAAACGCTGGCGGTTGGCAATGGAGCCGCCGTACTCATCGGTGCGGGTGTTGAGTGCACCGTTCAGGAACTGTTCGAACAGATAGCCGTTGGCACCATGCAATTCGATGCCGTCAAACCCCGCCTCCATGGCGCGGCGGGCGGCGTCGACAAAGTCCGCCGTCACCCTGCGCACTTCATGGGTCTCAAGTGCACGCGGGGTGCTGGCTTGCACCGGCCCCGGCTGGCCTTCGGCGACCCAGGCGTAGGCATTCGAGCGGGCGGCGCCCACCGCCACCGATGATACTGGCGCACCCCCATCAGGCTGAATCGACACATGGGACATGCGCCCCACATGCCACAACTGCGCGAAGATCTTGCCGCCCTTGGCATGCACGGCATCGGTGACCCGGCGCCAGCCCTGGGTTTGTGCGTCGTTGTACAAGCCAGGGTTGAACAGGTAACCGCAACCCTCGCGGGAGATCGGCGCGCCTTCGCTGATGATCAGCCCGGCCGAGGCACGTTGGGCGTAATAGAGAACGGTGTGCTCATCCGGGATATCGTCCTGTGCACGGGCGCGGGTCATGGGGGCCATGACCACGCGGTTGGCCAGCGGGGTGCCGGCAAGGTCGTAGGGCTTGAATAGGGTACTCATGGGGATTCTCCGCCAGTGATGAGGGTTCAGGAACGTGCGGGCCACACCACGTCCAGGCGCGTGCGGCTGATCAGCCATTGGCCCTGTACGCGGCGGTATTCATCGACGTACAGGCCAAGCAGCAGTAAGGGGCTGTCCCCGGCCGGGCGCTGGGTGACGAAGTCGGTCAGGTAGCAGCGGCCCTCGGCGTGGTCTTCGTCGAGGAACTCGATCCAATGGTTGGACACCGCATGCAGGAAGGGGTACTCGCCGCGTTGCTCGGTATCAAAATCACGAAAGGCCTGGGACAAGCCCGCCTTGATGGCGTCGCGGCCGGTCCAGCCGGCGCGGTCGACCTGGCAAATGGCGTCTTCGGTAAATAACTGCGCCAGCGCATCCATGCGGTTGGCGTCGAGATGATGGCAGTAGCGCAGGCGCAGGTTGCGAATCGCTTCCAGGCTGACAAGGCGGTTTAGATCGGCGGTCATGGGACCTCGCTGGGGTGGTCATTGAACAGTGGCACCTAGCTTATTCCAGCGTGGCGGTTGGAATAATTCGGGAAAAGTACGTTCAGTTCATCCTGTCAGGCTAGAATCGAGGTTTTCTGTGGGGCGGCAGCGATGGAAACCCTTCAATTTGATGGCATCCCTGAATTTATCCTGGCTGCCCAACTGGGCAGCTTTACTGCTGCGGCCTTGCAACTGGGGGTCACCAGCTCAGCGGTGGGCAAGAGCGTCACGCGGCTGGAGAAGCGCCTGGGCATCCAGTTGCTGCACCGCAGCACGCGCAAGCTGAGCCTGACCCACGAGGGCGAGGTTTACCTGGCCAGTTGCCTGCGGGTGATGGAGGAGTTGCGCGGCGTCGAGGGCAGTTTCCTCAGCGGTGTCGCCCAGCCCAAGGGCCGCGTGCGGATCGACCTGCCCGCCGCGTTTGGCCGTCGGCATATCGCGCCGCTGCTGATCACCTTGGCCGGTCGGTATGCGCAACTGGACCTGACCCTCACGTTTGGCGAGCGCAAGGTCGATATGGTCAACGACGGCATCGACCTGGCGGTGCGGATCGGTGAACTCAAGGATGACCCCGAGTTGGTCGCTCGCCGCCTCGGTGAGCAACGCCTGGTGATCTGCACTGCGCCACAGTACCTGAGCAAGGCGCCGCCCCTGCTGAGCCCGGCCGATTTGCTGACCCACGATTGCATCATCGGCTGGCGTGTCGGGCTGCGTAAGCGCTGGCTGCTGAAAAACGCCAAAGGCAGCGTGCACGAGCAGGAAATACGCGTGCGCCATGAGTTCGGCGACGGCGAGATGATGTTGCGTGCCACCCTCGACGGTGGCGGCCTGTGCCAATTGCCCACCTGGTTGGTGGCCGAACACTTGCGCAGTGGCGCCTTGGTGACGGTGCTCGACGACTGCGCGGGGGCGACCATGCCGATCCACGTGATCTGGCCTCATACCCGCTACGTGCAACCCAAGGTGCGGGTGGTGGTGGACGCGCTGCTGGAAATGGCCGCGCAACAACGCGAGGTATTTGGCGGCGGTGAAAAATAAATCAAAAAGCCTGTCCCTTTTTTTTGCTTCACCGGTCATTCCAGGTAAGTGAACAAAATCGAGAGCTTCCTCCAATGCCCGTAGTCCGCCCCTTGCTCAAACTGAGCCTGCTGCTGAGCCTCAGCGCCAGCCCGTTTTTCGCGTCCGTCAGCTATGCCGATGACGCCCGCCGCAGCTACCAGGTGCCGGCCGGCAGCCTGAGCGCAGCGCTGACCCGGTTTGCCGGTTTGGCGGGGGTCAATCTGTCGGTGGACCCGGCGTTGGTCAGTGGGCGCAGCAGCAGTGGCCTGTCCGGTGAGTTCGGCGTGGAAGAGGGCTTTGCGCGCCTGCTGCAAGGCTCCGGCCTGCAACTGCAACCCATGGGCGAGCAGGCCTACAGGTTGGTGCCGGTGCCGGAGGGCAGCAGCCTGGAACTGGCGCCCACTTCGATCCTTGGCACCACCGGTCTGTACGACGGCGATACCTATGCCGGGGGCCAAGTGGCGCGGCGTGGCTCCCAAGGCCTGTTGGGCACGCGGGACTTTATGGAAACGCCGTTCAGCATGACCACCTACACCCAGGAAACGGTGAAAAACCAGCAGGCCCGCACCCTCGGCGACCTGATCGCCAGCGACCCCTCGGTGCGCGCCACCAACCCTGCCGGTGGGCGTTACGAGCAGTTCACCATCCGTGGGTTCAGCCTGTTCAACAGTGATGTGTCTTATAACGGCCTGTACGGCGTGCTGCCGACCTACACCATCGACATGGAAATGGCCGACCGCGTCGATATCTTCAAAGGCCCCACCCAGTTGATCAACGGCATCTCGCCCCGTGGCAGCGTGGGCGGCGGGATCAACGTGGTGCCCAAGCGTGCCACCGACAAGGACATCAACTCGTTCACCGGCACCTGGGCCTCCGACAGCCAGGCCGGTGGCGCGGTGGATGTGGGCCGACGTTTCGGCGAAGACAATAAATTCGGCATCCGCTTCAACGGCGTTAAGCAGTCTGGCGATACCACCTGGGACCACCAGAGCGTTGACCGCGAAATGGCGGTGCTGGGCCTGGACTTCCGTGGCGAGCGCCTGCGCCTGTCCACCGATATTGGCCACACCGAACGTGACACCGATGCGCCCCAGGAACGTGTGCAGGTCGCGGCCGCTGCGCCTGTGCCCAGCGCCAACGACGTGCGCCGCAACTATGCGCAATCCTGGAGCAAAGCCCGCACCAAGGACACCTTCGGCACGTTCAACGCTGAATATGATGTAAGCGATGACGTGATGCTGTACGGCGGTTTCGGTGCGCGTAAAAGCAACCACGAGTTCCTGCGCCATGCGGTCTCGGTGACCAACGCCGCGGGCAATTTCAGTGTGTCGCCGCGGGACTTTACCCGGGACGAAAACGTACGCACCTACAACGCCGGTGTGCGCAACTGGTTCCATACCGGCTCGGTGAGCCATGAGGTCAACCTGGCCGCCAGCTACTTCGACATGGACTTCACCAACGGCGGCGCCCGTTACGCGACGGTGAACGGCAATAACCTGTATGACCCGGTGCAAACCCCCACGCCGACCACGGCCACCCGCCAGGACGCCAAGGTGTACACCGAGAACAAATTCAGCGGCGTGGCCTTGTCCGACACCCTGGGCTTCTTCGACGACCGTCTGCTACTGACCCTTGGCGCACGCTGGCAGCGGGTCAAGGTGACGGACTGGAACAACGGCATCAAAGGCGACACCGGCTACGACGAAGAAAAAGTCTCGCCCTCCGGCGGCCTGCTGTTCAAGGCCACCGACAAGCTGTCGCTGTACGCCAACTACATGGAAGGCCTGAGCCAGGGCAAGATCGCGCCGTCCACCTCGCGCAACGAAGACCAGATCTTCCCGCCCTTCATCAGCCGCCAGGTAGAAGTGGGTGCCAAGTACGACGCCGGTGCCTTCGCCGTCACCGCCGCCGTGTTCCGCATCAAGCAGCCGGCCTATGAAACCAATGCCACCACGGTGCTGTTCGGCCCCAACGGCAAGCGCCAGAACACCGGTGTGGAACTGAGTGCGTTCGGCGAACCGCTCAAGGGCGTGCGTCTGCTCGGCGGCGTGATGTATATCGACAGCAAACTCAAAGACACCACCAACGGCGCCTGGGACGGCAACCGCGCACCGGCCACCCCCAAGTACAACGTCAACCTGGGTGCCGAATGGGACGTGCCGGGCCTGGAAGGCCTGACGCTCACCAGCCGTGGCATCCACTCCAGCTCGCAGTATCTGGACCAGTCCAACGTTAAGGAGATCGACGCCTGGAACCGCATCGACGTTGGCGCACGCTATGCCTTCAAAGTGGACGACAAGAACGTCACCCTGCGGGCAAATGTGGAGAACGTGGCGGACAAGCGCTACTGGAGCTCGGCCGGCGCCTCGGATGACAGCGAGCCGGGCCTGACCCTGGCCACACCGCGTACCTACCTGCTCTCGGCCACCGTGGATTTCTAACCAGACGCCGATCTCACTGTGTGTACAGATTTGTGTGGGAGGGGGCTTGCTCCCGATAGCGGTGGATCAGCCACAGATAAAGTGACTGACCCACCGCTATCGGGAGCAAGCCCCCTCCCACATTTACCCAGCAGTGTCAGCTATCGCTTTATCACCCCAATGAGAATGTTTTTTGATCACATCGCCCCGATGTGGAATAGTACCCGCCGTTTTCCCAGGCCTGTCTAGCCTGGGTGTTTCAACGCCGAGGTCCACGTCATGCGATTGCTGCGCTCTATCCCCACCCTGGCCGCCTGTGTGCTGGCGTTCTCTTCAAGCGTGCTGAGCGCTGCCCCCATCGACCTCAACGACGGCCAACACTCGGTGCATCTGCCGGATGCGCCCAAGCGCGTAGTGGTGTTGGAGTTTTCCTTTCTCGACAGCCTCGCCGCCGTTGATGTGACCCCGGTCGGCGCCGCCGATGATGGCGACGCCAACCGCGTATTGCCCCGTGTACGCCAGGCTATCGGCCAGTGGAAGTCGGTGGGCCTGCGCTCCCAGCCAAGCATCGAGGAAATCGCCCGGCTCAAGCCGGACCTGATCGTGGCCGACCTCAACCGTCACCAGGCCTTGTACAGCGACCTGGCAAGCATCGCGCCGACCCTGTTGCTGCCGTCGCGGGGTGAGAACTATGAGGGCAGCCTCAAGTCCGCCGAGCTGATCGGCAAGGCCCTGGGCAAGAGCCCGCAAATGCAAGCGCGCATCCAGAAAAACCGCGAGAACCTCAAGGCCATCGCCCTGCAGATTCCCGCTGGCGCCAGCGTGTTGTTCGGTGTTGCCCGTGAAGACAGCTTCTCCGTGCACGGCCCGGACTCCTATGCCGGCAGCGTGCTGCAAGCCATCGGCCTGAAAGTACCGAGCGTGCGGGCCAACGCCGCGCCCACCGAATTCGTCAGCCTGGAGCAACTGCTGGCGCTGGACCCCGGCTGGTTGCTGGTGGGCCACTACCGCCGCCCGAGCATCGTCGACACCTGGAGCAAGCAGCCACTGTGGCAAGTGCTCGGCGCCGTACGCAACCAGCATGTGGCCGAAGTGGATGGCGACAGCTGGGCGCGCAACCGGGGTGTGCTGGCTTCGGAGCAGATCGCCGAAGATGCCCTGGCGATTCTTAAAGGCGGCAAAGCCGTACTGAGCCAATAAGCGTGCAGCGCAGTGTGGCTGCCCTCGGCATTGTGCTGCTGGGGGCGGTGTTGTTCTGGTTCGCGCTGTACAGCTGGTCGCCGTTCACCATTACGGCGACAGACGCGTGGAACGGCCTGGTGCATCAGGGCAGCGTGGGCGGCAATATGGCCTACATCGTCGCCCAGTTGCGCGTGCCCCGTGCAGTGTGCGCGGCATTGGTCGGTGCCTGCCTGGGCCTGGCCGGTGCGTTGATGCAGGGCATTACCCGCAACCGTCTGGCGTCGCCGTCGTTGTTTGGTGTGACGGCGGGGGCGGCGCTGGGGTTGGCGTTGTTCTCCACTGGGTTGGTCGCACCGCCGTTCGCCGGTGGCGCGTTGCTGATGACCTGCCTGGGCGGCGGGCTGGCCTGGGTCACCGTGTTCAGCCTGGGCGGCGCCTGGTCGCCGACCACTGCCCAAGGCCGCCTGGTGCTGGCCGGTGTCGCCGTGGCGGCGCTGTGCGCGGCCTTGACCCGCCTCACGGTGATTCTGGTCGAAGCCCAGGCGCAAAGCGTACTCAACTGGCTGGCCGGTTCCCTGGCCAATGTGGGGGCAGCACAGGTGCAGCTGCTGTGGCCGTGCACCCTGATCGGCGGCCTGTGGGCGCTGTGGTGCGCGCCGCGCCTGAACCTGATCAACCTTGGCGAAGACGCTGCACGCTCCCTGGGTGTGGGCATCGCCAGCCTGCGCTTGCAGGTGTTTATCGCCAGCCTGTTGCTGGTGGGGGCGAGCGTTTGCGCAGTGGGGCCGATTGGCTTTGTCGGGCTGATCGCGCCGAACATCCTGCGCCAGTTCCTGGGCAACGACTACCGCTGGCTGATCCCGTTGAGTGCGGCATTGGGCGCGGTGATCGTACTGGGCGCCGACCTGCTCAGCCGCGCCGTGGCGTTCCCGGTAGAGACACCGGCCGGTGTGGTCACCGCGCTGATTGGCGCGCCGTTCTTCCTCTTTCTTGCCAGGCGCGCCCTATGATCCGCCCCCGTTTGCGCCTGTGGCTGCTGCTTGGTTTGCTGCTGCTGGCCACGTTTATCAGCCTGAGTGCCGGCACGTTGTGGCTCAAACCCGCCACAGTCGTGGACCGTTTGCTGGCCCACGACGCCCTCGACTTCGAAGTGTGGAACCACCGGTTGCCTCGCAGCCTGATCGCGATCCTGGCCGGTTGCGCCTTCGGCCTGGCCGGGGCGATTGTGCAGGGAGTGATCCGCAACCCGCTGGCCTCGCCGGAAATCCTTGGTGTAACCCAAGGCGCCGGTTTGGCGCTGACCGTGGCGATCATCAGTTGGCCGCAGTTGCCGATTGCCTGGCTGCCCCTGGTGGCGTGCCTGGGCGGTGCCGGTGGTGCATTACTGCTGGCGCTGTACAACACCGGCGTGAGTTTTTCCGGGGTGCGCTTTGCGTTGTCGGGGGTGGCGATTGCGGTGACCTTGTCCAGCGTCACCGAATTTCTGATCCTGTCCCACCCGCTGGATATCAACACCGCACTGCTGGCGCTGACCGGCAGCCTGTGGAGCCGCAACTGGCACCATGTGGCGCTGGTGTTGCCGTTTTTGCTACTGATCCCGCTGGGCCTGTGCCTGGCCAAACCGCTGAACCTGATCGCCCTCGGCGACGAAGCCGCCCATAGCCTGGGCACGGCGCTAAACCGCACGCGCTGGCTGGCGATGGCGTGCGCGGTGTTGCTCACCAGCCTGGGCGTTGGCGTGATCGGGCCGATTGGGTTTATCGGGTTGGTTGCACCGCATATGGCACGCCGCCTGGTGGGCGGGCATCACCAGTTTCTATTACCGGCCGCTATGTTGATCGGCGCACTGTTGCTGGTGCTGGCCGACACCCTCGGGCGCACGTTGATCGCCCCCAGCGAGATCCCCGCCGGGGTGCTCACAGCGGTGATCGGCGCGCCGTATTTTCTTTGGTTGCTGGCACGGTTCAAGGGCTGATCACATGAGTATTTTGCAGGCACATCAGCTCGATATTGGCTACGGCGCCACGCGCATCGTGCAAGGGTTGTCGTTTACCCCGCCGGCGGGGAAGGTCACCGCGTTGATCGGCCCGAACGGCTGCGGCAAGTCCACCCTGCTCAAGGCCTTTGCGCGCATCCTCAAGCCGACCCAGGGGGAATTGACCCTGGACGGCCAGGCCTACGCCAACCTGAGCGCCCGCCAATTGGCGCGGCAGATCGCGTTTCTGCCCCAAGTGCTGCCCGTGCCGGAAGGCGTCAGCGTGCGCCAGTTGGTCGCCTATGGGCGCAGCCCGCACAACTCGTTGTGGGGGCGCTTGAGTGGCAGTGATCAGGCCCATGTGACCCAGGCCATGCAGCGTCTGGAGTTGGACGTGTTGGCTGATCGGGCCCTGGCGGATTTGTCCGGCGGCCAGCGCCAACGGGCCTGGCTGGCGATGGTGCTGGCGCAGAATGCGCCGGTGGTGCTGCTGGATGAGCCCACCACTTACCTGGACATCAGCCATCAGGTTGAACTGCTCGACTTGATGGGCGAGTTGGCGGCAGAGGGCAAGACCGTGATAACGGTGTTGCACGATATCAACCAAGCCTGCCGGTATGCCGATCACCTGGCGGTGATGCACGGCGGCAAGCTGGTGGCCGATGGCGCGCCGGGGGCGGTGATCAGTGCAGAGTTGATGCGGCAGGTGTTTGATGTGCAGGTGCAGGTGATGCAAGAGCCGATTGCCGGAACCCCCATGTGCCTGATCGAGAAAAGCACCCGCCCTCACGTCTGACGGAGTTCAAAAGGTGGCAGGGGGGTTACTCTGCACTCAAGCCTGATGAAGTTCAAATGTGGGAGGGGGCTTGCTCCCGATGAGGGAGTGTCAGTCACAGATGTATCAACTGATATCCCCTCATCGGGGGCAAGCCCCCTCCCACATTTAGCTCTCAGTTGGCTTCTGATCTCCACACGGCCTGGTTGACGTCAATGGCCTTGGGCAGCAACTTGTTCTGGTAGAACAAATCCGCCGTCGCCTGCTGCGCCTGGATGATCTTGTCGTCAATCGGCAGGATCGGCGAAGGCGGGCGGTTGTCCATGTAGCGCGTAACCACATCGGCAGGCAGCCCCATGAATGCGGTCAGTACTTTCAAACTGTCTTCCCGCTGGCTGCGGGTCAGCGCTTCTGCCGCAGTAAGTTCATCCAGCAAGTCATGCACAAACGTCCCATAGGTTTTGGCATAGTCGCGCCGCGCGGTGTACACCGGCCCCGATAACCCCAACCCTTCGCCATTGGCCAGCACATGGCTTGGGCTCTGGCTCAAGGCCAGGGACGAGTAGGGTTCCCAGATCGCCCAGGCATCCACGCTGCCTTGCTCGAACGCAGCACGCGCATCGGCCGGGGGCAGGTACACCGGTTGGATGTCCTTGTAGCTCAAGCCGGCTTTGTTCAGGGCCCGCAGGATCAGGTTGTGGGAACTGGAGCCTTTCTGGAACGCGACTTTCTTGCCCTTCAGGTCCGCTACCGAGTGCAGCGGGCTGTCGTTGCGCACCAGGATGGTTTCGGCGCTGGGCTTGGGCGGCTCGGCGCCGATGTACACCAGGTCTGCGCCAGCGGCCTGGGCGAACAGCGGTGGGATGTCACCGGTGGAACCCACGTCCAGGGCGCCGACGTTCAGTGCTTCGAGCATCTGCGGGCCGGCGGGGAATTCGATCCACTTCACATTGGTTTTTGGGAAGCGTTTTTCCAGCAGCCCATGTTCCTTGGCCAGCACCAGGGCGATGGAGCCTTTCTGGTAGCCAATGCGCAGGCTGGCGGGGTCGGCCGCCAGGGCGGTTTGGGAAACGGCCAACAGGGCCAGTAACAGCGCTGGAATCTTCATGCCTTGTCCTTTTTATAGCGATTTTCCGGGCGCGCCAAACCGAGGTTTTCACGCAGGGTGGAGCCCGTGTATTCAGTGCGGAACAGTCCGCGTCGTTGCAGTTCGGGCACCACCCACTGGGCGAAGTCTTCCAGCCCGCCGGGCAGGTGGGGCACCAGGATATTAAAGCCATCGGCCGCGCCGTTTTCGAACCAACGTTGCAACTCATCGGCGATCTGCCCTGGGGTGCCAATCAGGCTGTAGTGCCCACGCCCACCGGCGATGCGCCGACCCAATTGGGCCAGGGTCAGGTTTTCGCGGTGGGCCAAGTCACTGAGCAATTGCTGGCGGCTGCGTTGGCCGCTGTCGGTCAGCGGCAGCTCTGGCAGCGGCCCGTCCAGCGGGTAGCCAGACAAGTCGAAATTGCCCAGCATGCGCCCCAGCAAGGCCACGCCGACTTCTGGCTGCACCAGGTCCTGGAATGCCTCGAACTTGGCCTGCGCCTCAGTCTCGGTCTGCCCGACCACCACAAACACCCCTGGCATGATTTTCAGCGAATCCGCTTCACGGCCATAACGGGCCAAGCGCCCCTTGAGATCGGCATAAAACCCCTGGGCACTCTCCAGCGACGTCTGCGCGGTAAACACCACCTCGGCGGTTTGCGCCGCCAATTCACGGCCAGTTTCCGACGACCCAGCCTGCACGATCACCGGCTGGCCCTGGGGGGAGCGCGCCACGTTCAGCGGGCCTTTGACGCGAAAGTGTTCGCCCACATGGTCCAGCACATGCAGCTTGGCCGGGTCGTAGTAGTTGCCGCTGGCCTTGTCGCGCACAAAAGCGTCGTCTTCCCAGCTGTCCCACAAACCGGTGACCACCTGGTGAAACTCGCGGGCGCGGCTGTAGCGCTCGCCATGGCCCAGGTGTTCATCACGGCCAAAATTCTGCGCTTCGGCGGCAGCGTCCGAAGTCACCAGGTTCCAGCCCGCACGTCCGCCGGACAAGTGATCCAGCGAGGCAAATTTGCGGGCCACATGGTAGGGCTCGTTGTAGGTGGTGGTGGCCGTGGCGATCAGGCCGATATTATCGGTCACTGCACTGAGCGCCGACAGCAAGGTCAGCGGCTCGAAATGGTCCGAACGCGCCATATGGCTGGCGATCTCCCCCGTGGCGGCGGCAATGCTGTCGGCCACGAACAGCGCATCGAACTTCGCCGCTTCGGCAACCCGCGCCAGGTGCTTGTACTGGGCGAAATCCAGCCCGGCATTGGCCGGCACATCCGGGTGGCGCCAGGCGGCGACGTGGTGACCGGTGGCCATGAGAAAGGCGCCGAGTTTGAGTTGACGGCTCATGCTAGAAATCCTTGCGCAGTTGCACGCCGAAGTAACGTTCATCGTCACGGGGCACGGCGCGGTAGATGTAGTTGCCACCGCTGGCCAGCAGCGGCGAGTAGGACTTGTCGGCAAGGTTCTTGGCCAACAATGCGACACGCCAGCCGTTGCTGTAGTCGGCCAGGGCCACGCTGGCGTTCCAGATGCCGTAGGCGCCTTGCTTGGTGTCGACGTTCTGGCTGATGTCGTACTGCACTTCGCTCTGCCAGCTGTAGTCGGTGCCCAGTTCGATGTCCAGGCCGTTATCCAGGGGGATGCTGTAGTCGGCGCGTACGTAGCTTTTCCAGTCCGGGCTGAAGGGTAACGGCTTGCCATTCACGTTGCACGTTGCCGCCGCACCGGCTGGGCAGGCGAACTCGTCGATGCGCGCACGGGTGTAGGCCAGGGCGCCGGACAGTTTCAGTTGCTGGGTGGCCTGCAAGGCGTAATCGAGCTCGACGCCTTCGGTGCTGACGCTGCCGGCGTTGATCAGGCGCGTCACCACTTGGCCGGCCACAGTGTCGAAGAAGTTGGCCTGGTAGTTGTCGTAGTCGCTGTGGAATACCGCCAGGTTGGTGGTCAGGCGGTTGTTCCAGGCGGTGGCCTTGATCCCGGCTTCCCAGGTGTTGGAGGTCTCGGGCTTGAGGGCGTCGGTGTCACGCGGCTGCATGTTGAAGAACACGTTGTACGCCGGGCCTTTGTAGCCACGGGAGTAGGTGAGGTAGCTGGTGACGTTGTCGGTGATGTCGTACTGCACGCCCAGGCGGCCGGACCAACCGTCTTCATCCACCGAGCCCGAGCTGGACGTGGCCGGTTGAATGCCGCTGACCGTGGCGGCCGAGGTGGAAACGCGGCGGTGATCGTATTTCAGGTCGTCGTGGGTGTAGCGCAAGCCGGCGATGCCGCGAAAGCGCGAGGTGAAGTTCAGTGTGGTCTCGCCAAACACCGCGTAGCTGTCGTTGGTGGTGCTGTAGTCGGCAATGCCACGGTCGGTGCGGGTGGTGGTGGTCAGCGTGCGTTGGTAGGTTTCTTCGTCCTTGCCGTGCATGTAGAACAGGCCGCCGACGTACTCCAAAAACTCACCCTTGGGGGAGGCCAGGCGCAGCTCCTGGGAATATTGGTTGAACTCAAGCTGGCCCTTGTCGGCAGTGCCGGGGAACGCGGCGGTCACGGTGCCCAGGCGGTCGCCGTCCTGGTACTGGGTGTTGTCCCAGCCGCGCCAGGCGGTGATGGAGGTGAGGGTGTAGTCGCCGAGGTTCCAGTCCAACTGCGCCGACAGGCCTTTGTTGGTGTCTTGCACATGGCTGCGGGTGTCGGTGTTGATGTCGCGGTTGTCGCTGGAGCCGCGCACCGGGTTCAGTGCGTTGGCGAACGCCGGGGTGAGGGACTTGCTCACCACGCCATTGGGCGCATCGTCGTGGGACTGCATGTAGTCGCCGATCAGGGTCAGCTTCAGGTCGTCGTTGGGGGTGAACTCCAACTTGCCGCGAATGCCCTTGTGGTTGTAGCCATTGACCTCTTGCCCATTGTGTTTGTTATCGACGTTGCCGTCATAGCTGCCGAACAGGGTGCTGACCGAGCCCTTGAGCACGCCGGGCACCAGGCTGCCGCCGATGCCGAAACGGGTGCGGCTTTCATTGCCGCTGTAGTAGGACTGGTCGATATAGCCGTGGGTCTCGGCCGTGGGCGCCTTGCTGGTGATGTTCAGCACACCGGCCGAGGCGTTCTTGCCAAACAGTGTGCCCTGGGGGCCGCGCAGCACTTCGATGCGTTCCAGGTCCAGCAGGTCGAGGGTGGCCTGGCCTGGGCGGGCATAGACTACGCCGTCGATCACCGTGGCCACCGTTGGCTCCACGCCAGGGGAGGTGGAGATAGTGCCCACGCCGCGCACGAACAGCGAGGTGTCCTTGTTCGAGGCGCCGGTGCGGAAGTTCAGCGACGGCACCTGTTGGGCAATACTGGCCACGCCGTTACGGTTGTCGCGTTCCAGTTGTTCGCCATCGAGCACCGAAACGGCGACCGGGACTTTTTGCAGCGACTCCTCGCGGCGGGTGGCGGTGACGGTCACGGATTTGAGCGTCGGCTCCTGCTCATCGGCCGCAAAGGCGGGCAGGGCAGTCAGCCCGGCCAAGATCAATAAGGTAGTGCGCTGGAAGTTGTGCATGCTGTGCCCGCTCGAAAAAAATGCCCTGAACCGTTACCGTTCTGCGACGGCAACGCCTGTGTATCGGTCTCTGGCATTCGCTTGAGCGAGTAGCAGACAGAGCGCTTTGTTAGCGCTAACATCGGCATTATTGTGGGGCCAGGTTTAGAACGTCAAATACTGAAAAATTAGTCCTATATTCCTTTTCGTTGTTAACAGGATTCTGCCGTGAGCCAAGACAAACCGCGCAAACGCCGTGGCGCCGGGCGCGTCACTCTCAATACCGTGGCGCGCGAGGCTGGGGTGTCGGCCATTACCGTGTCGCGTTATTTCAACCAGCCCGAGCAGGTTTCCCCTGAGCGTCGCGAGCGCATCGCCCAGGTGGTGGCCGAATTGGGCTACGTGCCCAACCTGGTGGCGGGGGGGCTGGCCTCGGCGCGCGGGCGTATCGTGGCGATGGTGATCCCGAACATCTCCGGGCCGATCTTTGCCAATACCATCCAGGGCTTCAGTGACACCCTCAGTCGCCATGGTTATCAGCTGTTGCTGGCCTCCAGTTACTTCAGTGCCGAGCAGGAAGAAAGCGCGGTGCGTGCGTTCCTGGGTTGGTCACCGGCGGCGCTGGTGCTGACCAGCCGCTTTCACAGTGCGGCCACCGAAAAGATGATTGCCGACGCCGATATCCCGGTGGTGGAAACCTGGGACTACGTGCCTGAGCGCGAGCCGTTGCAGATCGGTTTTTCCCACTACGAGGTGGGCGTCACCGCCGCGCGTTATCTGCATGGGCAGGGCTATCGGCGCATCGCGTTTGTGCAGAACAGTGCGGTGGGGGACTTCAGCGCGATGGAGCGCGGCGAGGGGTTTGCCGCCACGCTCACCGCGCTGGGTGTAGAGCCTTGGGTATTCGTCCCGGATGCCGACAGTGCGCCGTTCGAAGCCGGCAAGCAGGCCATGCAAGCGCTGATGAGCCACGCCACACCGCCGGATGCGATCTTCTTCGCCAATGACAACCTGGCTGCCGGTGGCTTGCTGGCCGGGCAGCGCGCCGGTTTGAACATCCCCCAGGATTGCGCGGTGCTGGGCTTTGGCGACTACCCGTTTGCCGAAATGCTGCTGCCCAGCCTGAGCACCATCAAGCCACCGGCCCTGGAGATCGGTGTGCTGGCGGCCACCCGCGTGTTGGAAAGCCTGGGGGTGCTGCCGGTTGAGGATGAAGTACAACGGTTGAACCTGTTGGACTGCCGACTGATCGAACGGGAAAGCTCAAGGACTGACCCATGACCGAACCCACCCCCAAAACCCGCCGCGCACCCAAGGGTGAAAAACGCCGTGAAGAGCTGCTGGATGCGGCCTTGCAGGTGTTTTCCCTGGAAGGCTACAGCGGCGCCTCCATGGCCCAGGTGGCGGCGATTGTGGGCATCTCCGTGGCGGGCCTGCTGCATCATTTTCCCAGCAAGATCTCGCTGTTGATGGGGGTGTTGCAGCGTCGCGATGAGGTCAATCAGCGGATTGCCGATGAGGTACGCGCGGAAAAATCCTTGAATGGTTTGCTCGGCAGCCTGCGCGCCATCAACCGCTCGAATGCTACGGCGCCGGGTGTTGTGCGGGCGTTTACCATTTTGAATGCCGAGAGTTTGCTGGACACCCACCCGGCGTGGGGCTGGTTCCAGGCGCGGTATGCGGCGATTCATCAGCGTATGCAGGGGCAGTTTGCTGAACTGGTGGCGGCGGGGGAGGTGCGGGGGGATGTGGATCTTGCCGGGTTGGTGGAGGAGATTTTGGCGATGATGGATGGGTTGCAGGTGCAGTGGTTGCGGTTTCCGGAGCAGGTGGATTTGGTGGGGCGGTTTGATACGTATATTGCGCGGGTTGAGGCGGCGATCAGGCCTTGAGGCGATCTAGATCTATGGTCGAACCTGGTTTGAATGTGGGAGGGGGCTTGCTCCCGATGGCGGTGTTTCGGTGTACATATCCATTGCTGCGGTAACGGCCACTTATGGTTTCGCTCTTACAGCGACTCACTTTTGGAAGGACCCAAAAGTAAGCAAAAGGGCTCTTGCCCCACCACTCGGTGCCTCGCCTAGGTTCGGCCAGCGTGTTTGACGGGGCGACCCCAGATCAAAAGCAAGAGCGCGGCGGCCTTAGAGCCGACCGGTTGGGTGTGTCGTACTCGGTTAAAACTGTGGGAGCGGGCTTGCTCGCGAATGCGGTGGATCAGTTAAAAATC
>NZ_QUZU01000043.1 GCF_004682055.1 Pseudomonas kairouanensis | reverse complement strand
CTTAGGCGCCCCGTTAAACCACGCTGGCCGAACGCAGGCTTGAATCCGTGGGTAACCCGGCAGGACGCCGGGTTAGCCGCACTGGGCCATGGATGGCCCATTGCGGCGGCCCACGGATTCAAGCCGGAGAGAGGGCATGCCGAGCCTAGGCGAGGCACCGAGTGGTGGGGCGAAGCGTTTTGCTTACTTTTGCGCTTTTCAAAAGTGAGCCGCTGTAAGAGCCACGCCTTTCAAGGTCTTGGTTTAAAATCCCCCAACTATTTCAGTCAGGATGACGAAACGATGTGGGAAAAGGTTCTAGAGCGGTTTGAAAAACAAGCACCGGCCAGTGTCATGACCAAACTGGTATTAGAGCAGGCAGTGCCTGCTGAATGGGTTGACAAGGTGTTTGATGATTATCGCCAGCGTCAGTACTCCCGTGAGCTTTTGTTTTCAACCGTTGTTGAGCTGATGTCCCTTGTTTCATTGGGCCTAAGACCTTCACTACACGCAGCAGCGCGCAAGATGGAGGGGCTTTCGGTCAGCCTTGCAGCGGTCTATGACAAGATCAGCCGAACCGAGCCCGAGCTGCTGCGAGCGCTGATTTCAGGCAGCGCCGAGCGTTTGGAACCGACCATCAAAACGCTCGGCCACTCATCGATTCTGCCCGGCTGGCAGTTGCGCGTTGTCGATGGTAATCACTTGCCGTCTACAGAAAAGCGGCTAGGCCCTTTGCGCACAGAGCGTGGTGCCGCTCGCCCAGGATTTTCCGTGGTGGCCTACGACCCTGATCTGGATTTAGTCGTTGATCTTGAGCCTTGCGAGGACGCCTACGCCAGCGAGCGGGTCAGTTTTCTACCACTGCTGGCCCGCGCTAGCGCGGGTCAGCTGTGGATGGGTGACCGGCTCTACTGCACGCTGCCTGTCCTGCAGGCCTGCGAGGACACAGGGGCATCGTTCATCGTTCGCCAACCCGGCACGCATCCACGGGTGATCCAGGAAAGTGATTGGCAAGAGTCAGGGGCCGTCGAAAGCGGAACCGTTCGCGAACAAATCATCGAAGTTAAAAGTGGCCGCCGATGGCGGCGCGTTGAGTTGAGCCTGCAGACAGCCAATGACTCAGGTGATTCAGTGATGTGGTTCTGGAGCAATTTGCCCGACACCATCAACGCTCGCCAGATAGCGGATTTATACCGTCGACGGTGGAGCATTGAAGGGATGTTCCAGCGGCTTGAAGCGGTGCTGGAAAGTGAAATAAATAGCCTTGGCACCCCTAAAGCCGCACTGTTGGGCTTTGCCTCAGCGGTTCTGGCTTACAACGTTTTGTCAGTTCTCAAGCGTAGCGTTGACCAGGCGCACCGCGAAACGCAGCCAGAGGGTTGGGAGGCCTCGATGTTCCATTTGGCGGTACACGTACGCAGCGGTTATGAGGGCATGCAGATCGCCCTGCCGGCGGAATACTTCCCTCTCGAAAAAACTTCGCAAGGGCTGGCAGAGCGGTTACTGGCTTTGGCGAGGTTGATCAAGCCTAAGGCTATTGCGAAAAGCCCACGCGGCCCCAAAGTCGCCAAATCCAAGGAGTGGCTGGAAGGAAAAGCAGCGCGGGCTCATGTTTCAACCGATCGGGTGCTTAAGGCTGCCAAGTCGAATAAGCAGGCCAAAACATGACTTTAAACGGCTTTTTAAACGCAGACCTTGAAAGGCATGGCTGTAAGAGCGGAACCAATAGCCGCCGTTACCCAAATAACGGATATGTACTCCGACCCAAACGCTCTGGCGCCCACCACATAGCTATCGCAGCGATGCGGCGACCCGACAAGCCCGCTCCCACATTTTGAATCGTGCCCGACCGAAAGATCAGCGGATGAAATGGATCTTGCCGCTGTCATCATTGCCAATATAGATGCCATACACCCCAGCCTGCCGCTCCTCGATATACCGCTCAAGAATCTGCCGGATCGCCGGGTAGTAGATGCTCTCCCAAGGAATATCCTCCGGCGCGAAAAACTTGTAGTCCAACGTCTCCGGCCCAAACTGCCCAGTGATCTCCAGCGCAATGGCGCGAAAGATGATGTACACCTCGCTGATCCTGGGCACGCTGAAAATAGAGTAGGGCGAGACAATCTCCGCCCGCACACCGCTTTCTTCCCACACCTCCCGCAGCGCCGCCTGCTCGGTGGTCTCGCCGCCTTCCATAAAACCGGCCGGTAGCGTCCAGGTGCCGGGACGCGGTGGAATCGCCCGTTGGCACAGCAAGTACTTGCCGTCCTGCTCGATGATGCAGCCGGCAATGATCTTGGGGTTGATGTAGTGGATATAGCCGCAGCCCCGGCACATCAGGCGCTCATGGGTATCGCCCGGTGGCAACTGGTGACCTAAGTCACTGCCGCCGCAGGTCGGGCAAAAGCTGGGGCTGGGCACGGTCAGTGACCTATGCGCGGTTCTTTGAGGGCGATGGGCAGGGTGATTTCCGGCAGCTTGCCGGTTTCTTCCTGTTTGCGCTTGAGGTAGTCCAGGGCCACGGCGGCAGCGGCGCGTACGTGGTCGACACAGGCCTGGTGGGCGGCCAACGGGTCGCGGCTCTTGATGGCCTCGACCATGCGTTCCATTTCGTGGTTGCTGGCGTCGCGGCGGTTTTCCTGGGACACCGAGGTGGCCCGCAGGTAGCTGATGCGCGCCTGCAACTGGCGCAACTGGGTGGCGGCGACATGGTTGCCCGAGCCTTCCAGCAGCACGTCGTAGAAGCCTTGCACCGAGTCGATCACCTGTTGCAACTCGCCGTCCTTGAGGGCTTTGCGGTTGTCTTCCAGGGCTTTTTCCAGGGCCTTGATGTCCTTGGCCTTGGCGCGCAGGGTGAACAGCTGCACGATCAAGCCTTCGAGCACGCAACGCAGTTCATAGATATCGACCGCGTCCGCCAGGGTGATGATTGCCACCTGCGGGCCCTTGGCATCGGCGAATTCCACCAGGCCTTCGGACTCCAGGTGCCGCAAGGCTTCACGCACCGAGGTGCGGCTGACGCCAAGGCGGTCGCACAAGTCGCGCTCCACCAGGCGGTCGCCCGGCAACAGTTGGAAGTTCATGATCGCGCTGCGCAGTTTCTCCAGCACGATTTCCCGCAGGGTGACCGGGTTGTGGTTGACCTTGAAGCTGTCGTCGAGGGGCGCGCGTTTCATGGGGGCTGCTCTGTCTGTAACGGTTAACTGGGGGCCGACCAGGGGCCGAAAGTGTCGGCGAGTTTATCACGCTGCGTTCTTTAAGCGACAAACCCGCACGGCCCCCCGGTGCCCCTTAGGCCAAGGCGGGCAACGGACCCAGCTTGCCCTTGTGGTAGACCATCGGTGTGACCGGCTGCTCTGGCAAAATCAGGTTTTTCACCGCGCCGACGATGATCGCGTGGTCACCGCCGTCGTACTCGCGCCACAGCTCGCACTCGATGATCGCCGTGGCGTTGGCCAGCAGCGGGTTGCCCAACGCGCTCAGTTGCCACTCGATGCCCTTGGCCTTTTCCTTGCCCTTGCCCGCAAAGGCATAGGCTTCGGCGGTCTGGTCGGCGGACAGCAAGTGGATCGCAAAGCGCTTGCTGTCGCGCAGGATCGGGTAGGTGTCGGAGGCGTAGTTGGGGCAGAACAGCACCAGCGCCGGGTCAATCGACAGCGCGCTGAACGCACTGGCGGTGATGCCGACGATGCCGCCGTCCGGGTCCAGGGTGGTGACCACCGTGACGCCGGACGGGAACGAGCTCATCACGTCTTTGTAAATGCCGGGTTCGATCATGGCAGGGGCCTCTTAGCGCATCACAAAAGGGTCAGGCATAGGCGCCTGGGACAGGTTGATCCACACCGTTTTCAGCTCGGTGTAGGCCAGCACCGAATCGATGCCGCTTTCGCGTCCATAGCCACTGTTCTTGAAACCGCCAATCGGCGCCATCGCCGACACGGCGCGGTAGGTGTTGATCCAGATGATGCCTGAGCGCACATCCCGGGCCAGGCGGTGGGCGCGGCCCAGGTCACGGGTCCAGATACCGGCGGCAAGGCCGAACTGGGAGTCGTTGGCGATGGCCAGGGCTTCGGCTTCGTCCTTGAAGCGGATCACCGAGGCCACCGGGCCGAACACTTCTTCTTGCATGATCTTCATCGAGTTGCGGTCGCACTCGAACAGCGTCGGCTCGTAGAACCAGCCTTCGCCCAGGTTCTGCGGGCGTTTGCCGCCGGTGCGCAGGCGTGCGCCTTCGGCAATCGCGTCAGCCACCAGGCCTTCGACCACGGCCAACTGCTGCGCGGTGGCCATGGGGCCCATTTCGCTGGCGTCGTCCTGGGGGTTGCCGATGCGGATGCGCTGGGCGCGGGCGACCAGGCGTTCGACGAATTCGTCGTAGATCTCTTCCTGCACCAACAGGCGCGAACCGGACACGCAGCTTTGCCCGGACGCGGCATAGATCCCGGCAATCGCGCCGTTGATGGCGCTGTCGAGGTCGGCATCGGCAAAGATGATGTTCGGCGACTTGCCGCCCAGTTCCAGGGACAGCTTGGCGAAGTTCTCCGCGCTGCTGCGCACCACATGGCGTGCGGTGGCCGCGCCGCCGGTGAAGGCGATCTTGCGCACCAGCGGGTGGCGGGTGAGGGCGGCGCCGGTGCTGGGGCCGTAGCCCGTGACCACGTTGACCACGCCCGGCGGAATGCCGGCTTCGAGGGCCAGGCGCGCCAGTTCCAGGATAGTGGCCGAGGCATGTTCCGACGGCTTGATCACGATGGTATTGCCCGCCGCCAAGGCTGGGGCGAGTTTGATCGCGGTCAGGTACAGCGGGCTGTTCCACGGAATGATCGCGGCGACCACGCCCATGGCTTCGTGCACGGTGTAGGCGAACAGATCCGGTTTGTCGAGGGGCAGGGTGCCGCCTTCGAGCTTGTCGGCCAGGCCTGCGGTGTAGTGGAAAAACTCCGGCAGGTAGCTGACCTGGCCACGGGTTTCACGAATCAGCTTGCCGTTGTCGCGGCTCTCCAGCTGGGCCAGGTGTTCTTTGTTGTCGGCGATCAAATCACCCAGGCGTCGCAGCAGTTTGCCCCGCGCCGTGGCGGTAAGGCCACGCCAGGCCGGGCTGTCGAAAGCCGTTTGCGCAGCCTGCACGGCGCGCTCTACGTCGGCTTCGTCGGCGTCGGGCAGTTGCGCCCAGGGTTCGGCCAGGGCCGGGTTGAGGCTGTCGAAGGTCTTGCCGGACAGGGCATCGACCCATTGCCCGCCGATGCACATCTGGAAGCGTTCAAGCGTCATGCAACGATCCCCTTTATTGGAGTGTTTTGGGCGTACACCGTGTCAAGAAAGCCCAGCAGCAACTGGTTGACCAGGCGCGGCGATTCTACCGGCATCATATGCCGTTGTTCGGCCAGCACTGCAACGGTGGCGCCGGGAATACGGTCGGCCAGTTGCCGGGCCATTTCCGGGGTTGAGCCGGGGTCGAGTTCGCCGGTGGCGACCAGGGTAGGGGCGCGCAGGCTCTTGAGGTCATCGGCGCGGTACATATCCTGGGTCGCAAACAGCTCATAGGTGGTGAGGTAGCCCTGGGGGTCATTGCCCGCCAGGGTTTCACGCAAGGCCGCGATCTGCGCCGGGTTGGCCGCCTGGTATTCGCGGCTGAACCAGCGCGACAGCGCCGCTTCTGCGTTGGCATCCGGTCCGTGTTCGGCGGCCTGGGCGGTGCGGGCGATCACGCCGGCACGCTGCTCGGGGCTGCGGTTGAACACGCTGTTAAGTACCACCAAGCCTTTGAGGCGCTCGGGGTAATGCAGGGCAAACGCCCGGGCGACCAGGCCGCCCATGGAAAAGCCGATCACCGTGGCCTGGGGCAGTTCCAGGTGATCGAGCAGTTCCAGCAATTGGTCGGCATAGCCCAATAGCGGCGTGCCGGCGGCCGGGCGCGGGCTGGCGCCGTGGCCGAGCATGTCGTAGGTGATCACGCGGTAGTTCGTGGCCAGGCCAACGACTTGCCCGCCCCACATTTCTTTATTCAGGCCCACGCCGTGGATCAAAACCACAGGCTGGCCTTGGCCGGTCGCCAGATAACTGGTGCCAGCCGGGGTGCGTTCAGCGGTGAGCCGAATCATGGAGCGCTCCTGCATGCCTTTTTTATTGGGGGCCAAGCCGTTCTTACTGGGCCTTTTCGGCGGCCAGTTCTTCCAGGTCGATGTAACGGTTACCGATACGTGGGTGCAGGCGGCCGCCGTCGGCACAACCCAGTACCACGACGATTTCGTCGGCACGCGGCGAGTCTTCGATCTGCATTTCCAGGGTGATGTAGTGCGAACGCAGACCTTCGTCGTCCTTGTGCATCATCGGGATCTGGATCGAGGTGCCCGGGCCGCCGCGCTTGTTGGTGAAACTCAGGTAGCTCTTGGCCTTGACCGCTTCACGGTAGTGGTTGCCAAAGCGCAGGGTGTGGATGATCGCGGAGGCGTGCTCGATCTCGCCGTCGGCACCGACGACCGCTGCTTTACCGTAGGCCTCGATGTTTTCGGCACCGCCGATGATGCCCACCAAACGCTCGACCATCAGCGCACCGAGGTCCGAGCAGTTGGCGCGGATAACCGGCTTGAGGTCTTCGACGAAACCCTGGCCCAGCCATGGGTTTTTCAGCACGACGGCCAAGCCGACCATTTTTACCGGGGTGTCGGAGGCTTTGCCGCCTTCGATAAAGGTTTCTTCTACATAGCTGACGATTTTGCGAATTTCGAAACTCATGAGCGGCTCCATCTGATGTGGGGTGGTTTGCGTATGATGGTATACCATAATACGCAAAGCACAAGCATTGCGATGAGTTGCTCGACGGCGGCGGTTAACAGACTCAATGTTAAAAAATGTTAGACTGAAAAAATACTTCACATAATCTGTTCATTGGTGGATGATCGACTTCAATTCCAACGCGGCTCGCCGGTGTGGTGTGTGCCGCCGTTTTCCCCTGGAGTACCCCATGAATAATAAGAATGTTGGTGTTGTTGGTCTGGGCGCGATGGGGCTGGGCATAGCCCGCTCGCTGCTGCGTGCCGGCTTCAATGTGCATGCCTGTGACGTGCGTGACGCCGTCACCCAGCAGTTCGCCAACGAAGGCGGGGTGGCGTGCGCGTCGCCTGCGCAGATGGCTGAAGCCTGTGATGTGATCATCACCGTGGTGGTCAACGCCGAGCAGACCGAAACCGTGCTGTTCGGTGACAACGGTGCCGTCGCGGCCTTGCGCCCCGCCAGCCTGGTGATCGGTTGCGCCACCGTGGCACCAACCTACGCCGTTGAGTTGGGCCAGCGCCTGGCCGACCAGGGCCTGCTGTATATCGACGGGCCGATCTCCGGCGGCGCCGCCAAGGCCGCCGCTGGCGAAATGACCATGATGACCTCCGGCCCGCAAGCCGCCTATGCCAAGGCCGAAGCCGTACTGGCGGGCATGGCGGGCAAGGTCTATCGCCTGGGCGACGCCCACGGGCTGGGCTCCAAAGTCAAAATCATCAACCAGTTGCTGGCCGGTGTGCACATCGCTGCCTCCGCCGAAGCCATGGCCCTGGGCCTGCGCGAAGGTGTGGACGCCGATGCCTTGTACGAGGTGATCACCCACAGCGCCGGCAACTCCTGGATGTTCGAAAACCGCGTGCCGCACATCCTCAAGGCCGACTACACGCCGCTGTCGGCGGTGGATATTTTCGTCAAGGACCTGGGCCTGGTGCTCGATACTGCCCGCGCCAGCAAATTCCCGTTGCCGCTGTCGGCCACCGCGCACCAGATGTTCATGCAGGCCTCCAGTGCGGGTTTTGGCCGCGAGGACGACTCAGCGGTGATCAAGATTTTCCCCGGCATCGACCTGCCGACTGCCAAGCCCGACTCTGTTTAAGGAACGCGTCATGACTACCGTTAATGCGCGCCCCTTGCTGGGCTGCATCGCTGACGACTTCACCGGTGCCACTGACCTGGCCAACATGCTGGTGCGTGGCGGCATGCGCACGGTGCAGAGCATCGGCATTCCCAGCCGCGAAGTCGCGGCCGGGCTGGATGCCGACGCCATCGTCATCGCCCTCAAGTCCCGCACCACGCCCGCTGCCGAAGCCGTCGAGCAGTCCCTCGCCGCGCTGGCCTGGCTGCGTGAGCAGGGCTGCGAGCAGATCTTCTTCAAGTATTGCTCCACCTTTGATTCCACCGCCGCCGGCAACATTGGCCAGGTCAGCGAAGCGTTGCTCAAGGCCCTGGGCAGCGATTTCACCCTGGCGTGCCCGGCATTCCCGGAAAACGGCCGCACGATTTTCCGTGGTCACCTATTTGTGCAGGACCAGTTGCTCAGTGAATCCGGCATGCAGCATCACCCATTGACGCCGATGGTCGACGCCAACCTGGTGCGTGTGCTGCAAAGCCAGACCCAACTGCCTGTGGGCCTGTTGCGCTATGACAGCGTTGCGGCGGGCGTTGAAGCCACGCGCAACAAGATCGCCGAACTGCGCGCCCAAGGCGTCGGCATTGCCATCGCCGATGCGCTGTCGGATCAAGACCTCTACACCCTCGGCAGCGCCTGCGCCGACCTGCCACTGCTCACCGGCGGCTCGGGCCTGGCCCTGGGTTTGCCGGATAACTTCCGTCGCGCTGGCAAGTTGCGTGACTTCGATGTGGCGTCGTTGCCGGTGGTCGGTGGTGGTGAAGTGGTGCTGGCCGGCAGTGCGTCGGTGGCCACCCTCGGTCAAGTTGCGGCCTGGCGTGAGGCCGGTCGCCCGGCGCTGCGTATCGACCCGCTGGCCGTGGCCGCCGGTGAGCCAGTGGTAGAGCAGGCCCTGGCCTTTGCCCGCGACAGCGCGCAAACCGTGTTGATCTACGCCACCAGCACCCCGGACGAGGTCAAGGCGGTGCAGCAGCAACTGGGCGTCGAGCGCGCCGGTGCGTTGGTGGAGGATGCGCTGGGCGAGATCGCCCGGGGCCTGCGCGACAGCGGTGTGCGGCGCTTTGTGATTGCTGGCGGCGAAACCTCTGGCGCGGTGGTCAAGGCGCTGGGCGTCAACCTGTTGCAGATCGGCGCGCAGATCGATCCGGGCGTGCCGGCCACGATCAGCAGCTCGGCCGAGCCCCTGGCGTTGGCGCTCAAATCGGGCAACTTCGGTGGCCGTGATTTCTTCGCCAAAGCCCTCGCGCAATTGGCCGGAGGTGCCCAATGAGCGGTATCGACGAACAGGCCCAGCGCGAAGAAATCTGCGATGTCGGCCGCAGCCTGTATCAGCGCGGCTATACCGTCGGCAGCGCCGGCAATATCAGCGCGCGGCTCGACGACGGCTGGCTGATCACCCCCACGGACGTATGCCTGGGGCGCTTGACGCCCGAGGCAATCGCCAAGGTCAACCTCAACGGGGAGTGGGTCTCTGGCGACAAGCCGTCCAAGACCCTGGCCCTGCATCGCCAGGTGTACGACCGCAACCCCACGGTGGGCGGCGTGGTGCATACCCACTCCACCCATTTGGTGGCCTTGACCCTGGCGGGCGTGTGGCGTGCGGACGATATCTTGCCGCCACTCACGCCGTACCAGGTGATGAAGGTCGGGCACATTCCCTTGATCGGCTACCAGCGCCCCGGCTCGCCAAAGGTGGCCGAGCAGGTCGCGCAACTGGCCAACAGCGTGCGCGGCGTGATGCTCGAACGCCTGGGGCCGGTGGTCTGGGAAAGCTCGGTGGCCAAGGCCAGCTACGCCCTGGAAGAGTTGGAAGAAACCGCCCGCCTGTGGCTGATGAGCAACCCAAGGCCTGCGCCGATGGATCAGGCCGCACTGGATGAACTGCGCGAGACGTTCGGCGCGCACTGGTAATACCTACATTGCACGCGTTGCCCCGAACACCGGCCCAGGCGTTCGACGGCCCCGGCTTGCTTGAAAAACAATAACAACAGGACATTCTCGAATGAGCCCACTGATTTTGATGTTGACTGCCGGCGCCGGTATCGCGCTGCTGCTGTTTTTGGTTCTCAAGTACAAATTCCAGCCATTTGTCGCGCTGATGCTGGTGAGTATCGTGGTAGCGCTGGTGGCCGGGGTGAAACCCGCCGACCTGGTGGCAACCATCGAAGGCGGCATGGGCAAGACCCTGGGCCATATCGCGATCATCATTGCCCTGGGCGCGATGATCGGGCGGATCATCGAGTTGTCCGGTGGCGCCGAGGCGCTGGCCAAAACCCTGATTGAGCGTTTCGGTAACCGGCGCACACCGCTGGCGCTGACCATCGCCGGGTTCATCATCGGTGTGCCGGTGTTCTTTGAAGTCGGGGTGATCATCCTGATGCCGCTGGCCTATGGCGTGGCCCGCCGGGCGCGCAAGCCGCTGCTGGTGTTTGCGTTGCCGATGTGTGCCGCGCTGCTCACCGTGCATGCGTTCCTGCCGCCCCATCCGGGCGCGGTGGCCGCTGCCAGCCAACTGGGTGCGGACCTGGGCCGGGTGCTGATGTTTGGCCTGCCGATCACCGCGCTGCTGTGCTACATCGGCTACCGTGTCGCGGGGCGCATGACCCGTCGCTTCTACCCGATGACCGACGATATCCGCGCCGAAGTCTATGGGCCGCACGTCACCAATGCAGACTTGCAAGCCTGGACCAACGGCAATGACAGCGCGGTGCAGCAGGCCGCCGTGGCCGAGTCCCACATGGGCCTGGAAGAGTCCACCAGTGCTATCGCCGCCAAGCTGCCACCAGCGCCGGCGCCGGGTTTTGGCTTGATCGTCAGCCTGATCCTGCTGCCGATTGTGTTGATCTTGCTGGGAACCTTGGCCACTTCGCTGTTGCCGATCGAGTCGACCTTGCGTGGGGTGATGACGGTACTCGGCGCGCCACTGGTAGCGTTGCTGATCGATACCTTGCTGTGCGCCTGGCTGTTGGGCTCGCGCCGTGGCTGGAGCCGTAGCCAGGTCTCCGACGTGATCGGTTCGGCCTTGCCGGGGGTGGCCATGGTGATCCTGATCGCCGGCGCCGGCGGGGTGTTCGGCAAGGTGCTGGTAGATACTGGCATCGGCGCGGTAGTCTCCGACATGCTACGCACCACCGGCCTGCCGGTGTTGGCCCTGGGCTTCCTGTTGACCATGTTGCTGCGTGCGGTGCAGGGTTCCACCACGGTGGCGCTGGTGACCACGGCCGGTATCATCAGCCCGCTGATCGTGACCCTGGACCTTACGCCCAACCATATGGCGCTGCTGTGCCTGGCCATGGGCGGTGGCGGGTTGGCGATGTCCCATATCAACGATGCCGGCTACTGGATCTTCACCAAGCTGGCCGGGCTCAATGTGGCGGACGGCCTGCGCACCTGGACAGTGATCACTACTTTGCTCGGCACCTTGGGTTTCCTGATTACCCTGCTGATCTGGCCTTTTGTCTGACTCCTGGGAGTTTTTATGCCTCGTTTCGCTGCCAACCTGAGCATGCTGTACCCGCAACACGACTTTCTGGATCGCTTCGCTGCGGCGAAGGCCGATGGTTTTGACGCGGTGGAATACCTGTTTCCGTATGACTACAGCGCGGCTGAACTCAAGCAGCGCTTAAGTGATAACGGGCTGGTCCAGGCGCTGTTCAATGCGCCTCCGGGTGACTGGGCGGCGGGGGAGCGGGGTATTGCCACTTTGCCAGGGCGCGAGGCCGAGTTTCGTATCGGCTTTGACCGCGCGCTGGAATATGCCCAGGTGCTGGGCAATGACCGTGTGCATGTGATGGCCGGCTTGCTGCCGTCCGAGTCCCTGCGCCCGCGTCACCACGCCGTTTACCTGGAAAACCTTGCCTATGCCAGCGCAGCGGCGGCCAGGGTGGGGGTCACGGTGTTGCTCGAACCAATCAACACCCGCGACATGCCGGGCTTCTTCCTCAATCGCCAGGACCAGGCCCAAGCGATCTGCCGTGAAGTGGGCGCAAGCAACCTCAAGGTGCAGTTCGACTGCTACCACTGCCAGATTGTCGAGGGGGATGTGGCGACCAAACTGCGTCGCGACTTCAACGGCATTGGCCATATCCAGATAGCCGGTGTGCCGGATCGGCATGAGCCGGACCTGGGCGAGCTGAATTACGGTTATCTGTTCGACCTGATGGACCAGTTGGGCTACACCGGTTGGGTGGGTTGCGAGTACCGGCCGAAGGCTGATACCTCGGCTGGCCTGCAATGGTTGCGGGATTGGAAAGCGACCCGGTAACCGAGCCGAAGTGGGTTCAAATGTGGGAGGGGGCTTGCTCCCGATGACAGTGTGTCAGTCACTGCATGTGTTGACTGAACCACTGCTATCGGGAGCAAGCCCCCTCCCACATTTGATTGCATTCCAAGGAGGGTTCAGGTTGCCAGTGCGTCACCCGGCAGCATCAATTCAATCCCGCGCTTACGAATCCCATCCGCCGCAGCCGGGGCCAGGCCTTCGTCGCTGATGATCACGTCAAACGGTTCCAGCCCGGCAATGCGGTACATGCTGAATGTGCCGTACTTGGAACTGCTCGCCACCAGCACCACTTGGGACGCCGATTGCATTGCCACTTGCTTGACCTCCACCTTCAGCGCCGAAGGCGTGGTGATGCCGCGGTGCAGGTCCCAGGAGCTGGTAGAGACAAATGCAATATCCGTCACTATCTGGCGCAACGTCGCCACGGCCAGCCCGCCCACCGAAGAGTGGTTGTCATGGTCCAACTGGCCGCCGGTGTGAATCACCGTCACCTGTTGCGCATCCATCAACGCCTGCACGATCCCGAAGTCGTTGGTCACCACGGTCATGCCCGAGAGCGCCTTGATATACGGCACGATCTCCAGGGTGCTGGTGCCGGCGTCCAGGTACACCGTCATGTCCGCGTGCAGCAAACGCGCCGCCAGCCGCGCCATGGCTTGCTTTTGCGGCAGCTCCACCACGGCCTTGGACTGATGGCTCGGCTCGCTGTGCAACTGGCTGGCGATGCGCACACCACCGGTGACCGAATAGGCCAGGCCTTCCTGTTCCAACAGCGCGATATCGCGGCGCACGGTCATGTGCGAACAGTCGAACATCTCCATCAACTGGTGCACGCTCATGACCTGATGCTTGCGCAGTTGCCGCAGGATTTGCTCGCGACGCTGCTCGGGGATCATCGGGGCGCTGCTGTCGGGGGCGGTGTCCTTGGGGGTGGGCATTGAGGCTCCGGGGCGGTGTGGCTAAATTCGGGAAACGGCCGGCTTATAGTAGCGAATCCGCGTAACGTTCGCCTGCCCCGGCAGGCGAACGTTGATGCAAACAGCCTAGAACTTGAACCGCCCCACCAACCCCTTGAGTTGACCCGAGATATCCGTAAGCCGGCCTGACCCGGTCTGCGCCGAGTGGGCGAAGCCTTCAACCAATTGCGCATCGGCATGGATCTGCGCGATGTGCCGGTTGATCTCTTCGGCCACCTGGTGCTGCTCTTCGGCGGCGGTGGCGATCTGGGTGTTCTGGTCGCGGATCGAGTCCACCGAGCCACGGATCTTGTCGAAGCTGTCGCGGGCCTGCTGGATGCGTTCCACACTGGTGTGGGACACCAGCAGGCTGCCTTGCATCTGCTGGGTGACTTCCTGGGTGCGGCGGGCGAGGTTGCCCAGCAGGCTGTCGATTTCACCGGTGGAGTCGGCCGTGCGGCGGGCCAGGGCGCGGACTTCGTCGGCCACTACCGCAAAGCCTCGGCCCTGGTCACCGGCGCGGGCGGCTTCAATCGCCGCGTTAAGCGCCAACAGGTTGGTTTGCTCGGCAATCGAGCGGATGGTGTCGAGAATGGTGTTGATGTTCTGGCTGTCCTGCTCCAACAGCTGCATGGTCTGGGTCGACTTTTGCAGGTCTTCACTGAGCTTGAGCACGCTGCCGGTGGCTTCACCGATATGCTGCTGGCCATCGTGCACATCGCGGTAGCCTTCATCGGCGCTGGTGGCGGCGGCGCTGCAAGAGCGGGCGACTTCGTTGGCGGTGGCGACCATTTCGTTGAACGCAGTGCTCACCAGCTCTACGGCTTCGCGCTGGCGACCGGCGGCCTGGTTCATATTGTTGGCCACTTCGCTGGTGTCGGCGGCGGCGGTTTGCAGGTCGGAGGAGGCGTTGCCGATGCGTTGCACCAACTGCGCGATCATGCTCAGGAACTGGTTGAACCAACCGGCCAGGCTGGCGGTTTCGTCCTTGCCTTGCACCTTGAGCTGGCGGGTCAGGTCGCCTTCACCTTCGGCAATTTCTTGCAGGCCATCGGCCACACCACGGATCGGGCGTACGATCACGCTGGCGAAACTGGCGCCGACAATCGCGAATACCAAAGCCAATGCGGCGGCAATGGCGGCGATCAACCAGGTCAGGCGGGTGGCGCCGGCCATCACTTCGTCGCGCTTGATCAGGCCGATAAAGCGCCAGCCCAGGTCTTTGGAGCTGACCACGTTGGCCATGTAGGCCACGCCATCGATGTCGATTTGGGTCACCCCATCGCCGCGCTTGGCCAGCTCGGCGTAGTTGGGGCCCAGGTCGGCCAGGGGCTTGAAGTTGTGTTTGGCGTCGCTGGGGTCGACCAGTACGTTGCCGTTGGCTTCCACCAGCATCAGGTAGCCGCTGTCACCCAGCTTGATGTTGCGCACCAGTTCGGTGAGCTGCTTGAGGGACACGTCCAGGCCGACCACACCGAGGATGTTGCCGGCGGCATCGGCCACGGTGTGCACGGTGCCGATCAGTACCACGTCGTCTGGTGCCCAGTAGTAGGCGCCGGTCCGCACGGTGGTACCCGGCGCGGCGATGGCCGCCTTGTACCAGGGGCGTACGCGAGGGTCGTAGTTGTTCAGCTTGGTGTCGTCGGGGTAGCTGGCGTAGCCACCGTCGGCGAGGCCCAGGGACAGGTACGCGGTGCTGGGGTGGCTTTTGGCGAACTGGTCGAAGATCGCCAGCAGCTCTTTATTCGTTGGGGTGAGGGGGATTTGCGCAGCATCGGCGCCGGCGTAGTTCTTGAGGTCCTTGGCCGCGAGGATGCGCGGGTCCTTGGCCACAAATTCGACATTCTGGCTGATGCCGTCGAAAAATTGCTTCATGCCATTGTCGATCTGGCGGATCTCGCGGCCACTGCTGTCGAGGAAGTTGGCCAGGGCTCCGTCGCGCACATTCATCACGACCAACACGGCCACCAGGATGACTGGCAGGCACGCGATGGCCGCAAACGCCCAGGTCAGCTTTTGCTTGATGTTCATGATTTCTCCTGCGGGTATTTATAGTTTTGGCAAGGCAGAAACAGTAGCGGTGGGCGTCGCATGGGTTGTTATGGGGGTGAAGTCCATGCGTACCCCCGCTATATCGACTGCGGGGGCAAGCACTTGAGGGCCGGGAGCAGGTTTAACCGATGCGTTCGCCCCCCAGCGCATCACGCTGCATCGACTGCAGGTTTTTCTCGATGGTTTCGCAGATGGTGTCCATCTGGATCTGGTGCTCGCTGGCACGGAACGGGCTTTGCAAATCGGTGCCGATGCGCTCGATGGCCAGCAGCATAAAGCCCACAACGGTGGACGCCAGCGGGGTGAACCAACCGAGGGATTCCACCAGGCCTATTGGCACGATCAGGCAGAACAGCGAGATGAACAGCCGTGGGAAATACACGTAGGGGTAGGGCAGCGGGGTATTGGCGATACGTTCCATGCCGCCTTGGGCGTTGGACAAATCCACCAGGGTCGACTCCAACCGCGCCAGGCGAATGCTGTCCAGGTGGCCGGCCTTGTATTCCTGGGCCAGCAGCGCAGCGGAGCCGGTGAGGATATCGTTGGCAAAGTTATTGGTGGCGCCGCTGCGGGCGAATTCATCGGCGGGGATAAACGCACGCACCTCGTCGGGGCATGGCTCGCCCTTGAGGTGCGCGGCCAGGCAATTCACATAAGCGACATGACGGCGCAGTAGGGTAGCCTTGACCGGGTTCACGTCGTTGCCGGGGTCATCGAGCAAGGTGAGCACCTGGCGCGCAAAACTGCGGGAGTTGTTGACCATTGCCCCCCACAGCGTGCGCGCTTCCCACCAGCGGTTATAGGCGCTGCTGTTACGGAAACTGATGAGCACAATCAGGGCCGAACCCAGCAGGGTCAGGGGCATCAGCGGCAGATTGAGCTTGGCGTTGAGAAACAGCATGAAATCCACCGTTACGGCGATATCCCACAGCAATAGCCAGAACAGGGCCCAACCTACGTAGCCCATGGTCTTGATGATCAGGCGATATTTTTTGACGATGGCGGCTTTCAAACGAGGACCTCGCGGCGAGCGGTAAGCAACAGTGCCCTAGCTCGGACGCGGGTTTGCGGGGAAGGTTCGGTGCCTACCTGAAGCGAAACTTAATGCTGCGCCAGGATGCTCGCCAGCAGGCCGGGAAAGCGGTCTTCAAGATCTTCTGCCCGCAACGCGTTCATGTGGGTGGTGCCTACACTGCGGGTTTGCACCAGGCCAGCATCACGCAACACGCGAAAGTGGTGAGACATGCTGGACTTGGGCCGCCCGCCGTCCAGTTCGCCACAGGTGGCCTCGGGTACAGCGGCCAGGCAGCGCACGATTTCCAGGCGCACCGGGTCGCTCAGGGCGTAGAGCACGCGTTCGAGGGTAAGGTCTTGAGGTGGTGGATGTTTGAAGGCTCGCATGGGTCGCATGATAACGGGGGCTTTCGCTTAAGGCTATAGTTCGACTACTATCGAACTATCGAAACATTCACACACTTGCTGGAGTCCACCATGGCCGCATTGTTCGAACCGTTCAAACTCAAAGACGTCACCCTGCGCAATCGCATCGCTATTCCGCCGATGTGCCAATACATGGCCGATGACGGCATCCCCAATGATTGGCACCACGTGCACCTGGCCGGCATGGCCCGTGGCGGGGCAGGGCTGGTGGTGGTCGAGGCCACTGCGGTTGCGCCGGAAGGCCGGATTACCCCAGGTTGCACCGGTATCTGGAGCGATGCACACGCCGAGGCGTTCGTGCCGATGGTCAAGGCCATCAAGGCTGCGGGTTCCGTGCCGGGTATCCAGATCGCCCACGCCGGTCGCAAAGCCAGCGCCAACCGCCCATGGGAAGGCGACGACCACATGGCCGCTTCCGATGCACGCAGCTGGGAAACCATCGCGCCGTCAGCCATCGCCTTTGGTGCCAACCTGCCGCAAGTGCCCCGCGCCATGACCCTGGACGATATCGCCCGGGTCAAACAAAACTTCGTCGACGCTGCGCGCCGCGCCCGTGACGCAGGCTTTGAGTGGATCGAGCTGCACTTCGCCCACGGCTACCTGGGCCAGAGCTTCTTCTCCGAGCACTCCAACCAGCGCACCGACGCCTACGGTGGCAGCTTTGACAACCGCAGCCGTTTCCTCCTGGAAACCCTGGCGGCGGTACGTGAAGTCTGGCCGGAAAACCTGCCGCTGACCGCGCGTTTCGGCGTGCTCGAATACGACGGGCGCGACGAGCAGACCCTCGTCGAATCCATCGAACTGGCCCGCCGCTTCAAGGCCGGTGGCCTGGACCTGCTGAGCGTCAGCGTCGGTTTCACCATTCCTGACACCAACATCCCATGGGGCCCGGCCTTTATGGGCCCCATCGCAGAGCGTGTGCGCCGTGAAGCGGGCATCCCGGTGACATCGGCCTGGGGTTTCGGCACGCCGCAACTGGCTGAAGGAGCATTGCAGGCGGGGCATCTGGACGTGGTGTCGGTGGGCCGTGCGCATCTGGCCGACCCGCATTGGGCGTACTTTGCGGCGAAGGAACTGGGGGTTGAGAAAGCGTCCTGGACCTTGCCTGCGCCGTACGCGCACTGGCTGGAACGCTATCGCTGATTGGGAATAAGCAAACCGACTAACGGTGTATGAAAAACCCATGTGGGAGGGGGCTTGCCCCCTCCCACATTTGCTTTGCTTCAGTCTTGATACCAAGTGGTTACTAGAAAATTAGTGAATGAGAATAGATATCAATCGTCGATATCTTGGTATACCATCGCGCCGCGAAAATTGGCAGGTATCCCACCCCATTTGGCTCATTCACTAGGTTCATCATCCATGCGTCGTACCCTGGTTTCCATATGTGTGCTTCAGGCGTTTTCTCCGTTGAGTTGGGCAGAAGTCGAGCCGGTCGAAAAGGCCGCGCTTGAGTTGCAAGCCACCAGCATTACCGGCACCACCGACTACGAGACGGCCCAGGGCCCGGTCCAGGGTTATCGCGCCACCCGTTCAGCCAGTGCGACGCGCACCGACACTTCCATTCATGAAACCCCGCAGTCCATCAGTGTCGTGACCAAGGACGCTGTCGAAGACATCGGCGCCACCCGCTTGCAGGACGCACTGGACTACGCCGGCGGCGTGGGCCGTGCCAACAACTTTGGCGGGCAGGGCCTCACCACCTTTACCGTGCGTGGCTTCACCACCGGTGAGTTCTACCGCAACGGTTTCCCCATCAACCGTGGCTACCCGAACATGCCGGACGCCAATACCATCGAACGCCTCGAAGTGCTGCGTGGCCCGGCCACCATGCTCTATGGCCGTGGCGATCCCGGCGGCACATTCAATGTGGTGTCCAAACAACCACTGCCAGAACGCACCGTGACCCTGGGCAGCCAACTCAATGACCAAGGCATGAAGCGCGGCACGCTGGATGCCTCCGGGCCGCTGGATGATGAGGGTCGCCTGGCCTATCGCCTGAACGTGGTGGGCGAGGGGGGTGACACGTTCCGTGATCATGTGGAAACCGAGCGTTACGGCATCACTCCGGTGATCACTTGGCAGGCCACCGACGCCACCAAGGTGGTCTTCGAGGGCGACTTCATGCGCAACAATCACCCGCTGGACCGTGGCCTCACCCGGTTTGCCAACCAAAAAGGCACGGCGTCACGCGATACGTTCTGGGGCGACAAGGACGTGGGCAAGCTGCATAACGACAACAGCATGGCCCAGTTGCGTTTCGAGCATCTGCTCAACGAAAACTGGACCTTGGGCGGTGGTTTCCAGTGGTTGGATGGCACCCTTCAGGGCAATGGCATCGAGGCCAACAGCCCCACCAGCCTGGGCGCCGATGGCCGCACCCTGCAACGCAACTTCAACTACCGCAAGCTGGAGTGGACCGACAAAGACACGCAACTCAATCTCACCGGGCATTTCTCGACGGGCGGGTTTGAACACACCTTACTCACTGGCGTCGAGTTTGAGGATTACGACTACAAGTCGATCATTCAGCGCTCCAGCGCCGCAGCGGGCACTTACCCCATCGATATCTTCGACCCGGTGTACGGCCAGGCGCGGCCGCCGCTCACACGCACCCCGACCCATGACAAGGAAAACCTCAAGACCTACGCCGCGTTCGTGCAGGACCAGGTCGCCCTTACCGAGCGCCTCAAAGTGCTTGCCGGGGCTCGTTTCGAACGTTTCGAGCATGACTATCACACCTATGTGCCGGGCGGTAACAGCTGGGAGGCCAGTGACAACGCCGTCACCCCGCGTGTGGGCGTGACTTACGACCTCACCGACACCGTGGCGGTGTATGCCGACGCTGCACGCTCGTTCAAGCCCAACACCGGCGCTGCCCGTGTCGGTGGTGGGTTCGAGCCGGAAAAAGGCAAGTCCTATGAAATGGGCGTGAAGTGGGAGGCATTGGATCACCAGTTGAGCGTCGATGCGGCGATCTACCAGATCGAGAAGAAAAACGTCCTCACCACCGACCCTGTGGATTCAGCGTTCAGTGTTGCCGCCGGCCAGGTGCGTAGCCGTGGCTTGGACCTTAACGTAGCGGGCAACCTGACCCCCGAATGGCGCGTCATCGGCGGCTATGCCTATGTCGATGCCGAAGTCACCAAGGACAACACTATCCGCTCCGGCACCCGCTTGTTGAACATTCCGCGCAACAGCTTCAGCCTGCTTAACGTGTACGAGTTTCAGGACGGTACGTTCAAAGGCCTGGGCCTGGGATCGGGCGTCAAATACGTAGACGAGCGAGCAGGCCAGACCTCCAACACTGCGTTCGCAATGGACGCCTACACCGTCGTCGACCTGCTCAGCTACTACAAGGTCAACGAAAAGGTACGCCTTAACCTGGATGTAAAAAACCTGTTCAATCGCGAGTTTGAAGAAGGCGCATTCGGCAATATCTACGCCTACCCTGGCGCGCCGCGCACCGTCCAGGTCGGCATCGCTTACACCTTGTGAAACCCCGCGCGGCTTGCAGCCAATTGCAAGCCGCGTTACACCCCTGAAAATCTCACCGGAAATATTGACTGACCCGCCGCATTCGCGAGCAAGCCCGCTCCCACATTTGAATCAGGGTTAAACCTGATAAAGCCTCGTTGCCTGGCCTGTGTCAGAGCGGCGTGAGCACGTTCATCACCGTATCCAACGCCACCCGCGTGTCATCCAGCTGCACCAGCGAGGCATGCCGCGCGCCCAGTGCATCGCGGTTCTGGATCGCGGTGAGGATCGCCTTGTGCCGGGGCAGGCTCAGGCCCTGGATATCCGGGCGGCGGTTGGTGATGTTGATGGATTCGCGCAGCGGCAACGACAGCATGTTGCACATATAGGCCAGCAGGTCGTTGCGCGTGGCATCGGCAATGGCACGGTGGAAGTCCAGGTCGGCCTGCAACAAGTCTTCGTGGGTCTTCGCGGTTTCCATCCCCTGGTAGGCCTTTTCGATGGTGGCGATGTCTTCATCGGTGGCCGTGGTCGCGGCCATGGCCGCGATTTCCGGTTCCAGAATGCGCCGCACCCCCGCCAAGGTATTGAAGAACTCACTGTGGGGCGTGGACTGCATCAACCAGGACAGCACGTCCGGGTCGAGCAGGTGCCATTTCAAGCGGGGCCGCACCACCGCGCCCACCCGAGGCTTGGAGTACACCAGGCCCTTGGCGCTCAGCACGCGCGTGGCCTCGCGCAATACCGAGCGGCTGACCTGGTATTCCTCGCACAGCGTGGCCTCCATGGGCAGCCGTTCTTCGGGCTTGAAGCGGCCGGAAACGATGTGCATGCCCAAGTCTTGGACGATCTGGGCATGCTGGCTCTTGCGCGGCTTGGGCGGCTGGTGATCCATGACGGCGGGGAGGCTCTGGCTTAAAGACGCGGCATCATAGCATCCCAATTAGTGGGAATGCCTTGGCACTTCGGCGCCTCGGCAACCCACCAGGAAGTCGAAGTCGCAGCCTTGGTCGGCCTGCAGCACGTGGTCGATGTACAGCTGGCGATAGCCGCCGACGATGAGTTTCTGCGGTGGCGCAAGGTCGGCCATGCGCGCCGCCAGCTCTGCGTCGGGGATGTCCAGGTGCAGGCGGCCGTTGGCGCAGTCCAGTTCGATCCAGTCACCTTCCTTCACCGTGGCCAACGGCCCGCCGGCGGCGGCTTCCGGCGCCACATGCAGCACCACTGTGCCGTAGGCCGTGCCGCTCATGCGTGCGTCGGAAATGCGCACCATGTCCGTCACTCCCTGGGCCAATAGCTTGGCCGGCAGGCCCATGTTGCCGACCTCGGCCATGCCTGGGTAACCCTTGGGCCCGCAGTTTTTCATGACCAGAATCGAGTTGGCGTCCACGTCCAGTTCCGGGTCGTTGATGCGCGCCTTGTACATATCGAAGTTCTCGAACACCACGGCGCGGCCACGGTGCTGCATCAACTCGGGGCTGGCGGCGGACGGCTTGAGTACGGCGCCCAATGGCGCGAGGTTACCGCGCAATACGCAGATGCCGCCGTCGGCGCGGATCGGGTTATCCAGGGTGCGGATCACTTCGTCCTGGCCGTAGATCGGCGAGTCCTGGGTGTTCTCGCCCAGGGACTTGCCGTTGACGGTCAGGGCATTGGGATGAGGGATCAGGTTGGCTTCACCGAGGCGACGCAACACGGCGGGCAGGCCGCCGGCGTAGTAGAACTCTTCCATCAGGAAGCGCCCGGAAGGCTGCAGGTCGACGATGGTGGGCATGCCACGGCCAATGCGGGTCCAGTCGTCCAGGTCGAGTTCGACACCGATGCGTCCGGCGATGGCCTTGAGGTGGATCACGGCGTTGGTGGAGCCGCCAATGGCCGCGTTCACGCGGATCGCGTTTTCAAATGCTTCTTTCGTCAGGATCTTCGACAGCTTCAAATCTTCGCGCACCATCTCCACTGCACGCATGCCCGACATATGCGCCAGCACATAACGCCGCGCATCCACCGCCGGGATCGCCGCGTTGTGGGGCAGGGAGGTGCCCAGCGCTTCGGCCATGCAGGCCATGGTCGACGCCGTGCCCATGGTGTTGCAGGTGCCCGCCGAGCGGGACATGCCGCCCTCGGCCGCAAGAAAATCATCCAGCGTGATGGTGCCGGCTTTCACCTGCTCGCTGAGCTGCCACACCACGGTACCCGAGCCAATGTCCTGGCCCTTGTGCTTGCCGTTGAGCATCGGCCCGCCGGTGACCACGATGGCCGGCACGTCGCAACTGGCGGCGCCCATCAGCAGGGCTGGGGTGGTTTTGTCGCAGCCGGTCAGCAGGACCACGCCGTCAATGGGGTTGCCGCGAATGGCTTCTTCCACGTCCATGCTCGCCAAGTTGCGGGTGAGCATGGCGGTGGGGCGCAGGTTGGATTCGCCGTTGGAGAACACCGGGAACTCCACCGGGAAGCCACCGGCTTCGATCACGCCGCGTTTGACGTGCTCGGCGATCTGACGGAAATGCGCGTTGCACGGGGTCAGCTCCGACCAGGTGTTGCAGATGCCGATGATCGGCTTGCCATGGAACTGATGGTCGGCAATGCCCTGGTTCTTCATCCAGCTGCGGTACATGAAGCCGTTCTTGTCGGCGGTACCAAACCACTGGGCGGAGCGTAGGCCGGGCTTTTTATCAGACATGATCGATTCTCTTATTGTATGACTATATGTTCTATGCGTGCTTAAACATAAGCGCAAAATCGCTGCTTTGGAAGAGTTGTTTTGCAAATAGTCATACTATATAGTCGGTCCAATTGAGGTATGACCCTGGCGGATTTTGTGCCAGAGGCGTCCCCCGAGCTTCTATAAAAACAACAATTCGGAGATCGACCCATGAGCCAGGAACTGCGGCTTATTCGGCGCATCACGCTGAAACTGATTCCCTTCCTGATCCTGCTGTACCTGATTGCCTACGTGGACCGTTCCGCCGTGGGCTTTGCCAAGTTGCACATGGGCGCCGACGTCGGGATTGGTGATGCCGCCTACGGCCTGGGCGCGGGCTTGTTCTTCATTGGCTACTTCCTGTTCGAGATCCCCAGCAACCTGATGCTCGACCGCTTCGGCGCCCGGCGCTGGTTCGCGCGGATCATGATCACCTGGGGCGCCATCACCATCGGCATGGCCTTCGTGCAGGGGCCCCACAGCTTCTATGTGATGCGCTTTTTGCTGGGGGCGGCTGAAGCCGGGTTCTTCCCCGGTGTTCTCTACTACATCACCCAATGGTTTCCGGTGCGCCATCGCGGCAAGATCCTGGGGCTGTTCATCCTGTCCCAACCCATTGCGATGATGATCACCGGCCCCGTGTCCGGTGGCTTGCTGGGCATGGATGGCATCCTTGGCCTGCATGGCTGGCAGTGGCTGTTTATCGTGATCGGTACGCCGGCGATCCTGCTCACCTGGCCGGTGCTGCGTTACCTGCCGGACGGCCCCAAGCAGGTCAGCTGGATGAGCGAGGACGAAAAAACCTGGCTTACCGGCGAACTGGCCAAAGACCTGCAAGCCTACGGCCAGACCCGCCACGGCAACCCGTTGCATGCCTTGAAAGACAAGCGCGTGTTGCTGCTGGCGCTGTTCTACCTGCCGGTAACCCTGAGCATCTACGGCCTGGGCCTGTGGCTGCCGACCTTGATCAAACAGTTCGGCGGCAGCGACCTCACCACCGGTTTCGTCTCCGCCGTGCCCTACATTTTCGGGATCATTGGCCTGCTGATCATCCCGCGCAGTTCCGATCGCTTGAACGACCGCTACGGCCACCTCGCCGTGCTCTACGTGTTGGGTGCCATTGGGTTGTTCTTCAGTGCCTGGCTGAGTGTGCCGGTGCTGCAAATGGCAGCGCTGTGCCTGGCAGCGTTCGCGCTGTTTTCCTGCACGGCGGTGTTCTGGACCTTGCCGGGGCGGTTTTTTGCCGGTGCCAGTGCGGCGGCGGGTATTGCCTTGATCAACTCGGTGGGCAACCTGGGTGGTTACATCGGCCCGTTCGTGATCGGTGCACTCAAGGAATACACCGGCAACCTGGCGTCGGGCTTGTATTTCCTGTCCGCAGTGATGGTGTTCGGGCTGCTGCTCACCGGCGTGGTGTACCGCGTGCTGGAGCGCAAGCACGTCCTGCCCGCCGACCAATTTGCCGCCAGTGCCCGTGGCGCCACACGTACTTAATTCAGGAGAAAAGGCATGCGTTTAGTTCAGTTCCAATTGCACAACGGTGAGCGCCGGGTTGGCGTAGTGGACGGCACTCAATTGCGCGAAGTCCAGACCGCCCGCAGCGTGCGCGAGTTGGCCCTGGCGGCCATCGAGGCCGGTGTGGGCCTGGCGCAACAGGTCGATAGCCTGGGCCTGGGCGCCAGCCACGACTACGCGGCGTTGCTGGCGGATCTGAAAATCCTGCCGCCGCTGGACCATCCCGACCCGGCCCATATGCTGATCAGCGGCACCGGCCTGACCCACCTGGGCAGCGCCTCGGCACGGGACAAGATGCACCAGGCCGGTGACGACACCGCACTGACCGACACCATGCGCATTTTCAAATGGGGCGTGGAGGGCGGCAAACCTGCGGCCGGCGAGGCCGGGGTGCAACCGGAGTGGTTCTACAAGGGGGACGGCAGCATCGTGGTGCGCCCTGGTGAAGCTTTTCCGGTACCACCGTTTGCCGAGGACGCGGGTGAAGAGCCGGAAATCGGCGGCCTCTACGTTATCGGCCCGGATAGCAAGCCCTATCGCGTGGGCTTTGCGGTGGGCAACGAGTTCTCTGACCATGTGATGGAACGCAAGAACTACCTGTACCTGGCCCACTCCAAACTGCGCAGTTGCAGCTATGGGCCCGAGCTGCGCGTGGGCGAGTTGCCCCAGCACCTGGCGGGCACCAGCCGCATCCTGCGCGACGGCGAAGTGATCTGGCAAAACGAATTCCTCAGTGGCGAGGCCAATATGTGCCATAGCCTGGAAAACCTCGAATACCACCACTTCAAATACCGCCAGTTCCTCAAGCCTGGCGATGTGCATATTCACTTCTTCGGCACCGCCACCCTGTCATTTGCCGACGGTATACGTACCCAGCCGGGAGATGTGTTCGAGATCAGCCAGGCCGAGTTCGGCGCGCCGCTGGTCAACCCGGTCGGCAGCAGTGATACGGCGTTCGAACCCGGCCACGTCATCACCCTTTAAGGAGACCTTCATGACCCAGTTTCTCGGCCACAACTACATCGGCGGCCAGCGCAGCGCCAACGGCAGCATCCAGCTGCAAAGCGTCGATGCCAGCACCGGCGAAGCCTTGCCCCAGGCTTTCTTCCAGGCCACCGCGCAGGAGGTTGACGCTGCCGCCAAGGCTGCCGCCCAGGCTTACCCGACGTACCGGGCGTTGAGTGCGGCACGCCGTGCGCAGTTTCTGGATGCCATCGCCGATGAACTGGACGCCCTGGGGGATGATTTCGTCGAAGTCGTGTGCCGCGAGACCGCATTGCCGGCCGCCCGTATCAAGGGTGAGCGCGGGCGCACCAGCGGCCAGATGCGCCTGTTTGCCACGGTGCTGCGTCGCGGCGATTTTTACGGCGCGCGCATCGACAAGGCCTTGCCTGAGCGTCACCCGTTTCCGCGTCCAGACCTGCGCCAATACCGCATCGGCCTGGGGCCGGTGGCGGTGTTCGGGGCGAGCAACTTCCCCCTGGCATTTTCCACGGCAGGCGGCGACACCGCAGCGGCATTGGCCGCAGGCTGCCCGGTGGTGTTCAAGGCCCACAGCGGGCATATGGCGACGGCCGAGCAGGTGGCCGATGCGATCATCCGTGCGGCGGTCGCCACCGATATGCCCGCTGGCGTGTTCAATATGATCTTCGGCGGCGGCGTGGGTGAGGCACTGGTCAAGCACCCGGCGATCCAGGCAGTGGGCTTTACCGGTTCGCTCAAGGGCGGTCGCGCCCTGTGCGATATGGCGGCAGCGCGCCCGCAACCGATTCCGGTGTTTGCCGAGATGTCGAGCATCAACCCGGTGATCGTGCTGCCCCAGGCGCTGAGTGCGCGGGCCGACAGCATCGCCCGCGACCTGACCGCTTCGGTGGTGCAAGGCTGCGGGCAGTTCTGCACCAACCCTGGGCTGGTGATCGGTATCGCATCGCCTGCCTTTACCGCGTTCACCCAACAGGTGGCGCAATTGGTCGGCGACCAGCCGGCGCAAACCATGCTTAATTCCGGCACGTTGAGCAGCTACGGCAAGGGCCTGGACAAACTCCTCGCGCACCCTGGCATCCAGCATCTGGCGGGCGATCCACAGTCGGGCAACCAGGCCCAGCCGCAGCTGTTCAAGGCCGATGTACGCCTGCTGATCGACGGCGACGAAGTGCTGCAAGAAGAAGTCTTCGGCCCCACCACGGTGTTTGTCGAAGTCGCCGACCAGGCCCAGCTCAGCGCAGCCTTGCAGGGCCTGCACGGTCAACTCACGGCGACGATGATTGGCGAGCCTGCCGACCTGCAGCAATTTGACGAACTGACTGCGCTGCTGGAGCAGAAAGTCGGGCGCATCCTGCTCAATGGCTACCCCACGGGCGTGGAGGTCTGCGATTCGATGGTGCACGGCGGTCCGTATCCGGCGACTTCCGACGCCCGTGGCACCTCGGTCGGCACCTTGGCCATCGACCGTTTCCTGCGCCCCGTGTGCTTCCAGAACTACCCTGATAGCCTGCTGCCCGACGCGTTGAAAAACGCCAACCCGTTGCGTATCCAGCGGCTGGTCGATGGCACGCCCTCGCGCGAGCCGCTGTAAAACGCACACCTGAGAACAATAACAATCCAGGAGGCATCATGCTGTGGACCGCCGTTACTCCGCACCGCGCGCAATTGGGCGAGGGGCCGTTCTGGGATGGGCCGACCCAGGCGCTGTACTGGGTCAATATCGCCGGCAAGCAGGCGCTGCGTCTCAAGGACGGGCGATTGCAGGTGTGGCAATTGCCCGAGCACGTCTCGGCCTTTATCCCGTGTGAAAGCGGTGATGCACTGGTGACCTTGAGCAGCGGCGTGTATCGCCTCGACCTGGTCACCGAGGCCCTGACGTTGCTGTGCGTGGCCGACCCGCAAGCGGGTAACCGCGGCAATGAAGCGCGCTGTGATGCCCAGGGCCGTCTGTGGTTGGGCACCATGCAAAACAACATTGGCGAGCAGGGTGAGGACCTGCCCATCACCCGGCGTTCCGGTGGCCTGTTTCGCATCGACGCCGACGGGCAGGTCACGCCGTTGCTCAGCGGCCTGGGCATTCCCAATACCTTGCTGTGGAACGAAGAGGGCAGCCAGGTGCATTTCGGCGACAGCATGGACGCCACCTTGTATCGCCATGGGATTCAAGCCAACGGCCAACTCGACCCTGCGCACCCGTGGTTCGGCCCCCATGAACGCGGTGGGCCGGACGGATCGGCGATGGACGTTGAAGGCTATATCTGGAACGCCCGCTGGGACGGCAGCTGCCTGCTGCGCATCGCCCCGGATGGCAGCGTTGAGCGCATCCTCGAACTGCCCGTGAGCCGCCCCACCAGTTGCGTGTTTGGCGGGCCCGACCTCACCACCCTCTATATCACCAGTGCAGCCAGCCCGTTGGATCACCCATTGGATGGGGCGGTGCTGGCGATTGAAGTGGATGTCCCTGGAAAACCCTGCACTCGCTTTGCCGGATAACGCGGGCGCTTGCAGTGCTACTTAAAAACAACAACAAGGAGTCACCCTATGCATCGTCGTCGTGGTTTGCGTTCCCTGGCCTGCGCCGCAGTGGCGGTCTCGGCCATGAGCCTGAGCGGGCTGTTGCTGGCCGCTGAAGAAGTGAAGATCGGCTTTCTGGTCAAACAGGCAGAGGAGCCGTGGTTCCAGACCGAATGGGCCTTTGCCGAAAAAGCCGGCAAGGAACATGGCTTCACCGTGATCAAGATCGCCGTGCCCGATGGCGAAAAAACCCTCTCGGCCATCGACAGCCTGGCCGCCAACGGCGCCAAGGGTTTTGTGATCTGCCCGCCGGACGTGTCCCTGGGCCCGGCCATCGTCGCCAAAGCCAAGGCCAACGGCCTCAAAGTGATCGCCGTGGATGACCGTTTCGTCGACGCCAAGGGCAACTTCATGGAAGACGTGCCGTACCTGGGCATGGCCGCCTTTGAAGTGGGCCAGAAGCAGGGCGCGGCCATGGCGGCTGAAGCGAAGAAACGCGGCTGGGACTGGAAGGACACCTACGCGGTGATCAACACCTTCAACGAACTCGACACCGGCAAGAAGCGCACGGACGGCTCGGTCAAATCCCTGGAAGAGGCCGGCATACCCAAGGACCACATCCTGTTCACCGCCGCCAAGACCCTCGACGTACCGGGCAGCATGGACGCCACCAACTCGGCCCTGGTCAAACTGCCCAGCGGTGCGAAAAACCTGATCATCGGCGGCATGAACGACAACACCGTGCTGGGCGGCGTGCGCGCCACCGAAAGCGCCGGCTTCAAGGCGGCCAACGTGATCGGCATCGGCATCAACGGCACCGACGCCATTGGTGAACTTAAAAAGGCCGACAGCGGCTTCTTTGGCTCGATGCTGCCCAGCCCGCACATCGAGGGCTATAACACTGCGCTGATGATGTACGAGTGGGTCACCAAAGGCACCGAGCCGGCCAAGTACACCGCCATGGACGAAGTGACGCTGATCACCCGCGCCAACTTCCAGGAAGAGCTGACCAAAATCGGGCTGTGGCAATGACCGCTGCGGCCCTGCGGTTTGACGGCATCGGCAAAACCTTCCCTGGGGTCAAGGCGCTGGATGGCATCAGCTTCAGCGCCCAGCCCGGACAGGTGCATGCATTGATGGGCGAGAACGGTGCGGGCAAGTCCACGCTGCTCAAGATCCTTGGCGGCGCCTACATTCCCAGCAGTGGCTCGCTGCAGATTGGCGAGCAAACCATGGCGTTTAAAAACGCCGCTGACAGCATTGCCAGCGGTGTGGCGGTGATCCACCAGGAACTGCACCTGGTGCCGGAAATGACCGTGGCCGAGAACCTGTTCCTCGGCCATTTGCCCACGCGTTTCGGCGTGGTCAACCGGGGGCTGCTGCGCAAGCAGGCCCTCGCTTGCCTCAAGGGCCTGGCGGATGAAATTGACCCGGCTGAAAAACTCGGGCGCCTGTCCCTGGGCCAGCGCCAATTGGTGGAGATCGCCAAGGCGCTGTCCCGTGGCGCCCATGTGATTGCCTTCGACGAGCCCACCAGCAGCCTGTCGGCGCGGGAGATCGACCGCTTGATGGCGATCATCACGCGCCTGCGGGACGAGGGCAAAGTGGTGCTTTACGTGTCTCACCGCATGGAGGAAGTCTTCCGCATCTGTAATGCGGTCACGGTGTTCAAGGACGGGCGCTACGTGCGCACGTTTGACGACATGAGCGCGCTTACCCATGACCAGTTGGTGACCTGCATGGTCGGCCGGGATATCCAGGATATCTACGATTACCGGCCGCGCGAGCAGGGTGAGGTGGCACTCAAGGTCGACGGCCTGGTGGGGCCTGGCCTGCGTGAGCCCATCAGTTTCGAGGTGCGCAAGGGCGAGATTCTTGGGCTGTTCGGGCTGGTGGGGGCAGGGCGCACGGAGCTGTTCCGCCTGCTCAGCGGCCTGGAACGGGCCAGCGCCGGTCAGTTGGCGCTGTGTGGTGAACAACTGCAGCTGCGCTCACCCCGCGACGCCATCGCCGCTGGCGTGCTGCTGTGCCCGGAAGACCGCAAGAAGGAAGGCATCATCCCGCTGTCCAGCGTGGCCGAGAACATCAATATCAGTGCCCGTGGTGCGCATTCGGCCTTTGGCTGGCTGTTGCGTGACGGCTGGGAGAAGGGCAACGCCGACCACCAGATCAAGGCCATGAAAGTCAAAACGCCGAATGCGGCGCAGAAGATCATGTACCTGTCCGGCGGCAACCAGCAAAAGGCCATTTTGGGCCGTTGGCTGTCAATGCCGATGAAAGTCCTGCTGCTGGACGAACCCACCCGTGGCATCGACATCGGCGCCAAGGCCGAGATCTACCAGATCATCCATAACCTCGCGGCCCAGGGCATTGCGGTGATCGTGGTGTCCAGCGACCTGATGGAAGTGATGGGCATCAGCGATCGCATCCTGGTGCTGTGCGAAGGCGCGCTGCGCGGCGAACAAACCCGCGAACACGCCACTGAATCCAACTTGCTGCAACTGGCTTTGCCGCGCAGCGTGGCGAACTGAGAGACGACTATGACGATCCAACAAAACGCGCTGCCCACAGCGCGCAAGCCCCTGGATGTGCGCGCACTGCTCGACAACTGGGCAATGCTGCTGGCCGCAGTGAGCATCTTTTTGCTGTGTGCCTTGCTCATCGACAACTTCCTTTCGCCGCTGAACATGCGCGGGCTGGGCCTGGCGATTTCCACTGTGGGTATCGCCGCCTGCACCATGTTGTTTTGCCTGGCGTCGGGGCACTTCGACCTGTCGGTGGGCTCGGTGATTGCCTGCGCCGGCGTGGTGGCGGCCATTGTGATGCGCGATACCGACAGCGTCATGCTTGGCATCGGCGCAGCCTTGTTGATGGGCCTGGTGGTGGGGCTGATCAACGGCATCGTCATCGCCAAGCTGCGGGTCAATGCCTTGATCACCACCTTGGCGACCATGCAGATCGTGCGCGGCCTGGCCTATATCTTTGCCAACGGCAAGGCGGTGGGGGTGTCCGAGGAGCAGTTCTTCATCTTTGGCAACGGCCAGTTGCTGGGGGTGCCGGTGCCGATCCTGATCACCATCCTGTGCTTCCTGTTCTTCGGTTGGTTGCTCAACTACACCACTTACGGGCGCAACACCATGGCCATTGGCGGCAACCCGGAAGCGGCGTTGCTGGCAGGGGTGAACGTGGACCGCACCAAGATCCTGATCTTTGCCGTGCACGGTTTGATCGGCGCCTTGGCCGGGGTGATCCTGGCTTCGCGCATGACCTCGGGCCAGCCGATGATTGGCCAGGGATTTGAACTGACGGTGATCTCGGCGTGTGTGCTGGGCGGGGTGTCGCTCAGTGGTGGGGTTGGCATGATTCGCCATGTGATTGCCGGGGTGCTGATTTTGGCGATCATCGAGAATGCGATGAACCTGAAGAACATCGACACCTTCTACCAGTACGTGATCCGTGGCTCGATCCTGTTGCTGGCGGTGGTCATCGACCGCATGAAACAACGCTAAATCCCTGCATGTGAAAATCCAAATGCAGGAGAGGGCTAATGTGGGAGGGGGCTTGCTCCCGATTGCGGCGTGTCAGTCAAAGTTGCATCAACTGAACCACTGCTATCGGGAGCAAGTCGAATCGTCGCACCGCCCCTCCCACATTTTAATCAGCGCTGAACTTGAAAATTGTGTTCTGGCTATAAGTCTGGCCAGGGTTCAAACGGGTTGATTTAAAGCTCGGCTGGTTCGGCGCATCCGGAAAATGCTGGGTCTCCAACGTAAACCCACTCCAGTGCTGATACGTCTTCCCAGCCTTGCCCTTCACCGTCCCATCGAGGAAGTTACTGGTATAAAACTGCACCCCAGGCTCAGTGGTAAACAACTGCAAGCGCCGCCCCGACTCAGGGTCATGCACCTCGGCGGCCAACTGCTTCACATCGCCTTTGGTATCCAGCGCCCAGTTGAAATCGAACCCACCTTGCTTGGGTTCGGCGAACTTGAGCTGCGGATGATCCTCCTTGATGTGCTGGCCGATCGGCGTGGGTTTGAGGAAGTCCATCGGCGTGCCTTTTACCGGCGCCAGTTCGCCGGTGGGAATCAAGGTGGCATTCACCGGTGTGTAATGGCTGGCGTGCAAGGTGGCGACTTGCTTGAGAATGTCGCCATTGCCCGCGCCGGCCAGGTTGAAGTAGCTGTGGTTGGTCAGGTTGAGCACGGTGGGTTTGTCGGTGGTGGCCTTGTAGTCGATGTGCAGTTCGTTCTGGTCGTTCAGACGGTAGGTGACCTCGGTTTTCAGGTTGCCGGGGAAGCCCATCTCACCGTCCTTGGACAGGTAAGTGAGGGTCACGCCCACCGAGTCCTTGGCCTTGACCGGCGTGGCGGTCCAGACGTGCTTGTCGAAGCCCTCGGCGCCGCCGTGCAGTGAGTTGGGGCCGTCGTTGAGCGGCACCTGGTAGCGCTTGCCGTCGAGTTCAAACGCGCCGCCCGCCAGGCGATTGCCAAAGCGCCCGATGGTCGCGCCAAAAAACGCCGTGCCGGCCTGGTAGCCCTGCACATCGTCGAAGCCCAGCACCACGTCTTCGACCTTGCCGTGTTTGTCCGGCACCTTGAGCGACTGCAACACGCCGCCGTAGGTAATCACCGTGGCCTGCATGCCATGGCTGTTACGCAGGATGTATTGTTCGACGGCAGTGCCGTCGTTGGTTTTACCGAAGGGTTTGTGTTCGCTGCTAAGGCCTGCCGCCTGGGCGCCGCCACTGGCGATCAGCATGGACATGGCCAGGCCCGAGAGCAGGTATCGAGGGTGCTTCATGGTCGAACTTCCTTTTGTTGTTTTGAGTGGAATAGTTCTACTAATTTGCGATATTTTGTCGATTGGACAGCGAATTTATAGCCTTTAAAGCCGTTTTTGCAAAATAAAATAAGACTAATTAAGCGAGGCAGCATTGTATGACGACCCAGCACGCGGTTTATCCCGACCTTGAAGGCAAGACCGTACTGATCTCCGGAGGCGCCTCAGGCATTGGTGAATTCATGGTGCGCGCGTTCGCCGCCCAGGGCGCCAAAGTGGGCTTTGTCGACCGCGCCCAAAGCCAGGGCGAACGCCTGGCGGCGTTGTTGAGTTCCCGTGGGCACACCGTGGAATTCGTGTATTGCGACATCACTGACGAGATCGCCTACAAAGCGGCGATAGGGCGTTTTGAACACTCCCTGGGGCCGATCACGGTACTGGTCAACAATGCCGCCAACGACGTGCGCCACACCTTGGAGGAGGTCGACTCGGAAACCTTCGACAAACTCATCTCCGTCAACCTCAAGCACGCCTTCTTCGCCGCCAAGGCCGTGGTGCCAATGATGAAAAGTGCCGGCGGTGGCTCGATCATCAACCTCGGCTCTGTGGGCTGGATGATGGCCTCGGCCGGCTACCCGGTATACGCCGCCAGCAAAGCCGCCGCCCACGGCATGACCCGCGCCCTGGCCCGGGAACTGGGCCCAAGCCACATCCGCGTGAACACACTGGTACCGGGTTGGGTGATGACCGAGAAACAACTGGCCATGTGGGTCGACGACGCCGCCAAGGACCTGATCAGCCGCAGCCAATGCCTGCCGGGCAGTGTACTGCCGGAGCACATCGCCAATATGGCGTTGTTCTTGGCTTCCGATGCCTCGTCGATGTGCTCGGCGCAGAATTTTATTGTGGATGGGGGGTGGGTCTGAGTGGGCGCTGAGTTCCTCAGGTAGGGCTTGATGAGTGAGGTGGGAGGGGTAGGTCCCCTCCTTGCCGAAAAGGACTCCAAGGCAGTGCCACACGGTGGCAGGGGGCGGGTACTGCCTATCCGTTCAGCTAGTTGTTTGCATGGAAAATGATCTGTTAGCGTTTCAAGGATTCACGGGGTGTACATACGGAAATTTAAACGATGGTCCGTACAGGCGTATTGGTCGGTTTGATTTTTTGTTTGATCAGCGCGGCGTTTGATGTGTACGTAGCGTTTGCCACTCAGGCAATTAGTACGCTTCTGGTGATCTTTTATTGCTTTACCGTCTCGTCGGTTTTTTTTGCTGTGCTCACCCTCTGTCGTCGAGCGAATACTTTAACTTTTAAACTTATTGAACATTGGCAACTCGTCGCAACGGTCAATATTTCAGTGCTCCTCAACTGGGGAGGACTGTTTTACGCGTTGCGCTACCTGGAGCCTGCTGTAGTGGGCGTCGCTTCGGTCGCCTGCGGCCCCGCACTTACGTTGATCATTGCGCTCGTCAACAAACAGAGTGCCAAGGTCGCCTTCGTGGATGCACTGGTTTCATGCCTGGTGCTTATTTCGGTGGGTATCATGCTGTTTAATTCCTTTACGGGGGACAGCGGTATAGCCACTACGACTCTGGAGCAGCGGTTGTTGGGGATTGGCAGTGTGTTGGTGTGCGCTGTGGGTACGGTCATGTACACGGTGTTCTCCAAAGAGTTGTTCGAGCGGCGATGGTCCATCGATGAAATTCTCGCCGTCAGGAACATTGCGATGATCGGTGTGTGCGTCATTGCAATCCCGGCCACTGGCGGGAGTTTTGTACTGGGTCGTGAGTGGGTATTGCCGATGATAATGTTGGTGGTAGTGGGGCATTTGCTGCCGATCTATTTGATCCAGAAAACCATCTACTACCTCACTCCGATCCATGTCTCCCTGGTGCTGCTGACCCTTCCGGTATTTGTTTTGTTATTGCAGTTTTTCGATGCCCGGATCGAATTCTCCATTGCCAGCGTCGCGGCGGTCAGCGTCATAGTGTTTTTACTGGCGGGGCGAGCGCTATACGCCATGAAGCGAGGTGCAGCATGACAAGGGTGGTGGTAGTCGATGGTTTCTCGTCTGGAAAGTTTGTAGCCAAACGCTTGAATGATGCCGGTTGTGTGCTGATGCATGTGGCTTCATCGCAAGGGTTGGACAGCTACTACTACAAGGGGTTTGAACCCTTGATTTACGAGCAGATGATCGTGAATGCCGACTTCTCCACCACCTTGCAAGAGGTCAAGCGGTTTAGCCCGCAGTTCATTATTGCTGGCGCCGAAACCGGTGTACTGCTGGCGGATCAGTTGAATGACCTGCTCAAATTGCCGTACCGCAATGACATCGACAAGAGCAATGCCCGTCGAAACAAGTACGACATGATCCAATGCATTACGCGCTCTGGTCTACCGGCTGCTCGACAGTTTGTCGCCGGCACTTGGCCGCTTGCCAAAGGCTGGATCGATGATCACGGCCGTTTTCCAGTGGTGATCAAGCCGCTTGAAAGCGCCGGAGCCGACGGTGTGTTTATCTGTGATGACCTGCACGCTTGCGAGGTTGCGGTTGGCAGACTGCTGGGTACTACCAACAAGTTGAATATCGCCAACACCCAGGTGTTGATTCAGGAGTACCTGGCGGGGGTGGAGTACGTGGTCAACATGGTTTCGCTCGACGGTCAGCAACTGGTGACTGAGGTGGTGCGGTACCGAAAGCAGCGTACTCAGGCGGGTGGCATTCTGTATGACATCGATGAGCTGATCTGTAGTGATTGCCCAGAGTATTCCCAGTTGGTGGACTACACCCGAGCGGTAGTACGCAGCTTGGGGATTCGCAACGGCCCCAGCCATGCAGAAGTGATGCTGACGGATGATGGCCCGCGGCTGGTGGAGATAGCGGCAAGAACCGATGGCATTCTTCGCCCCGATGTATCCAGGCGAACCACCGGGCTTGGGCAAATCGAGGCCGTGGTTTTATCCGTCACGGCGCCCGAGGTATTCGCACAATGGCTGGCGAAGCCAGTGGCTTACCAACGCTTGCAACACACCTATAACGTCTGCTTGATCAGCCACGCGGATGGATGCTTTAAAAAAGACTTTTTCCTGACGGAGCTACTCAAGCTTGAATCCTTCTTCGATGCAGTGTTCTACGTTGATCAAGGGCAGCCCATAGGCGTGACTCAGGATGTGTTCAGTCAGCCGGGGACGGTGTATCTGGTACATGCCGATCCTGGAGTAATCGCAGCGGACTACCTCAAGATTCGCGTGCTTGAGGTGCAGGGGGCGTATCTGGCAGCAAGGTAGCCAGGTGCAGCGGTCCAAATGTGGGAGCGAGCAAGCCCGCTCCCACACCAGCCCATTCCAACATGTGATGGGTGGTGTTTATTCGATCGGGTATTTCTTGAAGGCTGGATGCTGCTCCAGGCGTTCAGCCAGGCGTTTCAACTTGGGAAACGCTTCAGCCTTCACTACCGACGCCACGGTGTATTGGCTGAAGGACCACGCCACGGCTGCGGTGAGGGTGGCCTGGTCCAGCGCCTCACGGTCATCCAATTGCTTCTCCAGCAGCGAATAAGCTGCCAGCAACTGGCCGCTGATGCGGTCGAGCCAGGGCGCATGCAGTTTTTCGGCAGGGCGCAGGTTGTGTTCATACACGATCTGCACGCTTTTCTCACAGGCCGCCAGGGCCAGGCCCAGCAGTTGCAGGTCGTGGGCGCGGGTGGCAGGTGCCTGGGGCAGCAGCTTTTTGTCGGCCGGGGCCAGGGTTTCCAGGTAGTCGAGGATCAGGCTGGAATCCATCAGCACCGTGCCGTCGTCCAGCACCAGGGTAGGGGCCTTGACCACCGGGTTGATCTGGGAAAACTCGTTGAAGGTGCTGAACACCGACAGCGATTGATGTTCAAAAACCACCCCGTACAGGTCCAGGGAGATGGCTACGCGGCGTACGTAGGGCGAGTCCAGCATGCCGATCAGTTTCATACAGCCTCCATTGCTCTCAACGTCATGGGCTCAGGAGATTAAGGGCTCTTGATTGTCCTGCGCAATGGCTTCGCGCAACTGCTGATACCTCTGCGCCTGTTCGCGTCTGGCTCAGTCATCCTTGGCCAGCAGCACCTGGGCAAACTCGTCGGAGGCAATAAAGTCCAGGGTCTGGCGCAGTTGGGCGGCGGCTTCCTGGCCAAATGCCTGGTCAAAACGCTCGGCCATTTGCAGCGCGATACGCCTGGCCTGGGCATGGGTGTGCGTGCCGTGTTCGGTCAACAACACACGGCGGGTGCGGCGGTCGAGTTCATCCACGCGCAATTGCACCAAACCGTCACGCACCAGGGGTTTGAGGGTGTGGCCGAGGGCGGACAGGTCCATCACCAGGCTTTGGGCCAGTTCGCCCATGGTGGGCGTGCCGGCCTTGGCGATGTGGTTGAGCACCGCGTATTGCGTGGCTTTCAAACCGCAGGGGGCGTAGGCCTCGTCATAGATCTGGGCCAGGCGGCGCGAGGTGCGGCGTACGGCACCGTTGACGCAAACACTGGGGCTCTCAGCGCAAGGCTTGGCGGTTTTCAAGGGCGGATACTCACTGATACAAAAATCGACATGGGCGATTATGCCCGTCGGACCCGTCAGGACAAGGCCTTTCAGACCGAAGATAGCCTGCCAGATGAAGACAGAGACAGCTTGAAACAATTTAGTTGCGTACGCCACTAAAATCGATATTGTGGCGTATGCCTCTTTTTTGGCGACTGGTCGTTCCACTCTCTGTCTGGATTCAACCCTATGCTGAGCCTCGTGCGCATCGCGTTGCGACGTCCTTATACCTTCCTGGTATTGGCCATTTTCATTCTGATCATCGGCCCGCTCGCGGCTTGGCGTACACCCACCGATATCTTTCCGGAAATCCGCATTCCGGTGATTGCCGTGATCTGGCAGTACACCGGCTTGCCGCCGGACCAGATGGCCGGGCGCATCACCTCGCCCTTCGAGCGGGTGCTGACCACCACCGTCAACGATGTGCGTCATATCGAAGCCCAGTCGATGAATGGCTACGGCATTGTGAAGATCTTCTTTCAGCCCGGTGTCAACATCGCCACGGCCAACGCCCAGGTCACCTCGGTGTCCCAGGCGATCTTGCGCCAGCTACCGCCCGCCACGGTGCCGCCGCTGGTGCTCAATTACAGCGCCTCCACCGTGCCGATCGTGCAACTGGCCTTGTCGGGCCCCGGCTTGAGTGAGCAGCGGCTGGGGGACATCGGTTTGAACCAGGTCCGCCTGATGCTCACCAGCGTGCCCGGCGCCGCCTTGCCATTCCCGTTCGGTGGCAAGAGCCGCCAGGTGCAGATCGATCTCGACTCGGCGCGCATGCAAGCCCGCGGCCTGTCGGCGCAGGATGTGGCCACCGCCCTGGCCACCCAGAACCTGATCACACCGGTCGGCACGCAGAAGATCGGCACCTATGAATTCAACCTGCAACTGAACAACGCCCCGTCGGACTTCCACGACCTGGAAAACCTGCCGATCAAGACTGCCGACGGCACCACTGTATTGATCCGCGACGTGGCCACGGTGCGCGATGGCAACCCGCCGCAATCCAATATCGTGCACGTCAACGGCAACCGCTCGGTGCTGTTGCCGGTGCTCAAGACCGGGTCGGCTTCTACCCTGGGCGTGATCGCCGGGGTCAAGGACAAGCTGGCCGACAACAAGGCGAGCTTGCCGCCCAACCTGAATATCGACCTGATCGGTGACCAGTCGCTGTTCGTGCGCTCGGCCATCGGCGGCGTGGCCCGTGAAGGCCTGATTGCAGCGGCACTGACCAGCCTGATGATCCTGCTGTTCCTCGGCAGTTGGCGCTCGACGGTGATCATCGCCACCTCGATTCCCCTGGCGATCCTCGCCTCCATTGCCACCCTGTCGGCCCTGGGCGAAACCCTGAATATCATGACCCTCGGCGGCCTGGCCCTGGCGGTGGGGATCCTGGTGGACGACGCCACGGTGACCATCGAAAACATCAACTGGCACCTGGAGCAGGGCAAGCCGGTGGACACGGCGATCCTCGATGGCGCGGCGCAAATCGTCACCCCCGCATTCGTCTCACTGCTGTGTATCTGCATTGTGTTTGTGCCGATGTTCTTCCTCGAAGGCGTGGCGCGCTTCCTGTTCGTGCCGATGGCCGAAGCGGTGATCTTCGCCATGATCGCTTCGTTCATCTTGTCGCGGACCCTGGTGCCGACCCTCGCCAACTACCTGCTCAAGCCCCATGTGCAGAGTGAAGGCGGGCAGGCGCCATCGCGCAATCCGCTGGTGAACTTGCAGCGCGGTTTCGAGCGGCGTTTCGAAGCCTTCCGCGAGCACTACCACCGCGTGCTCGAAAGCGCCTTGCACCATCGCCGCAGCGTGGTGATCGGTTTGCTGGCGTTTGTCGCGGTGTCGTTTGCGCTGGTGCCGTTCCTGGGGCGCAACTTCTTCCCGGACGTGGACTCCGGGCTGATCCTGCTGCACGTACGTGCCCCGGTGGGAACGCGGGTGGAAAGCAACGCCAACCTGATCGCCGATATCGAAAACGCGATCCGCCGCACCGTACCGCCCCAGGAGCTCAAGGCGTTGGTGGACAACATCGGTTTGTCCATCAGCGGTATCAACGTGGTGTACAACAACACCGGCACCGTGGGTTCCCAGGACAGCGACATCCAGATCAGCCTCAACGAGGGCCATCGCCCCACGGCCGACTACGTGCGCCAACTGCGCGAAAGCCTGCCACGGGAGTTTCCGAGCGCGGTGTTCTCGTTCCCGGCGTCGGACATCGTGGGGCAGATCCTCAACTTCGGCTCCTCGGCGCCGATTGACCTGCAAATCACCGGCAATAACCTGGCCGCCAACTTCACCTATGCCAGCGCGTTGCTGCGCGATATCCGCCGGGTGCCGGGGGTGGTGGATGCGCGTATCCAGCAGTCGCGGCAACAGCCGACGTTCAATATCGATGTGGATCGCACCCGCGCGCAATTGGTCGGCTTGACCGAGCGTGACGTGACCAACAGCCTGGTGGTCAACCTCGCCGGTTCCAGCCAGGTCGCGCCGACATTCTGGTTGAACCCCGCCAATGGCATTTCCTACCCGATTGTCATGCAAACCCCGCAGTACAGCCTGGAAAGCCTGGCGGCCCTGCATAACCTGCCATTGAGCGGCAGCAGCGGGGCCGCCAGCGACCAGACCCTGGGCGCCCTGGCCACGATCCAGCGCAGCCACAGCAACTCGGTGTTCAGCCAGTCGGATATCCAGCCGGTGGTGGAAGTGCTTACCGCCATCCAGGACCGCGACCTGGGGGGCGTCGCCGCCGATATCCAAAAAATCATCGCAGCCCATGCCGGTGAAGTGCCCACGGGCTCCAAGGTCATTCTGCAGGGCCAGGTGCAAACCATGAATGCGGCGTTCAGCGGCCTGCTGTTCGGTTTGCTGGGCGCGGTGGTGTTGATCTACCTGCTGATCGTGGTCAATTTCCAGTCCTGGTCCGACCCGTTCGTGATCATCACTGCCTTGCCGGCGGCACTGGCCGGCATTGTGTGGATGCTGTTCATCACCCACACGCCATTGTCGGTGCCGGCATTGACCGGGGCGATCATGTGCATGGGCGTGGCCACCGCTAACGCGATCCTGGTGGTGAGCTTCTGCCGTGAGCGCCTGGCCGTGCATGGCGATGCGGTGCAGGCAGCGCTGGAGGCCGGTTTTACCCGGTTGCGGCCGGTATTGATGACGGCCATTTCGATGATCATCGGCATGGCGCCCATGGCCTTGGGCCTGGGGGAGGGCGGCGAGCAGAACGCGCCGCTCGGCCGTGCGGTGATCGGCGGCCTGGCGTTTGCCACCCTGGCGACCTTGATTCTGGTTCCGTTGATTTTCAGTCTTGTCCACGGGCGTCGCCAGCACGCGCCGCTGGCGACCACCGTTACCCAAGGGGTTTGACATGTCCGCTTCTGTTTCTACGCCAAAATCCTCTCGCGGCCTGTTGTGGTTGATCGCCGGCGGGGTGGTTGTGGTCGCCATCGTCGGGGTTGGCCTGGGTGTGCGCGCCAATGAGTCCCGCGATCTCAAGCGCTGGACCGATGCCCAGGCGCTGCCCAGCGTCAACCTGATCAAGCCCGTGGTGCAAGCCCAGGGCCCCGTGCTCAACCTGCCAGGGCGGATGGAAGCCTACTCCCGTGCATCGATCTTTGCGCGGGTCAACGGCTACCTCAAATCCTGGAATGTCGACATTGGGACCCGCGTAAAGGCCGGCCAGGTATTGGCACTCATCGACACCCCGGAACTCGACCAGCAATTGCTGCAAGCCCGTGCCACCCTGGCTTCGGCCCAGGCTGACGCGCACCTGGCCGGCACCACCGCCCAGCGTTGGCAGGCGATGCTGGCGACTGATTCGGTGTCGCGCCAGGAGGTGGATGAACGGGCCGGCGACTTGGCCGCCAAGCAGGCCCGGGTGGCGGCGGCCAAGGCCAATGTCGACCAGTTGGTGGCGACCAAGGGGTTCCAGCAGTTGGTCGCGCCGTTCGCCGGTGTGGTCACGGCGCGCAGCACGGATGTGGGCGCGCTGATCAGTGCCGGAGGCAGCGCCGGCAAAGAGCTGTTTGCGGTGGCCGATGTCAGCCGCCTGCGCGTGTATGTGCAGGTGCCACAGACCTTTTCGCCGCAGATCCGTGAGGGCTCCACGGCGCGCCTGAGCGTGCCGGAGTATCGTGGCGAAACCTTCACCGGCAAAGTGATTGCCACCGCCGACGCCGTCAACGCCGCATCCGGCAGCACCCTGGTGCAATTGCTGGTGGATAACCCCGGTGGTCGCCTGCTGCCGGGGGGCTACACCAGCGTGCAGTTTGACTTGCCGGTACAGGCCGATGTCTTGCGGGTGCCGTCCAGTGCCCTGGTGTTCGATGACCACGGAATGCGCGTCGCTACCCTCGACAGCAACGACCGCGTGCACTTCAAGACCGTGAGCATCGCCCGCGACTTTGGCGACAGCGTGGAAATTGCCAGCGGCCTGCAAGCCAGCGACCGCGTGATCGACACACCGCCCGACGGCCTGGCCGACAACGACTCCGTGCAGTTGCCTGGCACGGCCGTCGCCGAGGCCAAACCCCATGGCTAAGCGCAACCTGCTGGGCCTGATCGCCACCCTGAGCCTGGGCGCCTGCTCGATGGCGCCGCCGCTGGCTGTGCCACCCATGCCCCTGGCGGCGCAGTTCCATACCCAGGGCCCGTGGACGGTCGGCGCCCCCGATGACCAGGCCAACCGTGACGGCTGGTGGCGCATCTACCACGACCCGCAGTTGGACGCGATGCAGCAGCAGTTGCTCAACCGCAACCCGGACCTGAGTGCGGCGTTCGCCCATTACCAGCAGTCCCAAGGCTATGTGGCCCAGGCACGCTCGGGGCTGTTGCCCACACTGTCGGGTATCGGCAGCGGCCAACGTATTCGCCAGTCCGACACCCGGCCGTTGCGGTCGGCCACGTCGTCGGATGTCTACAATTCCGCCACCCTAGGGGTGGAGTTGGACTATGAGGTCGACCTATGGGGCCGCGTGCGCGACACGGTCGCCGCCGGCACCCTAGATTCCGAGGCGGCCAAGGCTGATTTCGCCTCGGTGCGCTTGAGCCTGCAGGCCCGGTTGGCCGACAGCTATATGCGCCTGCGCGGTATCGATTGGCAGAACCAATTGCTCGAACAGACCCGTGACGCCTACGCCAAGGCCCTGAGCCTGACCGAAGGCCTGCACGGCGGTGGGATTGTCTCCGGCCTTGACGTGGCGCGAGCGCGCACGCAGCTGTCGACGGTCAAGTCCCAGCTCAGCCAGAGCCTGGTGCAACGGGCGGTGCTGGAGCATGCCATTGCCGCAATGTTGGGCGAGTCGGCCTCGACCTACACCGTGGCCGTCAACGTCGCCCCGATTGCCTTGCCCAACGTGCCCACGGGCGTGCCGTCCAGCTTGCTGCAACGTCGGCCGGACATCGCCGCTGCCCAACGGCGCATTGCGGCGGCGAACGCGCGCATCGGCGTGGCGAAGGCTGCGTGGTTTCCGCAGGTCACCCTGAGCGCCCAGGGCGGCTACCAGAGCGATGAGTTTGCGTACCTGCTGAGCGCGCCCAACCTGTTCTGGGCCATTGGCCCGTCGCTGGTGGGCACGTTGCTCGACGGTGGCGCGCGCCAGGCCAGGGTGGATATCGCCAAGGCCGGCACCGATGAAGCCGCCGCACAGTATCGTGGCGTGGTGTTGGCCGCATTCGAACAGGTAGAGGACAACCTCTCGCAGCTTGCCGGGCTGGGCAGCGCCCTGGATGATCAACGCGCTGCGGCCGCCGCCGCGCACTATGCCGAAGACCTTTCCACCTCTCGTTATCGCCAGGGCGCGGTGGCCTATCTGGACGTGGTGACCGCCCAGGTCGCTGCGCTGGAGGCTAAGCGCAGCGTGTTGCAACTGCAAACCCAGCAATTGAGCGCTAATGTGGGGCTCATCAAAGCCTTGGGCGGCGGATGGAACGTCGCGCAACTGGCCGCATCGAACAGTACTGACACCAAGGAGCAGTAACCTTATGACCGACTACGTACCCCCGAAAGTCTGGACCTGGGACACCGAAAGCGGCGGCACTTTCGCCAGTATCAACCGGCCTATCGCCGGCGCTACCCACGAAAAAGCGCTGCCGGTGGGCAAGCACCCGCTGCAGTTGTATTCCCTGGCCACGCCCAATGGGCAGAAGGTCACCATCCTGCTGGAAGAACTGTTGGCCCTGGGGCACAGCGGTGCGGAGTACGACGCCTGGCTGATCAAGATTGGCGATGGCGAGCAGTTCGGCAGTGGCTTTGTGGGGGGCAATCCCAACTCCAAGATCCCGGCCCTGCTGGACCGTAGCGGTGCCACGCCGATTCGGGTGTTCGAGTCGGGCGCGATCCTGCAGTACCTGGCGGAGAAATTCGGTGCGTTCTTCCCTACCGAGCCTGCCGCCCGTGCCGAGTGCCTGTCGTGGTTGTTCTGGCAGATGGGCAGCGCGCCTTACGTGGGCGGCGGCTTCGGGCATTTTTATGCGTATGCGCCGAGCAAGATGGAATACGCGATCAACCGCTTTGCCATGGAGACCAAGCGTCAACTCGACGTGCTAGACCAGCGCCTGGCGGTGAGCGAATACGTCGCCGGGGATGAATACACCATCGCCGATATCGCCATCTGGCCCTGGTACGGTGGCTTGGTCAAAGGTCGCTTGTATGGCGCGGCAGAGTTTTTGTCGGTGCATGAATACAAGCATGTGCTGCGCTGGGCCGATGCGATTGAAGCGCGGCCGGCGGTGCAAAGGGGGCGGCGGGTGAACCGGGTTTCGGGTGAGCCACATGAGCAACTCGCCGAGCGCCATAGTGCCAGCGACTTGGACTAAAGGCTCAACACAATCAAAATGTGGGAGCGGGCTTGCTCGCGAATGCGGTGTGAAGTCAACATTTTCATCAACTGACACACCGCCTTCGCGAGCAAGCCCGCTCCCACATTTGGAACAGTGTTTACAGGCCTATTTGTAGCGTTGCTCAAACATCGCCACCTGCTCCGGCTTGATCAGCTCAAACGGCACCCACACCTCCGCTTCAATCGGCTCGCCCTTGATCATCTTGATCGCCGACTCCACCGCCTTGGCCGCCTGGGCTTTCGGGTCCTGGAACACCGACGCCGCCAACAGCCCCCGCTTGACCGCCGCCAACCCGTCCGGCAACCCATCGATGCCCACAATCGCCACTTCACCCTTGGCCTTGCCCGCTTGCTGCAACGCCATTCCCGCGCCAATCGCCATTTCATCGTTATTGGCAATAATCGCGTCGAACTGCGTGCCCGCCAGCACCCAGTTGCTGGTCAGGTCCATGCCTTTGTTGCGCTGCCATTCGGCGCTTTGCTGCTCCACCACCTTGATGCCTGGATAGTCCTTGAGCACCTGCTTGGCGCCTTCGGTTCGGTCGTGGGTCGCATTTTGCGCAAGGTCGCCCATGATGATCGCCACATTGCCCTTGCCGCCGAGTTTTTCCGCGAGGAAGCGCATTTGCAACTGCCCGGCCTCGATGTCGTTGGACGCCACCGTCACCACGCCCTTGGGCAGGGTGCGCTCGTCCGGGTGGCGGTTGACGTACACCAGCGGCTTGTTGGCCGCCACGGCGGCGCGGGTCATGTTGGCGGTGGCGGAGGTGTCCACCGGCAGCACGATTACCGCATCGACTTTTTGGTTCAGAAAGCCTTCGACCTGGTTGAGCTGGCGCACCACGTCGCCTTGGGCGTCTTCGAACTGGATCTGCACACCCTGTTGCTTGGCGGCATCCTGCAGGCCGTTGCGCACGTAGGTCATGAAGTTGTCGTCCACCCGGGCAATGCTCACGCCGATGCGGTACTCGGCGAACGACCAGGGGCTGAACAGCAGTAACAGCGAGGCAACAATCAATGCATAGCGGTTCATAAGGGTGTTCCTTTTATTGTTATAGGGTGAACGCTTGACGGAATCGCTCCAGGGCCCGTTCGCTGTCGCCGCTGGCCCAGCCTTCGAGCCCCACCACGCCACGGTAGCCCATGGCATGCAAGGCCCTGGCAATGGCAGGGTAGTGGATTTCACCGGTGCCCGGCTCCTTGCGGCCGGGCACATCGGCCACCTGGATTTCACCGATGGCGGCGCCTGCGCGCTGGATCAGCTCGATCAAATTACCTTCGCCGATCTGCGCGTGGTACAGGTCCAGGTTCATCTTCAGGTGCGGGCTGCCCACCGCTTCGATCAGCGCCAGGGTGTCATCGGCGCGGGCGAACGGGGTGCCGGGGTGGTCGACTTCGGTATTGAGGTTTTCCAGCAGGAACACGCGGCCGGCGTCTTCCCCCAGGCGCGCGATTTTCTCCAGGGTCTTGCAGGCGCTCAGCCACATACGGCCGGTGGTGTGGCTCACCGGCTGCACGGGCAGGCCACCTTCGCCAAGGCCAGTGCCGTGCAGGTTGAGGCTGGGGCAGTTGAGTTGTTCGGCAACGCTCAGGGATTCGCGGGCGGTGTCCAGCAGTTGGCGGATGCCGTCCGGGTCGGTGAGGGTGCCGGTGATGTAGCCGGTCATCGAGGTGAAGTCTGCCCCGGTCGCGACCAGGGCGCCGATGTCCTTGTCGGTCCAGTTCCAGATCTCGGCGCTGAAGCCCAACTGATGAATGCGTTTGACCCGCTCAATGAACGGCAGGTCCAGAAACACCATCTCGGCACTGATCGCCAGCTTGAACGGGCTCATACGGCCACCGCCTGGCCTTGCTCGAACGACCGGATGCACGCGCGGGCAATCGCCAGGGCGGCGCGGGCGTCTTCGCCACTGGCCATCGGCTTGGCGCCGGTGCGCAGGCACTCGGCAAAGTGGTTGAGTTCGGCGATGTAGGCGTCGCGCAGCAGGTCGGTGTCCAGGCGTTGGGTGTCGGCCTGGATGCCTTGGGCCAGGTAGCGCACCAGGTCGGACTCGTTGACGCCACCCATGGTCAGCATGCCCGCGCTGCCGAACACTTCGCCGCGCACGTCGTAGCCATACACCGCCTGGAAGTTGGCCTCGGCGGTGGCAATCGCGCCGTTATCGAAGCGGATCGTCACTACGGCGGTGTCGAGGAAGCCTTTGCTCTTGAAGTCAGGGGCGATCAACGCGTCGGCCATCACATGCACCTGTACCGCCTCGGCGCCGGGGTTGAGGTAGCGCAGGGTGTCGAAATCGTGGATCAGGGTTTCGAGGAAGATTACCCACTGCGGCGAGTTGGCCGGGTTGTTCAGCGCTGGGTCGCGAGTCAGCGAGCGCAGCAGTTGCGGGGTGCCGATGCGGCCAGCCACGACATCCAGATGCGCGGTGCGAAAGCTCTTGGCAAAGCGCCGGTTGAACCCCACCTGCAACGGCACACGGGCATCGGCGGCAGCGGCGATGGCGCGGTCGGCTTCATCGAGGGTGATGGCCATGGGTTTTTCGCAGAAGATCCCCTTGCCGGCGCGTGCGGCGCTGATTACCAATTCGGCGTGGCTGCGGGCCGGGGCGGCGATGATCACGCCATCGATATCCGGGTCGTCCAGCAGGTGCTGCGGGTCGGTGTAGACCTTGCTCACACCCAGCTCTGCGGCGAGGCGGGCAGCCTGGCCAGGGGTGGGGTCGGCAATCGCCACCAGGTTGGCACCGGGGATGTGTCGCGCCGCCGTCAAACCGTGAAAGCTGCCCATGCGACCGGCGCCGATCAAGCCCAGGCGGATGTTCTGTGTACTCATGCAATAACCCCTTTTTTATTGTTGGCCTCAGGACGGTCCTGATGGGCAGTAGGGATAGAGCAAGGGCTGTGCCAATTTATAAGCTGCTGATATTTAAGGTTTTTATATGAATTTATAAACGGCAAGTGTTCATTTGGATGACATGTCTATACTGACATGTCAAAAATATGAACATGGGTGTTTCCGATGAGCATGGCGTTCAGCGTACAAGACCTCGATTACCTCACGGCCCTGGGGCCCGCTGCGTTGAATGACGGCCCAGTCGTCGCGTTGGAGCAGGCGTGGCGCGATTGCGTGGCCGGTCTGGCTGAACGTCCGGCAGGTGTGCGGCAAGTGATCTGGGATTCCTGGTGCCGCAGCGTCCAGGCCGGTATTGACCCGGCAGACAACGCCTACCGCTTCGTCGCCCCTGAAGCCCTGGCGGCGACCCTCGCCAGCCATCGCGTATTGATCACGGCTGCCGCACAGGTCATGCACGGCCTGCTGGCCTACAACCCCCGTGGCCATATCAACCTCACCGATGCGGACGGCATCACCCTGTACTTTTGCGGGCTGGACATCACCCCGGTGGGCAGTCGCCTGCTGGAGTCGATCCAAGGCACCAACTGCACCGGCCTGGCGCTGGCCGAAGATCATCTGGTGTATGTGCTCGCCGAGGAAAACTATGCCATCGGCCTGCGCCAACGCCGCATGCATTGCGCCGCCGCGCCGATCAAGAATGCCCAGGGCCAGACCTTGGCCATGCTGACCCTCACCGCTGAGCCCGGCTGGTTTCACTTTCATACCCTGGGCACCGTACAAGCAGCGGCCGATGCGGTGTCACGCCAGATGGCGTTGCAAGGCTTGCTGGAAGAACAACAAGCCGTGCTCGAAGTACTCAACGAAGGCCTGGTGGTGCTGGATGAGCGCGGTTGCATCAAGGCCCTCAACCGGTATGCCCGGCAGTTGTTCGGGGTGGGGCTGGAATTGATCGGCAGCCCGTTCCAGCGCCTGGGCCGCAGCGAGTTGGGTGACGTGCTGGGCGAGCCCGTGCGCGACCTCGATTGCACCTTCCACCTGCATGACCGCAGCCAGCTTGCCTGCCTGGTCTCGGTGTGCCCGCTGGAGCAGGGTGGGGTGATCGTGTCACTGCGGGAGAACCGCCGTATCCGCGAAATTACCCGGCGCATCATCGGCACCCAGGCCAGTTATACCTTCGACACCATCCAGGGCCACTCGCGGGCAATCCAGGATGCGCTGCACCTGGGGCGGATCGCCAGCCGCAGCGATTCCACCACTTTGATCCTTGGCGAAAGCGGCACCGGCAAGGAGCTGTTCGCCCAGGCGATCCATAACGGCAGTGATCGCCACAAGGGCCCGTTTGTGGCAGTGAACTGCGGCGCAATCCCACGGGACCTGGTGCAAAGCGAGCTGTTCGGGCATGTCGAAGGTGCGTTCACCGGCGCCGCCCGTGGCGGTTCGGCGGGCAAGTTTGAATTGGCGGATGGCGGCACGATTTTCCTGGATGAAATTGGCGACATGTCCTTCGATGCCCAGGTCAGTTTGTTGCGGGTGTTGCAGGAAGGTGAAGTGACCCGCGTCGGCGCGAAGACCTCGCGACGGGTGGATGTACGCATCATCGCGGCCACTCACCGCAACCTCAGCCAAGCGGTGGCGGAGGGGGCGTTTCGCGAAGACCTGTTTTACCGCCTCAACGTATTGAATTTGACCGTGCCGCCACTGCGCATGCGTCGTGAAGATATTGCCCTGCTGGCACGGCATTTTTTAGCGCGTTTTGCCCGTTCGTTGCGTAAATCGGTGCAGGATTTCTCGCCGGATGCCCTGGCATTGCTGTCGGCCTACGGCTGGCCGGGCAATGTGCGCGAGTTGGAAAACAGCATCGAACGGGCGACCAACTTGGCCACGGGTGAACTGATCCAACCGTCCGACCTGCCATTGGACACCCGGCATCGCGCCCCGGCGCGCCTGCTTGAGGCGCAACCGGCGCAAGACCTGAGCAGTCATGAAATGAATGCCATTGTCGCGGCACTGCAAGCGGCCGGCGGGAATATTCGCCTGGCTGCGCGGCAGCTCAACGTGTCCCGTGGCGGGTTGTACAACAAGATGAGCCGGTTTGGCCTGAATGCCGCAGATTTCCGCGGGAGTTAGTCCAACACCGATTATTAATCTTTGAAATGCAGTCAATGTAGGAGGGGCGGTGCGACGATTCGACTTGCTCCCGATGGCGGT
>NZ_QUZU01000042.1 GCF_004682055.1 Pseudomonas kairouanensis | reverse complement strand
TTGACTGCATTCCAACGTTGGAACTCGGTCGAATGTGGGAGCGGGCTTGCTCGCGAAAGCGGTTTCAGGGTTTCTCTTGATCCCTGGGCCAACTCAAGCTGAAACATGCACCTCCAAGGTTGTTGCTCTTGCCGATCAGCGCCCGCCCACCATGCCAATGGATAATCCGCCGAACAATCGATAACCCCAGCCCATGCCCGCCCGAAGCACGGGTGCGGCTGTCGTCCAGGCGCAGGAACGGCGTGAAGATGCGCTCCCAGGCACTTTCCGGCACACCGGGCCCGTCATCCTCCACGTCGATGCGGCAGCGCACCTGGCCCACCTGGTAACTGATCAACACCTGCCCCTGCGCATGGCGCATGGCGTTGCCCACCAGGTTTTGCAGCGCGCGGTGCAGGTAGCGTGGTTCGGCGTCGACCCAGGCATCGTCCCAATGCGCCGACGACAGGCAAATACCTCGGGTGACCGTCACCTGCGGGCGCAGGGGCGATAACTCATCAATAACCTGATCAAGCAACGCACTGAGGTCGACCCGCTGGAAATTCAGCGCTGGCGCGCCTTGCTCAAGACGGGCGTAGGTGAGCATTTCATCCACCAGACCGTCCAGGTCCTGGATGTCGTTATCCATGCCTTCCATGTATTTGCGCCGAGCATCGGGAGTGGCCGCGTCGCCGATCATCTCCAGGCCAAAGCGCAAGCGCGCCACCGGGGTGCGCAGTTCATGGGATACCGCGCGCACCAGTTCACGCTGGATCGCCAGCAATTGCTGCAAGTGCTCGGCCATGCCGTTGAATGCTGCCGCCAGGCGCCCTACCGAGTCGGCGCCGCGGGCCGGCACGCGAACTTCCAGATTGCCCTTGGCAATACGCGTGGCGGCGGCTTCCAGGCCTTTGAGGCGGCGCTCAAGCTGGCGCACCAATAAATAGACGATCAGGCCGATCAGGGTCAGGCCGATCAAGGCGATCAGGATCAGCCATTGCGCCGGGTAGGGGTTCATTTGAAACAACGGGCCGATTTCCAGCACCCAGGGGGTGCCGACCATACCGGCAAACACGCGAATCGAGTCGCCGCCCTTGCCCAGGGCCATTACTGTGTCGCCCTCCGAGACGCGGCGCCGCTGGTCGTCGTCCATATCCGCCTGATCGAGGGCCATCAGGTGCATCTCAAAGCCAAAGCCCTTGGCTTCTTTTATGTCCGCCAACCGTTGTGGCTGCTCGGCTACCGGAAAACGCACCAATTCGTCGGCCAATAGGTAAATCGTCGCACGGGCCAGTTGTTCGCTGATTTGCTGCACTTCGCCGGTGAGCACCAGTTGTTCCTGGTCGCTGACCAAGCGCAGAACGCGCGCTGCATGGGGGCCGGTCTGCTCCACCAGCACCTGGCCGCGTTGCAGGCGGTTGCGCTGGCCCAGGTCCAACTGCGCATCGGTGAGGGTGCGCAGTTCCAGGGGGATGCCCAACAGGCGCTCCCATACGGCCAGGGCGCGTTGACGCTCAATGGGGCTCATGGGCTTCAGGTTGTCGCCCATCAGGGCAAAGGTGCCGTGGGCCAGGCGCTCGCGGTATTGGCCGCTGCGCACCTCGTTGAGCAGATGCAAGGCGAGCACGCCGAGCAGGGCTACCAGGATCAGCGCCGCGCACATGCCGCCATAGATACGCAGGAAGATCGAGTTCACAGCGGTAGGTCGACACAGGCTTCAGGCACGAACAGGTAGCCTTTGCTGCGGATGGTCTTGATCAGGCGTGGGTGGATCGGATCGTCGCCTATCTTGGGGCGAATGCGCGAGATGCGCACATCAATGGAGCGGTCCTGGCCGTCATAGCCAATACCCCGAAGGGCGATGAAGATTTCTTCGCGGGACAGGATGCGCCCCGCGTTGGCCACCAGCAGCCACAACAGGTCGAATTCGGCGCTGGTCAACTCGATTCCGCCTTCGTGCAACCAGGCTTCGCGCAGGGCGTTGTCCACCACCAGGGGGCCGAATTGCAGGCGGCGCAGGTTTTCCACTGCGACAGGTTCAGTGGGTTCGCTGCGCCGCAGCAGCGCCTGGATACGCGCCAGCAACAAGCGCGGGCGTACGGGCTTGCACACGTAGTCGTCGGCACCCATGTCCAGGCCGAGCACTTGGTCCATGTCGTCGGTTCGGGCAGTGAGCATCAGGATCACCCCGTCGTAGCGCTCGCGTACCTTGCGGCAGATGCTCAGGCCGTCTTCGCCAGGGAGCATCAGGTCGAGGATCACCAGGTCCGGTTGCTGCTCGATGATGCGCGCCGCGGCCTGGGCGCCGTCGCCTTCGATCGACACCCGCAGGCCGTTGCTCTCCAGATAGTCGCGGGTCAACTCAGCGAGTCGCTGGTCATCTTCGACAATCAATACCTGCCAGGCTTCTTGCTCCACGGGGGGGCCTCATTGTTATTAGAAGTTCTTCTTACCGATGGAGATCAACGGTGGGAGCGGGCTTGCTCGCGAAAGCGCAGTGTCAGTCACTGAATGTGTAGCTGATAGACCGCTTTCGCGAGCAAGCGCGCTCCCACAGTTTGATCTTCATCAGTCATCGCTTGTTTGTCATGTTTCAGGGGCATAACAAAAGCCGATTGTAGCCATGGGCCAGCCCTCTAGCACAAGCCAGGAAATCCATTCGGTGATCGCGTTTTTTTGTGATAGGGTTCGCGCCCTTCGAAAATGGGACGGCTGTTTTAAGGCTGAAACATCTAATGACAAACGGTGCAACGCAGCAGTAATGCGGCCTACACGCACATTCCACCTTTCATACACATTTTACCCACAGCGTTATCCACAGGTTACTGCGTTGCCAACCCCTACGAAACGCATTATCTTGTACCTCGGCCTCAGAGAAGACCCTATATGTGGGGTTTTTGACGAAATCGCCCAACCACACAAGTGGCTCGAAATTCAAGCGTTTTATTGCTAGCGCAGCATGGAACCAAGAGACTTTCAGTAGACCAAACCGCTCACGCGGATGGCAGCTGTTTCCCATCCCCGATATGGAAAACGGTACGGGTGTTGCAGGAAGAGCCTGGCACTCGCAATCAAATATAGAACGTGGAGACAACCCCCCATGCAAACCGACACAACTCGCGAGAACCCGCAGGGCTCCGTGCCGCAGGCCGCTGATTCGAACCTGGATCTGTCCGCCACCGCACCTGGCCAACTGCGCGTGATCAAGCGTAACGGCACTGTCGTTCCTTACACCGATGACAAAATCACCGTCGCTATCACCAAAGCGTTCCTTGCAGTTGAAGGCGGCACCGCTGCTGCCTCGTCGCGCATCCACGACACCGTTGCCCGCCTGACCGAACAAGTCACCGCGACCTTCAAGCGTCGCATGCCTTCGGGCGGCACCATCCACATCGAAGAAATCCAGGACCAGGTCGAACTGGCCCTGATGCGTGCCGGCGAGCAGAAAGTAGCCCGCGACTACGTGATCTACCGTGACGCCCGTTCCAAGGAACGCGCTGTACGCACCCCAGCCGAAGAAGCCGCGGTACAAGCTCACCCATCGATCCGCATCACCCTGGCCGACGGTAGCTTTGCACCGCTGGACCTGGGCCGCCTGAACACCATCGTGACCGAGGCCTGCGAAGGCCTGGAAGAAGTCGACGGTGACCTGATCCAGCGCGAAACCCTGAAGAACCTGTACGACGGCGTGGCCCTGACCGACGTCAATACCGCCCTGGTGATGACTGCCCGTACCCTGGTTGAACGTGAGCCGAACTACTCGTTCGTGACCGCGCGCCTGCTGATGGACACCCTGCGCGCCGAAGGCCTGGGCTTCCTGGGCGTGGCCGACAGCGCCACCCACCACGAGATGGCCGACCTGTACGCCAAGGCCCTGCCTGCCTACATCGCCAAGGGTATCGAATTCGAATTGCTCAACCCGGTCCTGGCCACCTTCGACCTGGAAAAACTCGGCAAGGCGATCAACCACGAGCGCGACCAGCAGTTCACCTACCTGGGCCTGCAAACCCTGTACGACCGCTACTTCATCCACAAGGACGGTATCCGCTTCGAACTGCCGCAAGTGTTCTTCATGCGCGTGGCCATGGGCCTGGCGATTGAAGAGAAGCACAAAGAAGATCGTGCGATCGAGTTCTACAACCTGTTGTCGTCTTTCGACTACATGTCGTCGACCCCGACCCTGTTCAACGCCGGTACCCTGCGTCCACAGCTGTCCAGCTGCTACCTGACCACCGTGCCGGATGACCTGTCGGGCATCTACCACGCGATCCACGACAACGCCATGCTGTCCAAATTCGCTGGCGGCCTGGGTAACGACTGGACGCCGGTACGTGCACTGGGTTCGTACATCAAGGGCACCAACGGCAAGTCCCAAGGCGTTGTACCGTTCCTGAAAGTGGTGAACGACACCGCCGTAGCCGTGAACCAGGGTGGCAAGCGCAAAGGCGCTGTGTGCGCCTACCTGGAAACCTGGCACATGGACATCGAAGAGTTCATCGAGCTGCGCAAGAACACCGGTGATGACCGTCGTCGTACCCACGACATGAACACTGCCAACTGGATCCCTGACCTGTTCATGAAGCGCGTCTTCGATGACGGCCAGTGGACCCTGTTCTCGCCGTCCGAAGTACCGGACCTGCACGACCTGACCGGCAAGGCCTTCGAAGAGCGCTACGAGTACTACGAAGCCCTGGCTCAGTACCCAGGCAAGATCAAGCTGTTCAAGACCATCCAGGCCAAAGACCTGTGGCGCAAAATGCTGTCCATGCTGTTTGAGACCGGCCACCCATGGCTGACCTTCAAAGACCCGTGCAACCTGCGCAGCCCGCAGCAGCACGTGGGCGTGGTCCACAGCTCGAACCTGTGCACCGAGATCACCTTGAACACCAACAAGGACGAGATCGCCGTTTGCAACCTGGGCTCGATCAACCTGCCGAACCACATCGTCAACGGCAAGCTGGACACCGCCAAGCTGGAACGCACCGTCAACACCGCCGTACGCATGCTCGATAACGTGATCGACATCAACTACTACTCGGTGCCACAGGCGCAGAACTCCAACTTCAAGCACCGTCCAGTCGGCCTGGGCATCATGGGCTTCCAGGACGCTTTGTACCTGCAGCACATTCCTTACGGTTCGGATGCTGCGGTCGAGTTCGCCGACAAGTCCATGGAAGCGGTCAGCTACTACGCGATCCAGGCTTCCTGCGACCTGGCCGACGAGCGCGGTGCCTACGAGACGTTCCAGGGTTCGCTGTGGTCCAAAGGCATCCTGCCGCTGGATTCGCAACAGATCCTGATCGAAGCCCGTGGCCAGAAGTACATCGACGTTGACCTGAACGAAACCCTGGACTGGGAGCCGGTACGTGCCCGTGTGCAGAAAGGTATTCGTAACTCCAACATCATGGCCATCGCACCGACCGCCACCATCGCCAACATCACTGGCGTATCGCAGTCGATCGAACCGACCTACCAGAACCTGTATGTGAAATCGAACCTGTCGGGCGAATTCACCGTGATCAACCCGTACCTGGTTCGCGACCTCAAGGCCCGCGGCCTGTGGGACTCGGTCATGATCAACGACCTGAAGTACTACGACGGTTCCGTGCAGCAGATCGAGCGCATCCCGCAAGAACTCAAAGAGCTCTACGCGACGGCCTTCGAAGTGGACACCAAGTGGATCGTTGACGCCGCCAGCCGTCGTCAGAAGTGGATCGACCAGGCCCAGTCCCTGAACCTGTACATCGCCGGCGCTTCGGGCAAGAAGCTGGACGTGACCTACCGCATGGCGTGGTACCGTGGCCTGAAAACCACTTACTACCTCCGTGCCCTGGCTGCGACCAGCACCGAGAAGTCGACCATCAACACCGGTAAGCTGAACGCTGTTTCCAGCGGCGGCAACCACGGTGATGACTCGGTACTCGCCGCTCCAGCCGGCCCGGCACCTGTGCCGAAAGCCTGCGCGATTGACGAGCCGGATTGCGAAGCTTGCCAATAAGCTGAGCCGGTAAGCGCCGAAAGGCGCTGACCTGAAACCCCCGCCAAGCCCACTGGGTTTGGCGGGGGTTTTCTTTTGCCCACTGATAAGTCCAATCAATGCTGCGCGCGTGCAGGCTTTTGTGGGAGCGGGCTTGCTCGCCAAAGCGGTCTGTCTGCTTGAAAATGCATTGGCTGAAACTGCGCCTTCGCGAGCAAGCCCACTCCCACATTTGCCCCCCATTGCCCTGAAGACCAGCCACAAAAAAGCCCCTCGTGTGAGGGGCTTCTTGTGGAGCGCTACCGCATCAGGTCATCTGGATGATGGTCTGCATGATGGTGCTCTGGGTGGAGATGGTCTTGGCGTTTGCCTGATAGTTGCTCTGGGCCTTGATCAGGTCCACCAGCTCGTTGGTCAGGTTGACGTTGGAGTTCTCCAGGGAGTTGGCCACGATCGAACCCAGGGTACCGGCTTGCGGGGTGTCATAACCCGGCTGGCCCGACGCGAACGTCTCTCTCCAAGTGGTACCGCCAGCAGGTTGCAGGCCCTGTTCGTTGTTGAAGCTGGCCAGGGAGATCTGGCCGATGGCCTTGCTCTGCTGGTTGCTGAACGTGGCGAACAGCACGCCGCTGCCGTCGATTTTCAGGCCGGTGATCTGGCCGGTGGCATAGCCATCGGTGACCGGCGGGTTGCGGTAGCTGGCGGAGTTGTACTGGGTGATGTTGCTCATGTTCACCGCAATGCTTTTGGAATCCGCGCCGTTGTCTGTCCACACGCCGTTAACCAGCGAACCGGGGTTCCAGTCAGCGATGGTCCAGGTGGTGTTGGAAACGGTGGCCGGCGGAACAGTGATCGTATCGAGCTTGCCTGCACCGTCAAACGACAGCAGCCGACCTTCAGGCGCCGTGGTGGTACCGTCGGGGTTGCGCCCGTCGATCAGGGTGTAGGCCATCCACTTGTTGGAGTCGGTCTTCACCATGTACTGCACCATCGGGTGCGCGTTGCCCTGGGAATCGTACAACGTGGTGCTGTATTGGGTCGTGAACGTGCTGGTGTCGGTCGGATCGAACGCCTTGACGGTCTGATCGATCGCCGGCTCCGAGGAGTTAAGGTTACTGGTGGAGTCCACTTTGCTGGACGCCTGCGGTGGCAGGTTCGCCAGGTTCAGTTGCAGGTCGGTCAGCGCGCCCTTGATGATCTTGCCATCGGCATCGGCAGCGTAGCCTTGCAGGCGCGAGGTGCCGGTATTGTTGGTGATGTAACCGTCCTTGTCGGCACGGAAGGCACCGCTGCGGGTGTACTCCAGCGAACCATCGCTGCCCTTCTGCACGAAGAAGCCACCACCCTGGATCGCCATGTCCAGGATGCCGCCGCTGCCGTTCACATCACCCTGGGTGAACTGCTGGGACACTGCCGCCAGGTTCACACCGTTGCCGATGCTGTTCTGGCCAGTACCCAGTTTGGACGCCGCGTAGATGTCGGCGAATTCCGCACGGGACGACTTGAAACCAGTAGTCGCGACGTTGGCGATGTTGTTGCCGGTCACGTCCAGTTGTTTGTTGGCCGCATAGAGGCCGCTAAGGCCGATGTTAAAAGACATGTTTCTCTCCCTCTGCCGTATTTAGCCGGCTCTATGTACCGATAGTCTGAATTTGCGACAGCTTGACGCTGCCCATGCCGCCCGCGAGGTTCAACACCATTTCGCCGCCGGTCTTGCTCAGGGTCACACTGGTGACCGTGGCTGGCAGCGACGTCACCAGGGCAACCGAATCGCCCGCGTCATTTTTGGTGGTGGCGGTGAAGGTGTAAGTACCAGCAGCGGCCACTTCACCTGCGTCGTTCTTGCCGTCCCAGATAAAGTCCGAAGAACCGGCGCTCTGGGCCCCCATGTCGATGGTGCGCACCACGTTGCCGTTCGCGTCGGTGATCTTCACCGAGACGTTACCGGTGGCAGCCGTTACGGCGACCGAACCGGTCATGCTCTTGCTGGTATCCACCAACGCCTTGTCGGTCTGGGTGATGATCGAACGCCCCACCAGCGACGACGCTTGCAACGCTTGCGACGAGCTGAAGTTGCTGGAGATCGCATTCACCGAGTCGTTCAGGGTGTTGATGCCTTCCAGGCTGCTGAACTGCGCCAACTGAGCCACGAACGCGCCGTTGTCTTGCGGTGACAGCGGGTTCTGGTTTTTCAGCTGGGTTACCAGCAGTTGCAGGAATGCGTCCTTGCCCAGGGACTGGTTACCCGTGGCAGCGGTGGCAGTGCTTGCAACGTTGTTCGTCGCCGTGGAGACCTTGGTGTTGAAAAGGTCCTGCACCGCAGTGTTGGTTGATGTGGTATCAACGATGGCCATTATTCGGTGCCCCTTATCACTGACCCAGGGTCAGGACCTTCTGCATCATGGTTTTGGCGGTGTTCATCATTTCCGCATTGGTCTGGAACGAGCGGCTGGCGGAAATCATGTCGGCCATTTCCTCGACCACGTTGACGTTGGGGTAGTAGACATAACCCTTTTCGTTCGCGGCGGGATGGTTGGGCTCGTAACGGGCTTCGAGGTTGCTTTGGTCTTCAACCACACCCAGCACCTGTACACCGGAACCTGCGGCGCCCTGCTCCTGGAACAGCGAATCGCTGCCGCCGTTCTGGCCGGCCTGGAACATGGTGGCGAACACGGGGTGACGGGCACGGTAGGTCTGGTCAATGCTCGAAGACACGGTCTCGGCGTTGGCGATGTTACTGGCGACGGTGTTCAAACGCGTGGTTTGAGCGCTCATGCCACTACCGGCAATACTGAAAACACTGGACAGGGACATGGCTTACTCTCCACGCAGGGCTGACATCAGCCCTTTGAATTTGCTGTTGAGCAGGGTGAAGCTGGCCTGGAAGTTCACCGAGTTCTCGGCATAGGCCGATTGCTCCAACTGGGCGTCGACGGTGTTCTGGTCAATCGACGGCTGCATCGGCGTGCGGTACAGCAACGATTCGTCACCATTGCTCAAACCCTGGGCTTCGATATGACGGCTGTTGGTCATGTTCAGCGCGAAGGTGCCGTTCTTGGTCTTGTCCTGCTGTGCGGCGAGCACGGCGGAGAAGTCCAGGTCCCGAGCCTTGTAGTTCGGGGTATCGGCGTTGGCAATGTTGTTGGCCAGGACTTCGGCACGCTGGGCGCGGAAGCCCAGGGCTTGTTCATGGATACCGAGCGCTTTATCGAAGCTGATGCTCATGGCGGAAACCTTTAGGCTGACCTGCTGTTCGTTAACAGGGTTATAGCAAGGTGTGTGCCAATCTACTGATAGCCCGTGTTTACAGGGCTTGGTGGACATTTGCCGGGCGGCAATGCCAGAAAAGCGGCAACGGGTTTCCGCGTGGTGCCAGTAAAGCGGCAATGGGCGTTGCCGCTATTGTCAGGATTACCGCATAACAAATGTGGGAGGGGGCTTGCCCCCGATGGCGGTGTGTCAGTGATAGATGCATCAACTGAACCACTGCTATCGGGGGCAAGCCCCCTCCCACATTTTTTACCCAGTGTTGCTTACTTGGCCTGGTAGATGATGCCCGGGCTGCACTGCACCATCTGGTAGTGATCCGGCAAACCGTTCAGTGCCTCGGAAGCACCGAGGAACAGATAGCCGCCACGCTTGAGGGTGCCGTGGATGCGCAACAGGATGTCCTTCTTTACTTCGGCCGAAAAGTAGATCAGTACGTTGCGGCAGAACACCATGTCGAACTTGCCCAGGCTGGCGTAGCTGTCCAGCAGGTTGAACGAGCGGAACTCTACCCGGCTCTTGATCGGCGCCTTGACCGCCCAACGCCCTGCCCCTTTCGGGTCGAAGTAACGCTGCAGGCGTTCCTGGGACAAACCACGGCCCAGTGCCAGGCTGTCGTACTCGCCGGTCTTGCAGTTGGTGAGCATGGTACCGGACAGGTCGGTGGCCACGATCTGCGCACCGGCCTTCAACTGGCCCATGTTGGTCCGCTCGAACTCATCGATGGACATCGAGATCGAATACGGTTCCTGCCCCGAGGAACACGCCGCCGACCAGATGCGCAAGCGCTGACCAGGGCTGGCCTTGATGGCCTCCGGCAGCACTTTGCTCTTGAGCACTTCAAAGGGGTAGGTGTCGCGAAACCACAAGGTTTCGTTGGTGGTCATGGCATCGACCACCATTTCCTTGAGACCGCTGCGCGGTTGGCCCTGGATACGCTGGACCAACTCGCCCAACGACTTGATGCCCTGCTGTTCCATCAGTTTGTTGAGACGGCTGGATACCAGGTACTGCTTGTTTTCACCGAGCAATATGCCACAGGCTTTTTCCAGGAAGACCCGGAACTGTTCAAAATCCAAATTACCCGTAGACACTGATACCGCCTCTAAAATCGTATGACCGCCAGGGACAGAAACCCTAGCCGTGATCTGCTGCCTTGATCCGGTCGACTACCCGGGCTGCCAGGTCGTCAGGACGGAATTTGGCCAAGAAGTCATCGGCACCGACCTTCTTGACCATCGCCTGGTTGAATACACCCGACAACGAAGTATGCAGGATGATATGCAGTTTTTGCATGCGTGGATCGTTGCGTATCTCAGCGGTGAGGGTGTAGCCGTCCATTTCCGGCATTTCAATGTCGGAAATCATCATCAGGAATTCATCTTCCGGTTTCTTGCCTTCGTCCACCAGCTTGCGCAGGTAATCCAAGGCTTGGCGACCATCATTAAGGGCCACCACTTCCACGCCGACGGTTTGCAGGCAACGGGTTACCTGCTTGCGCGCCACCGAAGAGTCGTCCACCGTCAGTACCCGCAGGGAGATGGCTTTGTGCGCCGTCTCTGCATCCACCACACCCACGGAAATCGATTCCGAGGTCGGCGCCACTTCGGCGAGGATCTTCTCCACGTCGATGATTTCCACCAACTGGTTGTCCACCCGCGTCACCGCCGTGAGGTAGTGGTCGCGGCCGGTGCCCTTGGGTGGCGGATGGATCTCTTCCCAGTTCATGTTGACGATACGTTCCACCGAGCGCACCAGGAAACCCTGGGTCTTGGTGTTGTACTCGGTGATGATCACGAACGGGTTTTCACGGTCCTGCAAACCTGCAGAACCGGTGGCCAATGCCAAATCAAGAATCGGGATGGTCGCGCCACGGATGTTGGCCACGCCACACACCACCGGGCTGGACTTGGGCATGATCGTCAGCTTGGGACACTGCAGCACTTCCCGCACCTTGAACACGTTGATGCCATATAACTGTTTGCCGTCCAGGCGGAAAAGCAACAACTCCAGGCGATTCTGCCCTACCAGCTGTGTGCGCTGGTTTACTGAATCCATTACACCTGCCATGCCCAGACTCCTACGCTAAAACCTTCAGGGATGCGACGCGCACCCAACACTAAACGGCACGAGCTTTGCTATTTATTGGCCATGGACATTAAAACGACAGTTTCCCGACGCCTTCAATTCCCCCTCTATCGCAGAGTGCTCTGCGCCTGGGTGGCGTTGCTCGCTTTCAGCCTGGGCACCACGGCCCGTGCAGACAACGTCACCCTGCCTGATCTACTTATCGGCGTCACCCAAGGGTTTCTTGAGTTCACTGTAGAAGATTATCTGGCGACCACGCAGACACCGGGGCGTTATGAAATCCAGGTCAACCCTCTGGACCCCCGGCTGCGCATGCCTATGTGCGACAAGGAATTGACAGCCACCCTTGAAAGCCCCGCCCAGCCCATCGGCCGCGTGACGGTGAAGGTGCGTTGTGAAGGCGCGTCGCCCTGGACGGTGTTCGTGCCGGCACAGGTCAAGCTGTTCCGCGATGTGGTCGTGGTGGCACGCCCGCTCAAGCGCCTGGGCATCATCGGGTTCGAGGACGTTGTACTGCGCGAACGGGACATCAGCCTGATCAACCAGGGCTACCTGACCTCCCTTGACCAAGCCGTCGGACAAAAGCTGACCCGACCGGTGGTCACTGACCAGGTGATCACACTGGTTCAACTGGAACAGGCCGAAGTCATTCGCAAGGGCGATCAAGTAGTGATTTCCGCCAGCAGTGGCGCCTTGAACGTAAAAATGCCGGGGGAGGCCTTGTCCAACGGCGGCATGAGCGAACAGATCAGGGTGAAGAACCTCAATTCCAATCGTGTGATCAAGGCGCGGGTGACAGCACCCGGCCAAGTCGAGGTGGCCTTATAGACTACTGGTATCGGACGCCAGCTTTTCCTACACTGTCGACGGTGATGTCGGCCAGTGTGTTTTATTGTCAATCGAGCCTAAAGTTTGTCCGGGTATGGCCGAAAACATGGCAAGCGTCCAAATACCCAGAGGTTTTTTTATTATGGTCATCGATTTCAGTCGTTTAAATAACACCCAGGCTTTGCCCGGCAGTACGCGCACCACCGGTGCCAAGGACAGCGTAGAAGCCCAGTCGCCCGCCAAGGCGGAACAGGCCAGCGCCAGCCAGAGCGGGGAATCCGTACACCTGAGCAATGAGGCTCAACAGTTGCAGAAGGTCACTGACTCGCTGCGCGATCAACCGGTTGTCAATAAAGCCCGCGTGGCCGAATTGAAACAGGCAATCGCCGATGGCAGCTATAAAGTCGACAGCAACCGTGTAGCCAGCAAGCTGCTTAATTTCGAAGCCGAGCGCTAGGCAAAGGCCTGCGCCGGGCTTTTGGACGCTTAAACCCCAAGGCCAGCCATGCATCACGACGAAAATCTGCTTCAACTGATCATTGATGATCTAGCGCCGACGCAGCACCTGCTGGAGCTGCTCAAGGAAGAATCCCTGGCCCTCTACGGCCGGGATATGCGGTTGCTGGAAGACATCCTGGCGCGCAAGCAGTCGCTGATTGTCCTGCTGGAACAGCACGGCAAGAAACGCAGCCAGATCCTCACCAGCCTGGGTCTCCCCGCAGATCATGACGGACTGGCGCAGCTGGCCAGCCACTCCTCGGTCGGCGATCAATTGCTGGCCCAGAGCAAAGCCCTCAATCATTTGCTCGCCCAGTGCCAGGAAGCCAACCTGCTCAACGGTCAGTCGATCCAGCTTCAGCAAACCACGACCGCCAACCAGTTGCGTATACTTCACGGCGGAGAGCCACCGGCGCTGTACAACGCCCAGGGCTCCACCTCACGCCTGGTCAAGCCAAGCACCCGCAGCCAAGCCTGATGCCGGTTTACAGTGCGGCCTATCCAAGGCGCGCCACATACTGGCAAAATGCCTTTTCTTGCGTGTAGTCGTATTTTGTCTGGAGATGGAAGAACCGTGTTCAACGCCCTTAATGCGGAAGATGCACCGCAGCCACCCAAGGTCCTCACCACGCCTCTGGAAATCGCCAGCACCCTGCGGATGCTGCAAGACAGCCACGACCCGCTGATCATCACCTTTCACGAACGCAGCCAGCGCTTCCAGAGCTACCTGGTGGATGTCGATCGTGACAGCGGCACCGTGGCCTTGGACGAAATGATCCCCCGCGACGGCGAACGCCACCTCGAAAACGGCGAGCCCTTCCGCATCGAAGGCTTCCACGAAGGCGTGCGTGTTGCCTGGGAAAGCAGTGGCAGCATGGCAATCAGCGAAAAAGACGGCCACCGCATCTACACCGGCAGCATGCCTGACGAGGTGGTTTACCATCAGCGTCGCAATGCTTTCCGTGCGGCGCTGAAACTGGCCCAACTGGTCAATATCGAGATGGGCGGCGAGAAGCTCAAGGCTCCCATCGGCGGCAAGCTGCTGGATATTTCCGCCACCGGCTGCAAATTGCGCTTCGAAGGCGACATCTCCGAACGCCTGCAACTGGGCCAGGTCTACGACCGCTTTATCGCCGCCCTGCCCTTTGGCAGCATGACCACCTCCGTCGAGCTGCGTTACCTGCACTTCGAAGAGAAGATCAACACCACCTTTGCCGGTGTGCGCTTCCACAACATGAGTGGGCTGGTGCAGCGTCAGGTCGAGCGTTTCGTGTACCAACTGCAACGCGAAGCGCGGCGCTTCGATAAAGACGACGACTTTTAAAGCTTAAAGATCGCGGCAAAAAAAACGGGCAGATCCTGATGGGGTCTGCCCGTTTTTGCTTTCAGGGGCGCGCCCTGCTCAGGTCATGGGGATGCTCGTCCGGCCCCGGCGGCTCGGGAGGACCGACAAAGGGTAGCTCCTCCACCGCAGGGGTCGGCTCCGTTTCCGGTTCAGGGTCTGGGACAGCAGTTTGCATCTGCTCCTGCACCACCTGCTCATCCACCCGAGGGTCCAACGCGGCCACCAAGGGTGAGCTGGACATGCTGTCAGGCATCGCCACATGCTGCAGAGGCGCGTCATCCACTTGGTGCAGGTTGGTCACCGCCTTCGGCCGGATGCGCCACACCAGGATCAACGCACACAGGCTGAAAAATGCGTACAGCATATGGCTGCCAAACATCTTCATCACTACGCCCGCCAGCAACGGCCCGACACTGGCACCAACGCCGTAGGTCACCAGCAGCATGGCTGTGAGCGATACCCGACGATCACCTTCCACATGGTCGTTGGAGAATGCCACGGCCAGCGGGTACAGGCAGAATTGCACCAGGGAGCACACAAAGCCGGCCACAAACAACACTTCCAACGGCACCTGAGTCAGTACTGCCAACGGCAATGCCGCCACCGCCAGGCACAGGGCAAAGCAGCGAATCAGCAGGGCACGGTCATAGCGGTCCGACAACCACCCCAGGGGCCACTGCACCAACAACCCGGCGAAAATGCAGCTACCCATGAACAGACCCACCTGCTCGGTGGTCAACCCTTGCTGCGATGCATAGAGCGGCGCCAAACCGTAGAACGAACCCACGATCAACCCTGCGCCCAGCACCGTACTCAACGACTGCGGCACCCGCTTGATGAAAAAACGCGGCTCCATTGGCGCAGGGTGCAGGGGCGCCGGGTGAATTCGCCGGGTCATGGCCACCGGCACCAGGCACAGGGCGAAGCACAGCGCCACGAGCATCAGCAGTTCCAGGCCAAGTTCGGGGTGCATTACCAGGATCAACTGACCCAGCACCAACCCCAGGTAGGACGCGATCATATAGCCACTGAACACCACGCCACGCTGCTTGGCGTCGGCCTGCTCGTTCAGCCAACTCTCGATGACCATGTACTGGCACATCATCCCCAGGCCCACGATCATCCGCAGCACGATCCAGGCCGGTAACCAGTTGACCAGGCCATGGCCCAACACCGCCGCACCGACAATACCGGCGCAGGTGGCATAAGCCCGGATATGCCCGACCCGGGCAATCAGGCGATGCCCGATCTTGCCGCCCAGCACCAGGCCAAAGTAGTTGGCCGCCATCAGTGCACCGACCCACAGGCTGTCCACATGGTCGGCCGCCAGGCGCAAGGCCAGGTAAGTACTGAGCAGGCCGGAGCCGATCAGCATCATCAAGGAGGCGAAATAAAGGGCTCGAAAAGATTTCCAGATCTGGCGCATCGGCGTTCCGAGCGGCTCCTTGCAGTAGGGGGACAGGGCTATCGGCATGATAGTCCGGGGCGAGCGGATCCGGACAGGCGGTATGTGCTGATTCCGGGGATTATTTTGCTTAATCGGTCAGATGCTGGCTGGCCGGTCGCAAGCTACACAGATTGCGGTAACTATACGGTGCACCTGCTGTGAACCCTGCGCATCGACAAGGTTCGACCGATCTTTGTCGAACGCCCACAAAAAAGCCCCGCCAGAACTTTCTGTGCGAGGCTTTGAATGTGGTGTCCCAGGGCCGGTTCGAACGGCCAACCTTCCCCTTAGGAGGGGGATGCTCTATCCAATTGAGCTACTGGGACAAATGACACGCATCGAGCAAGGGCTGCTGCGACGGACGGCGTGCATGTTAACGACCAAGGGGGGTTTTGTCATGTCGTCCGTTGGCTTTTTGAGTGTAGGCCGATCCCTGCGCGGGAGACTGGGGCTTCAACCCATGAATACGGGCATTTGGCCCAATCGTGCAAAATGCACTCCCCCAAAATGCCAGTATTGCAAATTGCAACCTACCAGGCGTTTAAAGTAGACTCAAACCATTGATTTTATTGAATTAATAGATTGGCACGACACCTGCAATACTTCTCCTACAAACCCCATTCAGTCACGGCGTTAGGTGGAGAACATGAACATGAACAGTGCCCTTCTGTTAGCCCTTAACACCGTAGCCCTGGCTGCACTGGTGACGTTTCACTTTCAATCGACCGGCAGCAACGACCCTGCGCAAATCAGCCAGGCTGTGCCACATCACCTGCAACAACGCCCGCAACTGGCGGTGATGACCCCCAACGCACAATCGCCAGTCCGTTTGACCCAGGGCACCCAAGCTGCACCTGCATCTGAACATTGGGTTTTCTAAGGAAACCACTCATGACCAAATCTGCCTGGCTGTTTTTGTGCCTGACTGTCGCCACTGCCTTCCTGGGCCTGGATGCCGAGTCTCAAGACGGGAAAACCATTGCGTTCGTGGCGACGGGCGTATTCGTCAGCGTATTTCTGCTAACGCTCATCGTGGGCCGCAGAATCAAATTCGACCCCGTTCTACGCTGATACGTCCCCTTCTTCCCACCTACCTTATGTCGCCTCACCCTCGCAAATCGGCAATTTGCCACTAGTCTTAAAGTTACGGGCAAAAGGCCACTTTCCTATAGGATGTGCGGCCTAAAACCTTGTGGTGGCCTGGACTTGCGGGAAGTTCCCTTGCGCAATCACGTATGGAAAAGTTTTCCAACCAGTCCGCAAAATTGCAAATCAGTGCTGGCATAAAGCCTTTAGGCAGTTCAATATTTGTCACAGAATTGACGCCAAGGAACTGGCAAATCTGAGGCATGATGCGGCCTCTTTGCAATTGAGGTTGAACATTTGGCTGCAAGCCTTGTCCTAACACACATCTTGCGGCCAATTCCAAAAACCGCTCCCCTGAACTAACCGGTTAAATATATGCGCCCATTGAAACAGGCAATTTATTCCAGCCGTACGGCTGACAAGTTCGTCGTACGTCTGCCAGACGGAATGCGGGAACGCATTGCCGAGGTGGCTCGCAATCATCACCGCAGCATGAACTCCGAAATCATCGCTCGCCTGGAACAAAGCCTTATTCAGGAAGGTGCGCTGGGCGACGAGTTGAGCATGCGCCTGGACAGCCCTGAGCTGTCACTGCACGAACGCGAACTGCTGCAGCGTTTTCGTCAGCTCTCCCACCGCCAGCAAAATGCTCTCGTCTCGCTTATCGCGCACGACGTTGAGGCGGCCGCAGAAGCCAATTGATCTGCAACTGAAAGCCGAAGCCAGCCCTGTGCTGGCTTTTTTTTGCGTGGAATTTGAGAAGGGAATGCAAGATGGGGGGGGGCAGAGTTGCCCCCCCCACAGGATAGGATCAGAGCAGGAAGATGGTTGCCAACCCCAGGAAGATGAAGAAGCCACCGCTATCGGTCATGGCGGTAATCATCACACTGGCACCCATTGCCGGGTCGCGCCCCAAACGCGCCAGGGTCATGGGGATCAACACCCCCATCAACGCGGCCAGCAGCAAGTTGAGGGTCATGGCGGCTGTCATCACGACGCCCAGGGACCAACTGCCATATAGCAAGTAGGCCACCACACCAATCACCCCACCCCACACCAGACCATTGATCAGGCCAACCGCCAGCTCCTTGCGCAGCAAGCGCGATGAATTGGCGGTACTCACCTGATCCAGCGCCATGGCGCGCACGATCATGGTGATTGTCTGGTTGCCCGAGTTACCGCCGATCCCGGCAACGATCGGCATCAATGCCGCGAGGGCCACCAGCTTTTCGATCGAGCCTTCAAACAAGCCGATCACGCGCGACGCAATAAAAGCGGTAATCAGGTTAACGGCCAGCCACGCCCAACGGTTATGCAGCGAGCGCCAGACGGAGGCGAAGATATCTTCCTCTTCACGCAAACCGGCCATGTTGAGGACTTCGGTTTCACTCTCTTCACGAATCAGGTCGACCATTTCATCGATGGTCAAACGGCCGATCAACTTGCCGTTCTTGTCGACCACAGGTGCGGAGATCAAGTCATAACGCTCGAACGCCTGGGCGGCCTCGTAGGCGTCTTCATCCGGATGAAAGCTCACCGTGTCGCTGGCCATCAAGTCAGCCACTTTTTTATCCGGGTCATTCACCAGCAGACGCTTGATGGGCAGCACGCCCTTAAGGATGCCTTCGTAATCCACCACAAACAGTTTGTCGGTATGGCCCGGCAACTCTTTGAGACGGCGCAGGTAACGCAGGACCACTTCCAGGCTGACGTCTTCACGGATGGTGACCATCTCGAAGTCCATCAGGGCGCCGACTTGGTCCTCGTCATAGGACAGCGCGGAGCGCACACGCTCACGCTGCTGGCCGTCGAGGGCCTCCATCAGCTCATGCACAACGTCTCGCGGCAGCTCAGGGGCCAGGTCAGCGAGTTCGTCGGCATCCATCTCCTTGGCGGCAGCCAGGAGCTCGTGATCGTCCATGTCGGCGATCAGGGTTTCACGGACCGAGTCGGATACTTCGAGGAGGATGTCGCCGTCGCGGTCAGCCTTGACCAACTGCCAGAGGGTCAGTCGATCATCCAACGGCAAGGCTTCAAGGATGTAGGCAACGTCGGCGGAGTGCAGGTCATCGAGCTTGCGTTGCAACTCGACGAGATTCTGCCGGTGAACCAGGTTTTCGACCAGGTTGTTATTCGGGCCGTCCTGGCGGTGCGTAAGGTCTTCGACCACGCGCTGACGCTGCAGCAGCTCGATGACTTGAGCCAGGCGATCCTGCAGGCTTTCTTGTGTTTTCTTAACTTCTACTTCGGTCATAGGCGAACTCCACTCCCAGCAGCGGGGCACGCCGGAAGGATCAATCAGTCAATTCATGATTGGTAAAACGGGGTACTGAGTAACTACTGGGTAAGTCCATGGAGGTATTCCACAAGCCCCGGCGGGGCTGACGGGCGCAATGATACACGCTGCGTGCGCTTTAGACGTCAAAAAACTGGAAAGAACAAGCGCTTGCGAGACAAAGCTGAGCTTTGGCTGCATCTATGAACTGCGACGACGCAGGCCGGAAGGAAAACACATGGGCCAGGATAAAAAGATAAAACCCCAGACGGCAAAAAGCCCGCACTAGGCGGGCTTTTTGTTTGTATGGTGCACTCGACAGGATTCGAACCTGTGACCGCTCGGTTCGTAGCCGAGTACTCTATCCAGCTGAGCTACGAGTGCAGATTGTGTTTTTAGACCAGATCACAACTGGTTGGAGCCAAGTCACCTGCATTGCTGCAACTGACTCTTAAATGGTGCACTCGACAGGATTCGAACCTGTGACCGCTCGGTTCGTAGCCGAGTACTCTATCCAGCTGAGCTACGAGTGCATTTGTTGCCGCGCATTATAGGCCGTTCAATCTCTATGTAAAGCTATTTTTTCGTTTAATTTCAACCACTTAACGAAAAAACCAGATTGCAACGTACTAAGCAAATAATGGCGGAGAACGGGGGATTCGAACCCCCGACACCCTTTTGAGGTGTACTCCCTTAGCAGGGGAGCGCCTTCGGCCACTCGGCCAGCTCTCCGCAACACGGGGCGTATATTAACCACGTTCATCCCCGTTTGCAAACATAAAAAACGATAAAAATTAAAGGCTTGGTTCTTCGTCCTTCTCTTTCTTGATCCGCAGGTAGATTTCCTCGCGGTGGACCGCTACCTCTTTCGGAGCGTTAACCCCAATACGCACTTGATTGCCTTTGACGCCGAGCACGGTCACGGTGATTTCGCCATCACCGATAATCAGGCTTTCTGCGCAACGACGAGTCAGAATCAGCATACCTTTCTCCTCACGCATTTCAGTTCAGGAACAACAGTCTGCAAAAAAAAGGCCTTCGACCTACAACCAAATGGCCATAGACCTACCGCCTTAGTATTGTCGAGCGCACGAAAAAGAACATGCGCCCTACAAAAAAAGGAAAGGCGCGGTAATCCGCGCCTTCCTGGCATTACATCACTCGCCCTGTCGGGCCGGAGCGTCCAGCTCGAAAGCCGTGTGCAGCGCGCGTACAGCCAGTTCAAGGTACTTCTCTTCGATCACCACCGAGACCTTGATCTCCGAGGTGGAGATCATCTGGATGTTGATGCTTTCCTTGGCCAGGGCCCCAAACATGCGGCTGGCAACGCCGGCGTGGGAACGCATGCCCACGCCCACGATCGACACCTTGGCAATCTTGGTATCGCCGATCACTTCACGGGCGCCAATCTCGCTCGCAGTGTTCTCCAGGATCTTCAGCGCCGCATCGTACTCGTTGCGGTGCACGGTGAAGGTGAAATCGGTGGTGTTATCGTGCGAAACGTTCTGCACGATCATGTCGACTTCAACATTGGCCTCGCTGATCGGGCCCAGGATCTTGAACGCCACGCCCGGGGTGTCTGGCACGCCACGGATAGTCAGCTTGGCTTCATCACGGTTGAATGCGATACCGGAAATGATCGGCTGTTCCATGGATTCCTCTTCATCAATAGTAATGAGGGTACCCGGACCCTCTTTGAAGCTGTGCAATACGCGCAGCGGAACGTTGTACTTGCCGGCGAACTCCACCGCACGGATCTGCAACACCTTGGAACCGAGGCTGGCCATTTCCAGCATCTCTTCAAAGGTGATCTTGTCCAGGCGCTGGGCCACGGACACGACACGCGGGTCAGTGGTGTAGACACCGTCCACATCCGTGTAGATCTGGCATTCATCAGCCTTGAGAGCCGCTGCCAGCGCTACACCGGTGGTGTCCGAACCGCCACGGCCCAGGGTGGTGATATTGCCCTGCTCGTCCACACCCTGGAAGCCTGCTACTACTACCACGCGGCCGGCTTTCAGATCGGTACGGATTTTCTGATCGTCGATCTGCAGGATCCGCGCCTTGGTATGCGCGCTGTCGGTAAGGATGCGCACCTGACTGCCAGTGTAGGACACCGCTGGCACACCACGTTTGTTCAGCGCCATGGCCAGCAAGGCGATCGTCACCTGCTCACCGGTGGACACAATCACATCCAGCTCACGCGGCAGCGGTTGTTGATCGCCGCTGATTGCCTTGGCCAGTTCGATCAGGCGATTGGTCTCGCCGCTCATGGCCGACAGCACCACCACCAGGTCGTCGCCGGCATCGCGGAATTTCTTAACCTTGTCAGCCACCTGTTCGATTCTTTCGACAGAACCGACCGAGGTGCCTCCAAATTTCTGTACGATCAAAGCCATTTCTAAGCCGCCTCAGCCCGTAAAGGGGCGCCCAATAAACCAATCTTCCAGCACTTGAGCGCGCCCATGACTAGACCATGGGCTCGCTCACAGCGCCTTAAATACCCGCCTCGACAAACGGCACGGTCAGGGCCAGGGCCGCGTCCAGGGCACCGGCATCTACACCACCGCCTTGCGCCATGTCCGGACGACCACCGCCCTTCCCGCCCACTGCCGCAGCGGCTTGCTTCATCAAATCACCGGCCTTGAGTTGGCCAGTCAGGTCCTTGGTTACACCGGCAACCAGAACGACCTTATCCTCATGGACACTGCCGAGCAGGATCACTGCGCGGCCGAGCTTGTTCTTCAACTGATCGACCAGCGCCAACAGCGCCTTGCCGTCCTGACCGTCCAGGCGTGCAGCCAGAACCTTCACATCCTTGACGTCCACCGCTGCAGCCGACAGATCGTCGCCCGCCGCGCTGGCTGCCTTGGCCTGCAATTGCTCCAGCTGTTTCTCCAGCGCACGGTTGCGCTCCAGCACAGCCGACAGCTTGTCGATCAGGTTGTCGCGGCTGCCCTTGACCAGGCTGGCCGCTTCCTTGAGTTGTTCTTCTGCGGCATTGAGGTAGGCCAGGGCCGCAGCGCCGGTGACTGCCTCGATACGCCGTACACCGGAGGCCACGCCGCCTTCGCTGATGATTTTAAGCAGGGCAATGTCGCCGGTACGGTTGGCATGGATACCGCCACACAGCTCTACCGAGAAATCGCCGCCCATGCTCAGCACGCGCACGCTGTCGCCGTACTTCTCGCCGAACAGCGCCATGGCGCCCTTGGCCTTGGCGGTCTCAATGTCGGTTTCTTCGGTCTGCACCGGGGTGTTCTTGCGAATCTCGGCGTTGACGATGTCTTCCAGAGCCTTGATCTGCTCAGGCTTGATCGCTTCAAAGTGGCTGAAGTCGAAACGCAGACGCTGGCTATCGACCAACGACCCCTTCTGCTGAACGTGCTCGCCCAGTACCTGGCGCAGCGCAGCGTGCAACAGGTGAGTGGCCGAGTGGTTCAGCGCGGTAGCGTGGCGCACGTCAGCATCAACCTGGGTGTCCACCGGCGCACCGATGGTCAGGTTGCCCAGCACCAGCACGCCGTGGTGCAGGAACGCGCCGCCAGTCTTGGTGGTGTCGCGCACTTCAAAACGGCCGGAGGTCGAACTCAGGAAGCCACAGTCGCCAACCTGGCCACCGGACTCGGCGTAGAACGGCGTCTGGTCCAGGACCACAACGGCCTCTTCGCCCTCGTTCAATACGTCGACCGACTGGCCGTCTTTATAGATGGCAACGATCTTGGCCGAACCCACGGTGGCGCTGTAGCCGGTGAACTCGGTCGGCACGTCGACCTTGACCAGGGTGTTGTAGTCCAGGCCAAACGAGCTGGCGGAACGTGCACGCACGCGCTGGGCTTCCATCTCGCGCTCAAAACCGGCCTCATCGATGGTCAGCTCGCGCTCGCGGGCGATGTCGGCGGTCAGGTCCATCGGGAAGCCGTAGGTGTCATACAGCTTGAACACCACGTCGCCCGGCACCACGGTGCCTTTGAGTTCGGCCAGATCCTGTTCCAGGATCTTCAGGCCATGCTCCAGGGTCTTGGAGAACTGCTCTTCTTCGGCCTTGAGCACGCGCTCGATGTTGCCTTGCTGCTGCTTGAGTTCCGGGAAGGCTTCGCCCATCTCGGCAACCAGTGCAGCGACGATCTTGTAGAAGAAGCTGCCAGTGGCGCCCAGCTTGTTCCCGTGACGGCAGGCGCGACGGATGATACGGCGCAGCACATAACCACGGCCTTCGTTCGACGGCAGCACGCCATCGGCAATCAGGAAGCCGCAGGAACGGATGTGGTCCGACACCACCTTGAGGGACGACTGGCTTTCATTGGCGCAACCAATGGCAGCGGCCGAAGCGCTCAGCAGGTTGGTGAACAGGTCGATTTCGTAGTTGGAATGCACATGCTGCATCACCGCACTGATCCGCTCCAGGCCCATGCCGGTATCCACCGACGGTGCTGGCAACGGATGCAACACGCCATCGGCGGTGCGGTTGAACTGCATGAATACGTTGTTCCAGATCTCGATGTAGCGGTCGCCGTCTTCTTCCGGCGAGCCTGGCGGGCCGCCCCAGATGTCGGCGCCGTGGTCGTAGAAGATCTCGGTGCACGGGCCACACGGGCCGGTATCGCCCATGGTCCAGAAGTTGTCGGACGCGTACGGCGCACCTTTGTTGTCGCCGATGCGGATCATGCGCTCTTGCGGTACGCCGATTTCCTGGGTCCAGATGTCATAGGCTTCGTCGTCGGTGGCGTAGACGGTGACCCAGAGTTTTTCCTTGGGCAGCTTCAACACGCCGGTCAGGAAGGTCCAGGCGAAGGTGATCGCATCTTTCTTGAAATAGTCACCAAAGCTGAAGTTACCCAGCATTTCGAAGAAAGTGTGGTGGCGAGCGGTGTAGCCCACGTTTTCCAGGTCGCTGTTCTTACCGCCGGCCCGCACGCACTTCTGGCTGCTGGTGGCACGGGTGTAGGCACGTTTTTCCTGGCCCAGGAAGCAGTCCTTGAACTGGTTCATCCCCGCGTTGGTGAACAGCAGGGTTGGGTCATTGCCTGGGATCAAGGAGCTGGAGGCGACACGGGTGTGACCTTGCTCTTCGAAGAAGCGAAGGAAGGCTTCACGGATTTCTGCGCTTTTCATTAGGTTCTTCCACGGAGGCTGCGGCCAAAGGCCAGTGCGCAACATCATCAGACGGAGCGACGGCAAAGGGCCGCATTATATCGGCCCTTTGCCGGTGGTACAGCGTGTTTATGCGATAGAGCGGTTCAATTAGACGGCCTGCAAGGTCATTTGCGCGAAAATTCGACGAATGTCGCCAGCACCTGCTCGATCTGCGCCCGGCTGACGTCCAGATGCGTGACCATGCGCAAGCGCGCAGCGGCGCTCAACTTGATCCCACGCTCGGCGGCAAAGGCTTTGAGGGCCTGGGCCTGGTCGCCGATCTGCACATAGACCATGTTGGTCTGCACCGGCTCCACCTCGAAACCGGCCTTGCGCAATTCATCCCCCAGCCATTGGGCGTTGGCGTGGTCGTCGGCCAGGCGCTGAACCTGGTGATCCAGCGCGTACAACCCCGCCGCCGCCAGGGAACCGGCTTGGCGCATGCCGCCGCCAACCATTTTGCGCAAGCGCCGGGCCTTGGCGATCAACGCTGTGGTGCCGCACAACACCGAGCCAATCGGCGCCCCCAAGCCCTTGGACAGGCACACCGACACCGAGTCGAAGTGCTGGGCAATCTCCCGCGCATCCACCCCAAGCTTCACGGCCGCGTTGTAGAGGCGCGCGCCGTCCAGGTGCAAGGCCAGGCCGTGCTCACGGGTGAACGCGCGCGCCTTGGCCAGATAGTCCAGGGGCAGTACTTTGCCCTGCATGGTGTTTTCCAAGGCCAGCAGGCGGGTACGGGCGAAGTGGAAGTCATCGGGCTTGATGGCCGCCAGCACTTGGTCCAGGTCCAGTGAGCCGTCCGCCTGCACCTCCAGCGGCTGCGGCTGGATCGAACCGAGCACTGCCGCGCCCCCGCCTTCGTATTTGTAGGTGTGGGCCTGCTGACCGACGATGTATTCCTCGCCGCGCTCACAGTGGGCCATCAACGCCAGCAGGTTGCTCATGGTGCCGGTGGGCACGAACAACGCGGCTTCAAAGCCCAGGCGCTTGGCCAGCTCAGCCTCCAGATGGTTGACGCTTGGGTCTTCGCCATACACGTCATCGCCACTGGCGGCAGTGGCCATAGCGTCCCGCATGCCGGGGGTGGGTTGGGTCACGGTGTCGCTGCGCAGGTCGATAACAGACATGTAACAAGCCTCTGAAGGTTTGAGTAAGTTCCTTTTGAGGGTGATTACTGCGGGCAAAGCCACGGAATATCAAGCCCCACGCGCATTCAATCGAATACCAACCAAACAAACCGATATAGCCTATCGATACGACAGTGGTGCAGTTTATGAAAAACCATGTTAAAAACTCTCCGCCGCCAGGGTTCTGGCGGCAACGTTCTCAGGGCGGGGTGCAATTCCCCACCGGCGGTAATTGCACGCAATGTGCATAGCCCGCGAGCGCTTGGCGCCTCGAACTGCTCACGCAGGACGGCGACAAGGTCAGCAGACCCGGTGTGATCCCGGGGCCGACGGTCATAGTCCGGATGAAGAGAGAACGGGATTGGCACCTAAGGGCCGCCTTGTTTGCGTACCCTTAAATCCCATTCGATTCATAACGCCCTGTTTTTTTCTTAAACAGGAGTCAGAACATGCAACCCACCGCAATCGACAGCAAAAGCAAAAACCACCACGGCGAGCGCGTCGCGTTTATCCAGGCCTGCTGGCACAAGGATATTGTCGACCAATCCCGTAAAGGCTTCCTCGCCGAAATGATCGCCCAGGGCTATCAGGAATCGGACATCGATTTCTTCGAAGTCGGCGGCGCCTTTGAAATGCCCCTGCACGCCAAGCTGCTGGCCAAGACCGGTCGTTACGCCGGTATCGTTGCCGCGGCGCTCGTGGTGGACGGTGGTATCTACCGTCACGAGTTCGTGGCCCAGTCGGTGGTCAGCGGCCTGATGCAGGTGCAGCTGGAAACCGAAGTGCCGGTGTTCTCGGTGTCCCTGACCCCGCATCACTTCCACGCCGGCAGCGAGCACCATGCATTCTTCCATGATCACTTCGTGCACAAGGGCCAGGAAGCAGCCAAGACTTGCGCAGATACGCTGCACAAAGTCCGTGCGATTCGCCGTAGCGAGCCACGGGCGGTAGCGGTCTAAGCCACACTGCAAACCAAATGTGGGAGCGGGCTTGCTCGCGAATGCAGGGTGTCAGTCACTGAATAAGTTGACTGATACACCGCATTCGCGAGCAAGCCCGCTCCCACATTGGGTAGTGCTAGACCTTGAGATTTACGCCAGGCCAGCATCCGTCGTCGGCACAATCAAGATGCCCGCCCGCAACCCGTTCTTCACTTTCGGGTTAGGGAAGATGATGCGCGCCCCCTCCTCCTCGATCACCCAACGGGTCTTGGCCACGTCTTCGGCCAGCAAATAGCCCTTGGCCAACTCCGAAAAGTTTTCCACGTCCGCCGGCAAATGCAGGATGAACGCATCACTGTGCTTGATCACTTCGCGTGACACGGCAAACAGTTTCAGACCGTCGAGGCTGCCGGTTTCAGGCTCAGCGCCTTCGATGATCTGTTTGAGACGAGCTTCCAGGCGCGACACATCCACACCCTGGTTCTGCCCGAACGGCCGCGCCTTGCCCAACTCCAGGGTAAAGGCCTCGGCACCCAGCTGCTCGTAGGTAAACGCAGTGAAGGTGATGGAGGTCTTGTTCTGCAGCAACACCGCCTCCATGCCGGCGGCACGCAGGCGTTCCAGTTCGCGGCGGGAATGCTGGCGCCCATCCTTCCACGGGTACAGGGCGAACTGCTCGATCTTCGAGCCGCGAATGGCGGTGTGCAGGTCGTAATGCAGGCGCGAACGGTCAGGCAGGCTGAAGAAGCTGCGGGCCAGTTGCTCAAGCTCGGCGGCACGCATGGCCTCCGGGCCGATGTTTTGTTCGTGACGACCATTGAACAGCCGGTTGACGTCCAGCTCCAGGTAACGCTCACCGCGGCGCATGGCCTCGGGGTTGCCGAACAGGAACAGGATTCGGTTGCGGGGTTTGATCTCCCCACGGGCAATGCCATGCAACAGGCGGTCGAGCAGTTCGATCGGCGCCGTTTCGTTGCCATGGATGCCGGACGACAGCAGCAGGTCGCCGCCATGGTCCTTGCCCTGCGGCGGGCGCACTTCAAGTGCGCCCTCGCTGAGCCAGCGCATCTGCACGCCGTCGACAGTCAGTTGAATCTTTTGCGCCGGTTCACGACCGGCGAGGGTCAGTTCAAGCAGTTTGCCGAGGGCGAGCATAAGCACACTTCCTTAGTGGTTGCAGCCTGGGCCGTGGACGTGATCGTCGTCATCACCTTCAACGTCGGCCGGTTCCATTTCCAGTTGCAGGCTCATCAGGTTGGTAGCCAATGGGCGCATCAGCAGGTTGGCGTACTCGGCGTCGCCCTCTTCCACGTCTACACCGATCAGCAGTTGGCCGCGACCGTCGTGCTGGATCCAGATTTCCTTGCCCTGCCAGACCACGGCGACGCGGGTGCAGAAGGTTTCCAGCTGGGTGCCGTCGGTGTCTTCAAGGATCAGCTTCAGGGTGTCGGTGGTCATATTTAGCTCTCAGCCGTGCGGCGTTTAATTGATCTGGAAAGGGTAAACCGAGCCCAGTTTAAGGATTTGCGTCAGTTCATCCAGTGCCGTCCGGCACTCAAGCAGCAACTGCGGGTCAGCCAGGTCGCTTTCGCGCAGGCTGTCGCGGTAGTGCTTGTTAACCCATTGGGTCAGGGTGTCGTACAACGGCGCCGTCATGATAACCCCTGGATTCACCGCCGCCAGTTCCGTTTCGTTCAAGGCCACACGCAAGCGCAGGCACGCCGGGCCGCCGCCGTTCTGCATGCTTTGCTTGAGGTCGAATACTTTCACTTCGCGGATCAGCCCACCGGAGGCGGTCAGGCCTTGCAGGTAATTCCACACGCGTTCGTTGGCGCGGCACTCTTCCGGCACGATCAGCAGCATCGAGCCGTCGGCGCGGGTCAGCAATTGGCTGTTGAACAGGTAGGAACGCACCGCATCTTCAACGCTGACCTGGGCACGAGGCACGCAAACGGACTGGAAGTTGCCCCCCAGCTTGCCCAGCTTGGCTTGCAACTCGGCCAGCATCGGCTCGGTATTGAGGAAGGCGTCCTCGTGAAAGAACAGCACTTCGCCGTTACCCACCGCGATCACGTCGTTGTGGAATACCCCGGCATCGATCACTGCTGGATTCTGCTGGGCGTAGACCACGCCTTGCTCTTTAAGCCCGTGCAGGCGTGCAACCGCCTGGGAAGCTTCAAGGGTCTGGCGCGCCGGGTATTTCTGCGGCGCTGGATAACGCGGGTCGAACGCACTGCGACCGAACACAAAAAACTCAACGCCTGCCTCGCCGTATTCACGGCAGAAACGCGTGTGGTTGGCCGCACCTTCATCGCCAAACTGCGCCACCGCCGGCAAGGCGGCGTGGTGGGCGAAGTGCTTTGCATCGGCAAACATGGCACCCAAAACGCGGCTGGTGGTCGGGTGCTCGATGCTGCGATGGTATTTGCAGTTGAGGTTGGCGGCGGTGAAGTGCACGCGGGCATCAAAGGTGTCGGCGCTCGGGCTGACGGTGGCGGCGTTGGCCACCCACATGCTCGATGCGGAGCAGCTGGCGACCAGCAACGGCATGGCTTCTTTGGCCGCGTGCTGGATAACCTGGGCGTCGGTGCCGCTGAAACCAAGGCTGCGCAAGGCGGCCACATCAGGACGTTCCTGGGGCGCCAATACACCTTGCACAAAGCCCATGTCCATCAGGGCTTTCATTTTCTGCAGGCCCTGCAACGCCGCTTCCTTGGGGTTGGAATGCTGCTGGCTGTTGCTTTGGGACGCGACGTTGCCGAAGGACAAACCGCCGTAGTTATGGGTCGGCCCCACTAGACCGTCAAAATTGACTTCATAGGATTTCATCGGCGAGGCTCCACGAACATCTGTTTTTATAGGCAATCTTCAGCACTACAGAGATCCAATGTGGGAGGGGGCTTGCTCCCGATAGCAATCTGTCAGTTGATAAATCAGGTGACTGACACACCGCCATCGGGAGCAAGCCCCCTCCCACCTTTAGATCAGCGTAATGCCGGGGGTTAGGGTGGCAGGCACCACCAGGCTCGGCGTCTCAAGCGAAGCCACCGGATACGCACAATAATCGGCCGCGTAATACGCACTGGCGCGATGATTGCCCGAGGCCCCTACCCCACCGAACGGCGCGGTGCTGGCGGCGCCCGTCAGCTGCTTGTTCCAGTTGACGATCCCCGCGCGGCTTTCCAGCCAGAACTGCTGGTAGCGCGCTTCGGAGTCCGACAACAAACCCGCAGCCAGGCCGTACTGGGTGTTGTTGGCCTCGGCAATCGCCGCTTCAAAATCTGTGTAGCGAATCACTTGCAACAGCGGCCCGAAGAGTTCTTCGTCTTCACGCTCGGTTACGCCGGTCACGTCGATGATGCCCGGCGTCAACAGCGCGGCCTGATCCTGCGGCTGGGTCATTTCCAGCAGCGCCACGGCACCGTTGGCCAACATCAGCGCCTGGGCATCCATCAAGGCTTTGGCTGCCGCCAGGGAAATCACCGAGCCCATGAATGGCGCCGGTTGCTGATCGAATGCGCCGACTTCAATCGTTGCGCTGACCGCCACCAGACGCGCGAGCAACGCATCGCCCCACGCGCCTTGCGGCACCAGCAGGCGACGGGCACAGGTGCAACGCTGGCCTGCGGAGATAAACGCCGACTGAATAATGGTGTAGACGGCCGCATCCACATCCGCTACCTCATCGACCACCAAAGGGTTGTTGCCGCCCATTTCCAGGGCCAGGATCTTGTCCGGGCGCCCGGAGAATTGCTGGTGCAGATGGTTGCCCGTGCGGCTGGAGCCGGTGAAGAACAACCCGTCGATACCTGGGTTGGCCGCCAGGGCGATGCCGGTTTCCCGCGCGCCTTGCAGCAGGTTCAACACACCCGCCGGCAAACCGGCTTCGATCCAGCACTGCACGGTCAGCTCGGCGACCTTGGGGGTCAGCTCGCTCGGTTTGAACAGCACGGTATTGCCCGCCAGCAGCGCCGGGACGATATGGCCGTTGGGCAAGTGGCCAGGGAAGTTGTACGGGCCAAACACCGCTACCACACCGTGGGGTTTGTGACGCAACACAGCGGTGGCGTCGCCCAGGGGGCCGCTCTTCTCGCCGGTACGCTCGCGGTAGCTTTGCACCGAGATGGCGATCTTGTTGGCCATGCTGGTGACTTCGGTGGCCGATTCCCACAGAGGCTTGCCGGTTTCCTCACCGATGCAACGGGCGATTTCGTCGGCGCGCGCTTTCAGGGTCGCGGCGAAGCTTTCCAGCACGCTGATGCGCTCTTCCAGCGAACGGCGGGCCCAGGCCGGGAATGCCTGGCGGGCAGCCTGCACGGCGGACTCAACCTGTTCGGCCGTAGCGCCATTGCCAGCCCACAGCACCTGCTGGGTCACCGGGTTACGCGACTCGAACAGCTCACCCTGACCAGCCAGCCAGCTACCTGCGATATACAGCGAATTCATGGTTTCGACTCCCGAGCAGCAGATAACGGAACAGCGCGCACTTGATCGCCCACCACCAGTTGCAGGCGCTTGGCGGTCAGAGGGTCGACCACCAATGTGCCTGCCGCCAGACGGGCGGGGGCGGCGGTGATGCGGCACTCCTCGCGCTTGCGGTTGTGGATCAGGAACGGCGTGGCGTCGTCCCCCGGCGTGCCGATGGCCAGTACCAGCGACTGGCTGTCGCGCACCGCACGGATCTTGGTGGTTTCACACTCCACCGCCGGGCCCGCGTCAAAGATATCGACGTAGCCCTGGTAGCTGAACCCTTCGCTCTTGAGCATGCTCAGTGCCGGCTCGGTGTCTGGGTGGACCTTGCCGATCACGTTGCGCGCATCCTCGGACAGGAAGCAGCTGTACAGCGGAAACTTGGGCATCAGTTCGGCGATGAACGCCTTGTTGCCCACGCCAGTGAGGTAGTCGGCCTGGCTGAATTCCATCTTGAAAAAATGCCGACCCAGGCTTTCCCAGAACGGCGAACGCCCCGCGTCGTTGGACACCCCACGCATCTCGGCGATGATCTTGTTGCCAAACAGCTGCGGGAACTCGGCGATAAACAGCATGCGCGCCTTGGCCAGCATGCGGCCATTGAGGCCGGTGCGGTAATCGGCATGCAGAAACAACGAGCACAACTCGGAATTGCCGGTGAGGTCGTTGGCCAGAAACAGCGTGGGGATCTCGCGGTAGATATTCAGCTCCTGGGAGGCGCTGACGGTCAGGCCCACCCGGAAGTTGTACCAAGGCTCGCGCAGGCCAACGGCGCCAGCGATGGCGGAAATGCCCACCACACGGCCTTCGTCGTTTTCGAGCACGAACAGGTAGTCGGCATCGCCGCGCCCGGCATCGCCACGAAAGGTTTTTTCGGCCCAGCCAACCCGGTGGGTCAAGCGCTCTTCGTTGGCCGGCAAGGTGGTGAGGCCGGTGCCGGTGCTGCGCGCCAGATCAATCAGGGCCGGTAAATCGCTGCTGCGTACGGGACGAACGATCATGCTATCTCCTCAGACGGGCCGCTGCGTGGCAGCCACCCGCGACACTCAATTCTTTAAACCGCGACCAGGCGCACGCTCGCGCCTTCGCCGACGCCCAGGGCTTCGGCGGCCGCCAGGTCCAGGGTCACCGGTTTGCCCGGCGCATAGTCCAGCTCCAGCATCACCGCGCGGTAATCCTGCAACGACGCGTTGCTCACCAGGTACTGGCGGCCGGCCCCCTTGACCATCTCGCCAATCTTCACCGGTACCACGCGGCTCTGGGCGATGGAGCGAATGCCCGAAACCCGTGCGTGCAGCGTCGGGCCGCCGTCGAAGATGTCGATGTAGTGGTCGGTTTCAAAGCCTTCGCGCATCAGGATGTCGAAGGTGATCTGGGCACGGGGGTGCACCTGGCCCATGGCCTCCTGGGCTTCATCAGGCAGCAACGGCACGTAGATCGGGTAGTGCGGCATCAGCTCGGCGAGGAAGGTACGGCTTTTCAGCCCGCACAGACGCTCGGCGGCGGCGTAGTTGAGGTCGAAGAAGTTGCGGCCGATGGCGTCCCAGAACGGCGAGTCACCGTTCTCGTCGCTGTAGCCGACAATCTCGGTCACCACCGAGTCGGCAAAACGCTCGGGGTGGCTGGCGACAAACAGCAGGCGGCCACGGGAATTGAGTTCCGACCAGGGCGAGCCGACCAGCTCGGGCACTACGTAGAAGCTGGTGAGCAGGCTGTTGCCGGTGAGGTCGTGGCATTGGGAAAGCACGTGGATCTTGTTATGGATCTTCAGCTCGCGGGAGGCGTGCACAAAGGTCTCATTACGAAAACTGTAGAAGGGTTCCGAATAGCCGGCCGATGCAACGATGGCCGAGCAACCGGCGAGCTTGCCGGTGTCGGTGTCTTCGAGTACGAAGAAATAGCTTTCTTCGCCATTGAAACTCACCTCAGCCGCGAAAGACGCTTCGCTGGCGGCGATCTTGTCGCTCAGGCGTTCGACATCATCCGGCAAGGAGGTGACACCAATCGGGCTGTCTGCGGCCAGACGCTGTACCTCGCCCAGATCAGCCATTTGCGCGGGGCGCATCACCAGCATGGTGTCACTCCTTAACTCGAAAAACTCATAGAGGGAAAAATGCCGGACACAGAATCTGAATTCACCCAGATTCAATGTGGGAGGGGGATTGCTCCCGATAGCGGTGGTTCAGTCACCAGATTTATCAACTGACAGACTGCTATCGGAAGCAAGCCCCCTCCCCCATTTTTGACCAAGTCCGGCCAGTAGAAGGTGAAGCTTTCAGGCTTGGGTCAGCGCCTTCACAGCACGCTCAAAACGGTCCAAACCTTCCTGGATATCCGCCTCTTCCACCACCAGGCTCGGTGCAAAGCGCACCACATCCGGGCCGGCTTGCAGGATCATCAGGTTTTCTTTTTCGGCCGCGTTGAACACGTCCTTGGCCTTGCCCTTGAACGCGTCGCTCAACACGCAACCGATCAACAGGCCCATGCCACGTACTTCGGTGAAGATGCCGTATTGCTTGCCGATCTGCTCCAGGCGCGCCTTGAACAGGTCGTGCTTGGCATTCACGCCAGCCAGCACTTCGGGGGTGTTGATCACGTCGATCACCGCCTCGGCCACCGCGCACGCCAGCGGGTTGCCGCCGTAGGTGGTGCCGTGGGTGCCAACCACCAGGTGCTTGGCCAGCGCTTCAGTGGTAAGCATGGCTGCAATCGGGAAACCGCCGCCCAGGCTCTTGGCGCTGGTGAGGATGTCTGGCACCACGCCGTAGTGCTGGTAAGCGAACAGGTGGCCGCTGCGGCCCATGCCGGTTTGCACTTCGTCGAACACCAGCAGCGCGTTGTTGGCGTCGCACAGGTCACGGGCGCCTTGCAGGTAAGCCAGTTCGGCCGGCAGTACGCCGCCTTCGCCCTGGATCGGCTCCAGTACCACGGCACAGGTCTTGTCCGACACGGCGGCTTTCAGCGCGTCCAGGTCGTTATAAGGAACGTGGGTGATGCCGGTAATTTTAGGCCCGAAGCCGTCGGAGTACTTGGACTGGCCACCGACGTTGACGGTGAACAGGGTACGACCGTGGAAGCTGTTAAGCGCGGCGATGATCTCGTACTTCTCGCTGCCGAAGCGGTCGAACGCCACGCGACGGGCCAGCTTGAACGCAGCCTCGTTGGCCTCGGCGCCGGAGTTGCAGAAGAACACACGCTCGGCAAAAGTGGCGTCGATCAGCTTGTGGGCCAGGCGCAGGGCCGGCTCATTGGTGAATACGTTGGAGACATGCCACAGCTTGTTGGCCTGCTCGGTCAGTGCTCCGACCAGCGCCGGGTGGGCATGGCCCAATACGTTGACCGCGATGCCGCCGGCAAAGTCGATCAGCTCGCGACCGGCCTGGTCCCATACACGGGAACCTTCGCCACGCACGGGAATGAAGGCGGCAGGTGCGTAGTTAGGCACCATGACCTGGTCGAAATCGGCACGTTGCACCGGGGCTTGCTCAACGGACATCGGAGTCTCCTGAAGAGGAACGCCTGCCTGGACATGGCGGGCGATGCAGGGATTGTAAGGACAGTTTTCAGTGCGGCCTTGTCGCCAAGCGACAACTTCTTATAGCGCCAACCCGCGATTTTGGCGGGTTTACGCCAATGCGACAAATAGCATCGCAATGGCGCAGTTTAAACTAACTATCTAGAGCCGGCGGCGTGAAACGCGCTGATCTACTGATGCGCTTTCCCGTTATCCGAGATTGAGCATGAGTACTCCTTCATTCACCGACGCCACCGACCAGCCCGACAGTCATTACCAACTCTTGATACACGCTATCCCGCCTTGGCTAGGCACGGCATCGAGCCTCAAGCAGCAAGCCCTGTCCAAGACCCAACTCCGACCGCTGACAGCCAGCCCCGAACTTAAACGCCTGAACGCCGCCCATTGGAGTGCACAAAACGCCGTGGATGCAGCACTCCAGCAAGTGCAAGGCCCACGGGCGTTTGCCCGCAGCGTGCTCGAAGAAGCCCTGTTGACCCGTTACGGCGTGGGTCTCAACAGCGAAACCGTGTACCTGCGCCTCTATATTCCCCAGCATATACCGTGGTTTTCCATCCCCTCCGGTGCCGCCCGCACCTGGACTGTGTCGCTGCTGGATGCCGCGCTGCACAACTTCGAACACAGCGAAACCGTCAAGGACGCGTTTGAGCCCGACTCGACCTTTATCACCCAACCCAATGCCACCGGCCAGTTCGATACCCTGCCCGCCATCCTGCAAAAAATCAGCATTACCACCTTCACCGCGTTGTGCCGCGAACTGGATATCGGCGCACGCTACCAGACGTACCTGCGCACACAATTGGGCCTGAACGAACCGGTCAGTGCCGCCGCGCTGCAAGCCAAGCTCGGCACCAGTCACAAAGCCGCCCTGCGCACCGCCCTGCACGTGGCGCGCTTGCAGGGTGACATCCAGGACGACTTCGCGCAGCAGGTCGAAGGCCTGTTGCAAGGCCGCAGCGACCTGACCTTGAACAACCTCGCGCTGCACTGCTACACCTTGCAGATAATGGAAGCGCCACTGACCGGCATCCTGCTGCTCGCCCCCGACCTGGAGTCCACCCGCTCCGTACAGCGCCTGGTCGCCTATGTGCCGGATGACCCGCAACACCCCCTCAAGGAATACGCCTCGGCACTGGCCTTCAAGCAGGAACTGACCCGCCAACTGCGCGAGGCCGATTACCAAACGTTTTTCAGTCGCTTCCTCGCCCATGAACACCGAGGTGTATTCTTTGCAGACTTGAGCCAACGCCTGGGCCGTATCACTTGGCACCCCACCGAGTACGGCAGCGGACTTGCGCCCTGGCGCGTTGAGCCCACCGATGATCCCAAGCTGCAATTTGTCGCAACGCCGGTGCAAGGCGATGTGTGGCTGCACCTGTACCAGCAGAAGCTCAACCAAATCCTCAATGATGCCCGCACCCAGGCGGTGTCCACGGCCATGGTCGACCGCAACGCACGTTGGGCACTGTGGGACTCGTTCGTGAACGTGGCCTCTTCGATCCTCAACGCCGCACTGCTGATCGTCGCGCCGTTTATTCCGGGGCTGGGGGAATTGATGCTGGGCTATATGGCCTGGCAACTGCTCGATGACGTCTTCGAAGGCGTGGTCGACTGGGCCGAAGGCTTGCCCCAGGAGGCCTTCGCCCATTTGATGAGCGTGCTGCAATCATTGGTGCAACTGGGTGCGTTTGGTGCAGGCACCACCATTGGCGTCACCGAATTGCGCAAGGTACTGCCTGCAGATGTCGTGACGTTTTTTGATCGTTTCAAACCGGTCACCCTTGCCAACGACGCAAAACGCTACTGGAAACCAGACCTGGCGCCCTACCAACAAACCATCAGCGTGCCGCCACGGTTGGGGGTCGACGCGCTGGGGCTGCATCAAGTGCGCGCCGAATCGGTCCTGCCCCTGGAAAACCAGCAGTACGCCGTGCAAGCCCTCGCCGACGGCCAGCGCCATGTGATCAAGCACCCTACCCGTGCCGATGCCTACACCCCCAGCCTGCAACACAATGGCGCCGGGGCCTGGCACACCGAGCTCGAAGCCCCCGCGCAGTGGGATCGCGCCACCTTGCTGCGCCGCCTGGGCCACAGCGTGGAGAGCTTGAGTGAAGCCGATCGCGACCTGGCGCTGAGCCTCAGTGGCGTCAATGAAAACGCCCTACGCCAGATGCATGTGCGCGGCGATCCGGTCCCACCGCTTCTGGACGATACCCTTGAGCGCTTGCGTATCGACCGCAGCCTGCAAACCCTGATCCAGCGGCTCGACAGCGACGATCCGGCGCAGTACGCGCAAGTCGACCCGCAGGACGAACTGCAACTGCTCACCACCTACGGCGACTGGCCCAAGACTCGCTGCCTGCGCATGCTGGATACCGCAGGCGAGACCGCCTGGGAATTTGGTGACACGCGCATGCCGGTGGTGCAGGTCAACGAAGCACAACTGGGCAAAGGCGAACTGCTCAAGACCGTCTTGCAAGCCCTGACCCCGGACGAAGTACGCGCGCAGTTCGGCGAGCGCGCAGCCGATCCCGAATTAAGCCTGGATAACCGGGTCAAGCAACTGCGCAAAAAACTTGCGCGCCTGGCCCGGACCCATCGCCGCGCCCTATTCGATTCGCGCTACGCCCAACGGCAAATGACCACAGACGCCCACGCCCAGCACCTGATGCAAACCACACCCGGCCTGCCGGCAACGGTCACAACTCAACTGCTCGCCCAGGCCAACGGACGGGAACTGCAAGCGCTGGACAACCGCCACACCCCCCCGCGCCTAGCCGATATGGCCCGCAGCGTGCTGGACGAACTGCGCGTGAACCGCGCCTATGAAGGCCAGTATCTGGAAGCGGTGCAGAACCTCGACACCGATCGCCTGGCGCTCAACACCTTGAGACGACTGCCCGGCTGGTCGGATCAAGTGCAGCTTGAGGCCACGCACCTGTCGCCCGGGGGCACCCGTTGGCTGCAGATCGGTGCGCAGGATGCGCCGATACGCCGTACGCTGGTGCGCACCGCCTCGGGCCGCTATGTACCCCACGATCAAAAAGGTGCGCTGTTCGGCGAAACCGATCTGTACACCGCGATTCTCAATGCCCTGCCGGATACGCAACGAGAGGCACTGGGGATCGACATCACCCAGGCTGCCGAGCTCAAGCAACGCCTGCGCTATAAACCGCTGGAGCGTGAAGAGCTGCGCACCGTGCTGATGATTGAGCCACGGGAGCCGGTGTTGGAAACCCTGCGCCTGCTGGGTAGCGACAGTGGCTACCCGGCGCAGTCTGCGCCCGCCGCGCGCCCACCAACCTTGAGAGAACGTGCAACCCAGCTGTACCCGGCGCTCAATGAGCATCAGATCCAGGACCTGCTCAACCATTTGCGCACCTTGCCCGAAGGCCCCGCCAACGCACTCGGCGCCCTGGCCGATGAATATGCGCAACTGCGCAGCGACCTTTCAGCCTGGGAGCAACAGATTCCCACTCAGCATCCACGCACCGGCAACCCGCTGTCGGCGGCCCAGCAACGCGGCGAACGCCGTAACCGGCGCCTTATCGCCTCGACACTGCGGCGCTGCTGGCGACGTGAATCAATGATCGATCATTACTACGGCGACCCAGCGCGCGACGGCCACACCCTGCGCCTGGACTCGTCCATGCTGGGCGCATTGCCCGAACTGACGGCCAATTTCGACCATGTGTCGCTGCTGACCCTGGCCGGCAGCACCGATACCACGGGTGCCAACGCATTCCTGGGACGCTTCCGGCAATTGCGCCACCTGCGTGTGGACGGCTTCGACCTGGGCGCGCCACCGGCAGAAATCTACGCCATGCCACGCCTGGTCACGCTGGACCTGAGCAACTGCAACATCGCCCTCACCCCCACCAACCAGGCACAGATCGCCGCCCTGAGCCGCTTGAAGAACCTGGTGCTGTTCGGCAACCCACTGGGGCGGGTGCCCAGCGTACAAGGCATGCCCGAACTGGCACATATCGACCTGTCGCAAACCGGCATCACGCAATTGCCCGACGGGCTGCTCAGCCGTCCCGAGTTGCGCCTTGGCCTGTTCAGCGGCAATCAACTGCAGGAACTGCCCGCCGACCTGTTCCAACGCCCGGCCAACCAGCCGGACGAATTTGATTTCAGCGACAACCCACTGTCGACCGAGACCCTCGAACAGGTCAAAGGCTATTTCCAGCGCTATGACACCTACTGGGAAGTCGACGCCCCGCCCAGCGATATACGTGACGCCCAAGCGCTGTATCCGAGCCTGAACCAGGACGACCTCAACCGCGTGATCTACGCACTACCGGGCTCACTGGAAGCCGGTCGGGTCGAATTGGCCAGGTTGGCCGACGAGCTGCAAACCCTGCTACAACAACTGGCCCACTGGGAACACACGCCCGACCTGGGCCCGCAAGAGTTCGCCAGACGCACTGCCCTGCGCAACCTGCTGGAAAAGAGCTGGCGCCGGGAACCGGCGGTGCACGACGAGCCCCTGCATGCGCTGACCATCACCCGCAACCTGGCGGGCGAGCTGCCCACCTTGAGCGCCACCTTCAGGCACATCAGGGCGCTGAAGCTTGAAGGCACTGGCCAGGCAATCGAGCTGGACGGCTTTCTTGAGCGCTTCCCCAGGCTGCGCATTCTCAATGTTGGCAACGTGGTGCTGGGGGATATCCCGCCAAAAGTCTTCGACCTGACCCTCCTGTGGGTACTCGAATTGAGGAACTGTTCGATCACCCTGTCTGCCCGCTCAAGCGCGGCGCTGGAGCGCATGGCACTGCTGCAACACTTGAACCTGAACGGGAACCCCCTGGGGGTATGCCCGGACTTCGCCAAGCTGCCAGGTTTGAATGCGATTGTTCTGGAAGCCGCCGGGCTGGACTCAGTGCCGCCCAGCCTGTTGAACCCCATACCGCGCCAAATCATCGACCTCAGTGCCAATAGGATCGAACAATTACCGCCCGCCCTCTTCACCCTGCCGCAAAGCGTCAGCCAAGCCTTCGACTTGTCCGGCAACCCGCTGTCGCAACAGGCGCTGGAGCAGATCAAAACCTACTGCCAACGTACCCAGGAGCACTTCAAGGCACAGGCGCCCGCGGCACAGCGCGCCTGGGTCCAGCGCCTGTATCCAAAGATGAACAATACCGCCGCAGACAGCTTCGTGTTTGGCCTGCCGGGGCGTATGGACGATGTGGACACAGCACTGCGCGAACTTGAAACCGACTACGAACACCTCACCACCGACCTGCAGGAATGGGCCACTGATGTACCCAGGCTGCATCCGAATCTGGGTGTCGTGCTGGACACCGGCACCCGCGCCCAGGAGCAAATCAACCGCCTCAGTTTCAAGCGCCTGGTGGAAGAAGCCTGGCGCCGGGAAAGCGCGCTGGACGAAGAAAGCCTGGATGACCAGCCCACCCATGCGATGGTACTCGACACGCCGATCATGGGCGCCTTGCCAGAACTGCGCGTGCGCTTCAAACATGTCACCACCGTGGAACTCAACGGTGAGGCCACGACCACCCAGGCGGATCAATTCCTGCGCAGCTTCCCCCATCTGCAAACGCTCAGGCTGAGCGGATGCAGCCTGGGCAGCCTGCCTGGGGCGCTGTTTGAATTACCGAAGTTGACCACGCTGGAACTGCGCCGCTGCGCAATCAAGTTGACTGCATCCACAGCGCGATCAGTGAGCGACTTGCAGTCCCTGGAGTTCCTGGAGCTGAGTGACAACCCTCTGGGCCACGCGCCGGACGTCAGCCGACTGCAGGAGTTGACTTCATTGCACCTGCGCAATACACGCATAACACAGCTTCCCACCGGCCTGTTCCAACTGACCAATCTGCATAACCTGGACTTGAGCCGCAACCAGATCCACGAACTGACGCCAGACCTGCTGGATATGCTGCAAAACTTCCACGAGGACAGCGACCTCAGCGCCAACCCCTGGTCGGCTCAAAGCCTCGAATACTTGCGGGAGTATTACGGCAAGACCGGCATCGACTTCCAGATTGTGGAGGCAACCCTGGACGCCCAGGGCAACCCGTTGCAGCCGCCACTGGAAGAACCTATGGATGAGGAGTAACGCTAGCCCCGTTCGGCAGGCACCGACGACAACTCGAACGGGCTGCTGCTGCGCCGTTGGTTGCGGTCTTCACGGGGGGTGGCGCCGAAGAAGTTGCGGTAGGCGCTGGAAAAGTGCGGCCCCGAGGAGAAGCCGCATGACAGGCCGATCTGGATGATCGACTTGCTGGTTTGCATCAGCATCTGGCGGGCCTTGTTCAGGCGCAGTTCCAGGTAGTACTGGCTGGGGACGCGGTTGAGGTATTGCTTGAAGATCCGCTCAAGCTGTCGTCGTGACACGCAGACATGCTGGGCGATCTCGTCGGTGGTCAGCGGCTCTTCAATATTGGCTTCCATCAGCAACACCGCCTGGGTCAGCTTGGGATGGCTGGAGCCCAGGCGGTTCTGCAGCGGAATACGCTGGCGCTCGCCGCCTTCGCGGATGCGCTCCACCACCAGCTCTTCGGAGACCGCACCGGCCAACTCGGCGCCGTGGTCACGGGCCAATACCGCCAGCAGCAGGTCGAGCACCGACATGCCACCGCAGGCGGTGAGGCGGTCGCGGTCCCAGTCGAACAAATGGCTGGTGGCAATCACCTTGGGGAAGCGCTCGGCAAAATCATCCTGCCAGCGCCAGTGCACGGCGGCGCGGTAGCCGTCGAGCAGGCCGAGTTGGGCCAGCGGGTACACACCGGCCGACAGACCACCGATCACGCAACCGGCGCGCACCAGCTGCTTGAGGGCTGTACTGAGCTGTGAAGCAATGGCAGTGGGTGGCTCATCCGCCAGCAGGAACAGCTTGTGCAAGCCCTCAAGCTTGCCGGCCCACGGCTCGCCCGGCAGCTGCCAAGCGCCATTGCCGGCCGGCTCGGCAAGCAGGAACGACAGCTCGTAGACCACATCCGGATGCACCCGCTGAGCAACGCGCAAGGCCTCCTCAGCCAGCGCAAGCGTGAGTGCTTTTGTGCTGGGCCAAATCAGGAAACCTATTTTGTGGGCGGTCATGGAGTGCTATCCGAAGCCAGTAACGGTAATGAAGACAGGGGCTAATGCTAGCCCGTAAACGAGCACAAATCTCAAAAACGATGAAGACCTGCTCTTCTGTAGGAGCGAGCTTGCTCGCGAAAAAGCTGAGAACGCCACGGGGTGTCAGGTTTCCCGCGTTATCGTTGACGCCCTTCGCGAGCAAGCTCGCTCCTACAGGGGTGGATAGCAGCCTTGTTATTTCAAGCTGCCCGACAAAAACTGCTGCAAACGCTCGGACTGCGGGTTCACCAGCACTTCCCGCGGGTTGCCGCGTTCTTCGACAATGCCTTTGTGCAAAAACACCAACTGGTTCGACACCTCGCGGGCAAAGCCCATCTCGTGGGTCACCACCACCATGGTGCGGCCTTCCTGGGCCAGGTCCTGCATCACCTTGAGCACTTCGCCCACCAGTTCCGGGTCGAGGGCCGACGTGGGTTCGTCGAACAGCATCACCTCCGGCTCCATCGCCAGGGCGCGGGCAATGGCCACGCGCTGCTGCTCACCACCGGACATATGGCCGGGGAACGCATCCTTGCGATGGCCCACGCCGACTTTGGCCAGGTAGTGCTCGGCCTTTTCACGGGCCTCTTTCTTGGACACGCCCAGCACATGCACCGGCGCTTCCATCACGTTTTCCAACGCGGTCATGTGGGACCACAGGTTGAAATGCTGGAACACCATGGACAGACGCGAACGCATGCGTTGCAGTTGCTTGGGGTCGGCGGCCTTCATGGCGCCGTCCTTGCCGGCCACCAGTTTGAGCTCTTCGTTGTTGAGCAGAATCTTGCCGGCGTGGGGTTGCTCCAGCAGGTTGATGCAGCGCAAAAAGGTACTTTTGCCCGAACCACTGGAACCGATGATGCTGATCACATCACCGGCCGCGGCGGCCAGGGACACGCCTTTGAGCACTTCATGACTGCCATAGCGTTTATGCAGGTCTTGGACTTCAAGTTTGTACATGCGGTCGGTTCTCACAAAAACAGGTGGTCAGTCGTTGAGCAAGCGCCCGTGACGCAGCGCTTCGCGCCCCGCCACCTTGGCCAGCCAGAAACCCGCTTGGGCATAACGTAGCCGTTCAACGGCAAACAACACCCCCGAGGTACCCGCACAAATCGTGCTGACGCGGTCTTCCAGGGGGTCAATCACTTCAAAAATCGGCTCGCCGGTTTCCACCCAGTCGCCGGCTTTACGCAGGTAACTGATCACCCCGGCGTGGGGTGCGAACAGCAACTCGGTGCCTTCGAAGGGCACGCCTTCGCAAGGCTCGTGCTGCGGTGCGGGCCACTCGCCCTTGATCAAGCCTTGCTCGGCCAGGAACGCGAGGATGCCTTCGGCGTGGAAGATCGCTTCATCGCGCCCCGTATCGGCCTGGCCGCCCAATTCAAGGGTCGTCGCCAGGCACGCCAGCGGGATCTGCGCTTCGGGGAACGCCCGCGACAACCGCAACCACGGCAGCGAACAGGCTTCATCGAACGAGCTGCCGCCGGAGTCTTCAGCCAGCAAACCGACTTTCACATTCAGGTGCGCCGACAGCGAACGCCACTGGGGCCAGTGCTGCGGCAGCGCGTACATGTGCAGCGCGGCTTCGGCGTCGCAATGCAGGTCGAGCACCACGTCGGCGGTGCAAGCGTGGCTGAGCAGGATACGTTGCATGCCTTGCAGCTGACTGCTCGGTTCTGGCAGTGCCTGCAGCGCATCGCTCATGGCCTGACGGATCAGGCGCACGTTGGCGTGGGGATCATCCCCCAGCTTGCCGTCGAGCAGCGCCGCGACCGGCTCGCTCAACTCAACGAAATCACGGTTGAAGTTCTTGCCGCTGCCAATCTCGAAACGCCCCTGGTGGCTGCCTTGCAGCAACTGCCCCAGGCCCATCGGGTTGGCCACTGGCACCAGCTCGATCACGCCGTTGAGGGCACCTTGTGCTTCGAGTTCGGTGAGGCGTTTTTTCAGCTCCCAGGCGGCGCGCATACCGGGCAATTCATCGGCGTGCAGACTGGCCTGGATATAGGCCTTGCGCTCGCCTTTGCCGAAGCGGAACACGCTCAGTTGGCGCTCGCAGCCCAGGTGGCCCCAGGGCAACAGGTGATCGATACGTTCCATATCAATGCTTCCGTGGAGCCAGGTAGCTCAACCAGCGGCGCTCGGCCAACTTGAACAAGCGCACCAGGATGAACGTGAGGCACAGGTAGAACGCGCCGGCGGTGATATAGGCTTCGAACGGCAGGTAGAACTGGGCGTTCACGGTACGTGCGGCACCGGTGATGTCGATCAGGGTCACGATGGAGGCCAGGCTGGTGGTTTGCAACATCATGATCACTTCGTTGCTGTACTGCGGCAGCGCCCGGCGCAGGGCCGATGGCAGCAGGATGCGGCGGTACAGCTTGTAGCGCGACATGCCCATGGCCTTGGCGGCTTCGATCTCGCCATTGGGGGTGGCCTTGAGGCTGCCGGCAATGATCTCGGCGGTGTAGGCACTGGTGTTGATCGCAAACGCCAGGCACGCACAGAACGTGGCGCTGGACAGCAGTGGCCACAGGAAGCTTTCGCGCACCGCTTCGAACTGGGCCAGGCCGTAGTAGATCAAGAACAGCTGCACCAGCATCGGTGTGCCACGGATCACATAGGTGTAGAGCCAGGCCGCGCCGTTGACGATGGGCTGCTTGGACACCCGCATCAAGCCCAGGGGCAAGGCGGCGAGCAGGCCGAAGAGCAGCGAGATGGCGAGCAGTTTGAGGGTGGTCAGCAGGCCGCCAAGGTACAGCGGCATGGCCTCCCAGATGACGTTGTAGTCGAAGATCATAGATCAGCCGCCCTTACGCCTACCGAGTAGCGCTTCTCAAGATGACGCAAGGCCAGCAACGACACGCTGGTGATCACCAGGTACATCGCCGCCACTGCGAGGAAGAAGGTAAAAGGCTCGCGGGTGGCATCTGCCGCCTGCTTGGCCTTGAACATCATGTCTTGCAGGCCCACCACCGAAATCAGCGCAGTGGCCTTGGTGAGCACCAGCCAGTTGTTGGTGAAACCGGGGATCGCCAAGCGAATCATCTGCGGCACCATCACCCGGAAAAACACCTGGAAACTGCTCATGCCATACGCAAGGCCGGCCTCGGCCTGGCCCTTGGGAATGGCCATGAAGGCGCCGCGGAAGGTTTCCGAGAGATAGGCGCCAAAGATGAAACCCAGGGTGCCGATACCGGCGGCCAAGGGGTTCAAGTCGATATAGTCGTCGTAGCCAAGCATTGGCGCGACGCGGTTGAGCAGGTCCTGACCGCCGTAGAAAATCAGCAGGATCAGCACCAGGTCAGGGATCCCGCGGATCACTGTGGAATACAAATCGCCCAGCCAGGCCAACCAGCGCACCGGCGACAGGCGTAACGCAACCCCGATCAGACCCAGAACAATGGCCAAGGCCATGGACGACAAGGCGAGCTGAAGCGTCAACCATGCGCCATCGAGGATGACGGCCCCGTAGCCTTTCAACATGATTCAGGTCCTCGAAAAGGGGGATGAAAAAATGGCGCAAACCTCAGGAATTCTGTTGCTTGCGCCATTTCAGACAGACAGCTAAGACGATTTACTTGGCTTCAGGGCCGTAAATGTCGAAGTTGAAGTACTTGTCCTGGATTGCCTTGTACTTGCCATTGGCGCGGATCGCGGCGATGGCAGCGTTGATGCGGTCCAGGTTTTCCTTGTCGCCTTTACGTACCGCGATACCTACGCCGTCGCCGAAGTATTTGACGTCGGTGAAGGACGGGCCAGTGAACGCGTAGCCTTTGCCGGCTGGGGTGTCGAGGAACCCTTCCTGCAACAGGGTGGCGTCCGCCACGGTACCGTCGAGGCGACCGGCTTCTACGTCCAGGTAGATTTCGTTCTGGGAGCTGTAAGGCACAACGGTGGCGCCTTTAGGCGCCAGGACTTCCTTGGCGAAACGGTCGTGGATCGAACCGCGCTGCACGCCAATCTTCTTGCCTTTCAATTCATCCAGGCTGTCGCTGACCGCAGTGCCTTCCTTCAACACCAGGCGAGCCGGGGTCAGGTAGTAGCGGTTGGTGAAGTCCACGGACTTCTTGCGGTCGTCGGTGATGGACATGGACGACAGAATCGCGTCGATCTTGCGCACTTTCAGCGCAGGGATCAGGCCGTCAAACTCTTGCTCGACCCACGTACATTTGACCTGCATCTCTTCGCACAGGGCGTTGCCGATGTCGTAGTCAAACCCGACGATGCTGCCATCCGGCGCCTTCGAGGCAAACGGAGGGTAAGCTGCTTCGATACCAATTTTCAGAGGCTTGCCTTCAGCGAAAGCCTGCATGGACAGCACGGACAGCGCCAGGGCGCCCAACAGCACGAGTTTCTTCATCTTGGGACTCCATCGGTATAGGGCAAAACAGCAGTATGAGCCATGGCCCACGATGCGGCGAAGGTGAAACCGAATAGCGGTGCTGCGTCCTACACCAGTTACACACCGGAGACGACGAGCGAGTGATCGGCATTCTAACGATAGGCCGGAAGCCGATATTTCCTCAATGCGACAACAATTTACAGAAGCACTGAGAAAGCGGTTCCAGCACATTGACAGCCTCTGTTTTTTATGCAGAAGCAAAAGACATTAAACCTGTAAATACTGCAAATTGCGGGCCTATTATTCGCAAACCCTTCTGGGACGGCAAGTCTGGCGTTTAATCTTATTTCTTGGGGTGTCTGGAATGCGGCTTTTCGGGGCACGTATGTAGCACATTGCCTCATGATTGGGCGCGAGGTTACACATTTTGCAACGGCGGTAACATTCAGAAACCTCCTACAAGAGAGACCGATATTTATTGGGTTGAGGGTGGTGCAGGTCTGTCATACCAGCACCACCCTCGCTATGAAATGCAATCCAAATGTGGGAGCGGGCTTGCTCGCGAATGCGGTGGGTCAATCAACATCTCCAGCGACTGACACCCTGCATTCGCGAGCAAGTCGAATCGTCGCACCGCCGCTCCCACAGGGGATCTTCATTGGTTTTGAGATCCCACAAAAAAGCCCCATCCGGCTCACACCGAATAGGGCTATTTCTGACTATCGAGCTTTACGCGACGTTCATGGTCTTGTGCGTCTCAATCAAATGCGCCACCACCCCTGGGTCCGCCAAGGTGGAGATGTCCCCCAACCCGTCGTACTCAGCCGTGGCAATCTTGCGCAGGATACGGCGCATGATTTTCCCCGAACGCGTCTTCGGCAAGCCCGGCGCCCATTGGATTACATCCGGCGATGCAATCGGCCCGATCTCTTTACGCACCCAGTTTTTCAGCTCCAAGCGCAGCGCTTCGTTCGGCTCTTCGCCATTTTTGAGGGTGACATACACATAGATGCCCTGCCCCTTGATGTCGTGCGGTACACCCACAACCGCTGCCTCAGCGACTTTAGGGTGGGCCACCATCGCACTTTCAATCTCGGCGGTGCCCATGCGGTGGCCGGACACGTTCAACACGTCATCCACACGGCCAGTGATCCAGTAGTAGCCGTCCTCGTCGCGACGGGCGCCGTCGCCGGTGAAGTACATGCCACGGAAGGTCTTGAAGTAGGTATCGACAAAGCGGTCATGGTCGCCGTACAGGGTACGAGCCTGGCCCGGCCACGAATCGAGGATCACCAGGTTGCCTTCGGCGGCGCCTTCGATCAGGTTGCCCAGGTTGTCCACCAGCGCCGGCACCACACCGAAGAACGGCCGTGCGGCCGAACCCGGCTTGAGCGCATGGGCGCCTGGCAGCGGGCTCATCATGTTGCCGCCGGTCTCGGTCTGCCACCAGGTATCGACGATCGGGCAACGGGATTGGCCGACATTCTTGTAGTACCAATCCCAGGCTTCCGGGTTGATCGGCTCGCCCACCGAGCCCAACAAGCGCAGGCTGCTGCCATCGGCGCCTTCCACGGCAGCGGTGCCGGACGCCATCATGGCGCGGATCGCGGTTGGAGCGGTGTAGAGGATATTGACCTTGTGCTTATCGACGATCTTCGCCACCCGCGTGATATCCGGGTAGTTCGGCACGCCTTCGAACAACAGCGTGGTCGCGCCATTGGCCAGCGGGCCGTAGACGATGTAGGTGTGGCCAGTGACCCAGCCGACGTCAGCGGTGCACCAGTAGATTTCGCCTGGGCGGTAGTCGAACACGCGCTCGTGGGTCAGGGCGGCGTAGAGCAGGTAGCCACCGGTGGTGTGCTGCACGCCTTTGGGCTTGCCGGTGGAGCCAGAGGTATAAAGGATGAACAGCGCTTCTTCGGCGCCCATCTCTTTAGGCGCACACACGGTGCCCGCCACTTTCATCAGGTCTTCGTACCAGATGTCGCGATGCTGGTTCCACTTGATGTTGCCATTGGTGCGTTTGCACACGATGACTTTCTGGATGCTGTTGGTTTCCGGGTTGGTCAGGGCGTCGTCGACGTTGGCCTTCAGTGGAATCTTCTTACCGGCACGAATGCCTTCGTCAGCCGTAATCACCACCTTCGACTTACAGTCGATGATGCGACCGGCCAGGGCTTCCGGCGAAAAACCACCGAACACGACGGAGTGAATCGCACCGATGCGAGTACAGGCCAGCATGGCCACCACGGCTTCGGGGATCATCGGCATATAGATAGTCACCACGTCACCGCGATGCACATCCTGGCCGCGCAGGGCGTTGGCGAACTTGCAGACTTCTTCATGCAGCTCGCGGTAGGTGATGGTGCGGCTCTCGGAAGGGTCATCGCCTTCCCAGATGATGGCTGCCTGGTCGCCACGCTCGGCGAGGTGGCGGTCCAGGCAGTTGTAGGAAACGTTCAAGGTGCCATCGGCAAACCACTTGATGTCGACATGGTGGTCGTCGAATGAGGTCTGCTTCACCGCGGTGAAAGGCTTGACCCAGTCAAGGCGCTTGGCTTGCTCACGCCAGAAACCGTCGGGGTTGACCACCGACTGCTGGTACATGGCCTTGTAGGTCGCCTCGTCGGTCAGCGTGTTGGCTGCTACATCGGGGCGAACGGGGTACAGGGAAGCCGCACTCATCTTTCTTACCTCGGTGACAATAGTTGTTGTTGTATGGCCCTGTTGTAGCCGGGGCGGCCCCATAGAACCATTCGACGATGGTAGTAACAAGCCCCTACATTTTGCCCTGACATGCCTTTTTACCGCTCTAGCCCGCAGGCTGCGGCGCTTTGCTGCGTGCATGAAAAAAGCTTTACCTCAGGATTGTTACAAAAACCGCCAATAGTGTTTATCAAAAGCACGGGTATATGAATATAACCCGCACGCCTAAAATCAACTCCGCCAACCAAGGCACTGTGATTAACACCGCAACAGCCCCCACGAAGGCAACGTTAATCCGAACTAACCCACTTTAAGTTACACACGTGGCCCCACAAGGGCCTCGTGACCCCTTTCGACCCAACAAAGGTAATTACCGAGATGAAAACTGCATTAGTTATCGCCCTCAGCAGCTTGTTTGCCACAGCCGTCATGGCTGACGAAGCCCCCGCCGAAGTGGCCAGCCAGAACGCACCTATCGTTGAAGACTACACTTACAGCACCCACTTGGATGTCGCCAAAGTGTTGTCCATGAGCAGCATTCCAGAAGTGTGCGAAGTTGTACCGGTAAAAATGGAATATGAAGATTCACACGGTCAGCGTCACATTCTTAACTACCATGTAATGGGCAACGGTTGCTCTAACGGTTAATAACTTCGTTAGTCTGATCTGCACCCGATCTTACTCGCCGCAAGAAATTGTTCTTGCGGCAAAGAATCGGCCCCGAGCACACCCCAATCCCCCTGTGGGAGGGCGCTCGCCCCCGATAGCAGTAATCGCCACCCCCCCCCTCTATACAGCCTTGCCTGACACGCCCTCCCCCCGCCAGCAAAACCCTGCTGCCGCCCGTCAAAAAAATCCAACCCCGGCAAAGCCTTGCAAATACACGCCTTGGCTTGAAACCATGCCATTTTGGCGCACCTGCGTGACCATCCGCCTCAACACAAACCGGTTTTTTTCCCCTACAATGCGCGGGTAAATCGGGCCTGCAATATCCCTTTACACTGGGATGAAGAGCCAGACCTGAGGCCTCCCGCGCGAGCTTGCACCTACCGCTGCGCACCTCAAGCCTCACGCAGAGCACCCGAACACCCAATTGCGTTTAATGCGTGCGCTAGCTGCAACAAACGATTCCTTAAGATCCACCGCGGCCTCAGGGCCGTGTGAACACCCAACCATCCGGTTTCACACGGGCACCTTTGAGCCCTCACGCAGGAGACGACACGTCATGCTGAGCTGGGACGAATTCGACAAAGAAGAAGAAGGCGAAGTAGCCACCAAAGGCGCCAACGCCGGCCACGCCACCGAAGCCAACATGGACCGTCTCGACGGTGCCGGCGCTGCCGCCGCCATCGAAGCGCGCGCCGTCACCGCCAACGACTCCGCCGCCATCGTGCGTGCCAAGGCCGCCCTGGACAAACTCGACGTCGCCGAAGGCCTCGCCGAGCTCGAAGGCTCCGCTGCCCGCGTCGCCGTTGACGAAAAGCGCATGATCAACTGCCGCGCCGACCTCAACCAACTCGTGCCGTTCAAGTACGACTGGGCCTGGCAGAAGTACCTCGACGGCTGCGCCAACCACTGGATGCCGCAAGAGGTCAACATGACCGCCGACATCGCCCTGTGGAAAAACCCCGAAGGCCTGACCGACGACGAGCGCCGCATCGTCATGCGCAACCTGGGCTTCTTCTCCACCGCCGACTCCCTGGTGGCCAACAACCTGGTACTGGCCGTATACCGCC
>NZ_QUZU01000041.1 GCF_004682055.1 Pseudomonas kairouanensis | reverse complement strand
CTCCCACAGTTGATCGCATTTCAAGGGATGAACTCGGTCAACTGTGGGAGCTGTCGAGCTTTAGCGAGGCTGCGAAGGCGGCGGTACTGCTGGCAACTATCCTGCGCCTGAACCGCCGCCTTCGCGAGCAAGCCCGCTCCCACAGTTTGATCGCATTTCAAGGGGTGAACTCGGTCAACTGTGGGAGCTGTCGAGCTTTAGCGAGGCTGCGAAGGCGGCGGTACTGCTGGCAACTATCCTGCGCCTGAACCACCGCATTCGCGAGCAAGCCCGCTCCCACAGTTGATCGCATTTCAGGGGCTGAGCTCGGTCAACTGTGGGAGCTGTCGAGCTTTAGCGAGGCTGCGAAGGCGGTGGTACTGCTGGCAACTATCCTGCGCCTGAACCACCGTATTCGCGAGCAACCCCGCACACATGGGATCTTGCATCAGCTCAGCAAGCCAGTGCTCACCGCCACAATTGCTCCGCCCCCCAGCGCGGGCAAGTCCGGTCACTACAAAGCTTGGCGGAGTTTATTTGAAATGTTTCCGGGATTCGGGAGGGGTGACACCTATTTACGATCGGTTCAGCCAGTAGAAAGGTTCGCCGGGCTATTGGACTGGTTCCAGGTTTTGTGAACAATGGCGCCCTGCGTTTTTTCACCGAGAGTCCCATGCCTGAAACCACCGTCGAATTGATCCAGACCGGCCCCGAAGATGTCGAGCTGATCCGCAATCTCTACCAGTACTACGCCTACGAGTCGTCGGACTGGGAGCAGGAAGATGTAGAAGTGGACGGCCGCTTCTACATCCATGACGAACACCTGGCCCGCTACTGGCAAGACCCGCAATGGAGCGCCAACCTGCTGCTGGTGGACGGCTATATCGCCGGCTTCCTGTTGATCGAAGGCAGCGAGTTACCCGGCTTCGACGGCCTGGAACTGGCCGACCTGTTCATCCTCAAGCGCTACCGCCGCAAAGGCATCGGCCGTGCCATCGCCAGCCAGGTGCTGTGCAGCGGCGAGGCCAATTGGCTGGTGCGTTTCTACGACCAGGACGAAGTATCCCAAGCGTTCTGGCGCACCGTGCTGGACAACCTGCCGCGCCCGGTGCAAACCCTGGAACTGGATGATGACCCGCAGTTGGTGAGCTACCTGATCACGCGGGCAGCGTTGCATTAAACGCCTGCTGCATCGCCTGGGGCGGTTGCCCGAAAGCCCGCAGGAAGGCCTGGCGCATGCGCTCGCGATCACCGAAGCCGGTTTCGCGGGCCACCACTTCCACCGGGTGGCGGCTGGTTTCCATCATTGCCCGGGCGGCTTCCACCCGCAGGTATTCGATGGCTTTGGCCGGCGTGCGGCCGGTTTCTTCGCGAAATACCCGGCTGAATTGGCGTGGGCTGAGCCGCGCCACATCGGCCAGGGCATCCACCGACAGGTCATGGGTGAGGTTCTCGCGGGCGTAGGCCAGGGCCAGTTGCACGCGGTCTGATTTGGGGTCCAGCTCCAGCAAGGCAGACAACTGCGACTGCTCGCTGCCCCGACGCTGGGCGATCACCAGCTTGCGCGCAATCCGCCGGGCCAGGTCGCTGCCCAGGTCGTTCTCCACCATGGCCAGTGCCAGGTCTACTCCGGCGCTCATGCCGGCGCCGGTCCACACCTGGTCATCCACCACGAACAACTTGTCTTCTTCCAGCTGGATATGCGGGTAGCGCTTGCGAAAGGCCGGTGCGTGAATCCAGTGGGTGGTGGTGCGCTTGCCCTCCAGCAGACCGGCTTCGGCCAGCACGAAGATGCCCATGCACAACGAGGCGACACGCCGCGATTGCGCGGAGGCTGCCTTGACCTGTTCCAGCAGGCTCGCCTCCGGCAGGCGGAACTCCATGTAGCCGCCGACGATCAGCGTGTCATAGCCCTCGGCGCGGATTGGCGTGGTATTCACCGAAAAGCCCTGGGACGTCATCACCGCGCCGCCGCTTTCCGACACCAAGTGAAATTCATAGGCCGGCTCGCCCCGCAACAGGTTCGCGCACTCGAACACCGAGCCCACGCTGAGACTCAAACATTCGAAATTGGGGTAAACCAGCAGCGCAACGCTGTGCATCGTGTTTCTCCAGTGGGGCAGGTGAGGTGGGATTGTCGGCGGCTGGCGGTCAAACGGCAACTGCCATCGGGCTGTGTCCGGAAACCTTGCGGATATGACGTTGTGACTGCACGCCCACACTCCTAAGCTTCATCCCACAGTCATCCCGAGGCACTCGACAATGAAAGTATTGATGGTATTGACCTCTCACGATCAGTTGGGCAACACCGGCCGCAAGACCGGCTTCTGGCTCGAAGAGTTTGCAGCACCCTATTACGCGTTCAAGGACGCCGGCGCCCAGATCGTGCTGGCTTCCCCCGCCGGCGGCCAGCCGCCGCTGGACCCGGTGAGCGACCTGCCGGACTTCCAGACCGAGCAAACCCACCGCTTCGCCGCCGACCCTGCGGCCCAGCAAGCCCTGGCCACCACGGTGAAGTTGGACAGCGTCAACGCCGCCGACTTCGACACCGTTTTCTACCCAGGCGGCCACGGCCCGTTGTGGGACCTGGCAGAGTCGCCAACCTCCATCGCGCTGATCGAAGCCTTCGAGCGCGCTGGCAAGCCCATCGGCTTTGTGTGCCACGCACCGGGCGCATTGCGCCACGTCAAGGCGGTCAATGGCGCGCCGTTGGTCAAGGGGCGTCGCGTCACCGGGTTCTCCAACTCCGAAGAAGATGCAGTGGCGTTGACCGATGTGGTGCCATTTTTGATTGAAGATGAATTCAAGAAGCTGGGCGGCCACTACGAGAAGGGCGCCGACTGGCAGTCCTTCGTGATCGTCGATGGCTTGCTGGTGACCGGGCAGAACCCTGGCAGCTCCAGCGATGTGGCCAAGGCGCTGCTCAAACTTACCGCTTAAATCATTTATCACGTTAAGGGTTGGCGACGCTCAGGCGTCGTCAATGCATTTGTTCGTCCAGGATTTGGAAAACCTCACATGACCGACCACGTTCTAAGCACCCCGGTAACGCTGGGCCAGCACCGCCTGAACAACCGTATCGTGCTGCCGCCGCTGACCCGCCAGCGCAGCGCACAACCGGGTGATATCGCCACTGACCTGATGGCCGAGTATTACCGCCAGCGCGCCAACGCCGGGTTCATGGTCAGCGAGGGTACGCAGATCGAACCCCGTGGCCAGGGCTATGCGTGGACGCCGGGTATCTACAGCGCTGCGCAGGTTGCTGGCTGGCGTAAAGTCACTGATGCGGTGCACGCCGAAGGTGGGGTGATCTTTGCCCAGCTCTGGCATGTGGGGCGTGTGTCTCACAATGACTTGCAGCCTGATGGCGCGGCACCGGTCGCGCCGTCTGCGATCCAGCCGAGCCAGGTCAAGGCGTTCATTGAAACGGCGCCGGGCGCGGGTGAGTTGGTACAGCCGCCCGTGCCCCGCGCACTGAGTACGCCGGAGGTGAAGGCGTTGGTCGGGCTGTATGCGCAAGCAGCACGTAACGCGATAGCTGCCGGGTTTGACGGGGTGGAGATTCATTCGGCCAACGGTTATCTGGTCAATCAGTTCCTATCGGCCCACGCCAACCAGCGCGATGACGAATACGGTGGCTTATTGGAAAACCGCCTGCGTTTCCTGCGCGAAATCGTTGAGGCCGTGAGCGATGCGGTCGGCCCGCAACGTCTGGGTGTGCGTTTTTCACCCCTGTTCAGTGGCACCGACCAGGACCGTGTGTACATTGGCCTGGTGGAAGAAGACCCGCATCACGTCTATATCGAAGCGGTCAAAGTGCTGGAAGCGGCGGGAATCGCCTATGTCTCCCTTGCCGAGGCAGACTGGGACAACGCGCCGGAACTACCCCTCACGTTCCGCCAGGCGGTGCGCGACACCTTCAGCGGGCGGATCATCTACGCCGGGCGTTACACGGCCGAACGCGGGGCCAGACTGGTGGAGGCCGGGCTGGCGGACCTGATTGGGTTTGGCCGACCGTTCATTGCCAACCCCGATCTGCCACAACGGCTATTCAACGGCTGGCCGCTGAACCCGCTGCAGGCAGAAGGGATGTACGGCGGCTCGGCGCAGGGCTACATCGATTACCCGGCCTACCGCTAGTCAGTAGATGTCCTTGGACAGCAAGGTAAAGGGCGTCTTGATCAGGATCTTCAGGTCCAGCCACAGCGACCAGGTGTTGATGTAGCGCAGGTCAATGTCGACGCGTTGTTGCATTTTTTCCAGGGTTTCGGTTTCGCCCCGGCAGCCATTGACCTGGGCAAGTCCCGTGATGCCAGGCTTGATGCGATGGCGCGCCATGTAGGCGCGGATTTTGCCTGAGTAGTAGTCGTTGTGCGCAATCGCGTGGGGCCGTGGGCCAACCAGGGCCATGTGCCCTTGCAGCACGTTGAACAGTTGCGGCAGTTCGTCGATGGAGGTGCGGCGGATAAATCGCCCCACCGGCGTGATGCGTGAGTCGTTGCGGCTGGCCTGGCGTACTTCGTGGTCGTCATGCAGGCGCATGGAGCGAAACTTCCAGACTTTGATCACTTCACCATTCCAGCCGTGGCGGTCTTGCTTGAAGATCACCGGGCCCGGGGAGGTGAGCTTGATCAACAGGGCAAACAGCAGCAGCAGTGGGCTGAGCAGGATAATCGCCAGCAGTGCCAAGCACTTGTCCAGCAGTGATTTGCTCAGGGCGGCAGTGGGGCGGCTGGTCAGCGGGCTTTCGTTGAGGAAAATCGCCGGCAGCCCGTCCACTTCGGCCACGCAGTGGTTGAGCAGCAGCATATTGTTCAGGTCAGGCACCCAGATCACGTCCACGCTGATGTCCAGCAGGTTGAGGTACAACGCCTCTATATGGGTGGCCTCTTGCAGGGAATGGGTGATGTAGAGGCGGCGGATGCCGTGTTGCTTGATCAACTGCGGCAATTGCGGCAGCTCGCCGAGTATCTGGGCCTGGGCATCGGCCGGGGCGTCGACACGGCTGCCGACCAGCCCGACCAGGGGGGAGCGTTTCTGTCTGGACAGGGTCTTGGCCAGGTCGGTGGCGAGTTTGCCGGTCCCGACAATCAATGATTTCTGGCGTTCGTGAAGTTGGCGGTGATAATACTTGGACAAACTATGGATGGGTGTATAACAAAGTGCGAGCAGCGGATAGCTGATCGCCGCCCACAGCAGCAAGGTTTCCAGCGTAAACAATGAACTGGCCTCACACGCCAGGCCCACCGCAAACACGATGCCCATCGTCAGCAACCACCCCATGAACAGCCGGCCCAGGCCAACGGCATAGTCATCTTTTTTGCTGTAGACATCAAAAAGCATATAAGCCGGGAGAGAGGCTAATATCGTAAACGCCGCTAAAACCCGATAGGGATATTCCAATTGGCCGGTCTTCGAAATCACCAATACAAACAACAGGGCCACGACCAATGTTGATGCCAGTGTCCATTGACCCCAGAACGTCAAACCCCTGGGGGTCAGGTTGCGTTGCATTCTAGTGTTAGTAAGCATAGTGCTGCTCCTGCGGATGACCACGCATGTGATGGCAGGGGTTGAACCCGTTAAGCTTTAATTGAAATAAGAGGGCAGGCACGCGCGAACGCGTGCCCATGAATAGTAATAAAGGGCGCAGAACCGTGGCTGACGACTTATAACAAGGTCAGGCTTTTTTAAAGGCGGGGGTGTTATAAAAGGGCAGGCTAAAGAGTGGGTAATAGGCAGGGTGATTAATAGGGTCTACTGTATTTTTATTTTTTAACGACGGGTCTGGCCAAGCTCAAGTGGCTTTTTTATTTTCTGCGTCAGGCAATAGCCGCGGTTTCTCACCGCACGGAAAAGTCGTTCGCCGTCATTGGCGCGTTTAAACTTTTCTTGCAGTCGGCTCAAACACATTTCCAAACCCCGGTACTGCTCTGGCTCGCGCCCGATATTGCGGATCAACTCTTCTTTACTGACCACGCGTTCTTCATGGTGCAGCATCTTTTTGACCAGTGCCGATTCAATGGTGGTTAATGAAATGCGCAAACCCCCTTTGACCAAGGTACGGTCGTGTTGGGTCAACAGCCAGAAATCCTGTGCGTGTAATTGCGTTCGGTCTGGGTTTATATCCTGGGCGCGAGTGTGGGTATTGTCGTCACTTTCAGCCGGTGCCCGAGATTCTTGCCGGGCTGAGTGAAACAATGGGGAGGGCAGGGTGAACCTATGCGTAATGACATAGGTATTTAACCGCTTGGCGATATGCTTCGACTCGTCTGCCGTGATGCGCAGGTGTGAGAGCACCAAGTTGTTATCGAGGCTTTCCAGGGGCGTCACCGCGCTTGGGTCGTAGTGGAATAACTCTGTATTGGGCGTAAAGTCCTTCAATGCAATCGCCGGCAATGTCGGCGTGAAGGCGTGTTTCTTGAGTGAGCTCATAGTGTCCACCAATAGATAGAAAGTGCAGGTGTTATAAACGGTCAGCAGGAGAGTAATAGCCGCCCTGAAAGTATTCGAACGGCAAGTTTTTAGCCAGCATGGCACTGTCGGAGAACTCGACATGGTCGGCGATGAAGCACACCCGGGTCGTATTGATCAGCTCCAGCATTCGATCGTAAAGGCAGTCGAACAGGCCCGAACGGGTGTTCAGGCTCAGTCGCAGGGCGGAATCGGGAAAGGGCATTTTGATAAAGTCATAGAGCGCCAGGCCAATCAGCAGGTCCGCGGGCTTTGTATCGAGCCTGTAGTTGTTGTAGGCCAACTTGATACCGCTCTGGTCCTTCAACTTATATAACTGACGCACCATGGCGCGGCGCTCTACCGGGCCGGGCAGGGTGTCCAGTGCATTGTCGAGGCTAAGGGTAAGTGTCTGTTGTTGTTTTTCCAGGGCCTGGGACACGCGGATAATGTCATTGAGTGCGGCATCGTTCATCAGGGTAGATTGAGGCAGGCGCAGAAACTTGTGGCTCACCGCCATACTGGCCGTCTTGAACGTTTTATTTCTCGGGCGGATATGTGCCAGCGCCTCGCTATAAGCGCTGTCAACCGGAGCACCCACTACGCGCACTTCGCTGCCCCACAAGGCATGGCTACGCGTCACGATTGCCTGACGAACAAACGCGATGTCCGGTGTAGGGGCCACTGATACCGTCTCGCTATTCACGGTCCGACCTCTCCTTGTTGGCGGGCAAATGGTTGGCGCAAATAAGACCGAGGTTGAGTTTGTACCCATAACCACGGATGTTTTGAATAATGTTCTCACCGTAGTGCGTCTTGATTTTACTGCGCAGGCGGCTGATGGACTTTTCCAGTGCACGGGAATCGTAGTACTTGGTGTTAAGCCCCATGACCTCGGCAATTTCGTTGTGGCTGAGCAGGCGGTGTTGAATAAGCGCCTCAAGCACTTTCATTTCAACGAATGATATTTCCAGCTTTTTTCCATCGCCATAAATACACATGCGGTCCTGGTCCAACACCAAGCCACAGTGGTTCAGCCTGACGCTCTCGCTGAGAAAGGCATCAAACAGGCTAGATTTTTTTTCCGGGGAAGTTTCTACCACCTTGATGCAGTAGTCTGCACCGGCCAGGTAGTATTTGGTCTTGCTCAGAGTAGAGGCAAAGGTCACAACGACAAAGATGGTGCAGTCCGGGTTTTCATCGCGGGTCTTTTTTATTATGTCCAGCGTGAGGTTGCTGGCGGAGGGTGTATCAATTTCTATAATGATGGCACGGTAGTGTGCGCGACTTTCCTGGGTGTCAATTAGTTGTCCGTAGCAACATGTATCGACTTTTAAATGGTTCGGTACAGTGCGAACTATAAGCTCCCGAAAGTCCTCCGATTTCGATTGAGTCCGTGCAATAGCGAGGACATTGGAAAAATGCATCACCCTACTCCCTTTCCCGGCATGCAAGGCCGTCAGTTCAATCGCCGCTAGCGTTTAGATACTAATCGAATTGAATACGGTAAAACGTGACAAATTTTAACATTGGCCACTTTGTTTTTACGAGGGCTGCGGGGAGGGTGGTTATTGCGAGGGCAACTACGACGGCTTATTCATATGCTAGTGCATATTTCTAATGCTCGATAAGTATTTTAGCCCAAAGGTTTTTTTTGTCTGGGCAGGGGTTAAACCTGCCTGATTAGGCAAGGGGGTGGCCGCACTCAGGCGGCCTGGCAATTCAATGGTGGAAGGGGATGCAATGATTAGATCGACAAGGCTTGGGCGAACGCTTGCGGCGTTGGGCTTTGTGGCCACACCGGCATGCCTTCCGGCAGCGTCAGCCAGGGCTGTTTGCGGCTAGTCCAGATGTGCGCCACCGGTGCCAGTGCCGGGCTGTTGTCCAAAGTGCCAACCCGCAATACCTGCAGGCCCGGTGCCGCCGTGGTGGTGTTGCAGATACGCGTATGGCAGTGCGCGCACAGTTGGTGCGTGGAGCGCTGGCCATCCATGTCGTAGGCGTATTCAGTCGTAGGTCCCTGCACCTGTAACGCGGTTGCCGGTAGCAAGGCATGCAGGGCGAAGGCGCTGCCGCTCCAGGTCTGGCAGTGCTGGCAGTGGCACGCGTAAATCGGGGGGAGAGCGGGCAGATCAAGCTGATAGGTAACGGCGGCGCAACGGCATTGGCCTGTGAACATCATGGGGGTCGGTCCTTTTGTCTCGGCGTGAATGCATGGCCCATCGGGTATGCTCCCCCAGCTTGCCTCAAGGTCCAGGCAAAAAACATCCGCCAAAACTGCCCACCGGCTCACAGGAAATGTATGAACGCCCCTTTACTTCAATGGGAAACCCAACGCGCCTTTCTGGCTGTGTTGCGTACCGGCAGCCTCTCCGGCGCCGCGCGTTTGCTGGGGATCGCCCAGGCTACGGCGCGGCGGCGTATCGAGGCGTTGGAGCACAGTGTTGGGGTCAGCTTGTTTATCCGTTCGCCCCAAGGCCTGCTTCCCACGGACATGGCCCGCGAACTGATCGGGCACGTGGAGGCCATGGCGGTGGCGGCAAACGCCTTTAACCGCGCGGCGTCAGCGGACACCGCGACGGCCGGCGGCACAGTGCGGCTCACCAGCGGCCCGTTACTGGGGGTTGAAGTATTGCCTGCCCTGTTGCGCCCCCTGCGTCGCAGCCACCCGCATGTAGCCATCGAGTTGAACGTGTCCAACCGTTTGCAGGCCTTGGCCCAGCAGGAGGCGGATGTGGCGGTACGTATCCGCCGGCCTACCGGGGCTGCCGTAGTCACGCGCAAAGTGGGGGATTTGCACGTCGGCCTCTATGCCACTGCCGGGTTGCTGGCCGAGGTGGGTATGCCCCAGACGATGGCGCAGTTGCAGGATTACCCGGTGATCGGCCCGGACCGTGACCTGGCGCAGATTGAGGTTCTCCAGCAGCAAGGTTTCGACTGCGCCTCAGCCCACACGGTGATCCGCACAGATGACCATCTGGCCCAATTTTCTGCCCTGCGCGCGGGCCTCGGGATCGGCGTGTGCCCCCGCCAGTTGGCGCGGCGTCATGGCCTGGTGCGGGTACTGCCTGAACAACTGGGGTTTGACGTGGATGTGTGGGTTGCCATGCATCAGGACATGCGCCGGGTGCTACGGGTGGCGGGGGTGTTTGAGGCGGTGGGGGCGGGGATGGCGGACTTCCTGGCGGCGTAAGGAACGAAACGACGAGACCTCTGAATGACAGGCGAAAAAAAACCGGCTGATCAGGCCGGTTTGGGGTGCCCCGCAAGCAGTGCGGGGTTATACGCGGGTGCTCAGCAGGCGATCAGAACCACCTTCGGCAACGCGGCGTTCTAGCAGGCGATCAGCGCCACCTTCGGCAACACGACGTTCCAGCAGGCGATCAGCGCCACCTTCGGCAACACGGCGTTCCAGCAGGCGATCAGCACCACCTTCAGCAACACGACGTTCCAGCAGGCGATCTGCACCACCTTCAGCAACACGACGTTCCAGCAGGCGATCTGCACCACCTTCGGCAACACGACGTTCCAGCAGGCGATCAGCGCCACCTTCGGCAACACGGCGTTCCAGCAGGCGATCCGCGCCGCCTTCGGCAACACGACTTTCCATCAGGCGATCCGCGCCGCCTTCAGCGACAACAGGGTGGGCAAAAGCGTTGGCTGCAAGTACCGAGAAAGCGAGGCTAAGCAAGATTTGGCGTTTCATGAGTGTGTGCTCCAAGTGTTTTAGTTGGGTGTCGCTGGGTATGGGTTTGATGTTACGCGTTGCATTTTTTAAGAGAACTTCATTGCGCTGATGGTGACTATCGATGCCAGCGATAGCCCGTTATTGCGGGCTATCGCAGGGCAGGTCATGGCATCTGCGGCAGTTCGTTGGGGCGCAGGTCAAACACCAGCACCTCGGCGTCCTCGCCGTGGCTGAGGCGGATCTGGCGTTCGTCGCGCACTCGGGCACCGTCGCCTTCCTGCAAGCGCTGGCCGTTGATTTCAACGCTGCCTCGGGCCACATGGATGTACACATGGCGGTCCGGCGCCAGGTCGAGGGTTGCGGCTTCATCGGCGTTGAACAGCCCGGCATACACCCGTGCGTCCTGGCGCACCGTCAGGGAGCCGTCGGCGCCGTCTGGCGAGATGATCAACTGCAAGCGCCCACGTTTCTGCGATTCGCTGAAATGCTCCTGTTGATAGCGCGGCTCGGCACCGGCCACGGCAGGCACGATCCAGATTTGCAGGAAGTGCACACCACGGGTCTGGCTGTGGTTGAACTCGCTGTGGGCCACGCCGCTGCCGGCGCTCATCAGTTGCACATCGCCAGGGCGGATCACCGAGCCGGTGCCCAGGGTGTCCTTGTGTTCCAGGGCGCCTTCGAGCACATAGGAGAAAATCTCCATGTCGCGGTGCGGGTGCTGGCCGAAGCCTTTACCGGCGATGACGCGGTCATCGTTGATCACCAGCAGGTCGGAAAAACCCTGTTCCTGCGGGTTCCAGTAGTTGGCGAACGAGAAGGTGTGGAACGACTTCAACCAACCGTGATTGGCGGCGCCGCGTTCGGAAGCTTTGCGAAGGGTCAGCATGGTCTTGTCCTCAAGTGGGAGCGGGCTGCGGTATGCAGGGCTCCTGCGTTGAGAAGAAGATTAATGGTTACTGGAAAATTCATTAAGAAGCTGAGTTCTGAATAACTGTCCCTTTTGGATTGACAATAAAAGACATGCCATAATGCCCGACCCGCACCCTCAGTTACTCTCTATTCGATGGATGTTCTTGACCTATGAAAACCGTGGCCATGGCGCTGTTCCCGGACTTCCTCCTGCTCGACATGGCCGGGCCGCTCGAAGTGTTTTCCATTGCCAACCGCTACCTGCCGGCGCCTTTGCACTACCAGATCCTCACCATCGGCACCGAGCCTGGACCGTTGCGTGCTTCCAATGGCGTGGTGGTGCATACCGACCTGGTGCTGGATCAGGCCGATGGCGCCTACGACTTGCTATTGGTCCCTGGCGGTCCCGGTGCTTATAACGAATGCCACCCTGCGCTGCTACCTTGGCTCAAGGCCGCGGCCCCACGGGCGCGGCGCTTCGGGTCGATCTGCACTGGGGCCTTTGTGCTCGGCCACGCCGGGCTGCTGGACGATCACCGCGTGACCACCCACTGGCACTACACCGAGCGGTTGATCAAGGCGTTTCCCAAGGCCGTCGTCGAGACGGATCGCATCTACTTGCAGGATGGACGCTTGATCACTTCGGGCGGGGTCACCGCAGGTATCGACCTCGCGTTGTCGATCGTGGCCCAGGACCATGGCAAACAAGTCGCGGTCGATGTGGCAAAAGTGCTGTTGGTGGTGATGAAACGCCAGGGCGGCCAGGCCCAGTTCAGTCCGATGACAGCGGCGGTGGCGACCCAGGAAACCGCCATCACCCGGGTGCAGAACCATGTGCTGGCGCATCTGGACCAACCCTTCACCATTGAGTCCATGGCGGAGTTGGCCGGCATGAGCGCACGTCACTTCGCGCGGCTGTTTGCCAAGGACGTGCAGATGACCCCCATGGCCTTTTTGCAGGGCGCGCGCATCGACCGTGCACGCCAATTATTGGAAACCACCGACCTGCCGCTCAAGACCGTGGCGTTCCACGCAGGCTTCGGCAGCGTGCGCTATATGCGTTATCTATTTAGCGAAAAGCTCGGCCTCAACCCCACTCAATACCGACAGCAGTTCAGTTAACGACACAATGTCCGTCTGGCGCACCCGATTGTCCGTGTCGCTCCCTGTGCCAGCATTGTCCTGTCATCGCGAGCTGGCAAGATAGCTGCAAGCCCACGGAAAAGGATGCGCAAACGCCCAAGGCCGGGTGTTTCAGCGCTATTACAGACCATGAACAACCCTCAGGCGACTGACGTTGATGGCACGGTGCGCTTCGGTGCCTATGCCTTTCACCGCCAACAGCGGCTGGTGAGCAAGGCCGGCTGGCCGGTGCCTTTGGGTGGGCGTGCGCTGGATATCCTGGCCGTGCTGCTGGAAGCGCCAGGGCAGTTTGTCAGCAAGGCTCTGTTGATCGAGCGGGTCTGGCCAAGCAGCGTGGTGGAAGAAAACAACCTGCGGGTGCATATCGCCGCACTGCGCCGGGCCCTCGATGGCCAGCGTTTTATCCTCAACGACCCCCAGCGTGGCTACTGCTTTGCCGCGCCCGTCCATGGCGCGATCCAGCACTTGGCGCCCCGGCATAACCTGGCGGCGCGGCTCAGCCCGTTGATGGGCTGCGATGAGCTGTTGGGCGTGCTGGTGCGACGCCTGTCCGGGCAACGCTTGATGACCCTCACCGGTTGCGCCGGCGTGGGTAAAAGCAGCCTGGCCCTGGCCCTGGCCGAGCGGGTGTTGCCGCGTTACCGCGATGGTGTGTGGTGGGTGGACCTGGCCACCGTGCAAGCCCCCATGACCATGCTGCGCCACTTGGCCACGGCGTTGCACCTGGAGCCCTGCACCAGTGCCACGGAGTTGTCCCGCCAATTGGCCTCCCGGCAATTGTTGCTGGTGCTCGACGGTGCCGACCTGTTGTTGGGCGCCTGCCGGCATCTGCTAAGGGTGCTGCGTGAAAAAGCTCCGAACGTCAGCGTACTGGTCAGCAGCCGCGAGCCGTTGCAGATCGCCGGCGAGTGGGTGCAGCTTGTACCCCGCTTGGCAACGCCCGCACCCCAGGCGCTGGGCAGTGTGGAACACGCAATGGCGTACCCTGCGGTCCAACTGTTTGTGGCAAGGGTTTGCGCCAGCCAGCAGGGTTTTGTCTTGCGGCCCCAGGACCTGGCACCGCTGCGGGACATTTGCCGGCGCCTTGACGGTATCCCGCTGGCCCTGGAATTGGCCGCAGCCCAAGTGGATGCCCTGGGCGTGCGCGGCTTGCAAGCGCAATTGCGGCGTGGCTTGCAGGTGCTGACCCGAGGCCGGCGCACGGCGGTGGAGCGCCACCAGTCACTGGTGGCGGCCCTGGACTGGACCTACGAGCGCCTCAGCTTGCCGGAGCGCTGGCTGTTCCTGCAATTGAGCTTGTTCAAGATGGCGGTGAGTTTGCCTGCCTTGAGCGAACTGGTGGCCGGAACGGAGCTGGAACACGCCGACCTTGCTTATCTGCTCGGTCGCCTGGTCAACACCTCGTTGCTCAGCCTTGAGCCGGGACCGGGCTATCCGCGCTACCGCCTGCTCAACTGCGTGCGCACCTATGCGCTGGCCCACCTGCGCGACCCGGTGCAGGTGGCGCGTTTGCAACAGGGCTATGGGCATTACCTGGGGCCGTTCTCAGGCCGGCCGTTTGTCCTGCAACTCGTCGAGCAGGCTGCGTACGCGGACTAGGTCCTGGGTGGCAAAGCCTTCGGTAAACCGCCCATAGACCGAGTTCAACACATCCTGCGCCGCCTGTAGGCGCCCCTGTTGCTGCCATAGCCGCGCCAGCGATGTTGCACAACGCAACTCCCAGGCCAGCGCGCCTTGCTGGTGCGCCAGGCCCAGGGCCTCCAGCAGCATTGCTTCGGCGGCACGTTTATCTGTCATACCTTCGGCACGCACCCGCAGGATCTCCGGGGTGCACCAGCCAGCCTCGCCGTTTCGGGCGCGCTCGAACCCAGCCTCGGTCACATCAAGGGTGTTGAAGGTAACCAAGGTGTCTTCGACCAATCCCAACCCGTGTACATCCGCCATCCGCAGCGTGCCTGCGTAGCAGCGCGCCCATGTCTGGAACAACTGCGCCGAATGCTTTTGCGCCTGTTGCAGCAGCAGGTCGAGGTTGTGGCGGGCGGCAGCGGTGTCGCCGGTGTAGTGGGCAATGACCACCCCAGCCAGGGCCAGGGTGTAGCAGATCGACGTGCCATGGTTGATCTGCAGCGCCAATGCCAGCGCTTGGGTTGCCGTGCGCCAGGCGCGCTCTGGAAACCCGCGCAGCCACAGAATGCGCGCGAGCACCGTCAGCGAGGCGACGCTCTGGTCGTATTGCACGCCAAAGCCATGGGTAAAGCGGTTGAGGTGGCCGCTCTGGGCCATGCGCTGGATCACCTGTTCGGCGTTGTGCTGCGCCAGCGCCTGGTTACCGGCGTAATGCTGTGCCAACACGCGCAGGCGCTGGGCGCTGAGGGCCAGCAACGGCTCTGCCTTGGGCTCCAGTTGGTCGAAGTGCAGGCTTTGCGCCAGGGCCTCCCGGTAGTTGCCGCTGCACAGGTTGACCGCCATGTGCCCCGATACCGCCCGCAGTTGTCCGGCCAAGTCCTTGCCGGCCTCTGCCAGGCGCCGGGCGCAGGTAAAGGCCTCAATGGTCTGCGGCGTGCCGCCCTGGGTGTGATACGAAAAACTGCCCAGTGCCAGTTGCAAAGACATATGCAGGCGGGGGTTCGGTGCGTTCGACTGCTCCAGCCGCGCCAGCGCCTTGCCCACGTACAGGCCGTGTTCGCGCAGCAGTGACAGTTCCTGCCACAACGGCATGGCACTCACCGTCAAACGAATGCCCAGCAAGTGCACGCCGCCGTCTCCCAGGCCCCAGTCGAGGGCGGCACGCACGTCCTCGCGCAGTGGCGCGTAGCGGTCGATCCACACTTGGGTGGCGGTGGTTTCCCAGTCGTCCTGCGCCTGGTTCATCAGGGCCAGGCAGCGGTCGGCGTGGCGCTCGCGGGTGGCATCGAGTTCGCCGGCAACGCTGAGTTTTTCCAGGGCGTAGGTGCGGGTAATGTCCAGCAGGCGATAGACCATCTCGTCATCACCGGCTTCCACATTGAGCAGGGATTTGGCCACCAGTTGGGTGATGGAACCCAGTACTTCGGCCGGTGCGATCTGCTCGCCGGCGATCACGGCCGCCGCGCTGGCCAGGCTGAACCCGCCACGAAACACTGCCAGGCGGCGCAAGCAGATCTGCTCGCAGCCTGTCAGCAGTTCGAAGCTCCAGTCCAGCGTGGCGCGCAGGGTTTGATGACGAGGCAGGTCGCTGTCCCGGCCACGGGTCAGCAGACGGAAGTTATCTTCCATCTGCACCAGCAGCCCCGGCAGGCCGAAGCGTTCAATCTGCGCCGCCACCAGTTCAATGGCCAGCGGGATGCCGTCCAGGCGCTGGCAGATATCAATCGCCAGGGGCAGTTCGGCTTCGCTCAGCTCAAAGCTGTCCTGATGGGACATGGCCCGTTCGATCAACAGTTGCAGGGCCGGGTAGCCCAGGGCCTGGGCACGGTTGCCGGTGGCAGGTGGGCAGGCCAGCGGTTCAAGGCGTTGCACCGACTCGCCTTCGGCACGCAGTGCTTCACGGCTGGTGGCCAAAATATGCAGCTTGGGCACATGGCGCAGCAGGGTTTCGCTGATCAGGGCGATGTCGTCCAGCAGGTGCTCGCAGTTGTCGATCACCAGCAGTAGCTGGCGCTCCTGCAGGCTGCGGGCGAATGTCACCAGGGGCTCTTGCTCGGAGTGGGTAAGGTCGAGCAGGGCGGCGAGGTTGGGCAGGATCATCGACGCTGCGCTCAGCGGCGCCAGGTCCAGCAGGCGAATACCGTCGCGGTAATGGCCGATCAGCAACTCGGCCACGCGCAAGGCCACCGTGGTCTTGCCGATGCCGCCGGCGCCGGTCAGGGTAATAAAGCGTTGCTCGGGCAACTGCTGCACCAGGCTGTCGATCAGGGCCTGGCGGCCGATCATCCGTGTGCGGCGCAAGGGCAGGTTGTGCCCTTGGCATTGCGGGGCGCCTTCGTCGGGTAGGCTCATTGGCTCGATGCTCAGTGGCGCAACAAAACTGTAGCCACGCTGGGCCACGGTGACGATATAACGCTGCCCGGCCTGGCCATCGCCCAGGGCCTTGCGCAGCGCCGCCATGTGCACCCGCAGGTTGCCGTCTTCCACCACGCTTTTGGGCCAGACCCGAGCAATCAGTTCCTGCTTGCTCACCACATTGCCAGCCTGCTCCAGCAGGATCAGCAGAATCTCCACCGCCCGGCGCCCGAGGCGCAGCGGCCGGCCAGCCTCCAGCACCAGACGCTGGTGGGGGTGGATGCGGTAGGGGCCGAAATGCACGGCCTGATCGCTGTCGTCACTCATGGTTGCCCAGGCTCTGGGAAAAGGGTCGGGCAAGCATATTCCAGGCGCACGCATACCACTAGGCCGCGATCACCTGAGGCTTGTGACGCATTTGGTGGTTTCGCCAGGTCATCGGGTTGACGCCTTCGCTGCGGGTGAACATATGGCAGAAGTGCGCCTGGTCGCAAAAACCGCACTCCAGGCTGATTTGCGTCAGGCTCAGGGCCGAGCTGGTGATCAGCTCCTTGGCCCGCTGGATGCGCTGTTGGCGTATCCATTCCTGAGGCGACAGCCCGGTGGTGCACTTGAACGCACGGGAAAAATGGCTGCGCGACAACGCGCAGGCCTGGGCCAGGTCGGCGATGGCCAGGCTTTCGCCGAGGTTGGCCAAAATAAGTTGCTTGGCGATACGCTCGCGCCGAGGGCATAGGCCTCCGGTAGCGGATAAGCGAGGAGCAGGCTGCTCAAGTCGGGCCATGACGAAAATCCGCAGTCGATGGGAGCGTTCCCGGTGAATGGATGCAGTGTAGACCGGACCTATCTTGTTGCCGGACCGCCTGGCTGACGAGTTAATCGTTGTTAATTTCGCCAGATGCGGTCGTCGAAAAGACAGCACAAGGGTGCAATCCAGGCAGCGTTTTGCGTGCTTATCTATGAGCTTGCCAACCGTTTGGATACCACCATGAACCGCAACGACCTGCGCCGCGTCGACATGAACCTGTTGGTGATTTTCGAAGCGTTGATGTTCGAGAAGAACCTGACCCGGGTCGCCGAGAAACTCTTCATGGGCCAACCGGCGGTGAGCGCGGCACTGGGACGCTTGCGCGATCTGTTCGACGACCCGTTGCTGTTGCGCAACGGACGGGGCATGGAGCCCACGCCACGCGCCGTGGCGATACTCAAGGAGTTGCAACCGGCCATGGACATCATTTCGGGCGCCGTCAGCCGCGCCAAGGATTTCGACCCCTCCACCAGCTGCGCGGTGTTCCGTATCGGCCTGTCCGACGACGCCGAATTTGGCCTGTTCCCGCCGCTGCTCAGCCAACTGCGCGAGGAAGCGCCGGGGATTGTGGTGGTGGTGCGTCGCGCCAATTACCTGTTGATGTCGTCGCTGCTGGCCAGCGGTGAAATCACCGTGGGGGTGAGCTACACCACCGAACTGCCGGCCAACGCCAAGCGCAAGAAACTTCGCGACATTCCGTGCAAGGTATTGCGTGGGGATGACGGCGTGGCGCCTTTGACCCTGGATGACTACTGCGAGCGGCCCCATGCGATGGTGTCGTTCTCGGGGGATTTGAGCGGCAATATCGACCTGGACCTGGCGCGCATCGGCCGGGCCCGTCGGGTGGTGCTGGCGGTGCCGCAATTCAGCGGTTTGCGCGCGTTGCTGGCGGGTACGCAGATTATTGCGACCGTGCCGGATTATGCGGCGTGTGCCTTGACCGAAGGCACCACGCTGCGTGCTGAAGACCCGCCGTTTGACATTGATGCGGCCGAGCTGTCGATGGTGTGGAGCGGGGTACATGACAATGACCCCGCCGAACGTTGGTTGCGCGGCCGGATTGCCGAGCATATGTCGCGGGTACTCTAGGCCTGGGCGACGCTGTCATCCACCGGCCTGCTTCAGGTACCACCCCCACGGCTGGTCACTGGTGTACTCCGTGACCTGCTTGACCTCCAGGTAGTTGTGCAACCCCCATTCCCCCAGCTCGCGGCCGATGCCACTGTGCTTCATCCCGCCCCAGGGCGCTTCGACGAAAGTCGGCTGCGAGCAGTTGACCCAGACAATCCCGGCCCGTAGCTGGTTGGCCACCCGCGTGCTGCGCTGCGGGTCGGCGCTCATCACGGCGGCTGCCAGGCCGAAGCGGCTGGCATTGGCCATTTGCACCGCTTGCTCCTCGGTCTTGAAGCGCTTCACACACAGCAAGGGGCCGAACACTTCTTCGCGCCACAGGATGCTGTTGTGCGCGGGCTCGTCGAAAATGGCCGGTTCCATGAAATAACCCTCGGCCAGGTGGGCAGGGCGCTTGCCGCCGGTGAGCAGGCGTGCACCACTGGCCAGGCCCTGATCGACAAAGCCGAGCACCTTGTCGTATTGGCTTCGGCTGACCAGGGGGCCGAGCAGCACGCCTGGTTCCAGGCCTGGGCCGATGGTGATCTTGCGGGTTTCTTCCACCAGCCGGTCGAGCAGGCGCCCAGCGATGCTGTCCTGGACCAACAAGCGCGACGTGGCGCTGCACACCTGGCCCTGGTTCCAGAAAATCCCGAACAGGATCCACTCCACCGCCGCATCGATATCGGCGTCGTCAAACACGATGAACGCGGATTTTCCCCCCAGCTCCAGGCTGATGTTCTTGATGTCCCGCGCGGCGGCCGACATGATCTTGGCCCCGGTGGGCACGCTGCCGGTGAAGGCCAGTTTGTCCACGCCTGGGTGTTCGGTGAGCGGGCTGCCCGCGTCGATGCCCAGGCCGGTGACCACGTTCAACACCCCGGCGGGCAGGCCGATGCGGTCGGCCGCTGCGGCCAGTTCCAGGGCGGTGAGGGGCGTCAGTTCCGAGGGTTTGAGCACCACTGTGGCGCCGGCAGCCAACGCCGGCGCGACCTTCCACGCCGCCATTAGCAACGGGTAGTTCCAGGGGATGATTTGCCCGGCCACGCCGATGGGCTCATGGCGGATACGGCAGCGAAAGCGCTCGTCCGGCAGCGGCAGTGGTTGGTCCTGGCGCCCATCCAGTTCACGGGCAAGGCTTGCGTAATAGCGGAAACAACCAATGGCATCGCCCACGTCCCACATCGCTTCGGGCAGGGGTTTGCCGTTGTCGCGCACTTCCAATTCGGCGAGGGCCGGTTGGGCGCGTTCCAGCTCGTCGGCCAGGGCGTCCAGCCATTGGCCGCGTTCTTCGCCGCTGGTTTGGCTCCAGCCATTGTCGAAGGCCCGTCGCGCAGCGCGTACGGCGTGGTCAATGTCTTCTTCGGTGCCGGCGGCAACCCGCTCGAACACCTGTTCGGTGGCGGGGTCGATCACGTCAAGGTAGCCGCCCAGGTCCGGGCTGACCCACTGGCCGTTGATATACAGATGGTCATGCATGGGCAGGCTCCTGGGTGCGGCGGTTTTGCAGGTGGCGGGAGGTGAACAGCAGGATCAGCGACACGCAGATGATCACGGTGGACACCGCATTGATCTCCGGCGTGACCCCACGGCGAATCGACGAAAAGATGTAGATCGGCAGGGTGGTTTCGGAACCGGCGACAAAAAACGCAATGATGAAGTCATCAAAACTGAAGGTGAACGCCAGCAGGAAGCCGGCCATGATCGCTGGGCTGATCTGTGGCAACGTCACGCGCCAGAACGTCTGCATCGGCGGCGCATAGAGGTCGGCGGAGGCTTCCAGCAGGGCCTTGTCGAGGGTATCGACGCGGCTGCGCACGATCACCATCACCAGGGCCATGGTGAACAGCGAGTGGGCGGCAATGACGGTGAAGAACCCCATGTTCAGGCGCGGCAGGCTCGGTATCAGGCGGGCCAGCAGCGGGTTGATCAGGTCGAACAGGCTGATGAAGGCGATCAAGGTGGAGATGCCGATCACGATGCCCGGCACGATGATCGCGCAATAGGTCAGCGCATCGAACAACAGGCGCACTCGCGGCCCGGCGCGTTGCAGGCCGAACACCGCCAGGGTGCCGAACAGCGTGGCGATCAGTGCCGAGCACAGGGCAATAAATGCGCTGTGCCCCAACGCCTCCATGATGAACGGGTTGCTGAACGCGCGGCCGAACCACTGCACCGAGCAGCACTCGAACGCCAGGCCACTGCGCCCGGCGTTGAAACTGAACAGCACGATCAGCGCGATGGGCGCATACAAAAACAGGTACAGCGACGTCGAATAACTGCGCAGCCACATATCACAGGCCTCCATCGGCAGGGCGGCCGCCGTAGCGCGCCACCAGCTTCAAATACACGCCGATGATCACCAGCATCATCGCCACCAACGTCATGGCCAGCGCACTGCCGAACGGCCAGTTGCGCGATTGCAGGAACAGGTCCACCAGGGCATTGCCAACAAAAAACACCTTGCCGCCGCCCAGGATCGCCGGGATCAGGAACTCGCCCATCAGCAGGATAAACACCAGCATCACCCCGGTGATGATCCCCGGTGCCGACAGCGGCAAGGTGATGCGCCGAAAGCTTTCGAAGGCGCTGGCCCCCAGGTCGGCCGAGGCTTCCAGCAGGCGTTTGTCGAGTTTTTCCAGGCTCACGTAGATCGGGAACACCATCAGCGGCAGGTAGCCGTAGACGATGCCGATCAGCACCGCCCAGGGTGTGTTGATCAGCCGCACATCCTCCAGGCCCAGGCTTGCCAGCAGCGCCGGAATGCCCTTGCCGCTGAGGATGAAGATCCACGCGTAGGTGCGGATCAGGAAGCTGGTCCAGAACGGCACGATCACCAGGGTCAGCAGCAGCGAGCGGTTGCGGCTGACCTTGACCGCCAGGAAATACGCCAGTGGGTAAGCCGCCACCAGGCACACCAGGGTGCCCAACGGCGCCAGCATCAGCGTGTTGCCGAACGCCGCCGCCCGCGAACCCAGGTTGAGGTAGTTGGCCAGGGTGAAGCCACCGGCATAACCGCCCACGGCACTGCGTTCGCCCACGCTGAAGACCAGGATGATCACCAGCGGCATCAGCAACAGCAGCAGGAACCACAGGGTCGAGGGCAACAGCATCAGCAGGGTGATGCGCCGCCCGAGGCTGCGTCGGGGAGGCGCGGCAACGGGCAGGGCGGTCACCGTGGACGGGTGAGTGGCGGCATGCATGGGGGACTCCTCAGTGGCCATGGCTGGACGATCAGGCGGACTTGAACCGCGCCATCAACTCGGCACGGGCAGGGCTGGTGAGCGTGGCGGCAGCGCCGAACTCCAGCGGGCTGAGGGCTTCGGCAGCGGGGTACATGATCGGGTCGTCGAGCATGGCAGGCGGCAGCAGGGCGTCGACGCGCTTGTCACCGCTGGGGTAGCCGTGGCTGAGCACTTCGAGCTTGTTGTGTTGCGGGTCGAGCAGGTAGTTGATAAACGCGTAGGCCGCGTCCTTGTGCTCCGAACTTTTGGGGATGGCGAAGAAGTCGCTCCACAATTCGCCGCCTTCCTTGCCCAGGGTGAAGTGCATCTGTGGCATGTCGCGGTGCAACTGCGAAGCGTCGCCGGTCCAGGACATGGCCAGCCAGGCATCGCCGCTGCGCATCGACGGCTGGATGTCCGAGTTGATCGCGAACAGGTGCGGCTTGACCTCGATCAGCAGTTTTTCGGCGTCGGCCAGCTCTCTAGGGTCCAGGGAGTTGAAGCTGTAGCCGAAGCTTTTAAGGGCGTTGCCGATGGCCGTCAGTTGGTAGTCGTGGACCATGGTGCGGCCGCTGGCCGGGCCTTGGGCAGCGGCCCAGAACGCCTTCCAGCTGGTAGGGCCGTTCTTGAGTTTTTCGGTGTCGTAGCACATGCCGGTGGTGCCCCAGTTTTTCGGCACGGCGTAGACCTTGCCGTCCACCGTGCCCTGGGCGATGAATTTTTGCTGGAACGCCGAGGCGTCGAAGTTGGGGATGCGCGACAGGTCCAACGGCTCGATCAGGCCCAGGCCCACATAGGTGCTGATGGTGTAGTTGGTGGGCACCAGTACATCCCAGCCGCTGCCGCCGGCCTGCAGCTTGGCGAGCATCTCTTCGTTGGAACCGAACACGCTCATGGACACCCGCGCGCCAGTGGTCTTGGCGAAGGCGTCGAGGTTTTCCTGGCTGTGGTAATTGGGCCAGGTGGCCAGCGACAGGCGGTCCCCCAGCTTGCCTTGTTCGGCGGCCTCGGCGGTGGAGGTGAGCAGCCCCGGCATGTTGGTGGCGACCACCGCAGCGGCCAGCCCCAGGCCTGTGCGGCCAAGGAATTCACGGCGGCTGATGGAACCGTTCTGCCAGCTGCGCAGGGTTTTTAGAAAGGTTTTCTGGTCCATGACTCGCTCCACAATCGTTTGAGAAAAGTGATTTACAACGCCATGGCCAGGCCATTGGCATGATCCCAGCCGACGCTGACCGCTGCGCCGTGTTCGAACGCCTGCTGGCCTTGGTCCTGCTGGCGTGGCACGCGCACGCAGACCACGCCGAAGGCCTGGGTGCGCACGCGGTATTCGGTGGAGTTGCCCAGGTAGATGCGGTCTTCTACGCAGCCGGGCAGGGAGACTTCGCGGGCCAGTTCGGCGCCGGTGGCGGCGATGCTGATCAGCTCCGGGCGCACGGCGATGCACCCTTCGGCGTCCGCCCCCAGCGCCTGGCCGGTGGGCGTCAATGGGCTGGTCAGTTCCAGGCCTTGCGCCGTGCGCAACACCACGGCGTTGCCTTGCAGGCGGCGCACGGTGCCGTTGAACAGGTTGGACTCGCCGATAAAGTCGGCCACGTAGCGGCTGGCCGGGGTTTCGTAGAGTTGCTCCGGGGTGGCGGTCTGGATGATCGAGCCGTTGTGCATCACGCTGATGCTGTCGCTCATGGACAAGGCTTCTTCCTGGTCGTGGGTGACCAGCACAAAGGTGATGCCGACTTCACGTTGCAGGCGCAGCAGTTCCGACTGCATCTCCTTGCGCAGCTTGCGGTCCAGTGCCGCCAGCGGCTCGTCCAGCAGTAACACCGTGGGCTTGTTCACCAAGGCGCGGGCCAGGGCCACGCGCTGTTGCTGGCCGCCGGAAAGCTCGCTCGGCTTGCGCTGGCCGAAGCCGCTCAGGCGCACCATCTCCAGGGCTTCGTCAGCCATGCGCGCTTGGGTTTTTTTGTCCGGACGCGGGGTGCGGTAGCGCAGGCCGTAGGCAATGTTTTGCGCCACGCTCAGGTGGGGGAACAGCGCGTAGTGCTGGAAGACCATGTTCACCGGCCGCTCGAAGGCCGGTACGCCTGCCACGTTCTGGCCGGCCAGGCGTACTTCGCCGCTGGTGGGTTGTTCGAAGCCTGCGATCATGCGCAGGGTGGTGGTCTTGCCGCAGCCCGAGCCGCCGAGAAAGGAGTGGAACGAGCCACGGCGTACCGAGAAATTCAGGCCATTGACGGCCTGCACCGCGCCATAGCGTTTGACCACGTTGCAAAATTCGATGTCGCTGGGCGAGGTATCGTTCACGGTCTGGCTTCCTTGAGGCAGGTTTGCGTCGAGGGCCAAATTAGCAATGGGGGTTTGGGGGTGTATATATCCCTTGGGGGATAGACCGGGGTTACTTGCCGGACTCAGTTCAAAATGTGGGAGGGGGCTTGCTCGCGAAAGCGGTGTGTCAGCCAATGAATGAGTTGACTGACACACCGCTTTCGCGAGCAAGCCCGCTCCCACATTTGAACCGTGTTGCTCCAGATAAGGTTAGGCGACCGCTACTAATTCTTGCCCAGTGAGGTCACGGATAAACAACCCGAGCAGCTCCGACTGGCTACCAATGCCAAGCTTGGCGTAGATGTTCTTGCGATGGATCTTCACCGTGCCTGGGCTGATGCTCAGTTGTTCGGCCACCGAGGCGCTGGAGTGGCCGCGCAACAGCAGTTGCACGATCTCCTGCTCGCGGCCGGTGAGGATGTGCGCGCCGAACTGGTCAAAGGCTTCGCGGATCTTGAAGTCCAGGTCCTGGGCCGGGCGCGGCTGCTGGGCCTGACGCAAGCGCCAGGCTTCACCGATCACTTGCTCCACCACCGCCTGGGCACATTCGATCAACTGCATCTCATCACGGCTGAATGCGCAGCTGGCGGTGGAGCGCATCAACGACAGTACCGCCGTGGTTCCCGCGCCAAGGTCGACAAAAAACGCGATTTCTTCGGCCAACCCGGTCTGCTGGTAATAGGTGAGGTAGTACTCGCCGAGGTAAAAGTGGTCTGGCGCGAACTGGCGCAAACGCCACAACCCCGGCGCCTGGCCACGGGTGCAGGCCAGGTAGAACGGGTCTAGAAGGTACGGGCCGCATTGGTAGTCGTCCACATACACGCCGCGCTTGTCGGCGCAGAAGGTGTCGAACAACGCCAGTGGGCGGTGGTTGCCTTCGTAGACAAACAGCACGAAGTGATCCACCGGACACACCTGGCGCAACCAATGGCTGAGCCCGGCAAGTCGCCCATGGCCGGCGGGTAGGTCCAGCAGGTGGGCAACACCGGTGGTCCAGAGTTTCAGTTCCTTGGGGCGCATGGCGGGTTCAGTCGGGGAGGGAGTGGCGGTGGATGCACGAACTGCGCCATGGCCTCCCAGGCCCACCGCTACTGGCGCCGCGTGGCGGGGCGTGCCCCATGGCAGGGCGAGGTGTTACCGAGTGCTACATTTTTGTTTCTGCGTTGCGGTTGATGGCTGTGACTTGTTTTATATATATGGATATGCGCATATGTATCTAAACATATATGAGCGACGCCATGATCACGCCCCCCGAAGTCTTCAAGAACCTGGCCGACGAAACCCGTGCCCGCGCGGTATTGCTGATCGCCGGCCATGGTGAGCTGTGTGTCTGCGAGCTGATGTGCGCCATGGAGGACAGCCAGCCGAAAATCAGCCGCCACCTTGCCCAGTTGCGCAGCAGTGGGCTGTTGCTGGATCGCCGCCAGGGCCAATGGGTTTACTACCGACTCAACCCGGACTTGCCAGCCTGGGTACATGAAATCCTGCGGGTGACGTTGCGCGAAAACGCCCCGTGGCTGCAGGACAACTTTGCCCGCCTGCAAGGCATGCACGGGCGTCCGGTGCGCGAAAGCGCCTGTTGCTGAAAATTACTGGAGCGAACTGTCCTATGCGTGTCCTGTTTATGTGCACGGCCAACAGCTGCCGCAGCATCTTGAGTGAAGCGCTGTTCAATCACCTGGCGCCTCCAGGTTTCCACGCCGTCAGTTCCGGGAGTTTCCCCAGGGGCCAAGTGCTGCCGCGCAGCCTGGCGACGCTGCAGCGTGCTGGTATTTCGCCGCTCGGGCTGAGCAGCAAGGGCAACGAGGCGTTTGCAGACAGCCCGCCGGATATCGTGATCACTGTTTGCGACAAGGCGGCCGGTGAATCGTGCCCGGTCTACTTCGGCCCGGCACTCAAGGCCCATTGGGGCCTGGACGATCCTTCCCTCGTCATAGGGGATGACGCTGCAGTCAACGCGGCCTTCGTTGCAACGCTTGCGCACATCGAGCGGCGTTGCCGGGCTTTTTTCGACCTGCCTTTCACCACGCTCAATCGCGACCCACTCAAAGGTGAGTTGGATCGCATCGGCACGCTCTGAGTCGGAGGACTTATGCTGGAACAACTGCCTCATCTGGATGCGCAACTGTTTGCACCGCGCCCCGCGTCCGTCCAGCCTAAACCGCGCATCCTGCTGCTGTATGGTTCGACCCGCGAACGTTCGTTCAGCCGCTTGCTGGTGGAAGAGGCTGCTCGCCTGCTGGCGCATTTGGGCGCCGAAACACGGGTGTTCGACCCCAGTGGTTTGCCACTGCCCGATGATGCGCCGGTGGAGCACCCAAAGGTGCAGGAGCTGCGCGCGCTGGTGCAGTGGTCAGAGGGGCAGGTGTGGTGTTCCCCTGAGCGCCACGGTGCGATGTCCGGTGTGTTCAAGGCGCAGATCGACTGGATTCCGCTTGAGCTTGGCGCGGTGCGCCCGACCCAGGGCAAGACACTGGCGGTGATGCAGGTGTGCGGGGGCTCGCAGTCGTTCAATGTGGTCAACCAACTGCGGGTGCTGGGGCGCTGGATGCGGATGTTCACCATCCCCAACCAATCGTCCGTGCCCAAGGCCTATATGGAGTTCGACGACGGGGGCCGGATGAAACCGTCGCCGTATTACGACCGCGTGGTGGATGTCATGGAAGAACTGGTGAAGTTTACGCTGCTGTTGCGTGATCACCAGGACCACCTGGTGGATCGCTACTCCGAGCGCAAGGAAACCGCCCAGCAGTTGATGGCACGGGTCAACCAGCGATCAATCTGAGGCGGGCGCCGCCATTGCTCAGGGCCGCTGCGGTTTCACCGAGGTGCCGAAGGTGTTGCCCATGCGCACGCTGGTAGCGGCTGGCGTGGACAAGCCCACGGCATTCGGCGCGCGTTTGTCGACGGCAATGTTCTGCGCCTCCCGGTTCTTTTTTGCCACCTTGGTGGCATTGCTGTCGCTGCCCATCTGCTGGCTCAGGCAGCCGTAGTCGGGGGCCTTGTAGCCGTCTACCGAAACCTCGGTGCAGGTACTGGCGGCCTTGTCGGCATGGGCAAGAAAGGGCAAGGCACTGCAGAGCAACAGGCTGGCAAGGGTGGGGAACAGTTTCATCAAAGCCTCCTGGCGAGCCCTGGGGAGTGGGCCGGTAAGGCTTGAAAGTGTAGTGCAGCGGGCTTCTCGTCACCGTGATGTTTTTTTTGCCATCACCGTAACATCAGGTTCATAAACTGGCCTCAGGATGACGGTTTTCTAGGGCGCGTCGGCCGTGCAGCGATGCAAAGCAGGGGGTGAACAGGCAGCCTGGAGGCGCGTTATCGGCGCCCTGGTCTTGCTGTTGCTGCTGCTCGGCAGCCGTGGGGCCCAGGCGGAGTCAACCTTGCTGTCGTTGAACCTGCCCGCCCAGGACCTTGAACACGCACTGCAAGCGTACAGCCGCGCCACCGGGATGGCGGTGCTGGTGGACCGCGAGTTGACGCGGGGCCGGCGCTCCGTCGGTGTGCGCGGGCGCTTTACGGCGCAAGAAGCACTGGCGATGTTGCTGACCGGGAGTGGCCTGATGGCGCGATATGCACGGGGGGATGCGTTTACCTTGCAACTGCCCGAGGTCAGCCAGCCACCCGTGACCCGGGGGGCTGCGGCGCGCAACGCCGCGCGGATCAACAACAGCTATGCCACAGCGTTGCAGCAGGCCATCGAGGCCAGCCTGTGCCGCACGCCCCTGACCCGGCCCGGCAGTTTTCGCGCGTTGGTGCAAGTGTGGGTCAACCGTGATGGGTGGGTCGAACACAGCCGGCTGGTCAGCCCCACCGGTGATGAACAACGCGATGAAGCACTGGTACGCAGCCTGGCTACCACCCGGGTCGAACGCCCGGCGCCCAGCTCGCTGCGCCAGCCGGTGACTTTACTTTTGATGCCCGACACAACAGGAACACGCATGGAATGCACAGCAGGGAAGGGAGCCACGGGCGGATGAAAAATACCGGGCACAGTACGATGGTCAGTTTGTTCCTGGCCTCCTACGAAGACTTCAAGGTGCGTTTGCGCAAGCGCCTGGGCTCGGAGGACCTGGCCAACGACGTCCTGCACGAAACCTATCTGCGGGTCGACCGCATGGAGGTCCCGCCGAACCTCTCCCAGCCCAACGCCTACCTGTACCGCATGGCCCTGAACATCGCCGCCGATCGCCGTCAGGCCGACGCGCGCTTGCTCACTGGCAGCGAAGTCGAGGAACTGCTGCAAACCGCCGACGAAGCCCAGGACCCATCGCGCGTAGTCGGCGGCCAGCGTGAGATCCAGTCCCTGGTCAAGGCGCTCTACGAGCTGCCTGCACGCCGGCGCAAAATCCTGATCGCCGCACGCCTGGAAGAGGCGCCCCACCTGGAAATTTCCCAGCGTTTCGGTATTTCCACACGCATGGTCGAGAAGGAAATCAAGGCCGCCCTGGGTCATTGCGCCAAGCGCCTGGAAAGAAAAGTGATTCAGCGGTTCGGTCCCGGGGCCGGAAAACCGTCTTAGTGTCGAGTCCCTGATAAAACCGTGAGTATTTTCGCGCTTGAATATTTTTAGCTTTCCCACCGCCCGGCAAACCGCTGCCAGCCCCCTGCACGATGAAGCCCGCGACTGGCTGGTGCTGCTCACCTCGGGCCGCGCCACCGTCGCCGACGCCAAGGCCCTGCACGCCTGGCGCGCCCAGAGCCCGGAGCACGCCCAGGCGTTCGAACAGGCCAAGGTGTTGTGGCAGCAATTGGCCCCGGCCCTAGAGCAAGGGACGCAGCCACGTAGCTATGGCCGCCGTGCCTTCCTGGGCGGCGCCATTGCCGCCTCGGCCGCCGTGGTGATGGTGAGCGTCGGGGTGCCCGGCGGCTTCGCAGGGCTCACGGCGGACTACCGCACCGACGTGGGTGAGCAACGCCAGGTGCTGCTCAGCGAGGGCGTCAGCCTGGAACTCAACACCCAGACCCGCATCAGCCGCACAGGGCAGGGTATTGAGTTGCTTGAGGGCGAAGTGGAAGTACTCGCCCAGGTGGCGCAACCGCTCAAGGTCCAGGCCGGTGACGGCTGGGTCAGCGCGGCGCAGGCACGTTTCAACCTGCGCAATACCGACCACAGTGTGTGCGTGACCTGCATCGAGGGTTGGCTCTCGGTGGACGTGGCGGGGCGCAACGTGCGCCTGGAGAGCGGGCGGCAATTGACCTACGGCCCGGCCGGTGTGAGCGACGTCACCACCGTGGATACCCAGGCCGTGGTGGCGTGGCGCGAGCAGATCCTGGTGTTCAACAACGCGACCCTGGCAACGGTGGTGGATGAGATCAATCGCTATCGGCCGGGAATGTTGGTGTTGTTGAACAAGGAACTGGGCCAGCGTCGGGTGCAGGCGCGGTTCAGTCTGCAGCAGTTGGCGGGGGTGGCGTTGTTGATTCGGGATGCGTACGGGGCCAAGTGCACGGAGTTGCCGGGTGGGGTGGTGTTGTTGAGTTGAGGCGCTACCGCTTGTCGAGAAAACTCTGATTTTTACGATAAAAAATGCCGGGTTTTGGGCGTAACGTGCGCTTGTCGTTTCCAGGTATGTCGGCATTGAGGTGGGTTGAGCCGCCTGCCTTTTTCCTCTGACGGACCAGGTTCGCCATCCTTCTTGATTTTTCCGTTTCTCGCGTAGGTTTTTGGACTTAAAACCCTGCGAAAAATCATGCCTGGCCCTATTTGATTCCATCTTCTTACTCCTGTAAACCCCTTTTCCCTACGATTCTCGTCATTGGCCTACAGAGGTCTGACAGATCCTTTAACTCGTACAAAAACCTCGCATTGTTTTGTAATTTTTCATCTTTTCCATAAGCGATTCAGCCTCGGCAATCTGCGCGCTCTTTGCATTTGAGCGCCAGTGAGGGTGAAAGGGATGTCTGCCGTTTTTCGACCTGTGTTGCTGGGGTTCGCGTTGCTCTCAGGTCCATTGCTGGCCGCGCCGCAACCGTCCCCCGGCGACCGTGAACTGGCCCGCGAGCGCCAGCAACAATTGCTGGATGAGCAGCGCCGCCGGCTCGACGAGCTGAAAAACCTGCCGGGCGAAGCGGTTCAGCAGGCCACTCCGGCACTGGCGGACGACGGCCAGTGCATCACCTTCATACGCATCAATATCGAAGGCACCACCGTACTCTCCGATACCCAGCGCCAGGCCTTGCTGCAGCCCTGGCACGGGCGCTGCCTGGGCGTGCCGCAACTCAACGAGATGCTCAAGGGCATCACCGACCACTATCTGCATCGAGGCTACATCACGACCCGCGCCTACCTGCCGCAACAAGACCTCAGGGCTGGTGAGCTGAAAATCATCGTGGTGGAAGGGCGTCTTGAAGGCTTCGACAACTCATCCCTGGCCAGCCCGCTGGAATCCGCCATGACGTTTCCCGGCAGCGAGGGTGAGGTGCTGGACCTGCGCGAGTTGGAGCAATGGGTCGATCAACTGGCGCGTCTGCCCTCACGTCAACCCCAGCTTGAATTGGTGCCGGGGCAGTCGGTGGGCGGCAGTCGCGTATCGCTCAAGGGCGCGCGCTTGAAGCCCTGGCGCGTGGCGGCAAACCGCAATAACCACGGGGATGCCAGCACCGGTCGCCAGCAGGCCGGTATCGGCCTGGAGTGGGACAGCCCCCTGGGCCTGGCCGATCAATTGAGCCTGCGGGCCAACCGCGACATGGTCAGTGATCACTGGCGCCATTCCCACAGCCAGAGCCTGTTCTACAGCGTGCCTTACGGCTGGTGGACTTTCGATTTCAGCCACAGCCAAAGCGCATACCGTACCCGCAACACGGCCTCCGGTTTTGAGTTTGCGCTGTCCGGCGACACTTCCAGCCAACACCTGCGCGCCGAGCGCTTGCTGCACCGCGACAACCTGGGCAAGACGGCCCTCAACATCGGCCTGAGCCACCTGCGCACCCGCAACTACCTGGAAGACGCGCTGCTGCGTACCTCCAGCCATCGCATCACCGAAAGCCAAGTGGGCTTGAACCATGGCCGTCGTATCGGCAACGCCTTCGTCAACCTGGATGCCGGTTGGCAGCAGGGCATTGGTGCCCTCGACGCCCAGCGCGACCTCTCTACGCGGCGCGGCGCACCTACCTCGCGCTATCAGAAATACACCCTGACCCTCAGCTACCTGCAGTCCTTTGGTTGGCTGGGCCAGCACTGGACCTTCGACAGCCTCGCCACCGGCCAGCATGCCGAAGACGAACTCTACGGCCCGCAACGCCTCAGCGTCGGCGGCCTGGGCGCGGTACGCGGGTTTCAGGAACAGAACCTGTCCGGCAACACCGGCGGCTACTGGCGCAGCCAACTGCGTTGGCGCCACCCCGTGGTGTGGGAGGCGGTACGGCCATGGGTGCACGAGGTCGGCGTGGGGTTTGGCTATGACGTCGGCGTGATCAGCCGTGGGCCGCACAACCCCCATGTCGCCGGACGCCTCAGCGGCAATGCCTGGGAACTCAGTGCCCGCGGCACCCACCTGGCCGCCTCGCTGGTGTTCGCTCGCTCCCTGGAAAGCCCCGCCGTGGTCGAGCATCGCGAGCACCCGCTGTATGCCCGAATCGATCTGTTTTTCTGATAACAACAAGGAATCTTGCTTATGGACGTGCGTAGTCCGTTTTACCAGTGCCTGGCGATGAGCCTGGCGGGAATTCTCTTCCTCAACCCTATCGTTTCTGCCGCCGCGCAACTAAGTGTGGACCCCGCCAGCCCCGGCACCAGCATTGGTCATGCGCCCAATGGCGTGCCGGTGGTGAACATCGCAGGGCCGAACGGCAGCGGCCTGTCCCATAACCTGTTCACCGACTACAACGTCGGCAGCAATGGGCTGATCCTCAATAACGCCACCCAGGCGGCGCAAAACACCCAGCTGGGCGGGGTGATCCTGGGTAACCCCGGGCTGCAAGGACGTCCGGCCAGCGTGATCCTCAACGAAGTCACCGGCGGCAATCGCAGCCACCTGGGCGGCTACACGGAAGTGGCTGGGCATGCGGCGCGGGTGATCGTCGCCAACCCCCACGGCATCACCTGCAATGGCTGCGGCTTTATCAATACGCCACGGGCCACCTTGACCACCGGCAAGCCGGTTTTGGAGGGCGGTCGGCTGGAGCATTTCCGGGTCGAGGGCGGTGATATCGCCCTGGAAGGCGCGGGGCTCAATGCGCGCAATGTCAGTCAGTTCGACCTGATCACCCGCACCGCCAAGCTCAACGCGCAGTTGCATGCCGATCAACTCAACATCATCACCGGGCGCAACGACGTCAGCGCTGATGGCATGCAGGTACGTGCGCTGGCCGACGATGGGCGCAGCAAACCGCAGCTGGCGATTGATTCCAGTGCGTTGGGCGGGATGTATGCCGGGGCCATTCGCCTGATCGGCACCGAGGCCGGTGTGGGGGTGCGCGTGGCCACGGAAATGGCCAGTACCGCCGGGGATCTGTTTATCCAGGTCAACGGCGGCTTGAGTCTGGCGCACACCACCAGTGCTGGGGCGTTGAGTGCCAAGGCGGCGTCGATTGAATTGCAGGGGCCGACGTTTGCGGTGGGGGATGTGGACCTCAAGGCCGATGCCGATCTGGTGGTTAAACACACCCTTGCCAGTGCCGGCAATGTGCAGGTGCACGCAGCCACCGTGAGCAACGAAGGCAAGATTGTCAGCGGCATCAACGAGGATCGCCGGATTGCGGGCAAGCAGCTGAATATCACAGCTGAACGGCTGGATAACAAAGGTGAACTCAACGCCAGCGGGCACTTGGATATCCGCGCCGCAACCGTTGATAACACGGGCACTATCGCGGCCAACAGCGCGAAGATCGACGCTCGCCAGCACGTCAAAAACAGCGGCCAGGTGGTGACGGCGCAGGCGTTGACGGTTGCGGCAAAACAGCTTGATAACGCAGGAACGCTGCACACCGAAAGCGACCTGAGTGTTGTTGCCGAAACTGTCGATAACAGTGGCAAGGTGGTTGCCGCAAACGAGCTGAACGTTGCTGCCCGCGACGTTACCAACAGCGGTGAATTGCTCAGCGACAACCACCTGCAACTGCACGTCGATGGTGAGCTGAAAAACACTGGCCTGATCGCCGCCAAAGGCAATGCCGATATCCGTGCATCGAGCCTTATCCAAGACCACGGCCAGATTCTCAGCGGCCAAGACATCCAACTGCGCATTCGCGAGGTGCTGCACAACCTCGGCGTGCTCAGCGCCGCGCGACATATGCAGATCAACGCCGCCCAGCTCAATAACCACGGCACCCTCGGCAGCCAAGGCAACTTGCTGCTCACCGCCAACGTTACCAACACCGGCCTGCTGTTCAGCGGCGGTGACATGCACGTACGCGGCGAGCATTTCAGCAACCTGGAAGGCAATGTCTACAGCGTCGGCGATTTCTCCTTTGCGGCTGCCGATGGCTCCCGAGCGTCCACGTTCAAAAACCTCTCCGGCACCCTCGAAACCGAGGGCAACCTGCACATCAACACCAATGCATTCGAAAACGCCCGCACCCATCTGACCCTGGAGCGCGAACTGGTGGGCGGCACCATCCGCTGGGTTTGCGGCCAACACTGCGACGGCGACGACAGCTACAAGCGCGGAACCATCTACATCACCGAAACCTGGCGCGAAACCGCCGCCCCTGGCTCCACCAAAGCCGCGAGCCTGATCGCTGGAAAAAATCTGCAGATCAGCGCCGATACCCTGCAAAACCGCTACAGCCTGCTCGCCGCCAACGGCGACGTGCACCTGACCGCCCGCAGCCTGGTCAACCAGGGCGCCGCCTCCCAGACCGGCACCTCCAGCACCATCATCGGCACCCCCGGCCGCATCGACAAAGCCCTGTGGGACCGCATGGAATTTGTCGACCTGCCAGCCTTCCACAACGCCCCCTTCGACCCGGTGCGCTTCGCCGAACTCAAGGCCCGCTCCAGTGGCGCAGGCTTCAGCAACCCCGGCACCCTCACCACCTGGCGCGAAGACGGCCGCGAGATGTACGCCGCCACCCTGCAAGCCGGCGGCAGCCTGACCCTGCAGGCCAGCGAGTACCTGCAAAACGGCACCCTGCGGGAAAACACCCTTGCGCAACTGACCGGTGAAATCGGCCACAACCCCAACGACCTCGAACTGAGCCCCGATCGCCTCAGCGACGATTTGACCCGCCCACCGGAATTTCACCTGCCCAGCGGCGAGTACGGCCTGTTTATCCCGAGCAAAAATCCTGGCAGCCCGTACCTGATCGAAACCAACCCACTGTTCACCCACCTGGCCAACTTTCTCAGTTCCCAGTATTTGCTCGACAAGATCGGCTACAACACCGACGAAGCCTGGCGCCGCCTGGGCGATGGCTATTACGAAAGCCGCCTGATCCGCGATGCCATGCTGGCTAGGACCGGGCAGCGTTTCCTTGCTGGGCTGGACAGCGACGAAGCCCAGTTCCGCTACCTGATGGACAACGGCCTCAGCGCCCGCGACAGCCTGCAACTGAGTGTGGGCGTGGGCCTTACCGCACAACAGGTCGCCGCGCTGACCCACGACATCGTGTGGATGGAAAAACGCCAGGTCCAGGGCGAAGACGTGCTGGTGCCGGTGCTGTACCTGGCCACCGTCGATACCAACAACCTGCGCGGCGCCAGCCTGGTGCAAGGCCGGGACATCAACCTGGTCAGCGGTGGCGATATCGTCAGCGTAGGTACGCTGAAAGCCACGCAGAACGTGGCCGCCATCGCGGATGGCAGCCTGTTGAACGGTGGTTCGATCACCGCTGGCGAGCGCATCAGCCTGCTCGCCACCGACAGCATCCGCAATGCCATGGCCGGTGAGATCCGTGCCAGCAACGTCGAGTTGACCAGTGTCACCGGCGACATCGTCAACGAGCGTACCGCCCAAGCCAAACGACAGGGCGACGGTACGTTAATCACCTACCTCGACAACGCCAGCCAGATCAGCGCAGGCCAGCAACTCACGCTCAATGCCGGGCGCGATATCACCAACCGAGGCGACATCAACAGCGGCGGCAACGCCAGCCTGACGGCCGCGCGCGACATCAACCTGATCGCCGTCACCGACACCCAACAGATCCGCACCACGGAAAACGGCGGCCATCGCGTCACCCAAACCAGCACCACCGAACACCTCGGCGCCAACGTGACTGCCGCGGGCAACCTAAGCCTCAAAGCCGGCGGCGACATCACCTTGCTCGCCAGCCAGGCCAACGCCGGTAAAGACCATACGGTTGCAGCCGGTGGCGACATCTACCTGCTGGCGGCAGCCAACGAAACCGACCACGAGATCAACAGCAAACGCAGCGGCGCCAAGATCCACGAACAAACCACCCAAGTGCGCCAAGTCGGCAGCCAACTCAACGCGGGTGGCGACCTTACCGCGACCGCTGGGCAAAACATCCTGCTGCAAGCGAGCCAAGTCACCAGCGGCAAAGACGCTTACCTCATCGCGGGCGGGCAACTGCAACTGTTGAGTGCCAATGACAGCGACTACAGCCTTTATGACTATGAGAAGAAGGGCAGTTTTGGCGCTATCAAAACCCAGCGCGATGAAGTGACCGATGTAAAGGTTGTAGGTAGCCAGATCAGCACCGGCGGCAATCTTAATCTCATCAGCGGCGGCGACCAGCTGTACCAGGGGGCAACCCTGGACAGCGGCGCCGACATCACTATCACCAGCGGCGGCTCGGTGACCTTCGAAGCCGTTAAAGACCTGCACCAGGAAAGCCACGAAAAAAGCAAAAGCGACCTGGCCTGGATGAGCATGAAAGGCGAAGGGCGCACAGATGAAACCCTGCGCCAGACCGAAATCATTGCCCAGGGAAAACTGGCGATCCAAGCCGTCGAAGGCCTGCGGATCGACATCAAGGACATCAACCAGGCCACCGTCGGCCAGACCATCGACGCGATGGTCAAGGGCGACCCGAAACTCGCCTGGATCAAAGAGGCTGAGCAACGCGGCGATGTGGATTGGCGGCGGGTCAAGGAACTGCACGACTCGTACAAGTACAGCCATTCCGGCATGGGCCAAGGCGCAATGCTCGCCGTGATTATCGTGATGTCGTTGATCACGGCAGGTGCGGCGAGTTCGTTGGCTGTGGCAGCGGGCGGCGGGACGTTGGGCTCTATGGCTGGCGCAACATTCCAAGCCGTCGCCAGCCAGGCAGCGGTCAGCACGATCAACAACAAAGGCGATCTTGGCGCCGCGTTTAAGGAAGTCACCTCCAGTGGCAGCCTTAAAGGCTATGCCACCAGCGCCCTGACCGCAGGCTTCAGTACCGGCGTCATCGATCCTGCATTTGGCGTAACGGGCGATCGCGTCAACAACATCACCAAAGGCTTCGACCTGGCGTCGGCCTCTGACATCGCCAAGTTCGCTGCCTACTCAGGTGCACAAGGCGCAGCCCAGGCCGGTTTCAAAACCTTGGTGCAAGGCGGCAGCCTCAAGGACAACCTCAACCTGGCCCTCAGTTCGCAGCTGCAGAGCACCCTTCAAGCGATTGCCTTCAACGCAGTAGGGGATTTTTCCGAAAGCCAGAACTGGCCCGAATCCAGCCCCGAAAAAGTCGCCCTCCATGCACTGGTCGGTGGCCTGCTCAGCGAAGCCAACGGCGGCAGCTTCGCAACCGGCGCACTCGCCGCCGGCGCCAACGAAGCACTGATCTCCAGCCTCGCCCAAGCGGTAGAAGGCAACCCGGCGCTGATGCTGGCGGCTTCACAACTGGTGGGCCTCGCAGCAGCCGGCGCAACCGAAGGCGACGTACAAAAAGGCGCCGAACTCGCCAAAAACGCCACGACCTACAACTACCTCAACCACCACGAAGTCGATGACCTGGTCAAAGACCTCAAAGGCTGCCGAGGCGCCGCAAACCCCACGGCTTGCCGTGCAGACCTGACCCTCAAGTACGAAAGCATCAGCGACCAGAAAACCGGTATGCACCTGATGCTGTGCAGCGACCTTGGCAGTTGTGAGGCACAACGAACGGCTGTGGAACTGGGCAATGCCGCGCTCGACCAATACGAGGGCAACAGCGGGCTGAGCTGGGAAGAGCGGCTGATTGTTCGAGGGTTTCAAGGCAGCAACCAGGACGACACGCGGCTGGCGGTGCAGAAGACGGTGCAGGGAAGCCATGCTGAGATGTTGAGCGTGCTGCCGGGGGTGGGGTTAGTTGGGGGGAAGGGAGGGGGGGGTGGGGGAAGTATATCCAACCCATTGGTGGTTCAAGGCATTCCGAGCATAAGTCGTAGCACCGAGATTACGGAGTTATTTAGTTCTACCAACACCAGAAGTGGTATCCAAATTGGAAATCGCTCTCTTATTCAGGTTCCAAATACAGGTAATGCTAAAATATTTTCTGGCGCAACAGAAGTAGAGGTTAAGCAATATTTTTCTGAGTTAACCAAGGCTGCTTCTTTACCATCTCCCCGCACTATCCCTGGAAAAGGTGATATTTATGTTGTTAGTACCCCGGAAGGGAATTTCACTTTACGCAACTTCTCGTCTTCGTCCGGTAAGACTGGACCGACGTGGACTATAGATGTCCCCAAAACAGCCACAGGTACCACGTATAATCCAGAAATAAAATTCCTAATGGAGAGATTATGATGGTTGTAAAATTCTTTGATGAAGTCGTGCGTGATTCATTTGGTCTATGGTTGTCGACACTTTTTAGTGCGATTGGCTCATGGAACCCTGAACTTACGTTTGAACAGCGAAAATACGCTTTTTTCTACATGATTGAACATCTGCTGGTGAACGGTAAAATCAAATTTATTAAGCCAGGAGCAGATTGCTACATCTCCCCGAATAACCCCCATCCTAAGCTCTCTATTTTCAATGATGAGGCTCATTGGGATCTAGGAGCGAAGGATATCGTGTTTTATCTAAAGGAATGCTGGCCAGAAAGTGCAAGATCCGAAAGTGATGGAGAGTTAACAGTTTATTTTTATGAAGTTCCGGGAATTATTTGGGTCGATGAAGATGGGTGTTTTTATGCGTCGTAGTGTTCTGGTAAGAACATAGGTTGCTTTAATGATTTTTGAAGGGTTTTCGTGGCGACGAAACAGTCGCTACAGGTGTAGAGTTGGGGAGTTGGAAATAATGTACTCAAAAGCTGATCTTGTTATGGAACTCGAAAGAATATTGGCTAGAGGCTTTGATGTCCTCAGGATTTCTAGAGTGGCATTTGAGATCTATCAAGATCATGGCCTAGAAATTACTGCCTCCATGGATCAAACACTCCTCACATTGATGGCAATGGAGGAGGGCAAGGAGTTTGAGTTAACTGAATCAGAGTTTTTGGCTCTGATTTCCAAGATCTAGGCTATGTAGTTGGTTCAAAAGGTGGAGAGCAGTGGTGGATGTTTTTTGAGTTAGATAAAGTTGCGAGTCCAGTTAGTGTTCCCAGGAGTGATCAAATGAAGCTAGTGGAAAGTGAAGCTGATAAAAAAATTCGAGAGACGCTGGTTTCGTCTGTCTCGTATGTATTTGGCAACCTCGTCATTCTTGCGTTTCTTGAGCGAATGTTTGGCCCTCTCTCGTCCGCCTATGTGCTGGGCCATACCCCAGATCAAGGCGAGGACTTTTATGTTGTGCTTGTGAATGGCTCTGTCATTGTTAAATTTGAGCTTTCAAGGAGTTATGATTCTGAACCTGAAAATTTAATCACTTTCAGCGTTGACGAGTATCGTAATATCCTTCTAGGGCGTCAGTCGCAATTAAAGCTTTCTATAGCAATAGAGCTGGCTGCCGGGAGATAAAGTAGGCTCAATGGTGCAAAAGGTGTAGGGGAAGTAGCTACCACTGCGCCGCGTACTCCGTTAGCCGGTCCGACGGGTATCTGGAAAACCGACACTTACGCAGAGCTGCAATTCAGACCCAGATATCGGGTCGGTTAATTAATGCAGAAAAAGCAGTACTTGATTCGAATAAAGTGACATCTTATGCGTTGAACTCGGCGCATCCAGTTGGAGGTAATAAGCAAAGGTCTTTGAGTCAGCGTTGGGCTACAACAAAGCGAATGCTGGAGGGCTGATAGCAAAAGTGCAGGAAGTTGCGAAGCTATATTCTGCGAAGTTAGGTGCTGCTGACAAATTTTGTCGGAGAATAATCATGGATATGCCAGTAGCCGGGTCAATCGGTAATGTGATTGATCAGTGCGATATTTGTATGGGCGGAACGATTAAAGTCTTTAAGAATTTTTTCGATTGCTGGAAGTTGAAAGCGAGTGAGGCCACTTATTGTTTGATTGAGCTTTCGGATTTTAATCGAGTTATCACCTTGCTTGAAACGCCACTTAAAGATGCAAAACTGGCTCTGGGGCCAGATTTTTCATATGTAAGTTTGATCAAGGTGGGCTTGCAGCACGATTCAGATTATTGGGTGGGTCTTGCTATCTCTTGGGTTTCTGATAGCTCGATTCAAGAGGCTTTTGTTCATGTAGATGATTTAAAGCGGCTTTCGCAAAATAGAGGCTCCTCACAAAGGAATCGGCACTTGGCTAAGAGGGAGTTAAAACGGCACATAGTGCTGTAAGAGGTGGGTGTATAATAGCGAATGATTTCGTTGCATTCGCTATCTCTACAGGTGAAATTTAACCTTGCATGAAAGGTTGCAATTTTCATTGATTTATAGGCAATCTATGCAGCATTAAAGCCAAGAATTAAAATGTCGAAAAAGTACAAAGCTAGTTGTCTGTATTGAAGAGCTATCTGTTGTCTGCGCACTTCGCCAAAATAGTTCGCGTGCTATCAGGTAAGACAAGCAGGGAGATATTGACCTTGTCAAATAGGTTCGCAATAGAATGAAAAGTATAGGTATTCTCGGCGCAATGACAATTCACTCTTTGGGGGCTGCCCCCGACGTGGAGTGTTTTTTTAAAGCAATAGTAATACTTCTTGAAGGTGGAGAAAAAGGAAGCAGATATCCATTGATCACCGTTAGGCTGTATTCCCACTCTTTGAAAAAAGACGAAATGCATGAGTTAGCGCGGAGCTTAGAAAATGTGAGGGCCGAGTTTAGCAAAATTTCTGCTCGCGATTTTGACGCGATTTCTATAGGGGTGGACAAGAAAAGCACTAGTTTGATTTTGAACAGCGATACCATCGCTAGCGTTTTTGCTAACTATTTTAAAGCTTTATTGGATGCTATCGAGTGCTCATATGTTTTTTATGAGGAGTTTAAAGAGTACGTCCCTTTAAGGATCGGATTTACGGATGCTCCTGATTATATCTATGATGTGAACCGTTCTGAAGAGTCATATGAATCTATTGGCGCCGATGAATTGCCGTTCTGGTTACGTTAGCATCATGAAGTTCCAGTTCAAAATAGAAAATTTATTGAACTTTTGGACTTCCCAAAATCATGACACATTTATCATATTTAATAAGTAGTCCGCCGGATCGAGAAAATGTGGTTTTCGAAATTTGGTTCGGCCCCTACCAACTGGTCGAAGTATTCCGAGAGCATGAAAGAGAAGTTGAAATCGAAATATATTCACACCTCGAAAATGAAAAATGGAGTTTTCGACTTGATGAATTTATTATTCTATTGGAACAAGCGATAAAGAGCTTGGCGAGTTGATTTTGCTTAACAGATAATCGAAGTAAATGCCTGCTCATGAATCAGGCGGTTTTACTCCCGATGCATCAATTCAGAATATAAATGGACTTAAGTGGAAATGATAAATAAGCTGATTGGTTTTATTTTAGCAGCCTCTCATTGGGAGTAACCCCGAAAAGGTAATTCCTGGGACTTTCGCTGGGCAAGGTGCAAATGGCGCACGAGGTGATGTGTATTTCAGAATTAAAAGTGATGATGTGGTCGTTAGTAAATCTGGCGGAACGTTCGTGACTATCCTGAAGAATGGGGTAACTCAAAATTCATCTGTAAAGAACTCACTAAAGGGTGGCGTCAAGCAATGAGCTCTCCTAAGTTTATGACTGCATGGCTGTTAACTCTACTCGGAAAGAAACTACTTTCAGTGAATGCTCTATTTCACGTATTTTGTGACGAGAGAGATTCTGTCCCTCAAGAAATTGAGCTTGTATTTGAAAATTCTAAACCTGGAAAACTCTATGGCGGACCTGATGGTGCGTCTCTCTTCGTATCCTTGAGTCCAATCTCGAGTTGCGATTTAGGCGAACACGGCAGGCAAGATATTTCTTGTATCTCTACTGAGCTTTATTTCTCCGACGTTCTAGGAAGTAGGTTGGTATCAGCGTCACTCGTGCAGTCCTTAGCCGAAGACACAGCAGTAGGTGTTAATCTCTCTTTTCATAACGGGCTTTGCTTATCCATTTTAAACTTGGGTGATGATATTTTTATTTATAAAAATATACCAGAGGAAATAGCGATCAGTGAGGGGTTGAGCTTTATCCCTGTGAGTTAATATTTTGCCAAGCTGAAATTGGCCTTACCCCCCGCAAAAAAAACGAGACCATTCACAATGGCCAGGCTGTATTCAAAAAAATGGAAAATGTAAATTGCAAGAGATCTAAATATACACAGCAGTGGCGTTTGAAAAAAAAGCCGGCTCAATTAAAATACTGGCCAGTAAAATTCCACGACACGGGACGTATGATGATAACTTTAATCGTATCGGGAATTCATGATGAAGCAGGAATAGGCAACAGCCAAAAAAATTTGGCTGACATTATTGGAAAAGCTAGAGCCCTGCTATCAGAGGGCAAATTTAAATGGCGCTGAAGATGCACGATATTAATATTAAGAATAATTTCCGAATGTGAATCATGAGTGATCGATGCGAAGCTTATATAGGCGGAAAGGTTAAAATATTTAAGGATAACCTCAATGGCTGGAAGTTGAAGGCGGGCAAGGCCACCTATTGCCTGATTGAACTTTCGGATTTTAATCGAGTTATCTCCTTGCTTGAAATGCCCATTGAAGATGCAAAACTGGCTCTGGGGCCAGATTTTTCATATGCAAGTGTGATCAAGGTGGGCTTGCAGCACGATTCAGATTATTGGGTGGGTCTTGCTATCTCTTGGATTTCTGATAGCTCGATTCACGAGGCTTTTGTTCATGTAGATGATTTAAAGCGGCTTTCGCAAAATAGAGGCTCCTCACAAAGGAATCGGCACTTGGCTAAGAGGGAGTTAAAGCGGCACATAGTGGTGTAAGAGGTGGGTGTATAGTAGTGAAGGTTTACTTTGTATTCGCTATCTATGTAAGTGAAGTTGAACCTTGTATGAGGGGTTGTATTTTTATAGGGACGCAGATTGCATTGTTAAAAGTCATCGCTGAGCAATGGCTTCATTAAGAGTGCCAAACTTTTTGAGCTTGTATTTTACGAGAAGCTAGAGTTGGATTAAATGTTCTTAAGGTTGTGATTTTTCATATTTTTATTGATTTGATAAAGAAGGAGGGTTCTATGCGATAAATATATTACAGCAGATAGCTCCGCTAAAAATTAAGAGTTCTCGGTAGCCTGAGTTTGAATCCGGATCAGTAAAAACAGCAGTTCATTAGTTTGCAAATACACCACTAACACCAAAAAACAGGAATCGCCAGGCTAAAAATAGCAACCCGAAGGTGATTCCTGATCCGCGTGGCGCACCAGGGTACTTTAAATATGAAGGGGGCGGCTTGGAGATGATTTATAACCCTGCAACTGGACAAGTTGGCCATATACAGCCAGTAAGGAAAAGTTGATCATCGTGGACGTATGGAGTGTTCTTGAGGGTGAGTTGCTGCGTTATCGCGCCAGCCTTCCAATTATTCGGCAGTGTTTGAGTTTTTATGCGGGTGCGTGTGATGCTTTGATAAAGCGAATATCCAGCTGTTCTTCGTTTGAAGATGCCGGGGAGTTGTTTGATGAGTTGCACAGCATTCAGCGTGAGCTCTCTATTGTAAAGTATAAGTTTGAGTTTCCTTTGGGTGAGGAACTTCAGGATTTAATTTATTATTTGGATCGGGATGATGTTCCTTCTAGAAAGTATTGGTACGAGCGGTTTAGGGGCGGGCTAACGTGGCCAGCTGAGTAATGCTTGATGGGCGTGTCCGTAAAGGTGGAGTAGGTTTATTATCCTGGTGTGCCACTTACAATGTCTGGCCGTATGCTGCGAGACACTGTTTGTATGCCGGAGGCCGGCAATACCACCTTTACTGTCTGATTGCACTTTCGGGTTTTAAGCGATTTTTCCCCTTGCTTGAGATGCCCGATGAAGACGCAAACGAGGCTTGTATTCATATGGATGATTTGAAAAAGCTTTCGCGAAAGAGTGGTGCTTCACAAAAAGATGATTTTTTTGCATTCGCTATCTATGCATGTGAAGTTAAAGCTTGCATGAAGGGTTGCAATTTTCTTAGAAGCACAGTTCGCGCCGTTAATAGTTATCGCTGAGTAATGACTTCATTAAGAATGCCAAACTTTTTTGCTTGTATTGTGTGAGAGGTTAGCGTCCGATTTAATGTTCTGAGGGTCGCAATTTTTCAAGTTTTTGTTGAGTTGATAATGAAGGAGTATTTTGTGCGATAAATATATTGCAGCAGATCGCTGTGCTAGAAATTAAGTTTTCTCAATGGTCTGAACTTGAATTCGTATCAGTAAAAACTGCCGCCCATTAGTTTGCAGATACACCACTAACACCAACAACCAGGAATCACCATGCTAAAAAACTATTAAAAAACCACCACCCTCATCGCAGCACTATCCCTAACCGGCTGCGTCTCCTACACCGTCACCGGCCCGATAGGTGCGCCGCTTCACCCTGCCACGTCCAGTAACGCCTGAATGGCTCAAGTCGCCGATGTCATCGTTGCTATTCCCGGCGCTGACGACGCTACCCGCAATTCCATCAGCCGTTCGCTCACCACTCAACTCAACCAGTACGTCAAGGCCGGTGGCTATTTCAAAGAGGTGACCGAGTTTCCGGTGCGCCTGGGGGAGGACCATGTGGTGCTCAAGTTCACCATGACTTCCTTGAAAGCGCGACGCGCTCCGCACCCGGCTTACATTCCTGGCGCTTTGTTGACGTTGACGATCTGTATCTGGGTCAACGGGCCGATTTATGTGGACAGTTTTGATGTGGCGGGGGACCAGGTGATTGTTGCTCGCGAGGGCAAGGATTTGGCGGCAGCCAGGGAGCATATCAAGTTCGAGCACAACGTTGGTTTGTACGGGCGCGAGTATTGGTCGCCGGTGATGGGGGCCAAGAAGCTGAATGAATTGGTGCCCACGCTGCTCGAAACGGCCACCGCGCGGTTGGCTGAACCGCAGTCAAAGGGGGGAGTGAACATGATGGGTTTGATCAAGCAGGCTCTACTACTTGCCGCTGTGTTGCTGAGCGGCTGCGTGTCCTATTCACAACATCCTGGATGCAGTTGGTGTTGATTGTCGCTGTGCCTTTTCGGCAGGACATTCGGGAGGTGGTGCAGGCGTTGACGCAGAGCACCCTGGAAGAAGCTGTTCAGCGCCAGTTATTGTAGTGGGCTTGGTGACAGGGTTCGTGGGTTTGCCGTTACTGCAACGGCCCTCTCTGTACTGACACAGCGAATGCTTTGATGGGTAGGTAAGATTTATCTGTAAGACCACTGAGGCTCTACCGTAAGCCAATTCTTTTTGCCCTCCATGATGTTTCCCAGGCACCTGCGCATTCCGAGTACGCCGTTTATAGTTCCCCTGCCAACCCATACGGCAGGGAGCCGACTCTTTATGGTTATCAGCAAAAAAAAACACCGACGCCACGCCGCGCCACAACCCTCTGTCCCCCATTCCGGCCAACGGCTTCGTCATTTGCTCAGGGAATACCAGATCCAGCCCGCGGCATTCGCGCAATGGCTGCGCGTCAGCCCGCAATGCCTCAACAACTGGTTTTTACGGGGTTTGCCCCAGGACCGGCTGGAGAAGTTGGCGTGGACATTGAGTGTCAGTAAAGCCTGGCTGAAGACCGGAGAGGGCCAGAAGCATTCCGCTATTTCAACGGCCCCACCACCTGCCGATAGCGCTCCACCCCTTGTGGCGTCTGGCGCACCAAGCCGATCTCCAGCCCCTGTGGAGCCTCCCGCCGATTGCCGCTCAACTGTCGCCAGCCTTTGTCCGTCTCCCAAACCCTGACCTGTAGATCACTCACCCCGGTCAACACCACCACCCCATCTTTCGCCGCCGGCAACGGGAAGCGATCCCGTGCCGGTGCCACGGCCCGGTACAGCGCATCGCCCTTGAGCCACCAGCGCACCCGTTGCAAGCCATCCCCTGCGACCGGGGCGCTGCGGATCACGTCCAGGCGAAAGCCCTTGGTGTCGGAACTGCGCACGGTCACTGCCGCCAAGCCTTCGACTTCCGGTGCACCGGGGGCGACCAACTCGACACTGGCCCGCAGGCTGATATCCCGCTGCATCTGGTTCAAGGCCCGCAGCAGCACTTCGGTTTGCTCGGTGCTGGCCTGTAGATGGTGGTCGGCACGGGTCACGCTATCGAGCCCGCGCCAGGCGATCATGCTGACCAGGGCCATCAGCATGATCGCGACCATCACTTCGATCAGGGTGAAGCCTTTTTGCGCTGAATTCATGGTTGGCTCACCACGCGCATCAATCCTGCCGCATCCCGCTGCAGGCTGAGGCGGTGCTGCCCGTCCGACAGCACCACGCGCAGCGGCGGGTTGATCCATTCGGCATTGAGCACCAGGGTTTGTCGGGGTTCGATGTCGATTTGCATCGGGGTGCTTTCCCAGGGGCGCGGGCGCAGTGGGTTGTCGCCCTTGAACGCTTCGAGGCCCACGCCATCATCAGTGCGCCGCGTGAAGCGAAAACCCTTGGCATCCGTGCGCAAGGTGATGGGCCGTCCATCGGCGCGGGCTTCGGCCTGGGCCACTTGCAGCAGTTGGCTGAGGCGGTCGGCATCTTTGCGCAGCAGCTGCAGCGGGTCGGGTTTGATGGTGAGGCTGATGGCGGCGCTGGCGATGCCGATGATCACCAGCACCACCATCAGTTCGATCAGAGTGAAACCTTGCTCTTTCATCGCTGGCGTCCTGGAGAACTGGGGAGTCTGTGAAATAAAAGCGTGCGAATTGGCCTGTAGGCTAATGCCACGGACAAACAGGAGGTCCTCCCTATGGCATTCGCCCTTCGTGTTTCACCGGCTCTTGGCGTGCAGGCGCTGGCCCTGCTGGCGGCGTTGGCGGGCGTGGTGGTGTGGACACCGTTGTTGCTCACCAGCGCCGAGTCCCATACGCCCCAAGCCACACCCCAGGCGTTGGCGGCGCGCAGTGATAACCCGGCGTTGCAGTGGTTCTCTTCCGTGGCGACGGCGCCGCAGATAAAGGTCACCGGCGTGCTTGCCGGGGCCCGTGGCGCTGTGGCGATCCTCAGCCTCAACGACGGCCCGCCGCGTAGCTTCCTGGTGGGCGAGCGCCTCAGCCCCGGTGTGCGCTTGACGGCCATTGAAGGCAATGGCGTGGAGATCGAGCACGCGGGCGAAAAGCAGCGCGTCAACCTCGTCACCTTGCCGGACGGCCCCGCGCTGCCGCTGCTCACTCGGCCATGACCTGGGTGTCCAGCCGCGCCAGCGGCGGGGCGTCGCGGCTGGCGTCCAGTACCCAGACCGTCACATCAAACAGGCGGCCGTTGCTGTTGATGGTCTGCTCACAGCGCAGTTTCAGGCGGCCTTGATCGCAGTCGAAGGTCTTTTTGCCGCTGCGCAAATGGCCTTCCAGCCGCAGTTCTGCCAGGCGACTGTGTGCCGCCAGCAACGCCATGGCCTTATCCCGCAGCAGCCCGTTGCCCTGGGTCATCAACCCGGCCACGCGCACGGCGGCGGCCATGGCCACGGCGATGATCGCCAGCGCCACCAGCACTTCGATCAGGGTAAAACCTTGCGCGTTGCGACGGCCGTACATGGCGCTCTCAAAACCGGGAAACAGGCCCGCAGACTAGCGCCGCCAGTTGACCGATTGGCGACTGAACCTCCCGAGGATTTTCAATACGACTGACATGTGTTCTTGCAACACTGCGCCACGAATTGCACCCAACCCAAGGAATGTCGAGATGGATATCGCGCGCCTAACGCCCCCATTGCCAGGCCCTCGCAGCCAGCGTGGCTTTACCTTGATCGAGATCATGGTGGTGGTGGTCATCCTCGGGATTCTGGCCGCCATGGTAGTGCCCAAGGTGCTCGACCGGCCCGACCAGGCGCGGGCCACGGCGGCCAAGCAGGACATTGGCGGGTTGATGCAGGCGCTGAAACTCTACCGCCTCGACCACGGCACCTACCCGAACATGAACCAGGGCCTCAAGGTGCTGGTCGAGCGTCCGGCGGATGCCAAGAACAGCACTTGGCGCGCCTACCTTGAACGCCTGCCCAATGACCCTTGGGGCAACCCATACCACTACCTCAACCCCGGCGCCAATGGCGAAGTGGATGTGTTCTCCCTGGGTGCCGACGGCCAACCGGATGGGGATGGCGTCAATGCCGATATCGGCTCCTGGCAGTTGTAAGGCGCGCCATGAAACGGCATTCGCCCACAGCGGCGAAGCAGCGCGGCATGGCGATCATCAGCGCCTTGCTGATCGCAGCGGTGGTGGCGGTGCTGGCCGGCAGCATGCTCACGCGTCAGAGCGTGTTCACCCGTAGCCTGGAGGCAGAACAACTGCGCATCCAGGGCCAATGGCTGTTGCAAGGCGGCCTTGAACGCAGCCGGTTGATGCTCTGGGAGGCGCGGCAAAAGGACGTGCTGACCCGTCTCGATCAACCTTGGGCGCGCGCCCAAAGTGGTGAATTCCAGGGGCGCATTGACGATGAACAGGGCAAGTTCAACCTGCGCAACCTGGTCAATCGCGAGCAACTGGATGCGGAGCAATTGCAGGCGTTCGAGCGGCTGTGTCGCACGCTGGGGATCGACCCGGCGGTGAGTCGGCGGATCAGCCAGCGGGTGGTCGCCTCGTATCTGCCACCGGCCAAGTACCCGATGCTGCGCAGCCTGGACGACCTGGGCGATATCGAAGGCCTTGACCCGCTGCTGTTGCGGCGCCTGCAAGGGCATGTGAGCGTGTTGCCCGGCATGACTTGGGTCAACGGCAACACCGCCAGTGCCGAAGTGCTCAGCGCCGTCGTGCCCCAGCTCAGCCTGTCCCAGGCCCACGGTTTGGTGGCTGAGCGCGACAGTGGGCAGTGGTTTATCAACCGTGGGGATTTCGTTAACCGGTTGCATCTGCCTCAGGTGGTGGTGGACACGGTGCAGGTCGGTATCACCAGCGAGTGGTTTCGTGTGCAAGGCCAGGTTCGGCGTGAGCAGCGCCGGGTGACGATTGATGCGTTGTTGCATCGGCCCGAAGAGCGCCAGCCCCAGGTGATCTGGTCACGGGTGGGTGTATGAAGCGCTTGCGTATTGGCTTGCCGCCGCTGGATCAGTTGACCGCTCATAGCCAGGTGCGCTTTGCCTGGGTTGAGCGCGGTGTGGTGGTGCAAGAGGGCACCGACAGTCTGGCGCAGTTGAACACGTCGCGCGCGGCGCTGGAGTGCTTCCTGCATCCGCGTGACAGCCTGCTCACCAGCCTGGAGCTGCCGCCGCTGCCAGCGGCGAGAACCGCTGCGGCCGTGGCCTGCGCCGCGCAGGCATTGATCCTTGGCCCCGTCGAACAGATGCACGTTGCACACGGCCCCCGCGAAAGCGATGGCCGCGTGCAGGTCGCCTGGGTGTCCAAGGCGGGGCTGGAACGGCTGGGTCAACTGCAACTGAAACTGCGCGGCCTGTATCCGGCGCCTTACGCCTTGCCGGTCGGCGCGGCGACGCTGGACGAAGGCTACCTGTTGACCCGTGACAGCCTGCAACAAGGCTCGGTGCATCCGCTGGGGCAGCAGGCGTTGGACTTGCCGTGGGTGGACGTCGCCCAACGTTGGAGTGGCGAGGCACCGGCCTGGGGCCTGCACGGCCGGCTCAGCCAACCCGCCAGCGGTGGCTGGGGCAGGGCGCTCGGCTGCGTCGCGCTGGCTGTCGCCATCTGGGCCCTCGGCCTCAACCTCTACGCCGCGCGCCAGGTGGACGAAGGCCAACGCCTCAAGGCCTCGATGAGCCAGCAGGTGCGCCAGGCGTTTCCGGCGTTGCCGGTGGTGCTTAACCCTTTGCAGCAGGCCCGCCAACAATTGGCTGCACGGCAAACGGGCAGTGACCAGGGCTTCACCCGCTTGATGCAACTGGCGGGCAGCAACCTGCCATTCATGGTTGCCAGCCTCGACAGCTTGCGCTTTGAGCAGGGCAGCTTGCACCTTGAGTTACTTGCCGACAGTCGCAACCCGCCGGCTACGGGGGACTGGCAGGCCACCATGGCCCAGGCGGGACTCACCGTCACGCGGGACGATCATGCCTGGCGCATCAGCCCGGTAAAGCCGGGGGCCGTCGATGAATAAGCTGCAGCGTCTGCGCAGCCAGGCCCAGGCGTTCTGGAGCGGCCTGGCGTTGCGCGAAAAACGCATGGTGAGCGGCGCCGGGCTGGTGCTGGCAAGCCTGTTGACCTGGCTGGTACTGGTGCAGCCCGCGCTGAAAAAAATCGATTACTGGCAGGCCGAAACCCCCAAGCTGCGTGCCCAGGCCGCGGCCTTGCAGGTGTTGTTGCAGGGTATCGCCGCACCGAAAGCCGCCGATGAAGCCGCGTTGCGCCAAGCCCTGGATGGTGCTGGCTTGCAGGGCCGTTATCAGTTGCAGGCCCAAGCCCCCGGCGGCTGGCGCCTGAGCTTCGACAACGCCCCGGCCGATGCCGTGGTGGACTGGCTGCTGGACAGCCCCCGTTCGTTTTCCCTGGAGGTGTCCGAGGCGCGTTTGCAGCGCGCGGCGGATGCCGTCGATAACTCGGCCGGCACTGTGTCCGGGACCGTTCGCATGGATCAGGCGCTTGGCGCTAAGGAAGCTTCATGAAGTGGTCAGTCCCGCCTTTTCGTTTGGCCGCGCCGCTGTTGGTGCTGGCCCTGAGCGCGTGCAGCAACAACCCGCCCACCCAGCCTTTGCTGGTGGACAGTGAACTGGGCCAGCCGTTGGCCGAAACCCGGCGCAGCGATACCGTGCTGGACCGCCAACGCGAACCTGCCCCGCAACCCCCGGTACAACACCGGGTCACCAACAGTGCCCGTGGGCATGCGCCCGCCGTTGTGAAGGCGCGCAACCCGCTGGGGGACCAACCCGTACAGCTCAACTTCGTTGATGCGGATATCCAGGCGGTGGTGCGTTCACTGTCGCGCGCAACCGGCCAGCAGTTTCTGGTAGACCCTCGGGTGAAGGGCAACCTGACCCTGGTCAGCGAAGGCCAGGTGCCCGCGCACCAGGCCTACGACATGCTGCTGGCGGCCCTGCGCATGCAGGGTTTCAGCGTGGTGGACGTGGGCGGCGTGGCCCAGGTGGTACCCGAGGCCGATGCCAAGTTGCTCGGCGGGCCGATCTACAGCGCCGGCAGCAGCGGCATGCAGACCCGCACCTTTCGCCTGCAATACGAAAACGCGGTGAACCTGATCCCGGTGCTGCGGCCCATTGTCTCCCCCAATAACCCGATCAACGCCTACCCCGGCAACAACAGCATCGTCATCACCGACTATGCCGAAAACCTGGCGCGGGTGGCGCAGATCATCAACGGCATCGACACCCCCAGCGCCATCGACACCGATGTGGTGAAGGTGCAGAACGGCATCGCGGTGGACATCGCGGCCATGGTCGCCGAACTGCTGGACACTCAGGGCGCCGACCAGACCCAGAAGATCAACGTGGTGGGCGACCCGCGCTCCAATTCGATCATCATCCGTTCCGGCAGCCCCGAGCGCACGGAGCTGGCGCGCAACCTGATCTACAAGCTCGACAACGCCCAGAGCAACCCCAGCAATATGCATGTGGTGTACCTGCGCAACGCCCAGGCGGGCAAGTTGGCCCAATCGTTGCGCGGCTTGCTCACCGGCGAGAGCGACGCGGGTGTCAGCGATGAAGCGCGGGGCAAGCTCAGTGCCATGGGCAGCACCGACAAAAACACCCAAGGCGCCAGTAACGCGCAAAACAGCAGCGGCACGCCCACCGGCAGTGGTGTGCAGGCGAGCTACAGCCAGAACAGCCCCACCACCGGCAACAGCAGCAACGACCAGGACACCGCCTTCAGCGCTGGCGGGGTGACCATCCAGGCCGACGCCACCACCAACACCTTGCTGATTTCCGCGCCGGACCCGCTGTACCGCAACCTGCGGGAGGTGATCGACATGCTTGACCAGCGCCGCGCCCAGGTGGTGATCGAAAGCCTGATCGTCGAAGTGGGCGAAGACGATGCCACCGAGTTCGGCGTGCAATGGCAGGCCGGCAACCTGGCGGGCAAGGGCGGTTTCGGCGGCGTGAACCTGGGGGGCACCGGGGTGGTTGGCACGCCCACCAGCCCCACCAGCATTGATGTGCTGCCCAAAGGGCTGAACATTGGCCTGGTCAATGGCACGGTGGACATTCCGGGAATCGGCAAGGTGCTCGACCTCAAGGTGCTGGCCCGCGCGTTGAAGAGCAAGGGCGGTACCAATGTGCTGTCCACGCCGAACCTGCTCACCCTGGACAACGAGGCAGCGAGCATCTTTGTGGGGCAGACCATCCCGTTTGTCACCGGCAGCTATGTGACCGGCGGCGGGGGCACCAGCAACAACCCGTTCCAGACCGTGCAGCGTGAAGAGGTTGGGCTCAAGCTCAACGTGCGCCCGCAGATTTCCGAGGGTGGCACGGTGAAGCTGGATATCTACCAGGAGGTCAGCAGCGTGGACACGCGGGCATCGGTGGAGGCGGGTACGGTGACCAACAAGCGGGCCATCGATACCAGCATCTTGCTGGATGACGGGCAGATCATGGTGCTGGGCGGCTTGCTGCAAGACGGCTACAGCCAGAGTAATGATGCGGTGCCGTGGCTGTCGGATATTCCGGGGTTGGGGGCGTTGTTTCGTAATGAGAAGCGCAGTGTGAGCAAGACCAATCTGATGGTGTTTTTGCGGCCTTACATCATTCGTGACAGTGGGGCGGGGCGCAGTATTACGTTGAACCGGTATGAGTTTATGCGTCGGGCCCAGGGTGGGTTGCAGCCGGAGCGTAGCTGGGCGATGCCGGATGTGCAGGCGCCGCAGTTGCCTTCGGTGGAGAAGGCGATACCTGGGCAGTTGGGGCCTCGGGCGGTGATTCGGGCGGTGCCTGTTTCTGCGGGGCAGCCATGATTGAGTACATATCCGTTGCTGCGGTAACGGCGGCTTATGGTTCCGCTCTTACAGCGGGTCACTTTTGGAAGGACCCAAAAGTAACCAAAAGGTCCTC
>NZ_QUZU01000040.1 GCF_004682055.1 Pseudomonas kairouanensis | reverse complement strand
TAGGGTTGTGGTCGGAGTGTTTGAACGCACGCCATCAATTCAAGTGCATGAACTCAAGTGATTGAAAGGATATCGCCATGCTGGACTGGAAAAACCGTGCAGGCAGTGCCAAAGGCCCCGCCCCTGAGCCCAAGTCGGCCAACCGCAGCTACGTTCGCAACCTGCTGATGAGCAAGGCCTTGCTCAGTCTGGTGGGCCTGTACCTGGTGGTCACCGGCGCCCTGGGTTGGTATTGGAGCGAAGAACCGGCGCTGTTCCCGGTCCAGCAAAACGCGCAGATCGCCGCTGAAAAAGACGGCAAGCAGATGGTGGTGGGCTTCACCACCGTCGAAACCCTCAAGACCGTAGTGGGCACCCTGCTGAACAAGCCGGGTGGCTACATTTCCAACGACCGCTTCCCACCGGGCCTGTGGATGGACAACATGCCAAGCTGGGAATACGGCGTGCTGGTTCAGGTGCGTGACCTGACCCGTGCCCTGCGCAAAGACTTCGCCCGTTCCCAGTCGCAGTCGGCTGAAGACGCTGACTTGGCCAAGGCCGAGCCGCGCTTCAACTTCGACAACAAGAGCTGGGTGCTGCCGTCCAGTGAGTCGGAATACCAGGAGGGCATCAACTCCCTGAGCCGCTACGAAGCACGCCTGTCCGACCCGAACCAGCGCGGCGCGCTGTTCTATGCCCGCGCCGACAACCTGAATAACTGGCTGGGCGATGTCGCGACCCGCCTGGGTTCGTTGTCGCAGCGCCTGTCGGCCAGCGTAGGCCGGGTCAAGCTCAACACCGCACTGAAAACCGAAGCCCTGGCGCCGGGTGAAGTGCCGCAGGTCGATGAAGAAGTGGTGGAAACCCCATGGATGCAGATCGACAACGTGTTCTACGAAGCCCGTGGCCAGGCGTGGGCGTTGTCCCACCTGCTGCGCGCCATTGAAGTCGACTTTGCCGACGTACTGGCCAAAAAGAACGCCACGGTCAGCGTGCGCCAGATCATTCGTGAACTGGAAGCGTCGCAAGAGCCGGTGTGGAGCCCGATGATTCTTAACGGCAGTGGCTTCGGTGTACTGGCGAACCATTCGCTGGTAATGGCCAACTATATTTCCCGGGCCAACGCTGCAGTGATCGACTTGCGTCAGCTCCTCAACCAGGGTTGATGATGGATGCCACTCAAAAAGAGGCCGCCCACCGTGCGGCCTCTGATGCCGAGCTGATCTGCTGGGTTGACGAGCAGGACAACCTGCTTGGCGCCCTGGTGAGGTCTGACCTGCGCCAGCGCGGCCTGATTGGCCGTTGCACCTTTATCTTCCTGTTCAATTCCAAGGGCGAGTTGTGTGTACACCGACGCACCCTGAGCAAAGCCATGTACCCCGGTTTCTGGGACACGGCAGCTGGGGGCATGGTGGCGGCGGGGGAAAGTTATGCCGTTTCGGCAGCCCGCGAACTGGAAGAAGAACTCGGCGTGGGCGGCGTGGAATTGGTCGAACATGACCACTTCTACTTCGAGGACGGCGACAGCCGGCTCTGGTGCACGTCCTACTCCGCCGTGTGGGACGGGCCGCTGCGTTTGCAGCCCGAAGAGGTCATGGAAGCTCGCTTTCTGTCTGTCGAAAATGTCCTACAGGAAGCTGAACAAAAGCCCTACTGCCCGGATGCCCAGGAGGGCTTGCGCCGCTATCTGGCCTCACGTCGCTAAAGCTGCACAAATTGGCGCCATTTGGCCCTTAGCAAGTCGGCTTTTTGCCGTTACACTGCGCGACTTTTCACCCGAGCCGTCCTGTCTTTACTGTAGAGCGAGCTTGCTCGCGAAAAGCTCACGAGCGCCGCGGTCATCCTGAATGCCCGCGTCATCGTTGACGATCTTCGCGGGCAAGCTCGCTCCTACAAAGAGGGGCAGGGCGGTTCGGTAGCGCTGCCCCTGCCTGAGTGGGGCTTCGCGGTCGGTGTTCCCCTTGGCGGGCGCCGATCAGTCTTTGTCCTCCCAAGAGGATTGCCGGTGGCCAAAAAAGCCGCATCCTTCGCCGCCCTTGGTGGTCTGGTATTTTCCACCGACGCAGGTCGACACTGCCCGGACTGTCGTCAGCCCGTGGATTCGTGTACCTGCAAACAAACCCTGATCCCCGAAGGCGACGGTATTGCCCGCGTGCGACGCGAGAGCAAAGGCCGTGGCGGCAAGACGGTGACCACCATCACCGGCGTGCCGTTGGCCGAGGATGCCCTGAAGGAACTGGCCACCACGCTGAAAAAGCGCTGTGGCACCGGTGGCGCGTTGAAAGACGGCGTCATCGAGATCCAGGGCGATCATGTCGAGTTGCTGTTGGCCGAGCTGATCAAGCTTGGGTACAAGGCCAAGAAGTCCGGCGGCTGAAAAGCCTCTTCCCGACCTGTGTCTAAACTCTGTCCTGCGCGTGGGGTCCTACCTTGCACGCAGGCAAATCGTCATTTTCATTCTTTAGACTGCGCCAGCCTCTGACAGGGGCGGTGTTTTCGACTTCATTTATAGGGGACTTCGATGTCCGTACGACGCACACGCAAAGACGATGGCAGCCAATGGACAGTTGCGGACAGCCGCAGTGTTTACGGGATTCGCCATTGGGGGGCCGGGTATTTCGCGATCAATGAAGCCGGTCGCGTTGAAGTCCGTCCGAACGGTCCGAACAGCACGCCCGTCGACCTGTACGAGCAAGTTGACGAGTTGCGCAAAAGCGGCCTGTCCTTGCCGTTGCTGGTGCGCTTCCCCGACATTCTGCAAGACCGTGTACGCCAGCTGACCGGCGCCTTCGATGCGAACATCGAGCGCCTGGAATACCAGAGCAAGTACACCGCGCTGTACCCGATCAAGGTGAACCAGCAGGAAGCGGTGATCGAGAACATCATCGCCACCCAGAACGTCTCCATCGGCCTGGAAGCCGGCTCCAAGCCTGAGCTGCTGGCCGTGCTGGCCCTGGCGCCGAAGGGCGGCACCATCGTGTGCAACGGTTACAAGGACCGTGAGTTCATCCGCCTGGCGCTGATGGGTCAAAAGCTTGGTCACAACGTGTTCATCGTGATCGAGAAAGAATCCGAAGTGGAACTGGTGATCGAAGAGGCCGCCAGCCTCAAGGTCAAGCCACAGGTCGGCCTGCGCGTGCGCCTGTCGTCCCTGGCATCGAGCAAGTGGGCAGACACCGGCGGCGAAAAATCCAAATTCGGTTTGTCGGCGGCGCAGCTGCTGTCGGTGGTCGAGCGCTTCCGCGCCGCTGGCCTGGACCAGGGCATCCGCCTGCTGCACTTTCATATGGGCTCGCAGATCGCCAACCTGGCCGACTACCAGCACGGGTTCAAGGAGGCCATTCGTTACTACGGCGAACTGCGCAACCTGGGCCTGCCGGTGGACCACATCGACGTGGGCGGCGGCCTGGGTGTTGACTACGATGGTACCCACTCGCGCAACGCCAGCTCCATCAACTACGACATGGACGACTACGCCGGTGTGGTGGTGGGCATGCTCAAGGAATTCTGCGACGCCCAGAGCCTGCCGCACCCGAACATCTTCTCCGAAAGCGGCCGTTCCCTCACCGCGCACCACGCCATGCTGGTGGTGCAGGTCACTGACGTCGAGAAACACAACGACGAAATCCCAGTGATCGAAAACAAGGAAAGCCTGCCCGAAACCGTGCAATGGCTGGTGGACCTGCTGGGCCCGACCGACATCGAGATGGTCACCGAAACCTACTGGCGCGCCACCCACTACATGAGCGACGTGGCCACCCAGTACGCCGACGGCAAGCTGACCCTGGCCGAAAAAGCCCTGGCCGAGCAATGCTACTTCGCCGTGTGCCGCCGCCTGCACAACTCGTTGAAAGCCCGCCAGCGCTCGCACCGCCAGGTGCTGGACGAACTCAACGACAAGCTGGCCGACAAGTACATCTGCAACTTCTCGGTGTTCCAGAGCCTGCCCGACACCTGGGCCATCGGCCAGGTATTGCCGATTTTGCCGCTGCATCGCCTCGACGAAGAACCGCTGCGCCGTGCCGTGCTGCAAGACCTGACCTGCGATTCCGACGGCAAGATCAAGCAATACGTCGACGAGCAGTCTATCGAGACCAGCCTGCCGGTACATGCCTTGAACGAAGGTGAGGACTACTTGCTGGGTATTTTCCTGGTGGGTGCCTACCAAGAGATCCTGGGCGACATGCACAACCTGTTTGGTGACACCGACTCGGTGAACATCTACCAGCGTGATGACGGTTCGGTGTACAGCGCCGGGATCGAGACCCACGACACCATCGAAGACATGCTGCGCTACGTGCACTTGTCGCCGGAGGAGTTGATGACGCACTACCGTGACAAGTGCGCGAGCGCGAAGATCAGTGCTGCGGAGCGTACGCAGTTCCTGGATGCGTTGCGATTGGGGCTGACGCGGTCTTCGTACCTGTCTTCATAATCTGAGTTGACATAAATCTAATGTGGGAGGGGGCTTGCCCCCGATAGCGATGTATCAGTAACAGATTAGTTGCCTGACACACCGCCATCGGGGGCAAGCCCCCTCCCACATTTGGATCACCTTTACACATGAGGGCTTAGCGATGTCGAGCAGGTTCTTACAAGCCTTCACCCTGGCACTCACTGCATTCCTCGCGGCCTGCTCACCCATCAACGTGATCAACGCCCTAACACCCTCCAGCACCTTCAGCAAAACTTCAGGCCTCGCCTACGGCACTGACCCCCGCCAGACACTCGATATCTACCGCCCCGCGCCCGCTATCCCCAACGCCCCCGTGGTGGTGTTTTTCTACGGCGGCAGCTGGAACTCAGGCTCCAAGGACGACTACGGCTTTGTCGGCGAAGCCCTGGCCTCACGGGGCATCGTCGTGGTAATCGCGGACTACCGGCTCTACCCGCAAGTGCGGTACCCCGCTTTTCTCCAGGACGGCGCCCAAGCGGTGGCCTGGACGCATCAGCATATTGCCCAATACGGCGCCGACCCCAGGCAGCTTTATGTGATGGGCCACAGCTCCGGCGCCTATAACGCCTCGATGTTGGCGCTGGATGCGCGTTGGTTGAATGCAGTGGGTTTATCGCCGTCGATCTTCAAAGGCTGGATCGGCCTGGCCGGGCCCTATGACTTCCTGCCGATTGAAAACCCGGATGTAAAACCGGTGTTCTTCTTCCCCGACTCGCCGCCCGACTCCCAGCCGATCAACCATGTCAGCCGTGATGCACCGCCAACCCTGTTGATCGCCTCGACAGGCGACAAGCTGGTCAACCCCACGCGCAATACTGGTGGGCTGGCCGAGCAATTACGGGCAGCAGATGTACCCGTTGAAACGTTCTACTTCAGCAAGACCAACCACCAGACCTTGGTGGCGGCGATCTCAAAACCATTGCGCTGGCTGGCGCCGGTCCTGGACCGCGTCACCGCATTTATCCAAGCCACTGGTCCTGCCGATTCAAACGCCACGCAATCGCCCACAAAGTAAGGCTGCGCAAGGCCATGAACAGCAGGAAGGTGATCCACAGGCCGTGGTTGCCCAAGCCCTGCAACGCCCAGGCGATCGGCAGCGTCAGCAGCACGGTGAGCAGCATGCCGTTGCGCATTTCCCGCGCGCGGGTGGCGCCGATGAACAGGCCGTCCAGCAAGTAGCTCCACACCGCAATCAATGGCAGCACAGCCAGGTAAGGCAGGTAGATGTCAGCGGTTTCGCGCACGCTGGGGATGTCGGTTTGCATGGCGATAAACAGGTGCCCGCCGAGGGTGAACAACAGGGCGAAGCCGACGCTGGCAATCAACGACCAGCCGCCGGCCACCACCAGTGAGCGGCGCAGGGCATGGCGGTCATGGGCGCCGATTGCATGGCCGCACAGGGCTTCGACCGCGTGGGCCAGGCCGTCCAGCGCGTGGGCCGTGAGCAGCAGGCCGTTGAGCAACAACGCATTGGCCGCCACGGTGGCGTCGCCCAGGCGTGCGCCTTGCACGGTGATCATGAAGAACACCGATTGCAGCGCCAGGCTGCGGATAAAGATGTCGCGGTTCACGGCCAGCAGCGGACGCCAGTTGTGCCACAGCTTCAGCGCCGCCCAGGCGATATGGCCGGGGTAGGCGCGCAGGGCTTTTTGCGTCATGGCCAGGCCGAGCAGGGCGCCGGTCCATTCGGCGATCACCGAGGCGCGCGCCGAACCCACCACCCCCCAATCCAGCCCAAGTACAAACCATAGGTTCAGGGCGATGTTCACCAGGTTGGTGGTCAGCAGGATCGCCAGCGGCGCACGGGCGTTTTGCGTGCCGAGGAACCAACCCACCAGCGCATAGCTGGCGAGGGCGGCGGGCAGGCCGAACAGGCGGGTGTGGAAAAAGTTCTGGGTCAGCTGATTGAGTTCGGGTGAAGGTTGCATCCATTCCAGCGCCAGGTGGCTGAACGGAATGCCGACCGTGCCCAGCAGCAGGGCCAGCCCTAGCGCCAGCAGCAAGCCTTGTAGCAGGATTTGCCGCAGTGCCGCCCCGTCATTGCGCCCGGCCGCCTGGGCGGCGAACCCGGTGGTGCCCATGCGCAGGAAACCCATGGCCCAGGCCAGGAAGGTATAGAGACTGGCGCCGACGGCCACGGCGCCCAACTGGTGGGCGTGGGGCAGGTGGCCAATGACCATGCTGTCGACCAGGGCTACCAGCGGCACCGAGATGTTCGACAGGATCATCGGCGCAGCTAACGCCCAGACGTTGCGATGCGTGGGGCGGTGGCGCCAGTCGGTGAGCAGGGATTTCATGAAGGCTCCTTGGAGGAGCAGCATTGTAACCGGCCCTCAGCAACACTAAAGGACCAATGTGGGAGGGGGCTTGCTCCCGATGGCGGTGGGTCAGTCAAATGAGTATTGGCTGACCCACCGCCATCGGGAGCAAGCCCCCTCCCACATTTACCTGTGTTTTCACATGTTGATCTTCAGTGGTTGTGGGATTTTGCTTGGCTTGCAGTCCTATCCAGAACCAAACCACCCTCCGTCGGTCAATGTGACCAGCACCACATCGGCCCCACTCAGGCTGATATATAGTTCATCCCTCGGCCCCTCCCATTACGAGTGCCCCATGCTTAACAAAGGACTGTTCCTGGCCTGTGCGCTGGCCCTGCTGAGCGCCTGCGATTCCTCCGATAAACCCACAGCACCGCCTGCGCCCACCGTGGCGCCAGCGGCAAAACCGGCCAAAGCGGTAGTGGACGTGGCGGCATTGAAGCAACGCTACGCCGGGCGTGAGTTAAGCGTGGTGGACGTGTCCGAAGTGCAGCTCGACGGGGCCAGCACGCTCTCTGTGAGCTTTTCCATCCCGTTGGACCCCGATCAGAAGTTCGCCGACAAGCTCCACCTGGTGGACAGCAAATCCGGCAAGGTCGATGGCGCCTGGGAACTCTCCGATAACTTGATGGAATTGCGCCTGCGCCACCTGGAGCCACAGCGCAAACTCGTACTCACCGTCGATGCCGGGGTGAAGGCGGTCAACGACAACACCCTCGCCGCCGAGTACAGCGCCCGCCTGGAAACCCGCGACCTGCAAGCCACCGTCGGCTTCGCCAGCCGTGGCACCCTGCTGCCGACCCGACTCGCTGAAGGCTTGCCGGTGATCGCGCTGAATGTGGACAAGATCGACGTCGAGTTCTTCCGCATCAAACCCGAGTCCCTGCCTACCTTCCTGGCGCAGTGGGGGCGCAACACCAGCCTGCAAAGTTACGAATCCCGCGAACTGCTGCCCCTGGCTGACCTGGTCTACGGCGGCCGTTTCGACCTGAACCCGGCGCGCAATACCCGCGAAACCCTGTTGCTGCCCATCGCTGGTCTCAAGCAACTGCAGCAGCCGGGCGTGTACCTGGCGGTGATGCGGGCGTCGGGCACCTACAACTATTCCCAACCGGCCACGCTGTTCACCTTGAGCGATATTGGCCTGTCGGTGCACCGCTACGCCAATCGCCTGGATGTGTTTACCCAGGCGCTGGAAGGAGGCAAGGCCTTGGACGGTGTTGACCTCGAAGTGCTCGACGCCGAAGGCCGCGTAGTCGGCCAGGGCAAGACCGAAAAGGGCGGTCACGCCGAGTTGCCATTGCCGAAAAAGGCCCAGGTGTTGCTGGCCAAGCAGGGCGAGCAGACCAGCCTGTTGCGCCTGGACAGCGCCGCGCTGGACCTGGCCGAATTCGATATCGGCGGCCAACCGTCCCATCCCTTGCAGTTTTTTGTGTTCGGTCCGCGCGACCTGTACCGCCCTGGCGAAACCGTGCTGCTCAACGCCTTGCTGCGGGACAAGGATGGCAACGCCGTCAAACCCCAACCGGTGAGCGTCGAAGTGCGCCGCCCGGATGAACAGGTGAGCCGCAAATTCGTGTGGGATGCCGACGCTTCCGGCCTCTATCAATATCAACTGCAACTGGCCGGCGAAGCCCCGACCGGGCGTTGGCAACTGGTGTTCGACCTGGGCGACGGCAAGCCGCAGCTGTATGAATTTCTCGTCGAAGACTTCCTGCCCGAGCGTCTGGCGCTGGAACTCAAGGGCAGCGACACGGCCTTGAGCCCGGCGGACAATCCGGTGATCCACGTCAACGGTCGTTACCTCTACGGCGCGCCGGCATCCGGCAACCGCGTCAGTGGTCAGGTCTATGTGCGGCCATTGCGCGAAGCGGTCAAATCCTTGCCCGGCTACCAGTTCGGCTCCATCACCGAAGAAGAACTGAGCCAGGATTTCGAACTGGACGAAAGCGTCCTCGACGCCAAGGGCCAGGAAGAACTGACCCTGGAAAGCAAATGGGCCGACGCTAAGTCGCCGCTGCAACTGATTGTGCAAGCCAGCCTGCAAGAGTCGGGCGGGCGGCCGATCACCCGGCGCCTGGTACAACCGATCTGGCCAGCCGAGCAACTGCCGGGCCTGCGCGGGTTGTTTGACGGCAAGGAAACCAATGGCGATGGCCCGGCGGAATTCGAAGTGCTGCTGGCCAACCAGGAGGGCCAGAAGCTTGCCGCGCAAAACCTCAAGGTGCGCCTGGTGCGCGAGCGCCGTGACTACTACTGGAACTACTCCGAGAACGATGGCTGGAGTTACCACTTCAACGAGAAATTTCTCAATCTCGACGAGCAGACCCTCAACATCAAGGCCGGTGACACCGCCAAGGTCAGCTTCCAGGTGGAATGGGGCCCTTACCGCGTGGAGGTTGAAGACCCACAGACCGGGCTGGTGAGCAGTCTGCGTTTCTGGGCGGGCTACCAGGCCCAGGACAATACCGAGGGCGGCGCCGTACGCCCCGACCAGGTCAAGCTGGCGCTGGATAAACCGGCGTATGGCGATGGCGATACCGCCAACGTCACCGTCACCCCGCCTGCCGCCGGTAAAGGTTACTTGTTGGTGGAATCCGCCGAAGGCCCGTTGTGGTGGCAGGAAATCGACGTGCCCGCCGAAGGCAAAAGCTTCGCCGTGAAACTCGACCCGAAATGGTCGCGCCATGATTTGTACGTGAGCGCCCTGGTGATCCGTCCTGGTGAACGCAAAGCCAACATCACGCCTAAACGAGCGGTGGGCCTTCTGCACCTGCCGTTGGATCGCACACAGCGCAAACTCGGCCTGACCCTCACCGCACCGGAAAAAATGCGCCCCAAACAACCGCTCACAGTGAAAGTCGCCGCTAAAAATGCCGATGGCAGCGTGCCCAAGCAGGTGCATGTGTTGGTGGCGGCGGTGGACGTGGGCATCCTGAACATCACCGAATACCCTACGCCCGACCCGTACTCCAGTTTGTTTGGCCGCAAGGCCTACGGCGTGGACCAGTTCGACATCTACGGCCAGTTGATCGAAGCCGGGCAAGGCCGCCTGGCCAGCCTGGCGTTTGGTGGCGATGCGGCGCTGGCCAAGGGCGGTAAGCGCCCGGATACCAGCGTGACCATCGTCGCCCTGCAAAGCGCGCCGGTGACCTTGAATGAGCAGGGCGAAGGCGAAGTCAGCGTCGATATTCCCGACTTCAACGGCGAACTGCGCCTGATGGCCCAGGCCTGGAGCGATGACCGCTACGGCATGGCCGAAGCCAAGACGGTGATTGCCGCACCGCTGATCGCCGAGCTGTCGGCGCCGCGCTTTTTGGCCGGTGGCGACCAGACCACCTTGGCGCTGGACCTGTCCAACCTGTCGGGCAAGGCGCAGACACTCGACGTGCAGTTGAGTGCCGAAGGGCAGTTGGAGTTGGCCAGCAATGCCGCGCAAACCGTCGCGCTCACACAAGGCCAGCGCACCACCCTGCGTATCCCGGTCAAAGCCTGGGGCGGGCTGGGGCAGGGCAAGGTCAAGGTCACGGTGAACGGCCTCGACCTGCCGGGTGAGCACCTGCCGCCGTTCAGTCGCGAATGGACGTTGGGCGTGCGCCCGGCCTATCCGGCGCTGCTCAAGCATTACCGCGCCGTGCTCAAGGACCAACCGTGGAGCCTGCCAGCGGGTGCGCTGGATCAGTTCGATGCCTCGGGGCGCGAAGCGCTGCTGAGCCTGTCGAGCCGACCGCCGTTGAACCTCGGCGCGCAGATCAGCGCGCTCAAGGCGTACCCCTATGGCTGCCTGGAGCAGACCGCCAGTGGCCTGTACCCGTCGCTGTATGCCGATGATGCGTTGCTCAAGCGCCTGTCGATCAAGGGCGAGTCGGATGCCGAGCGCAAGCGCAAGATCGAAATCGGCATCGAGCGCCTGCTGGGCATGCAGCGCTACAACGGCAGCTTTGGCTTATGGGGCGCCGATGGCGAAGAGGAATATTGGCTGACGGCTTACGTCACCGACTTCTTGTTGCGCGCCCGCGACCAGGGTTTTGCGGTGCCGCCCGAGGCCCTGAAAAAGGCCAGCGAACGTTTGTTGCGCTATGTGCAGGAACGCAACCTGATCGAAGTCGACTACAGCGACAACGCCGACCACACCCGCTTTGCCGTACAGGCTTACGCCGGCATGGTGTTGGCGCGCAGCCAGCAGGCGCCGTTGGGCGCATTGCGCAGCATCTTCGAACGCCGCAGCGAAGCACGCTCCGGTTTGCCGCTGGTGCAACTGGCCATTGCCTTGCAGAAGATGGGCGATCAACCCCGTGCCGATCAGGCGTTGCTCGCAGGCCTTGCTGCACAGCGCAATGCCAATGAATGGCTGGCCGACTACGGCAGCCCGCTGCGCGACCAGGCGATGATCCTGGCGTTGCTCGAAGAGAACGACCTGGCCAAGGGCAAGCGTGAGGAACGCTTGTTTACCTTGTCGGATCAATTGGCGGCCAGCCCGTACCTGTCGACCCAGGAGCGTAATTCACTGTTCCTGGCAGGTCGCCTGGGGTTCGCCAAGCCGGATTCGAACTGGCAAGTGACGCTCACCGGCAGTGGCGGTGTGCAAGAACTGAATAACCAACAGTCAACGCTGGAACTGGAAGGCAAGTTGCTGTCCAGCGACCTCAACCTGAGCAATCAGGGCGAAGCGCCGGTGTACCAGCAACTGACGATATCGGGTTATCCACAAGTGCCGCCGACTGCGGGTGGGGATAACTTGAGTATCCGCCGCGAATACCTGGGCATGAACGGTCAGCCGTTGAACCTGCGCAACCTCAACAGCGGTGATCTGGTGCTGGTGCATCTGGCGGTGAGCGCCAAGCAGCGCGTGCCGGATGCCCTGGTGGTGGACCTGCTGCCTGCGGGCCTTGAACTGGAAAACCAGAACCTGGCACAAAGCGCGGCGAGTCTGGAAAACGCCAGCAGCCAGGTGAAGGAATGGCGCGAGTCGATGCAGAACGCCTCGCTCAAGCATCAGGAGTTCCGTGATGACCGCTATGTGGCGGCGCTGAACCTGGATGGCTATGGCACCACGCACCTGCTGTACTTGGCGCGTGCGGTGACACCGGGTACGTATCGGGTGCCGCCACCGCAGGTGGAGTCGATGTATCGGCCGAACTGGCAGGCGGTGGGCGAAACCCCGGCAGATCTGGTGATCAAAGGTCGCTGATCTCTTAACTTGAAATACAGGCCAAATGTGGGAGCGGGCTTGCTCGCGAAAGCGGTGTATCAGTATCAGATGTGCTGACTGACACTCCGCTTTCGCGAGCAAGCCCGCTCCCACAGGGGACTGAGGTTGTCTGGGGGCTTAGTGCACAACCCAACTCAGCAGCCACAGCCCCAGCATCAACCAGATCACCCCGATGATGATCGATGCCCGCATAAATGCTCGCACCGCCGAATACAGAAACAACAAGCCAACGATCAGGGTGACGATGCTGATGATCGAGGTGTCCATGCCCAGTGCACGGGACATGCCCTCGACAAAATCACCACCTGCACTGGACAGCAGATTGAACAGCCCGCTGAAGAACTCGACGATGTAATGGATGATGGAGCCGAGTGCATGACCCAGCCATCCGAAAAAATCTACTTGCATAGGTGCGTCCTGTTTGAAGGTGGGCGTATCTGTGAGTTTGGTTGTGATTGCTGGCGGCTAGTTCCCTACAAGCATAGAGGTTTGCCCGTTTGAGTTTGCGATTTATCAAGAGTGACGGATGTACTCGGTCCAATGTGGGAGCGGGCTTGCTCGCGAAAGCGGTGGGTCAGTGACATCTCTGTTGCCTGACCCACCGCCATCGGGAGCAAGTCGAATCGTCGCACCGCCCCTCCCACATTTACTGCGCTGGGCCTTGGGGCTCGCGGTGTTAGTGTTGGCACTGCTATGGCTCGCCGACCGCATCTGGCCTCTGCCGCTGCCTCAAGACGACCTGGCCCGCGTCGTACTCGCCGAAGATGGCACCCCCTTGTGGCGGTTCGCCGATGCCAACGGCGTGTGGCGCTACCCGGTACAAACCAATGAAGTCTCACCGTACTACCTCGACGCGCTGCTCACCTACGAAGACCGCTGGTTCTATCAGCACCCCGGCGTAAACCCGTTGGCGCTGGCGCGTGCGACGTGGCAGAACCTCACCGGCGCACGGGTGGTGTCCGGCGGCAGCACCTTGTCGATGCAGGTGGCGCGCCTGCTGGACCCCCATTCACGCACCTTCCACGGCAAGCTGCGACAACTGTGGCGCACCGCGCAGTTGGAATGGCACCTGTCCAAGGACGAAATCCTTAACCTTTACCTCAACCGCGCGCCGTTCGGTGGCACCTTGCAGGGTGTCGCCGCCGCGAGTTGGGCGTATCTGGGTAAGTCCCCGGCCCAACTGACCCACGCCGAGGCCGCGTTGCTCGCCGTACTGCCCCAGGCCCCCAGCCGCCTGCGCCCGGACCGTCACCCACAACGCGCCCAGCAAGCCCGCGACAAGGTGCTGCGCCGCCTCGCCGAATTCCAGGTATGGCCACAAAGCGCCGTGGATGAAGCCCTGGAAGAACCGCTGTTGCTCGCCCCGCGCCTGGAACCGAGCCTGGCACCGTTGCTGGCCCGTCGGCTGAACCGCCCCGACAGCCCGCCGCTGATCCGCACCACCCTGGACGCCACCTTGCAACGCCGCCTCGAAGACCTGCTGCTGGGCTGGCGCGCACGCCTGCCGGAGTACACCTCGGCCGCGATCCTGGTAGTGGAGGAAGACACCATGGCCGTGCGCGCCTACCTGGGCTCGGTGGACATCAACGATGCCAAGCGCTTTGGCCATGTGGACATGATCAGCGCGCTGCGCTCGCCCGGCTCCACCTTGAAGCCATTCCTGTACGGCATGGCCCTGGACGAGGGGCTGATCCACTCCGAGTCCCTGTTGCAGGATGTGCCACGGCGTTACGGCGATTACCGGCCGGGCAATTTCTCCATGGGCTTTACCGGCGCAGTGCCGGCCAGCACCGCGCTGTCCAGCTCACTGAACCTGCCGGCCGTGCAATTGCTGGAAGCCTACGGGCCCAAGCGCTTCGCGGCGCAGATGCGTATCGGCGGCGTGCCCCTGGCATTGCCTGCGTTGGCCGAACCCAATCTGGCGCTGATCCTCGGCGGCGCGGGCAGCCGCCTGGAAGACCTGGTGAGCGGCTACAGCGCCTTCGCCCGCGACGGCAAAAGCGCGACGATTCGCTTGCAGCCAGGCGATGTGCTCCGCGAGCGCCCAATGCTGTCACCCGGCGCCGCCTGGATTGTGCGGCGTATTCTCAGCGGCCAGGCACGCCCCGACCGCGACCCGCGCGCCGAACTGGTACAGCGCCCGGTATTGGCCTGGAAAACCGGCACCAGCTACGGTTTTCGCGATGCCTGGGCAATTGGCGTGGGGCCGCGTTATTTGATTGGCGTATGGATTGGCCGCCCGGATGGAACACCCGTGCCGGGGCAGTTCGGCCTGGCCTCGGCAGCGCCGCTGATGTTGCAGGTGCACGATGTGCTCACCAACCGTGACAGCCAGCGCGGCATCAGCGCACGGGTATTGCCGGTGCCCGCCAATGTCGGTGTGGCGGCGATCTGTTGGCCCCTGGGCCAGCCCATGAGCCGCACCGATCCCAATTGCCGTCGCCAACGCTTCGCCTGGACGCTGGACAACACCACGCCGCCGACCTTGCAGGCGCTGGACCAACCGTTGAGCGTGGGGTTGATGGAGAGCGTGTGGGTTAACGCCAAGGGGTTGCGGGTGGATGCGCGTTGCCCCGGCGCACAAGCGAAAAACGTCGTCCTGTGGCCCGCGCCGCTGGAGCCGTGGTTGCCCAGGGCCGAGCGGCGTGAAGCGCGCATCCCGGCGTCCGACCCGGATTGCCCGCCACCGGCGCTGGCGGCGGCGTCACCGCTGTCGATTGTGGGCGTGCGCGAGGGCGACCAACTGCGCTTGCCCGCCGCGAGCCAGCAGGCATTGCGCCTGAAGCTATCCGCGTTGGGCGGCAGTGGCAGGCGATGGTGGTTTCTCAATGGGGCGCCGCTGGGGGACAGTGCGAATCAGGACTTTATCAATGCCAGTTTTGAAAGGTTGGGGCGCTATCAGTTGAGTGTGCTCGATGAGGCTGGGCAGACGGCCAGGCTTGAGTTCAGTGTTGTGGACTAACCCCACTGTAGGAGCGAGCTTGCTCGCGAAAAACCAACAGGCACCGCGGACGACCTGAAACGCTGCGTTATCGTTGACGTTTTTTCGCGAGCAAGCTCGCTCCTACGCATCCGCACTACGGACGCTTGCCTTCAAGCCCAATCCCCCCGAAGCTACTCACCTTCAGGAGCCCCACGCATGAACCTCGAACACCTCACCGAACGCCTGCACCGCATCCGCGATAACAACGACTGGAAGCAGTTCCACAGCCCGAAAAACCTGGCCATGGCTGCCAGCGTGGAAATGGCCGAGCTGGTGGAAATCTTCCAATGGCTTACCGAAGACCAATCCCGCCAGTTGCCCGCCGACAAGCTCGCCCATGCCGGGCAGGAAGTCGGCGATATCGTGCTGTACCTGCTGTTGCTGTGCAGTGAGCTGGGCCTGGACATGAACGAGGTGGTGCGCGCCAAGTTGGCCGACAGCGAACGGCGGTTTGCCCATGAGTGACCGTCATTTCGACCAACTGGCCACGCGCTTTGCCGAAAAAATCTACGGCGGTGCCAAAGGCGCGATCCGCCTGGCGGTGCTGCAGGCCGATCTCACCGAGGCGCTGCCCCAACGCCCGTTGCGGGTGCTGGATATCGGTGCGGGCCTGGGCCATATGTCGTTGTGGCTGGCGCAGCAGGGCCATCAAGTGACCCTGGCTGAACCTGCCGAGCCGATGCTCGAAGGCGCGCGCCAGCGTTTCGCTGACGCCGGGCAAACCGCGACCTTTATCCATGCGCCCTGGCAAGACCTGCTCGGCCAACTCACCGAGCCCTACGACCTGGTGCTGTGCCACGCCGTGCTGGAATGGCTGGCCGAACCCCACGCGATCCTGCCGGTGCTGCACCAGCTCACGGTGCCCGGCGGCTGGTTGTCCCTGGCGTTCTACAACCGCGATGCGCTGATCTACCGTAATCTGCTCAAGGGCCACTTTCGCAAAATGCGCAAGAACGACATGGCCGGCGAAAAACAAAGCCTCACCCCGCAACAACCGCTGGACCCTCGGGAGCTGGCGGCGCAACTCGAAGGGCTTTGGCAGGTCGAAAGCCAAAGTGGCGTGCGCGTCTTCCACGACTATATGCCGGTGGAGTTCCAGGCCCGCGCCGATCTACAGGATTTGTTGGAGATGGAGCTCGCTCACCGTCGTCACCCAAGCTTTGCCGGACTTGGGCGTTATTTGCACTGGATCTGCCGTCCGGTTTAAGCGGCCCAGTCTGCGGAGGTCGAAATGCGTCGTCTCTGTTTGATCCTGTTGTCCCTCGGGCTGGCGGCTTGCTCCAGCCCCAATCCTTATGTAGCCGCTTCGGCGCCGATCCCGCCGGCGCCCGCCCAGGCGGCCAGCACCTTCGATGCCAGCGCTTACCCCGCGCCGGTGCGCGACTACGGTGCCTACCGCAATTGGGCCTGGCGCAACGGCCAACTGCCTGCGGGCTCGGCCTGGGCCGATTCGGCGCAGATCGCCGAAGCGGTCAGCGGCGCCCTCGACCAGCGCGGCTTGCGCCCCCTGCACGACAACCGCCCACCCGACTTGCTGGTGAGCGCCGATGTGCGCCTGGAGAAGCGTCTCAAGCAAGTCCAGGACGACTACGGCTACGGTTACGGCGGCTACAACCGTTATGGCAATGGTTATGGCATGTACAACTCGGTGCCGATCGCACGCACCTATGAAGTGACGGTGGCGGTGGTGCGGGTCGACCTGTTCGATGCCCGCAGCGGCCAGCCGGTGTGGAGCACCAGCGCCGAAACCGCCAGCCAGGGCAGCCTCAGCGAGCGCGCCGATGGGTTGCGCAAGGCGGTACAGAAGGCGATGAGCGCTTATCCGCCCAGTTAACCGCTATTCTCATCTCAGCGCTGTTCGCTTTATGGAGAAAAACCATGTTCCGTCGTATCGCAACCCTTGCTCTTGTAGTGCTGCTGGGCGGTTGCCAGACCAGCCAGGTCAACCACGATTTTGACGCCAGCCGCGATTTTGGCGCGTACCGCAACTGGGCCTGGAAAGACCCGGCCCTGCAATACCGCCCCGATGACCCGCGGATCAAGAGCGACCTCACCGAACAACGCATCCGCCAGGCGGTGGGCGAGCAACTCGACCAACGCGGCCTGCGCCCGGCTGCCGCCGGCACCAAGGCTGACCTGAACGTACAGGCCTACCTGATCGTCGAAGACCGCCAGCAGCAAGTCACCACCAACTACGGCGGCGCCTGGGGCGGCCCGTGGAACGGCTATTGGGGCGCGCCGATGTACAACGAGACGCGCAACATCACCTACAAAGTGGCGACCATCCAGATCGACCTGCTCGACGGCAAGGACGGCAAGCTGGTGTGGCGCGGCAGTGACGAGCAAATGATGAGCAGCACGCCGAACCCGCAGGATCGCAGCAATGCCATTCGCACCACGGTTACTCGCATCCTCTCCAGCTACCCCCCTCGCTAGGGACCAACGCAGGGCAAATGTGGGAGGGGGCAAGTCCCCTCCTACATTTGTCCTATGCAGGCACAAAATCCTGACCCCCCGCCAAGCCTTGTCTACACTCCAACTCACCCACGGAGAGTAAGCGCTAAGGAGTGCTCGATGTCTTTCCGACTTCGTTCCAGGCAACGCGGTGCGATTGGCTTGATGGCGGCAGGTACGCTGGCAATGGCCCTGGTGTTCATGTTGCTGGCGGTGGACAGCGGTCGCCTGTACCTGGAAAAGCGCAAATTGCAATCCATCGCCGACACCGCTGCGCTGGAAGCCGCCGGTCGCGGCGGCCTGTGCACCCCGACCACCACCGCCAACGACTACGCCAAGGAAAACGCCACGCGCAACGGCTTCACCGTGGTTGCTGGCGATACCAGCCGTGGCCTGGCCGTGACCTGCGGCGCCCTGGCAACCAATGCCAGTAATGTCCGCGTATTTACCGCTGACGCGACCAAAAGCGACGCCGTACGCGTGGTCGCCACCCGCAGCGTGATGTCCAGCATCGCCAGTGGTATCTGGAATATGTTCGGCGGCACGCCGCTTTCCTCGCAAACCACTCTGAGCGCCACTGCGGTGGCCGCCAACGCGCCGCCGGTGGCGCAACTGACGATTCGCAGCAACCTGGCCACTCTCGACTCCTCAAAGTCTGCGTTGCTCAACGCCACACTTGGCGGTTTGCTCGGTGGCAGCCTGTCGCTCACGGCCGCCGGGTGGAATGGATTGCTGAACACCAACGTGAACCTGCTCAGTTATCTGGACCAATTGGCGGTGCAACTGAACGTGAAGGCGGGGGATTACGACGCGCTGTTGAACACCGCCGTATCCGCCCGTGAGTTGATTGATGCCTCGGTGAAGGTGCTGCAAAAAAGCGGCGCGGCAGTCAGCGTCATCACTGATGCGATTTCGTTGAGCGCAATCGCGCCCAATACCCAATTGCTGAAAGTCGGCGACCTGCTGAATTTGGCCACGGGTACACCTGCCGCTGCATTGAATACCAATGTGCAGTTGTTTGGCTTGCTGCAAGGGGTGGCGCAACTGTCGAGTAACAAGAGCGCCGTGAGTGCCGCAGTGCAGGTCAACCTGCCGTTGCTGGGCAGCGTGGCGATCCAGACCAAAGTGATCGAGGCGCCCCAGTTGTCGGCCATTGGTAACCCGGAGAAGGCGAAGGCCGGGTTGAAGAACACCCCGGCGACCGACCAAATATTTGTGCGCACAGCCCAAGTTAGAACCTTGATATCGGTCGATATACCTGTGCTGAACACCGTGTCTGCGCTGGCGTCGGCAGTCACCAGCCTGGGGACGCCCGTCGCCGGTGTGGTCAATAACCTACTGCACCTTAACCTCGCCGGTGTGGTGAGTTCAGTGCTGTGCGCGGTGGTGTGTGATTCCACGGATATCCAGATCGCGACCAAGCTCGATATCCTGATCGAAGCCGGGGGGGCAGAAAGCCATGTCACTGATTTCAGTTGCGTGAGTACGGCCACCAAGTCGCTGACCGTGCAGGCCACCACCACCGTGGCGACGCTCACGGTGGGTAGTATCGATGGGACGTCGGCGTTCTCGTCGTCGGCGGCGGTTTCGGTGCAGCCCATCCGCCTGATCGATATTGGCTCCCGGCATTGCACGCTCATCATCCTTTGCGGTCAACGCACGCCCAATGTGGGCGGTGGTCTGATGTTGAAAGCCCAGTCCACCATTGGTGCGCAGACGGGCACCTTGCTCTACGCGGCCCCCAACTACCTGCCCAACGAAATGAACCTGGCGCCGACCTACCGAACCCTGCCGGGCAGCGCCGATATCATTGCCAGCCTGAGCGGTACGCTGAGTGGTCTTCAAGTGACTTATGCACCGCCCAGCGGGTCGGTTTCCAGTGGCTCGCTGGCGGGTGTCGCGGGCTTTTTGACCACGATCACCAACATCCTGGTGGGGGCCATCCAGGGGCTGCTATCGCCGATCCTGGACCCCATCGTCAATACGCTCTTGAAGGCACTGGGCATCAGCCTGGGCAATGCCGATGTGGGCGCCAACCTCAGTTGCCATATGGGCCGTGCGTATTTGGTGATCTAAAGCACTGGTAACTCAATACAGAACTTTGCGCCTTCCTCGCCATTGGCGACGCTCAAGCGCCCGCCCATGTTTTCCACGATGCCATAGCTGACCGATAACCCCAGCCCCGTGCCCACGCCAATGGGCTTGGTGGTGAAGAACGGCTCGAAAATCCGCTCCAGCAATCGAGGGTCGATGCCGCCGCCGTTGTCTTCGACCCAGATGCGCACATGACGGCTGTCGTGTTCGCAGTGCACGGCGATCCACGGGCGGAACTGTGGGTCTTTGCCGCGCTTGCCCAGCAAGGCATCCCGGGCATTGACCATCAGGTTGATCAGCACTTGCTCCAGTTGATCGACGTAGCCGTTGACCTGCACCCCACAATCCGCCGGGGTGATGCGCATCTCCACGCCCTTGCCCCGTAGCCCTTCGCCGAGCAATGACAACGTACCTTCCAGCGCCTGCGCCGGGTCGAAGGGTTGTTGCTCGATCTCCGAGCGGCGCCCGAATACGCGCATGTGGTCCACCACACGGGCGGCGCGTTGTACCTGGGCGTCGATGCGTTGGAGTTTTTCGGTGAGGTAGTCGATCTGCACATCACCGCTACTCAAGCGCTTGAGCACATTGACGACGGCCATGTGCATCACGTTCAGCGGCTGATTGATTTCGTGGGCCAGGCCGGTGGCCATCTCCCCCAAAGTGGCCATCTTGGCACTTTGGGTCAGTTGTTGCTGGGAACGGCGCACGTCGGTGTTGTCGCGGCCCACGGCCTGCACTTCCACCAGCGCGCCGTGTTCATCGAATACACCGCGATCCGACCACACCCACCAGGCATGCTCGCGCCCAGGCAGTTGCAGGCTGATTTCGGCCGTACTCACGGGGAATTCCGCCGTCAACTGGCTGATGCGTTGTACAAAGGCCTGGCGCTGTTCGTCCGACAGCCAATTGCCCAGGTTCAGGCCTGGGAGTTGGCTGGGCATGCATTCCAGGTAATTGGCCAGTGGCGTGTTGCCAAAGGTCAGGGTGAGGTCCGGTTGGTAGCGGCAGATCATCGCTGGCGAGTCTTCCACCAGGATGCGGTAGCGTTCTTCACTCTGCCTGATGTGCTCGGCCGCCAGAGTGGCGTCGGTGACATCCAGCCACAGGCCCACCGCTTCCACGGGCAGGCCCAGGTCGTCGCGCAACAGCTTGGCCTCGTCCAGCAGCCAATGGTAATGGCCCTGTTTGTCGCGCAGACGATAGCGGCTGCGCACGGTGCCTTCGCGCAGCAGTTGGCGGGTGCGTTCAAAGTAAAGATCGCGGTCTTCGGGGTGGATCAGTGAGACCAGGCTGGTGTGGTCGCAGTCGGCCAGGGTCCAGCCCAGGAGCGGCAGCAGGCTGTCGCTGAAAAACGCCGGATGCAGGGCGCCGTTGATGTAGCGTTGTACATAGATCACCGCCGGTGAGCTGGCGATCAGGTTGTCCAGGCGCGCATGGGCGGCGGCGGCTTGCAGTTGCTGGTTCTTGATGTCGCTGATGTCGAGCATGAAGCCGATCCAGCGGCGGTTGTCACCCGCGCCCAGCACTTGGCCCTGTACGCGGTACCAGATGGGCGTGTGGTCGGTATCGCTGCGTTGCAGGCGCACGCTGGCCAGCAGGGGCTTGCCCAGGGCTTGCAGGTCTTGCAGACGGCTGTTGAGTTCCTGGCGGTCGGCGGGGTGGATCAGTTCCAACCAGGCATCCAACCCCTGGCGGGTGGCGCCGTCTTCCTGGCCCAGGCTGTGCAGTAACTGCGGGGCCAACTGGATCTGCTGGGTGGCCGGCAGCAACTCCCACCAGCCGGTGCCGAGCAAGCCTTGCAAGGCTTCGACCCGTTCCAGTTGCTGGTGATGACGCTGTTCCCGCAGGCGACTGAGCAGCGGCGCGGCGAGGGCGGCGGTGAGGTTCAGCCAGTCGCGGTCACTGGTGTGTGGCTGGCTGTTGTAGAGGCCGCAGAGTAACCAGGCGGCGACGCCCTGGCTGTCACGGTACGGCACCAGGAAGCCATCGGTATTGCCGAAGATGCTGTGTAAGGGCGGGTTGTCACTGCGCCCTTGGGCCAAGCTCAGCGGTGCGTTGCCGTTGGCGCTGTCCAGGCTGATCCCCAGGTGCTGGTCGGTTTGCCACAAGGCTGGCGCGTCATGGGCGGCGTATTGGCTGTAGATCCGCCAGCCCTGGTCTTCTTCATCCAGCAAGGCCATGGCCACGCAGGGAATGTGCCACTGCTGGGCCAAGCTGCGCAGGTGCTCGCTGAACACTTCGGGCAAGCGGGCCAGGCTGCAGACCCGCAACTGTTCGCTCATCTGGCAGGCCATCACGTAATTGTGATCGCGTTGCTGGGCCAATTGGCGGCCCGCGAGCAAGTCGCCGACGTCAAGCAGGCGCAGGCTCCAGCCGTCACCGTCGGGCTCTATCCAGCCGCGTGTGTGCAAGACCATGTCAGCAGTGCCCTGAAAATCCAGGTCCAGGGTTTGACGCTGCCAGTCAGCAGGTGAGCCTTCGATGCTCAGGGCGCTGCTGGCGCACAGCAGTTCCCGTAGCAGTGGCCTGGCGTCGCCCAAGGCGTGTGCGGCCAACTGCGAGCGCAGGGTGCCATTGACCGTCAGCACATGGCCCTGATGATCCAGTTGCAGCTGCAGCCCGGTAGGGTGCGCGATCGGCGTATCGAGGGTCAGCGCGCTGGAGCGACCCAACAGGCGCCCGAAGAGGTTATCCCCCGAGGTCAAAACTGAAGGCTCGAACGGGCGGTGAGGTTGGTCGGCAGGTTCGGTACGGTGCCGACGCCGGGCACCACCAGCGCCGGAAACACCGAGTAAATTTTGCTGGTGGGGTAGGTGATCGTCACTGTCAGGGTGAGGGGAGTGCCTACGTAGGTGGCGCTGATGTAGTCGGAGGAAAACTGAAAGCTGGGCGGGATCCAGTTCAACTGAGTGATCACGGTGTTTTTGGCGCGATCAGTGACCTGGGTCGCGTAATTGTTGCCTGCGGCAATCGGGTCAACCGCCATGGCCTGGCGCACAGCCTCTGCGGCCGCTTGGTTGAACGACTGCATCAACAACAGCGGCAGGCTATAGCTGATCAACCCGTAGAACACGGCGAAAAAGATGCCGAACACCAAGGCGAACTCAATCGCCGCAGCACCTTTTTGCTTTCTAGGGAGGCCTGTTTTCATGACTACGTCTACCCTGACGGCTACTACTTGATATCAGCATAGAATCATTCAGCAAAAAGGGATGTTTTTTACGTGATCCATGGCGTGGTTTTGTTGCTCTGGCTGGGGCTCTGTGCGGTGCAGGATAGTCGTCAACGGCAAATCGCCAATGCCTTGACCCTGGGGGGGGCGTTGTTGGCGTTGATCTACCTGCTGTGGACGGGCACCACATGGCTGGGCGCGCCGGCCGGCGAGGGCGGCTGGGCCTTTGCCCTGGCGTTGCTGTTGACCCTGCCGGGTTATGCGCTGGGGCGCTTTGGTGCGGGGGATGTGAAACTGATGGCCGCGCTGGCGTTGGCCACCACCGCCGACTATTTGTTGTGGTCGCTGATCGGCGCTGCGGTGACACAAGGGGCCTGGTTACTTATTAGTCAATGGCTTAGCAAGCGTCGTAGGGCACCTCTGGCAAAAGCGTCAACGAAACAGCCTTTCGCACCGTTTGTATTGACAGGGTTTGCGCTCTACTGGCTTTGGATCCATTAGTCGCACAAGGCCTCTATCGCTATGTACATAGTCGGAAAGTAGGTCTACGTTTATTGGAGATATGTGTAGGATTCTTCGTCGAAAAGGATCGGTCAAACTTTTGGCTTGCCAGGCATGGAGTAGCGCGTGAACAAGCTTACATCAGCGGTGAAAGTACTCGTGGTCGACGATCAACCCTTGATCGTGGAAGAGCTTTGCGAATTTCTCGAAAGCAGCGGTTATCGCTGTGTCCCGTGCGAATCCAGCCGGTATGCCTTGCAGCGCTTCAGTGAAGACACTGAGATTGGCCTAGTGCTGTGCGACCTACATATGCCGGACATGGACGGCATCGAACTGGTGCAGGCCATGCAGAAAATCGCGGGCAAGCAGCGGGCGTTCGAGGCGATCATGTTGACGGGCCGTGCCGACAAGCAGGATGTGATCAAGGCCCTGCGTGCAGGGATCTCGGATTACTACCAGAAGCCCATCAACCTCGACGAATTGCTCGAAGGCCTGCAGCGTCAGGAAGCGGCACTTGAAGAGCGGCAAAAAGAGCTACAACTGGGGCACCTGAACCAGAAGCTGCAATACCTCTCCGAATCCATCAATGACCTGTATCAGGACCTCGACAAGGTGCGCCGCAGCCCGAACACCGGGCTGGCAGACGATGGCGAATTTTCGGCGCAAGAGGTGGGGCCGGTGGAAATACCGACCATTTTCAACCAACTGTCGCCCCGTCAGTTGGACGTGGCACGCCTAGTCGGCAAGGGCCAGACCAACTACCAGATCGCCTGTGAGTTGGGGATTACCGAGAACACGGTCAAACTGTATGTGTCCCAGGTGCTGCGCCTGACCCATATGCACAACCGCACCCAACTGGCGCTGGCGCTGTCGCCGAGCAATTCAGCGATGCGCCAGCGGGTGACTGCGCACTAGTTGCTGCGGCTGCTGCTGCCGCCTTTAGACCCGCCGCCTCCCGTCTGCTCGAAGTACTGCGGAATCGGATACTTATTGCTGTCCAGCCAGCGCTGCAAGGCCTGCTCCCGCTCTGCGGGGGTCGTGCGTTGTGGCGTTGCTGACGCTGCACGCCCATCAATCTGCATGGTCAGCCAGTTTTCCGTTTCGGCCTGCTGCGGGGACGAAGGCCCGGGCTCGATGGCCGATGCCGCCAGCGGCAGCAGCGCCAGGCAAACAAAGTAATGGGCTTTCATAGGCGACTCCTTATTTGAGGGTCAGTGGCAGGGCATCGCTGACCGCCGCAACTTTGTGCGTTGCTGTTCTCGTGTTCTTGAGTTGCGCCGCACGTGACTGGGCATCGGTCACTTGCGCGGGGCTCAGGCCCAATTGGCTGACCACTTTGGCCGCCTGACTCCAATCGTCCTGATAGATCAGCAAGGTCACCAGGTTGATGGCGGCCAATGGGTCGCTCTGCTTAAGCTCGATGGCGGTCATGAACTCGAAGCGGGCTTCTTCCAGGCGCCGTTGATTGAGGTACACCACACCCAGGTCATTACGGATTTTTTCATCGGTGGGTGCCAACTGCGCCGCACGTTGCATATGAGCAATGGCCTGGCCGTTGTCACCCTTGGCCGCTGCCAGTTGGCCCAGGCCGTGTTCGCCTTCGGCAGTCATGCAGGTGCCCAATAGGCTGCGGTACAACGGCTCGGCCTCGCTGCGTCCCAGCAACCGATAGGCGCGGGCCTTGCGCTGGCGCACTTGGGGCAGGGAATCCGGCAGGTTTTGCAGGTTGGCCAGGCTGGCGTGCAGCTTGCCTTCGTTGGCCATGTCGTCGGCCAGGCTTAGCGCCAGTTCCTGGTCTGAGCTGGGCTTGGAACAACTGCCTGGCGTGCCGAACGATGCCCAGGGCGATTGGCCGTTGGTGGCGCACCCGCCGAGCATCAGCAGGGCCAGGCCGGCAATCAGTGCTTTCATCAATCTCTCCTTAAAAATGGCTCAAGGCACGGGCGATGCCAATAAAGGCCGGGCCACCCAGTACGATCAGCAACGCTGGAAACAGAAAAACCATCATCACCACCGACATTTTTGCCGACATCTTTGAGATGTATTCCTGCAAGCGGGTCAAGCGCCGGTCGTCGAGCAATTGCTTGAGGGCCAGTAAGGATTTCATCGCGCCTCCCCCCTGCAGGATCAGCTGCTGGAGAATGATGCAGGTGTCGGTGAACTCATCCACTTCCAGCAACCGGGCCGTCTTGCCCAGCTCTTCGCCCAGTTCCAGCCCGGAGTCGACCCGCACCAGGATCAGGCGCAGCTCGTGGGTCAGGTGGGGAAGCAAGCGCTGGGCTTCGTTGCCCAGCACGCGCAGTGACTGTTCAACCGCCATGCCCGACTCAAACAGGATGCGCAGCAGCGGAATGAAGGTTGAAATTTCCTTGGCGATGCTTTGCTGGCGGTGTTTGGCGGCAGCAGCAAGCACGCGTTTGGGGAGCAGGTAGCCGATGCCGAGCGCCATCATCGGGGCGATCCAGGCAGGTTCCACATGGGGGAACAATATGCGTTGCCCCAGGATGGTCACCCCCAGCAGCACAATGGGCAAACCCAACTGAATGGCGGCAAACAGCGAGCGCTGGCTGGCTTTGCGCCAGCCGACCCGGTTAAGCAGGATCTGGGTTTCGTTGTCCAGGCTGACCGAGCGCTGGGCCAGGCTGCTACCACCCAGTTGACGCATGAACGTGCCGAACTTGTCATCGCTGGCCATATGCCCTTGCAACCGCTCGGAGATCCGCCGCTTGCGACGGCGATGCTCAAGTAGCTGGCCGCCCACCAATATCGCAGCGGCGAGCAATAACAGGGCACTGACTAGAACAGCCATCTCAGACACTCCTCAGCATGCGCCACATGATGAACGTGCCGCCCAGGTCCATTGCCAGTGCCGCGAATAGCATGTAGCGCCCGGTGTCATCGTTCCACATGGTCATCAGGTAACCGGGGTTGACCAGCATGAAGTAACCCACGATCAAGATGGGCAGCCCGCCCAGCACATAGGCGGTCATGCGCGTTTCGCCGGTCATGGCCTTTAGTTGGCGTGCGCCTTGTTCCCGCTCGCGAATCATTTTGATCAGGTTTTCCAGCAGCTCGCTGGCGTTGCCGCCGTAGCGATGGTTCACCTTCAGGCCAAGGGCAAACAGGCGAAATTCGTCCTGTTCGTAGAATTCGGCGAAGTCGCTGGCCGAATCCGGCAGGCTGACCCCCATGCGCACGTTGCGTTGCACGCGGCCCATGGCTTCCTTGAGGGGGTCTTCAACACTTTCGATACCGCCCAATACGGCGTCAGCCAAGGTTCTGCCGGACTTGAGGCTGCGCACGCTGTGGTCCAACAACTGTGGCAGTTGTTCGACCATGCGCTGTACCCGGAGCTGATAACGCCACGCGATAAACAGGCGTAAAACCAGGGGTGGCCCCACCAGCATCATCAGTAGGCCCACGCCGTCGGCGACCAGGTAGCCCAGCAGTACGCTGACAGCCCAGCCACTGAACCACAGGCCCAGGCGCTCTGTGGGTTTACCCAGGCCCGCACGCAAAAACATGCGTTCCAGACCCGCCCAGGTGGTGCTGGCTTCCTGAACCTCGGGTTGACCGTCGCCGAGGCGCTCCAGCACGCGGTCGGTCTGGGCCTTGCGCAGGCCGTTGTGAAACAGCCAGAGCGACAGGCCGATCAGCAGCAGGCAGACAAGCATCAACACAGGTCCAGTCATGCGACGCTCCCTATGACTGCAAGGCCGATTCACGGCGCAGCTTATCGCCGGCAGGGTTGATGGCCTCGCGCAGGAACCCGAAGCCGGTGCGTCGGTCGAGCCGGAACAGGGTATTGGTGACATACACGTCGTCGCGTATGCCCACCACCTCCACCACTTCACTCACACAGCGGCGGCCATCGGGCATGCGCGTCAGTTGAATGATCACGTCCAGCGCGGCGCAGATCATCTGGCGCAGGGTTTTCTCCGCGATCACACGGCCGGTCAGGCCCACCAGGGTTTCCAGGCGCAGCAACGCATCTTGGGCGTTGTTGGCGTGCACGGTACTCATGGAGCCATCGTGGCCGGTGTTCATGGCTGTCATCACATCGAGCACTTCCACGCCACGGATTTCCCCGAGGATGATGCGGTCGGGGCGCATCCGCAGGGCGTTGCGAATCAGGTCGCTGGACTTGACCTCACCATGGCCCTCGGCATTGGGCGGGCGGGTTTCCAAGCGCACCACGTGGGGGTGGCCCAGTTGCAGTTCGGCCACGTCTTCGATGGTCACCAGCCGTTCATGGGGGTTGATCAACTGGCTGAGAATATTGAGCAAGGTGGTTTTGCCCGTGCCCGTACCGCCGCTGATCAGGATGTTGCAGCGCTTGCCCACCGCCTCCTGGAAAAACTCGAAAATGCTTTGGTCGATGGTCTGCATGGCCACCAGGTCGCTGCTCTTAAGCATGTCCTTGCGAAATTTCCGGATCGACAGGCACGGCCCGTCCAGGGCAATGGGCGGGATGATCGCGTTGACTCGGCTGCCGTCGGGCAGGCGCGCATCCACCATGGGCGACGACTCATCCAAGCGCCGCCCCAGGGGCGCAAGGATGCGTTGCATCACGCGCTCCACGTGGTGATCGTCGATAAACCGCAGGTCACTTTGGTGCAGCAGGCCATCGCGCTCGATAAACACCCGGTGCGGGCCGTTGACCAGAATTTCCGTCACCGAGGGGTCGCGCAGCAGCACTTCCAGCGGGCCGAAACCGGTGAGCTCATCGACGATCTCTTCAGCCAGGCGTTCCATTTCATAACGCGAGATCGCCAGGCGCATGCGGGTGATGTATTCGGAGACTTTGTCGATGACAAATTGCGCCAGGGACTGGCGCGTGCCTTCCAGCAGGTTTTTGCCCGATTCCTCGATGGCATCGATGATGTAGCGGTGCAGCACCAGTTTCAGGCCATCGTGGTCGCTGTTGCCATTGACGGTACGGGCCGGGCCGCCAAACAGCTTTTCGCCGTTCATCGTCCCGACCCCAGGAGCCGCTCGAACCAGCGCATCGAGGGTTTTTCCAGGCCTTCGGAACGTTTTGCCAGGCGCTCGCCCAAGGTCCGCACGGCTTGGGTCAGGGGCTCACGGGGGGCCAGTGCAAACAGGGTCTGGCCCTGATTTTTCACGTTCAGGCGCAGTTCGGCGCTCAGGGGCAGGACCGCGACGCACTCCAGGCCAAAGCTTTTTTCTAGGGCTTCGGTGTCGGGTGCACAGGATTTGATATAGCGATCCACCACCAGTTTGGCGTGGTCGAGTTTCATGCCTTTGTCGCGCCAACGATTGAGCACCGCCAAGTTGCGACGGCAGTCCAGGACGTTCTGGTCGGCGCACCACAACAGCTTGTCGCAGTGGCTGACAAAGGTGCGCAATGCTTCGCTATCCGGTTGCCCGGTGATGTTCACGACGATGTGTTGGAAGTGTTGGCGCAGGGCGCTGAGCAACATGAACAGTTCGGCGGCGCTGGTGAGTTTTAGCGGTTCGTCACCGGTGGCGTACGCCAGGATGCGCAGGCCATCGGCGGTTGTGGTGAAGGCGCTGTTGATCAAGGTGGCATCGAGGCGGCGTAAGTGGCGCAGTGCGTCACCGAAATTGAAGGTGCTTTCCAGGCCCAGCAGGGCAAGGCTGTCACTGCGCGGCAAGCCGAGGTCGAGCAACAGGGTTTGCTGGCCGCTCTTTTGCACCACCAGCGCCAGGTGAGTCGCGAGCATCGCGCCATCGGCGTTGCTCTGGGTGCCAAACAGCACGGTCAGGCCGCCCAACTGCGCATTGCTGGTCACCGGCGGCAGGCGCTTGCTCAAGCGTCGTACTAGGCCGGCCACTTCGCTGGAGCGCGAACCGTAGGCGACAAAATCCCGTGCACCGGCGCGCATGGCATTGAGTACCAACTGGTTGTCCATGCCATCGCCCAGGGCGACCACGGCGAGCATCGGCTTGGCTTCCAGGGCGCCTTCGATCAGCGCGCTCTGGGCCACCACGTTTTCACGGTCCAGGCCTACAAACACCAGGTTGGCGAAGGTCACGTCCACCAATGCCAACAATTCATCAAGGCTGCCGGTGCCGGCACTCACCACCTGACCAAGGGGTGCAAGGGCACCTTGGAGCCACTCCAGATCGGTGGTGTTGCGGGTGATTGCCAGAAAGGTCTGGCTCAGGCTATCGCTCATTGGGACAGTCCCGTGCGGCGGTCGAAATTACCGTTCTCCAGGAAGAACAGGCGGTACCAGTTCGGGTCGTAGCTGCGCAGTTTCTCGCCGGGCAGCGAGGGCAGTGGGGCATTGGCGGCCAGGGGCTGAACCAGGTGCGGCGTGACGATCATCAGCAGTTCTTTTTCTTCACGGCTGATGGTGGAGTCACGAAAAAATGCGCCCAGGACCGGAATGTCACCCAGCCCCGGAAACTTGCCGATGGTGGAGCGGTTATTGGTGCTGATCAGGCCGCTGATCACAAAGCTCTCGCCGTCTGCCAGGGACACGCTGGTGTCGGTGCGGCGCACGGTCAGAGCAGGCACCTGGATGCCTTCGATCTGCACCGCGTTGCTGTAGTCCAACTCGCTGACCTCTGGCGCCACCTTGAGGGTGATGCGGTTGCGGTCGATCACGGTAGGCGTGAGGGTCAGGCGGATGCCGAATTCTTTGTATTCGATGGAGATGCTGTCGCTGCCTGAACTGGGCACCGGGATCGGTACTTCGCCGCCCGCGAGAAAGGTCGCGCTCTGGCCGCTCATGGCCACGAGGCTGGGCCGCGACAGGGTGTAGGCGAAACCACTTTGCTCAAGGGCGTTGATCATGGCCGAGATGCGTCCGCTACCAAAGCCGATATTGAACGACCCATTGGTGACCGCCTGGCCGCGAAAGCTGTTGGTCGGCGCCACCGGTGAAATGGCGTTGCCGGGGCTGCCGAACAGAAAGTTGCCGCCCTGGCCGAACAACGACGTGCTGGCCTCCTTGAGTTTGGTTCGGCTGACTTCGACGAAGCGCACGTCGGTCTGCACTTGGCTGGGCAGCAACGGATCTTCCGAGGGCGATAGCGCCAGGCTGGTCAGCGCCGAGGTGGCCTTGCCCTTGACGAATACCATGCTCTGGCGCGGTACGTTGGCGCAGGCAGTCCATACCATCAGGCTGGTGGCGCCGGTGGAGACGCCGGTCAGCAGGAAATTGCGGTCACCGTTGACCCGCACATCGGCAATCCTCGGGTCGCCGATGGCCAGGCGCGTGATCGGTACTGGCGATTGCAGCTCTTGTTGCAGGCCTTCTCCCACCTCGACCACGGCGGGCAGTTGGCCCAGGGCGCTGCAGTTGCCCGGCGCGGCCAGGGCCATGCCCACAGGCAGGCTCGACAGCATCAGGGCCCAGGCCAATTGCGTGAACACGGGTGCGTAGCGATGGCTCATTCAAGGCATCCTTGCTCAATCACGGGGTTTGTGGCGCCGCTTGGGCACCGCGAATCACTTCAATGACTCGGCGCACGCTTGGCTCGCCACCGGCAGACGCAACTCTTTTCGGCGGGCCGGTCAGGGCCAGTTGAGTAAATTGGTAGAGGTCGCGGTTGGCGCTGGCGAGTTTTTCCGGCGCGTCGGTTTCTCCAGCCCAATAGCGACTGAGCAATTGTTCATCGGCACTGCGTACGGCCAAGCGCAAGGTGCCTGCTTGCGTGGCGAGCATCAGGCGACTTAACAAAGGCTCCGGCACGGCCAGCACCACGGTGCGTGCGCCGGCGCGACGTTGAACGGCGGCTGCGCGTTCTTCGGGTGTGGCCGGCGGTGGGACGGCGGGTTGGCCATTGCTGTCCAGGCCCAGTTGGTCGCCGACGCTGAGCAGGCGCATAGCGGGGAGGACGATTTGGGCCGATTGTTCTGCGTTGAGGGCGTCCTGGCGCAGGAACAGCAATACATCCACGTAGTCGCCGGGGCTCAGTTGGCCGCCGGCGCCAATCACTTCGTCTACAGCGACGGCCAGCGCGCGCTCGTCGGGGCGGATCATGCGGGCAAGGGGGCCTCCACCGCTGAAGCTCTCTTCGGTGAGCCAAGTGCCGGCGCCAAGGGTACGCAGCGGCATGCGACCGATGGCCTGGTCGAGGTGGCTAAGGCTTCCGGCAGGCACGGTGCGCAGTTTTTCCACGGCCAGGTCGGCGGCGGTCAGCGGGACAAAAGGCGGGACATCGTGCACCAGCACCACCACCGGTTGGCGGGTTTGGTCTTCGACGGCGGCGACGGTATTTTCAACAGAAACGACAGGTGCGACGGGAGCGGCCACGGGCTCCGGTTGACGACTCAATACCAGCCCCCAGTACCCGGCAATCAGCGCTCCGACCAACAGTAAGCCGGCCAGGACCATGCTGAGACGACTGTTCATGACGGCTCTCCCTTTCCCGTTGCACTACATGCTCGTTAATCCAAACGAGTTAATTCGCAACTTGGCTGTGATGAACATCTAACGATTTGGCTATTTGAAGGTAGCTCAGCTAGGACGAAATGCCATTACCGCGGGAAAAATTTATCTGAACTATAAATGGCAACCTTTAGATGGCGGGTTTGTGGCGTCAACTTTACGACTAATACTTTGTGATTAATCCGTTATTACAGTTGTGAGGCCGGGGTTTGTTGACAATGCTCTAGTTGCACGCCGCAATCATCTGGTACTAGAGCCCTCCGGCTTTCAGTTGCGTTCTTAGGGAGAAGTCTTATGTTCCTTGATCTGATGTTGAAGCTGTATGTCCAAACGCAAATATTCTTCCAACGCAAAGACGGTGCGTCGGGTATTGAATACGCAATTATCGTGGCGATGGTTGCATTGGTCATTGTCGGTGCCGGTTCTGGGCTTGGAACTAAGATCAAGTCGATCTTCGACAGTGTCGCCACTAAAATGACGACGTAAGAGCCTGTTATTTAATGTGGAAAACCCTCTCAGAAGTTCTCTCCGTCCAGGTATTGTCATGAGCGCCTCTTCGCCTTCCCGCCAACAAATTCTATTGGTGGACGATGAAGAGGACGCGCTTATTGAGCTCGCCGAATCCCTCGAAAACGAGGGATTTGTATGTTTTACCGCTTCATCTGTAACCGATGCGTTACAAGAATTGACACTCAACCCGGATATCGCCCTGATCATCACCGACCTGCGCATGCCCGAGGAAAGCGGCATCTCGTTGATCAAGCGCCTGCGCGAACACACCTCGCGTGCGCACCTGCCGGTGATCGTGATGTCGGGCCACGCCGAAATGGATGATGTGAGCGATATGCTGCGCTTGCAGGTGCTCGATCTGTTTCGCAAGCCGATCTATCTGGTGCGACTGATCGATACCCTCAACAGCCTGTTCCCCCTCGCCAAACCCCGCTACTGACGTTGGACGCGCCACTTCCATCCTATTGAAATGCAATCAGCTGTGGGTGCAGGCAAGCCAGCACCCACATTGGGCCGGTGTTGCCCGCACTACAGCTGGTAGCTGAAGCTCAATGAATAGCGTGGCCGCCGATCGAAGTTGTCCAGCGCCACGTCCGACATCGGCTTGGCCGCTTCCAGCGCAATGTTGTAGTACTTCGCGTCGCCGAAGCGCAGGCCCACCGCGGCTGAGGACATGTCGTTGCCTTTGACGGGCAGGTCGTTGTACCAGGTCTTGGCGCGGTCGAAGACCACGTAGGGTTGCAGGATCCTCACCCACTCGCCGGCGCGGTTGTAGCTGTAGTTGACCTCGTAGGCCACGCCCCAGCCTTTGTCGCCGGTGCCTTGGTCATCAGGGTAGCCACGGCCGAAGTTCTGCCCGCCGAAGGTGGCGTGTTCGCTGTCGGGCAGGTTGTCGTTGCTCCAGTACAACGCCCCGGAGAGCACGCCCTGCCAGTTGTCGAACAGCTTGTTGCTCTGCACCCCGGAGAGGCGCACGCGCAAGAAGTCCAGGTCGGGCTTGAGGCCGCCAAAATCGGTGCGGGTCTTGGCGCCCATGCCGTCGATGCCTTGGTACACCCCGGCACTGATGATGCGCAGTTGAGTGGTGTCGGCTTTGCGCCAGTCGCCCTCGAACGCCAGGGCACGCAGGTTGGTTTCCAGTTCGAAGCGTTGTGGGAAACCTTCGAGTTTGTAGCGGTTGGTCTGGTCGACGGCGTAGACGCGCGTGCCCAGGCTCAATGACTCGTTGGGCGAGGCGATAAAGGGGTGAGTGACACCAATGGAGTAGCGGTCGATTTTCTGGTGTGGCGTGAGCTCAAGGCCGTTGCCCAACTGCAGGCGTGTGCTGGGATCGGCGCGGTAGCGTTCACCGGAGAGTACAAGTTGCGTGCCTTCGGCATTGATGAATTGGCTGTAGGCCGCGCGGTAGTAATGTTCCTTGTCATCCCCCGGCGGAAACAGGCCGCTGATGCTCAGCTGCTCGCCCATGGACGTCTGCGAATTGCTGGTGGCGGTGAGTAGCGCCTGGGTGCTGCCCCGGCTGGATTCGGTGAGGCTCATGCTGGTGGTGAACGGTTTGCGGCTGGCGGTGATCTGCATGTGCGTGCCGCCATCGGTGGTACCCGGCGGCGGTACCTGGGCCTGCAAGGTCACGCCGGGGATCGCGCTCATCAAGGTGGTGTAGCGCTCGAAGGTCTTGCGGGTCAGCGGGCGTTCAGCCTTGAGTTTTTCTGCCAGTTTGTCGACGTAGGATGAGACCGAGCCGATCTCGCCTTGCACTTGGTAATCGCGGATATAGCCCTCTACCAGCACCACTTGCACCAGGCCGCCTTCGAACTGTTGTTGTGGCAGGAAGGCGTAGGACAGCAGGTAGCCGTCCTCCTGGTAGCGTCGGGTGATGCTGCGAGTGGCTTCGATCAATTGCGCCAGGTTGGTCTCGTGGCCGATCAAGGGTTCGAAGGCCTTGGCCAATTCCTTGAGCGGGTACACCGTGCCGCCGTCGATCTGCAGTTTGCGGATGGTGACTTTGGTGTCCATCAGCAACGGTTGGGCTTCGGTGGCGGCGGGCGTGGGCAGCTGGGTTTGCGGCGCGACCGGGCGGTAGGCGTCGGCGGGCAGGTTGGGGACCGGCAAGGTGCGGATGGTGTCGTTGCTATTGAGGAAGCTGGGTAGGGTATCGGCGTAGGTGTAGGTACTGAGGGTGAGCAACAACAACGGCGTCAAAGCGCGCATAGGACACTCCATGGTCAAAACTGCAGCAGCGTTTCGCAGATGCCCGCCGGGCTCTGGGGGCGCGGTTCGGGGGTTTTGCTGGGCGTTTCATACGCCCATAAAAAAGACGAGAGGCTTATGAGGTCTCTCGTCTCAACCAAGCGTAGGCGCTGTAGGTGAGGCCGTCTAATCGGCCAGGTGCAATTCTATTTTTTCAGGCCGCCGAGCAGACCGCCCAACAGACCCCCGTTGGTGGTAGCGCCTGCACCGCCGGAGGCAGATGCGCTACCCCCCAGGTTCAGGCCGCCACCGAGCAAGCCACCTCCGGTGCTGGTACCGCCGGTGACCAGGCCCCCGATGGAGGCAACGGTGCCGCCGACTGCGGTGACGGTGCCACCCAGGGCGCTGGTGACCGGGTTGGCATTGGTGCCGCTGATGGCGCCGCCGAGGTTGCTGACGGCACCGCCGACCTGGGTCACCAGGCCGTTGACCGGAGCGCCAAGGCCCGTGGTATTGCCGACGTTTTGGGTCAGGCTGGCGACACCGCTGGTCACAGGGTTGAGGGCGTTGCCAAGGGTGCTGGTCACTTGGCCCACCGGAGCGCCCGCTGCGGTGTTGGGTACGCCGCTGCCGCCCAGAAGAGTGCCCAGGGACGCCACGGTGCTGCCGGCTTTACCGCCAGTGGCGCCAGTGGCACTGACCACACCGTTGGTGCTGCCGGCATCCAGGCCGTTGCCGGCACCGGCGATGACGCCGCCGATCAGTTCAGCCAGGCCCAGTTGACTGGTGCTGCCACCCGAATCGCCGCCACTGCCGCCACTGCCGTCTGCCGATGGGTCGACATAACCGCTGGCCTTGCCGACCACGGTGCCTACGCCGTTGAGCACATCACCGACTGCGCCGGTTACAGGGTTGTTGGCGCCACCGGCGCTGGCCACTTTATCGCCCAGGCCGTCGACAGTTTCGCCGACTTTTTGCAGCAGGCCGCCCACAGGGCTGTCCAGGCCGGTTGCCGTGCCGACTTTGCCGGTGGTGTTTTCCACCAGGGAGACAACCGGTACCAACACTTTGGCGCCGACGGTATTGGTAACCGAACCCAGCGGGCCGGTGGTGCTGGCGGTGCTGAGGGTGTCGCCGAGCATGGTGACGACATTGCCGACTTTGCCGACCACTTGGCCCACGGCCGGTGCAGCGGTGCCTACCACCGGTACTTGGCCGAGCAGGGTGGCCACGTTCGAACCGGTGACGGTCACGCCATCGCCCAGGTCAGAAACACCGTTGGCCACGCCAGCGACGGTTTTGCCCAGCGCATTGCTGTCGGTGCCCAGGGAGCCCAGGCCGTCCGACAGGCCACTGCCGATGCTGGTCACGGCGTTGCCGGTAGCATTCACCAGGCCGCCTGCGGTTGCGCCAACGATGGGCAGGCTGCCCAGGGTGGTGCCCAGGCTGCTGACGGTGCCGCCCAGGCCGGTCACGGTGTCGCCGACGGTGTCGACCACTGTGGCGGTGACCAGGGGAGTAGTGGTGGTGCCTGGGTCGGTGCCAGGGTCTGTGCCGCCACCGGTGCCGCCGCCGGCGGAAGAGGAAGAGCCACCGCTGTGATGACCGCCACCGCCGCTGCTGCAGCCGCCGCTGAGGGCCAGGGCTACTGCGAGGGCTAATGCGCTACTTGCTTTCCAAAACACGAATTGAGTTTTCATGATGTGAATTCCTTGCACCTGTACAACCTGGGTTGTCTTCAAGCACTCACTGTTTCTAGGGGCAGTGATGTGTTTGTCCGTGAGGTCATAAGAATCCCGGGCGCTGTTTCTCACCATTCTCAACTTGGTATTAACGATTTATATACTGGCGGCTTACTGGGGCTTAAGGACTAATGCCAACGGTATAAGGCGTGGATGTATCAAGATATATATGTGTTTTAAATCAGTAGGTTAAATAAAATAGCGGCCCTTAAACTGGCCGCTATTACTTAGGGTGTATATATACAATTAATCAGTTTACTTCAGGCGATCGGCTGCCACTTGCCTACCATATGCTCAATATCGCCGCTGCCGGTGAGTCGTAACTCGCCACTGGAGCCGGCGGCGCTGGCCAATAACCGGACTTCACTGGGCAGGCGCACCGGCTTACGAAACTCAACGGCGATTTCGATATTGGCAGCCGGCAGGTGTTCGCCCAGGGCAGCGAGGGTATGGGCCTTGTTCCACAGCCCGTGGGCGATGGCCTGGGGGAACCCGAACAGCTTGGCGGTGAGGGCGCTGAGGTGGATCGGGTTGTAGTCGCCGGACACCCTGGCGTAACGCCGGCCGATGTCGGCGGGCGCTTGCCAGCGGGTCAGTTCGCTGACCTGGGAGGGGGTGGGTTGCACGTCATCCGTGGCTTCACCTTCCAGCTTGACCCCACGGCAAAGCATGCGGCTCTCGGCTTCCCACAGCAGGCCCAGGGAGTCTTCGGCTGTGGTTATCAGGTCGAACGTGGCGCCCTTGGGGTGAGGCTTGAGGTTCTGTGCGTGCACCGCCAAGGTCAGGTCGCTCACTCCACCGAGCGGTCGATGGATGCGGATGCGATTGCTCAGGTGGATCAACCCCAGCAGCGGAAAGGGGAAGGCGCTGTCGGTGAGCAACTGCATTTGCAACCCGAACGCCAGGATATGCGGGTAGGTTGCCGGCAGGATCGGGCTGTCGGCAAACCCGCAGACCTTGCGATATGCCGCCACCTCCTTGAGGTTGATCTGCACTCGGCAGCGCAAACCCTGCTCAGGCAAGGCCTTGCCACTGATCTTGCGCTTGAGCGCCGCCCGCCAGTACAGCGCCAGCAACGATGGAGGTGCACCTAAGGTTTGCCATTGCATGGTTACGCTCCCAGAAGACTTTGCCCACACACCCGCAGCGCTTGCCCGCTGACTGCACCGCTGCCCGGTTGGCCGAGCCACGCCACCGCTTCGGCGACGTCCTGGGGCAAGCCGCCCTGGCCGAGGGAACTCATGCGGCGCCCGGCCTCACGCAGGGCGAACGGAATATGCGCGGTCATCTGGGTTTCGATAAACCCGGGGGCCACGGCGTTGATAGTGATGCCTCGCTCTTTGAGCACGGGCGCCCAGGCTTGGGCAAGGCCAATCAACCCGGCCTTGCTTGCGGCGTAGTTGGTTTGCCCACGGTTGCCGGCGATACCGCTGATGGAGGCCAGCAGCACCACGCGGGCGTTGTCGTGCAGGGTGCCGCTGTCGAGCAGTGCCTGGGTCAACACCTGCGGTGCATTCAGGTTGACGGCCAATACAGCGTCCCAGTATTCCGGGGTCATATTGGCCAGGGTTTTGTCGCGGGTGATCCCGGCGTTGTGCACCAGGATGTCCAGCCCTTCGGGCAAGTGCTCCACCAATTGGCGGGCGGCGTCTTCGGCGCAGATATCCAGCACCACGGTGCGCGCGCCCAGGCGGGCGGCGAGGGCTTCAAGGTCGGCCTTGGCCTGGGGCACGTCCAGCAGGATCACCTCGGCGCCGTCACGGGCCAGGGTTTCGGCGATGGAAGCACCGATGCCACGGGCGGCCCCCGTGACCAGCGCCTTGCGCCCGGCCAGGGGGCGCGTCCAGTCTTCCACCGGCGTGGCACAGGCCTGGAGGCGAATGACCTGGCCTGAGATATAGGCACTTTTGGGCGAGAGGAAGAAACGCAACGCACCTTCCAGCTGGTCTTCAGCGCCGTCGCCTACATACAACAGTTGCAGCACGCCACCGTTGCGCAACTCCTTGGCCAGGGAGCGGCTGAAACCTTCAAGAGTGCGCTGGGCGCTGGCAGCGAACGGGTCGCCGAGGCTTTCCGGCGCGCGGCCGAGGATCACCAGGTGCGCACTGTTATCCAGGTTTTTCAGCAGCGGCTGGAAGAACTCGCGCAATTGCTTGAGCTGGTCGGTGTGCTGCAGGTGGCTGGCGTCGAACACCACGGCCTTGAGTTTGGGGCCGTGGCCGGGAATCCAGGTCGAGGTGTCATTGCCGTAGGTGTAGGTGGCGTCGGTCAATTTGTGGGCAAATACCTGGACCTTGGCCGCCAATTCACCGCCGCCCAATAGCAACGCACCCTCTACCGGGCGCAGGCGCCCCGCTTGCCAGCGTTCCAGGCGTACCGGTGACGGCAGGCCAATGGCGGCGACCAGGCGATGGCCCAGGCTTGAGTTGGCGAAGTCGATATAACGGTCAGACATGGAACGCTCTCCGAAGGCTGGGGTTCAAAGGGTTGACCACCCCGGGGCGGTAGTCGTTCGATCAGCCTAGGCTAGGCTCAGCTATCTAGCCCACAACCGACAGGGAGCTTTCCATGACTCAATTGCGCCGCGTAGCGATCATTGGCGGTAACCGCATTCCTTTTGCCCGCTCCAATGGCCCCTATGCCACGGCCAGCAACCAGGCAATGCTGACGGCGGCGCTCGAAGGCCTGATCGAACGCTACAACCTGCACGGCCTGCGCCTGGGCGAGGTGGCCGCCGGTGCGGTGCTCAAGCATTCGCGCGACTTCAACCTGACCCGCGAGTGCGTGCTCGGTTCGCGCCTGTCCCCGCAAACCCCGGCCTATGACATCCAACAAGCCTGCGGTACCGGGCTGGAAGCGGCGTTGCTGGTGGCCAACAAGATTGCCCTGGGCCAGATCGAATGCGGGGTTGCTGGCGGGGTGGACACCACGTCCGATGCGCCCATCGGCGTCAATGAAGGGTTGCGCAAGATCCTGCTGCAAGCCAACCGCAGCAAATCCCTGGGGGATAAATTAAAACTGCTGTTACAACTTCGCCCCCATCACCTCAAGCCGGAACTGCCCCGCAATGGCGAGCCACGCACGGGCTTGTCCATGGGCCAGCATTGCGAACTCATGGCGCAAACCTGGCAGATTCCTCGCGCCGAGCAGGACCAGTTGGCCCTGGAAAGCCACCAGAAAATGGCGGCCGCCTACGCCGAAGGCTGGCACAACGATTTGCTCACGCCGTTCCTGGGGCTGACCCGCGACAACAACCTGCGCCCAGACCTGACCCTGGAAAAACTCGCCGCACTCAAGCCCGCGTTCGAGCGCAGCGAAAAGGGCACGCTGACGGCCGGTAACTCCACGCCGCTCACCGATGGTGCGTCGCTGGTGTTGTTGGGCAGTGAGGCGTGGGCCAAAGAGCGTGGCTTGCCGATCCTGGCCTACCTGCGCGATGGCGAAGCGGCGGCGGTGGATTTCGTCAACGGCGCCGAAGGCCTGCTGATGGCACCGGTGTATGCGGTGCCGCGCCTGTTGGCAAGGAATGGTCTGACGCTGCAAGACTTCGATTACTACGAGATCCACGAAGCGTTCGCAGCCCAAGTGTTGTGCACGCTCAAGGCCTGGGAGGATGCGGACTACTGCAAGACACGCCTGGGCCTGGAGGCACCGCTGGGGAGCATTGACCGCAGCCGCTTGAATGTGAAGGGCAGTTCCCTGGCTGCCGGGCATCCGTTTGCCGCCACGGGCGGGCGTATCGTCGCCAACCTGGCCAAGTTGCTGGATGCAGCGGGCAAGGGACGCGGGCTGATTTCCATCTGCGCGGCGGGCGGGCAGGGTGTAACGGCGATCATTGAGCGGTGAAACTGGCATATTGGATGCATTCTTAAGCGATCAACGGTCGGTAGCCTCTCCCACCGGCGAGCCGATTGCCGTATAACGAGTGCCATACGCGTATTTGGTAATAAAGGACCCACAATAAAAGCTGATGAAGACTCCTAAACGCATTGAACCCCTGATCGAAGACGGTCTGGTCGACGAAGTGCTGCGCCCACTCATGAGTGGTAAAGAAGCAGCTGTTTATGTGGTGCGCTGCGGCAACGAATTGCGTTGCGCCAAGGTTTACAAGGAGGCGAACAAACGAAGTTTTCGTCAGGCGTCCGAATACCAGGAAGGCCGTAAGGTCCGTAACAGTCGCCAAGCCCGGGCCATGGCCAAGGGCTCCAAGTTCGGCAAGAAAGAAACCGAAGATGCCTGGCAGAACGCTGAAGTGGCGGCGTTGTTCCGCCTGGCCGGCGCGGGCGTTCGCGTGCCCCAGCCGTTCGACTTCCTCGAAGGCGTGCTGCTGATGGAACTGGTGGCCGACGAATACGGCGATGCGGCGCCACGTTTGAACGACGTGGTACTGGAGCCGGACCAGGCGCGTGAATACCACGCCTTCCTGATCTCCCAGATCGTGCTGATGCTGTGTACCGGCCTGGTACACGGTGACTTGTCCGAGTTCAACGTACTGCTCACACCGACGGGCCCGGTGATCATCGACCTGCCCCAGGCGGTTGACGCGGCGGGCAACAACCACGCGTTCAGCATGCTGGAGCGGGATGTGGGCAACATGGCTTCCTACTTCGGGCGTTTTGCCCCGGAGTTGAAGAAGACCAAGTACGCCAAGGAAATGTGGGCGCTGTACGAAGCCGGCACCTTGCACCCGGCCAGTGTGTTGACCGGTGAGTTCGATGAGCCGCAAGAGTTGGCGGACGTAGGCGGCGTGATCCGCGAGATCGAAGCGGCGCGGCTGGACGAAGAGCGTCGCCAGGCGATTCGGGCGGCGGATGATGCGCCGCAGAGCAAAGTACCGGATGAGCCACCGCCGCCGCCGTGGATGCAGTGATCTTCAGGCCAGCTCAGATCTAAAGTTGGTGGAGATCAAAATGTGGGAGGGAGCAAGCCCCCTCCCACATTTGGTTTTGCATGTATTCAGATAGATTGCATCAGGCGCAGCAACTCCCGGACGCCAGCTCCTTGAGAATCGGACAATCGGGCCGATGATCACCCTGGCAGTGCTCCACCAGGTCCTGCAACGTATCGCGCAATTGCCCCAGTTCCAGGATCTTCTGATTCAACTCATCGATATGCTGGCGCGCCAAGGCTTTTACATCGGCGCTGGCCCGTTGTCGGTCCTGCCACAGGGTCAGCAGTTTGCCGACCTCTTCCAATGAAAACCCCAAATCCCGCGAACGCTTGATAAACGCCAGGGTGTGCAAATCCTCCGCGCCGTACACGCGATAGCCGCTATCGGTGCGGTGGGCGGCTTTGAGCAGTCCGATGGACTCGTAGTAGCGAATCATCTTGGCGCTCAGCCCGCTTTGACGGGCGGCTTGGCCGATGTTCATGGGCGTTGATCCTCCAGATCCTTGGGTTTCCAGGTTTTGAGCAGCAAGGCATTACTCACCACACTGACGCTGGACAGCGCCATCGCCGCGCCCGCCAGCACCGGGTTGAGCAGGCCGAAGGCCGCCAGGGGAATGCCGATCAAGTTATACACAAAGGCCCAGAACAGGTTCTGGCGGATTTTTGCGTAGGTCTTGCGGCTGATCTCCAGGGCGGCCGGCACCAGGCGCGGGTCGCCGCGCATCAGGGTGATACCGGCAGCGTGCATGGCCACGTCGGTGCCGCCGCCCATGGCGATGCCAATGTCTGCCGCCGCCAGGGCCGGGGCGTCGTTGATGCCGTCGCCGACCATGGCGACCACGCCGGTTTTTTTCAACTCGGCGACGGTGGCGGCTTTGTCGGCGGGCAGGACTTCGGCGTGAACATCCTCGATGCCCAGGGCTTGGGCAACCACGCGGGCACTGCCGCGATTGTCGCCGGTGAGGAAGTGGCTGCTGATGTGCTGGGCCTTGAGCTGTTCAACGGCTTCCTGCGCGCCGGGCTTGAGGGTGTCGCCAAACGCGAACAACCCCAGTACCCGCGGCTGTGCGCCTTGTTCGATCAACCAGGATAAGGTGCGGCCTTCGGCTTCCCATGCCTTGGCGGATGCTCCCAGATCGCCTGCGCTTAAGCCGTTGTCTTCCAGAAGGCGACGGTTGCCCAAGGCCAGTGGTCGCCCGTCGAGGCTGCCGGCAATGCCGCGCCCGGTCAGGGACTGGCTTTCGCTCACATCCGCTACCGTCAGCCCTTGTTCGCGACACGCATCCAGCACCGCCTTGGCCAACGGGTGTTCGCTGCCCCGTTGCAGCGCGCCGGCGTGTTGCAGCAGCAGGGCGTCATTGCCATCCACTGCCACCTGATGGGCAATCTTCGGCGTGCCGGAGGTGAGGGTGCCGGTCTTGTCAAAGACCACGGCGCTCACTTCATGGGCGCGCTCCAGGGCTTCGGCGTCCTTGATCAGGATGCCGTAGCGTGCGGCCACGCCGGTGCCGGCCATGATCGCGGTGGGCGTGGCCAGGCCCAGGGCGCAGGGGCAGGCAATAACCAGGACGGCGACGGCGTTGATGATGGCGGTTTCCAGGGCTGCGCCGTACAGCCACCAACCCACCAGGGTGAGCAGCGCCAATACCAACACCGCCGGGACGAATACCTGGCTGACCTTATCCACCAGTTTTTGGATGGGCGCCTTGGCCGCCTGCGCGTCTTCCACCAAACGAATAATCCGCGCCAGTACGCTTTCGGCGCCGAGCGCCGTGGTGCGCACCAGCAGGCGACCCTCGCCGTTGATGGCGCCGCCGGTCACCTTGTCCCCCGGCTGTTTGGGCACCGGCAGGCTTTCACCGCTGATCAGGGCTTCGTCGGCATGGCTTTGGCCTTCGATCACTTCACCGTCCACCGGGAAACGTTCGCCGGGCTTGACCAAGACCCGATCACCGAGCTTCAAGGCATTGATGGCGACGTTTTCTTCACGGCCTTCAACAACCCGAATCGCCCGTTCCGGACGCAAGGCTTCCAATGCGCGAATGGCGCTGGCGGTCTGGCGTTTGGCGCGGCTTTCCAGGTACTTGCCCAGCAGCACCAGGGCGATCACCACCGCCGAGGCTTCGAAATACAGGTGCGGGGCCATGCCGGGGTGTGCGGTGAGCCATTCATACAGGCTCAGGCCGTAACCGGCGCTGGTACCGATGGCCACCAGCAGGTCCATATTGCCGGCACCGGCACGTACGGCTTTCCAGGCGGCTAGGTAGAAGCGCGCACCGAAGATGAACTGCACCGGTGTGGCCAGGGCGAACTGCACCCAGGCCGGCAGCATCCAGTGCAGGCCAAAGGGTTGCACCAGCATCGGCAGCACTAACGGCAGTGCCAGCCCGATGGCCAGCAGCAGCGACCAGCGCTCGCGGTGCAGGCGCTGGGCTTGGCTGGCGTCGGTGGCGGTTTCGCTTTGGGGCAGGGTGGCGGTGTAGCCGGCTTTGTCGACGGCGGCGATCAGTACGCTGGGGTCGATTTGGCCTAACACTTCGACATGGGCGCGTTCGTTGGCCAGGTTGACGCTGACGCTGTGCACCCCCGGCACCTTGCCCAGCGCACGCTCCACGCGGCCGGCACAGCTGGCGCAGGTCATGCCGCTGATGGGCAGGTCAAAGGTGGTCGATCCATTCATGGGGCAGTCCTCCTTAAGAAGTTGCCCCTAGGATCAACCTTGACCTGTGGGGAAGGTCAAGCCTGTTCAGTATTCCAATTTGGCAGCCTTGAGGTACATGCCGTCCGGCCCCTGGGCAATGCGCAATTTGCGCACGTCACCGGCCTTGAGGGTGATGTTCTGCGCCGGCGGCGCCAGCATGCCCGGCAGGCAGCCTGGGGATTGGCCCGGCAGCAGTTTCAAGCGTAATGACAGGTTGCCCGCCGGCAGGTTGAACGAGGTGGCTTGTTCCTGAAACAGCCGCCCGGCCAACTGGTCATTGAGGTACAGGCCGATCTCGCAGTTGGTGGGGACTTCCAGGCGTTCGCGGGAGATGATCAGCACCGCGTAGTCTTCTGCGGCAAAGACCTGTGGCGCAGCGGCAGACAAGCTCATCAGGCCCGCAAGGGCAAAAAACGACCAGCGCATGGCGAATGCTCCATGGTTCATATCCAAGATGGGTCAAGCTTGGCCGACGACGCCCTCGAATACCAGCCCGGCCGAACAATACAGAACTTGACCTTGCCATCGTGGCAAGGTCGACATTACCCCCACCTCATCAAAGGAGTCATCTCATGCAAGTATTCAGCGTTGAAGGAATGACCTGTGGCCATTGCGTTCGGGCCGTGACCCAGGCGGTGCACAACCAGGATCCGGCGGCCGAAGTGAAGGTTGACTTGGCCGCCAAGCAAGTCAGCGTGCAGAGCCAACTGAGCCCCGAGGTGATCGCCGACCTGATCCGTGAAGAAGGCTACACCGTCGTCTGATTTTTAATAGTTAGCGAGCTAACTTAATGTTCAAGGCGCCCAAGCACGGCTAGACTGTCGGGCTGCTGTCCTACTTGGGTGCCTGATGAACCTTCGCATTATTCTGATTCTGGGTGCCTTGAGCGCCTTTGCGCCGTTGGCGATCGATTTTTACCTGCCGGGCTTCCCCGCCATGGCTGTCGCGTTTGCGACGGATGAAAAACATATCCAACGGACCCTGGCGGTGTACTTCGCCGGCCTTGCCATCGGCCAACTGATCTACGGCCCGCTGGCGGACCGCTTTGGCCGGCGCGTGCCGCTGCTCAGCGGTGTCACCTTGTTTACCCTGGCTTCGTTTGCCTGCGCCTATGCACCGTCCCTGGAGTGGCTGACCGGTGCGCGCTTCGTACAGGCCCTGGGCGGTTGCGCGGGCATGGTGATTTCCCGTGCCGTCGTCAGCGACAAATGTGATGCCGTCGGCTCCGCCAAAGTGTTTTCCCAACTGATGCTGGTGACTGGCCTGGCGCCGATCCTGGCACCGTTGGCCGGTGGGGTCATGGTCGGGCTGTGGGGGTGGCAATCGATCTTCCTCGCGCTGACGGTGTTCAGCGTGATGGCGGCCATCGCTGTAGCGGTCGGCCTGCCGGAAACCTTCCCGGCCCATCAGCCGCGCCAGCCGTTGTCTGGCTCGTTGCGTCGCTACGGTGCGCTGTTGTCGGACCGGGTCTACCTCGGTTATGCCCTCACCGGTGGCATTTCGATTGCGGGGATGTTTGCCTACATCGCCGGTTCACCGTTCGTGTTTATCCAGCTGTATGGCGTGCCCGCCGAGCATTACGGTTGGTTGTTCGGCTCCAATGCGGCGGGCTTCATCCTGGTGGCGCAGGTCAATGCGCGGTTGCTGTCCAAGCGCGGTCCGGCGTTTTTGTTGTCGCGCAGTGTGTGGGTCTATCTGCTGGCGGCCGTGACGTTGCTCGGCATAGCGGCGTTGCACACCAAGGCATTGTGGCCATTGCTGGTGCCGCTGTTTATCTGCATCGCCAGCCTGGGCTGCATCCTGCCCAATACCTCGGCGTGCGCCATGAGCGGGCAGGGTGCGCGGGCCGGTAGCGCTTCAGCGTTGCTGGGTTGCATTCAATTCGGCGTGGCCGCGGGCGCGGCTTCGTTGGTGGGGGTGTTGCACGATGGCACCGCGCTGCCGATGGCCATGGTCATCAGCCTGTGCGGTGTACTGGCGGTGACGATTGCGATGTCGACCCAGCGCCTGCAACGGGCACGGGCCGCGCAGGCGCAGGCCTAGGCAGCCGATCAGCCAGCGGCGGAGTGCGGCTGGCTGACAGGAAAGCGGTGAGGGGCTTGAATACGGGCTTGCAGGGTGTCGACAAAGGCGCGTGCCTCGGCCTCGGTGTGAAAAGTGATGGCCTTTTTATCGAGCCGAACTTCCCACTGGGATTTTGCTAACGCTTTTATCAGGATCTTCATTGCTGACCTCCTTACGTAAAAGAAACGCGGCAAAGGCGGCCAATATAAACCCGTATACGCCCACAAATATGACAAAGATCAACCTTCGGACTAATGGTGACGTCCATCACCCAGGTGAATAACGGACGTCACACATTCGCGTTTTTCAGAACCCTTCCAGCACGATCTTGCCCTTGGCCTTACCGCTTTCCAGCAGCGCATGGGCACGGCGCAGGTTGGCCGCATTGATCACACCGAAGTGCTCGCCCACCGTGGTTTTAAGGATGCCGGCATCGATCAGTTCGGCCACGCGATTGAGCAGGTTGTGCTGCTCGATCATGTCCGGCGTCTCGAACATCGAACGGGTGTACATGAACTCCCAATGCAGCGACAGGCTCTTGCGCTTGAGCTTGCTCACGTCCAGCGCCTTGGGGTCGTCGATCAGCGCCAGTTTGCCTTGGGGTTGCAGGGCTTCCACCAATTGGTCCAGGTGATGATCGGTCTGGGTCAGGCTGGCGACGTGGGTGACCTGTGGGTGACCCGCCGTTTTCAGCGCTTCACTCAGTGGCTGACTGTGGTCGATCACCAGATCGGCGCCCAAGGCCTTGGCCCATTCCTGAGTTTCCGGACGCGACGCAGTGCCGATCACTTTCAATGCGGTGAGCTGGCGGGCCAGTTGGGTCAGGATCGAACCCACGCCACCAGCGGCGCCGACGATCAGCAGGCTTTGGCCTTCATCCTGTTTACCTTCACGCACTTGCAGGCGTTCGAACAGCAACTCCCACGCCGTGATGGCGGTCAGCGGCAGTGCAGCGGCTTCGGCAAAGCCCAGGCTTTTGGGCATATGGCCGACGATGCGCTCATCCACGGTGTGCAGTTCGCTGTTGCCACCTGGGCGTACCAGGGAGCCGGCGTAGAACACTTTGTCACCGGCCTTGAACAGGCTCACTTCACTGCCGACCGCCTTGACCACACCAGCAACGTCCCAGCCCAGCACCTTGGCGGCGCCGTTTTCCGGGGCGACGTTCTGGCGCACCTTGGTGTCTACAGGGTTGACCGAAATGGCTTTGACTTCCACCAGCAGGTCGCGTGGGCCGGCGACCGGCGCGGGCAGTTCGATGTCTTGCAGGGCCTCTGGGTCAGAGATCGGCAGGGAGGTGTAGTAGGCAATGGCTTTCATGGTGGCTCCGGAAAAAGGGCGGTGATCAGGCAAGAAATTTCAGGCGCTTGAGTTCGAAGTGTTCGATCACATCGGCGGCCTTGGCGCGAAAGCTCTGGATATGCGCGCTCTGGTCGTGGTCGGCCAGGGCGTCGTCGTCGCTCCAGCGTTCGAGCATGTAGAAGGTCTCGGGGTGTTGCAGGTCCTGGTGCAGGTCGTACTGCTCGCAACCCGGTTCGAGGCGGGTGGGTTCCAGCAGGCCGCGCAGCAGGGTTTCCAGGGTGGCCTGTTGGCCGGGTTTGGCGATCAGCGTGGCGATGACGTTAAAAGCTGTGGACATATTCAACTCCAGACACGTGATGAACGGGATGGGCAGATGATTGGCTATTTCCCGTGAAGATAAAAGCGGCTAAAACAGAGGGCTGTTTCAACCAAATATTGATAATGAGCCCCTATGCATGCTGCGTTTTGATGATTTGCAGTTGTTTGTACGCGCCGCCGACCTGGGCAGCCTGTCGGCGGCGGCGCGGGTGATGGACTTGTCGCCCGCCGTGGCCAGCGCGGCGTTGAAGCGCATCGAGCAGCAACTGGGTACGCGCTTGCTGGCGCGGTCCACCCGCAGCCTGCGCCTGACCGCCGAAGGGGAGGGGTTTCTGGAATACGCCCGCGCCGCGTTGAGTTCGTTGGATGAAGGCCGTCGCCTATTGGCCAGTGGCCAGGATCACGTCAGCGGCGTGCTGCAACTGTCGGCCCCATCGGACTTTGGCCGCAACCAACTGCTGCCCTGGTTGGACGAGTTTCAGCGTGAATACCCGCAGCTCTCGGTGCGCCTGCTGCTGGGTGACCGTATTGCCGACCTGTTTCGCCAGCCGGTGGACATCGCCCTGCGCTACGGCGAACCCGAGGACTCCAGCCTGATTGCGCTGCCGGTCGCGCCGCAAAACGTGCGCGTGCTGTGCGCCGCGCCCAGCTACCTTGCGCGCCACGGCGAGCCGCGCCACTTGGAACAACTGGCTCAGCACAATTGCCTGCTGTACATGCTCGGCAGCCGCGTCCACGACCACTGGGGTTTTCACGACGGCAAGCGCGACGTCAGCCTCACGGTCAGCGGCGACCGTTTCAGCGATGACGCCGATGTGGTGCGCCGTTGGGCGGTGGCGGGCGTGGGCATTGCCTACAAGTCCTGGCTGGATGTGAGCACCGACGTGCTGGCCGGCCGCTTGCAACTGATCCTGCCGGAGCTGCGCGGCGAGCGTACGCCGCTCAACCTGCTGTGTGCCCATCGCGCCCAACTGAGTAAACCCATCAATCTGCTGCGGGAAATGCTCGTGTCCCGCTGTGCGATGTTGACCGCACAGTTGCCGGAGCGCGTGAACGCTGGCTAATCGCCGCCCTTACAACCAGACGTTTCACTCAATGGCTGTCCCTCTCTGCGCTGTAGGACCGCGCGGAACCCGCGCTTGGCGCTCCTATACTTTGTCGCCAACCACAGCAGACAAGTGATCTAACAGGGAGTGAATAGATGGAAGAAGCACCGTGCATCAGTCAGATCGCCAGCTTGTTGGCCGATCCCAAGCGCACCGCTATGCTCTGGGCCTTGATGGATGGCTCGGCCAAGTCGTCGCAGGACCTGGCCAGGCTCGCCGGGCTCTCGTCGGCATCGGCCAATGCCCATCTGGCCCGGTTGACCTGCAGTGGCTTGTTGCGCACCGAAGGCCGACGCGGCCAACGGTTGTTTCGCGTCGCGGCGCCCGACGTCAGCGCCGCCATCGATGCCTTGGCCAGCACCACAGTGGCCAGCGCCGTGCGCCGTGCGCCCAATGTTGTACTGTCGCCCCTGGCCGCACCGCCGTCATTGCGCCGCGCGCGTTTGTGCCATGGGCATCTTGGCGGCGAATTGGCTGCGCGATTGTACGAGCGGATGCTGGCAAGCGGGTGGATTGAACGCCACGAACACCGCACTGAGGTTACGGCCAAGGGCGCGCAGCAGTTGGCCGGCGTGGGAATTTTTACCCAGGCATTGGCGACACCGCTGGTGTGTGATTGTTTCGATTGGAGCCAGCAGTACCCGCACCTGGGCGGCGCTTTGGGCGCGGGGTTGCTGCAACTTTTTTTGCAGTCGAACTGGATCAGTATGGTCAGCGACTCCCGGGCGTTGGTGGTCCACGACATCGGCCAGGTGGAAATCTCGCGATTGGCCGCGTCCGAACCGTCCTGACGGCGCTGGCGTCGTTCAGAGTTTCAATCAGGTCGCATCCAGCAATAGCCCAGCAAAACGATGCCGCACACTCGCCCAGGGGATTCTTCACACGGGGGGTGCGGCATGGGTATGCAAGGCTTTAGCGCAGCGGAACGCTTGGAACGGTTACCCATCAGTGGGTATCACCGTGTGATTTTTATCATCATTGCCTTGGCGTTTTTCTTCGACTCCATGGACCTGGCGATGATGACCTTCCTGCTGGGCTCGATCAAAACCGAGTTCGGTTTGAGTACGGCCCAGGCCGGGTTACTGGCCAGTTCGAGTTTTTTTGGCATGGTGGTGGGCGCGTCCCTGTCCGGGATGCTCGCCGATCGCTTCGGCCGCAAGCCGGTGTTCCAGTGGAGCATTGTGCTGTGGGGTATCGCCAGTTACCTGTGTTCCACCGCGCAAACGGTGGAGACCTTGACGCTGTTTCGCATCCTGCTGGGGATCGGCATGGGCATGGAGTTTCCGATTGCACAGTCGATGCTTTCGGAATTGATCCCGGCCAAGGGGCGCGGGCGTTACATCGCCTTGATGGATGGTTTCTGGCCGTTGGGCTTTGTGGCGGCGGGCGTGCTGTCGTACTTCCTGTTGCCGGTGATTGGCTGGCGCGACATCTTCCTGGTCTTGGCTGTGCCGGCGGTGTTCGTACTGGCGATCCGGTTTTTCATCCCGGAGTCACCGCGCTGGCTGGAGCAGGCCGGGCGGCATGCGGCGGCAGACAAAGTGCTGCAGGGCATCGAGCAGAAAGTCCGCGATTCGCTGGGCCGTGCCGACCTGCCGGAACCGATCCGCCTCCCTCGGGTAGAGAGCTCGCCGGGGACATTCTTCTCGGCATTCCAGCAACTGTGGTCGCCGCAGTATCGCCAGCGCACGATGATGATCTGGAGTGTGTGGTTTTTTGCCTTGCTCGGCTTTTACGGGCTGACCTCGTGGTTGAGCGCGCTGTTGCAGCAGTCGGGGTTCGCCGTGACGCAATCGGTGTACTACACGGTGATCATTTCGCTGGGCGGTATTCCCGGTTTCCTGATGGCCGCCTGGTTGGTGGAGCGTTGGGGGCGTAAACCGGTGTGCGTGGTAACGCTGCTGGGCGGCGGGGTGATGGCATTTCTGTATGGGCAAAGCGCGGTGTTTGGCGGCAACGTGGGGTTGCTGATCACGTCGGGGTTGTTGATGCAGTTCTTTTTGTTTGGCATGTGGGCGGTGCTTTATACCTACACGCCTGAGTTGTACCCCACGTCGGCGCGGGCGACGGGGTCCGGTTTTGCTTCCGCGATCGGCCGGGTCGGCTCATTGCTTGGGCCGTTGGTGACGGGGCTTGTGTTTCCGATGACCGGGCAGGGTGGGGTGTTTGCCCTCGGCGCGCTGTGTTTTGCAGTGGCGGCCTTGGTGGTGTGGGTGTTTGGGGTGGAGACGAAGGGCAAGACCCTGGAAGAGTTGGTCGAAATTTAATCGGCAATGTAGATCCAATGTGGGAGGGGGCTTGCTCCCGACGGCACTGGGCCAGCTACCGATAAGCTGACTGACCCGCCGCCATCGGGAGCAAGCCCCCTCCCACATTTAGCCTGCACTCATCCAGTGACAGCGGCTTATGGTTTTACCAACCGCGCATCCAGGCTGTTCTGCGCCAGGCGTTTGGCCTGGTCCTGGGTCATGCCCAGTGCGGTGTGCAGCGCGTGGAAGTTTTCGGTCACATAACCGCCGAAGTACGCCGGGTCGTCCGAGTTCACCGTGACCTTCACGCCACGCTCCAGCATGTCGAGGATGTTGTGCTGGGCCATATCATCGAACACGCAGAGCTTGGTGTTGGACAGTGGGCACACAGTCAACGGGATCTGCTCGTCGATGATGCGTTGCATCAAACGCTCGTCTTCGATGGCGCGCACGCCATGGTCGATACGTTGGATTTTCAGCAGGTCGATGGCTTCCCAGATGTACTCCGGCGGGCCTTCTTCGCCGGCGTGGGCCACGGTAAGGAAGCCTTCGTGGCGGGCACGGTCGAACACGCGCTGGAACTTGCTCGGCGGGTGACCCATTTCCGAACTGTCCAGGCCCACGGCCACGAACGCGTCGCGAAACGGCAGCGCCTGGTCCAGGGTCTTCTCGGCTTCGGCTTCGCTCAAGTGGCGCAGGAAGCTGAGGATCAAGCCGCTGGTGATGCCCAACTGCTGCTCACCATCTTTAAGTGCCGCCGCAATGCCGTTGAGCACCACTTCGAACGGGATGCCACGGTCGGTGTGGGTCTGCGGGTCGAAGAACGGTTCGGTGTGGATCACGTTCTGTTCTTTGCAGCGCAGCAGGTAGGCCCAGGTCAGGTCGTAGAAATCCTGGGAGGTGCGCAGCACATCGGCGCCCTTGTAGTACAGGTCGAGAAACTCTTGCAGGTTGTTGAAGGCGTAGGCCTTGCGCAGGGTTTCGACGTCGTTCCACGGCAGCGCGATCTTGTTGCGCTCGGCCAGGGCGAACAGCAGCTCAGGCTCCAGCGAACCCTCCAGGTGCAGGTGCAGTTCAGCCTTGGGCAGGGCGTTGAGCCAATCGTACATATCTAAATTCTCATCAGGTGCAATGGCGGCATTCTACAGGCCATGGCTGAAATAATCGGCAAAACCTGACCAGCAGGATCGTTTTTGTTGCATTCGCGCAAGGGCGGCGTGAACTAAGGTGTAACGAAACGTTAGCAGCGTGCCGTAGTCTGTACCCCATCAATGACTGATTTGTTGTACGAAAAGGCCCGGAATGCTCACATCCCTCAAGCAAGAAAAGTTCATGCTGCTGGCGCTGCTTGCCGCCATCGCCGCGTACCCGTTGGAACACTGGATGCTCAACAGCGGGCAAGGCGTGGCGCTGCTCGGTGGCGTGGCGCTGATTGTATTTATCGTGATCGCCTCGATGCGCGTGGCTCACCACGCCGAGCAGTTGGCGGAAAAAGTCGGTGACCCCTACGGCACCATGATCCTCACCCTGGCCGCCGTGTTGGTGGAGGTGGTGATTCTGGCGATCATGATGAGCAACGAGCCATCACCTACTTTGGTGCGTGACACGATTTATTCGGCGGTGATGCTCGATATCAACGGCATCCTCGGCCTGGCTGCGTTGATGGGTGGCATCAAGCATGGTGAACAGTCCTACAACGATGATTCGGCCCGTAGTTACAGCGTGATGATCCTCACCGCCATGGGGGTGTCGATGGTGGTGCCGGAATTTATCCCTGAGGCTGACTGGAAGATTTACTCGGCCTTCACCATTGGCGCGATGGTGGTGCTCTACACCTTGTTTCTGCGTATGCAGGTGGGGCCTCACAGTTATTTCTTCAGCTATAGCTACCCGGAGAAACGCGGCAAGAAGCCGTCGGAAGACGCGCCCTCTATCAACTTGGCGTTTTCCATCGGCACCCTGGTGTTTGGCGTGATTGTGATTGGCGCGTTGGCCGAGGTGATGTCCAAGACCTTGGACCTGGGCCTGGAAGGCACGGGCGCACCGCCGGTGATCACGGCGATTGTGGTGGCGGCCATTTCGGCGGCGCCAGAGATTTTGACCGCGTTGCGTGCGGCGCTGGCCAATCGCATGCAGTCGGTGGTGAACATTGCGTTGGGTGCGTCGTTATCGACGGTGATCCTGACCGTGCCGGTGATGGAGGCCATGGCGCTCTACACGGGCCAGCCGTTTCAGATGGCGATGACGCCGGTGCAGACGGTGATGGTGTTTATCACGTTGATTGTGAGTGCGATCAACTTGAATGATGGCGAGACGAACGCGATCGAAGGGATGACGCATTTTGTGTTGTTTGCGACCTTCATCATGTTGTCGCTGCTGGGCCTCTAACCCGATTTACTGAACTCAGCAGGGCCCAATGTGGGAGCGGGCTTGCTCGCGAATGCGGTGTGTCAGTCAGCACATGAGTTGACTGACACACCGCATTCG
>NZ_QUZU01000039.1 GCF_004682055.1 Pseudomonas kairouanensis | reverse complement strand
CTCGCGAAAGCGGCAGATCAGTTAAAACATCTTTGACTGACACACCGCATTCGCGAGCAAGCCCGCTCCCACATTTTGACCGCGCTGTGTCAGCTATAAAAAAGGCTCCCATTTGGGAGCCTTTTTTTGGCCTTACATATTCGGGTAGGTCGGCCCACCCGCGCCTTCCGGCGTCACCCAGGTGATGTTCTGCGAAGGGTCCTTGATGTCACAGGTCTTGCAGTGCACGCAGTTCTGGGCGTTGATCTGGAAGCGCTTGGCACCGTCTTCCTGGGTGATCACCTCATACACGCCAGCCGGGCAATAGCGCTGCGCCGGTTCATCGTAGAGCGGCAGGTTGGTGCCGATCGGGATGCTTGGGTCTTTCAACTTCAAGTGGCACGGCTGCTCTTCTTCATGGTTGGTGCTGGAGAGGAACACCGAGCTGAGCTTATCGAAGCTCAGCTTGCCGTCGGGTTTTGGGTAATCGATTTTCTTGCTGTCCTTGGCCAGCTTCAGGCAGGCGTAGTCCGGCTTGGTGTCGTGCAAGGTGAACGGCATCTTGCCGCCCAGGATGTTCTGGTCGAACCAGTTGAAGCCGGCGCCGATGATCGGGCCGAACTTGTGCATCGCCGGGCCGAAGTTGCGGCTGGCGAACAGTTCTTCGTAGAGCCAGCTGGACTTGAAGCTGTCGACGTAAGCGGTCAGTTCGTCACCGCCCTCGGACGCGGCAAACAAGCGGTCGGCCACGGCGTCGGCGGCGAGCATGCCGGACTTCATGGCGGTGTGGCTGCCCTTGATCTTGGCGAAGTTCAGGGTGCCCAGGTCGCAACCGATCAGCGCGCCGCCTTTGAAGACCATTTTGGGCAGCGAGTTCAGGCCGCCTTTGCAGATGGCACGGGCGCCGTAGCTGATGCGTTTGCCGCCTTCGAGGTACTGGGCCAGCACCGGGTGGTGCTTGAGGCGCTGGAATTCATCGAACGGCGACAGGAAGGTGTTGCTGTAGGACAGGTCGACGATCAAACCCACGACCACCTGGTTGTTTTCCAGGTGATAGAGGAACGAGCCGCCGGTGTTTTCGGCGCTCATGATGTCCAGCGGCCAACCGGCGGTGTGCACCACCAGGCCAGGTTGGTGCTTGGCCGGGTCGATTTCCCAGATTTCCTTGAGGCCGATGCCGTAGTGCTGGGCGTCGGCGTCGCTGTCCAGGTTGAAGCGCTGGATCAACTGCTTGCCAATATGGCCACGGCAGCCTTCGGCGAACAGCGTGTACTTGCCACGCAGTTCCATGCCGGGGGTGTACACGCCTTCTTTCGGGTTGCCTTCGCGGTCGACGCCCAGGTCACCGGTGATGATCCCGCGCACCACGCCGTTCTCGTCGAACAGCGCTTCCTGGGCGGCGAAGCCTGGGTAGACCTCCACGCCGAGGTTTTCGGCCTGCTGGGCCAGCCAGCGGCACAGGTTGCCCAGGGAAATGATGTAGTTGCCTTCGTTGTGCATGGTCTTGGGCACAAAGAAGTCTGGAACCTTGGTGGAGGCCTCGGGGCTGCGCAGCACATAGATGTCATCGCGCACCACCGGGGTGTTGAGCGGGGCGCCGAGCTCTTTCCAGTCTGGGAACAACTCGTTCAGGGCGCGCGGTTCGAACACGGCGCCGGAGAGGATATGGGCGCCGACTTCGGAGCCCTTCTCGACCACGCAGACGCTGATTTCTTTACCGGCTTCGGCGGCCTTCTGCTTCAGTCGGCAGGCGGCAGACAGGCCCGCCGGGCCAGCGCCGACGATGACCACGTCGAATTCCATGTATTCGCGTTCCACAGGTTATCTCCTACTCAAGGCTCAACAGGCTTTTTTTCTAATGGGTGGAGGTTCGGTGTCCAATCTGTCATCGCCGCGTCAAAGGAGCAGGGGATGACCCACCTTTCTCTCTAGGTGGCGCATTATATATAGACCACTGTCAGCGTCCAATACAAACGTTTGTTTGAAATGGCCGCAGGCTAGGTAAATCAAAGCAACGCGGCTTATGACTGGCTATTTTGGCGTATTGACCGGAATAGGGGTTCCGGTCAATATACGGTCGCTTTTGCGCTTACCGTAGGCAGACAGCGGGTTTCAAGAGCACGTCCAAAGACAGGCCAAGGACATGTATGCGCCCCAGGGTGGCATGCAGTTTACACGCCGCGATAAAGAATGACCTCTCAGTCACCACTGACGAACGGTCATCACTTCCCGTGAGCAGGGTCACTGCCGAAGGTTTTGGAGGTGCCCTTGTGTGCCGATGAGCATCAACCGCCAGGTTCGCCTAGGCGACTTTCTTTTCACCGGAGAGTAACGAGGAATCCATGAAGGTTCTTGTAGCTGTCAAACGCGTTGTCGATTACAACGTGAAAGTTCGCGTCAAGGCGGACAATTCCGGCGTCGACCTTGCTAACGTCAAGATGTCGATGAACCCTTTCTGCGAAATCGCTGTGGAAGAAGCCGTACGCCTGAAAGAGAAAGGCGTGGCAACTGAAATCGTCGTGGTTTCCATCGGCCCGACCACTGCCCAAGAGCAGCTGCGTACCGCCCTGGCACTGGGCGCCGACCGCGCCATCCTGGTCGAATCCGCCGAAGAGCTGACCTCCCTGGCCGTTGCCAAGCTGCTCAAGGCCGTTGTCGACAAGGAACAGCCGCAGCTGGTGATCCTCGGCAAACAAGCCATCGACAGCGACAACAACCAGACCGGCCAGATGCTGGCTGCGCTGACCGGTTACGGCCAGGGCACCTTCGCGTCCAAAGTTGAAGTGAGCGGCGACAGCGTGGCGGTGACCCGTGAAATCGACGGCGGCGCGCAGACCGTTTCCCTGAAACTGCCGGCCATCGTCACCACCGACCTGCGTTTGAACGAGCCGCGCTATGCGTCCCTGCCAAACATCATGAAAGCCAAGAAGAAGCCGCTTGAGTCCCTGACTCCGGATGCCTTGGGCGTTTCCACCGCCTCCACCAACAAGACTGTAAAAGTTGAAGCACCGGCTGCACGCAGCGCGGGCATCAAGGTCAAGTCGGTGGCTGAACTGGTCGAGAAACTGAAAAACGAAGCGAAGGTGATCTGATCATGGCTATCCTCGTAATCGCCGAGCACGACAACAAGGTCGTGGCTCCGGCCACCCTGAACACCGTGGCAGCTGCCGCGAAAATCGGTGGCGACATCCACGTACTGGTTGCAGGCCAGGGCGCTGACGCCGTGGCGCAAGCCGCTGCGAAAATCGCTGGCGTGAGCAAAGTCCTGCTGGCCGACAACGCCGCGTACGCTCACCAGCTGCCGGAAAACGTCGCCCCTCTGATTGCAGAGCTCGGCGCTGGCTACAGCCACATCCTGGCTGCCGCCACCTCCAACGGCAAAAACATCCTGCCACGCGTTGCCGCGCAGCTGGACGTTGACCAGATCTCCGAGATCGTTTCGGTTGAAAACGCCGACACCTTCAAGCGCCCGATCTACGCCGGTAACGCCATTGCCACCGTGCAATCGACTGCCTCGGTAAAAGTCATCACCGTACGTGCCACCGGTTTCGACCCGGTTGCCGCCGAAGGTGGTTCGGCTGCCGTTGAAGCCGTTGCGGCTGCCCACGATGCTGGCATCTCCAGCTTTGTTGGCGAAGAACTGGCCAAGTCGGATCGCCCTGAACTCACCGCTGCCAAGATCGTCGTTTCCGGTGGCCGTGGCATGCAGAACGGTGACAACTTCAAGCACCTGTACGCCCTGGCCGACAAGCTGGGCGCTGCGGTCGGCGCTTCCCGCGCGGCCGTGGACGCAGGTTTCGTGCCCAACGACATGCAGGTCGGCCAGACCGGCAAGATCGTTGCGCCACAGCTGTACATCGCCGTCGGTATCTCCGGCGCGATCCAGCACTTGGCCGGTATGAAAGACTCCAAAGTGATCGTTGCGATCAACAAGGACGAAGAAGCTCCGATCTTCCAGGTGGCCGATTACGGCCTGGTGGCGGACTTGTTCGAAGCCGTACCTGAGTTGGAGAAGCTGGTCTAATCCAGTCGCTTCACTTATAAAGAGCCCGGTCCTTGTGACCGGGCTTTTTTTTGACTTGCTGGAGAGCTTCGCCATGGAATTGCGTCCCTGGACTGTACTGCTGGGCCTCACGTTACTGCCAGGTGTATCGCTGGCCGCGGGTAAATGCGAGCGCCTGGTGATCACCGGCAGCCCGGACGCACCGCCTTTGCTCTGGCGCGACCCGCAAGACCCCACGCACCTGATCGGCGCTACTGCCGATGTATTGCAACAGGTGGGCAAGGAACTCGGCCTGAAAATCGACCTGCTCTACGGCGGCAAGCGCTCCCTGGCGTTGGACGAAGTGCGCAGCGGGCGCATGGACATTCTTGCCGACGCGCCGCTGAACCTGGGCGAATTGGAAACCCTCGACTATATCCATCCGGCACTGGTCCAGACCGACTATCTGGTCTGGACCCGCAAGGATTCAACCTTGGCCTACACCACGGCGGCCGACCTGCACGGCCACAAGGGCGCCGTTTCGGAGCGCGCACGGTTGAGCGCCGGCTTCGAAACCTTCGCCGGCCAACAACTGAGCCTGCAGCGCCTGCCGAGCCTGACCCCGGCCTTTCAGAAGTTGCTGCTGGGGGAAGTGGACTACGTTCTCGCCGGGCGTTACTCGGGCATGGCCATGGCCCAGACGCTCGGGATGAGCAATGACCTGATCGCCCGTGATGTGCCCATCGATCAGCCGGGACTGTACCTGGCGATCTCCCACAACTCGGCCTGCAATGATCCGTGGCTGCGCGGACAGTTAGCCAAAAAGATGACAGAATTGCCCGCGTCCGGTGTGGCGCAAGCAGCGTTGCAGAGCAATCTGGAACGTTGGAAAGCGCAATTGCAGCAACCCGTCGGCACCCCAGCAAAGTAAGGATTTTTAGTGACTATTCGACCTCTTTTCGCGGCCCTCGCCGTTGTCGCCCTGGCGGGATGTGCCACCGATCCTGCGCCGAATGAACAAATGCGCCTTACCCAGCAAGCCTTGGAGCAAGCCAGCGCGGTAGGCGCCAACGCCGATGATTCGCCCGAGTTGAAACTGGCCGAGGCCAAGTTCGCCCGCGCCCAGGGCAGTATGGCCGACGAGTCCTACAAGAACGCCCGCATGCGCGCCGAACAAGCCGAACTGGACGCACGCCTGGCTGAAGCCAAGGTGCTGACCCGCAAGAGCCAGGAACAGTTGAACGTGCTTAACACCCGTATCACGCGCCTGCGCAAGCAATTGCAGCTGGGGGAAGCCCAATGAACCCGATGATCCGTGGGTTGAGCTGTGCAGTGCTGTTGGGCTCTGCAGTACTGGGCGGTTGCGCCACCCATGCCGACAGCGAACAGGCCTTGCAACAGGCGGGCAATGACTTCCAGAAGGTCAAGGAAGACGCCAATGTGCTGCGCTTTGCACCCAAGGACGTGATTCGCGCCGGTGAGTCCCTGGCCCGTGCCGACCGCCTGTCTACTTACTGGGGCAGCGGCGCCGACGTGGCGCACTACGCCTACCTGAGCCAACGCTACAGCGCCATCGCCCGTGAACACACTGAGCAGGCACTGAATACCGAGCGTGGCACCAAACTCGAACTGGAACGCCAGCGCCTGCAACTGGCCCTGCGTGAAAACAAGCTGATCAGCGTGCAGCAGCAGGGCAAATGGCTCGAAGAGCAGATCGCTAGCCTGGCCACCACCCAGACCGATCGCGGCCTGGTCATGACCCTGGGTGACGTGCTGTTCGATACCGGCGAAGCAGAACTGAAAAACTCGGCCAACCGCACGGTGCTGAAAATCGTGCAGTTCCTGCAGTTGAACCCCAAGCGCGTGGTGCGCATCGAGGGTTACACCGACAGTACCGGCGGCGAGCAGGAAAACCTCAAGCTGTCCCGTGACCGTGCGCAGTCGGTGGCCGATGTGCTGGTGGACCTGGGGATTGATGAAAAACGCATCCAGGTTGAAGGCTATGGCGACCAGTATCCGGTGGAAGCCAATGCTTCGGAACGGGGCAGGGCGCAGAACCGTCGGGTGGAGATTGTGTTCTCTGACGAAAAAGGTCAGCTGGGCGCCACGCGCTAGAGGTTTGAAGCTGACCAAAATGTGGGAGGGGGCTTGCCCCCGATAGCGGTGGATCAGTCAGAAAATTTCTAGCCGACCCACTGCAATCGGGGGCAAGCCCCCTCCCACATTTGTATTGTGTGTATCTGCAATTCTATTCATCACCCCTACAGTTTTTATTGTCACTCCCGCCCGCGCTCGACTATTGTGTGAACTGTGCCCGTACACTTCCCAACTGTGCCGGTATGTTTCACACAAAAATAAAATGCCCGTGAAATCGAGTGCTGCGTCATGACCAATCTGTTGCTTTACCAACGTATCGCCCAGCAACTGGCTGAGGACATCCGGCGCGGTGTCTATCAACCGGGTGAGCGCGTGCCTTCGGTGCGCAAGATGAGCTCCCAGCTCAATGTGAGCCATGCCACGGTATTGCAGGCCTATGCCAACCTGGAAGACCAGGGACTGATCCGCGCGCGGCCGCAGTCTGGCTACTACGTGCACCAGACGCCGGCGCTCACCGCGCCGACGCCAGACATCGCGCGGGTCGAGCGCCCGGGGTTGGTCACCCGCAGCAGCATCATCCAGCAGGTATTGGTCGAGTCACGGCGCGAAGGGGTGTTCCCATTGGGCGCCGCTGTGCCTAGCGTGGATTATTTGCCAGTGCGGGCATTGCACCAGCAACTGGCCAAGGTCACGCGCTTCCAGAGCCCGCGGGCGTTCAGCTACATGTTCAGTCCCGGTTTCGAGCCGCTGCGCCGCCAAGTGGCGATTCGCATGCGCGATGCGGGCGTGGTGGTGGACCCTTCCGAAGTGGTCATCACCCACGGTTGTGTTGATGCATTGCAGATGTCGTTGCGGGTGCTCACCCGGCCCGGCGACCTGATTGCGGCGGAATCACCGACCTATTACGGCCTGCTGCAATTGGCGGATCTGCTTGGTCTGAAGGTCATCGAGATCCCCAGCGATCCCGCGTCAGGCATGAGCCTGGAAGCCCTGCAACTGGCGGCCAACCAATGGTCGATCAAGGCCTTGGTGCTGACTACGCGCTTGAGCAATCCACTGGGCGGCACCATGCCCGAGGAGCGCCAGAAACAGTTGCTGCGCCTGGCTTCGGACTTCGATATCCAGATCGTCGAGGACGATATCTATGGCGAGCTGATGTTTGAAGTCGGCCGCACCAAGGCCCTCAAGGCCTATGACCGGTTGGACCGGGTCATCTACTGCTCCAGCTTTTCCAAGACGCTGTCTCCCGGCGTGCGCATCGGTTGGATGATCGCCGGCAAGTACCAGCAGGAAATCCAGCGGCTGCAGATGTTCAGCACCCACTCGGCCTGCAGCGTCACCCAGATGGGCGTCGCCGCGTACCTGGAGAACGGTGGCTATGATCGGCACCTGCGCTACATCCGCCAGGAATACCGCAAGAATCTCAACGCCTTCCAACTGGCGGTGCAGCAGTATTTCCCCGAAGGCACCCAGATGACCCGTCCCAGCGGCGGCTTCATCCTGTGGGTCAGTTTGCCCGGACGGGTCAATACCCAGGAACTGCACGTACGCGCGTTGCAGCAAGGCATCAGCATTGCGCCAGGGCTGATCTTCAGCAATACCGAGCAGTTCAACCACTGTATTCGCCTGACCTGTGGCACGCCGTGGAACCGCGAGGCAGAGCGGGCACTGATGACATTAGGGATGCTGGCCAACCAGTTATGCCAGGAAACGGCAGCGGGCCTTTGAGCCCCGCCACGGGCGTAACTCCGATAGCTGGCTAATCACCAGGCTTGTCATGCCGCGCACAACAAGCGAGCATATGGCCCTCTGCCGTTAATGCTGTTGGCGATATGACCTCTATTTTTCGTGCTGCCGTGGTGATTGGCCTGTTAAGCCTGTGTAACGTCGGCACCGTGCTGGCGGCATCGCCTGTGACGCCAGACAAGCCCACCGCCAGCACCCAGCAAAAAACGCCCGCGAAGAAACCGGCCCCGGCCAAAAAAGCCCCTGAAGCAAAGAAAAAAAACGCCACGGTCAAAAAGCGTGCGGCCAAGACCCAGTCGTCCCGTGAAGTGGCGCAGACACAATTGCCCCCGGCACAGTTGGACCTGACCCTGCCTTCGGACATGGTCAGGCACTTGCAACCCCTCGGCACCGTGCCCAAACCCAAGAGTGTGCCGTTGCTGCCGCCGATGTTTGGCGAAAAGCCTGCCGACAACAGTGCCTTCCAGATCAACGGCCGCCTGCTCAGCAATGAGATGAAACTGCAGTTGCGCAACGAAGAGCGGCGCGACGTGGAAGGCGCAGCGCTGGAATTCGAGTTCAAACAGTAAAGCTTTCAGCGCAAACGTGACGTAGGGCTTCGACCGTGTGTCGCAGACTGGTCAGTCACCTTTGTTTTCCGCGAAAAACCCCTGTTAGACCATTTTAAAACGGCTGTTTAAGGGCGTACTCTAGCCCAGCCATCCACATTGAGTCGTCGAGGACCTGCTGGTCATGAATTGCCGTGAAGGCTGTGGCGCCTGCTGCATCGCCCCCTCCATCAGTTCGCCCTTACCGGGAATGCCCAACGGCAAACCTGCGGGTGAACGCTGCCTGCACCTGTCAGTCGAACAGCTGTGCCAGTTGTTCGGGCAACCGGAGCGACCGGCGGTGTGCAGCGATTTCAAGGCGGACATTGAGGTCTGCGGCACCGACCAGGCTGATGCGATCCGCTTGATCGGCTGGTGGGAGCAGATGACGGCGGCTTGATGGGCTCTACTATCGGAACTTCAACAATAAGGAATACAACAATGGGTTCGCTGAAACGAATGGCTGTGCTGTGCGGTTTTACGGTGTTGTTTGCGGCCACTGCCCAGGCTGAGGATTGGCAGGTTGCCAAGGACGAAGACGGTATCAAGGTTTCCCTGAGCGAAGTGGCCGGCTCCAAATACAAGGCCTATCGCGGCGTGACCACCATCAAGGCGCCTGTCGCCAAGATCCAGGCCCTGCAGGAAGACGTAGCCGGTGCCTGCTCGTGGATCCACGAGTGCAAGTCGCAAAAGCTCATCGACAAGAAGGGCGATGAGGCTTGGACATACACCCAATTCAAGGCGCCGTTCCCGGTGACCGACCGTGACTCGTATATCCATGTCACCACCACCAAGAATGCCGACGGCAGCGTCACCCGCACATTGCAGGGTGTACCGACCTACAAGCCTGAAGAAAAAGGCTACGTACGGGTGGCCCAGGTAGAAGGTTTCTGGAAGCTGGTTCCCAAAGGCGACAACCTCACTGAAGTCACCTACCAGGTGCACACCGAGCCAGGCGGCAGCGTGCCGTCGTGGTTGGCCAACAAGTTCGTGGTGGACGCGCCGTTCAACACCTTGAAAGCCCTCAAGGATCACGCTGAAAAGTAAGCGCAGTTGATCAGGTGTCCAGGGCCTTGAGTGGAACGTTTGGCGAGCCCTCAAGGTCCAGATAGAGGTAAGCCCACACATGGGCTTAATCGAGGAGGCACTGATGCAAAAGTGGCAAATTACCTTCGTTGATGATCATGGCGAGACCGCCGTGGAGCAGGTGACCTGCGATCAAAAGCCCAGCCTTGAAGACGCTGCGCACATGATCCGCAACAAACTGGTGCCTGTTGCCGCCGAGCTGGACCTCAATGACCTGGAAGGTCGCAAACCCGAGCCGACGGTCAAGATCCTCAAAGACCAGAACAGTATCCAAATCCTCGACATCTCGCCTGCCGCCTGAACAATCCCTGTATGTCTTTAAAGCGCCGCTGGTGGAGGTGAAAGCTTCGCGCTACTCTGCAATCGAGATCAGCGAATGAATCGCTAAGGTCTGGTCTTGTCAGCTACATGCTTGTTTTCCAGCGGTGATGTTATTGCCGTAGTCCCTGCGCCAGTACGGCGCGGGCTTCGGGAAGCACGGAAAGTCTATCCATCGGTTAGAGGAGCACTTTTCATGAGCACAGCCTATCAAGAAGACATCAGCACCAACGTTCTGCGCCGCATGAAAGAAGGCGGTTTCGACTTCTCACGTTTCCACCCCATCGAGTTCTACGCCATTTTCCCGGATGAGGAACGGGCGCGCAGGGCGGCGGGTGAGTTTCGCGGGGAATCCCTCAATGCTCAGGTCAGCGCGCGCGACGACGGCGCCTGGTACCTGGAACTGAGCAAAATCATGTTCGCCACCTACGACGGCATAGGAGACTTCGAGCAAGACTTTGGGGCGGTGGTCGAGCCGCTGGGCGGGATCATCGAGGGCTGGGGCGTCAAGCAGGAGGTGCGTGGTTTACCCATGTAGCGTTATGAGAAACACAGCGTATCGGCTGACCTTTGGGTCGGCCGATTTTGTTTGTGGCGTGGGAAAAGTTTTTGGAACTTGCGCTGTGTTTTTCAGCACCAAAAAAAAGCCACCCAATGAGGGTGGCCTAAAGGGAAGAGCATTTCGCTGAAGGAGCAGTTCAGCCGATGGACGCGATTATCCGCAGACGCGGCCGGGCAGTGAAATCAACTCTGACTATGCTGTTGATAGTCAAAGCCCGCATTGCGATGAAGCGCGGCACAGGACGGCGGGCTTTCTGCGCACCAGGACGGTGCAAATGGATCCCTGTATATATTTAACTCACTGTTTTTTAAGTGTTTATGCCGCTGGCACGGGCCTTGCGATGGTTCTTGCGTCCGGGTGACAAGGAGTTCGGCATGATCCGCACTTATTACGACGAAATGTACGATGGGGCAGGGCAGGTACGCCCCCATTACCGCGAGTTCGCCCGCTGGTTGGCCGACACCCCTGCTGAACTGCTGGCCCAGCGCCGGCGCGAAGCCGATTTGCTGTTCCACCGCGCCGGCATCACCTTCACGCTGTACGGTGATGAACAGGGCACCGAGCGCCTGATTCCCTTCGACACCATCCCGCGCAGCATCCCGGCCAGCGAGTGGCGGATTGTCGAGCGCGGCTGCATTCAGCGGGTCAAGGCGCTGAATATGTTCCTCGCCGACTTGTATCACGAGCAGCGCATCATCAAGGCCGGGATCATCCCCGCCGAGCAGGTGCTGGCCAACGAGCAGTATCAGTTGGCGATGCAGGGCCTGAATCTGCACCGTGACCTGTATTCCCACATCTCCGGCGTCGATCTCGTACGTGATGGCGATGGCACCTACTACGTACTGGAAGACAACCTGCGCACACCCAGCGGCGTCAGCTACATGCTCGAAGACCGCAAGATGATGATGCGCCTGTTCCCCGAACTGTTCGCCGCCCAGCGCATCGCACCCATCGACCACTACCCCAACCTGTTGCTCGATACCCTCAAAAGCTCAAGCCCTTTGGATAACCCCAGCGTGGTGGTGCTGACCCCTGGCCGTTTCAACAGCGCGTTCTTTGAACACGCCTTCCTCGCCCGGGAAATGGGGGTGGAACTGGTGGAAGGCGCCGACCTGTTTGTGCGCGACGACCGTGTGTTCATGCGCACCACCGACGGCCCTAAGGCGGTGGACGTGATCTACCGCCGCCTGGACGACGCCTTCCTCGATCCGCTGGCGTTCAACCCGGCCTCCATGCTCGGCGTGCCCGGCCTGCTCGCGGCCTATCGCTCTGGCAACGTGGTGCTGGCCAATGCCATTGGCACCGGGGTGGCGGACGACAAATCGGTGTATCCCTTCGTCACCGAGATGATCCGTTTTTACCTGGATGAAGAGCCGATCCTGAAGAACGTTCCCACGTTCCAATGCCGTAAGCCCGACGAACTGTCCCACGTACTGGCCAACCTGCCGGACCTGGTGGTGAAGGAAACCCAAGGCTCCGGCGGCTACGGCATGCTGGTGGGCCCGGCGTCCACGGCGGCAGAAATCGAGGCCTTCCGTGCCCGCATCAAGGCCAAGCCCCATGCCTACATTGCCCAGCCAACCCTGTGCTTATCCACCTGCCCGACCTTTGTCGAAAACGGCATTGCACCGCGCCATATCGACCTGCGCCCGTTTGTGCTGTCTGGCAAGGAAACCCGTGTAGTGCCCGGCGGTTTGACCCGTGTGGCGCTGCGTGAGGGCTCGTTGGTGGTCAATTCGTCCCAGGGCGGCGGCACCAAAGACACCTGGGTGGTAGAGGACTGAAATGCCATGTTGAGTAGAACTGCCTCGGATTTGTACTGGATGTCGCGCTACCTGGAGCGCGCGGAGAACCTCGCGCGCATGCTTGATGTCAGTTATTCGCTGTCGCTGATGCCCCAGGACGGGCGCGGTGATGGTCTGCACGAGTTGGCCATGCCGCTGCTGATCACCGGCACCCTGGACGACTACCACGAGCGTCATGGCCAATTGCACGCTGAACGCTTGCTGCATTTTTTTGCCCTGGACGCGGCCAACCCGGCCAGCATCTACAGTTGCCTCGGCGCTGCGCGGGCAAGCGCCCATGCGGTGCGTGGGCGAATCACCGCCGACATGTGGGAAAACATCAACGCCACCTGGCTGGATATCCGCGATATCGCCCAGCAGGGCCTGAGCCGCTACGGCATGAGCCGGTTCTGTGAGTGGGTCAAGGAGCGCTCCCATCTGTTTCGCGGCGCCACCTACGGCACCATCATGCGCAACGATGCGTTCCGTTTTATTCGGCTGGGCACGTTTATCGAGCGCGCCGACAACACCCTGCGCCTGCTGGACGCGCGCTATGAAATGGCCGGCGACCGGGCCGAAGCCGTTACCGATGGCACCGCCCACGCCTACTACCAGTGGAGCGCCTTGCTGCGGGCGTTGTCGTCGTTCGAGGCCTATACCGAGATCTATCGCGATGCCCCTGGCGCCCGGCAAGTCGCCGAATTGTTGCTGTTGCGCGCCGATGTGCCGCGCTCCCTGCGCGCCTGCAGCGAAGAAATCGACCAGATCCTCGCCAGCCTGCCTGGCCTCAACGGTCGACCGGCCCAGCGCCTGGCCGCCGAGATGGATGCGCGCCTGCGCTTTACTGCCATTGACGAAATCCTGGAGGAAGGCCTGCACGCCTGGCTGACCGACTTCATCCCCTTGGTGCGCCAGTTGGGCGACGCCATCTACAGTTCCTACCTGGAGGCCGCATGAGACTCTCCATCAGCCACGAAACCACCTACCACTACGACGACCAGGTGCGCGCCAGCATCCAGTATCTGCGGCTTACGCCACACGACAGCGAGCGCCAGCATGTCCTGAGCTGGCAACTCGACCTGCCACGGCCGGTGCGCGCCCAGGTGGACCCGTTCGGCAATATCCTGCATGTGCTGACCCTGGACGAACCCCACGACGCCATCATCATCGGTGCCCGTGGCCAGGTGGATATCGACGAGTTGCGCGAGGCCGAGCACGAGAGCCAATCGGCGTTCCCGTTCCTGCGCAGCACGCGTTTGACTGAACCGGATGACGCTCTGCGTGGGTTTGCTGAACAGCATTGCCATCAACGTCGTGACCGCACCGCGTTGATTGACCTGATGCATGCCCTCAACCAAGCGATGATCTACACCCCGGGCGCCACCGAAGTCGACACCAGCGCCGCCGAGGCCTTCGCCGGCCGTGCGGGTGTGTGCCAGGACCATACCCACGCATTCCTGGCCTGCGCCCGCAGCCTGGGAATTGCGGCGCGTTACGTGTCGGGCTATTTGTATACCGAAGACAGCGCACACCTGGCCAGCCACGCCTGGGCCGAAGCCTGGCTGGACGACGCCTGGTACAGCTTTGACGTGACCAACCAACTGGCGCGGCCGGAGCGGCATTTGAAGCTGGCGGTAGGGTTGGATTACCTCGACGCTTGCCCGGTACGCGGGATGCGCCGTGGCGGCGGGCATGAGCAAATGCATGCCAAGGTGTTTGTGGCGCCGACGCCTGTTATCTTGGTCCAGCAGCAGTAACAATATGGGAGGGGGCTTGCCCCCGATGACTGTGTGTCAGCAGATATTTCATTCGCTGAACCACCGCTATCGGGGGCAAGCCCCCTCCCACATTAAATCTGTGCACATCTCAGGGTTGTGGTTTACGCCCGGCCATATGCTTCAAATACCCCACCAACATTTCCAGCTCATTGTCCGGTAGTACGCTGGCAGCAAACGCCGGCATCTTCGCCTGCGGCCAGTGCCGCAAGCTCTGTGGGTCGCGGATATACCGCTTGAGGAAATCCCCGCCGAAATATTCGGTGGGGTTGTAGGGAATATTCAGGTCCGGCCCCACCTGGGCATCCCCGGCGCCATTGAGCCTGTGGCAAGCCAGGCAGTTTTTTTGGAACAGCGCAAAGCCCTGGTTGATGGGATCATTGGCCGTCAATTTCGGGTCGGGCAACAGCGCGGGAAAGCGCTCGGCCACGGTCTTCAATTGCTTGATCCCCGAGATCTGGAACGGCCACTGCTCCGGGCTGATATGCCCGGCCTGCGGGTCGGTCCATACCAGGTAGAACGGCCCGGCGCTGGGCTTGCCATCCGCCAACGCAGGCCATGGGTGCGCCGGGTCTTCCACCGCGAGCCAGGCGCGGGCGCCGGTTTTTTTCAGCAGGGGGGCGGCCGTCAGTTCGGCGGCGAACCCATCCAGGGCAACGGCTTGCAGATGGCTCTGCGGCGCCAGGCCTGGCAGGAGCACCGCCAGCGGCACGGCGCGATAGGTCATGCCGCGCTTGTAGGACACGTCATCAACGATATGTACGGTTTGCGCATCAGGGTGCGCGAGCAGTTCGGCGGTCTGCCAGGTCTTGCTGGCATGGTCCAGTTCGATGGTGAGTTGGGCTGCCGAAACTGGCAGGGCGATCAGCAAGGCGAGGAGGGCGAGGATCGATTTCAAGAGAAGGGCCCGATGCAAGGTGGCGATGGGGCCCACGATACCGGAAATTTGCGCGCAAAAAGACAGCCCCTGCAACAGGACCGCTATGAGCAATGTCCCGGCAGGTGCTGCCAAAAGCTGCAGTCCTGATGCTGTGTGTACACGTAATACGAGGGTTGAGTGGTTACCCGATAACCTTGGTTAAATTGGGCAAGATCAGAATCAATGTGGTGGCGAAAAGAATAAGCCCCGCCTGGCGTACTTTCGTATGTTTGAACATGGCTGACTGCCTTTTGTTGTTATTCCTGAGCGTCAAATGCGTGCCGGTCAATTTCAGTATCGCGATGTGACGTGACACTTTTCTTACGGCTGCTCCAGCAAAACCCGGCAGCAGCTTCCTACTGATTCAACCTTAGAGCCCTCGTTCTGCGTGGCTTAGATCCATTTCATATCAGCTAATCCACAATTGCGCTAAAAACGACATGAGGCCTAACGCCATCTTGGCGCCAGACCCTTGGCTAGACAGCTAAAACGATTAATCACGCGGCAGCCACGGGGGCCTACCGTTCGTCCGAGCGAGGGGGTCAAACGCAATGAGCGCATCGGTCATTGAAACCGTGTCAATCGGGCCTAAGGTAGGGGCACACACCCACAGCGGTTCGAGGACATCATGACCCAGGCTTTGATCTTTGATGCGATACGTACGCCCCGTGGCAAAGGCAAGGCCGACGGCGCCTTGCACAGCGTCAAGCCGGTAAACCTGGTGGCCGGTTTGCTCACCGCGCTTGCCAGGCGCAGCGACCTCGACACCCACCAGGTCGATGACATCGTCCTGGGCTGCGTCACCCCCATCGGCGACCAGGGCGCCGACATCGCCAAGACCGCCGCGCTGGTGGCGGACTGGGACATCAGCGTCGCGGGCGTACAAATCAACCGCTTCTGCGCCTCAGGCCTGGAAGCGGTGAACCTTGGTGCGATGAAAGTGCGCTCCGGCTTCGAGGACCTGGTAGTGGTGGGTGGCGTCGAGTCCATGTCCCGCGTGCCCATGGGCAGCGATGGCGGTGCCTGGGTGCTCGACCCGCACACCAACCTGCACAGCCACTTCACGCCCCAGGGCATTGGCGCGGACTTGATCGCCACGCTGGAAGGCTTTACCCGCGAGGACGTCGACGCCTTCGCCCTACACTCCCAGCAGAAAGCCGCACGGGCGCGCGCAGACGGGTCCTTCAACAAGTCGCTGATCGCGGTGCAGGACCAGAACGGTATCGTGCTGCTGGACCATGACGAATTCATTCGCGCCGACTCCACCCTGGAAGGCTTGGGCAAGCTCAAGCCCAGCTTCGAGATGATGGGGCAGATGGGGTTCGACGCAACCGCGTTGCGGGTCTACAGCCATGTGGAGCGTATCCAGCATGTGCATACGCCGGGCAACAGTTCCGGGATTGTCGACGGCGCCGCACTGATGTTGATCGGCTCCGAGGCCAAGGGGCGCGAACTGGGCCTGCAACCGCGAGCGCGCATCGTTGCCACGGCCGTTACCAGCACCGACCCGACCATCATGCTCACCGGCCCCGCGCCTGCTACGCGCAAGGCCTTGGCCAAGGCCGGTCTGCGGGTGGAAGACATCGATCTGTTCGAGGTCAACGAAGCGTTTGCCTCGGTGGTGCTCAAGTTCATCAAGGACATGGGCATCGACGCCGGGCGCGTCAACGTCAACGGCGGCTCCATCGCCATGGGCCACCCCTTGGGCGCCACCGGCTGCGCGATTCTCGGCACCCTGCTCGATGAACTGGAGGCGCGCCAGCAGCGCTACGGCCTGGCCACCCTGTGTGTGGGTGGCGGGATGGGTATCGCCACCATTATTGAGCGCCTCTGAGCCCAAGGAATTTGTCATGACCCAAGCCATTCGTTACGAAAAAGGCCAGGACCAGATCGTGGTGCTGACCCTCGACATGCCCGGCCAGAGCGCCAACACCATGAACGGTGTGTACCGCGACGCCATGGCCGCCACCGTGGCGCGCCTGGAGGCGGAAAAAGACAGCATTGCCGGCGTGGTGATCACCTCGGCCAAGAAGACGTTTTTTGCCGGTGGCGACCTTAATGAGCTGATCAAGGTGGAGAAGGCCCACGCGAAGGGGTTCTACGACAGCGTGCTGGTCTTGAAAGCGCAACTGCGGCGCCTGGAAACCCTTGGCAAACCGGTGGTGGCCGCCATCAACGGGGCGGCCCTGGGCGGTGGCTGGGAGATTTGCCTGGCGTGCCATTACCGGGTCGTGCTGGACGACAAGTCGGTGCAATTGGGCTTGCCCGAAGTGACCCTGGGCCTGCTGCCGGGCGGCGGTGGGGTGGTGCGCATGGTGCGTATGCTGGGGCTGGAAAAGGCGTTGCCCTACTTGCTGGAAGGCAAAAAGGTGCGGCCGCAGCAAGCACTGCAAGCGGGTTTGATTCATGAGCTGGCAGCGGATCGCGAAGAAATGCTGGCCAAATCCCGCGCGTGGATCCTGGCCAATCCTGAGGTTAAACAGCCTTGGGACAACAAGGGCTACCAGATCCCCGGCGGCACGCCTTCAAGCCCGAAAGTCGCGCAGATGCTCGCCATCGCGCCGTCGATCCTGCGCAGCAAAACCAATGGCTGCTTCCCGGCTCCGGAGAAAATCCTCTGCGCTGCGGTGGAGGGCGCCCAGGTTGATTTTGACACCGCACACCTGATCGAAACCCGTTACTTCACGGAGTTGGTGACCGGCCAGGTGGCGAAAAACATGATCGGCACCTTCTGGTTCCAACTGAATGAAATCAACGCGGGCCGCTCGCGGCCGCAAGGCGTTGCGCCCTATGTCACCCGCAAGGTCGGCGTGCTTGGCGCAGGAATGATGGGCGCGGGGATCGCGTATGTCAGTGCCAGTGCGGGCATCGACGTGGTGCTCAAGGACATCAACCTGGCAGCCGCCGAAAAGGGCAAGGCGCATTCGACAGCCTTGCTGGACAAGAAGGTCAGCCGTGGACAACTAACCGCTGCGCAGCGGGACGCCACCTTGGCGCGGATTCATCCTACGGCATCCGATGCCGACCTGGCCGGCTGCGACCTGGTCATCGAAGCGGTATTTGAAGACCGCCAGCTCAAGGCCAAGGTCTCGGCCGCCGCCCAAGCCGTGGTCGGCGCCGCTGCCGTGATCGCCTCCAACACCTCCACCTTGCCCATCAGCGGGCTGGCCAAGGCGGTGCCTGATCAAGGCAGGTTCATTGGCCTGCATTTCTTCAGCCCGGTGGACAAGATGCCGTTGGTGGAGATCATCAAGGGCGCCCATACGTCAGACGAAACCCTGGCGCGTGGTTTCGACTTCGTACTGCAAATCAAGAAAACCCCGATTGTGGTCAACGACAGCCGCGGTTTTTTCACCTCGCGGGTATTCGGCACCTTCACCAATGAAGGCATCGCCATGCTCGGCGAAGGCGTGGCGGCAGCCATGATCGAGACCGAAGCGCGCAAGGCGGGTATGCCGGTAGGGCCGTTGGCGGTGTCGGACGAAGTGTCCCTCAGCCTGATGAGCCATATCCGACAGCAAACCACCCAAGACCTGCAGGCCGAAGGCAAGGCACTGCCGAGCCATCCGGCGACGGCGGTAATCGATCTGTTGGTGAGCGAATACAAACGCATGGGCAAGGCGGCAGGTGGCGGTTTCTACGACTACCCGGCCGGTGGCCAGAAACACTTGTGGCCTGAGCTGAAAAGCCGTTTTGAACGGCCCGATCAACGGATTTCGGCCCAGGATGTGCGCGACCGCTTGTTGTTTATCCAGGCTATCGAAACGGTGCGCTGTGTGGAGGAGGGGGTGTTGTTGTCTACGGCGGATGCCAACGTGGGGTCCATCTTCGGCATCGGCTTTGCCGCGTGGAGTGGTGGCGCGTTGCAGTTTATCAACCAGTATGGCTTGAACGACTTTATCGCCCGCGCACGCTATTTGGCTGAACAGTATGGTGAGCGCTTCACCCCGCCTGGGTTACTGCTGGAAAAAGCCGCACAAGGTTCGACCTTTTAGGTGATCAAAATGTGGGAGGGCTGCCTCCCACAGGGGACTTGCTTTGCACCTGGGTTTCGAGGCAGGCTTGGGTGTGCATTATTCCCTTCACCGTGTCAGGTATTTTTTATGTCACTACGCGTCTGCATTCTGGAAACCGATGTCCTGCGCCCGGAGTTGGTGGATCAATATCAGGGTTACGGGCAGATGTTCCAGCGTCTGTTTTCCCAGCAGCCGATTGCGGCCGAGTTCACCGTGTACAACGTGATGAACGGTGATTACCCCGCTGATGACCAGGTGTTCGACGCCTACCTGGTCACTGGCAGCAAGGCCGACTCCTTTGGCACCGACCCGTGGATCGAGACCCTCAGGACGTACCTGCTCAACCGCTACGAACGTGGCGACAAGTTGCTGGGGATCTGCTTTGGCCATCAACTGCTGGCGCTGCTGCTGGGTGGCAAGAGCGAGCGGGCCAGCCAAGGCTGGGGCGTGGGTACCCACAACTACAAGATGGCCGCCAAGGCGCCGTGGATCAGCCCCAGGGTAGAGGAGTTGACCCTGCTGATCAGTCACCAGGACCAGGTGACTGCGCTACCGGAAAACGCCACCGTGATCGCTTCCAGCGATTTCTGCCCGTTTGCCGCGTATCACATCAATGACCAGGTGCTGTGCTTCCAGGGCCATCCGGAATTCATCCACGATTACTCCCGTGCGCTGCTGGATATCCGCCAGCAAAACCTCGGCGAACAGATCTACACCAGCGGCGTGGCCAGCCTGGAGCACGACCACCACGGCGTCACCGTGGCGGAATGGATGATGCGCTTTGTGGCGCACAAGCCTGAGGCCAAGGCTTAAAGCCAGCCAGACCGCTTGAAGCTGGCCCACAGGCCGGTGCAACCCAGCGCGATAAACCCGAGCACCGCAAAATAGCCGTAGTGCCATTGCAGCTCGGGCATGTTCTGGAAGTTCATCCCATAAATCCCCGCCACCGCCGTGGGAAACGCCAGGATCGCTGCCCACGCAGCGAACTTGCGCTGCACCACGCTCTGGCGTGAGGCCTCCAGCAATACACCGATCTCGATGGTCTGGCTGGCGATATCGCGCAGGGTGGTGAGGTCTTCCATCTGCCGCGTCACATGGATCTGCACGTCACGGAAGTACGGGCGCATATTCTTGTCGATGAACGGGAAGCTCAGCTTCTGCAGTTCCTGGCTGATCTCCACCATCGGCGCCACATAACGCTTGAGCCGCAGCACATCGCGACGCAGGCCGTGAAGGTTCTGGATATCCCGCTCATTGAGCGAACTGCACAGCACATTGCGCTCCAGCTCATCGATCTCGGCATGGATGGCTTCGCTCACCGGCTGGTAGTTTTCGGTGACGAAATCCAGCAGCGCATACAGTACGAAATCTTCCCCATGTTCCAGCAACAAAGGCCGCGCCTCACAACGCTGGCGAACAAAACCGTAGGACGCTGAGTGACCATTGCGCGCCGTGATGATGTAGCCGTTGCCGGCAAAAATATGGGTCTCGATAAACTCCAGCTTGCCGTTCTCGCGCACCGGTGAGTAGGTGACGATAAACAGCGCATCGCCGAAGGTTTCAAGCTTGGGGCGGCTGTGTTTTTCCAGGGCGTCTTCGATGGCCAGTTCATGCAGGTTGAACTGGCGTTGCAGGTTGGCAAGCTCTTGGGCGCTGGGTTCTTCCAGGCCGATCCACACAAAATGGTTGGGTTTGGCGGCCCAGGCCGCGCCTTCGTCAAGGGTGATATCCGTGACTTTCTTACCGGCGCTGTAGACAGCTGCCGCAACAACTCTACCCATGGTGCTGATCACTTCTTGTTGGGAGGACAGATGTTGGGCAGCTTAGCCTGATTGACGTTCCCCTGTAGCTGCGGCTTTGTAGTGAGCGAGCTTGATCGTGCTGTGGTGCGAAGCGCCCTCAACAGATCTCAGCCTGCCCGCAGTTCCCGATCCATCTGCGCAATACAAGCCTGCATCTGCTCCTGACACGCCTGCATCAGCGCGGGTACGTCATCCGCTGTCATCCCAACCGTAGGAATCGGCGCCAACGAACGTATGAGCACATCTCCACTGTTCCACCTATTAAGCTTCATCTGCGTCACATAATTGCTCACGCACACCGGCACGACAGGCACCCCAGCGGCAATCGCCATATGGAACGCACCTTTCTTGAACGGCAACAGGCCCTTGCCCAGATTACGCGTGCCTTCCGGGAACACCCAGATCGACGTGTCCTCATGCTGCAAGGTGTGAGTCGTGGTCAACATCGCCCGGCGCGCCTTGTGCGCATTGCCACGGTCGATCAACACATTGCCCGCCAGCCAGAACAACTGACCGAACAGCGGTACCCACTTCAGGCTCTTCTTGGCGATGCACACCGTGCGATGGGGCACCACATTGCCAAACACAAACAGGTCGTAGTTGGACTGGTGGTTGGCGATCACCACACAAGTGCCGGGCTTGTTGCGCAGGGAGTCCACATCGGCCTTCACCTTCAAGCCCAGGATCCTCATGGCCGGTACGGCGTAAAGGCGAGCACACAGGCGGCTGTTGTCCGGGTTGAACGGCCGGCAGACTCCAACCAACACGCCCAACACGCCAGCGATCATAAAATGCAGGCCCATCAACAACATACGCAACAGAAAAAGCATCGACACGGCCCATCGAGACAAAAGGTCGCGCAGTGTACGGTTGTGCACTGTATTCGGCAATTAGTGGTGTAGAGGTCGGAGATAGGCGATGTTTAAGTACATGTTTCAACAAGTACCGACACTGCCCGGCTAGAGCGGCTGAGGATGTTTCGGAATTCCATGTAAGAAAAAGCCCGACGTAATGCCGGGCTCTAGAGAGTTGTTGTAGGGCTTAACTCAAAATATGGCCCTGATCCTGGATGATCGCGTCATCCAAAGCCTCCAGCAGCGCCTGGCGCACTTTCAGCTTGGTGTGCTTGTGGGCGTTCATATTGATCTTCTTCAACTGCCGCGCCGCTTCCAGTGCTGCCGCGTGCAACTCTTCGGGTGCCACCACCTTATCCAGGAAGCCTGCTTGCAACGCGCCCTGCGGGTCAAACATCTCGGCATTGATCACCGAGCGGTGAAACGCCGACTTGCGCAGGCGATCCCGCGCCAGCTCGATGCCCGCATGGTGCATGGTCATGCCGATGGCCACCTCATTCAGGCCGATGCTGAACGGCCCCTCCACACCAATCCGATAATCCGCTGACAGCAACAAGAAGGCACCCTTGGCCACCGCATGCCCAGGGCACGCCACAATCACCGGAAACGGATGCGACAACAAGCGCCGCGCCAAGGTCGAGCCGGCAGTCACCAAGCCGATGGCTTCTTTAGGGCCGGCGGTCATCACCTTCAAATCATATCCACCCGACAAAATCCCCGGCGTACCGGTGATCACCACCACCGCCCGGTCTTTTTCCGCCTGGTCCAGCGCTTCATTAAACGCACTGACCACCGCAGGGGAAATGGCATTCACCTTACCGTTGCTCAACGTCAGGGTCGCGATACCGTCTTCGAGGTGGTAAGCAATCAACTCACTCATGACGCGGTTCCTTGTAGGACTTGTTATAGAAGTGCATGCACAAACGTTACCCACCACGCCCGCCCCGGTAAAGCGCCGTGACTGACTACCCAGTCAGCCTTTTCCCACATCCCCAACGCTAGACAGCCTAGGGCAGGGCACAAAAGCCATTCCAGACACGGGCCGCTGGTGCCTGAGAATGGCAGAATCATCGCCCTCTGGTGGGCGCGTTCCGACATATCCAGCTAACCGCATGAAAATTCTGAAAAAAACCTTTGCCATCGGAAAGGCTTTCGACTACATTAGCGCGCCTCGACAGACTGAACTGGTTTGACGAGATACGGTGAAGTGTCCGAGTGGCTTAAGGAGCACGCCTGGAAAGTGTGTATACAAGAAATTGTATCGAGAGTTCGAATCTCTCCTTCACCGCCAAATTACGAAAACGCAAACCCCTGATTTTCCTAGAGAAAGTCGGGGGTTTGTGGTTTTTGGCGTCCCAAAAATAGCCCCATGGGACCACCATGGGACTGGCGCTCTATTTTGGTGCGAAATTGCGCCGTTCAGTGACTGAACTTGAGCGTCGTATTTCGCACGTCGCATTGAGGACATGAGCGGCCCCGGTTTTGCAGCCGCCATGTGGTTCCCGTCTCTGCTGAGGTGGCATAAAATTCTTAAGCCATCTTAGGGTTGAGCGGGGGTTATGTATGGACAAGATTGGGATGCGCCTCAAAGAAGAGCGTGCTCGGTTGAATTACACACAGCAGAGGTTCGCAGCCATTGGCGGCGTTCTGGCGAATGCGCAGTCTAAGTATGAGCGGGGTGAGCGAAGCCCGAGCGCGCTATATTTGGCGCAGCTAGCTCAAGTCGGCGTCGACGTCTTATATGTGTTAACCGGTCAACGGTTAAGTCGCGCTGAGGACAGTGATTTTGGTGTGGCATTTAACGGATTACCCGCGCGCGAACGCAGGGTGATAGCTGAACTAGTTGAATGCATTACTAGGCGCGCTTGAGAGAAGAATCCAATGCCCAGCGCTTATGAACTCTGAATCTTTTTAGCGATAGCTTGCAGCTCGTCCCATGGCCTGTGTTTCTGACCCTGGTACCAGCAGCTCGGAGCGTGCAGGAACAGTTCGGTCTGATTGTTTTCACATTGTTGGGAACCGCAACTCCTACAGGAAACGACCCCTCCAGAAATTTGCCATCTACTATTCCAATTTATCAAATCGTCTTGCGCGGTCATGAAAATCTCTACAAACGCGTACTTTTTGTAAAGGATACTGGAGTCTGGCATTTGTTCCGCAAAATTTTGGCGGATAGCCCGCGTCACAACTGATTCTGATAACGCCACTTATGTAAAAAAGGCCCCTACACTGATATCAGGTGTGGGAGCCTTTTTTTGTGGGCATGGAAACCACTACCCCCCAGTCTGGTGTACCAGACGCCCTAGCACTGGTTTCACGCACTGACCGCCACCGGCTCGATAAGGATACGACCCGTGAAAGCTACGTTGGACCCTGACACGCAACACGCCTTAGAACTATTGTTGACCACCGCCCAGTACGACACTGAGCAAGGCCGTGTGGCGGCCAGCTTTCTGCTGAGCTGGTGGAACGATATCGACCCCCCCAGATTTGCCCTCACTGATGTTTGGGTTCTCAATCAAGAGCTGGCCCAAGCCTGCGCTCAGCTGTTTTCATGGCTGGCAGTTCACCATGTCCCCCCTGACCTCCTCGGCTTTCGCGTGCCCTTTGAAGCACTGGCCAGCGCCTGGCGGGACCGCGTATGAGCCTCATATTTTCCATTAGCGGCATCAGCCTCCCTGATCTGATCCGCACTAAACTGGCCAATCATCTAGCACGCTTGAGCCGGGCGGTGGATCTGCAGGCCCTCGACTTGGCGCAGGAACGCGCCGAAGGGTTTGTCGAAGGGGCAGAAGCCGCACGTGCGCTGACCCCATCTACCATTGAGGCGCTGTTTATCGCGGTCGAGGAAGCGGCGGCGCAACGTCGCCTGGAGCTGACGCCATGAATGGCGGGGCGATTCAATCGGATACCCTAAAAGCGTTGGTGGCCCAGCATGCGATCCGCGAAGCGGTGGTAGGCCGTGTCGCCGGTGATAACAATAAGTGGACGCTGTCCATTCGCCTGGGAGGTCCCACGGCCCGCTTGGTGCCGGTGCGTTCCCGGCGCGAGCCGTTACGCACCTGGGCGAGTCTGACGGCCGTAGGTCGCTTTGCCGATGGGGTGGGCCTGCGCGGATTTACGGTTGAGCTGTGATCGGCGAGAGATTGAGCGCGAGCTGCAACATCCCCACCACGTCGGGCCCATCCTCATTGATCCACGTTCCGTAGTGCTGACGGATCATGTTGCCGTTGGTATGCCCCATCTGTTCGGCGATCCAATCAATCGAGGCGATGCCTGTGGTCAGTAACTGACTGGCGTAGGTGTGCCGGCATTGACCTGGTCCACGATAACGAACCCCTGCAGCGAGTAGGTGTGCTTTGAAAAAACGGTCGCGTACGACAAAGTCGTTGGCGTGTGGCAGACCGCTTTTGGTATTCAAGAACACAAAATGCAGCGTATGCCGGCGTACCGTTTTGTTGTCCCGCTCAACAATCTCCACGGTTTCCGCATTCCGCTTTCGAGTCAGTGCATCGATCTTGCGCAGCGCGTCCCAAGCGGGAGCGAGCAGACGAACCTTGCGCATCGAGCGACGGGTTTTGGTGACTCGATAGGCGCCGCGTACCTTCGATCGGCGAAAAGTCACCGTCCCCTGTTCCAGGTCGACGTCTTCCCACGCCAAGGCGATGGTTTCAGAAACCCGGGGCCCGGCCCACAGCATGAATTGCACCATCAACAGTTCATAGGTGCGCGTGGTTGGCGTGTCCAGGATCTGTTTGATTTCGGCCCGGGTGAACGGGTCCGGCGCCTCGGGATCGGGCAGGCGCACCATCAAGCCCTCGGTGGGGTCATGGGCGACCTTCATTCGGGTACGGTAGAGGCGGAATACCTGGCGCACGTTGCTGATGATGTCGCGGATGGTCTTGTTTTTGAGTGTCTTGGACAGCGTGTCCTGAATCCACACCTGCAGGTCCAGGTGGTCGATTGCGTTGATCTGCACCTTGCCCCAGCGCGGCCGCACGTGCACTTCGGCCTTGTTGGCGTAGCCCCGATAACTGGAGGCCGCCACGCTGTTGGCCTTAATCCGCAGCCACAGATCCAGGTAGTGGCCGAAGGTGTTTTCCACGAGCCTGGCTGAGTTGGGAAAATGGCGCGCGTAATCAAAGGTGCCTGAGTCGATCTCGTATTCAATGATGGCGAGCAAGCGCTTGGCCTGGGCTACCGTCGCCGGTTTGTTTCCTCCTGGTATCGATTCACGGCATTTTTCGCCGTCGTATTGAAAATAGATTCTCACGGAATTACCGCGAGCTTCGACCCCACTCATGTAAACCCCTAACGCTGTGCTCGTATAACGACAGTCTGACGATCGGAAACAAAAAGGCCCGTTTCCGGGCCAAGTATCTGGAAGCGCATCTTCTGGTGGACGCGGCCTACCGTTTGGGCGTGTTGTTGCGTAGATGCGCGTTCTGCAGCTGGCGCCGCTGACTGCACTTGTCATGGTTACCTTGGGCGCGCCACCTGCCGCACTGATCGCAAAGGCTGGTGTAGTCGATGTTCCAGGGGAAGCGCCGTGCGGGTGTTGCTGCCGGACTATCAGACATTGCGCGATACGCCCCGGGTTGCCGGTTTGGCGAGCAGTTGCGCGACGACGGCGGCATCCGTTGCGCTGAGTTCGCCCAGGGTGCTGGCCATCTTGCTGAGGCTTTCGAGGCGGGTTCGTGATTCAGGGGTTTTGTGTACCAGGTAACCAATGACGGCCGCGCCGATAATCGCGGTGGCCACCAGGTGGCGTGCCGGTGTGGTAGCCTTCGCGCCGCTGCTGCTTAGGTTCTGTGCTTGCATGGTATAGCCCTCTGTTGCGGTTAGGTGTCGGGGAGCTGCAACTCCTCGGCACTGTTTCTTTTAAGGTCAGTCCTTACGGGCCAGGTGGATCACCAGGCCGTCAAAATCCGGCTCATGCTCAACGCATGATTGCCACTCCAACACCTTCAAAATCTGTTGCCTGCTGCAGTCGTCCACCAGGATTTCACGCTGGCCACCGGCTGCCCGGACTTCCAGAATCTCCAACAAACCATCTTCCCCATAAGCACCGGCCTGGATGATCGGCGCGCTCTCGCCGGTGAACTCCAGGCGGTCCTGCACGGACTGCAGCTTGCTTGTTTTGCCGTCGCCGGCATTGCCCATAAACACTTGGATCTGCATCTGTCTTGCTCTCCTTTACGCCTTGAATGTCCAGCACTTCACTGTGGTCGGCCGGGGTTGGGAACACGGGTTGCGGCCGTTGAAGGCAGCACGTACGGCGCTGTGTACGGCTTTGTTGCTATCCAGGAACTTGCGGGAACGGGACTCTTTGAGCAGGTCGCGCAACGTGGCCACGTCGGCCAGCTTCTGTTTGTGTTCGGCGGCGCGTTCGCAAAACTCGTTGAGGTTGATAGCGATCACGCTGGGATCGCTGCTGTGGTCGACCACGGGGTCTTCGCTCAAGGATTCGAGGTAGTCGTAGACCTCCCAAAACTCGGCCACGGCTGCGTGGTCGGAGCTGATCGAGGCCTGGCGCTCGATGGCCATCCGCACGATCTGGCGCTGGGTAGCAGCGACCTGGGGGTCACTCAATTTCAGTACCAGGCGAATGCCGTCCAGAAGAGAGAGCATTTGCGCGTGGTTTTTGCTGATGCGCTCCACGCGGATGTAGCCGCGCAGGTCATAGCCGCAACTGGTGCAATTCCCCTGGTCACTGGCATAGGCCGTGCTGCAGGCGAAGCAATGGGTGTGCAAACGGCGCAGTTTCGATTCGTGTTCGGGCATACGTTGGGCGAACAGCTCAAGCACCGCGGATTCTTTGCCCACGGCCCGCAACAGGAAGTGGCTGAGGGTGCCGCCGTTCAGGGCGTTGAGTTGATCCGCTGCAGCACGGCTTTCAGGTGTGACGGTCGGGCGCACGAAGTGCAGCTTCACAATGCGCGTCATGATTGCCTCGTGAGCGACCACAGCTGCGTTCTGGCTGATGGCGATCGTTCCCCGGAATGGTGGCTCGTACGTTTCGTTGCCGGCGGTCTTGACGCCTTTGGTGGCCAGGGTGCCGCCACCGTAGAAGTCTTTCAGCTCGTCCCATTCGAAGGTTTTAGCGTGTGCCCGATCATCGCCGTGGCGATCCGCTTCCAGGAACACCACCGGCATGCCGGAGACCTGGCCCATCAGGCGAGAGCGCCCGGCCTTGGTAGATTTCATAGGGTCAAATCCTTCGTAGCCTTCGCGGCCCAGCAGTTTCCAGAGGAGGTTCAGCAGGGTTGTTTTGCCGGCGCCGGCCTCACCCGTGGCTTCCAGGAACGGGAAGGACTGGTAACGGGCGCGGATCTGTTCGCAGTACAGCGAACCAAAGAAGAAAACCAATGCGACGAAGCCCTGGGCGCCGAAGCAGGTCCACAGCAATTGCACCCACTTCTCGTCAAAGGCCTTGGCTTCGCGCTGCAGCTTGATCGGGACGCCTTTCTGCAGGGTTTTCAGGCGCAGCTTGCCGAACTCGAAATAGTCTTCACTGTTGACCTTGTAGGTGGTGCCGTCCTTGATCGCGATGTCGCCGTAGACGTAGCAGGCGTACTCCTTGCTGTAGCCCACGTAGTCGATGGTCGAAACGGTTTTGATGCCGAACAACTGATCTTTCATGAGCTTGTCGAGCTGCTGGCCACTGCCGGTAAACATTGCACCCGCCGCCATACCGAGCAGCCGCTTTTTGAATTCGCTTGCGGCCGACAGCTGGCCGCTGGTGAACGTGTTTTTCACGCTTTCGGAGTCGTGGGGGAAGTCCACGCGCATGTAGTACCAGGACTCGTCTGTTACCTCGTTGCGTTGGAAATACAGGGCCTGGGGGTAGCAGTTGGCAATCTCCACGACGCTGCCGGACTGCTGCAGTGCTTTTTCGCGTTGCTGCGCCTGGTTGAGCAGCTGGTCGTCGTGGTTCTCGCTGTCCTCGATGTCGGACATGGCGCGGTTGAATTTCTCCATGTCCAATTTGAACCAGTACAGACGGTTGCCGAAGCCCAGGTGAAATTCCCCGCGCTTGTTCCAGTCGTACATGAGCAAAGCCTTTTCCGCAGCGCTCTCGGCCAGCAGCAGGGCACCCTGGTGACGCGCTTGCTTGAGGTCGGTGGCGATCTGGTCAGCACGTTTGGTTTCGTCCTGGATGAAGTTCCAGCGCTGGTGAAGATCGTTCCAGTCAGACTTGCGGCCGTCGCGTTGCGGGATCTGCGCGGACTCGCAGATGAAGCCCAGGGCACGGGCTTCGCGCACCCAGCGCCGGGTGTAGGCGTTTGCGCTCGGTTCATTGTCCAGAGCCCAAATCAGTTTGGGCAGCTTCCCGCCTTCCCGGGTTTTAACCAGCTCCTTAAGCGAGTCCCCAGGGAATGCATTGGAGGACATGGCCGATACGGCGGCAATGTCGTTATGCACCAGGGCGATGGCGTCGAAGATCCCTTCAACGATCCAGATTTCCTTGGCCTCAAGCAGATCGACGCAGGGCGGGCACCACCAGACGCCGCGATAGCTGTCCTTGGACTTGAAGCGAGCCTTCATCTTGCCGAAGCGGTGCGGCTGATCTATCAGTCGCTCCCACCAGCCACCTTTATCCAGGGCGAAGCGCACGGTCGCGCTGCCGGCGTTGTGTTCGACGGAATAGAACGTTTCCTGGGTGAACCATCCCTGGATCAGCTCAAACCGAAAGCCCCGGGCGAACTCCAGGTAAGCGCGTGCGGTGGCGTTGGGATGTTGGTCTGTCGCCGGCGCACGTTTGCTCCAGTCTTCAAACAGATCGTCGTACAGCTCTTTCACGTGCAGGGTGTGGCCACACTTTTCAGGGCGACCACAGATGACCATCCATGGCGTGTCAAACCGGGAGTACAGCTCCTTTTTTTTGCACTTGGGGCAGGTGCCGCCGCGCATGTAATCGGTGCCTGTGCGGTGCTTGAGCCCGAAGTCGGACTGGAGGCGTTGCAACACGTCGTGGCGAAGATCTTCTTTCATGGGGTTACTTCACTGCTTTGAGGCTGTGGGACAGGGCTGCCATAAGGCGTTTTTGCGCAGCCATTACCGGGACGTGAGCGAGAATTGCGCCGTGGCGCAGACCGTCCGCAACAAGGCGAAATTGGTCGGCGTACCAATAGTCGTTGAGGCTCAAGCGATACTGTTCGCGCAGGTTGGCCAACAACGCTTCGGCCTCTGCGGGTGGCAGTTGGGTGGTGACAATTACGGCGGTTGCCATCGTGAAGCCTCGTTTTTGGGCGCAGCTCACCCAAACCCACGGCAGGTAGGCTCAGGACATTGGTAAAGGGGTGTTAGGTAGCGGGGGTAATGCGAGTGGCGCGGCCGGCAGCTATCAGGTGTTCATAGATCAGGTGGACAGGCACTGACCAGGTGCAGCCGCGTATAGGATCGGTGATGACCACCGCATCTGATTTGCTGGCTTTGAAGTCGATCTGTTGTCGAACATTGATTTCGGCAAGATCTCCCAAAGCCTCACAAGTAATTCGAATCGCAAACGGTTTATCGGCCTGGAAGCTATCCACCAGGTGGTTGACAGTCCGTTCAATAAATTGACCCTGATCGCCCAGGTGTTCGGCTTGATGGCGTTCCAGAAATGCGAGTGCAGCGGCCCGGATGGTGCTGCGATAGTCCATGTCCGTGGAGGCGTTATTCATTTGGCTTTCCCCGATTTGACGCGGTAGAGATCGATCGCTGCATAGACTTCAGCAGTACGTGCTGCCATGTGCAACGTGTGGGCGTTCTGAATCAATTCGGCTTCGGCGTCAGTGATCACACCGTCTTCAAGCGCCTGGGCAATGGCTTGATCAACCGTTCCCTGTTTGGCCGAACTCTGCATAGCCCGTGCATACATCTCCACGTTGTCCAGGTTCTCGGGGTGGGTAACTGGTACGAACATTCCCCCGTACATCGCCGCCACATAGTTGGGAAAGTGCTGGGTGCCGGTGACTTGCTCTAGCTGGAAAATCTGCGCATCCGTCAACGGACGACAGTTGTTGTTCTCATATGCGTGGTTATCAAACTTCTTAAGTGGCAGGCCGATCCTGGCGGCGGCACATTCGCGGCCACCTTCGAAGGTGCAAATAATTGCACTGACGACTTCGCGGCGAGTTTTTAGAACCTGGCTTTCCATCTTCTGCTGTTCCTTCAGGGCGCTGGCCATTACTGTGCGATCACGCCGTCTTTGATGCCTAGTAGTACGGCGGCGCGATGTGCCTCCCCACGGCGACCTTTTCGACGACCGTTCAAAAGGTCGCTGACCAAATTCTTGTTCAGATCATGGGTGCGACTAAATTCGGCAATGCTCATACCTTTCCTATCAAGCGCGGCGCGGGCTTGCTCGGGTGTAACTGGCGCGGGCATAGTGTTCACTCCTGTTGAAACGGGTTGTTTTGTGTTCATTGGAGGTGATTATGCACTTAAATTTGGTCTTGTACAGGGTCTTAGCTTGAAAAATTGTGCATCCGATTCAGGGAATGAAGGTTCTGTAGGTAACCGTTTGCGCGAAGAACGCATACGGTTGAGCTTGAGTCAGGAGGACTTAGCACAGGCAGGAGGTGTGAATCGAAACACTCAAGGTAGCTATGAGCGCGGTGGACGGAACCCGGATACCTCATACCTTGCGGGCGTAGCGGCTCTTGGAGTCGATACGGTCTATGTGATTTCTGGGCAGCGTCTGCTAAGCACGGGTTTAAACGAGATTGAAAGCAGAGTGGTCGAGCAGTTTCGCAGTATCCCTGATGATGATCAGCGGACAATTGTCCGAATTTTAAGGGCCATGGCTGATGACGTAGCACGACACCCCAAATAGCGGGTGGTAGAGTTTTCATCATTTCTCAACCTACTCCTTTCAAAGTTTTACGTGGTCGATACCTTCGATTCAGCAATGCATATATGGAGAAACACGCATGTTGGATCACGTTCAAATTGACTGCCTTACCTCGACCACCGACGATCTCGACTGGAGCAACTTAAACGACCGTGAGCGTCGTTTGATTCGGCTCTTTCGCTCGATGAACGATGGCGATAAGCAGAAAATCCGCCGAGTCACGGAAGTTATCGTGATGAGTTACGGGGGCGATGACCGACTGTAACGATCTGCACTTACCCGCCGGCCTCTCGCGTCGGCGGTCTGTACATCAAGCCGAAGGCCGCGAACTCAACCTGTCGAAAAGCTCGCGTTGCTGAGCCATCGGCATTTCCTGCAGACGATCTATCAACATCCGTTCGAAGGTTTGAGCTGATGGGCTGATGGTGTGTGAAAAGGTGAGATTTGCTACCCAGGTGTGCCCGCACTGGGCATCAAGGCATTGGCAGTAGAGCTTTGAGAAATCCTCAGATAGCGCCTCCCTGGACGCTATCCTTCCCTTGTGCCCGCATTTACAAGTTACTCGCATGTTTCCCTCCCCAGGGTGTAGCAAGGCGCCACTATTTTGGCAGAATAAACAGTGTTTAATGCTGTTTGTTTGTGTTTATGTAGTTGAATTGTCTGGTGTTTTTTGATTTCTCCAGGAAAATTTTCGATCTTTTCTAAGAGTGTCATTCAACTGGTCGAACAATTGGCAAATCGGCCTGATCTCATTGCTGGTGTACACGCGATCAATCTTTTCAATGTCCCCAAACCCTCCGCTGTTTTCCGGGATGATCCCGGCCAGGGCAGGGTTCATTCGCCAAGCGGCGATCACGTCGTTGCGCGTGATGTTTTTCACCTTCTCCAGCTCGTCTTTGGCCTGGAAATCACCCACGGGGATGATCTGAATAGCGTTTTCTTTGCCGTTGGGGATGTTCACAAACATCGAGCGAAAGTTACCCACACCCTTACTGGCGCTGATTTGGGCGCGCAGGTTGTCTTCGTCTTCCTCGGTCAGGTCCGGGTCGTTGGTGTAGAAGATGTAACCCGCGTGCGCGCCGTTGCTGTAATAGCGCCGGCGGAACAGGGTCGCGGCTTCGTTGAGCAATAGCGCCTGCAGTCCGCCCAGGTAGTCGGGCACGCCGTAGATGTTCTGTTCCACGTCGTAGTCCAGGACGTGTTCGATTTCATCCTGGTTGAAGTCCATGTACTTGCTGTCGGGTAGCAGCATTCTGAAACCGCCGTCGACCTTCACCCGCATGTTGATCGCCGGTAGGTGCTGCATCTCCAGGACTTCGCCGAAGGCGTTGGTATCGCGGTAAAAATACGCCTCGCCAAACACCATGTAGTCCAGGCTGGCCCGCCCCATGGTCTGCGTGCTGCAGCCCTCGGACGGGATGAATTCACGCAGCAGCAGATTGCGCTTGAACTTGGGAATGGCGCCGTGGTGCGCGTTGGCGCGCAGCAGTTTGGCCAGGCCCGCCCGCGACACTGGCGGCTTGTAGATTTCGCCGTCGTCGCTGAGAAACACCCCCAGGTACTCGCCGATGTTGCCGGACAGCACCTGTTCGGGTTCCCCGAAGGTGAACGCCCGCATGGGCTGCGGCTGCTGCACCTGTTGGCTGGCTTGGGGTTTTTTGTGTCGTGGCTTGGGCATTGGTTCCGCTCGTTACGTAGCGGCTACGGCGCCGCTTGTTGGTGTTGAGGGGTTCATTGAACAGGGCGTGCATGATCGACCAGGCGATATCGGCGTGGCCGGTGGCGTCGGTGCGCGAAGCGCTGTAGGTGACTTGGCCGCTGTTCGTGGTACCGCGCTTGATGGTCAGGAACGCCTGGGCGATGTCGGTCCAGCCGGCGTCCCACTCGATGCGGCTGCCCTGAATCGTGTCCTGAGCCTTGAGTACCAGCAGGTTTTTAGTCTCAAGGCTGTAATGGATTGGCGTCGCTTTCGGGTAGAAGTCGCGCACCAGGTCGAACACGCCATAGCCCACGCCGGTGATATCGATGCCGATGTGCTGGACGTTGAAGCGCTCGGTGAGCTTTTTGACCTGGGCGGCCTGGTAGTTGAACGAATGCCCCCGCCAGCTGTGCTTTTCCAGGATGCGGAATTTCGCCCCGGGTTCCAGTGGCGGGGCGACCACCACGCACGTCGCGTCGTCGCGGGTGCGGCTCGGATCGTAGCCAAGCCATACGGGGCTGTTGCCGAATGGCCGATCCAGTTCCGGGTTGTAGTCTTCCCATAGCGATAGATCGGAGTAGCAGCGCTCCAGATCCTTGAGGCCGAACGCGCTCTGGCTGCTGTCGATGAACTTGCAGTAAAACAGCTGCTGGAATTTGTCTTCGTCGTACTCCAGCTGCAGCTGCTCTAAGTCGAACAGGTCGCAACCGCCATCGATCGCATCCTGGATGGTGATGGTCTTGCGCCATTGGCCATCGGGGCACAGTGCGCCTTGGGTGTACGCCGCCTCGATGGGCCAGGTACCGCCGGCCTTCTTGCCGCGTTTGCTGTTGCGGAACTCCTCGCCCGACCAGAAAGGATATGCCTGGTGCGACACTGCGCTGGGCGTCGAAAAGTAGGTTTTGCGCCACTTCTTGTGTGTGCCCATGGCGCTGGCCACGGTGCTGAGTTTTTCGAAGTCACGTATCCAAAAATACTCATCCACGTACACATGGCCATGGTAGCCCTGGGCGGTGCTGCTGTTGGTTGACAGGAAGCGCAGCTCGGCGCCGTTGCTGAGAGCAATCGGGTTACCGGTTAGCTCAATGTCAAACCATTGCTTGGCGAATTGGATGATGTAGCTGCGGAAAATCTCCGACTGCGAGCGGCTGGCTGACAGGAACACCTGGTTGTCTCCAGTCAGCACCGCATCCATGAACGCTTCGCCGGCGAAGTAGTAGGTCAGGCCTACCTGGCGGCTTTTCAGGATGTTGCGGATACGGCAGGTCAGTGGGTTTTGCTTGGCCGCGAACAGCTCTTGCTGATAGCGGTACATCTTGCTGATGAACTTATCCAGGAAATCGACTTCGGTTAGCCCGCTGATGTCGTTCTTGGCCTTCTTTTCCTTTTTCTTGCCGCCACCTTCGCTACGGCCCGAACGCTCGCCACGTGGGCCTGGGCGACGTTCCTGTGGCTCGCCGTCAGATTCCCCGGGGGTCGCCGGCAACGGTTTGACCGCTTGCTTTAACAGGCGCTCGCGAACGGTCGTCAACCGGTCCAGCTCGTTCAGTTCGTCTTTGTTCAGGCTGCCGGCTTTGTCGAGCAGTAGGGTGATTCGCCGGCCAACAGCGGTCAGCGGTTCCTCGTCCGACAGCATGTCCTCCCACCCGCCCTGGCGTATCCAGTAGTAGACGATTCGGATGTTGGGCAGGTTGAGCTGCGCCTGAATTTCCTTGGCCTTACAGCGGCGCAGAAATAGGCGTTTGGCGGCTTCTTTAACTTCGGTCGAGTAGTACATGGGCCGCAGTCTATGCGGCGAAATCGCTGGAAACGCGGGGTTAAATTCCGTGATCCGCCTATATCGCGAATATAGGAGAAACGCGCATTTGAACCGTTTGTTTGAGGGCTGACGGCTCCCTATCTTGGCGGCTCATTCAGCGATTGAGCGCAGTTAAACCCATGCCCCGTTCCCTTGTTTCGTTCTGGAAACGTGTCGCCACCAGCGGAGCCACCGTTGATGGGCGCGTAATCCTTCCCCAGGAACTGCGCGACATCGCTGAAACCTACAAACCGTCCTTCTACACGGCGGTGATCTGGTGCGACCACGAACGTTGGCCAGGCTCCCACGGCACCGTATACGCGGTGCGTCTGGTGGAAGAAGCCGAAGACCTGGAACCCGGCGAAGTGGCGCTGGAAGCGCAATTGAAGCCCAACGACCGCCTGCTGTATCTGAATGACCAGGGCCAGAAGCTGTTCAGCAGCATCGAAATTACTCCGGACTTCCGTGGCAAGGGCAAAGCCTACCTGACTGGTTTGGGCGTTACCGACCAGCCTGCCAGCGTGGGTACTCAGGAACTCTACTTCTCCCACAAGAACAACCGCGCCTCCTACTACGCCGCGTCGGTCGAACTCGGCCGCCTGCAGGACGACAGCCCAAACACCGCCGAAACCGGACTGATCGATGCCCTGACCGGCTTCTTCAAGCGTTTCGCGGCAGGTGGGCTGCCCACCGAAACCATTCCACCCAACACAGAGAGCAAACCCCCAATGGATGAAGCTACAGCAACGGCTTTGACGGCCCTGGTGGAGCAGCTGCTGGTTGTCGCTGCCGGCCTTCAAGCCGTTATCGAGCCCGCCGCCGCCGATGCGCCTGAACCCGATCAAGACCTGATCGATGACGTTAGCACGGCCGTGGACGAGATCGTGGCTACCGCCGAGCAAGAGCGCGAATTCCGCCGCCAGAGCAAGGGCAACCAGTCCGTACTTGCCAAGCTGGATGCACTGCAGAAGCAGTTCAGCGCCCTGCAGAACAACTCAACCGGACGCCAGTTGCCGCGCAATCCCGGCCCGGTAACCACCGTCAAAAAGCGGGTGCTCTGACATGGCTTATTCACTGAGCGCCTACGGCGCCAAGATGTACGCCGAACTGCAGCTGGCCATCGCTGAAAGCTACGGCGTGGAGTTGGCCAGCAAGCACTTTAGCGTCGACCCGACCATTGCCCAGGAGCTGAACGACGCCATCACGGCTAAGTCGGACTTCCTGGAGCGGATCAACGTCATTCCGGTGACCGAGATCAAAGGCCAGAAGGTCTTCATTGGCGTGTCGGGGCCGGTCACTGGTCGCACCAACACCAAAACCAAGGACCGCGAAGCCAAAGACGCGTCGGCCCTGGATCAGTCCACCTATGAGCTGTCTTCCACCGAATCCGATGTGGGGCTGCCGTACGCCAAGATTGACGCCTGGGCCAAGTTCCCAGACTTCCACCAGCGTTATTCCGCTGCTGTGCAAAAGCAGATCGCGCTGGACCGCATCATGGTCGGCTTCCATGGCACCCACGCTGCAGTGCAGACCGACATCGAGCAATATCCGATGCTGCAGGACGTCAACAAAGGCTGGCTGCAACAGGCCCGTGAGCAGATCCCGGCCCAAGTTCTGAAGGAAGGCAAGGAGACCGGCAAGGTCACCCTTGGCGCCGGTGGCGACTATGCCAACCTCGATGCCCTGGTGCACGACACCAAGCAGTTGGTGGACGAGCGTCTGCGCGATGCAGGCGACCTGATCGCGATCATCGGCACCGACCTGCTGGCCGCCGACAAGGCCAAGCTGTATTCGAAGCAGGGCGACACCCCGACCGAGAAAGAGCGCATCGAAGAAGCCCAGGTGATCGCCACCTATGGCGGCTTGCCGAGCTTCAGCGTGCCGTTCTTCCCGGTCAACGGTGTGGTCGTCACCAGTTGGGACAACCTGTCGATTTACTTCCAGGACTCCAGCTGGCGCAAACAGACCGTCGACAATCCAAAGCGCTCCCGCGTTGAGGACTACAACAGCCGCAATGAAGGTTATGTGATCGAGCAGCTGGAAAAGTTCGCCATGACCGAAAACGTGGAGCTGGTTGCGTGAGTCTGGCACTGGCGCACAAGCGCCGCACCATCGCCCTGGGAGGCGCCGCCGTTGTAGCGGCTGCCGTCTCCGCAGCTCTGCCTTACTCGCCGGCGGAAGCCCTGAGTAGCCCCGCCAATGCACGCAAGCACTTGCTACTGCAGGAAGCCGCATTGGACCAGGACCTGGCGCGACTGAGCGACCTCAAGAACCTGGCCAGCAAACAGTCGCTCAAGCGCGAAGAGCTGCTGCCCAAGTATCAGGAGTACGTCCAGCGTTATTGCGAATCGGGGCTGAACTTCCCGAACCGTGTTGCGGTGCAGGTCATGGTCTGGCTGTTCGATACGGCCCAGTTCGATGACGCCTTGGAGCTGGCCGACTTCCTGATGGAGCAGGGCCAGCCGATGCCGGAGCGCTTCAGACGCCGGGATCTACAGACCTTTGTAGCTGACGCCGTATGTGAGTGGGCCTACGCCGAATACAAAGCCAACCGCAGCCCAGAGCCTTACCTCTCTGACCTGCTGCCCCTGGTTGACGGTAAGTGGCAACTGACGGAGCAGATCCCGAGCAAGTACCACAAGTTGATCGGTATGCGCGCCATGGAGGCAGGGCAGTTTGAGGTCGCACTCAAGCACCTGGAGCGCTCAACGGAGCTGTACGCCCAGGCCGGCAACGACACCCGCATCGAAAAGATCCGCAAGGCCCTGGCAAAACAAGCGGCCGCTAACCCGGCCACCGAGTAACCGACTACCCCCCCCAGCGGGGACCTGTGGAAGTGAGCCGACCATTTATGGCCCGTACCACTGAAAACAGGCTCCCCGCCCTATTTGAGCGCCCAGCAATGAGCTTTTCCGGTAGACCCACCAATCTGGTGGAACAGCAGATCGAGAACGACGGCTTTTGGCCGAACCTCTCCGTGTCTGAATTCCAGAGGGGGTATCGCCTGCCGGCGGAGTATGTGCTGGACATGCTGGGCGCTGACCTGACCACGGCGATGACCGAGGTCAATGCCGACCTGGCCGAGTTAAAAGCGCGCTGGCAAGGCCGTGGAGTGTCAAACGTTGAGTCTGCAGACACCACGGTCCTGCCGGAGCGCACCTTTCAAGCGGCGACGTACAAGCGTGCCGTGTACTGCCGAGCCAAGGCCAGTTTGTTGACCCAGTTCGCAACCATTATCCGCCGTGACAGCGCGGAGAACCTGGGCAAGGAGTTGCCCGATCGCCCGGAAACCTTCCTGGCTTTCAGCCAACAGGCTGTGCGCTCGCTGCAGGGCCGTGGCCGCATCACGGCGGCGCTGCTATGAACAAGCTGCGCGCCCTGACCGCCTACCTGATCGGCCTCAACCTGGTACTGCCTGAGCAGATCGACAGCTGGGCCGAGCAGGTCAACCTGGATCTGATCTGGAAGGACACCACCCAAGGCCTGCACATGGGCGATATGCGTTATCGCGCCGTGTTCGTGATCGAGCGTTTCGGCGGCAACCCGGCGTTGCTGATGGCGCTCCTGGGCGGCTGGTTGGAATCCAACGACCCCGACCGGGACGACGATCTGCCGTCGCCGACATTCGCCGTCGACCAGGTCACCCCGGACGAAGCGGACTTGGAACTGACCTTGGAGTTTGTCGAGCCGCAGCACTTGGCCGAAGACCCCAACGGCCTGGTCGACGCGTTCGGGAAAAAGTGGGGCCTGGTCGCCTTCGATCTGTGGACCGCTGAACATGGCGAGGTGCAAAACCGTGGCGCGTAGCACTTTCGAGCTGGACGTACGTGGCCACCTCGGTGTTCGCGAACAACTCGCCCTGTTGAGCCTGCCCCCGCAGCTGCGCCGGCGTTTGCTGAACAACGTCACCAAGCGCGTGCGCACCATGAGTCGTAAGCGCATTCGTGAGCAGCGCAACTTGAACGGTACGCCCTTCGAGACACGCAAGGGCGACGGCAAGGGAAAAAAGAAGATGGAAGCCGGCCTGGGCAAGTTGCTCCAGGTCACCAGTGTGAGCGCGGATGCCGCGACCCTGGGCTGGCGCAACGGCCTTACCGGCTGGGTTGCTGCACAGCAACACCACGGCGCAACCGAGCGCCGTACTGCAGCGCAGATGCGCCGGTGGAACAAGGTGCCCGAGGGCCTGGCCGCGACGGACAAACAGGCAAAACGCCTGCGGCGACTGGGTTTCAAAGTGCGCCAGAAGGGCAAGAAAAGCCTGGCCCGGCCAACCGTCGCCTGGATTCAAGAACACGTGAACTACGCCAAGGCAGGCCTGCTGATACGCATCCTGTCCGACGAAAAAGCCGAGGGCAACGGCGCGCAAAGCTGGGAAATCACCCTGCCAAAGCGCCAGTTCCTGGGCGTCAGCTCCGATCGGGATACCAGCTTGCTGGTTAACCAGGTGCTGGAACAAATCCTCAACTCCCCCAAATAACGAGGCCCTGCATGGCACTTGGCAAAGTCAGCGTCAACAATCTCAACCTCGGCCAGGGCGCCGTGACCGAGATCGAGCGCTATTTCCTGTTCATCGGCCCCGGCGCGAAGAGCGTCGGCAGCCTGATCGCCCTGAATACCGACAGCGACCTGGACGAAATGCTGGGTCAGCCGGTCAGTGATTTGAAAACCCAGGTCGCAACCGCCAAAGCCAATGGCGGCGATCGCTGGGCATGCCTGGCTGCGCCTGTCGCTGCAGATGGCACCTGGACCGAAGCCCTGGAAGCAGCGCAACAGCAGGGATATTCCGTTGAAGCGGTGGTGATTACCAAACCTGTGGCCTCTGGTGCCGAACTCTCCGCGATGCACGACGCGGCAATTGCGGTCAGCAACACGTACGGCCGTCGGATGTTCGTGATGGCCAGCACTGCCGGCATCGTCGCGGAGCAGTCCTGGTCCGACTACGTGAAAGAGCAGAAAGCGATCACCAAAGACCTGGCCGCGCCGCGTGTCCTGGTTGTGCCCCAGTTGCACGGCAATGACCTGGGCGTCTTGGCTGGGCGCCTGGCCAATGCCGGCGTCAGCATCGCTGACAGCCCAATGCGTGTGGCCACCGGTGCCGTTATGGCCCTGGGTAACGTACCCAAGGACAAAGACGGCGTGCCGTTGCCATCGGCAGTCCGCTCGGAACTCGACAAAGCCCGCTTTTCGGTTTCGCAAACCTACCCCGACTACCCGGGTGTGTTCTGGGCTGACGGCAACATGCTCGATGCCCCAGCGAGCGACTTCCAGGTTGTGGAGTACCTGCGATTGGCCGACAAGGCCGCGCGCCAGGTCCGTCCGCTGTTGATCCTGCGTGTTGCCGATCGGCGTTTGAACAACACGGCCAACAGCATGGCGGCCGCTGTCAGCGCCTTTATGAAGCCGTTGCGCGTGATGGCCAAGTCCACGACGTTCGCCGGCCAGGTGTTCCCGGGCGAGATCGAGTCCCCCAAAGACGGCGACATCCAGCTGGTCTGGCACACCAAAACCAAGGTCGAGGTGTACATCAAGATCAAGCCCCTCAATTGCCCGAAAGACCTCACGGCGAATATCGCCCTGGACCTTTCCAACGACGATTCGGAGTAATCCCGTATGTCCCGTATTGGCGGTAAAAACTTCGACATCAACCTGGGCGACCTGCAGGTCCACGTCGAAAGCTGCACCCTGGATATCACCGATAACACGGCCGTGGCACAAAGCCGGGGCGTGCCCAACGGCCATGTCGATGGCGACGTGGCAGCCAGCGGTGAATTTGAGTTCGATACCAGCAACTTCAACCTGCTGATTGAGGCCGCACGCACTGCCGGCAGCTTCCGCCAGTTGGAGCCCTTCGACTCGGTGTTCTTTGCCAAGGCCGGCGAGGAAGAGCTGCGCATTGAAGCCTTCGGCTGCAAATTGAAGGTGTCCAGCCTGTTGAGTGTCGACCCTAAAGGCGGCGAGAAGTCCAAACACAAGGTGCCGTTTGACGTCACCAGCCCGGACTTTATCCGCGTCAACGGCGTGCCGTACCTGGCGTCGGCTGAGATCGAGGGTCTGCGCTGATGGTTTGCCCGTTCGATCGCGCCCAGGCCCTGGAACAACGTCAGCGTGATGCTGCGATCGCGGCCGCTCGAGCTACCGCGCGGCCGAGCGGGCCAAGCCTCACCCACTGCAAAGATTGCGATAAGCAGATCCCGGAAAAACGCCAGGCGCTGGGTGGCATGACCCGTTGCGTGCCGTGCCAAACCATTTTTGAGAAAGAGGTTCTGCGATGAGCGCGGATCAGGTCGCCCAGGACACTGCCATTGCTCTGGCCAAGGTGTCGCCCGCAATCGGCGTGGCCGCTACAGGTGTAACGGGAACCGTCGATTGGTCGGCGGTGGCTTACATGCTGACCGCGCTCTACATGGTGCTGCAGATCCTTCTGCTGGTTCCCAAGTATCGCCAGATGCTGCACGACTGGAAGGGCAAGTCGTGAACCTGCGTATCAAGATCGCCACCGGTGTCCTGGTGCTGGCCAGTGCTCCTTTGCTCGCTTTTCTGGGCAAGTGGGAAGGGGAGGGCCAGAACGTCGTCTACGCCGACCAGTTGGCCCGTGGCCTGCCCACCGTGTGCAAGGGCATTACCCGCTACACCAGCCCGTACCCGCTGATCGTCGGCGACTACTGGTCGCCGGCGCGCTGCGCCGAGGTGGAGCAGCTGGTGGTCGAGAAAGGCCAACTGGCGCTGGCTGACTGCCTGACCAATCCCGCGATCGGGCAGAAGACCTTCGACGCGCTGAGCAGTCATGGCCACAACTTCGGCGTGTCCAGCACGTGCGCCAGTCGTGCAGTTGGCCTTATCAATGCCGGCAAGATCGCCGAGGGCTGTAAGGCGCTGGCCTGGGGCCCCGATGGCAAAAGCCCGGTGTGGTCGTCGGTCACCGATGCCCAGGGCCGCAAGCGTTTCGTGCCCGGGCTGCATGCGCGCCGGCGGGCGGAAGCCGCGATGTGTGCAGACGGCCTATGAACATGCGTGATGCGCCCTTCCTACTGCTGTTTTGCCTGTTGGTTTGGGCTGGCTATGACCGTATTGCTGGCCAGCGCGACCAGGCGCGGGGCGAGCGTGACAGTGCTTTGTTTGAAGTGACGGGTCTTCGTGAAGCCGCCCGAGTCAGCGGGGAAATGCTGGCAGAGCGTGACGCGATCGACCTTAAACGAACCCTGGAGCTTGACCATGAACGCGCTTCAAACCTTGAGCTGCAGCGCGCTGTTGACGGTCGCCGTCAGCGGCTGCGCGTCAACGCCACCTGCAGCGCCGCCGGCACCGAAAAAGCCAGCGCCGGCAGCGTGGCTGATGCAACCACCGCCGAACTCGCAGCAAACGCTCGACCGGATTATTTCACCCTCAGAGATCAGCTTGCCCGCAGCAAGCAAATGATCCTGGGCCTGCAGGACTACGTGCACCAGGTCTGCCTGCGCTGACCTGAACCCACTTCAAACCAACCACCACAACGGATACGAACATGAGCCAGACCCAAGCCCGCGACATCACCCTGGAAATCGGTACCAAGGAATTCACCTTCACTCTGACGCCACAGGACGTGACGAAATACTTCAACGCCATGACCGCCAACAACAAAGTCGCACCGTCTTTCAACCTGCTGAGCAGCACCGTGCTGCCGGCAGAGAAGGCCGGTCTGCGCGAACTGCTGGCTAACCCCGTGATGACCATGCAAGTCGCCGGCGCGCTCCTCGAGGAGTACTCGCCCGACGTCGAGATCATCGTAAAAAAGCCCTTGAGTACGCTGAGCGCCTGACCGAGGACGGCCTGGGCCAGTTGCTGGCCCTGACCAACCGTTGGCTACCTGGTGCCGAGCCCAGCATTGAGAACATGGGCACGGCCAAGTGGCTGGAAGACGAACACTGGAAACGCATGGAATTTGCCGTAGCAAACGGCATTGCCCATGCGTTGAACGGATAGGAACCACATGGCCGATCGTAGCGCCCGCCTGGACTTCATCCTCGCCCTGACCGACAAGGTGACCGCACCTTTGGGCAAGGTGAAGATGGGCTTTTCCGAGCTGACCGAGCAAAGCGAAAAGAACATCAAGACCATGGGCATGGGCCTGGCCGGTGTGACGGGCGCTTTTGTCGGCATCAACCAATCGCTGCAGCCTGCGCTGGAAATGAACCGCGCCCTGGGCGAGGTCAAATCCCTGGGCGTGGCCGAAGACGCGCTGACCGCGCTGAATCAGAAAGCCCTGGAGTTCTCGGTGAATTATGGCGAGAACGCCCGGGATTTTGTGGCGTCGGCCTACAGCATCGAGGGTGCTATCAAGGGCCTGACCGGCAGCCAGTTGGCCACTTTCACCAACACCAGCAACCTGTTGGCCAAGGCCACCAAGTCCGACGCCGACACCATGGGCGCCTACGTGGGCACCATGTACAACCTGTTCAAAGGCCAGGCAGACGCAATGGGCAAGGGCGAATGGGTTGAAAAACTCGGCGGGCAGACCGCCCTGGCCGTGCAGCTGTTCCGCACCGACGGCGCCCAGCTCAAGGACGCCTTTAAGGAAGTCGGCTCGATCGCGACCGCTGCCGGTGTCGATATCGCCGAACAGTTCGCGGTGATCGGTTCGCTGAGTAGCACCATGGAAGGGGGCGACGCCGGCGGGCGCTATAAGGCGTTCTTCGAAAATCTGGGGGCCGCGTCCGAAAAAATGGGGATGAAGTTCACCGACTCCAACGGCAAGGCGCTGCCCATGCTGCAGATCATGGACAAGCTGCAGGGCAAGCTGGGCGACCTGACCAGCGCGTCGGCCAGCGCCAAGCTGATGGACGCATTTGGCGGGGAGGGAGCCCAAGTGATCAGCTCCCTGGCCAAGGACACCGACCGCTTGCGCAACAGCATGGACAAGCTGGGCAAAGTGCGTGGTCTTGAGGACGCGCAGAACATGGCCATGGCCATGGTCGACCCGTGGCAGCAGTTCGGGGCAGCGGTCGAAGCGCTGCGCATCGCCTTTGGCCAGGCGTTGATTCCGATCCTGACGCCGCTGATGGCCAAACTATCAGGAATCGCCGGCACCATGACCCGCTGGACGCAGATGTTCCCCAACATCACCCGGGTGATCGGCATTGTCACGCTGACGATTCTGGCCCTGATTGCCGTCATGTCCCTGCTGACCTTCGCCGTCGGCGCCGGCCGTATGGCGTGGTTGGCCATGGTGACGGTCTGGAAAGTGGTGCAGATGATCAGCCTGCGAACCACAGCGGTATTCATCCTGCAGAAGGCTTTCATGCTGGGTTACATCACCGTGGTGTACGGCCTGACTGCGGTGCTGGGTCTGGTTCGCGGCGTGATGCTCATGTGGCAGGGCGCGATTTGGCTGGTCAACGCCGCGCTGCTGGCCAACCCGGTGGTGTGGATCGTGATCGGCGTTATGGCCCTGGTCGCGGCGGTGATTGCGGCCGTTGTGTACTGGAATGAGTGGACGGACGCGCTGATGAACAGCGAGGCGTTCAAGTGGGTCAGTGATCAACTCACCGCGCTGTCGGAGTGGTTCGCTTCGATGGGCGGTTGGTCCGGGATGGCCAAGGCCGCATGGGACGGGATCGTCGCGATCTTTCACACGGCCATCAACGGCCTGATCGAAATGCTGAACAAGATCCCCGGCGTGGACATTGAAACCCGCTTTGGCGCTATGCCCGAGGTTCCCGGTACCGACATCGGTGTCAACAACGTGGACGCCACTGCAGCTGCGCAAAAGGCCCAGCAGACCATCAACGCGGCCATTCCGAGCCTGTCGCCGGCGCGCCCTAACGCCGTGCCCCAGGGCGGGCTGCTAACCAGCATCCAAAACAACAACAGCAGCCAGAACAAAGGCATGCACGTGGAGAAAGTCGAGATCCACAACAGCAAGCCTATGACGTCCCTGGAGATGGAAAACATGGTCGCCATGTCGGTGGGCGGATGAGCGAATACATCGATCTGCTGATTGCCGGCAATGACCTGGTGCTGGACCCATCGCGTCAGCCGCTGCTGATTGATGACCGGGCCAGCATTGCCCAGGACATCGCTCACATGATCCGCGACAGCGGCCTGCTGGTCACCCTGGTGGCCGAGCGCGATCGGCTTAAGCAGCGCGACTGTATCCAGCAACTGGAACTGTTGGTGGAGGCTGATGAGCGCCTGGTGCCGGGCACCGCGCAGATCACCCAGCTGCAGCCTGGCCAGTACCTGGTCACGGCGACAACCCTGAAATTCGGCAACATCGAGGTGGATTTGTGAGCGACGTAGATTTCAAGCAGGCGCTGGCCGACGCCGGCATTCCCACCACCGAGGCCGGGCTGCAGCAGGCGTGGGAACAAGAAGTGGCCGCCCAGGGCAGCAAGCTGAGCAACACCAGTGCCTACTCTCCGTTCTGGCGGGTGGTGCGCGCCCTGGTGACCAAGCCGGTGCTGTGGATACTGGATTTTTTCGTGGCCACGGTGCTGCCGAACTTTTTCGTCAAGACCGCTGCGGACGCCTGGCTCGACATGCTGGCCTGGGCGGTCAACGTCGAGCGCAAGGGCGCGACCAAGGCCAAGGGCTTTTTGCTGTTCACCCGCGAAGCCGCCGGCGGTGCGCTGGAAGTCCCGGCCGGCACCCTGGTGCAGTCGGCATCGATCAATGGCCATATCTACCAAGTGGTGACCACGGCTGTGGGCATTTTCGGCGATGGGCTGATGCAACTGCAGATCCCGGTCGAAGCGGTCGACACCGGCGCCGGTTTCAACCTGGCCCCGGGGTATTACGCGATCTTGCCCGTGCCGGTGCCGGGCATCGCCCAGGTGGTCAACAGCGACGGCTGGTTGACCACACCTGGTGCAGATCCTGAACCCAATGACGAACTGCGCCTGCGCACCCGTAATCAGTTTTCGGCGGTCAACCAATGGCACACCGACGCGGTGTATCGCGCCATGATTTCGGCCTTCCCGGGCGTGCGCCCCGACGGCGTGTATTTCGAGCATGGCGCGCCACGTGGCCCGGGCAGTGCCAATGCCTTTGTGCTGTTTGAAGCGGACGTGCCGGCGGCGACGTACCTGGAGCAAATCAACGCGCATATCCGCGACCAGGGCAACCATGGCCACGGTGATGACCTGTTGGTGATGGTCATGCCCGAGACCCAGCACGTGCTGCAGCTGGAGATCTGGCCGCGCTCCACGCTGACCACCGAGCAGCGTGAAACCCTCAAGGACAACGCCGCGCTATTTGTGCGTGCGGCGTTTCGCGACAGCACGGCCAGCGACTACCAGCCGACGCTGACCTATCCGCAGTCGCGGTTTTCATTCAGCCGCCTGGGCGAAGAACTCCACCAGCAGTTCGCCGGTATCGAGTCGTTGCGCTTCGCCACGGCCGACATCGTCGCCGAGCTGAACATTCCGCGTATCCAGAGCCTGGAGGTGCTTCTGCATGATTAAGCTTGAACTGCCGTTCTGGCTCGATGGCACCGAGCTGGCCAAGCTCAAGGCAGCGGCCCAGGCCTGGTGGGAAAAGGTCGAGGGCTGGCTGCGCTGGCCCTTGCTGCAGATGGACGCGGACACCTGCCACCTCACCGTGCTGGACCTGCTGGCCTGGCAGCGCGATATCACCCGCTTCAAGGGCGAACCCGAGGGTTTGTATCGCCTGCGGGTCAAGCACGCGTTTATCAACGCCGTGGACGCCGGCAGCACGGCCGGCATGAAACGCGTCCTGGAGCGCCTGGGCGTCGGCTACGTCGAGATCGAGGAGCGTCAGCCCGATCGGGATTGGGACGTGGTGCTGCTGCGCTTTTCCGATTCGCAGCTGTCGCAAAACCCCGAGCTGCTGCGCGTTCTGATCCAGCAATACGGCCGCACCTGCCGCCGCTATGACTTCTCCACCATCACCCCGGTGCAGTTATCCGTCGGCATCGTCCACTTCCACGACGACCAGCAAACGCTGGTTGCCAGCCTGTAGGAGCCCCCATGGGAGCCAGTATTACCCTTGCAGGTGAAAGCCTGATCGCGCAGAAACAAGCCGCCAACACTGGGCTGAAGGTCGCCAAATTCATTTTTGCCAACGTCCCCGGCCTTGACCCGAACGGGCCGGTTGACCGTGCCGCCGCCAAGCCAGCAGCAGCGCAGATCGTGTACAGCTATGTGATCCCAGACGCCAACGCGGGTTATGTGAACCCTAATCAAGTCGTCTACAGCGCGCAGATCGGCTCGGACGTAGGCGATTGGGATTTCAACTGGATCGGCCTGGAGAGTGCCGAGGGCACGTTGTTTGCCGTTGCCTATGTGCCCGTGCAGCAAAAGCGCCGCAATATTCCGCCCCAGCAGATCGGCAACAATCTGACACGCAACTTCCTGGTGGTGTTCGACGGCGCCCAGGCGGTGACTGGCATTACGATCGATGCCAGCACCTGGCAGCACGACTTTACCGTGCGCCTGGCCGGCGTTGATGAGCGCGAGCGCCAGAGCAACCGCGATGTATTTGGCAGGGCCTGCTTTTTCGGTAGCTCCCTGCAGGTGGAAAAGGTCGGCAGCGCCTATCAGCTCAAGCCCGGAACGGCGTACATCGAGGGTGTTCGTGTTGTGCGAACCACCGTACTAGCTATCGCACCGCCGGCACTGCCAGCCACGGCATGGCTGGACGTCTGCCTGCAGCGAGAAATGAACGACGTGGTGGCCACCTGGCAGGTCGTGTTTGGCGCTGACAAAGCTGACTACACCGATAGCCTTGGCACCAAGCACTATTGTGTGGCTCTCGCTGACCTGGTGAGCACCAATACGCTGACTGATCGCCGATCGGTTGAGGCCATCAGCGGCCCGTTGGTGGCTCATTTTGCTGCGCGTGTTGGCGACTACGAGCTATTGCGTGCGAGAGCCACGACTAAGGACGACGTGGACCTGGACCAGATCCCTAATGCGATCAGCGATGACCAGGACACCAACAGCAGCGCCATTCTAGCGACCACAAAGGCGGTCAAGTCTGCCACTGCGCTGATCTGGACCGGCATCGCCAATATCATTTCCGGCGCCACAATGGTGGGCAAGGCTGCCAAGTGGGCTACGGCTCGCAAGATCACCGTCACCGGCGCCGTAACCGGGAATGTCAGCATTGATGGCAGTGGGGACGTGTCCCTTGCCGTCACGCAAACCGCTGCGTCGGAAGGCGTGGTGGGTGGTGCCAAGGTGGCGACTCAAGCGCTGACGGATGGTGGTGTGGATGACACCGTGTTTGTGAGCCCAAAAAAACTGCGCTGGGGGTTCAGTGCGAGCCTGACCACCAACGGCTATGTGGTCTTTCCTACCTGGTTGGCCGGCTTCATTATCCAGTGGGGTGAAGGTGTGGTGAACGTGTCAACGGACTCGGTGCAGACAGTTGCCTTTGCTTTGACCTTCCCGAATGCCTGTTTTCAAGTGTTCCCATGCACCGTAGCTACCGGGTCGACGGATGATGCACATTACATTCTTACCGGCAAGACACTGTCCGGCGCCACCTTCAAACAAGAGTCGGACAACCTCTCTGCTCACAATATCAAACCCGCTTTTTTTGCAGTGGGGCGCTGACTGATGAAAAACTATTACGCACCATCCACTTGTGGCTTTTATCGCGACTTGATCAATCTGGAGATACCAGCGGATGCGATCCTGATCACTCAGGAAACCTATCGGTTGCTCGCGCTTACGCCGTTACCAACTGGCTTCGCGGTTGGGCTTGATTTGGCTGGCTACCCAGCGTTGGTAACCGTAACGCCCAACCTTGATGACGTATATGCGCTAAAAACGGAACAGATCAACCGGAGCTGTGAGCGTGCGATTGTTGACGGGTTTTGGTCAGGCGCCCTGGGCGAGCGCTATCTGTACAACAGTCAGCTTGAAGATCAGATGAACCTGGTCGGAGTAGTTTTGGCCGGCCTGGACAGTTCCTATGCCTGCCGCGATGAACAGGGGGTCAATGAGTTTCGTCCGCACACCATCGCGCAATTGCGCCAGGTCAGTGATGATTTCACTTTGTTCAAGTTCCAGTTGCTGCAGCGTGCCAGCGTGCTCAAGCAGCGACTTGACCAGGGGCTGGCTGCCAATGATCTGAACGCCCTGGATGCGATCACCTGGGAGACACCGCTTTGAGCGCCTGGGCACCGGTGACCATGCGCTGGCCTGAGCAGTCCACACAATGGATGGGCGACCTGGCAGCGTCCCAAGAACTGGCGGGCAGTGAGTTGGCCAGCACCAGCCAACGCCTGGCCGGACTGGATGGCATGACCAGCACCAACCCGGGGCCGGTGGGTGATGCGGCGAAGGGCGCGATCGAGGCCGGCCGCGCCGCACTGGCGGGGCAGATGGGCGAGGCGCCGGCGTGCCTGGCCGTCACCCCATTTCAAAGCGGGGTAGGGCAGGGCCGTGGTCACCAACGATTTCTGTCGGCGCCGAACTTGCTGCAGCAGCTGGCCGCCAAACTGGACGACGCCAGTGACAGCGGCCGACCGGCTGGCCCTCAATATGCGCTGTCGCTGATGTTCCTGGGCACGCGCCTGGATCAGTTCGCCGAGACCCTGGCGCGCTTCAATGCCCTGCTGCCGATCCCTGACCTGGTGCGCGCTGAACGTCGGGCGCGCAATCTGTCGCGGCTGGAGGCCGAAAAGTGGGAGATCCCCAGCGCTGGGCCTTTGCCGCGCTGGTCTGCGCTGCCCCTGGATCGCTGCACGGTGGTCAAAGCGGCCAAACAATCCATGGCAGGCCAGATCGCCGTCTTGGAGAGCTACGCGGCCGACAGCTCGCCCATGGGCGATCTGGCCGCACTGGCCGGGCGCAAAGCGGCCCAGCAGTTGGACCGCGACAAACAGTTGAATGATTTGAAAGCCCTGCTGGCCGATGGCAATGCTGACCACAGCATGCGCGCGCGGATCCTGGGCCCAGGTGACAACAACGAGCTGCGCCGCGCCTTGCTGGAGGGCGACGCACCTGGTCATGAATGGGTGCTGTGCGCTGGCGTGCTGCTGGTGGGCTCGCTGGATGGTTTGAGCTTTGTTCGGGAGTTGGTCGGCCTATGACGCTATTACTCGACGGCCAGCAAATCATGGGCAAACGCCTGAAAATCACCGCCAACCTGCGTATCGAAAGTGATGATCTGTCCGGGCAGACCAGCAACAGTCAGACCGCCCACAAGGGCTTCAAGCCCAAAACCCTGGCGGTGTCGCTGACCATCCCCTTTGTTGACCAGGTGCAACTGCGCAGCCTGATGCGCTTGGCCGAGGCTACGGCCAGCGGTGGCCAACTGCACATGTACCGGATCGTCAACGACACCGCCACCGCGTTCGGCATCCGTGAGGTGCAGTTCTCCGACGGCGTGAGCGCCCGGGAAGACGACACCCTTAACCAATGGCTGGTGCAGTTCACCCTGTCTGAAAAGCTGTCCAACCCCGAGCGGGTGGAAAGCCGCCGCGCCGGCAACAGCGTGACGGCGCAGTCCGGCCCGGGCTCGGCCGTTGGCGGTGCCGCTGGAGGGGGCGAAGGTACCGGCACCCCCGAGGAATTGAGCGGCTTCGAACGAACCTTGAAAAAGGTCGACACCTGGCTGGGTCCGACAGCATGAAACTGCACCAGGTACTGACGATCAGCGGCACGCCTTACACGCTGATCAAGGGCGAAGTACGGCTGGACCTCAAAAGCCCCGGCCGGGGGACCTTCACCATCCAGGCAGACGCCCCAGTCAAAGGTCTGGTGACCCTCGATGTCGGTTACAACGACGGTCCCCTGCAGCGCCACTTCATTGGCTTTGTTGAGCGCTCCACGGCGATCAACAGCGTGCAGCAGATCCTTGTCTGTCGCGAACTGGCGGCGATCCTTTCCCAATCCATGCCGCTAAATCTGCGCCACGTCGACCTACAGGGCGTACTGGCCGAGGTCAGCGACAAGACCGGTCTACGTTTTCGCGTCCCGGACAAGGCCTATGCCAAGGTCAAGGCGCCGTATTTCTACAGCCTGGCTGCCGGCTATCTGGCCATGGACAGCCTTGCCAGCGTGTTCAGCATTCCCGACTTCATCTGGCAACAGCAGGGCGACGGGGAAATATTTGTGGGCAGTTGGGCCGACAGCTTCTTTGGCATCCGCTCGCCGCTGCAGCTGCCGGTCGAATTGTTTGACGGCTACCAGGGTAACCAGAGTGCAATGATCGCGGCCCTTCCAGGACTGCGCCCAGGTGCAACCATCAACCAGGGCGAGAGGATCACCAGTGTGACCCTCGCCGGCAACCAAATGGCGATCAAATGGACGACGCAATCCGTCGCAGCGTAGAGCGACAATTCCCCGAACTCACCGGCGGCTACCACCTGCCACGCTTTGGCCGCGTGGTGGCCGTGCCTGATGCACCGGCCGCACCTGGTCTGTGCGACGACTTCCGGCCGCGCTTTGGTGTCGACGTGGAAGTACTCCTGCCCGATGGCGAGCCAGATCCCGCGCTGCCGATCCTGACCGGCCTGCCGCTGCCGGCACCGATGGGTGGGCAAGAGGCGGGCATGTTTGGCTTCCCGGAAGAGGGCACCACCGTAGTGGTCAGCTTTGCCTACGGCCTGCCGCATAAGCCGTTTATCACGCAGATCCTGCCCCACGGCCTGAGCCTGCCCCGGGTGCCGAAGGGCGACCAGGTGTGGCAGCACAGCGAAGCCTGCCAGCAGCGCGTCGACGCCGATGGTAACTGGTTGCGCCAAACGGACGGCAAGATCCAGGACAAGGCGATCGAGCGCGAAGTGGAGGCGATGCAGAACACTGAGAGTTTCCAGAGCCACACCAGGACGGTGGACGACCATTCAAGCGAATCGGTGGGTGGGATCAAGAAGATCGAGGCGCTGGGCGCGCTCAAGCTGCTGTCGGGAGGATCTGCGAGCCTGGCGGCGGTGGATGATTTGCATCAGGCGACCGGGCGGGATTTGAACCTGGTGGTGGGGCAGAAGCATAACGCCACGGTGGGTGGCGATATGGAGGAAAGGATTCAGGGGCTGCGTAGAAGTGTATCGGCAGTCAGCCAGCATATGGTCGCGCCCAAGACGTGGTTGGGATCCGGCGGGGTGAACGTCCTGCAGGTGCTAGGTGACTTGCTCGACCTGGTGCAGCAAATGAATACCCAACTTGCTGCGCATACCCATGTACCAGGGCCGACACCAAGCCCTGCGGACGCCGCTCAATTCAGCACCAAAGCAGCCCTAGCAAAGGTGCTTGCCGATAAGCTCAAACCGATTACAGCCTGACGGTGGGTTGGATTTCCCCCAAGCCAGGCTGTTCTAAATAACTACGCCGCAGATGGTGCGAGCTTTGGGCTCAAAACATTTCTGAGGCGTTTTTGCATTGGTAATTCAAAGAGGTAGTAGCTAGCAAAACATAGCGGTATGAGTATTGATATAAATACAATGAAAGATGATTTGGTGTAAAAATACTCGCGGTCAATTCCAAGCATGCCGGCAACAATTATGAAAAACAATTGAAGTGGGAAGTGAATAAGATATGACGAGTAGCTTAGATGCCCAATGAACGAGAATCTACGGCCTAGGCTGCCTCTGCGTGTTTCAATGAGCGCGAGCGATATGATCGTCATAGGAAACAGAAGAATGGTAATTGCATAGAGCCATCCTTTGTTGGCGATCAAGACAATAATATCTTGAAGCTTCTGCGGGGCTATATTACCTAGCAGCTCCATAGAAACCTTTGAGGGTAATCCTGTTTGAAACTCTAGAACCACCCACAGCCAAGAAGCCGTGACAACGAGCCACAAAGCAGGGGCTAGCCGATTCTCAGAGGGTGACTGCCGAAGCCAATTGTACGCATGGAAGGCGATCCCTCCGGCAAAAAAAGACACTACCCCGCGCCCGATCTCGCTGTTTACCTTGGCGAGTCCCATACCTAAAATCACCAAGATAATGAGAACCGGGACACGTGCCTTTCCCCATATGCAAAGCATGAAAAATGCTACGTACAAAAGGACTTCAACCGATACAGACCAAATTGGCCCGTTGAAAGAAACTCCATTTTGTAAGCCCCAGTTTGAAGCCATGAATATATTCAAAACAAAATGGTATATGTCATTGTTTACGTATGTGAAGAATGCGCCTTGGGACGAGTGATAAATGTATTGCCCAATGATGACAAGGGTTAGAGTTAAAAAGTGTAAGGGGTATAGTCTCGAAAATCGCATTACAAAGAATTTGTAGCTGCTGATTTCTTTGGCTGCTACAGAGTTTGCATATAGCCAAAAGAAAACAAAGCCCGACAAGGAAAAGAAGAAGTCTACTGCGAGCCATCCCCAGTGATAAAAGATTGACAGCTGCTGATAGAACGGCTGGTCGACCATACTATAGCTGGCGGTTTCTTGGCCCGCGTAAAGGAAGTGCTGCCAGTGCCAGAGTAGTACAGTCAGCGCTGCAATGCCTCTAATTACATCTAACGAATAAAAGCGGGACGGGATTGGCTTATTAAGCAAGTGCATTCAAACAGAACTCATTTCGGATTCAAACACTAATAGGGGCGGTGATTCATGCGTGCTCCTGCATGAAAGTCGACACACAATAGTACTTTTCCGTACAAATCCTAAGCACTTCTTGCTGATGCAGCCTATTTACCCCCTGCCTAGAGGGGAGAATGGAGAATTTGCCGCATTGGGGTTGCACCCATTCAACAGGAGGCCGGGGCCCAAGGGTGCTGTGGATGCCTACTCTGATCGCTGAATCCGGCGTCGACGGCTTCCATCCCGCCAGCCGAGCAACCACCACCACCATCTATTGAAACGACCAACGGTGTAGAACTTGTCGCCGGTTGCAAGAGCAACAAATAGGCAGTGCCTAGAAAAATCGCCCTTGGCACACTGGAGTCGAAAAGCCTGGCTAGTGCTAATAGGTATGGAAGCTTCGTCTCTTGGGTCAATACGAACTCTTAAGCTATGTTCCCCCAGCAGTGTGCTGCGGTGGCCGTCCGGTCCAACGAAGCCGATGTCCGTTATCGTAACCGCGTGAGGGCTGTTATTGGTGACATATAAAACGATGCCCCGTTGGTCCCCTCCCTCGTAAAGGCTGAGCGAGTTTCGATTTAGGCGGTACGCTAACCCGGATAGCAATAGTGCCAGCCCAGCCACCACGAGCGCTCCCAGCGCAATAAGGTCGCTGACTTTGAGGTTGTAGCCCCACATTGTGACGGTTTCCATCTGCAGCCTCCGATCTATTATCCTGCCTGCATGCTAACGGCGATAAAAACTCAGTGGTAAGAAAAAATCTCGTGAAAAAAGCACTTATCCCCCTCCCGCCGACGGGGTTTGCGTCCTTTTTTTGTGCAAACCCAGATGTGGTGCAAACGAACCGGCAGCCCAGGCGGGACGGGGGGCTCTAGGGGCGGGTGGCAGTTTCATAGATTGCAAAGTTTTGAAGAGAAGTGCAGTGCGACTGCATAGAGGTGCAGCTGACTATCACGGACGGGGCAAGGCTGGAGGCCCCGGGTTCATTGATCCGTACACAGAAAAATATAGGAATGTGAGTGTTTTCCAAAACGAGATAGATCTTTTTTCTCGCCGTCCGTGGCTGCCTTCGATGAGGTCGAAAGCTGCCATAAGCCATGGATCGTGTGGGTTTCGCCGAGATTGGGGCATTTCACAATTTGTCTCGATTCCTTAACTGGCGCCTGATCTTCTCAATCGAGCCAACCCTTGCTTGATATGCCCCGCGTTCTCACCGAGCGCCTCTAAGGCACCACGCACGTTTTCACCTACTTCTACTGAGCCTTGCTGTTCCAGGCGGAGCGTGAGTTCCATCACAGCGGCTTCAAGTGCCAACTGATTTTCATACATCCTTTCAAGCACATCTGAGAGCGAATATTCATGCGCCATACGACGACTCCTGTTCGTTACACCTCATGCTAGTCGCCAGTTCTAGGACGTGCCCATTTGATGGCTATTTTGGAACCAGGGCTGGGAAAAAGGTAATTTTGGTTAGGAATGGCACTAGCCCTGCTGTAGGCCCCGTATTCCGTGGGTTTGACGTATTACCTTGAGGGGTAATATTTGGTAATGGCAAAGGTAATATTTGTCCAAGTGCCCGATTTTGCTGGGGATTGAGGCTGGCAGGAATTACTCGGTGTAAAGGTAATGACCTAACCTATAAATTACCAAATTATTACCTTTCTAATTATCCTTCAACCTACTGAATTTAAAGGGTTTTATTCTATTTTTCTAAACGTATTACCAATATTACCTTTTTCCCATGCCTCAACATAAATCGCAACGGATGATGTCATTCGACCCCTTTCCACCCTCGCGCACTAAGTTGGTGCAAAACCCATGGGACTACCATGGGACTGAGAATGTCTGTTTTTCTGAGACGGAGCATCGCTACAGCCCGCGTAAACCGGGTACTTGCATAATGAAAGTGACTTTGCGGGTAGTTTCGAATCTCTCCTTCACCGCCACATTCGATGTAGACAAGACCCCTGGTTTCGAAAGAAACCAGGGGTTTTTTCATTTCTGCGATGTAAAAAAACGCCGTGATTGTTTTTTTGCCCAGCAGATGCCTGGCATGCGAGCACCGGCTGCCCAAACAAAAACACCGGGCAATACCCGGTGTTTTTGTTTGGCGCGCTGCGCTTTACTGCGCGGTTTTCAGCTTGATCACATCACCAGAGATCTTGGTGGTGTAGCCGCTGAGCACCCAGGCCCAAAACCATTTTTCCTGGATCTGAGTGTTGATCAGTGCATCGCCGCCTTTGGCCTTGATGGCTTCATCCTGGGCGCGTACGAAACGGCTGTTCTGGCCAATCGGGATGATGCCGAACAGCATGATGCCGGTGGCGCTGGCTTCGCTGTGGCCCAGCACGGTGTATTGAGTGCTGTCGTATTGCGGGGATTTGATGGCGGTGCCGGTGCAACCTGCGAGGGTGAAACCGAGAACGGCGGCTGCAACCACTTTACTGACGTACTTCACTGTAAAACTCCATGGGCTAAAGCCCGAGATTCAATTCTCGGGGGCAGCACTTTAATCGCTCCTGTAACAGATTGAAAACAATCTGCCCCTCACGCCTGCACATATACCCAAGCGGTCAAGCCTGACGCCAAACCCACCGCTACGCGCTTGTAGTCCGACACTTCATACGCATCCGCCGCCGCCAACTCGGCCTCGGTAATCTGGAACACCATCCCCTCGACCCTGGCGCCTGGCGCGGTTGTCGGCGCGACGATGGGGTGGTGGGGCTTGCCGCTGCTCGCCAGCACTTGTGGGTCGGTGATTTCTACCCAGCTTTGCGAATAACCGAGCATGGCGTCGTGCTGGCCGACCAGTTCTCTGCCGAAGTTGGCCAGTTGTACGGATTTATCCTGCAGTGTGCCGTAGGAAAAAAGCAGTACGGGGGATTTGTTGGGGCGTGTCATTTGTGGTCCTTAAAGGGTCAAGCCAGTAGGTCTTCGTAGAATGCGCCGTAGGGCTTGGTCGGGTGGGCGATCTGGATTTCCAGAATCCAAAGGCCTGCGTTCGGGTAATGCTCGAAGTCGCCCAGGTCGCCACCGCGATGAATGGCGTGGGGAAAGTCGCTGACGCGGTGGCCCTTGATGTCCAGGTTCAGTTGCCAGCCCATGGCCCGTGCTTGTTCTTCGGCGAAGCGATAAAGCTCCAGGCCGACGACGTGGTCGTTTTTCCAGCGTGCTTGTACGCGGTCGAACAGCTCTTTGGCAGCGTTGGCACAGGCGATCATCTCCGGGTCGTTGCCGATGCTGAAAGTGGCGCCGGCGTCGCCTTCGTGGCCTTGCCAGACGGCGCCCATGTCGATGAAGAAAATGTCGTTGTTGCCCAGCACCGGGTCGCCGTCGGAGCGCTGTTTGAATGTCTTGAGGGTGTTGGCACCGAAGCGCACCAGCAACGGGTGCCAGATGCGTTGCATGTCGAGGTCGGCGAGGACTTGTTTACCCAATTCACGGGCTTCGGATTCGAGCATGCCGGGGCGGATGCGTTGGGCGAGTTGTTCGATGGCTTGCCAGGTCATGGCCTGGGCATAGCGCATGGAATCAATACGGTAGGCGGCGCCTACGGCTTCTTTGGGTTGTGCACTCATCAACGTGTTCTCGGCTTTAGCGTTATACGTTTAACTATATAGCGCTGAGATGACGCAGCAAAAGCTCAAATTGAGCGTCTACGCCGTATTAGCCGCACATACACCGCTACGTTGACCAGCACCACAACAGCCCCCAGCACCAGCTGGATATTGGGCGTCAGCCCAGCCGGATAGATCAGCGTGAGAATGTAGTGCTCGATAAACCCGCCGCCATAGCCATCCTGCCCCGCCAGATGCCGAAACAGGTTTTCCCAGCGGGTGAGCGGGCAGGGCAGGTGCAGCAGCTCCACTGCGATGCCCCAGGCCACTGCGGGCAGGTGCAGCCACATCACCCGGTGCCATTTGAGGACGAGCAACCCGCCAAACACTACGAACAGGATAAAACTCAGGTGAAACAGCACCAGGCTGTCGGCGGCTAGACGGTAGAGCATCGCGGGCACTTCGAAAGGGTGGGCGAACAGTCTAAAGGGTTGCCTGCCGGCAAGCGTGGCCGTTATTGTGCTGAATCCTTTTAGTCCTTCCCCCCAAGGATCTGTTTTGATGAACGCACCGCGTACCGCCGGCCCGATCAAGGCCGTGATTTTCGATATGGACGGTTTGTTGCTGGATACGGAAGGCATCTACACCGAAGTCACACAGATCATCGCAGAACGTTACGGCCGTACATACGACTGGGGAATCAAGCAACACATCATCGGTCGCGGTGCCCAGGACTTGGCCGACTACGTGGTCAAGGCGCTGGATTTGCCGATCACGGCGGCTGAATTCCTGAAAATTCGCGAACCCTTGATGAGCGAGCGCTTCCCTAAGGCCCTGGGCATGC
>NZ_QUZU01000038.1 GCF_004682055.1 Pseudomonas kairouanensis | reverse complement strand
CCCCAATCGTGCTACCGGTGCGGCGGCTTTTATAACGAAATGGGCACGACACTGAGGTTGGACTATAAAGGATGCACGTTTTTTCCGCTGCGCGACCACCGGGTCAATAACTGAATAACCCAGACATGCAGTTTATTGACGTACGACACTAATCCTATGGAAAAGAGGTGCTAGCATAGAGCCATCAGTTCGACCTCAGCATGCACCCTAACTAGTAGTCAGGATATGACCGAGCCAGAAGACCCCAGCCGTGAGCGTCTCAAGCACCATTTTGCCCAGCGGGTAATTCATCAGGCACGTCAAATTCTTGAGATCTGGCAACGCCTGCAACGCAGCGAATGGTCCACCGCCGACCTCTCAGAACTCAGCGAAGCCAACCTGCGCCTACTGCGTTTTGCCGAGCGTTTCGAACAGCCCGAACATGGCCAACTGGCGCGACATATCGGTGAATCGCTCAAACAGGTGGACGAAAATCGTGGCCGCCTCAGCAGCCAACTGATCACCGAACTCAACCGTTTGATGCAACGCCTGTCCCGCACCGGCCTGCGCCAGGGCGACCAGCTGGAGCAAACCTTCCTGCCGCCGATGCGCAAGCCGATCTACGTGATGCTGGCCGATCACGACCGCGCCGAGCGCCTGGCCAAGCAGCTGGAATTCTTTGGCATGAGCGCCCAGTCCCTGGACAGTGTGGCGGCGTTTCGCGCCTCCATGGCCGAGCGCTTGCCGTCGGCCATTGTGATGGACGTGGATTTTTGCGGCGCAGGCCTGGGCCTCAAACTCGCCGCCGAAGCCCAGGAAGGCCTGGAGCAGAAGCTGCCGCTGCTGTTTTTCAGCCTGCACGAAACCGACACCCCCACCCGCCTGGCGGCCGTACGCGCCGGAGGCCAGGAGTTCCTCACGGGTACGCTGGAAGCCTCCAGCCTGCTGGAAAAGATCGAAGTCCTCACCTGTGTCGCCCAGTACGAACCCTATAAGGTGCTGATCATCGACGACTCGCGGGCCCAGGCGCTGCACACCGAACGCCTGCTCAACAGTGCCGGTATCGTCACCCGCACCCTGATTGAACCGATCCAGGCCATGGCCGAGCTGGCGGACTTCCAGCCCGACCTGATCATCCTCGACATGTATATGCCCGCCTGTACCGGTACCGAACTGGCCAAGGTGATCCGCCATAACGACCGTTATGTGAGCGTGCCGATCATCTACCTGTCGGCCGAAGACGACCTGGACAAGCAACTGGACGCCATGAGCGAAGGCGGCGACGACTTCCTCACCAAGCCGATCAAGCCACGCCACCTGATCACCACTGTGCGCAACCGCGCTGCCCGCGCCCGCCACCTCAAGGCACGCATGGTGCGCGACAGCCTGACCGGCCTGTACAACCACACCCATATCCTGCAATTGCTCGAAGACTGCAGCTTCCGCGCCCGTCGCGAGAACAAGCCGCTGAGCTTTGCCATGCTCGACATCGACCACTTCAAACGGGTCAATGACAGCCACGGCCACCCCATGGGCGATCGCGTGATCAAGAGCCTGGCGCTGTTTCTCAAGCAGCGCCTGCGCAAGACCGACTTTATCGGGCGCTATGGCGGTGAAGAGTTCGCCATTGTGATGCCCGACACCGACCTGGAATCGGCCTGCAAGGTGCTGGATGAAATTCGCGGCCGCTTTGCTGAAATCCACTACCCGGCCCAACCCCAGGACCTGTGGTGCACCTTCAGCGCAGGGCTGGTGGAGCTGTGCGACGGTTCCGACAGCCTGATGATGGCAGCCCAGGCCGACGAAGCGCTATACCGCGCAAAGGATGCCGGACGCAATCGCGTGCAGGCCGCGCGCACGTCAAAGCAAAGTGCCATCTTTTCACCGGATTCCACTGATTCGGTCATAACGTTGTAATGGAAACGCAATAACTTCAGGCACTTATCTTTTGCTGTCGGTTGAAACCCCGCATGCGCCTGAAGCTGCTGACCAATCTCAACACCCTTCTACTGGTGGCCGTGTGCCTGGCACTCGGGGCCACACTCTGGTGGTCGCAACGGGCGCTGGAGCGTCCGTATCTGCTGATGGAGCGCTACCTGGGCCTGTCGCAAACCTTTCAGAACCAGGCCGCGCGCAATATCGACGACTACCTGGCCAGCGGCGACGCCCTGCGCTTGAGCAGCGCCAGTCAAAGCCTGGAAAGCCTGCTGCAACACCTGGATGAGCTGCCCGCCGACCTGGCGCAAACCCTGCGCCCGAGCCTGGCGGACCTGGACACCTTCAGCAAGACCGACCTCTTGGCCGCCGGCAAACTGGCGGGCGACCCGCAAGCCCTGCTGCTGCAAGCCGAGCGCGAACTGGGCGCGAACCTGGAGCAACTGAGCCAGTACGCATTGGGCGTGAACACCCCGGACGCCGCGCGCTACCTGCCGCCTTTGCTCGCCGCGTCACAACACCTGGGCAAACTGTCCCTGGCCCGCGACAAGCTGGTGACCAGCGGCCGTGCAGAGCTGGCTGACGATGTGGAACGTGAAGTCGCCAATATCCGCAACCAGGCCGACCTGCTGGAACAACTGCCACTACTGGGCGTAAAAGCCAGCGCCGAATCCAGTGCCGATGATTTCTCCGCCTTGATGGGCCTGGAAAACAGCGAAAAAGCCGAAACCCAGGACACCGCCGTCGACCTCAAGCGCGAACTCAACAGCCTGCTCACCCGCTACCCCGCCGAACTCAAGCGCACCCGCGCGCAGATCCAACAGCGGGCCGACCTGGCCAGCGCCACCCACCTGAAAATCAACGCCGTGCAGCACGCCATTGCTGGCCTGGAACCGGTGGTGCGCGCCCAGCACGGCCAGATTCAGGGCGAAGTACGTGTGATGCAGGGCGTAATGATCGGCCTGATCCTGCTGATCGCCTTGCTGATCGACACCCTGCAACGGCGCCTGGCGCGGGTACTGACCAATCTGGCACCCTCCCTGTCGACCTGGGCCGAAGGAGATTTCAGCCAGCCGATCGCCTTGGGCAAGACCAACCGCGAACTGCACGATATCGAAGCCTCGCTGAACCGCCTGCGCGCTTACCTGGTGGCGTTGGTGGGTACCATTCGCGGCAATGCCGAAGAAGTCGCCGGCAGCAGCCGCGCCCTGGCCGAACTGAGCAGCGGCCTGCACGACGGTGCCGAACGCCAGGCGGGGGACACGGCGCAGATCCGTGACTCACTGGGCGAACTGGAAGCCACCATTCAACAAGTGGCAGGCGATGCCAGCCAGGCCGCCGGCGCCAGCCGCAGCGCCGGGGAAGCCGTGGAACAGGGCCAGCGCGTAATCGGCCTGAGTCTGACCGGGCTGCATGCGTTGGTGGGCGAAGTGCAGCAAAACGCGCAGATGATCGAGAAACTCGCCGAAGAATCCGCCACCATCGGCGGCGTACTCACGGTGATTCGCTCGATTGCCGACCAGACCAACCTGCTGGCCCTCAACGCGGCCATCGAAGCGGCCCGCGCCGGTGAAGCCGGGCGCGGTTTTGCGGTGGTGGCCGACGAAGTCCGCTCCCTGGCCCAGCGCACCGCTGGCGCCACGGCAGAGATCCAAACCTTGATCGCCGGCCTGCAAAGCGCGGCCCATCAATCCGTAGAAGGCATGCGTGCCCAGGTCGAGCACGCTGAAGCCACCGCCCAGCAGGCCCAGGCGGCCGATGGCGCGCTGGATGAAATCGTCGGCGCGATCCAGACCATTTCCGACACGGCCGTGCGGATTGCCGATGTGACGGCGCAGCAGAGTGGGGCGGTGAGCGAGATTCGGGATAACAGTGAGCGGATTCACCGGTTGGGTGAGGATAATTTGCTTAGGATTGGTCAGGGCCGAAGCCAGGGTGAGCATCTGTTGGTGCTGGGTGGGCAGCTCAATACGGCTGTACAAGCCTTCCGCGTCTAGCTCAATCATGTGCCAAGTGAAGATCAAAATGTGGGAGGGGGCTTGCCCCCGATAGCGGTGTATCAGTCTCAATATAGGTAACTGACACACTGCTATCGGGAGCAAGCCCCCTCCCACATTTAATCCTCAATGGATTCAAGACTGTGTTGCCAATGACCGGATCCAAGGCCCTAGTCACAAATTTTGCGCTATCCTCGCTAATCGTGCTGCCTACTGCATAGAACTGGACAGTCACAAAGGCTTTGCGGCATAGTCGCCGGGTTCTGCCGTACCCACATCAACAACAAGGAACAGCCGATGGCGACCTTTCTGGTTCTGCACGGACCCAACCTGAACCTGCTCGGCACCCGTGAACCGGGCGTCTACGGGGCAGTCACCCTGGAACAGATCAACCTCGATCTGGAACGCCGGGCCCGTGAAGCTGGCCACCATCTGCTCTACCTGCAAAGCAACGCCGAGTACGAATTGATTGATCGCATCCATGCCGCGCGCGGCGAAGGCGTGGACTTTATCCTGATCAATCCCGCCGCTTTTACGCACACAAGCGTTGCATTACGTGACGCGCTGCTGGCGGTGAGCATCCCATTCATCGAAGTGCATTTGTCGAACGTGCACAAACGCGAAGCTTTCCGCCATCACTCCTACTTCTCCGATGTAGCAGTAGGCGTGATCTGCGGCCTTGGCGCCAGCGGTTACCGACTGGCCCTGGAGGCCGCCCTGGAACAACTTGAACAACCGGCCAAGCGCCCCTGACCGACCCTTGGGAGTTGATGATTCATGGATATCCGTAAAGTTAAGAAACTGATCGAGCTGCTGGAAGAATCCGGTATCGACGAGCTGGAAATCAAGGAAGGCGAAGAGTCCGTACGGATCAGCCGCCACAGCAAGACCCCAGCCCAGCAGTTCTACGCACCACAGATGCAAGCACCGGCGCCTGCTGCTGCCCCGGCCGCTGCTCCTGCTGCCGCTGCCGCACCTGCTGCGCCAGCCGCGCCAGTGCTGAACGGCTTCGTGGTCAAGTCGCCAATGGTCGGTACTTTCTACCGTACCCCGGCACCGACCTCGCCAGCCTTCGTTGAAGTTGGCGCCACCGTGAAAGTGGGCGACACCATCTGCATCGTTGAAGCGATGAAAATGATGAACCACATCACCGCTGAAAAAGCCGGCGTCATCGAATCCATCCTGGTAGAAAACGGTCAGCCGGTTGAGTACGACCAGCCGCTGTTCACCATCGTTTGAACCGCGGAGCGCCTTCGATGTTGAAACCTGCGAAGAAACTGCAAAAAGTCCTGATCGCCAACCGCGGCGAGATCGCGCTGCGTATCCTGCGCGCCTGTAAGGAAGAGGGCATCAAGACCGTCGCTGTTTACTCGACGGCCGATACTGAATTGATGCACGTGAAACTGGCGGACGAAAGCATCTGCATCGGCCCGCCACTGGCCACGAACTCGTACCTGAAAGTGTCCAACATCATCGCGGCCGCTGAAGTGACCGGCGCTGATGGCATCCACCCTGGCTACGGCTTCCTCGCGGAAAACGCCGATTTCGCCGAACAAGTGGAAAAATCCGGCTTTGCCTTCATCGGCCCGAAAGCCGAAACCATTCGCCTGATGGGCGACAAGGTTTCTGCCAAGGACGCCATGATCGCCGCCGGCGTACCAACCGTTCCTGGCTCCGACGGCCCGCTGCCGGAAGACGAGGAAACCGCTCTGCGCATTGGTCGCGAAGTGGGCTACCCGGTGATCATCAAGGCCGCCGGTGGCGGTGGTGGTCGCGGTATGCGTGTTGTACACAAGGAAGAAGACCTGATCGAAGCCGCCAAGCAGACTCGCTCCGAAGCGGGCGCCTGGTTCGGCAACCCGATGGTCTACCTGGAAAAGTACCTGACCAACCCACGTCACGTGGAAGTGCAGGTTCTGTCCGACGGCCAGGGCCACGCCATCCACCTGGGCGACCGCGATTGCTCGCTGCAACGTCGTCACCAGAAGGTACTGGAAGAAGCGCCGGCACCGGGCCTGGACGAAAAAGCACGCGCCGAAGTACTGGCTCGTTGCGTCAAGGCGTGCATCGACATCAACTACCGTGGCGCCGGTACCTTTGAGTTCCTCTACGAGAACGGCCGTTTCTACTTCATCGAGATGAACACTCGTGTGCAGGTAGAGCACCCGGTTTCGGAGATGGTCACGGGTATCGACATCGTCAAGGAGATGCTGAGCATCGCCGCAGGCAACCCGCTGTCCTTCACCCAGGACGACGTGAAGATGCACGGCCACTCCCTGGAGTGCCGCATCAACGCCGAAGACCCGAAAACCTTTATCCCAAGCCCTGGCCTGGTCAAGCATTTCCACGCGCCCGGCGGCAACGGCGTACGTGTGGATTCGCACCTGTACAGCGGCTACAAGGTTCCGTCCAACTACGACTCGCTGATCGGCAAGCTGATCACCTGGGGCGCCACTCGTGATGAGGCCATGGCCCGCATGCGTAACGCCCTGGACGAAATCGTGGTAGACGGCATCAAGACCAACATCCCGCTGCACCGGGACCTGGTTCGTGATGAAGGCTTCTGCGAAGGTGGTGTGAACATTCACTACCTGGAACACAAGCTGGCCAACCAGTAAGTGCTCCACCCAACAAAGCCGCCTTCGGGCGGTTTTGTTGTTTCTGGCCCCCCTCTTTCAAGATTCACACAGGGCAAATGTGGGAGGGGCGGTGCGACGATTCGACTTGCCCCCGATAGCGGTGTGCCAGGCAACACATTCATCACTGACAGACCGCAATCGGGGGCAAGCCCCCTCCCACACTTGATGGGTGTGCAGTCAGTACAGTCGTGTTATTACGCGCGCTCGCGTAAACTTGCGCGCTTTCGCAGCCACTCCCCGCTGCACATTCAATTTTTTCAAAGGTGCCCGCCATGCCTTGGCTGCAAGTCCGTCTCGCCATCAGCCCAGAACAAGCCGAAACCTATGAAGACGCGTTCCTCGAAGTGGGCGCTGTGTCGGTGACCTTCATGGACGCCGAAGACCAGCCGATCTTCGAACCCGAGCTCAATACCACCCCGCTGTGGTCCCACACCCACCTGCTGGCCTTGTTCGAAGACGGCACCGATGCCGCCAGCGTGCTGGCCCATATGGAACTGCTCACCGGCGGCCCACTGCCGGAGCATCACAGCGAAGTGATCGAAGACCAGGACTGGGAACGCAGCTGGATGGACAATTTCCAGCCGATGCGTTTCGGCCAGCGCCTGTGGATCGTGCCGAGCTGGCACGCCGCCCCTGAGCCGGATGCGGTCAACCTGCTGCTGGACCCAGGCCTGGCGTTCGGCACCGGCACCCACCCCACCACCGCACTGTGCCTGGAATGGCTCGATGGCCAGGACCTGACCGACAGCAACGTGCTGGACTTCGGCTGCGGCTCGGGGATCCTGGCGATTGCCGCCCTGCTGCTGGGCGCCAAGGAGGCCGTGGGCACCGATATCGACGTGCAGGCCCTGGAAGCGTCCCGCGATAATGCCGGGCGCAACAATATTGCTGAAGGCAAGTTCCCACTCTACCTGCCTGAGGACCTGCCCCAGGTGCAGGCCGATGTGCTGGTGGCCAATATCCTCGCCGGACCGCTGGTTTCCCTGGCGCCGCAGCTGTCGAGCCTGGTCAAGCCGGGTGGTCGGCTGGCCCTGTCGGGCATCCTTGCCGAACAGGGTGAAGACGTGGCCGCGGCCTACGCGAAGGATTTCGAACTGGACCCGATCGCCAACCGCGATGGCTGGGTACGCATCAGCGGTCGTCGGCGCTAGAATGAGCGCTTGCCTGAATCGGATAGCCGCATGAGCGACAGCTTCGTCACCCAGTGCCCGCATTGCCAAACACGCTTTCGCGTCAGCCACGGTCAATTGAACGTGGCCCGTGGCGTGGTGCGCTGCGGCTCGTGCCTGCAAGTCTTCAACGCGGTGCGCCAGTTGATGGAGCAACGTGCTGCCGGCACGGCAACGCCTGAGCCTGAACTGCCGCAGGCCGCCGAGCCAGAGCCGCCACGGGCAATCAGCCAGAAACAGTGGACCGCCCAAGAGCTGGACCTGGACAGCCTGGACCTGGACGAAGAACTGGCCAAGCTGGAACGCCGCGAGATTCAGCACACGCTGCCGGTTGGTGCTGAACGTCGCCAACCCGGCGCCGACCGTCGGCAAAAAGACGATGCCCTCAGCGCCAGCCGCGACACGGCCAAGGCCGAAGAGGAAAAGTGGGCCGCCAGCCTGTTCAGCGAGCCGCCGCAGGAGCGCGCCCAGGCCGTCGAAGATGAGCCTGAGCCGACCAACGCCCCTGCGACCAGGCAGCGCACCGAGCCGTCCATGTCGTTTCACACGGACGACCTGGATGACGAACCGCCGCTGCAGACCACGCACAACGATGACGACGACATCGACCCGCCGTTCACGCCACTGACCCACGCCGCTGAAGTAGCCGAACCCCAAGCGCATCCCCTGCCCCGCCGCAAGCGCCCGCGCGCCGAAAGCAGCGTTCACGATGACCTGCTCCAGGACCTGGAAGACGACCCGCTGCACCTCTACGCGCAAAAACGCCCGTCGAGCCTGGGCCGGCGCCTGCTCTGGATCCTGCTGGTGCTGCTCGCCGCCGCAGGCCTGGCAGGCCAATACATCGCCTACCAGTTCGACGACCTGGCCCGCCAGGACGCCTACCGCCCGTGGTTCCAGCAACTGTGCCCAACCTTGGGCTGCACCGTGCCATCGCGGGTAGACATCGCCCACATCAAGAGCAGCAACCTGGTGGTGCGCAGCCATCCGGACTTCGCCGGTGCGTTGGTAGTGGACGCGATCATCTATAACCGCGCGACCTTCTCCCAGCCGTTCCCGCTGCTGGAGCTGCGTTTTGCCGACCTGAACGGCGGCCTGATCGCCAGTCGTCGCTTCAAGCCCGCCGAATACCTCAGCGGCGAGCTGGCTGGCGTGAGCGAAATGCCTTCGCAAACGCCGATCCACATCTCCCTGGACATCCTCGATCCGGGCAATAAAGCCGTGAATTACAGCCTGAGTTTCCACTCCCCCGAGTGAAACGGTTCACGCCTTGAGGTTTGACGGCAGATTCTTGACTGAGCGGCTCGCAACCAAACCGGCGGCGATAAAGAAATAACTGTTCAGATTTTATCCAATTCAGCCTTTATCCAGTCATCGAGAGCGGGTATCATGCCAACCCTTTTTCGAACTCTAATGATCCGGCCCCACAACAGGGAAGTCCTATGTCGGCGGTACGCATCGGCCCATATACATTGCACAACGGCTTGATCCTCGCCCCTATGGCGGGCGTCACCGACCAGCCCTTTCGTCAGCTGTGCAAGCGTTTGGGCGCAGGTCTTGTAGTCTCGGAAATGGTCACCAGCGACATGAGCTTGTGGAACACCCGCAAATCGCGGATGCGCATGATCCACGAAGGTGATCCCGAGCCCCGCTCGGTACAGATCGCCGGTGGTGATGCACAGATGCTGGCGGATGCGGCCCGGGCCAATGTGGAGCTGGGGGCGCAGATCATTGACATCAACATGGGCTGCCCGGCCAAGAAGGTCTGCAACAAGGCCGCCGGTTCCGCCCTGTTGAAAGATGAGCAGTTGGTTGCCGAGATCCTGCAGGCCGTTGTCGCCGCAGTCGATGTGCCGGTGACCCTGAAGATCCGTACCGGTTGGGACCGGGACAACAAGAACGGCCTGACGGTGGCGAAGATCGCCGAACAGGCAGGAATTACAGCGCTGGCGGTACATGGCCGCACCCGCGCCGACCTTTATACCGGTGAAGCCGAGTACGACACCATTGCCGCGATCAAGCAGGCAGTGTCGATGCCGGTCTTTGCCAATGGCGACATCGATTCAGCCGAGAAAGCCCGGCGCGTGCTCAACGCAACCGGTGCCGATGGCTTGTTGATTGGCCGGGCCGCCCAGGGGCGGCCGTGGATTTTCCGTGAGATCGAGCACTTTTTGCGTACTGGCGAGGTCTTGCCGGCACCGGAGTTGATCGAGGTGGAACGTATTCTGCTAGAGCATCTGGCTGCCCTTCACACCTTCTATGGAGACGTGATGGGCGTGCGCATTGCTCGCAAGCATGTGGGTTGGTATCTCGCAACCCTGCCGGGCGCCAGGGAGTTTCGCGCCGGGTTCAATCGTTTGGATGAAACGCAAGCACAGGTCACCGCCGTTCGTGAGTTCTTTGCCGAACGAGACAAGAGCCTGAAAGCAGGGGATGCAGAGGGGGTGGCCGCATGACGATGATGACCGAGACTTTAGTGAGTGGAACAACACCCGTGAGCGACAACGTCAATTTGAAACAGCACCTCAACACGCCAAGCGAAGAAGGCCAGACCCTTCGCGGGAGTGTCGAGAAGGCGCTGCACAATTATTTCGCCCACCTAGAGGGCGCTTCCGTCACGGACGTGTACAACCTGGTGCTCTCCGAAGTCGAGGCACCCTTGCTCGAAAGCGTGATGAACTACGTCAAGGGCAACCAGACCAAAGCCAGTGAGCTCTTGGGCCTCAACCGTGGCACCTTGCGCAAAAAGCTCAAGCAGTACGATTTGTTGTAAGCATTCAATCAAACCAGAAAGGCGCCCGCGTAAAAAACGGTCGCCTTTTTTGCTGACTCCTTTGCTTTTGATGGAAATTGAAATGACCGACCAGACTACCCGCCTGCCGATCCGCCGCGCCTTGATCAGCGTTTCCGACAAGACCGGCATCCTCGAATTTGCCCGGGAGCTGGAAGCCCTGGGCGTGGAAATCCTCTCCACGGGCGGGACCTTCAAACTGCTGCAGGACAACGGCGTGGCCGCAGTGGAAGTGGCGGACTACACCGGTTTCGCAGAAATGATGGACGGTCGGGTCAAGACCCTGCACCCGAAAATCCACGGCGGCATCCTCGGCCGTCGCGGCACCGACGACGCAATCATGGCCGAGCACGGCATCAAGCCGATCGACCTGGTGGCCGTCAACCTCTACCCGTTCGAAGCCACCATCAACAAGCCAGGCTGCGACCTGCCGACCGCCATCGAAAACATCGATATCGGCGGCCCGACCATGGTTCGCTCGGCAGCCAAGAACCACAAAGACGTGGCCATCGTGGTTAACGCCAGTGACTACGCCAGCGTACTGGAAGGCCTCAAGGCCGGTGGCCTGACCTACGCCCAGCGTTTCGACCTGATGCTCAAGGCGTTCGAACACACCGCCGCCTACGACGGCATGATCGCCAACTACATGGGCACTGTTAACCAGGCCGCTGAAACCCTGAGCACTGAAGGCCGCAGCCAGTTCCCGCGCACCTTCAACAGCCAGTTCATCAAGGCCCAGGAAATGCGCTACGGTGAGAACCCGCACCAGAGCGCGGCGTTCTACGTGGAAGCCAAGCCTGCCGAAGTGGGCATCGCCACCGCGACCCAGCTGCAAGGCAAGGAACTGTCCTACAACAACGTGGCCGACACCGACGCCGCGCTGGAATGTGTGAAGAGCTTCGTCAAGCCAGCCTGTGTGATCGTCAAGCACGCCAACCCGTGCGGCGTGGCCGTCAGCCCGGACGCTGAAGGCGGTATCCGCCAGGCGTACGAACTGGCCTACGCCACCGACACCGAGTCGGCGTTCGGCGGCATCATCGCCTTCAACCGTGAGCTGGATGCCGAGACCGCCAAGGCGATCGTCGAGCGTCAGTTCGTGGAAGTGATCATCGCCCCGTCCGTGAGCGAAGAAGCCCGGGCCATCGTGGCCGCCAAAGCCAACGTGCGCCTGCTGGCCTGTGGCGAGTGGTCGGCTGACCGCGCGGCTGCGTGGGACTACAAGCGCGTCAACGGCGGCTTGCTGGTTCAGAGCCGCGACATCGGCATGATCGGCAGCGAAGACCTCAAGGTCGTGACCAAGCGCGCCCCGACCGAGCAAGAGATCAACGACCTGATCTTTGCCTGGAAAGTGGCCAAATACGTTAAATCCAACGCCATCGTCTACGCCAAGAACCGCCAGACCATCGGTGTTGGCGCTGGCCAGATGAGCCGCGTGAACTCGGCGCGCATCGCCGCGATCAAGGCTGAATACGCCGGTCTGCAGGTTGTAGGTTCGGTGATGGCTTCCGATGCGTTCTTCCCGTTCCGTGACGGCCTGGACAACGCCGCCAAGGCCGGTGTGACCGCCGTGATCCAACCGGGTGGTTCGATGCGTGACGCCGAGGTGATTGCTGCTGCCGACGAAGCCGGCATCGCCATGGTCTTCACTGGCATGCGCCACTTCCGCCACTAAACAGCACCGCTTTTCACCGGTAGGAGCGAGCTTGCTCGCGAAGAACTTGAGGACGATGGGGGGTGTCAGGTTTCCCCCTTTATCGTTGACGAATTTCGCGAGCAAGCTCGCTCCTACAGAAAAGCACAGCGTTTCTCAGAGGTTTTTGAAATGAATGTTTTGATCATTGGCAGCGGTGGCCGTGAACACGCCCTGGCCTGGAAAGTTGCCCAGGACCCACGCGTCCAAAAGGTTTTCGTCGCCCCCGGCAACGCCGGCACCGCCATTGAAGCCAAGTGCGAGAACGTTGCTATCGACGTGCTGGCCCTTGAGCAACTGGCCGACTTTGCTGAAAAAAATGTCTCGCTGACCATCGTCGGCCCGGAAGTGCCATTGGTTGCTGGCGTCGTGGACCTGTTCCGCAGCCGCAACCTGGACTGCTTCGGCCCAACCGCTGGTGCTGCCCAACTGGAAGGCTCCAAGGCCTTCACCAAGGACTTCCTGGCACGCCACAAGATCCCTACCGCCGATTACCAGAACTTCACCGAGATCGAGCCGGCCCTGGCTTACCTGCGTGAAAAAGGTGCGCCGATCGTGATCAAGGCCGATGGCCTGGCCGCCGGTAAAGGCGTGATCGTTGCCATGACCCTGCAGGAAGCCGAAGACGCCGTACGCGACATGCTCGCCGGTAACGCCTTTGGTGATGCCGGTTCGCGCGTTGTCATCGAAGAGTTCCTCGACGGCGAAGAAGCCAGCTTTATCGTGATGGTCGACGGCAAGAACGTGCTGCCGATGGCCACCAGCCAAGACCACAAACGCGTCGGCGACGCCGACACTGGTCCGAATACCGGCGGCATGGGGGCTTACTCCCCTGCCCCAGTGGTGACGGCAGACGTGCACAAACGCGTGATGGACCTGGTGATCTGGCCAACCGTGCGTGGCATGGCCGCTGAAGGCAATGTGTACACCGGTTTCCTGTACGCCGGCCTGATGATCGACAAAGCCGGTAACCCGAAGGTTATCGAGTTCAACTGCCGCTTCGGCGACCCGGAAACCCAACCGGTGATGCTGCGCCTGCAGTCGAGCCTGGTGTTGCTGGTAGAAGCCGCCCTGGCCCAGGCCCTGGACAAGGTTGAAGCACAGTGGGACCCGCGCCCAAGCGTCGGCGTTGTGCTGGCGGCCGGCGGTTACCCTGCCGACTACGCCAAGGGCGACGTGATTGAAGGCCTGGACGCGGCTGCTACGCTGGAAGGCAAGGTGTTCCATGCGGGCACCGCGCTCAAGGATGGCAAGGTCGTAACCGCAGGTGGCCGCGTACTGTGCGCTACCGCCATGGGCACCAGTGTCGACGCCGCGCAACAACAGGCGTACAAGCTGGCCGCGAAAATCGACTGGAACGGCTGTTTCTACCGCAACGACATCGGCTACCGCGCCATCGCCCGTGAACGAGGCGAGAACCAGTAAGCAGCGGCTGTCAGTAGCTATCCGTTCGGTTAGGCAAGGGCCTGTGGCCCTTGCCGTATAAAGGCCTGCCGCGCATAGTTAACCCCGTGCATCAACCTACGAAGGGATTTCGCCGTGCGCTGGCTCAGGATCGCCATAGGTTTTACTGTCAGTCTGCTGACGCTGCTCTGCCTGTTCCCGGCCCAGGCCGCCGCGCAAGGCAGTGGCTGGGCAGTATTGCTTGATGAACAGGCCGACCTGCAACTGAGCGACATCCGTTCCTCGCGCTACACCAATCAATTCAGCCCCATCGAACTGGACCGGATCACCGCCGCCGCGCCGGACGGTGCGTTGTGGGTACGCTTCAAGCTGCAACCGGGCAAACACGAACAGATCCTGCGGGTATTCGCCCCGGACCTGTCCCACCTGAGCCTCTATGTACTCGATGGCGACACCCTGGTGGAACAGCAGAGCACCGGCACGCGCCAGCCCCAGGCTGAACGCCCCCTGCCCAGCAGCGATTTCATGCTGCCGATGCCCCAGAGCCAGAAACCCCTTGAGGTCTACCTGCGCCTGGTCTCCGAACACGAACTGCGCCCGTATATCACCCTGGAACCGGCCGTCCTCGCCGCCGCCAACCAGACCCAAACGCTGATCTACGGCCTGTTGTTCGGCTGCCTGCTGATGCTGATCCTGCACAACCTCACACGCTTTGCCTACCACCGCTCCCGCAGCAGCCTATGGCTGGCGGCCTGCGAAGCCCTGTTGATGCTGAGCCTGGCGCTGCTGCTTAACCTGGTGGGCCCGTGGCTGCCCAACTGGCATGCAATCCAGACACCGGGCGCGTACCTGGCACTGCTGCTGACCGCGCCGTGCGGGCTGATGTTTGCCTATCGCTTCTTCATGCCCCTGGGGCCGCACCCACTGAACAAGCTGCTGATGGCCGATATCCTGTTTATCGTGCTGTGCGGCCTGTTGCTGCTGTTCGTCAACACCCTGCCGCTGAACATCATCACCTATGCCCTGGTGGCGCTGGCCGGCTTGAGCATGCTGTTCGTGTCGGGCTATCACTGGCAAAAAGGCTACCGCCCGGCGCGTTTGTTCGTGGCGGCGATGGTGGTGTTCAACATCGGCACGCTGATCATCCTGCCTGCATTACTAGGCCTCACGCTGTTGGCGCCCCAAGGCTTGATCCTGACCCTGCTCGGCTTTATCTGCCTCAGCGGCCTATTGATGAGCCTGGCCCTGGGCGAACGCCAGCGGGCAATTGTGGAGGCACGCTTCAGCCTCAGCCGCGACCTGGCCGCCAGCAATGCCGAAATCGCCGCCAAGGCTGAGTTCCTGGCCAAGATCAGCCACGAAATCCGCACCCCCATGAACGGCGTGCTGGGCATGACCGAACTGTTGCTGGGTACGCCTTTGTCGGTGAAACAACGGGACTATGTACAAACCATCCACAGCGCCGGCAATGAACTGCTCACGTTGATCAATGAAATACTCGATATCTCCAAGCTCGAATCCGGGCAGATCGAACTGGACGACGTGCAGTTCGACCTCAATGCGCTCATCGACGACTGCCTGAGTATCTACCGCGCCAAGGCCGAGCAGCAGAATGTCGAGCTGATCAGCTTTATCCAGCCCCAGGTACCCCGCGTCATCAGTGGCGACCCAACCCGTCTGCGCCAGGCCATGTTGAGCCTGTTGGAGAACGCCCTGCAAAAAACCGACGAAGGCGAAGTGCTGATCGTGGTTGCCCTGGATGACCGCAGCACCAAGCCGCGCCTGCGCATTGCCGTGCAAGACAGCGGCTTGCCGATGGAAGCCGCCGAGCGCGACGCGTTGCTGCACAGCGAACTGCACAGCAAGAACTTCCTCTCGGCCACCCGCCTGAGCGGCCACCTGGGCCTGGTCATCGCCCGCCAGCTGATCCTGTTGATGAACGGCGAGTTCGGCATCAAGAGCGGCAGCCATCAGGGCAGCACCTTGTGGCTGACCTTGCCGCTGGACCCGGAACGCCTGGAACACCCAACCAGCGACCTCGACGGCCCACTCAAGGACGCCCGTGTACTGGTGGTGGACGACAACGACACCTGCCGCAAGGTGCTGGTGCAGCAATGCAGCGCCTGGGGCCTGAATGTCAGCGCCGTGCCATCGGGCAAGGAAGCCCTGGCGTTGCTGCGCACCAAGGCGCACCTGCGCGACTACTTCGACGTGGTGCTGCTGGACCAGAACATGCCCGGCATGACTGGCATGCAACTGGCGGCCAAGATCAAGGAAGACCCTAGCCTGAACCACGACATCCTGCTGATCATGCTCACCGGCATCAGCAACGCGCCAAGCAAGATCATCGCGCGCAACTGCGGGATCAAGCGCATCCTCGCCAAACCGGTGGCCGGCTATACGCTCAAGACCACCCTGGCCGACGAACTGGCCCAGCGCAGCAAAGGCGGCGTACCACCACGCCCGGCCCTCAGCGCACCGGCGGCCGTTACCGTACCGGCGGACTTCCGCATTTTGGTGGCTGAAGACAACAGCATCTCCACCAAAGTGATTCGCGGCATGCTGGGCAAGCTCAACCTCAACCCGGACACCGCCAGCAACGGCGAAGAAGCCCTGGAAGCGATGAAAGCCCAGCGTTACGACCTGGTGTTGATGGACTGCGAAATGCCGATCCTCGATGGCTTCTCGGCAACCCAGCAACTGCGGGCGTGGGAGGTCAGCCACCAGCGGATTCGCACACCGGTGGTGGCGCTGACGGCGCATATCCTGTCGGAGCACAAAGAGCGTGCGCGGCAAGCCGGGATGGATGGGCATATGGCCAAGCCGGTGGAGTTGTCGCAGTTGCGCGAGTTGGTGGAGTTTTGGGTGGCGCAGCGTCAACAGCGCCCCGAGCACGCCCCTTCCTAGCGTTGAAATGCAGTCAAATGTGGGAGGGGGCTTGCCCCCGATAGCGGTGTGTCAGCCAATACATCTGTAGCTGACAGACCGCAATCGGGGGCAAGCCCCCTCCCACATTTGATCTCTTTCGCCTGATAGACTCGATACACCTTCCCTGCCGCGAGCCGCCCTCATGCTCCACGTGTTATTCAGCGTCTACCTGAAAATGCTGGTGCTCTACAGCCCGTTCTTCGTGCTGTCCTGCTTTATCAGCCTGACCCGTGGCTACTCCAACAAAGAGCGACGGCGCCTGGCGTGGAAGGTGGCGTTGGCGACGCTGGTGTCGAGCGTGCTGCTTTACCTGTTCGGCCGGGTGATTTTCAGTGTGTTCGGCATCACCGTGGATGCCTTCCGCATTGGCGCCGGCAGTGTGCTGTTCATCTCCGCCCTGGGCATGGCCCAGGGCAAGTCGGCAGTGCAAAGCGACAATGTGCAGCAGGACGTAACCATCGTGCCGCTGACCATTCCCCTCACCGTCGGCCCAGGCACCATCGGTGCGCTGCTGGTGATGGGCGTGAGCCAGCCCCATTGGGATGACAAGCTCACCGCCATCCTCAGCATCGCCCTGGCCAGCCTCACGGTGGGCGTGGTGCTGTATTTGTCCAACCGCATCGAACGTATTCTCGGCGACCAGGGCTTGCAGATTGTCAGTCGGTTGATGGGCCTGTTCGTGTGTGCCCTCGCCGCGCAAATCATCTTCACCGGGGTGCGTGGCTACCTGGTGCCCTAGATCCGGTATTTGGCGATTGCCAGCTGCACTTTGTCACCTGCGCTCTCGCGCATCAGTTGGATGGTTTTTTCATTGACCACCGAGGTGTTGAGCACAAGGCACGTCTGCCCGCTGAATGCCTCGACCGATGAACTGTCCCACTCCAGGAATGGCACACCCACCTGCTTGCTCACCTCCTGGGAGCTGTAAGTCACCAGCACCATCGTCACTTCGCCTGCGGTTTCGGCGCAGGACGCCAAACCGAAATCGCCGCCCTGATGCACCGTGCAATTGCGCTTGAACAACTCGAACGATGCCGGTTGCTGCTTGAGCGCTTCCAGCGCATCGGCTGCCAGCTTGGGCAGCACATTGAGCAGTGGCCCCGCCAGCGCAGTCGAGGCCAGCATGCCCGCAATCATGTTCAGCGCTGCCCACTGGACCGTCAGCCCCTTGCCAGCGCTTGAGACCCGCTCAAAGCTGCTGCGCAGCGGTAGCCAGCCCAGGCTGACCATCACCTTGATAAATTCGTCGTACCAGCCTTCGGTGCCGCGCTGAACCTTCAATACATCGCTCACATAGCTACTGGCGAGCAAGTAGCTTTTACGAATGTATTCGCGGTTCAACGCCGACATGCCTTCTACAAACGAGATGACCCCGTTGTTCACCACGGCGGCGTTGCAGTCATCCTCGATGTCCACCGGCACGGCCGGGGTGATCACTGGCGACCCCGGCAGCTTGTAGGCGGCAATCAGTTTTCGCCGCTTGGCACTGATGATCCTTTTGTGATGTCGCTCCATTTCCCGTTCTCCACAAGCACCCCAACGTGGGGCTTGCTCTCACACTAGTCCAGCTGCCAACGGGCTTTCCATGCCACAAACATGCCTCAGAGCAGTGGCGTGGAACACGCTGCGCAGCGATCACGGGGCTGCGGTGAACGTCTTCGACAAAAAAAGAAAAAGCCCCGAATAACAGTGGGTAATCACCCAGTGTCATTCGGAGCTTTCAGACGACTGCCAAGCCGTTTTCAGCTCGGTGGTTTTTCGCCATACCAGCGCGGCGTGTACACCCACTCACCGCCACCGGCACGCGGGAACACGCAGGTGGTGGATGAGCCAATCAGCACCATGGTGCGCATGTCCACCTGATCGGGCGTCAGTTGCCCCAGGGTGGTGGTGCGCAGCGTCTGGCCGGGGCGGCCGATATCACGGCCCAGCACTACCGGTGTGGCAGGCGTGCGGTGCTGCGCAACGATTTCCAGCGCGCGCCCCAATTGCCAAGGCCGCGAGCGGGAGATGGGGTTGTAGAACGCCAATGCCAGGTCGGCCTGGGACGCGAGGTCCAGGCGTTTCTCGATGATCGACCAGGGCTTGAGGTTGTCCGACAGCGACATCACGCAGAAGTCATGCCCCAACGGCGCGCCAGCCTGGGCGGCGGTGGCCAGCGAGGCCGACACCCCCGGCAGGATTTCCAGGTCGACCTGATGCCAGGCCGGGTCGCTGGACTCGTGCAACGCCTCGATCACCGCAGCGGCCATGGCAAATACGCCAGGGTCGCCGGACGACACCACCACCACCGAACGCCCTTGGGCAGCCAGCTCAAACGCGTGGCGCGCACGCTGCATTTCTTCGCGGTTATCGGTGCAGTGCTGCACTTGATCGTCCCGGAACGGGCCGGCCATGCGCACGTAGGTTTCATAGCCCAGCACGTCGGTGCAGCGCGCCAGTTCGGCCTTCACCGCCGGTACCATCAACTCGGCGGCGCCAGGGCCCAGGCCGATAACGGCGAGACGGCCACGCAAACGGCCGACTTGAGACAGGTCCAGTGGCTGTTCGGCCACGTCGATGACGATATCGGCCTGCTGACTGATGCGGGTAAAACGCAGCGGCACACCCAGTTCCAACGCGGCGTCATGCAACGACGCCTCGGCCATCTGCGTATCGCAGGCCAGCAGGCACGCCAGGGCTTGCACCGCAATCCCCGCCTCGTGCAACGCGCCGCGAATTCGCTCGGCCAACCGCTCGCCGGGCTTGCAGGTTACGCTGACGTTTTTCGGGTAGATCACCAGTTCATTGGCCGCAGGCAGGCGCTCGGCACTGCCCACATGAATCGCCAGGCGTGCCTGTTGATCCTGGGGCAAATGGGCCTGGTCCAGCCACGGTGCAGCGCCTTCGATACGCACAGGTTCGCCAGCCAGCAGATCGGAAACGAAGCGCTTGCCCAGCTCCAGGTCGGCCAGCTCATAGCCGCTTGGCGGGTTGAGCAGGCAAGTGCCGAAACGCAGTTCCCCACTGGTGGTGATCGCAGCGGCAACATTCAATGCCGCGCCGATCTCACGCGCCATGACGTTTACACCGCCCAGGCCACCGAGCAACGGCACCACGGCACTGCCGTCTTCGGCCACGGCCAGCACGGCAGGCTCTTCGCCTTTCTCCAGCAACAACGGCGCAAGGGTACGGATGACGATACCGGCAGCGCACAGGGCCACCAGCGGCGTGCCTTGTTGATAAAGCTGACGCAGGGTTGAGCCGAACTCGCTGTAGGCCAGGTCGGCGCCCTCAACCCGTCCGGCCAGGCCATGGATCAGCGCGCCGGGGTAAACCTGCTGGATCTTGCGCGCAGTGGCCAGGCTGCCCTGGCCCAAAATGACAATCGCCGGGCTCATCAACCTTGCCACCGTTCACCGGGCACGATGATCAGCGAGAAGTACGGCGACGACGAAGGGTCCACCTGGTCCAGCGGCACGATCTTCTGGTTGGCCATGGTGGCGCGCTCCACATACAGCGCGCGCCCGGCCAAACCGAGTTCTTCCAGCACCTGGCGCACCTTGGGGAAGTTGCGCCCCAGCTTCATGATCACCGCCGCGTCAGCATCGGCCAGGCGGCGTTTGAGGTCGTCATGGGGCAACACGCCCGAGAGCACCGACAGGCTCTGGTTGCGATACACCAGCGGCGCGCCCAGCACCGAGGCGCCACCGAGCATCGAACACACGCCAGGGATGACCTGTGCCTGGTAGCGCTCGGCGAGGCGGTCGTGCAGGTACATGTAGGAGCCGTAGAAGAACGGGTCGCCTTCGCAGATCACCGCCACATCGCGACCGGCATCCAGGTGCGCTGCCACGTCGACCGCCGCCGCGTCGTAGAAATCGCTGATCACTTGCTCATACGACATCGGCGCCGGCAGCACTTCGGTGGTCACCGGGTACACCAGCGGCATCAGGGTCTGCTGTGGCACCAGGTGGTCTTCGATGATGCCGAAGGCGTTGCCCTTTTTGCCCTTGGCCACGAAGTACGCCACCACGGGCGATTCACGCAGCAGGCGCAGCGCCTTGAGGGTGATCAGTTCCGGGTCGCCGGGGCCGACGCCCAGGCCGATCAAACGTCCGCGAGCCGGCATTATTCGACCTCCGTGGCCAGGGCGTTGACCGCCGCAGCGGCCATCGCACTGCCGCCCAGGCGGCCCTGCATGATCACGAATGGCACGCCACAGCTGTCGGCAGCCAGCATTGCCTTGGATTCGGCGGCGCCGACAAAACCCACTGGGAACCCGAGGATCAACGCCGGTTTCGGCGCGCCTGCGTCAATCATTTCCAACAGGTAGAACAAGGCGGTTGGCGCGTTGCCGATCACCACCACGCTGCCTTCCAGGTGCGGACGCCACAGTTCCAGGGCGGCGGCGGAACGGGTGTTGCCCAACTCCCGCGCCAGTTCCGGCACGCTGTCGTCGCGCAGGGTGCAGATCACCTCGTTATTGGCCGGCAGGCGCGCACGGGTCACGCCTTCGGAGACCATCCGCGCATCGCACAGAATCGGCGCGCCAGCGGCCAGCGCATCACGCCCGGCTTTACCTGCACCTTCGGAGAATTGCAGGCCATCGATGGCCTCGACCATGCCGCAGGCATGAATCACCCGCACCGCGAGTTTTTCCAGGTCAGCCGGGATACGGTCCAACTTGGCTTCCGCGCGAATAATGGCGAAGGAGTTGCGATAGATCTCCTGACCGTCGCGGATGTAATCAATCATCGGTGTTGCTCCGTGGGCGGGCGCGCAGCAAGGCGCCCGTCGCTTCAATAGAAAGGGCGTGCGCGTGCAGCCGGCCAAAGCCTGGGTGGGCTGCATCGCGAAAATAGAGGTCGTAGTGGCCGGGGCTCACCGCCAGCAAGGTGACGGGCGCGGTGTGTGCAGCGGCGCAGGAGCGCGGGCAGCCGGACAGGTGCACGTCATGGCCCGGATGCAGCGCGGCCAGTTGCACGGCGTCGGCCTTGGTGTCGGCCAATGCTTTGCCACAGCCGCTGGAACCCGTGCACGCAGTCATGTGCGCCAGGGGCTGATCGACTGAACACAGAAAACCAAGCTGCGCCAGGCGCTCGGTCACGACGTGGGGCTTTTCGACGTAGGGCAGCAACACGCCCTGCCAGGGAGTGAAACGCAGGGTGCCGTCGCCATAGTCGCTGGCCAGTTGTGCGGCGCCTTTGAGCATCGTCGAATCCAGGCGGCCCAAGGGGGCGATGGCGGCTACGTAAAACTGATTTTTTTGCGCCTGTGGATAAGTGCCGAGGTGCAGCAAGGCGCCGCTGGGCGGGCGTTTGAAGCCATCCGGCGGCAGCAACGGCAGGCTGAGATGGCTCAATAACTTATCCACAGCCAGATGACGCATACGGGTCTGCTCTGGCGTGGCGAGGTCGAGAAACGCCTCCAGCACGGCCACCACCAGTGCGTGGCCCTGCTCCAGCGGCACGGCGGCGATTGGCGCATCCAGCCCTGGGCAACCGGCAAGCCCGAACGCAAGCAGCGTCTGGCCGTCTCGCACAAACGCCGACAGCCACAGGTCATGGTGATGTTCGAGCATCGCCAGGTCTTCGCCGCCATCCAATTGCACGGCGAACTTGGCCGACAACTCATGGAAGCGCGGGTGGCTTTGCAGGGTATTGAGGATCTGCTCGGCCAGCGGCCGTGTGTCGAACAGCATCTGTGGGTCGATGCCGGCGCTGGGGCTGAGCATCAGGTTGCGTACATCGTCACCGGCAGCGTTGTTGGGGCCCAGGTCAGCCGCCAGCAACATCGCAATCAATGCGTTCTCTTCAGTGCCAATGCCGCGAATCTGCAGGTTGGCACGGTTGGTCGCCTCGATCACCCCGCCCGCGTAGGCCTGGGCCGCATCCGCCACCGCATGGGCCTGCTGTGCGGTGATGGAACCACCGGCCAGTTTGATCCGGCAAATGCCGCCGTCCAACGCCTGGACAATACGCAGCAACCCCGGACAAGCCGAGGGGCGCAAGGTATTCACAGCGGGCGTTGGGTTCACAGGGCTACCGGTTGACGGGTAAAGGCGCGGTATTATGCCTGCTTTGTCCGGCGGCATGAAAAGCCTGCCCGTCGGATGTCGTTCAAGGAATCTTTATGTCGCCCTGGCTGACGGTTGTAGGCATCGGTGAAGACGGCTTCAAGGGGCTGGGCAAAAATGCCCGGCATGCCTTGTTGCGCGCCACGCGCATTATAGGTGCTCAGCGCCAGTTGGACCTGTTGCCGGTGTGTATTCGTGGCGAGCGGGCGTTGTGGCCCAGCCCGTTTTCGCTGGAACCGGTGTTGGCGCGGCGTGGTGAGCCTGTGTGTGTGCTGGCCAGCGGTGATCCGATGTTTTATGGCGTGGGCGCCAGTTTGGCGCGGCAGGTGGGGGCGGATGAGCTGTTGATATTGCCGGCGCCTTCGTCGGTGTCGCTGGCAGCGGCGCGGTTGGGCTGGCCGTTGCAGGAGGTGGTGACACTGTCTGTAGTCGCCCGGCCATTGGCGGCGCTGAATGCGCATCTGGCCAGTGGCGTACGGCTGTTGGTGTTGAGCAACGACGGGCGCAGTCCGGCCTTGATTGCGGCGATGTTGGCTGAATGCGGGTTTGGGCCAAGCCGCTTGAGTGTGTTTGAACACCTGGGCGGCGCGGAAGAAAAGCGTATCGACGGGCTAGCCCAGTGCTGGGAACACGCCTCGGTGGCCGATTTGAACCTGCTCGCCATCGACTGCCTGGCGGATGCGAATACTCCACGGTTTTCCCGTGTTGGCGGCCTGCCCGACTCGGCCTTCAAACACGACGGCCAACTGACCAAACGCGATGTACGCGCCATGACCCTGGCCCGCCTCGCCCCCATGCCCGGCGAACTGCTGTGGGACGTGGGCGCGGGCAGCGGCTCCATCGGCATCGAATGGATGCGCACCCACCCCAGCTGCCGCGCCCTGGCGATTGAAGCCGACGAAGGCCGCCAAGGCCTGATCGAACACAACCGCGACGTCCTCGGCGTGCCCGGTCTGCAACTGATCCGCGGCAAAGCCCCGGCTGCCCTGCAAGGCCTGGAAGCCCCGGACGCCATCTTCATTGGCGGTGGCGTCACCCGCGACGGCGTGCTCGAGACCTGTTGGCAACACCTGCGGCCGGGCGGCCGATTGGTCGCCAACGCTGTGACCCTGCAAAGCGAAATGACCTTGATGAACTGGCGCGCCCAGCATGGCGGCGAACTGACCCGCATCCACGTTGCCCAGGCGCAAGCGTTGGGGGCGTTCGATACCTGGCGGCAAGCGTTGCCGATCACCTTACTGGAAGTGGTCAAGCCGCTATGAAACGCATCCTGCTGCTGGGTGGCGTGACCGAAGCACTGGCCATCGCCCGCACCCTGGGCCCGGAACATATCTACAGCCTGGCCGGGGTTGGACGGGTGCCGACTGACCTGATCTGCCAAGTGCGGGTCGGTGGTTACGGTGGGGCTGAGGGCCTGGCGCAGTTTGTTCGGGATGAGGGGATCAGCCTGATTCTCGACGCGACCCACCCGTACGCGGCGCAGATCAGTCGCAACGCGGCCGAGGCTGCACGGTTGAGCGGCGTGCCTTGTTGGGCGCTGCGCCGACCGGCGTGGCAGCCGCAGGTCGGGGATGACTGGCGCGAAGTCAGCGATTGGGCTGAGTTGATAGAAGCGCTCAAACCGTTCAAGCGCCCGTTGTTCACGTTGGGGCGTGAGCCGTTGCAGCACTTGGATGAAATCCCGTCGGAGCAATTCTGGACACTGCGCGCATTGGATGTGTATCCGGGCAATAAGCGGTGCGAAGTGATTGGCGCACGGGGGCCGTTTTTGATCGAGGATGAGCGTGCGCTATTCGAGCGCCGTGGCATTGATGTGCTGATCAGCAAGAACAGTGGCAGCACCGCGACGGAGCCGAAGCTGGAAGTGGCGCGCGAACGTGAGGTGCCGGTGTTGGTGTTGAAGCGGCCGGGGTTGGCGGCGGTGGATCGAGAGCTTTTGTCGCTCGCAGAAACAATCGATGCATTGGCAGATTTCACTCGATAGATCAGGATCATCCGCCAGCTCTATCAACTCTAATTGTTAATAAAGAGGCGGCAATGAATCCACAACATGAAGTGCTACACTCCAGCAATACTTCAAACCCAACTCAACGCTGCTCAGGAGCCGACATGATAGAAGTCAAAGAAGCGGTGAAAGTTGCCAAGACAGCGGCAAACGATTTTCTCGGGCAAGAGACCACGCTACAAGATCTGATGCTTGAAGAAGTTGAATTAAGCCCAGACAAAAAAACGTGGGCAATAACACTTGGATTCAACGACCCCACCGCTTATAAATATGAACGCCTGGGCGCGGTTTTGGCAGGGCAAATACATTCAAGAAAGTATAAAACATTCATTATCGACTCGGAGACTGGTGAGTTCCGCGCCATGAAGATCCGCGAAGTATGATGGATGCCTATATAAAGCAATATCGCAAAAAAGGAATCATAGTCGACACCAATCTGCTGCTTCTGGCATTGATAGGCGGCACATCCAGCATCATGGAGTTCAAAAGAACAAGAGTCTACAGCAATGAAGATTACAGACTTCTGCTCAACATCATTGATCAATTTGAAAAACTTATTTCCACGCCTCATATCCTCGCAGAAGTCAGCAACCTGACAAACGGGCTTTACGGGAGAAAACTGCACGACTTCTATGAAACATTAAAACAATCACTATCAACGATAATTGAGATTCATTGCCCAGCCCAAGGTATAAGTCGTGATTATGAATTATCACCCTACGGCCTTACCGACGTAGGTATTATCTGTACGGCAAAAGATAACTATCTGGTTTTGACGGATGACCTAAGAGTTGCAGGGTTTGCTCACCAGCATGGCGTAGATGTCGTCAACTTCAATCATATTCGGGAAGCAAGCTGGGACGTATGAAACCTGTCGCATGATCGTTCCCACACATCGGCGTAGGAACGATCGGCCATCAGACTGTTAACCCGCTGCCATCGTCGACTACCCTGCGGCTTTGTACACACGATCAGCCAGCAACTGCGCCAGCTCAATCAACTGCGCAACGCCTAGCAATTCCTCTCGTTTCGAACTTTCCAGGTTAAACGCAAGATCACAGCTCAATGCATTGGCCGAGGCGAGGGTTTCGCTGAGGTTGATTAGCAAGTCTTCGGTGCTGATGCCGTCGGTTACGGTGAATAGCCGGATGGGGGCTTTAGAGTTAAGGGTTGATTCACTCATGGTGACGCTCCGTGAGAAAAAGTAGAGGCGCCTTAATGCTTGCGGGCCGCGACGCCCGACCACTGCGTTTGTAGCGGTGCACGGAGACTAGAGATCGAGTGTCCTAGGGACAACCTCAAAGACTTGTCGGAAATTTCTGTTTATCCAATTAACCAGTCTAACCGCCATCCACTTGGCCTCGCCTCGAAAAGCCGAATCATCCTACAAACCCTTCCGAACAGGCTGGCTAGCTCAGCCAAAAGCCCCCGCCCTAACCTCCCCGCTCGCGGTTTTGAGTCAACCAGCCGCAGTGGGGATGCCTGCTTTTGCAGCGCATCGTATCTTGCCAAGATGTATCCCAAGGAATACGATTCGAGATGATTCAATTCGATGAATCCGTTGAATTTGTCAAATGGCTGGACGCCGTTCGAGATCCATTCGCAAAAGTGCGTGTTATCAAGAGAATACGCATGGCAGAAGCAGGTAACTTCGGTGACTGCGAACCCGTAGGTAACGGCGTGTCCGAAATGCGGATCCACTATGGTCCGGGGTATCGCGTTTACTTCACTCGTCGACACGCGGTGGTTTACCTCCTGCTGATTGGTGGTGACAAATCAACACAAGATCGGGACATCAAGCTTGCAAAACAACTGGCATTAAATCTTGGAAATGAGGACTGACTCATGAGCGAATCCTTTACCCGCTTCGACGCGGCAAAATACTTGAAAACCCCACTGGAAATGGCCGCGTATTTAGAGACCTGTTTCGAAGACGATGCAGGTGACGGACTGTTGATTCGCACCGCCTTGAACGACATCGCCCGCGCCCAAGGCATGACCCAAGTAGCCCGCGACGCCGGCCTCGGACGAGAAAGCCTGTACAAAGCCCTATCCACCACTGGCAACCCCGAGTTTGCGACTATCATGAAAGTCATGAAAGCGCTGGGCCTCAAACTTCACGCCACGGTGGTCTGACTGCGACACCAAACCACATCACCCCTTTTTACTTATCCCCTACGATCAGGCTAAATACCCGCCTGATCGTTTAACCCTACGGATTGTCCGCCATGGCCCGTCAACGCTTTGCAATCGTCTGGATCGCCTGCTTTGCAGTGCTGTTCAACACCTTTGCCATGCCGATGGCCGGTGCAATGCAGCAGTCGGATGACCCGGTCAAGCAACTGATGTGGGGCGGTTTCTGCTCCTCCAACGGCGCCAGTCTCAAGACCATTGCTCTGGGCAAGCTGGAAATCCCGACACCGCAGCAGGACGATCATTCGGCCATGCAGCATTGCTGGTGTTGCTCAGGTTCGGCGCCGTTGGTGGCGTTGCCGGGGCATGTGCCGCAGTTATATGTCGCACAATTCAGCACTTCACAAAGCTTGCCGCCCCCCCGGCTGCAAAACCCTGCCCCGCGCCAGCAATGGCCGAGCCTCAACCCCCGCGCCTCTCCAACGGCCTGATTTATTCGCAAGCGAACTGCGTTTAAACCGTTTTGGAGAACTGCCATGCTCAAATCTTCCCTGCTTCTGGCCGCGTTGTTGCTGCCGGTGTTCAGTGCTGCCAATGCCGATGACTACAAGGCCGGCGACCTGCTGGTCAGCGACCCCTGGTCCCAGGAGTTGCCGCCAAATGCGCCGACCGTCGCGGCGTACTTTGTGATTCACAACACCGGTGAAACGCCAGACCGCCTGCTCAGCGTCGAGACGCCCGTGGCAGACAAGGCCGAGCTGCACGAGCACGTCATGCAGGGCGACTTGATGAAGATGCAGCAAGTGCCAAGCGTTACCGTGCCGGCCAAGGGTGACCTGACCTTCGCGCCCATGGCCTATCACGTCATGCTGGTAGGCCTCAAAGACCGCAGCCTGTTGGCCGACGGCAAGCAGTTCCCGCTGACCCTCACCTTCGAAAAGGCCGGCAAGGTCGAGGTAGAGGTGTCGGTGCAGAAGGTGCCGCCCATGGCCAGCCACGCGCACAAGCACCCTCAATAGGCTGACACTCGATGGGCGCCCCTCGCGCCAGGCTGTCCCCCCGCTCCCGCTTGATGCGCGGCAGTTGGATCAGCCTGTTCGCCATGCTGATGATCTTTATCGGTCCGCTGATTTCCCAAGCGATGCCGATGGATCATCACGCCGGTATGTCGATGCCAATGTCCATGGACATGCCCGGCGAACACTGCGAGGCCCATCAAAACAAAACCCCTGACGAACACCACGCCCTCTGGTCCAAGTGCGGCTATTGCGACCTGCTCTACAGCTGCCCCGCGCTACCCGGTGGCGCTTCAACGTTCACCCTCAACGCCCCTCCTCCCGCCAACGCCCTCACCCCCGCCACACGCCTGGGGCATGCCCGGCAGAGCATCTTCCCCGGCGCCCGCAGCCGCGCGCCGCCCATCGCCTCGTAAGCATTTCACAACGTTACTTCACCCCGGCCGACTTTAGACAGACAGCCGCAGGCTGCTGGCCGTGTTGTTTACGATTGATTGATGGAATTTGTCATGTCCAGGTTTTCTGCTGACACCCGTTTTGCCGTTCTATGCGGCGCACTGCTGATCCCATTGGCCCATGCCGATGAGCACGACGAACATGAACTGAGCCCTACCGTGATCACCGCGATTGCGCCCAGCTCGCCGCTGACCGTGATCACCAACCCCAAGGACCCACGCCAACCGGTACCCGCCAGCGACGGCGGCGACTACCTCAAGACCATCCCCGGCTTCGCCCTGGTGCGCAACGGCGGCACCAACGGCGACCCAGTGCTGCGCGGTATGTTTGGCTCGCGCCTGAACATTCTCACCAACGGCAGCATGATGCTCGGCGCCTGCCCTGGCCGGATGGACGCGCCCACCTCATATATCTCCCCGGAAACCTACGACAAACTCACCGTGATCAAAGGCCCGCAAACCGTGCTGTGGGGCCCAGGCGCATCGGCCGGCACCATCCTGTTCGAGCGTGAGCCGGAGCACTTCGGTGAGCTGGGCACGCGCCTCAATGCCAGTGTGCTGGCCGGTTCCAACGGGCGTTTTGACAAGGTCATCGACGCCGCCGCCGGTGGCCCGCTGGGCTATGTGCGCGTGATCGGCAACCAGGCCCATGCCGACGACTACAAGGACGGCAACAACGACACCGTGGCCTCGCGCTACGACAAGTGGAACGGCGACGTCGCCGTCGGTTTCACCCCCGACGCCGACACCCTGCTGGAACTCACCGCCGGCCGTGGCGATGGTGAAGCGCGCTACGCCGGGCGCGGCATGGATGGCTCGCAGTTCCTGCGTGAAAGCCTGGGCCTGCGCTTTGAAAAATCCAACCTCGGCGAGGTGCTGGACAAGGTCGAGGCCCAGGTCTACTACAACTACGCCGACCATGTGATGGACAACTACAGCCTGCGCACGCCCTCGGGCACCGGGATGATGGCCGGGCCCATGGCCTCCAACGTCGACCGCCGCACCCTCGGCGCGCGGGTCAAGGCCACCTGGCGCTGGGAGGATGTGCAACTGATCGGCGGCCTGGATGCCCAGACCAATGAACACCGCCAGCGCAGCAGCATGGACATCGACACTTACAAGGCATTGCCGCGCACCAAGGACGCCAACTTCCACAACTACGGCGTGTTTGGCGAACTTACCTGGTACGCCGCCGACCGGGACCGGCTGATCACCGGCGCCCGCCTGGACCGCGCCTCAGCCAAGGACTTGCGGCAAACCAGCGCCACCGCCGACAAGACCCGCGCCGATACGTTGCCGTCCGGTTTTGTGCGCTATGAGCACGACATTGACGACACCACGCTCTACGCCGGTCTCGGCCACTCCGAACGTTTCCCCGACTACTGGGAGCTGTTCTCGCCGAACACCGGCGCAGTCGGTTCGGTGAATGCGTTCGACGGTGTAAAGCCGGAGAAGACCACCCAACTCGACTTCGGCGCGCAGTACAAAGCCGACGACCTCGAAGCCTGGGCCTCGGGCTATATCGGCCGCGTGCAGGACTTCATCCTGTTCGACTATCAAGCGGGGATGATGGGCACCACTTCCCAGGCCCGTAATGTCGACGCCCGCATCATGGGCGGCGAATTGGGTGCGGCATATAAGCTGACGCGCAACTGGAAAACCGACGCCACCCTCGCCTACGCCTGGGGCAAAAACAGCAGCGACGGCAAGGCCCTGCCACAAATTCCGCCGCTGGACGCGCGTCTTGGCCTCACCTACAGCGAAGACGACTGGAGTGCGGGCGCCCTGTGGCGAGTGGTGGCGGCACAAAACCGCATCGACCAGAACAAGGGCAACGTGGTCGGCAAGGACTTCGACAAAAGCGGCGGCTTTGGCGTGTTCTCGCTGAATGCGGCGTACCGCATCAACAAAAACTTCAAGGTCAGCACCGGTGTGGACAACCTGTTTGGCAAAGCCTACGCCGAGCACTTGAACCTGGCGGGCAACGCCGGGTTCGGCTACCCGGCCAATGACCCGCAGGCCATCAAGGAACCGGGCCGTACCCTGTGGACTAAAATCGATATGAGCTTTTAACGCATTGTGGGCGCAGGTTTCCTGCGCCCACTGGTTTGGCGTTCACGAATAAATAAATCACAAGCCTTGCGGAGAAAAGCCTGATGAGCACGCAAAAAATATCCTTCTACAACCTGGCCTGGCGTTGGCATTTCTACGCCGGTCTTTTTGTCGCCCCCTTCATGGTGCTGCTGGCGCTGACCGGCATCATCTACTTGTTCAAGCCCCAACTCGACCCGCTGATGTACGGCGACTTGCTCACGGTGCAACGTGCCGAACGCGCCCTGAGCGCCGACGAGCTATTGCAGCGCACCAAAGCCGCCTACCCCCAAGGTGGCATCAGCAAATACCTGCCACCGGCCACCGCCACCAGCAGCGCGCAATTCGTGGTGCACAACAACGGCAGCGAGGTCACCGTATTTGTCGACCCCTATCGCGGCACCGTCCTCGGCGAACAGGATGCCAAATACAACCTGCAAGCCATCGCCCGTGCCCTGCACGGTGAGCTGATGATCGGCACCGTGGGCGACCGCCTGATAGAACTCGCCGCCGGTTGGGGCGTGATGTTGGTGGTCTCTGGTGTGTACTTGTGGTGGCCGCGCGGCAAGTCTTCGGCGGGTGTTTTGTGGCCGCGCTTCAACACCCGCGGCCGGGTGTTCTGGCGCGACATGCACGCGGTCACTGGTTTCTGGGGCGCGGCACTGTTGCTGGTGATGCTGCTCAGCGGCATGACCTGGACCGGCTTCTGGGGCAAGCAGTACGCCGAGCTGTGGAATAAATTCCCGGCCGCGATGTGGAACGATGTGCCGAAGTCCGACCAACAGGCGCGCACGCTCAACACCGCAACACAGCAGACCGTGCCGTGGGCCATGGAAAACACCCCCATGCCGATGTCCGGCGACCACGCCGAACACATGAACCACGGCGCCATGCACGCAGGCCCGGCCGCACCCACCGTGAGCCTGCAACAGGTGGTGGATTTGGCCACCGCACGCAAGGTCGAGCCGGGCTACAGCATCACCTTCCCCACCACCGCCACCGGCGTATTCACCGTCGCCGTCTTCGCCGATGACCCGCGCAACGACGCCACCCTGCATGTGGACCAGTACACCGGCAAAATCCTGGCCGATGTGCGCTGGGAACACTACAACCTTGTCGCACGCGCCACCGAGACCGGCGTGATGTTGCATGAGGGCAAGATGTTCGGCTGGGTCAACCAACTGATCGTGCTGCTGATCTGCCTGATGATTTTGCTCAGCGCTGTCAGCGGCGTGGTGATCTGGTGGAAGCGCAAACCCCAGGGCAGCCTTGGGGTTCCGCCGCTGCGCCATGACCTGCCAAAGTGGAAAACCGCGATGGTGATCATGCTCGCGCTGGCGATTGTTTTCCCGCTGGTGGGCGCCTCTCTGGTCTTGGTGTGGGCCTTGGATCGCCTGGTGCTGTCGCGTTTCTTTGGCCAACATGAATCCCCCTCAGGTTCCGTATGAACCCGGCGAGATGCCCCACACAGAGCACTTCTGTAGCCTTGCGCGACTTTTGCCGCGCAGCGAATAAGTGTTAACTTATAACACTTACTGCGTTATCGTGACTCGCCGCCCCACGCGGCGAGTCCACCTCCAAGAAGACTGATCGCCCCATGAACAAGTACCTCGTGTCCGGGCTGTGCCTGCTCGCCCTGCATAACAGCGCCCACGCCCTGACCCTGCCCGCCAGCGCCGTCAACGCACCGCTGGTGGACGACGAACACATCGACCTCAACACCCCCACCACCGCCGGTTCGCGCCTGAACCTCACGGCCCTGCAAACCCCCGGCAGTGTCGAAAGCCAGACCGGCACGCAGATCCGCGAGCGTGGCGATGCCAGCGTGCAGGACGCGATTTCCCGTGCCACCGGCATCAGCCGCACCGGCACGCCAGGCGATGGCGGCACCTCGCTGTCGGCCCGTGGCTTTACCGGCCAGGGCTCGGTGATGCAGCTATACGACGGCACCCGTATGTACATGGGCATGGGCACCTCGACTTTCCCGGTGGACACCTGGTCGGTGGAGCGCGTGGATGTTTTGCGCGGCCCGGCCTCGGTGTTGTACGGCGAAGGCGCCACCGGCGCGGTGATCAATACCGTGCCGAAAAAGCCGTTTGAAGGCGAGATCGAAAACCACATCCGCCTGGGCTACGGCTCTTATGACCGCCAGCAGCAGGCCCTGGACAGCGGCGGCTCGCTGACCGACACCCTGAGCTATCGCCTGAACCTCAACCGCCTGCGCAGCAACGGTTTCATCGACCGTGGCGACTCCAGCAGCGACTTCATCAGCGGCGCGCTGCGCTGGCAGGCGGCCGACAACCTGAGCTTCACGCTGGCCAGCGACTACGGCGACCAACGCCCGCAAAACTACTTCGGCACGCCACTGATCAACGGCCAACTGCACAAGGGCCTGCGCGACAAAAACTACAACGTCCGCAACGACACCCAGCACTACAACGACCAGTGGACGCGCCTGACCAGCGAGTGGCAGTTGAGCGACAACGTCAGCGCCACCAACGAGCTGTTCTACCTGAAAAACCAGCGTCGCTGGCAGAACGCCGAGAACTACAACGTCACCAATGGCCAGCTCACCCGCAGCGGCAACTACGGCATCAAGCACAACCAGGAGCAGGTCGGCGACCGCCAGACCTTCACCTTCAGGCACACCCTGTTCGGCCTCGACAGCCAGACCGTGGCCGGTGTGGAGTACAACCGCATCCGCTTCCGCCTGGCCAGTAACTCGCCGTTCACCGACACCTTCAGCGATGGCCAACCCATCGACATCAACCACCCGGCGCCCGGTCAGTTCGCCAGCAGCGATCCGTTCAAGCCGCTGTTCGCCACCACCACCAAAACCGTCGCAGGCTTCGCCGAAAACCGCCTGCAACTCACCGACCAGTTGGCGCTGGTCACCGGTATCCGCCGCGACTACGCCCACATCGACCGCGATAATTTGCGCACCGGCGAGCAGTCCGACAAAACCCTCACCGGCAACAACTGGAAGGCCGGCCTGGTCTATGCGATCACCCCGGACACCTCGGTCTACGGCCAGTACGCCACCAGCACCGACGGCGTCGGCGGCCTGATTTCACTCAGCCCAGGCCAGCAGCAGTTCGACCTGTCCACCGCCAAGCAGACCGAGGTCGGCATCAAGCAAGCCTTCTGGAACCAGCGCGGTGAATGGACCTTGGCGGCTTACCACATCGTCAAGAAGAAACTGCTCACTGACGTGCCGGGCGACCCGAGTCGTCAGCAGCAAGTCGGCCAGCAATCTTCCCGTGGCCTGGAAGCCAGCCTCGACCTGCAACTCCCCGATGCCTGGCAACTGCAAGCCAATGCGGCGATCGTTCACGCCCAATACGATGACTTCAAACAGGACGTTGACGGCGCGCAGGTTTCGCGCGACGGCAATCGCCCGGTGGACGTGCCGCGCCGCACCGCCAACCTGTGGCTGAGCAAGGCTGTGACCGACGATATCCGCGCCGGTGCCGGTGTGCGGTATGTGGATGCGCGTTACGCCGACATGGCCAACCAGAACGAGCTGCCGAGCTACACCGTGGTGGACGCGACGGTGTCGTGGAAAGCCATGCGCAACACCACGCTGGGCCTGCAGTTGAACAACCTGTTTGATCGCACCTATGCCGTCAGCCAATACAATGACGGCCAACAGTGGATCCTGGGCGAACCGCGCTCGTTCTTCGTGACGGCGGACTACACCTTTTAACTGATACAACACAGGTCAAAAATGTGGGAGCGGGCTTGCTCGCGAATGCGGTGGATCAGCAACAGATGTATTGACTGACACACCGCATTCGCGAGCAAGCCCGCTCCCACATTTAGACCGGTTTTAACTCGAGAGACTTGATGACTTCACTCAGCCTCACCGACCTTACCTGGTCCCCCGCAGGCCACTGCCATCACCAGTTCCACCTGCGTGACGCCAGCCTGCAGGTCGGTGCGGGAGAGTTCGTCGGGCTGATCGGGCCCAACGGCAGCGGCAAGACCAGCCTGTTGCGCTGCGCCTACCGGTTCACCCAACCGGTGCGCGGTGACGTGTTGCTCGACCACCAGAACGTGTGGAAACAAAGCGCCAAATGGTGCGCCCAACGCATCGCCGTGGTGCTCCAGGAGTTCCCCGATGCCTTTGGCCTGCGGGTCGATGAAGTGGTCGCCATGGGCCGCACGCCCCACAAAGGCCTGTTCGACGGCGACACCCTGCACGACCGGCAGCTGGTTCACCACGCATTGCAATCGGTGGGCATGCACGGCTTCGAAGACCACGCCTTCGCCACCCTCTCCGGCGGTGAAAAACAGCGCGTGATCCTGGCCCGCGCCCTGGCCCAACAGCCGCAACTGCTGATTCTCGACGAGCCCACCAACCACCTCGACCCACGCTACCAACTGGAGCTGTTGGGGCTGGTCAAACGCCTGAACATCGGCACCCTGGCCAGCATCCACGACCTCAACCTGGCCGCCGCCTTCTGTGATCGCCTGTACGTGATCCACCACGGGCGCATCGTCGCCAGCGGCACGCCCCATGAGGTGCTGACCACCGAACTGCTGCGCGAAGTGTTTGGTGTCGAAGCCTTGATCGACATTCATCCCTTGTCCGGCTACCCCCGAATCACCTGGATAACTCAACCATGATCCTGCGTTCCCTGCTGGGTGTAGCCCTGCTGTTCGGTGCCTCTGAAGCGTTCGCCGAAGCCACCCATTACCCGTTGACCGTGAAAAGCTGCAACCGCGACGTGACCTTCCAGGAGGCGCCCCAGCACGCGGTCAGCCACGACATCAACATGACGCAAATGATGCTCGCCCTTGGCCTCAAGCCGCGCATGGCCGGCTACAGCGGCGTGACGGGCTGGAAATCGGTCGCCCCGGAAATGGCCAGCACCCTCGACGGCCTGCCGGAGCTGGCCAGCAAGTACCCCTCGGTAGAAACCCTGCTCAATGCCAACGTGGATTTTTTCTTCGCCGGCTGGGACTACGGCATGCGCGTGGGTGGCGACCTCACGCCGCAAACCCTGCAACCCTTGGGCATCAACGTGTATGAATTGACCGAGTCCTGCGCCTTCGTGATGAAACGCCCCGCCGCGACCCTGGACGACACCTATAACGACCTGCGCAACCTGGGCAAGATCTTCAACGTGCAAGACCGCGCCAACGCGCTCATCGCGCAGATGCAGGCGCAGGTCGCCGAGGTGCAAAAAGACCTGCCTGCCGACACGCCACGCGTGTTCCTGTACGACAGCGGCGAAGACCGCGCCATGACCTCCGGCCGCCTGGGCATGCCTCAGGCACTGATCACCGCAGCCGGTGGGCGCAATATTCTCGATGACGTTGATGCCAGTTGGACCCGCGTCAACTGGGAGACGGTGGTGGAGCGCAACCCGCAAGTGATCGTGATCGTCGACTACAGCGAGATCACCGCCGACCAGAAGCAGGCATTCCTGATGAACAACCCGGCGCTGCAAGCGGTAGACGCCATCAAAAACCAGCGATTCATCGTGATCCCTTACGTGCAAGCCACGCCGGGCATCGATAACGTGCTGGCCGTCGAGACCCTGGCCAAGGGGTTCCACGGCGAATGATCACCCGTCGCTACGCCTGGTTGCTTGTGGCCCTGGCTGCGCTGTTGCTGGCCTCTTGCGTGATCTCGCTGGGCTTTGGCCCGGCGCGGGTGCCGGTGGAGGTGGTGTGGCGCATCGTGGTGTACAAGGCCTTCGGGATCGGCGAGGTCAGCTGGCCCGCCGGGCAGGAGCATATTGTCTGGCTGATCCGCGTGCCGCGCATGCTACTGGGTGCATTGGTGGGTGCGGGGCTGGCGTTGATCGGCGCGGTGTTGCAGGCGGTCACGCGCAACCCGCTGGCCGACCCGCACCTGCTGGGCGTCACCTCCGGCGCCACCCTGGGTGCAGTGATCGTGGTGCTGCATGTGGGTGAAATCATCGGCTTGCTGACCTTGCCCATCGCCGCGTTTATCGGCGCCTTGGCGAGCATGCTGGTGGTGCTGGCGGTGGCCAGCCGCAATGGCCGCCTGGACAGCGATCGCTTGCTGCTGTGCGGTGTGGCGGTGTCGTTTGTGATGATGGCGGTGGCCAACCTGTTGCTGTTCATGGGCGACCATCGCGCTGCCTCGGCCGTCATGTTCTGGATGCTCGGCGGCCTGGGCCTGGCGCGCTGGGAGCTGCTGGCGATTCCCGCTGTTACGGTGCTGCTGGGGCTAGGGGTGTTGCTGGGCATGGCGCGCCCGCTCAACGCCTTGATGGCCGGTGAGCAGACTGCCGTGACCCTCGGCCTCAACGTACGCACGGTGCGCTTGAAGGTGTTTCTGGTGGCCTCGCTGATGACCGGTGTGCTGGTGTCGATCAGCGGCTCCATCGGCTTTGTCGGCCTGATGATCCCGCACATCGCCCGGCGCCTGGTGGGCGCCGAGCACCGGCGCTTGCTGCCGGTGTGCGGGCTGCTGGGCAGCTTGTTCCTGGTATGGGTGGACGTGGCTGCACGCACCCTGATCGCCCCCGAAGACTTGCCGATTGGCGTGGCCACGGCAGCCATCGGTGGGCTGTTCTTTATCGGCTTGATGCGCCAGCGCTCATAGCTCGTCCCTGGCCGGGTAGGCCGGCACCACCTCCCAGGCGGAATGTTCCTCCCCCGCCTCCAGGGTCCACTCCACCTTCAATACCCCCCTGCGCGTCCAGTAATCGTCCGGGTCCAGCACCTGCACCACGCCATCGCTGGCCAGGCGCGCAAGCCATTGCGTGGGCCGATAGTCCGTGGGGCCCAAAAGCCCGCCGCTGAACAAATCCTCCTCACGCTCGGTGTAGCGAGGCAGGTATTTGAGCAAGCCGCCCTGGCGTGTCGACAGATAACAGAACGCACCACGCACGCCGTTTTTGAACAGCAGGTTGCGATAGAACCCGAGGGTGTCGCGCGCCGCAAAGTGCTCCGCCAGTCGCTGGTCCTGCGCAGTGTCGTCCGGGTTGCCGGGCATGCGCTGGAACAACAGGTGCGCCGCCACCAGTTTGAAACCGGACGGATACGCCGGTGCCGGTGAAGACGGCTCGAACAGACCGCCTTCAACCTTGAACAGCCGTCGCGGCAACGGTGAGTCGATCCCTGTATCGCGCAACGGCTCAAGCGCAACGAAGGAGGTAGACGCGGTATTGACCAGTACCAACCCGAGGTAATGCGCCTCAGGTACGAGACGTCGCTGGGCATGGCGGGCAGCGTCATCCGGGTGGGAAAACAGCGGCCCGAACGCCAGCGCCTTGTCGGGTTGCGCCGCACTGCGCCGGGCCTCCCAGTTCGCGTCGACGCGGCCCTTGATGCTCCAAATTTCACTGGTAGCCAGCACCGTCAATTCATGGGCCTGGGCCATTTCACGGATATAGCCCAGCGGCGTCAGGCTGCCATTTTTTAGACGCGGCAATGCGTTACCAAAGGAGGCCAAGGGTGACTGCAACCGCACCTGAAGCCAGGCCCCGTCCACGCAGCCGACAAACACCGGCAGGTAGTCGGAAGGTTTGGCGCCTCTGAGTCCCCAGGCACGGGTGAGGTCCGCAGGCGAAACGAAACAGCGATACAGCGGGTCGTCCCGCAGAATCTCGGCCTGCGTCGGCGGGCACAGGTACAGCCCTTGCACCTCCAGGCCTGCCGGTGCAGCGCCCGCCACCAGCAGCCGATCCAGGTTCAGGGCCAGGGCACCAGCCGGCTGGGGTGCAGTGGCCACATACTGTTCGGTATTGCGCGCCTTGAGCACCACGCCGTAGCTCAACTGGCGACGCTGGCCGCTCTGGCGGTGCAGGTCGCGCAAGGCGTCGGTCAGTTGCACGAACACCGGGCCGAGGGGCGCATCCACCGACAGCGCGGGCACGTCATCGAGCACGGCAGCGGCCTGCCATTGTTCGACTCGGGCCGCCTGCCCCCACAGGGTGCTGCCCTTGACCACGCGCAACACCAACGCCCGTGCCACACGGCTGACGTACTCACTGGGCGCCAGCACACCGTCGCGCAGGGACTGTTCCAACTCGTTGAGCTTGGGGTTCACCGTGCCACGCACCCGCAACCTGGCCGCCAGCGAGCGCTCCAGCGCACCACCTTGGCTGGCCACGCTGAGCAGCGCGCCATCATCGCAAAACAGGTATTCCAGGCCGGTGGAAAACCGCAGCGCGCTGGGCGAGTCATCGAGCATGGCGCCCAGAAAATCCGTGGCAAACATGTTCTGGTACACCGCCCGTTCGCCCTCGCTCAGGGCAAAAGGCAACTGCCCCAGGCGCCGCGAGTGGTAGCGCGCCACCGCCGTGCTGCCGCCGAGGAATTGGGAATGCACCACCAGGTCATCGCGACGGATCCAGCCTGGCGCGAAGTTCTCGACGTAGACCGCCACCGGATCGGTGGCCGTGAACAGCCCGTCGGTGCGCCGCAGGATCAGCCCGCCGTAGACCCGGTCGCGACGATTGCCCAAGCGTTCCTGCGCATGGCGCGCGGCATCATCGGCGGTGGCGAAACACGGGCCCAACGCATGCCGGTTGGCCTGGGCGAAGGCCAACCACTGCGGCCCGACGCGACCGGCCACGTCCCAGCAGGTGCTGGTGTTGATCACCGTCAGTTGCCCGCCAAGCGCCACCTGCCGCACATAGCCACGCGCCGTCAGCGTCTGGCCGAGCCTGGCCTGCAACGCATCCGGGTCCATTTTCCCTGACTCGTCCTGAAGCACCCCAAGCGGGTCGTAGCCAGCGTGGAACGTCAGCAGCGCACCGTCGAGGGTCGACAGATAGAGCGCCAGGGTGTTGGGGACGCGCGCCCGGCGGCGCCCCTGTTGATCGTAGAGCGCCGCGTACAGGTCGTGCGCACCGATAAAATGCCGCCCCACCCAGGCCGCCTGCCCGCGCAAGCCCTGTGGTAAGCCGCTGGCGCTGTAGTAAACCGCGTGAGCCGTGAAGTTTTCAGTCAATGCCGGTGCGCCGAATTCAGCGGCAAATACCAAGCGGTCCAGCACGGCACCTGGCACCCCTTGCGTGGCGACATAGACCTCAAGGGCTTTATGCTTGAGCACCACACCCAAGCCCTGGGGCGCCTGTGCATAGGCCCGGCGCCAGCGTGAGCAGGCATCGGCCACGGCTTGCTGGGCGCTGGTGAAGATCGGCCCCAACGAGGGCTGTGGCGGCACATGGTCGGCAGCGATCACGTAGGGGGGCGACCAGTCACTCTGCACCCTGGCGGGGCTGCCCCATAGTCTGTTGCCCACCACCACCCGCACCACACCGGCCAATACCATGGCCCGTACCACGTCGCTGGGCACCAGGCTGTGATCCTGCAGTTGACGATGCAACTGGCTGCCGCCGCGCTCAGGGGCGCTCAAGTCGAACAGCTCGCGACTCAGCGCCGGGGCATAGGGTTCGAAGGCAACCAGGCTGTCGGCCGCGCCCGACAAGTACGCTACCGGCACCTTCGGCGCCAGCGTGAGGACCCGGTGAATGTCGCTGTCTAAAAACATCTGCGCAGCGACTTGGGCTTCATCATCACCCGCCGCCACCTGGGTATGGGCGCGTGAACTGTACACCCCGTGCAGGCTGTAGCCAGCCGGGATCACCACCGGAACTGCGTCACGGTCCACCGGCCCGACGCGGCTCATATCAAAACGAGCACCGGGGTTTTCCTGGGGCTCGGTGGCGAAAAAATGCTGCTGTGGCCCTTTGAGGACCAGGCCGATGTATTCACGCTCGCGCCGACTGCCGATGCGCTCGTGGGCATAGCGCGCCGCATCGTCGGCCAGCACAAACGCCGGGCTCAGCACTGCCAGGGGGTGGCGCGAATACGGTTGCCAGTTCGCATCAATGCGCCCGGCCACATCCCACAGTGGGCTGGTCTTGACCACCGACAGGTCACCGGCGCCAGCCAACTGCTGGATGTAGGTGCGCACCGCCAGCCGCCCCTCGTCCAATGCCGCTTGCTGGCCGTTATCGATGCCTCCCTTTCCCGCTCCCGGCGGGTTGTAGAAACGCAACTGCGCACCCGAGTTGGAAAACTGATAGCGCAACAACGCACCGTCAACGGTACTTACGTACAGCGCCATCCCTGGCGTGCCTATCACTCTGTGCAGGTTGATGCCGTGAGCCAGCACTCTGGGCAGAATAAATCGCTCATACAGCCAGGCTTCGCTCACTGCCGGCGGTGCGGGGGCGTCAACCGCCAGCCAATAAAAGCCGGCAATCCGATAGTCCGGCGGCAAGTAGAAGGTACCGTCGTCTGCATTGCGAAATACCAGGTGTGGATCAAATACCGGCTCCTCGACGACCACAGGCTCAGTCACCACATACCTTGCCTGCTGGGCATGCTTGAGCAAAAAGCCCAATTGCCGGGTGCTGGGCTTGAGTAGCAGCTGGTGATGGGCAAACGCCATGGCGCCCGGTGCGTCCGCATAGACCTGACTGAAAGCGGGGTCGACGTTGGCGGGCTCGGTAACCGGCTTAAACGCTTGCCAACCGTCTAACACCTCACCGCGCAAGCCCACCCACACAGGTGACGTGACCACCACCGCCAGCGTGCCCCGGTCGAGCAGATCGTGAATAGAGCGCTCCACCGGCTCTTGCTCGGGCGGTAGCGACAACCGCGGCCAAGGCTGGCGCTCGCTGTCGTGGAGCACGAACCGCACCAGCGAGCCCTGCGGCCCGAGGGTATACACCCCCAGCACCAGCCGGGTGCAGGCTGCGACCACCCGGCCTCCAGGAACGCTTTGGGTCAGGTCGATACGCTGAGGGCTCCAACCGGGACGCAAGCGCTTAAGCAAGGCCTGGTTGTCAGTGTCGCAAAAGAAATAGGCCAAATACCGGTAGCCCTCGGGCATCAAACGGTCCCAATCGGCCTCCATGATCACTTCGCCTTCGAAAAGAAAATCCTCCAGCAGGCCTTCGAATTGGCGTGTGGCCCGGTAGTGTCCATCGGGGTCGATGAGGATATAGCCACCGGTCAATCCACTCTTGCGCCGATCGATTTGCGCCATGGCATGACGGGCCGCGTCGTCCGGCATCAAAAACGGCGGGCTCAGGTGTTGCAGCAGTTCATTGGCACTATGGGTTGGCATTGCGAAGTCCCTCGCGTGGTTACAGTTCATCCCTGATGGGAAGTGGGGTGGGTGCGTACGCGCCTGGCGGCTGCTTTGTTCATTCATGGGGCAGCACTGAAACTGAGTGGATCTTGAAAGCGCCGTGCCCTCTGAGGGCGCTACATAGGTAAAACCGGCACCACAACGGCACATTGGCGTGCACGCGCACCCTCTCCTGGCGCCACATTGGTGCAGACCACAACCCGCTGCGCACTTGAACGGCCCATGCCAGTGGGGTTTTCCCACTTAGGCACAGCCCTTGCTATCTCCACCTGCATCAGCCATCCAAGAAAAATCGGTCACGGAGATCGCACCATGAAGCGTCGCAGCTTGATCAAGGCTTTCACTCTTACGGCATCCATTGCCGCCATGGGCATGACCTGGACAATCCAGGCCGCCGAGACCATCAAGGTCGGCATCCTGCATTCGCTGTCCGGCACCATGGCCATCTCCGAAACCTCGCTCAAAGACATGGCGTTGATGACCATCGACGAGATCAATGCCAAGGGTGGGGTGAACGGCAGGATGCTTGAACCTGTGGTGGTGGACCCTGCGTCCAACTGGCCGCTGTTCGCCGAAAAGGGGCGCCAGCTGCTGACCCAGGACAAGGTCGCCGTGGTGTTCGGCTGCTGGACTTCGGTGTCGCGCAAATCGGTGTTGCCGGTGTTCGAAGAACTCAACGGCCTGCTGTTCTACCCCGTGCAATACGAAGGCGAAGAGATGTCGCCCAACGTGTTCTATACCGGTGCAGCGCCCAACCAGCAGGCCATCCCTGCTGTCGAGTACCTGATGAGCGAAGAAGGCGGCGCGGCCAAGCGCTTCTTCCTGCTGGGCACCGACTACGTGTACCCGCGCACCACCAACAAGATCCTGCGCTCGTTCCTGCATTCCAAAGGCGTAGCGGATAAAGATATCGAAGAGGTCTACACCCCGTTCGGCCATGCCGATTACCAGACCATCGTGGCCAACATCAAAAAATTCTCCGCCGGTGGCAAAACCGCCGTGATCTCCACCGTCAACGGCGACTCCAACGTGCCGTTCTACAAGGAACTGGCCAACCAGGGCCTGAAAGCTACCGAAGTACCGGTGGTGGCGTTCTCGGTGGGCGAAGAAGAACTGCGCGGCATCGACACCAAGCCGCTGGTGGGCAACCTTGCCGCGTGGAACTACTTCCAGTCGGTGGAGAACCCGGTGAACAAGAAGTTCGTGGCGGACTGGAAAGCCTACGCCAAGAAACACAACCTGCCGGGCGCCGACAAAGCGGTGACCAACGACCCGATGGAAGCCACTTACGTGGGTATCCACATGTGGGCGCAGGCAGCCGAAAAAGCCAAGTCCACCGATGTCGACAAAGTGCGTGAAGCGCTGGCTGGGCAGACCTTTGCCGCGCCGTCCGGCTTCACCCTGACCATGGACAAGACCAACCACCACCTGCACAAGCCGGTGATGATCGGTGAGATCCAGGCTGACGGGCAGTTCTCCGTAGTGTGGCAAACCGACGAGCCGATCCGTGCCCAGCCGTGGAGCCCGTACATTCCTGGCAATGACAAAAAGCCGGACTACGCGGTGAAAAGTAACTAAGCCCCACCACGGATCAAATGTGGGAGGGGGCTTGCTTCCGATGGCGGTGTGTCAGGCAATGCATCTGTCACTGAACCACTGCCATCGGGAGCAAGCCCCCTCCCACACTTTGAACCGCGCATGATCAGGACACTTTGTTATGCCCACTGCCGTCTGCCGCTTCATCCTCGCCGCCCTGTTGTTGCTGCCTTTTGCCGCACACGCCAGCGACGCCGAAGACTTCCTGTCCGCCAACCCCAGCCAACAAGCCAAACTCCTCCAGGACTGGGCCGCCCAGCCTGACCCGGCCCGCATCGAGTTGGTGGACGCCCTGCAACAAGGCCAACTCACCGTCAACGGTGAGACCAAGACCATCCGTTTGAACAACCGCCTGCGCAGCCTGATCGACAACGTCCAGGCCAGCCAGCAACTGCTCGCCGCCGACCCCAAGGTACGCCTGGCCGCTGCGGTGACCCTGCAAAAAAGCGCGCAGCCTGCGCAGCTCAAATTCCTCGACCAGCAGGTCGCCAGCGAGACCAACGAAGAGGTGCACTCCGCGTTGAGCCTGGCCCTGGCCAACCTGCAACTGGTGGACCCCGACCCCGTGGTGCGCCTGGCCGCCGTGCGTTTGCTGGGCAGTACCGGCGACCCGCTGGCGCGGACGCGCCTTGAGGCGCTGTTGGCCCCCGGCGTGGAAACCGATACGGCCGTGCACACCGCCGCCGAAACCAGCCTGGCCCAGGTCAAACGCAAACTGATGCTCGGTGAAGTGCTCGGCCAGGCTTTCAGCGGCATGTCCCTGGGCTCGATCCTGCTGCTGGCGGCCCTGGGCCTGGCGATCACCTTCGGCCTGCTCGGCGTGATCAACATGGCCCACGGCGAAATGCTGATGCTCGGCGCCTACTCCACCTACGTGGTGCAGATGCTGATGCAGCGCTACGTGCCGCAAGCCATCGAGTTCTACCCGCTGATCGCGCTGCCGGTGGCGTTCTTTGTCACCGCCGCCATCGGCATGGCCCTAGAGCGTACGGTGATTCGCCACCTGTACGGCCGCCCGCTGGAAACCCTGCTGGCCACCTGGGGCATCAGCCTGATGCTGATCCAGTTGGTGCGCCTGGTATTCGGCGCGCAGAACGTCGAAGTGTCCAACCCTGCGTGGTTGTCGGGCGGTATCCAGGTGCTGCCCAACCTGGTGCTGCCGTACAACCGCATCGTGATCATCGCCTTTGCATTGTGCGTGGTGGTGCTGACCTGGCTGCTGCTGAACAAGACCCGCCTGGGCCTGAACGTGCGTGCCGTGACCCAGAACCGCAACATGGCGGCCTGCTGCGGCGTACCCACCGGGCGCGTGGACATGCTCGCCTTTGGCCTGGGCTCGGGCATCGCCGGGCTGGGCGGCGTGGCGCTGAGCCAGATCGGCAACGTCGGCCCGGACCTGGGCCAGAGCTACATCATCGACTCGTTCCTGGTGGTGGTGCTCGGCGGTGTCGGCCAGTTGGCCGGTAGCGTCATGGCGGCCTTCGGCTTGGGCATTGCCAACAAGATCCTCGAACCGCAGATCGGTGCGGTGCTGGGCAAGATCCTGATCCTCGCGCTGATCATTCTGTTTATCCAGAAACGCCCGCAAGGACTCTTCGCACTGAAAGGACGGGTGATCGACTGATGAACCAGCCATTGATGCTCACGGCCACGCAAAAGGCCGGCCCCAAGGTAACGATTGCGGTGGGAGCGGTGATCCTGATCCTGCTACTGGCGCTGGCGCTGTGCTCGCTGTTGTCGCCGGACAACCCGCTGCATGTGTCGGCCTACACCCTGACGCTGGTGGGCAAGATCCTCTGCTACGCCATCGTCGCCCTGGCCCTGGACCTGGTGTGGGGGTATGCGGGGATGTTGTCCCTCGGCCACGGCCTGTTCTTTGCCCTGGGCGGTTACGCGATGGGCATGTACCTGATGCGCCAGGCGTCCGGTGATGAACTGCCAGCGTTTATGACCTTCCTCTCGTGGACCGAGTTGCCTTGGTATTGGGTCGGCACCGAACACTTCCTCTGGGCCATGTGTTTGGTGGTGTTGGCGCCAGGTTTGCTGGCGCTGGTGTTCGGCTTCTTCGCCTTCCGCTCGCGGATCAAGGGCGTGTATTTCTCGATCATGACCCAGGCCCTGACCTTTGCCGGAATGCTGTTGTTCTTTCGCAACGAGACCGGCTTTGGCGGCAACAACGGCTTCACCAATTTCCGTAGCATCCTGGGCTTCGGCATTACCGAACCGGGCACGCGGGCGGTGTTGTTCGTGGCCACAGTGCTATTGCTGGTGACCAGCCTGTACATCGGCTGGCGCCTGGCCCAGAGCAAATTCGGCCGGGTGCTGACCGCGCTGCGTGATGCCGAGAACCGCCTGATGTTCTGCGGCTACGACCCACGCGGTTTCAAGCTGTTCGTGTGGGTGTTGAGCGCGGTGCTGTGTGGCTTGGCCGGGGCCTTGTATGTGCCGCAAGTGGGCATCATCAACCCCAGCGAAATGTCGCCGACCAATTCCATCGAAGCGGCCGTATGGGTCGCCCTGGGTGGGCGTGGCACGCTGATCGGCCCGTTGCTGGGCGCCGGCGTGGTCAATGGCATGAAGAGTTGGTTCACCGTGGCCTTCCCGGAATATTGGCTGTTCTTCCTGGGCGCGCTGTTCATCATCGTCACGCTGTACCTGCCCAAGGGCGTGATCGGCCTGCTGAAAAAACGAGGTGAATCATGAGGTATCTGGAAATGCGCGCCGCGGGCGCCGCCGCCGAATTCATGCTCGAACCGATCCTCGACGCCGGCAGTGGCCGCGAGGCCATCGGCCTTGGCCAGGCGGCGGGCAAGGGCCTGAACACACGCCACGGCACCATCCTGACCCTGGAAGACATCAGCGTCAGCTTCGACGGTTTCAAGGCCCTCAACAACCTGAACCTGTACATCGGCGTGGGCGAGTTGCGCTGCATCATCGGCCCCAACGGCGCGGGCAAGACCACGTTGATGGACGTGATCACCGGCAAGACCCGGCCCAGCCACGGCACCGCCTGGTTTGGCGAAAACCTGGATTTGACCGGCATGAGCGAAGTGCAGATCGCCCAGGCCGGTATCGGCCGCAAGTTCCAGAAACCCACGGTGTTTGAAGCCCTGAGCGTGTTCGAAAACCTGGAGTTGGCGCAGAAGACCGACAAATCCGTGTGGGCCAGCCTGCGTGCGCGCCTGAGTGGCGAGCAAAAAGACCGTATCGACGAAGTGCTCGACACCATCCGCCTCACCGCCTCGGTGCAGCGCCCGGCGGGGCTGTTGTCCCACGGCCAGAAGCAGTTCCTGGAAATCGGCATGCTGCTGATGCAAGACCCGCAACTGTTGCTGCTGGACGAACCGGTGGCGGGCATGACCGACGCCGAAACCGAATTTACCGCCGAACTGTTCAAGCGCCTGGCGGGCAAGCATTCGCTGATGGTGGTGGAGCACGACATGGGCTTTGTCGGCTCGATTGCCGACCATGTGACCGTGTTGCACCAGGGCAGCGTGCTGGCCGAAGGGTCGTTGGAGCAGGTGCAGGCCGATGAGCGAGTGATCGAAGTCTATCTCGGTCGCTAAGTTCGCTTTTCTGTAGGAGCGAGCTTGCTCGCGAAGATCGTCAACGATGACGCGGGCATCCTGAATGCACGCAGCGCCCTCAGGTTTTTCGCGAGCAAGCTCGCTCCTACAGGGACATGAGGAGAATTTGGAAATGTTGCAAGTCGACAAGCTGCACCAGTACTACGGCGGCAGCCACATCCTGCGCGGGCTGTCCTTTGATGTGAAGGTCGGCGAAGTCACCTGCCTGCTGGGCCGCAACGGCGTGGGCAAGACCACCCTGCTCAAGTGCCTCATGGGCTTGCTACCGTCCAAGGAAGGCGTGGTGAATTGGGAAGGCAAGCCCATCACAGGGTTCAAGCCGCACCAACGGGTGCATGCCGGCATCGCCTACGTACCACAGGGCCGGGAGATTTTCGGGCGCCTCACGGTGGAGGAAAACCTGCTGATGGGCCTGGCACGTTTCCCCGGTTCCGAGGCCAAGGAAGTACCGGCGTTTATCTACGAACTGTTCCCAGTGTTGCTGCAGATGAAACATCGCCGTGGCGGTGACCTGTCCGGCGGCCAGCAACAACAGTTGGCCATCGGCCGCGCCCTGGCCAGCCGCCCACGCTTGCTGATCCTGGATGAGCCCACCGAAGGCATCCAACCCTCGGTGATCAAGGAGATTGGCGCGGTGATCAAAAAGCTCGCAGCCCGTGGCGACATGGCCATTTTGCTGGTGGAGCAGTTCTACGACTTTGCCGCCGAACTGGCCGACCAGTACCTGGTGATGTCCCGAGGCGAAATCGTGCAGCAGGGCCGTGGAGAAAATATGGAAACCGAAGGTGTACGCGGCTTGGTAACCATCTAATCTGTAGCCTCCTAACGATAAGCACGCTGCCATGAACCTGCCCGTTACCCCTGCCCTGTTCACCCCCAGCTGGCATGCCGAGCTGGAACTCGGCTACGCACGTTTCGGCGACACCACGCGCCCGGTGATGCGCCGCCACCTGGGGCCATTGCGGGTGCAAAAACACCTGTACGCCGAAGGCCCCGAGGTGTGCCAGCACATCATCGTGCACCCGCCCGGCGGGATTGCCGGCGGTGATCGCCTGGATATCAGCGCCCATGTGGCGCAAGGCGCCTGGGCCCAGTTGACCAGCCCCGGCGCGGCCAAGTGGTACCGCGCCAGCGGGCCGGCGTTCCAGCAGTTGGACCTGACGGTGGAAGCCGGCGCCACCCTGGAGTGGCTGCCCCAGGAAACCATCGTATTCAGCGCGGCCCAGGCCGAACTCACCACGCGTATCGAACTCAAGGGCGATGCGCGGTTGTTCTACTGGGACGTGATCGCCCTGGGCCGCCCCGCCAGTGGCGAGCGTTTTGACCTGGGCCACTTTCAATCCCACCTGGATATTCGCCGCGACGGTCAGTTGCTGTGGCATGAGCGCCAGCGCATCAACGGCGCCGATGGCTTGCTCGACTCGCCCATCGGGTTGGATGGGCAACCGGTGTTTGCCACATTGCTGCTCACCGGCGATATCGACCCTGAACTACTCGAACAATGCCGCGCCCTACCCCATGCGGTGCGCGGCGACCTGAGCCAATTGCCCGGTTTGCTGGTGGCCCGTTGCCTGGCCAGTGAAGCGCTGTTGGCAAGGGCTTGGTTGATTGATTTATGGAAATTGCTGCGCCCGGCGGTGCTTGGCCGGGAAGCGGTACCACCGCGAATTTGGAGCACATGAAGATCTAACAGTGGGAATGGGTTTGTGTGGGAGCGGGCTTGCTCGCGAATGCGGTGGATCAGTAACAGATGCATTGACTGACACACTGCATTCGCGAGCAAGCCCGCTCCCACACAAGCTCACTCAACATTGGATCTCTGGTGTATTTGAGAATGTATTTATGAAGGACCTTGAACCATGGACCTGACCCCACGGGAAAAAGACAAACTGCTGATCTTCACCGCAGGCCTGGTGGCCGAGCGCCGCCTTGCGCGGGGCGTGAAGCTCAACTACCCGGAAACCATCGCCTACATCTCCGCCGCCCTCATGGAAGGCGCCCGCGATGGCCGCACCGTGGCCGACCTGATGCACTACGGCACCACCCTGCTCAGCCGTGAACAGGTGATGGAAGGTATCCCGGAAATGATCCCGGACATCCAGGTGGAAGCCACCTTCCCCGACGGCACCAAGCTGGTCACCGTCCACCAGCCCATCGCGTGAGACCTGATGATGATTCGTGACGCAACCCAACACGATCTGCCGGCGATCCGCGCCATCTACAACGACGCGGTGCTCAACACCACGGCGATCTGGAACGAACAACCGGTAGACCTGGGAAACCGCCAGGCCTGGTTCAGTGCGCGGCATGCCCAGGGTTATCCGATTCTGGTGTCGGTGGAAAACGATGAAGTCACCGGCTACGCCTCGTTCGGCGACTGGCGCCCGTTCGAAGGTTTCCGCTACAGCGTCGAGCACTCGGTGTATATCCGCAGCGACCAACGCGGCAAAGGCCTTGGGCCGCTGTTGATGCAAGCCCTGATCGAACGCGCGCGCCTGTGCGGCAAACAGGTGATGGTCGCCGCCATCGAAAGCGGCAACCAGGCCTCGATCCGTCTGCATGAACGCCTGGGTTTCATCACCACCGGGCAAATGCCCCAAGTGGGCATCAAGTTCGGCCGCTGGCTGGACCTGACCTTTATGCAGCTGGCCTTGAACCCGGGCGCCGAACCGCCCAAGGAGTGATGTCGATGAACGCCGCGCAACTGCGTCGAGTCAATGCTGAAAGTTTTGCCCATTACCGCTCCGGCTTGGTGGAACTGTTGCTGGACGCGGTCAAGAACGGCGCATCGGTAGGCTTTATGGCCGACTTCGATGAAACCCAGGCGCGCACCTATCTGAGTGGTGTGCAAGCCAGCATCGAACACGCCAGCCTGTTGCTGTGGGTGGTGGTGCGCGACGAGCAGGTGATTGCCAGCGTGCAGTTGGCGCTGTGCCAGAAGGCCAACGGCCTGAACCGCGCCGAAGTGCAAAAGCTGCTGGTGCACAGCAGCGCCCGCCGCCACGGCCTGGGCCAGCAATTGATGAACACCCTGGAACTTGCCGCGCGCCAACACAAGCGCGGCCTGCTGTACCTGGACACCGAGGCCGGCTCGCCCGCCGAAGCCTTTTACCAGTCGCTGCGCTACACCAAGATCGGTGAGTTGCCCGACTACTGCCAAAGCCCGGACGGGCGCTACAGCCCGACCGCCATCTACTTCAAGACCCTGGGGCAACCTGCATGATTCCTGGCGAATATCAGATCCAGCCTGGCGAGATCGAACTCAACGTCGGCCGCCGCACCCTCACCCTGAGCGTGGCCAACAGCGGCGACCGACCGATCCAGGTGGGCTCGCATTATCATTTTTTCGAGACCAACGACGCGCTGACCTTTGATCGAGCGGCGAGCCGGGGCATGCGCCTGAACATTCCGGCGGGCACCGCGGTGCGGTTCGAGCCGGGGCAGAGCCGGGAGGTGGAGTTGGTGGATTTGAGCGGTGGGCGGCGGGTGTTTGGGTTTGCCGGTCGGATTATGGGTGACCTTTAGGGCCTCTTCGCGAGCAAGCCCGCTCCCACATTTTGACCGCGTTCGCCTGAACAACACCGACCCCATGTGGGAGGGGGCTTGCCCCCGATAGCGGACTCACATTCAACACACATTTTTCAGGGCACACATATGAAAATCTCCCGCCAAGCCTACGCCGACATGTACGGTCCCACCGTCGGTGACAAGGTCCGCCTGGCCGACACCGAGCTGTTCGTCGAAGTCGAACAGGACTTCACCGTCTACGGCGAAGAAGTCAAATTCGGCGGCGGCAAGGTCATCCGCGATGGCCAGGGCCAGAGCCAGTTGCTCGCCCACGAAGTGGTCGACACCCTGATCACCAACGCGCTGATCATCGACCACTGGGGCATCGTCAAAGCCGACGTGGGCCTGAAAAACGGCCGCATCCACGCCATCGGCAAGGCCGGCAACCCGGATATCCAGCCCGGCGTGACCATGGCCATCGGCGCCAGCACCGAAGTGATTGCTGGCGACGGCATGATCCTCACGGCCGGCGGCATCGACAGCCATGTGCATTTCATTTGCCCGCAGCAAATCGAGGAAGCGCTGACCAGCGGCGTCACCACCATGATCGGCGGCGGTACGGGCCCGGCCACCGGCACCAACGCCACCACCTGTACCTCGGGCCCGTGGCACCTGGCGCGCATGCTCCAGGCCAGTGATTCGTTCCCGATGAACATCGGCTTTACCGGCAAGGGCAACGCCAGCCTGCCGGAGCCTTTGATCGAGCAGGTCAAGGCCGGCGCCATCGGTTTGAAACTGCATGAAGACTGGGGCACCACCCCGGCCAGCATCGACAACTGCCTGAGCGTTGCAGACGAATACGATGTGCAGGTGGCGATCCACAGCGACACCCTCAACGAATCGGGGTTTGTCGAAACCACCCTGGCCGCCCTCAAGGGCCGCACCATCCACACCTACCACACCGAAGGTGCCGGTGGCGGTCACGCGCCAGACATCATCAAGGCCTGCGGTTTCCCCAACGTGTTGCCCAGCTCCACCAACCCGACCCGGCCGTTCACCCGCAACACCATCGACGAGCATCTGGACATGCTGATGGTCTGCCACCACCTGGACCCGAGCATTGCCGAAGACGTGGCCTTCGCCGAAAGCCGCATCCGCCGCGAGACCATCGCCGCCGAAGACATCCTGCACGACCTCGGTGCGTTCTCCATGATCAGCTCCGACAGCCAGGCCATGGGCCGCGTCGGTGAGGTGATCACGCGCACCTGGCAGACCGCCGACAAAATGAAAAAACAGCGCGGCGCCCTGCCCGGCGACGGCCCCGGCAACGACAACTTCCGCGCCAAGCGCTACATCGCCAAGTACACCATCAACCCGGCGATCACCCACGGCATCAGCCATATCGTCGGCTCCATCGAAGTGGGCAAGTGGGCCGACCTGGTGCTGTGGCGCCCGGCGTTTTTCGGCATCAAGCCGACCCTGATCCTCAAGGGCGGCGCGATTGCCTCAAGCCTCATGGGCGACGCCAACGCCTCGATCCCGACCCCGCAGCCGGTGCATTACCGCCCGATGTTCGCCAGCTTCGGCAGTTCGCTGCACGCCACCAGCCTGACCTTTATCAGCCAGGCGGCGCAGGCGGCGGGCTTGCCCGAAACCTTGGGTTTGAAGAAGCAGATCGCGGTGGTCAAGGGCTGCCGCGAGGTGCAAAAAACCGACTTGATCCACAACGACTACCTGCCGGACATCGAGGTCGACCCGCAGACTTACCAGGTCAAGGCCGACGGTGTGTTGCTGTGGTGTGAACCGGCCGAGGTGCTGCCCATGGCCCAGCGGTATTTCCTGTTCTAAACCCCGCTTGCACCTGACGGAGGGCCGGGCTGGGGATGTACCGTCAGCTCGGCGTCGGTCAAGCGCTCGATCAACCCAGCCTCGGCAATACCCAGTTGGTCCTGCAAGCCTAGCGCCTGAGTGTCATAGTCGGCGCGCGCGAGCCCGCCGGCTTCGACCTGTTCCAGCAACTGCGCAAGCTGCTCGTGGAAGGGTTTGCTCAATACGTCGAATTGCGCGCGGTGCTTGTGGGTGAGGTAGTCTTTCCAGAAATCCCGGGACAGCAGGGCCTGGCGTTCTTGCGGCGAGTTGTTCAACGCCAGGATGCGGGCACGGGCATCCGACAGGTCCTTGGCCGCAACATTGCCCAAGCGGGTAAAGCGCACCTGGCTTGGCTGACCGGGCAGCTCCAGATCGTCTTTCAACCCATATCGATAGGCCAGGCGAACCTCGACCTCTTCAATCATCGCTATCGCCTGGCGTTTAGCCTGCAACGACAGTTGCGGGTCGTTCTGGATCTGCTCGGTGCGCTCGGCAATGCATCGCAGCGCGGTCTTTTCCACCTCGTCCAAACGAAACAAGCCACGGGCCAGTTTCAACAACGCCGGCCCCTGCGCCGCATCGCCTGCCGCCGCCTTGGCGCGGTAGACCATCTGCATCACTTCCAGGTTGCTGAACGACAACGCGGCCCGGTCACAGCAGGCGGCACGCCCGGCCCAGGTGAACATTTCTTCGCGCAGGGCTGCGGACTCGACGTTGGGTTCGGTGATGCTGTCGATCACGTTCCACACCCGACGCTGCAGGTCGTCACGGGCAGCCGGTGGCGCGTCAACGTCGCTGAGTACCTGGAAAAACCCAGGGCTGCCAGGGTCATCCCGCAGGGTCGACCACTGAGCCGTGCGGCGCGCCACCTGCTGGGCATCCAAGCCTTGGGTCCACCGTTCGAACCCGGCGCCCAGAGGGCGGGCCACCACCGGCGAGCGCAGGCCCAGTGCCGTGCTGATCAACCGCAAGGGACGACCGATCTCCAACTGGCCGCCCTCTTCCAGGCGAGTGGCATACGCCCGAACCTGCTGCAGGGCAGCTTCGGTCAACGGGTTGTTGCCGACATTGGTAATGCGGCTCAGGCGAACGGAGCGCTCCAGTTGCTGCTCGGTGGGCGCAACGATGTGTTCGGGCAAGGAGGTCAATTGGTTATGACTGAGGTCGATGTCGTCGAGTAACAGCTGCGACTCCAGCCCAGCGGGCCAGCGCTGGATGTCGGTACCGCTCAGACGGACCGAACGCATATCCGGAATGTGGCTGAAGTCCGGCGCAATGCCCAGCGGATTGTGGTTCATCCACAGCGCTCGCAAGGTGGTGCGCTCGGCCAGGACCCGGGCGCTGGCAGGGGTGAGCCGGATCTGATTGTCGCTTAGAAACAACCGCGTCAAGCCGTGCATCTGCCCCACCGCCGGAGGCAGTTCGCGCAGTTGGTTGTTCGACAGATCCAGCCAGCGCACCCCGCGAAAGCCGGAAAGAAAACCCTCCGGCGAGGTGCTCAGGTTCATGCCGGTGAGCTTGACGGAGCCGACATGGCTGAAGTCCGCTTCCAGGTCGGGCAGGCTCGGCAACGTTAAGCCACTGAGGTCCAGCTCCAGCCCGATAGGCGTACGGTCGGCGGCAAATCTCATCGGGGTTTCCTGGCGCCAGCAGGCCAGGATGCGGGTACGGGCCATGACGCGGTCATCACGTTGCGCAAGGTTTTCCAGAACCTGGTCCATGCGTATGTAGCGCTGGCGTGCGCCGCCGCCGGAAAACACCCAGCCGTCCAGTTGCGCCCTGAGTTCGTTGTACTCCTCCAGCATCCGATGCAGCTGTATCTGGGCATCCTCACCCAGGTTCCAGATGAATTGCCGACATTGGCCAATATCGTAATTGGGGTACATGCGCCGCACCTGGACGATGGGGGGGGACTCCACCGAGAAGCTGTCCCCGCGACCATTGAGCAACATATCGGGATGGGTGTGGGACAGCCGCCGCCAGTAGTCGTCCAGCGCCTGTTCTGTTTGGGCGGATAAGTGATTGCCCCGGATCGACGTCACTTGGTTGATTCTGATCATTTGCTCGGCGTACTCAGCCGGCGGCTCCAGATGCTCCCGAGGGATAGTGCGCAGGCGGTTGTCCCGCAGGTTCAGCTCCCGCAGGTCGCTCTGATCGCGCAGGCCTGTGGGCCACTGCTCCAGTCCGGTTTGGCTCAGATCGACGTACCTCAAGTGCGGCATGCCACTGAAATCTGGAGCCCGCTCCAAGGGGTTGAGCGCCAGGTCCAGCAGTTCCAACTGGTTCAGTTGCGCCAGTTGTTCGCCCCCCTCAGGCGTCAAACGGATATGGTTTTGCCGCAAACGCAACTGAGTCAATTGACTCATCTGCTCCAAGCCTTCGGGCAGTTCGGCGAGGCCCGCTTCGCGGATACGCAGGCGCTTGAGTTGCTTGAAATTATTCAGGAAGGTTTGAGCATCGCTGTTCCATGGGGTGTTGGTCAGTTCCAGCTCTTGGACGTGGCTGAAATCCGCCGTGAGTGCAGGCAGGTTGAGTGGATGGCCAGGAGCGATACTGAGTGTGTTGGCCTGGCGACGCCAGCAACGCTTGATGGCATCGGCGAAAGTCTTCACGAACCCGCCCTGGCGATCGAAGGCCGTGGTGCTCACTGACGGGGCATTGTCCCGCACCCAGTGCTTGAGGTCGCGTTTGAGGGTGGCGTATTCGTCTTCCAGGCGTGACAACCCGCTACGCACTTCGGTGCCAAGGGAGCGCAGCAACGCCTCAGTCTCCTCCTCGGTGTAGTCCGGGAACAGCCGGCGCACGCGCTCGGGCGGAGAGCGCAGTGCGTTGGCAGCCGTGTCCACCAGTTGCCGTACACCACGGCCACCGCCGAGCAAACGCATCGACGGGTCGTAGGCCGGTTTGCGCAGCGGCTGCTCCAGCAGTGCCGCACGCAGGCTCTCGCGCGAACGCGTACCCAGGGCTTGCAGGCGCGGGGTGTCGGCAGTGGCCAGCGACTCGACGAACAACCCTTCCCAGGCGCGGGTCAGGCGCAGCTCCTGGGTCTGCCATTGGGCCTGCTCCAGCACGTTGATCGGTAGCTGGCCGGTGCTGCGAAAGCTGTGCAATTGGTCGTCACTCAAGGTTTTGAGCAGGTGCTCGGCCATGGCGCCCGGCAGGCTGGGGAACTGAGCCTGGACCCTCGCGGTGTCGGGGTGATGGCTGATCGTGCGCGCCTTGTAACGCTCCTCCACCAGCGTGTTTTCAAAGGATTGAACCTCTGTACCGAGGTAATGGCGCAGTTGCCGTGCGCGCTCGGGCAAGGACTCGCCGGCTTGGCCGGGGAACTCACTCAGGCTGGGATCAACGTCTTGAAAGTAACCCAGCACCTCTTGCAACAACTCACCACGCGCTTGCGCACCATCGGGCAGCACGATGGCTCGTCGCGCCTGGCCAGGCAGTAGCGGATCACTCCAGACTTGCGTCCCATCGCGCTCAAGCACCACGTACGACTCCTCCGGCAGCAGGCCACGGCGGCGCAGCAGGTCCATTTGCAAAACGGGGTCGGCCTTGGCGTACTCCAGGGCATCGTGCGACTTCATCTGCGTGATAAAGGTGGCCACCTCATCCGCCACCTTGAAGCGCTGCAAGGTATCGGCCAATGCCAGGGGCACCGGCTCCTGGTCCAGGTGCCCGGCGCGCAAGGCATCGGCCTCGATGCCGCTGGCCTCGCACGCCTGGCGCAGGCGCTCGGCGCTCAGGCCTTGCACCGGCTCGCCCGAGCGTCGCAGGGTGGTCCCGTCGTCCCAAGTCAGTGGATGTTCAAGCTCGTGTTGCCAGGCGCCTTCATGGTTATGCTCCAGGTGCGGCGCATAGGCCTGCGGCCGCTCGGGGTGCTGGATGCGGTATTCGGCGGTTTGAGGGTCGTATGCCACGGCAAAGTGGTCGCCCTCCAACGGCAGCACGCGCTGCCCTTGATGGGCATACAGGCCCAGCACGTCCGGTTTGGCATCGGGCGCCAATTGCACCGCCACCTTGTAGGGCGCCAGATCGGCTTTCCAGAGTTTTTGCTGACCATCGGGCAGGCTCACCGGTTTGAGTTGCTCGATCACCGCCGGGGTGCTGAGCGCCTTGCCCACCACCCTGCCGCCTGCCGCCATCACGCCGATAAACACCAGGTTCTCGGCCACATCGGTCAAGTGCCCCAACGCTGCCTCGCGGTCGCCCTCATGCCACTCCACCACGCCTTCGAAGGTCTCGTACAACAGTTGCGCGGCCATCACCGCCATCATCACTTCCCCAAGTCCCGGTACAAACATCGACACCAGGTTCAGCGCCAGCAGCCCGGCACTTTCCAGGGCCGCGATCTTCCTGGCGCGCACCGCCGCATCCACATCCGCGGTGGGCACTGCATGGCCACGAGCGTCGGCGATCAGTTTGTCGCGCAGCTTGTCGAAGCTATCGCCCCAAAGCTCGACGTTGTCTTGCCACGGCTCGCGCTTGGCGATGACCTGGATATAAAAGTTCGGGTCTTTGATCGGTTCGCGAGCCGTGGGCGGCGGCGGGGGCAATTGCTTGGGGCCGACAAGCAACGAGAGGGTCGTCGAAACGAACGGCAATATATATTGGCCAATGCGCAGCGGGCTGTAAGGGTCACGGGGCTGCTCGGACGCGTCCTCGGTGAGGCGGCGCAGGTAGGTCGGCTGGTCGGGGTAGGCGATGTAGTTCTTGAGAAAACCTTGATAGGGCGTCAGCCCCGCGCCCGCCTTGGCGCCGTCCATCAACTGGCGGGTCAGCTCCGCTTGCAGGTCTTGGAGGCTCGCGTATTTTTTCAGCGGGTGGAGCGGGTCGTGGGGGATGTACACCAGCACCGCTTGGGCGTGCTGGTGTTTGTCCGCGGCAACGAACGCGGTGCAGCCCGACAGACGCAGGCCCATCAGACTCAGGTCGTTGAACCAGACCGGTTTGCCGTTATCGCGGATCTCTGGGTTGCCTGCGATCACCGCACCGATCACGGCGTAGTCGCCGGGCTCTATATCTTGCTTGAGCAGTGCGGTGTAGGCAGCGGCTTGCAGAGCGTCTTTCTGGGCCTGGATCACCAGGTCGCGCAGGCCGCTGGCGTTGTGGAAAAACGCCGTCAGCCGCGACTGGTATTGCGTGCCGATGTCGAGGCGGCGGCACACGCTCAGGAAGCTTTCGATGCTGATACCCAAGGCCACGCTGGCGTCGTGTTCAGCCGGCCCGCTCTTGAAACCTGAAGTGGGCCCAAAGGCGTCGGCCGCGCATTCGCCCTCTTCAAAGTTGTGCAACGCCGCTTGCAGCAGGCTCAGGGTCAACACCGAAAAACTGCCGATGCGGATGCCAAACGCGCCCAGTTCCACGGGCTTGCGCAAGTCCACATAAGTGCTGTCCAAATCCGGCTCGATACCGAACTGCGCCTTGAGTGCCGCAGCCAGCAACGGCTTGGCGAACACCTCGACGCTGGGCAGGCCGGCCATGGCCTGGTCAAGGGCATTTTGCGAGTGCGCGCAGGCACTGGTGTAGTGCTGCAACTGGCGGCGTTCGCTGGCCGTTAAGCTGGCGAGCCAGTCGACTTCATGGGTAGGCGCGGCCTTGACGGCGCCGCGAGTGGTGGCCGACGCCTGGGTCAGCCAGGCGGGCACTTTTTGCTTGATCACCTCGTAAGCCGCAGTTTGCGGTTCGAGGCGGGGTGTATCGACAGGCATGGGTGACTACTCACTGATTCAAAGTAGTCATCAGCAGATCATGCCCGGCAGCCCTCGCTGCGGTAGGTAGTTAGTGCGTGCGGCCGCTGGCGGAGGGAGGCCGGCCATGGTGTCGCCCGTCGGCACACCATGGCCTAATTCAGAATCCGCGCCAGACCGTCAGCGCGGGGGCGTCAGGTTCAGAAGTGTTCCCGCGGGTTGAACGCGGCTTTTTTTGCCAGTTCCTGCCACAGCGCAATGGTCTCGTCGTCTGCCTGCTTGGGCATCACGGCCTTGAGCTGGATGTACAGGAACCCCCGCTCGCCAGCCTTGTTCAGCAAGCCATGGCCCTTGGCGCGCATGCGCTGGCCGTTCTGGCTGCCCGCCGGCACCTTGAGGTTGATCTTGCCGGTCAGGGTCGGCACCGCCACTTCTGCGCCCAAGGCCAGTTCCCACGGCGCCAGCGGCAGGGTGATCACCAGGTTTTCGCCTTCCACTTCGAATTTGGAGTGCGGCGCAAACTTGATGATCAGGTACAGGTCGCCATTGGCTCCACCGCCAATGCCTGGTGCACCTTGCGCCTTGAGGCGGATGCGTTCACCGTCGGCCACGCCGGCGGGGATCTTCACGTTCAGACTCTTGGTGGTGTTGCTCACATGCCGGCCCGAGGCGTCGTACTGCGGCACCTGGAAACTGATCTGCTTGGACTCGGCCGACAGCGTCTCTTCAAGCGACACCGTCAGTTGCATCTCCACATCCTGGCCCTTGCGCCCGGCTGGACGGCGCTGGCCGCCGCCAAAGGCATCGCCACGGGAGCCGAAGATCGAGCTGAAGAAGTCCGAGAAGTCCTCGCCGCCGCCGCCGCCGCCAAAACCGCCACGGCTCTGCCAGCCCGGTGGCCCCTGGAACGGCTGGCCATGCTGGCCGTATTTGCGCAGCTCATCGTATTCGGCGCGCTTGTCGGCGCTTTTGAGCGCCTCGTAGGCTTCGGACGCGTCCTTGAACTTGGCTTCGGCGTCTTTTTCCTTGCTCACGTCAGGGTGATATTTGCGCGCGAGCTTGCGATAGGCGGCCTTGATTTCCTTGTCATCGGCCGTCGGCTCGACACCCAGAATCTTGTAGTAGTCTTTGAAATCCATCGGCGGTTCACCATCCTTAATCGAGATCGCACAGCCCGGGGCACAACGTGCGCTGGTTTGCACCTGTTGAGTGATGTGGCCTGGGGGTGCGTCAAAGTGTTATCGGCACTTGCCGTATGCAGCAGATGTGGGGGCGAATCGCCAGGTTTCAAGCAAGATTTAACAGATGGTCGGCCTACGCATCCGCCCTCGACTGACATACACTGCGCGGCCGTTTTTCAACCGGAACCTGATTGTCATGGAAAACCCATCCCCGGCCCGTGCCTGCGGCATCGACTTTGGCACGTCCAACTCCACCGTCGGCTGGATCCGCCCCGGCATGGAAACGCTTATCGCGCTGGAGGACGACAAGATCACCCTGCCGTCAGTGGTGTTCTTCAACTTCGAAGAACGTCGCCCGGTGTACGGTCGCCTGGCGCTGCACGAGTACCTGGAGAACTACGAAGGCCGGCTGATGCGCTCGCTCAAGAGCCTGCTGGGTTCCAAGCTGATCAAGCACGACACCAGCGTATTGGGCACGGCGATGCCGTTCACCGACCTGCTGGCGCTGTTTATCGGCCAGCTCAAGAGCCGCGCCGAAGCCAATGCCGGTCGCGAGTTTGAAGAAGTGGTGCTGGGCCGCCCGGTGTTTTTCGTCGATGACGACCCGCTGGCCGACCAGGAAGCCGAGAACACCCTGGTGGATGTGGCGCGCAAAATCGGCTTCAAGGACATCTCGTTCCAGTACGAGCCGATTGCGGCGGCGTTCGACTACGAGTCCACCATCGAGAAGGAAGAGCTGGTGCTGATCGTCGACATCGGCGGTGGTACCTCTGACTTCTCGCTGGTGCGCCTGTCGCCGGATCGTCGCCACAATGACAACCGCCAGAGTGACATCCTCGCCACGGGCGGCGTGCACATCGGCGGTACCGACTTCGATAAGCAGCTTTCGCTCAACGGCATGATGCCGCTGTTCGGCTACGGCAGCCGCATGAAGAGCGGCGCCTACATGCCCACCAGCCACCACATGAACCTGGCCACCTGGCACACCATCAACTCGGTGTACTCGCAAAAATCCCAGCTGGCCCTGGGCAGCATGCGCTACGACATCGAAGACACCGGCGGTATCGACCGCCTGTTCAAGCTGATCGAAGAGCGCGCCGGGCACTGGTTGGCGATGGAAGTGGAAGAAACCAAGATCCAACTGACCCACCAGGACAGCCGCCATGTGGCGTTGGACCGCATCGAAGCCGGCCTGAGCGTGGACCTGAGCCGCACCCTGTTCGAGTCGTCCATCGACAGCCTGCTGGAGCGTGTGCGCGGCAGCGTAACGCAGTTGCTCAACGATGCTTCGGTGAGCGTTGCGCAGGTGGACACGGTGTTCTTTACCGGCGGTTCCAGCGGGATCCCGGCGCTGCGCCACAGCATCTCGGCGATGTTGCCGAATGCGCGGCATGTGGAAGGCAATATCTTTGGCAGTATCGGCAGTGGTCTGGCGATTGAGGCCAGCAAGCGGTACGGCTACTGAGTTTTAGTTCAGAGACCGCAGCGACCCTTTCGCGAGCAAGCCCGCTCCCACATTCGACCGCATTTCAAAGTTGGAACTCGGTCAAGTGTGGGAGGGGGCTTGCCCCCGATGAGGCCAGCTCAGGCAACACAAGGCTTAAACCATCCCACCGAGCTTCAGCTCACTCTTGAGATACGCATAATAAATCGGCCCCGCCACCACACCGGGCAAGCCGAAAGCGGCCTCAAACACCAGCATCGCCAACAACAATTCCCACGACTTGGCACTGATCTGCCCGCCCACGATCCGCGCGTTGAGGAAGTACTCGACCTTGTGGATAACAATCAGATACCCCAACGCCGCCACCGCTACCCAGATCGACAGCGACAACGCGACGATGGTGATCAGCGTGTTGGACATCAGGTTGCCGATCACCGGCAGCAGGCCCAGCAGGAAGGTCAGCACGATCAGGGTCTTGGTCAGCGGCAGGTGAATCCCGCACAGCGGTAGCACCACAGCCAGGAACACTGCGGTGAACGCCGTGTTGAGCGCAGCAATCTTGATCTGGGCAAAAACGATATTGCGAAAGGCCTGGACCAGCAGGTGCAGACGGTCGAACAGCGCGGCGGCCAGGGGTTTGCGCTTGGTCAGGTCGGGCACGCGCTGCAGGGCGATGATCGCGCCAAGCACCATGCCGATCAGCAAGGTGACGAACATGTGGGCAGCGTCTTTGCCTACCAACTGCAACTCGCTCAGGTGCTTGCTCATCCAATCGCCAATGGCCACGCGAAACTCAGCGGCGCTGGCGGGCAGGTAGGCGTCGATGAACGGCGGCAACTGGCCGCGTGCGCGGTCGACCACGCCCATGAATTTGTCGAGGGAGGCTCCGGGGTTTTCCGCCTCATGCAGCAGAAAGCTGATGGCGCCGGCGAAGATCAGGGTGAGCACGCTGACAATCAAAGTTCCCAGCAAGGCTACCGCCAGCCAGCGCGCACGCCGACCCTCGATCAGCCGTTGCAATTGGGGGGTGAGCATGTTGACCAGTTCATAGACCAACAAGCCGGCCAACAGGCTGGGCAGCAACTTGAGCGGCAGTACCAGCAGCAACCCGCCGAAAATGATGATGTAGCTGGCCAGCAACAACACATGACGCTGAGAAAACGTTGGCATACAGCCTCAAAACGAACGGCGTTAAAGGATGGGCAGTCTGCCAGCCTTGAAGGAATCAAGCGAGAGTTCTGAAAATTGTGAACACCGTCAATGGGGGAGCGGGCTTGTGTGGGAGCGGGCTTGCTCGCGAATGCGGTGTATCAGTCGCCAGCTTTGTTGACTGACCCACCGCATTCGCGAACAAGCCCGCTCCCACAGGAAATCTGCGTGAATCAGCTGCCTTTGAGGCAAGTGCTCATAAAGGTTTTGCGCGCGTCGCCCGTCAATGCCTTGGTTTTGGCCGAGGCATTGCAGTCCTTCATCTTCTGCTGCTGCGGGGTCAGGGTCTTGGCGTCGTTGGCCGCCGGGGCCGACAGGCAGGTTTTCATAAAGGCCTTGCGCTCGTCGCCCTTGAGGGTCTTGGTGGTGGCCTCGGCGTTGCAGGTGGTCATTTTGTTTTGCTGGGCGGTGGCAGCGAAGCCTTGGGAACACAGCAACAGGCCCATCATCAACAGCGGAATTCGCAGCATCTTCATGGAGTTTTCTCCCGGTTACCGTGCCGAGGGGCACGGCCTGTAGAGCAGTGTAGTCAAAGCCTGTTACATCTTCACCGTGGGCGGATATTCGACCGGCGGTACTGCTCCGGGGTACAGCCGGCGTGGCGTTGGAACATCGCGATAAAGGCTGACGCGGTGCTGTAGCCCAGGTCGAACGCCACATGTTGCACGCTGTGGTCACTGTCCAGCGCCTCAATGGCCGCGAGGTAGCGCAGGCGCTGGCGCCATTCGCCGAAGCTCATGCCCAACTCCCGCACAAACTGGCGCGCCAGGGTGCGTTCGCTGACGTGCACCCGCTCGGCCCACTGGGCCAAGGGGCGGTTGTCGGCCGGGTCGGCCTGCATGCCTTCCAATACACCCAGCAACCCCGGGCTTTGCGCGTAGGGCAGGAAACCATCGTGGATCGGCGCCTGCCTGAGTTGGTCCACCAGCACCTGGGCCAGGCGGATGTCAGCTTCGGTCTGCGGGATATTTACGTCACGCTGGGCGAAGTCGCTGAGGATGGCCTTGAGGATGTCACTGATCGCCAGGGTGCAGGGCTGTTGCGGCAGCTGGGTGCAGAGTTCCGGGGCCAGGCCCACCGAGTGATAGACAATCGCCTCGGCATTGTAGGAACTGTGCTCGGTGTGGGGAGGCACCCAAACCGCATATTGCGGCGGGGACATAAAGCGGCTGCCGGCCACCTCCATGCGCATCACACCGCTGGCGGAATAGTCCAGCGAGCCCCAGGCATGTTGGTGCGGGGTGCACTCGGTATCCGGGGCGAAGTCCGAATAGCGAAAATACACCGGGCTGGGCAACTGGCGAAAATCCGCAAGGCGTATGTTGTGCTTGGCCATATTGTCTGGATGCAACGGTCGTTTGTCTGTGTCGCAGTATAGGCTTCGATCCAGACAATGGATAATCCGGCCTCATCAACACACCTGGTTTCTTTCAATGCAATACGCTTATCCGCTGCTGGCCATTTTTATCTGGGCGGGCAATACCGTCGTCAACAAGTTGGCCGTGGGCGCGATTTTCCCCGCCGAGATCGGTTTTTACCGTTGGTCCCTGGCCGCGCTGCTGTTTACCCCCTTCATGATCAAGCCGGTGATCGCCCACTGGGCGCTGATCCGCCCGAACCTGGGCAAGATCGCCATCCTTGGCGTGCTGGGCATGGCGGTGTACCAAAGCCTGGCGTACTACGCCGCATCGCTGACCAGCGCGACCAACATGGGCATCATCCTGTCGCTGATGCCATTGATGGCGTTGACGGCGGCCATCATCAGCCTGGGCCAGCGCCTCACTTACGGTGCCCTCACCGGTGCGGTGCTGTCGTTTGCCGGCGTGGTCGTGGTGGTGTCGTCGGGCAGCCTTGGCGCGTTGCTGCAGCATGGGGTGAACCTGGGTGACGGCATGATGCTGGTCGCCACGCTGGCCTATGCGGTCTACAGCACGCTGCTGAAAAAATGGCAGCTGCGCCTGCCGCCGTTGGTATTGCTGTATTTGCAGGTGCTGGTGGCGGTGGTGGTGCTGTTTCCGCTGTACCTGTTTTCGGCAAAAGCAGGGCTTGGCTGGGCGAACATCCCGCTGGTGCTGTACGCGTGCCTGTTGGCGTCGATGCTGGCGCCATTGGCATGGATGCATTCGGTAAAAACCCTGGGGCCGAGCCGGACCACGCTGTTTTTCAATTTGCTGCCGTTGATTACGGCACTGATAGCGGCCGTGGTGCTGAAAGAAGAATTGGCGCTGTATCACCTGGTGGGAGGCTTGTTGACACTGGGCGGGGTAATTCTGTCGGAGCGGTGGACTACACCGGTAAAAGCTGACTGAACGCGGTCAAAATGTGGGAGGGGGCTTGCTCCCGATAGCGGTGTATCAGCCACATATCCAGTGACTGACACCCTGCTATCGGGAGCAAGCCCCCTCCCACATTAGACTCCTGCCGCCTTGAGCCTTTGCGCATGCTCCACAAACAACCGAATCGGCTCCGCGCCCTTGCCCACCAGCCCCATCGACTGGTTGACGATATCGAAGTGGTCCAACGGGTAGTCATCACCGATCACCAAGCCCAAATGTGAGCTGTAGCGCCCCACCATGCCGTCGCATTGGCCTTTTTCCAGCACAAAACTGCGGGCAAACAGGCGGCAGCTGCGGTTCGTGCCATCGAACAGGTTGCGCCCACGGTCGGTAATGCCCGGCTGCAAGGTGCCGGACCACGAGTAATAGTGCACACCGTTGACCTCTTCTGCACCCTGCCCGCCCCAGGTCTCGGGCAGCCCTTGTGGGTATTGACGGTTGAACAGCGCAACACCCGCGCTTGTGAGGGAATGGTGCGAGGCCTGCAGGTCTGCCTTGAAGCGGGGCCCGCGATAGCCGGTTTCCAGCACGCCCATGACCCAGGCCACCACATGGAACAGCGCGCTCATGATGCGGCCCTTGACCCCGTCGATGGGGTAATGGACGTGAATATGGTCCGCCAACTCCGAACCGTGGTTGGGCCCCGCCACCGACGTCACCGACGCCACCCACTCCGGGCGCCTGGCTGCCGCGTAACGTGCGGTCAGCGAGCCCTGGCTGTGGCCGATCAGGTTGACCTTGTCGGCGCCGGTTGCGCGGCGAATCTGCTCGATCTGCACCAGCAACTGCTCGCCGCGCACCTCGCTGGAGTCCAGCGGTGCTACTTGCACGGGGAACACCTGCGCCCCGCCTGCCCGCAGCGCCGGAACGATGCCGTACCAATAGGGAAAAAACCCCAGGCGCACAAAACCGAGCATGCCGGGCACCAGCACCAGGGGGTAACGCGTGGCTAATGACTGCGGCATGGGCCGAACATCCTCGATCAGGAAGGTGCCTTGAGGCTAGCCCAGTCCCGCGACGAGCTTGTGACATAAATCCGATAAAACTTTTTGCGTAACGCGGCACTCACAACTTGGAGCGATCACGCCGCCAGAGCGTGGCGCAAAACCGGATTAGCCCCAGGAGATTGAGATGACTGAAGCACACCTGACAGACGTTGCCACCCTGCGCAGCCGCGCCCGCCAGAACGTCGAAAACGGCGCCGTGACCGAAGGCTATGACGCCGACCGCGAAGAAATCATCCGCTTGCTCAACACCTCGCTGGCCACTGAGCTGGTTTGCGTGCTGCGCTACAAGAGCCACTACTTCATGGCCAGTGGCATCAAGGCTTCTGTCGCCGCCGACGAGTTCCTCGAACACGCCACCCAGGAAGCCGAGCATGCCGACAAGCTCGCCGAGCGCATCGTGCAATTGGGCGGTGAGCCGGAGTTCAACCCGGACCTGCTGACCAAGAACTCCCACGCTCAATACGTGGCGGGCAACTCGCTGAAAGAAATGGTCTACGAAGACCTGGTAGCTGAGCGGATTGCGGTGGACAGCTATCGCGAAATCATCCAGTACATCGGTGATAAAGACCCGACCACGCGCCGTCTGTTTGAAGAAATCCTGGCCCAGGAAGAAGAGCACGCCGACGACATGGCGGACATCCTCGAAAGCCTGTAACCCAGCAACACTGCAATACCAATGTGGGAGGGGGCTTGCCCCCGATAGCGGTGGATCAGTCGATAGAGTTATCAACTGACAGACTGCCATCGGGGGCAAGCCCCCTCCCACATTTGGATCTGTGTTGGGCCAGTTAGCCCTTCACGGTTTTCGGGGCTTTGCCTTCCTTCATCTGTTGCAGCAGCGGTGCGCATTCATTGGGTTCACCACCACTTGGGGCGACCAAGGCAAGCAGCCCAGCAGCCGGCCCAGCAATCACACCCAGCGCCACCATCCCTGCACCGCGCAACGCCAGTGGAATCGCTTTGACCCCAGCATTGGGCTTGATGAACGGTCCATTGACGTACAGCGGCGAGCGCAGGGAGAACAAGCGGAAGCCCTTGGACTCAGGCGTGATCGTCAGGTCCAGTTGCTCGCTGGCCATGTTCGCCGTGCCATCGATGTAGATGATGGCGTTCTCGGTATCGAACACAAACAACCGCGTGGTTGCCAGGCCAGTCTTGATGCCGAAGTCGGCCGCCGCGCAGTTGATCTTCACTTCCTTGTCGCCAAACAGGCGGCCCACCACGTAGTTGCCCACATTCAGCCCGGCAATTTCCATCAGGCTGCGGCTGATGGCGCCGTCGTTGATCAGCATTTTCAGATCGCCGTTGGAGGTGCCCAGCAGCGCGGCCACAGAGTTGCCACGCCCGGAAATATCCGCGTCGCCGTTGAGTTCGCCAAAGCTGGTTTTCATCGGTTCAAAGGTTGGGAACAACTGCTTGAGCTTGAAGTTACGCGCGGTGAGCTTGGCACGGCCTTCCATCGGCGTGATACGGCCGTTCAGGCGGATTTGCGCGTCCAGCTTGCCGCCGGCCACGCCAAAGCGCAGGGGTTCCAGGCTCAGTTCGCCGTCGTTGAGTACCAGGTGGGTGTAGAGGTCGGTGAAGGGCAGTTCGGCACTGTGCACGATGCGTTTGCCAGTGAATTCCACATCGGCATCCATGTCGCGCCAGCGCTCGGTGCGAAACTCTTCCACCGGCAGCACTTTGGTCGCCGGCTGTTTGCTTTCGCCGCCACGGGCTTTTTGCTTGGCGTTGGAGTCGGCGCCGATCAGGGGGGCAAGGTCGGTCATCAGCAATTGGTTGGACACCAGCGCACCGGTGAGTTTGGGCCGCGGCTGGCTGGCCACATAGCCCAGGTTGCCGTGGATATCGCTGTTGCCGATTTTGCCGTTGAAGTTTTCATAGCTGAACGAGGCACCTGTGGGTTCGTGCAGCTTGGCGATCAGGTGGCCGTCGGTGGAGTACGCCGGCGAATCCGGCAGGGTTACGCCGGTAAGCGGGTACAGGTTGCCCAGGCTGCTGCCTGCAAGCTTGAGGCGCAGGTCGAGGGCGCCCAGGTTCAATGGGTCGGTGAGGGTACCGGCCAGGGCGATGCTGGTGTCGGCGATCTTGACCTGCGCCTGCAGCGGAAACGGCTTGGCCGCGTCCTGCAGGGCCAGCAGGCCGCCGATCTTGCCGGTGCCGTCGAGTTTCTGGCCGTGGTATTGGCCTTTGACCTTGAGGCCGAATGCATAGTCCTGGGGCTTTGATCCTTTTTCCAGGGCCTTCTTGGCATCGGCATCGCCGACAATTTCGCCAAAGGGGATGGGTTTGCCCAGCGGGTCGATGATCACATCCAGTTGGGTCTTGAGGGTCTGGTCGTCGAGGGTCACGTGGCCTTTGTCAAAGCCGATGGCGCCGATGTCCACCACCCAGTTCGACGGTTCGGCATTGGGGTCCTTGGGGTCGAATTTGAAGGTCCAGTTGGCACGGCCATCGGCCAGGCGCTGCAACTGGGCACTGGGTTCGGTGAGGTCGATACGCGGGATCACCACGCGCTGCACCAGCAATGCCAGGGGCGAAATGCGCAACTCGACTTTCTTGAGGGTGACCATTTGCGGCTGTTTCGACCAGTCTGGGTTACCCAGGCTCAGGTCTTCGGCGATCACATGGGGCCATGGCACCCAGGCGCGCCAACCGCCTTCATCGGGCTCCCGCGCCCACGCCACCGCCAGGTTGCCGTTGATGGCAAATGGACGATGCAGCTCTTCAGAAACCTTGGCATTGATCTGCGGCTTGATGCGGTTCCAGTCGAAGAACACCAGCACCAATACCACCACGGCGATTAACAGAACGAAGCTGGCGCAGCTCCAAGCGACGATTTTACGAGTGCGCGTCATTGCACAGGACTCCTGAATACGACTACTGGCTGAACTACAGCCCATAAGGGTACGACTGGCAAACCGCCCAGGGGTTTAACCCGGTAACCGATTTAACCGCAAAAACCTGTTTTCCTGACCAACTCGACAGATTCAACCCATCGATGGCGCACCATTGTTACCCAGGATCGTGTCGAAAATACCCACCACGGTGCAAAACCGCGGGCTTGAGAGGCGCGAGATAGAGCCCTCGCCGTGAACAATCAATTCCGTTGATTATTACCATTGTATTTATGAACTTTTATATCGACTTATCGAGAGTAGCATTAGCCCTGTACCCACTTTATCGCCCTCCCAAGGAGCAACGACCATGAAACGCCAAATACTCGCTACTGTCCTCTTGTCTGTCCTGGCTTCCAGCGCTTTTGCCCTGCCCGCCGCCGAACAAGCGACCCCACAGAACAAAGCCCAAGCCGTTCAATCCAGCCAAACCCTGGCTCGCAGCGGTTCGCAAGAAGAAGAGAACCGTGACTACGCCAAAGGCGGCGTTGCTGAAAACGGTTCGGAACAAGCCAACAAACGCGCTTACACCGAAGGCCTGACTGAAGGTGGCCGTGATCGCCTGGAACAGAAAGGTCTGGTTGAAGGCGGCGCTGAACAAGCCAACAAACGTGCCTACACCGAAGGTGTTGCCGAAGGTGGTGCTGACCGCCTGAAAGAACTGCACGAAGCACAGAGCTAAGCCTGTGGTGGC
>NZ_QUZU01000037.1 GCF_004682055.1 Pseudomonas kairouanensis | reverse complement strand
GGAGACTGGCGGTGTGCCTGTATTTCGAGCTTGGCGCAGATTCAGATGCTGAGGGCAGGCTTGCCCTGCAACATAGAATCTCCCACATTGATTGCATTTCAGCTTGGGGGTTGTGTGTGTTCAAGCCTGCAAATAGCGCATCACCGACTCACAAATCATCTCCCGATGCCGCTGCTTGATCGCCTCATCCGACAGCTCGATCTGAAAAATCTCACTGAACGTATGCCGGTTGGACACCCGGTAAAAGCTGAATGAGTTGATCAGCAGGTGCACGTCCAACGGCTCCAAACCCTCCCGAAACAACCCCATCTCGGCACCACGGCGCAGCGTTTCCCCCAGCCCTTCAAGGATCTTGCTGTTCATCGCCTTAATCGTATCGGTGCGCTTCACATACTCGGCATTGTGAATATTTTCGATGCTGACAATGCGCACGAAATCCACGTTCTGGTCGTGGTGATCAAAGGTGAATTCCACCAGGCGCCGGATCGCTTCGCGCGGTTCCAGGGCGGTGAGGTTCATGCGGGTTTCGGTGTTGCGGATGTCGCCGTAGAGTTTTTCCAGCACCTCGACGTACAACTGCTCCTTGCTGCCGAAGTAGTAATAAATCATGCGCTTGGAGGTGTGGATGCGCTCGGCGATGGCGTCCACGCGAGCGCCGGAGAGGCCCTGCTGGACAAACTCGACGATGGCTTCTTGGAGTATGTTTTCGCGAGTCTTTTCTGGATTGTTCTTACGACTCTTGCGGGGTGCCTCAGAGGTCATGGTGGGCTCACAGCCAGTGTTATGCAGGCGCTGATTATGGGCCGCGATGCTCCCCGAAGGAAGCACCCGCCCTGCCCTTATAACCGTGCCTGGCGCGCTGCGCCGCTGCGCGACTTTGCCATCGCCGCCAGGCGCACTGCCACGTTGGCCGCACCGTAGCCGGCGTAGCCGTTCTTGCGCTGGATGATCTCGAAGAAAAACCGCCCCTCAAACGGCTCGGTGTACACATGAAACAACTCACCGCCCTGGGGGTCACGGTCGTACAGCACGTTGTAGTACGCCAGCTCGCTGAGGAACTCATCGTCGAAATCGAAACGCGCCGCCAGGTCGTCGTAGTAGTTGAGCGGGATATCCAGCAGCGGCACACCCGCCTCCTTGGCGCGGCGCACTTCGGCGAAAATATCCGCGCAGTCGAAGGCAATGTGGTGCACGCCCGAGCCGCGATAGCTCGATAGCGCGTGTGAAATCGCCGTATTGCGGTTTTCGGAAATATTCAGCGGCAGGCGGATCGAGCTGCAACGGCTGCGCAGGGCGCGGCTTTTCACCAGGCCATAAGGGTCGGGCAGCACCACTTCGTCATCGGCTTCGAAGTCCAGCAGGCTCTTGTAGAACAGCACCCAGCTGTCCAGGCTGTCAGCCGGCAGGGCCATGGCCATGTGGTCGATGCGCAGCAGCCCCCCGCTGGACGCCGCAGCAGGTTGCAGGTTGAAGTCGGTGTCATAGATCCCGCCTTCATTCTGGTCTACCAAGTAGATCAGGCTGCCATCTGGCGCGCGCACCGCCGCCAATTCCAACTCGTTCGGCCCCACCAGGCCGCGATAAGGCTGGCCCTTGTAGGCCACCGCCCGCTCCAGGGCCTTGGCGCTGTCCTTGACCCGCACCGCCGTGGCGCACAGCGACGGGCCGTGGGCTTCAAAAAAGTTGTGGGCGAAGGAATAGGGTTCGCAATTGAGGATCAGGTTGATATCGCCCTGGCGCAGCAGGCTTACGCTCTTGGAGCGATGCTGGCCAGCCTTGACGAAGCCCAGGCGCTCCAGCCAATGGGTCAGCTTGGCGCCAAGGCTTTCGTCCACAGCAAATTCGAGGAACTCGATGCCGTCGTATTCGCTGGCAGCGGGGGTGTCAAACAAGATCTCGACCGGTTGCGCAGGCGCTTGCTGCTTGAGGCGCTCACGGGTTTTCTCTTCCAGATACAGCAGGGAACGCAAGCCATCCGCCGCGTTCGCGCGAGTTGGCGCGGCGCGGAAACCATCGTTGAAAATTTCCAGGGACAACGGCCCGGTGTAGCCACTTCGGATGATCGGCGCCAGGAAACCCGCCAAGTCAAACTCGCCTTGGCCGGGGAAGCAACGGAAATGCCGGCTCCACTCCAGCACGTCCATGGCCAGGATCGGCGCGTCGGCCATTTGCACGAAGAAGATCTTGTCACCGGGGATCTGCGCGATGCCGCTCGGGTCGCCCTTGAGGGACAGGGTGTGGAAGCTGTCCAGCAACACGCCCAGCGCGGGGTGATCGACCTGGCGCACCAGGCTCCACACTTGCTGCCAGGTGTTCACATGCTTGCCCCAGGCCAGGGCTTCGTAACCGATGCGCAAGCCACGACGGCCGGCGTGTTCGGCCAGCAGGCTCAAGTCATCGAGTAGAATGCGTTCGTCGCCGACGCAATCGGCCGAGGCGTTACTGCACACCAGCACCAGGTCGGTGCCCAGTTCCTGCATCAGGTCGAACTTGCGCTCGGCCCGCTCCAGGTTGCGCGCCAGGCGGTCGCGGCGGCAGCCTTCAAAGTCGCGGAACGGTTGGAACAAGGTGATGGCAATTCCCAGGTCGGCGCACATTTGCCTAACTTCACGGGGGCTGCCGTCGTAATACAACAAGTCGTTTTCAAAGATCTCGACCCCATCGAACCCGGCGGCGGCAATGGCTTCGAGCTTTTCCGGCAGGGTCCCGCTCAAGGAAACAGTGGCAATGGAACGTTGCATGGACGCCTCCCGGCAATTGTTGTTTGTGGCAAATTATTCGCCCCCAGCCTGGCGGCAGCAATTAAAATGTACGAACCGGTTAGTTTTTGGTGCGATTATCGAACACTATGCCCCTTTGGCGAATTGACGATTTTTTAACCACTGCGCACCATCGATCACGTAACCAGCGTTAAAAAAAGACCCAGAACACACCATAAAAATTTCAAAAAACGGGTACGACCTCATGCCTTCGCAAAATTCCGTCCTGGCCGCGCGCCCGGGCATCCCGCACGCCGGCATCGGCGACAAGATCCGCGGCGCCCTGGCCGTGGGTAAAACCCGCTGGGGCATGCTGGCCCTGGTGTTTTTCGCCACCACCCTGAACTACATCGACCGTGCCGCCCTGGGCGTGATGCAGCCGATCCTCGCCAAGGAAATGAGCTGGACGGCGATGGACTACGCCAACATCAACTTCTGGTTCCAGGTCGGCTATGCCATCGGCTTTGTGCTGCAAGGCCGCTTGATCGACCGCATCGGCGTCAAACGCGTGTTCTTCTGCGCGGTGCTGCTGTGGAGCCTGGCCACCGGTGCCCATGGCCTGGCCACCTCGGCGGTTGGCTTTATGGTGTGCCGCTTTATCCTCGGGCTGACCGAGGCGGCCAACTACCCGGCCTGCGTGAAGACCACACGGTTGTGGTTCCCCGCCGGTGAACGTGCGGTGGCCACCGGGATCTTCAACGCCGGCACCAACGTGGGCGCGATGATGACGCCCATGCTGCTGCCGTTGATCCTCCACGTATGGGGCTGGCAGGCAGCGTTTCTGTGCATGGCGGCACTGGGGTTGATCTGGTTGGTGTGCTGGGGCTTGAAGTACTACAACCCGGAAGACCATCCCACCGTTAAACAATCCGAATTGGACTACGTGCAACAGCAGGTCGAGCCGGAACAGCCTGGCGTGCCCTTCAGCCGTATCCTGCGGATGCGCGGCACTTGGGCTTTCGCCATCGCCTACGCCCTGACTGCCCCGGTGTTCTGGTTCTACCTGTACTGGCTGCCGCCCTTCCTGAACCAGCAATACAACCTGGGCATCAACGTGACCCAGATGGGTATCCCGCTGATCATCATCTACCTGACCGCCGATTTCGGCAGTGTGGGCGGGGGGATTCTGTCGTCCTTCCTGATCGGTCGCGGCATGAACTCGATCAAGGCGCGGTTGCTGTCGATGCTGCTGTTTGCCTGCTGCATCGTCGGCGTGGTGATGGCGGCCGGTTCCAGCCAACTGTGGGTCGCGGTGTTTGCCATTTCCCTGGCGATTGGCGCGCACCAGGCCTGGACCGCCAACATCTGGAGCCTGGTGATGGACTACACGCCCAAGCACATGATGAGCACGGTGTTCGGTTTTGGCGGTATGTGCGCGGCCATCGGCGGCATGTTCATGACCCAGATCGTCGGCCACATCCTCACCGTGACCAACAACAATTACACCGTGTTGTTCACCCTGATCCCGGCGATGTACTTCATTGCGCTGACCTGGATGTACTTCATGGCCCCGCGCAAGATTCCTACCGTAGACCTTTGACCTACCGACGCCGCTGCTGCCAGGCAGCGGCCAACCCGCTCATGCAGATCACCCCGATGCCGACTACCGTGGTCACATCGGGGGTATGGCTGAACACCAGCCAGCCCAACAACCCCGCGAACACGATCTGGCAATAGCCGAACGGCGCCAGCAACGCAGGCGCCGCAAAGCGGAACGCCTGGGTCAGCATCAAGTGCGCGGTCATCCCGCAGGTGCCCAGGGCCAGCATCAACACGCCGTGCCACAGCGTGGGGATCTGCCAGAAGAACGGCACCATCGCACTCATCACCAGGGTATTGCACAGGCCGGCGAAGAAGTTGCTGGTGGTGGGGGTGTCGTATTGGCTGAGGATGCGCGTGAGCAGTTGGTAGAAGCAGAAAAACAGCGCCGAACATAGCGGCAACAACACCGCCGGGGTGAACAACTCGCCGCCGGGGTGAATGATGATCAGCACACCGACAAATCCACAGATCACCGCCAGCCACTGGCCGCGCGTGACGTGCTCACCCAGCAAGGGCACCGACAGTGCGGTTACCAGGATCGGTGCCAGGAAGTTCACCGCCGTGGCTTCCGCCAAGGGGATATAGTGCAGCGCCGCCGTAAAGAACAGGCTGGTGCCCAACAGACACAGCGCCCGCACCACCTGCATTCCCGGCCGCTTGCTGCGCAGCACCCGCAGGCCCGATTGCGGCAGGAAGATCCCCGCCATCAACAAGGTGTGCACCAGGTAGCGCGCCCACACCACCATCACAATCGGGTAGAACCCGGCCAGGTATTTGGACAAGGCGTCGTGGCTGGAGAACAGGAACGTTGCCACCACAATCAGCAGGATGCCTTTGAAGGGATGGTTGACGCCGGAAAGGGGGGTACTGACAGTCATCGAATTCTCTTGCGTGGCGCACGGTGGGACTCAACCCGGTAATCTAGCAGCCGGGCGTGGGTCTGCCCCAAGAGCATAACCAAACACCGGGCGAACAGCGCACTAAATCACGGGGTTCGAGTCCAACGCTGCACGTTGACCGTCGTATTGAACACTTTTCAACCAAGGCCATGCCGCTATGAAAAAAATTCTTTTTGCTTTGTCTGCCCTTGCACTGCTCAGCGCCTGCGATAAAAAAGCCAGTGAGGCGCCCAAACCCGCACCCGCGTCGGTGCAGGCGACCCTGGTGCCAGAAACACCACCCACCGATAAATGGGTCGGCAAATGGATCGGCGTTGAAGGCCTGAACCTGACCATCGCCAAGGACGACAGCGTCGGCCGCGGGCACTACATTCTCACCATGCAATACGGCCTCGACGCCGATGACTCGGGCACCTTCAAGGGTGAGGCCGCCGAAGACGGCATCGCCTTCACCCGCCCGGACGGCCCGCAACTGCTGCGCGCTGGCGACGGTGCAGACACCGGCCTGAAATGGCTGGCCGATAAAAAGGACTGCCTGATCGTGGTGAGCGGCGAAGGCTACTGCCGCTAATAGCGTCCATACTCAACCATTCCACAACTGTAGGAGCGAGCTTGCTCGCGAAGATCGTCAACGATGACGCAGGGCGCCAGGTTTAACGCGGCGCACTTGAGTTTTTCGCGAGCAAGCTCGCTCCTACAGGCTATTTATCAAGAGGACCGCCCCCATGCTATGGAAAAAAGGCCGACGCAGCGACAACGTGGTGGATGCCCGCGATGACAGTAGTGGGGGCGGTGGCGGCATGCGCTTTGGCGGTGGCAAGGGCCTGAGCCTGGGAGCGATCTTGCTGATTGTCGGCATTGGCTGGATCACCGGCCAAGACCCGCTGCAGATCCTCGGCCAGCTCACCGGCCAGATGGAGCAGGCGCCGTCGGTCAGCACCCAACAGCGCCAGGCACCGCCGGCCAACGATGAACAAGCCGATTTCGTGCGCGCTGTGCTCGGCGACACCGAGGACACCTGGGCCCAGGTGTTCAAGGAAAACGGCGTGGCCTATCAGAACCCGAAACTCATCCTGTTCCGTGGCCGCGTCAACTCCGCCTGCGGTGGCGCCACTTCGGCCAGCGGCCCGTTCTATTGCCCGGCTGACCGGCAGGTGTACCTGGACCTGGATTTCTTCCGCGAAATGTCCCAACGCTTCCAGGCCGCCGGCGATTTCGCCCAGGCGTATGTCATTGCCCACGAAGTCGGGCACCACGTGCAGACGCTGCTGGGCATCTCGGCAAAAATCCAGGCCGCGCGCCAACAGGGCCGGCAGATGGAGGGCGACGGCGGCCTGCTGGTCCGCCAGGAACTGCAAGCTGATTGCTTCGCCGGTGTCTGGGCCAACCGTGCGCAAAAGCGCCTGAACTGGCTGGAACCCGGCGACATCGAAGAGGCGCTGAACGCGGCCAACGCCATTGGCGATGACCGCTTGCAGCAACAGGGTCAAGGCCGCGTGGTACCGGACTCATTCACCCACGGCACCTCGGCGCAGCGCGTACGCTGGTTCAAGACCGGCTTTGCCCAGGGCCAGATCACTCAATGCGACACCTTTTCCGCCAAGAGTCTCTAAATGAATAAACGATTGGGATTGCTGCTGGGCCTGTTAGTCAGTTGTTCAACCTGGGCGGCCGGACACGGCGCCCAGCAAGCCAGTCTCGATCGCTTCCCCCTGGCGGCCGGCGACCTCAGCGTCGGCCTGAGCCAGGATTGGCGCCAGCCGCTACCCAACGTGACCCGTGCGTTGATCATCGTGCATGGTCGCCTGCGCGATGCGCAGACCTATCTGGAAAGCGGCGAAAAGGCTGCCGCGAATGCCGGGCAAGGCGCCAACACCCTGGTGATCGCGCCACGCTTCCTGATCGAGGCCGACGCGCGTAACGAGCATGTGGACGATCAGGTGCTGCGCTGGACCGACAACGGCTGGATGGCCGGCGAACCGTCCACCGCCCCGGGTCATATCAGTTCCTACGGCGCCTTGGACCAGATCATCAAGCACCTGGGCAATCGCAAGCTGTTCCCGGCGCTGAAGGAAATCGTCGTGGCCGGGCATTCCGGCGGTGGCCAGGTGGTGCAGCGTTTTGCCCTCCTCAGCCACGACCACCCTAAACTGCAAGCCGAAGCCATCCGCCTGCGCTACGTGGTGGCCAATCCCTCGTCCTACGCCTACTTCACCCCGCAACGCCCGGTGAAGTTCGACCCGGCGACGTGCCCAGGCTTCAATGACTGGAAATACGGCCTGAACCACTTGCCGGCCTACGCCAAAGGCGCGGTGCAGATTGAGCAGACCTATGTGTCACGCGACATCACCTACCTGCTGGGCCAACAGGACATCGACCCGAAACATCACGCGCTGGACATCGGCTGTGAAGCTGAGGCTCAGGGCGCGTATCGGCTGATTCGTGGGCACAACTATTTCGACTATCTCAAGCAGCGGCATCCGCAGTTGGGGCATCAGTTGGTGGAAGTGCCGGGGGTGGGGCATAACGGGGATGGGATGTTTACGTCGCCTGAGGGGCAGAAGGTGTTGTTTTCAAAGTAGTCCCTGAAGAAACCCAATCAAAATGTGGGAGGGGGCTTGCCCCCGATTGCAGTGTGTCAGTCACCCGATGTGTTGGCTGATCCACTGCTATCGGGAGCAAGCCCCCTCCCACATTTGACCTCATTGCTTGGGCTGGATCATCCGGCGCAACACCGAGCAATCCTCGGCATGCCAATCCGCCAACTCCGGCCACGGGTTCTCGGGCAAGTTGACCAACACCGTACGCGCGCCCGCCGCCCGGCCGCAGTCCAGGTCAAAACGATAATCCCCGACCATCACCATCTGGCTGGGCGCTACATCCCACGCCGCTGCCAGTTTCAGCAACCCATCCGGATCGGGCTTGGGTTGCGCATCATCACGCCCCAACACGTCTTCGATGGCAAAGCAGTCCGCCAGGCCAATCGCCTCCAGGGTGATATGCGCCAACTCCCGCGCATTACGGGTCAAGATGCCCAGGCGATAACCCCGCGCGGCCAACTCGCGCACCAGTTCCACCGCACCGTCGGCGGCTACCGAACCCAGCGCCAACTCGCGCTCATGCTCCAGCAACCAGGCGTGCTTGGCCGCTGCCACATCCGCTGGCAGCGCCGCCAGATGGGTGAGGATGTCATCCTCCGGCGGAATATCCAGGGCCACGCGAATCGCCGCAAAATCATGCACGGCGACCGTCAGGGTGCCGTCCATGTCGAACACCCAATGTTTAACGTCCGTCAGGCTCATGCCCAATCCTTGCGATGGCGAATCAAGCCTTCCTGGGTCACCGAGGCCACCAGTTGCCCGGCGCGGTTGTACACGCTGCCACGGGAAAACCCTCGGGAATTACCCGCCCAAGGGCTGTCCATGGCGTACAGCAACCAGTCATCGGCGCGCAGGTCGGCGTGGAACCACAGCGCGTGATCGAGGCTGGCGACCTGCATGTCTTTTTGCCACACGGTCTTGCCATGGGGCAGCAACGACGTGGTCAGCAGGCCGAAGTCCGAGGCGTAGGCCAGCAGGTATTTGTGCAGGGCCGGAATGTCGGCCAGCGCACCGTCGGCACGAAACCACACATATTTGACCGGGTCGGACGGCTGCGGATTGAACGGATCTTTCTCGGTGACCGGGCGCACTTCAATCGGCTTGGGGCACAGCAACTTGTCGCGCATGTGCTCAGGGATCAGGTGCGCACGCTGCTGGGTCAACTCCAACTCCGACGGCAGGTTTTCCGGGCCGACCACCACGGGCATGGTGGTCTGGTGGTCGAAGCCTTGCTCGTCGTACTGGAACGAGGTGGTGCAGGTAAAGATCGGGTGGCCCTTCTGAATCGCGGTGACGCGGCGAGTGCTGAAACTGCCACCGTCACGCACGCGGTCCACCGAATACACCACCGGCAATGCGGCATCGCCAGGGCGCAGGAAATAACCATGCAGGGAATGCACATGCCGCGCTTCTTCTACGGTCTGGCTGGCGGCCGACAACGACTGGCCGAGCACCTGGCCACCGAACAGTTGGCGAAAACCCAGGTCCTGACTGCGGCCGCGAAAGAGGTTTTCCTCGATCGGCTCCAGGGTCAGCAGGTCCACCAGATCTTCCAATACTTGGCTCATTCAAACTCTCCTCAGAGCAAAACAGATTTTACTGTAGGAGCGAGCTTGCTCGCGAAGGTCGTCAACGATAACGCGGGGCGCCAGGCGTAACGCGGGGCCCTTGAGCTCTTCGCGAGCAAGCTCGCTCCTACCCGTGCAGCGTGTCCAACCATTGGGCGCGGGTGATGCGGTACAACACATGATGGCGCAGCGGGTCATCGGCTGCGACCTTGGGGTGTTCAAAATCTGCCAGGGGATCGTAATGCATACCGATGGCCTGCATGACTTTTTGTGATGGCAGATTGGCCTCGGTGGTAAAGGCGACGATTTCATCCAACTGCACGCGGTCAAAACCACAGCGCAACGCGGTCCACGCCGCTTCGCTGGCATACCCCAGGCCCCAATGTTCACGAGCCAACCGCCAGCCGATCTCCACCGCCGGGGTAAAGGCCGCATCAAAGCTGACATGCTGTAGCCCGGTCAGGCCGATAAATTCGCCCGTGTCCTTGCGCTCCAACGCCCACAGGCCAAAACCGTATTCGGCGAAGTGCCCGCGAATGCGACCGATCAATGCGGCGCTTTCCAGGTGGCTTAATTTGGCCGGGAAATAGCGCATCACCTGCGGGTCGGCGCACATGCGCGCAAATTCGGGCAGGTCGCTGTCGCGCCATTGGCGTAGCACCAGGCGTGCGCTTTCAAGTTCCAGTATCGGCTCCATGGGTCCCCTCCCTTGCCATGTGCGTGAGTGTACAACGCGGGTAAGATGCGTCGCAGGTTCCTGTCAGAAAATCCCATGCCTTTGCCATTGATCTACCACGATGACTACAGCCCTGAGTTCCCGGCGGACCATCGCTTCCCCATGGACAAGTTCCGCCTGTTGCGTGACCACCTGGTGTCCAGCGGGCTGACCGAGGACAGCCACCTGCTGCGCCCGCAGCTGTGCCCACCCGAGATCCTCGCCCTGGCCCACGCCCCCGACTACATCGAGCGCTACATGGGCGGCGAGTTGTCCCGCGAAGACCAGCGCCGCCTGGGCCTGCCATGGAACGAAGCCCTCGCCCGGCGCACCGTCCGTGCCGTAGGGGGTTCAATCCTGGCGGCCGAGCAGGCCCTGGAACACGGCCTGGCCTGCCATTTGGCCGGCGGCACCCACCACGCCCACTACGATTACCCGGCGGGTTTTTGCATCTTCAATGACCTGGCGGTGATCAGCCGTTACCTGCTGGCCAGCGGCCGGGTCAACCGCGTGCTGATCTTCGACTGTGACGTGCACCAGGGTGACGGCACCGCACGCATCCTCCACGACACGCCGGACGCCATCACCGTGTCGCTGCACTGTGAAAAGAACTTCCCCGCACGCAAGGCCCAGAGCGACTGGGACATCCCGCTGCCCATGGGCATGGGCGACGCCGACTACCTCAAGGTGGTGGACGATGCCCTCAACTACCTGCTGCCGCTCTACCAGCCCGACCTGGTGCTGTACGACGCCGGCGTGGATGTGCACAAGGACGACGCCCTCGGTTACCTCAAGCTGACAGACGAGGGCGTGGCCGCCCGTGATGAAAGCGTGATGCGCCACTGCCTGGGCCGCGATATTCCGGTGATGGGTGTGATCGGCGGCGGTTACAGCAAGGACCGCCCTGCCCTGGCCCGCCGCCACGGCATCCTGCACCACAGCGCACAACGGGTGTGGACGTCATCAGGTTGTCATTGAGCTATGAGCGTTACCCACAATGCCTGTGGAACGGCCTGTGGATAACTTGAGCGTAAGCGCCTAAGAACCAATATCTACATGGGCTGTAGGAAACTGTGCGTTTTTTGATCAGGCGTTTGCGCCGTCGTCGGGTAGAATGCTCGGCCTGTTTAACCGACCGTAGCCCTCACCATGTCCCAGACCGCTCCCCAACACGTCTCCATCATCGGCGGCGGCCCTGCCGGGCTGATGGCTGCCGAAGTCTTGAGCCAGGCGGGTGTGCGGGTAGACCTCTACGACGGCATGCCTTCGGTGGGGCGCAAGTTCCTGCTGGCCGGCGTAGGCGGCATGAACATCACCCACTCTGAAGCCTACCCGGCGTTCCTGTCGCGCTATGCCGAACGCGCGCCGCACATGGCGCCGTTGCTGCGCGGGTTTGGTGCCGATGCGTTGTGCGAATGGATACACGGGCTGGGTATCGAAACCTTTATCGGCACTTCTGGCCGTGTATTTCCTACGGATATGAAAGCCGCCCCTCTGCTGCGTGCCTGGCTCAAGCGCCTGCGGGACCAGGGAGTGGTTATCCACACCCGGCACCGCTGGGTTGGGTGGAGTGCGGATGGCGGTTTACTTATCCACAGCCCCGAAGGCGAAAAAACGGTGCACAGCGATGCAGTGCTGCTGGCCCTCGGCGGCGGCAGTTGGTCGCGCCTGGGTTCGGACGGTGCCTGGCTCAAGTTGCTGGAAGACCAAGGCGTGCCTTATGCCCCGTTGCAACCGAGCAACTGCGGCTTCGAGGTGTCGGCCTGGAGCGAATTGATGGTCAGCAAATTCGCCGGTGCACCGTTGAAAAACGTCGCCATCGGCTTGGGGGATGACAAGCCCCGGCTTGGCGAATGCGTGGTCACCGCCACGGGTATCGAGGGCAGCCTGATCTATGCGTTGTCGGCGCCGATTCGTGAAGCAATCAACCGCGATGGCTTGGCCACGGTGCATATCGACCTGCTGCCGAGCAAGCCTGTGGACAAAATCCAGGCTGCCTTGACCAAGCCACGGGGTTCGCGCTCGATGAGCAAGCATTTGCACAGTCAGTTGGGGTTGGATGGGGTCAAGGCGGCGCTGTTGCGTGAGCTGGCACCGACTGAACATTTCAACGACCCGGCGCAACTGGCTGTGGATATCAAGGCGCTGCCCTTGACCCTGGTTAAGACTCGGCCGATGGATGAAGCGATCAGCACCGCTGGCGGCGTGCCCTTCGAGGCGTTGGATGAGCGCTTGATGCTCAAGCAATTGCCGGGGGTGTTTTGTGCGGGGGAGATGCTGGATTGGGAAGCGCCGACCGGGGGCTATTTGCTGACGGGGTGTTTTGCCAGTGGGCGGGCGGCTGGGCGGGGGATGTTGGAGTGGCTTAAGGGCTGAAATCTTTGTTGAATTCAAGGCCGCCATCGGGGGCAAGCCCCCTCCCACACTTGATTTGTGAATACCTTCAAATGTGGGAGCGGGCTTGCTCGCGAAGGGGCCATCAGCTACACCGCAAAATCACTTCTTCTTACGCGGCCCAGTATTAAACACCGGTACCTTGCGCACTGGCTTGATCGAAGGCTCCGCAGGCGCAACCTCCCCGCTGTCCACCCACTTGCCCAAATTGCGCTTGCCGCCACCACCGGACGTTTTTGGCTTCTTCGGTTTTTTCGGCTTCTTCACCACTTGCCCGCTGGCATCGGTGTCTGGCACGCGGTGCTCTGGTTCGAAGTCCTGCTCCATATGCCGCGCCAAGGTCTGGCGGGTCAGCATCTCGATGGCCGAGAGCATGTTCACTTCGTCGGCACACACCAGGGAAATCGCTTCACCGGTGTTGCCCGCACGTCCGGTACGGCCGATGCGGTGGATGTAATCCTCGGCAACGATCGGCAGGTCAAAGTTGACCACCAGCGGCAGGTCTTCGATATCCAGGCCACGGGCTGCCACGTCGGTGGCGACCAGGATCTGTACTTCGCTGGACTTGAAGCGGTCCAGTGCACGCTGGCGCGTGGCCTGGGGCTTGTCGCCATGGATGCCATCGGCGTTGATGCCCAGGCCCTGCAACTTGTCCACCAGCGCATCCACGCCGTTACGGGTCTTGGCGAACACCAGCACCTGTTTCCAGCGACCCTTGCGCATCAGGTGCACAAACAGCTCCGGCTTGCGCTTCTTGTCCACCGGCACGATCCACTGCTTCACCGTGTTGGCGGCGACGTTGCGCGGGCTGACTTCGATGCTCAGTGGGTCGTTGAGCATCTGCCCGGCCAACTGGCGGATGTCATCGGAGAAAGTGGCGGAAAACAGCAAGGTCTGGCGCTTTTTCGGCAGCATGCGGTAGATGTTTGCCAGCTCCTCGGAGAAACCCAGGTCGAGCATGCGGTCGGCTTCGTCGAGCACCAGGGTTTGCAGCTGGTTGAGCTTCAACGCGTTCTGGCGGAACAGGTCGATCAGGCGGCCAGGGGTGGCCACCAGCACATCCACACCCTTGCGCAGCTTCATCATCTGCGGGTTGATGCTTACGCCGCCGTACACCGCGTAGGTGGTTAGCGGCAGGTTTTGCGCATACTCGGCGACGCTGGCGTGAACCTGCTCGGCCAACTCGCGGGTGGGGCACAGGATCAGCGCACGCGCCGAGTTGGCGGCGACTTTCGGCCCTTCCATCGTCAGCAGTTGCAACAACGGCACGGCGAAACCGGCGGTTTTTCCGGTGCCGGTCTGGGCCGCAGCCATCAGGTCACGACCGGCCAGCACCGCCGGAATGGCTTGCGCCTGCACCGGCGTCGGGGTCTGGTAGCCAAGCGTCTCAAGGGCGCGCAGCAAGGGTTCGATCAGGCCAAGGGTGGCGAAAGTCATGTAGTTACCGTAGGAAAATTCAGCGCAAGGAACGCAATGGGCCGCAGTTTACCTTATTTCCGGCTTGGGCTTGCGCCACTGGGGCAGGCTGATCAACAGCACCGCGCTGATGATCACCAGCATCGCCAGGGCTTCTTCCAGGCCGATGGTTTCGCCGACGAACACAATCCCCAGCAACACCGCCACCGCCGGGTTCACGTAGGCATAACTGGTCGCCGCCGCCGGGCGTACGTGCTTGAGCAGGTACATGTAGGCGTTGAAGGCGATGATCGAACCGAACACGGCCAGGTACGCCAGGGCCAGCCAGCCTTCCAGCGGTGGCATGGCCTGCAGGTGCTCACCGGCCAGCGCGCTGCCGATCAGCAGCGTGACACCCGCCACCAGCATTTCCGCGGCACTGGCCATGGCGCCCTGGGGCAGCGGCAAGCGTCGGCTCCACACCGAACCGAATGCCCACGAGGCGGCGGCGAATAACAGCAACGCGGCCCCCAACGGACTCGATTGCAAAGTGCTGCCCATGTTCAGCATGGCAATGCCGATAATCCCCAGGATTACCCCGGCCCACTCCAGGCGGGTGTTACGTGCGCCCCAGAAAAACCCACACAGCAGCGTGAACAACGGCACGGTGGCCACCGCCAGCGCAGCCACACCGGACGACACGCCGGAGTGCTCGGCCAAGGTCACCCCGCCGTTGCCGAAGGTCAGCAGCAAAATGCCGATCTTGGCCGCCGCTTTCCACTGCTCCCACGTTGGCGCGGGCACCCCGCGCCACCGCAGGTAGCCGTACATCACCGCACCCGCCGCCAAAAAGCGAATCCCGCCCAGCATCAGCGGCGGCCAGTACTCCACGCCAATGCGGATCACCAGATAGGTGGAACCCCAAATCACATACAGCGCAAAAAAGGCAGCGATCAACGGTAAGGGAAAGCGACTCGGGCCGGGCATTGGGTGGCTCTATGGCAGTAGAAGGGAGGCTTATTCTAAAAAAGCAGGCGGTTAAACATAAGTTACAAAACCTGTTTAAACCGCCCATACACTTTTCAAAGCATGGTTATGAGGGCTATAAACCATGCTTTCGAAAGCCACGCGCAACTGGAGCCTTATCATGGACAAATACGACCGCATGCTCCTCAGCGCCCTGCTCGAAGACGGCCGCGCCTCCTTCGCCCAACTGGCACGCACCGTAAACCTCTCCGCCCCGGCCGTTGCCGAGCGTGTCGCCAAGCTTGAGGCCAGCGGCGTGATCACCGGCTACCAGGCCAAGGTGGACCTGTCCAAAGTGGGCTTGCCGATTCAATGCGTGATCGAACTGCGCCTGACCAATCACGGCAGCCAGAAGGTCTACGACGAACTGAGCAAAATCCCCGAGCTGACCGAATGCCACCGGGTCACGGGCGATCCGTGCGTGATCATGCAGGCGGCGGTAGGGTCGATGCCGGAGCTGGAAGACCTGATCAACCGAGTGGCGAAGTTCGGCTTCAGCAAGACCTCGATCATCCTCTCCAGTGCCATAGAACGGCGGGTGCCATTGGCGCAATTGGAGGTGAAAAATGGTGGGTAAGGTCGTCAGCCTCAGCCATCCGATCAGCCCGCGAATTCCGCTATGGCCGGGCGACCCGCCGGTGGCATTCGACGACATCGCATCATTGGGCAAAGACGGCTACTTCCTGCGCCGTTTCAGCATGGGCGAGCACAGCGCCACCCATATGAACGCGCCAAACAGCTTCTATGCCGACGGCATGGGCATCGACGGCTACCCACCCCACGACCTGGTGCGGCCTGCGGTAGTCATCGATGTGCGGGCGCAGTGCACGCCGGACTACGCAATCAGCGTGCAAGACATTCAAGACTGGGAGCGCCAGCACGGCCCCATCGAACCGGGCTGCGTGGTGCTGATGTACACCGGCTGGCAGCACCGCTGGGATGATCCGGCGGCGTTCTTCGGCCAAGACGCCCAAGGCTCGCATTTCCCAGGGATCGGCGAGGCGGCGATTGAGTTTCTGCTGTCCCAGCGTCAGGTTGCCGGTGTAGGCATTGATACCCACGGGGTGGATCCGGGGCAAAGCAGCACGTTCGCGACCAACCGTGCGGTGTTGGCGGGCAATGGGATTGTGTTGGAGTGCTTGAACCACTTGGATCAGTTGCCGCCCAAGGGCGCAACGCTGGTGATTGGAGTGCTGGCGCTTGAAGGTGGGTCGGGATCGCCGGCGGCAGTAATGGCGCTTATCCCCTGAAACACCACAAAACCTTATGTGGGAGCGGGCTTGCTCGCGAATACGGTGGGTCAGCCACACATGTATTGACTGACACTGCGCTTTCGCGAGCAAGCCCGCTCCCACAAGGTTCCTACGCGCCTATCGGAATAGACCTACTGACGGTGCTGAGACAAGTGAAATACGCCTTTAAAAACCCATTATTTCATTGGCCAGCAAGACCCATCCCTTTCATTTGCAGGACGTTTCCGAGAGAATTCCACGGCCTTGTTTCCGTCGGATCAGGTAGCTAGTCTCGCTCGGTCATCGAATGTTCGGTGACCGGACGTGCAAGTCCGCCGACGGTAATACGCAACAGCCTTAGCTCCCAACACCTGTTTTTTACTCCAGGCGTTAATGTGTTATGGCAGCTGTACGCGGGAGATCTTCGGATCTACCGGACGCCGTCACGGTCTTGCACACCCGCGTACTGCTGCCACCCTAAATTCGTGTGCAAGCGAACGGTTGCAGCTTCTTAACCTGACGGAGAAGTTACAACATGGTCAAAGTTACCCCCGATCCACCCCGTTCCAACAAAGAATTCCCCAGCGAAGACGCCCTGCTCAATCGCCGCGCCCTCGACTACTACCTCAAAGCATCCGCGCCGGATGCGCCCACCTTTATCCTGAATGACAACCTGAGTTTCGAAGATGCCCTGGCCCATGCGGCGGATTTGCTGCATTGCGCGGTCGAGACGGCGCACTTATCCGAAGAGGCACTGAATGTGCAGCAACGGGCAGTGATGCATCTGGTGGAGATGGCAAAGGTGGTGGTGGATCAGGCGTTGGGTTGCACACAGTCTCGATGAGCAATGCATAACTAATGTGGGAGGGGGCTTGCTCCCGATGGCGGTGGGTCAGCTACAGATTGGCCGACTGATCCACCGCCATCGGGAGCAAGCCCCCTCCCACATTTGGATCTTCAGTGTTCTTGGCAGTGTGGCCAGGTCAGAACCCGCGATGCTTCTTCAAGTGCTCATTGATCTTCGCCGCCGGCACCTTCTGCAAGGTGCACAGCAGGTCGTGGGACAGTTCGCGCAAGCCGTGGGTGCCGCGCAGTTCCTGTGCCAGGTGGGCGGTCAGGTTGGCGGCCATTTCGGCATCGGCCATCGCCCGGTGAGCCTTGCCGGTGTGGGGCAGTTGGGCAAAGGTGTTCAGCGTGCCGAGCTTGTGGTTCGGGGCTGTCGGCATCAGGCGCCGGGCCAGCAGCAGGGAACAGGCGAATTTTTGCAGGCGGGTGCGGCGGATCAGGCCCAGTTCGAAGTCCCAGAACTTTTGGTCGAACGCGGCGTTGTGCGCCAGCAGCGGGGTGGTGCCGACGAATTCATTGACTTCGTTCATCACCCGTTCGGCCGGAGGCGCGCTACGCAGCATGGCGTTGCTGATGCCGGTGAGTTGTTCGATGAACCCTGGCACATGCACGCCGGTTTTCATCAGGCTCTGGTAGCGGTCCACGATCTGGCCACGTTCGAGGATGACCACGGCGATTTCAGTGGCGCGGCAGTGGCTGCTCGGGGTGATGCCGGTGGTTTCAAAGTCGATGACCGCTATACGTTCCAAACCTGTTCCAACTCCGTCCAATCAATTTATTTGAGCAACAACGCGCCTTCGATCGGCACGTAGCGGCTGGCCGCTCGGATCAACGAGTTCGCCGTGAGCCCAGGCACGCCATAGGCCACGGCTTCGACGCCATGCTTGTGGATAACCCGGTCGAGCAACATGTCGAAATCACCGTCGCCGGAGGCCAGCACAATTTCGTCGACGTGGTCGGCGGCGTCCATGATGTCGAGGGTGATGCCCACGTCCCAGTCGCCCTTGGCCGAGCCGTCGCTGCGCTGGATGTAGGGCTTGAGTTTTACCGTAAAGCCCAGGTTGCGCAGGATCTGCTGGAACTGCTGCTGCTTGCTGTCGCCCCGGTCGATGGCATAGGCGTACGCTTCGACGATTTGCCCGCGCGAGCTGATGTCAGCCCACAGGGCGGCGTAATTGAAGTGGCAGCCATACGCCTGGCGAACGGTGTAATAGAGGTTTTGTACATCGGCGAACACTGCAATTTTCTTCACCGCGCTTTCCACCGCACTTCCCCCATGACAACCAGGCGCCACGGCCCGGAAAGGGTGCCAGTATGCCAGCCGCAGGAAAGTTTCCGGAAAAAATCAGACCGGGGCGACAAGGCGCCCCGGGCTTGGGTGTGTCAGACGAAGGAATCGTCGTCGCCGAAGGAAGAGGAATCGTCGGAATAATCGCTGTCGGCAAAGCTGTCCGAGCTGTTGCTGCCCCAACTGTCATTGCCGGCGAACTTCTGGTCATCGTTGCCCCAGCCGCCCTGGTCGCTGGCCGGTGCCGGTTGTTCGATGATTTCCTCTACAACCTGCGGCTGCTGGTTGTGGTGGAACAGGCTGCTGATGCCTTCGGCCAGCAACACACCACCGGCCACGCCAGCAGCGGTTTTCATCGCCCCGCCCAGAAAGCCACTGCCCACGGGTGCTGCAGCGGCAGGCTGTGGGTAGTTTTGCTGCGGCGCAGGCTGGCTGAACCCAGGCCGAGCCGGTTCACGCCAGCCGCCGGAGGATGGCGGGGCACTCGGGGCCGGTTGTTGCTCGCGGGAGGAACCACCGCCGCCAAAGATGCTCGACAAAAAGCCACCGCCGCTCGAAGGCGCCGGTTGCGCGGACTTGGCCCGCTGCAACTCATCCTGCAACTGCTGGATCTGCTGCGCTTGCTGCTTGTTCTGCGCGTCGAGAGTCTTGAGCGCGTGTTCCTGCACCAGAATCGACTGGGTCATGTAGTACCCAGCCGCCGGTTGGCGCGTCATGTGCTCCTTGATCCGCGCTTCGGCCTGGGCGTCGCGGGGGGCTGAGTCCGTTTCGGCTTGTTGCAACCGTGAAAACAGTCCATCGATCAGGGTTTGCTCTTCGCTGTTCATGGCGACCTCGTTAGATTGCCGGTAGAAATCGTGGCCCCGCCTGTGATCAGGCTAAGGTGCGATCTAGTTATGGGGGTGTTACCAGTTGTTTCAATGGTCTTTACTCAAGGTTTACGTTTGCGCCCCAAAGGTCACGATCGGTTAAAGTGACGCCCTTGCTTTCAGGCCTGCGATGAACTTGATGAATCCGTTAGACGTACTGCGCGACTCCTTTCGCTTCACCCTCGGCAACCTGGGCGCCATCGTGCAGCTGTGCCTGCCGCTGGTGATCCTCGAAGCCCTGCTGCAACAAGTGCTCAACCATGTTGTGGGCCCGGATGCCTTCCCCGGCTACAGCGTGGTGGTGGGGTTGCTGGTGTACCCGCTGTACACCGGCGCACTGATCCTGTTTCTCGACGCCCGCACCCGTGGCGATACGCCGCGCACCAAGGACCTATGGGCCATGGCGCTGACCCTGTGGCCACGCTTCGCCTTGTTGACGGCCATGAGCACCCTGCTGATCTTGCTGGGCTTGTCGCTGTATTTTCTGCCGGGCCTGATTCTGATGGTGCTGCTGGCCTTTGCCGAATACCTGCTGGTGCTGCGCGGCATGTCGGCGCTGGAGGCGATGAAGGAGAGTCTGCGCCTGACCCGTGGGCATTTCTGGCGCATCCTTTTGTGCCTGCTGTGCGTGATGACGCCGCTGTGGCTGCTTAAAGGCGCCAGCGTTGCCGCCTACCCCACACCGGCGCCGATGCTGGGCTTGTTGATGGACAGCGCCCACAGCTTCCTGCAACTGTTCACCAGCGTGGTGCTGTTCCGTTTATTCATGCTGATCGGTGGCGATGCCGACGCGCGGTGATATGCTCCGTGCCACCTCTGAAACGCTATAAGCCGAGCCAATGACCCGTTTATTGCGCATCACCCTGCTGGGCCTGTTGATCATCGCAGGCCTGCTCGCCACCCTGATCTACAGCCTGACCTGGCGCCCCGAGCCCAAGCAAACCCTGCCTGTCAGCTGCGTCGCGCCCCGCGCGCCGACCCTGCTGCCGGGCCAGGCGCTCAAGGTCATGACCTGGAACGTGCAGTACCTGGCCGGCAAAAACTATGTGTTCTGGTACGACACCGCCGATGGCAGCGGCCCCGACGAGCGCCCCACGGTCGAAGACATGGCGGCCAGCCTCGATGAAGTGGCCCGGGTGATCCGTGACGAACAACCCGACATCCTGCTGCTGCAGGAACTCGACGAAAACGCCAAGCCTTCCCACTACCAGGACCAGCTCGCCCTTTTGCAGGAGCGCCTGGTCGACCTCTACCCCTGCAGCGCCCAGGCCTTCGACTGGAAAGCCGACTTTGTGCCCGACTGGCATATCTTCGGCAGCGTCGGGCGCAAACTGGCGACCCTGAGCCGCTACCAGATCGAACACGCCGAGCGCCTGCAATTGCCGGTGTCGCCCGCCAATTTCATCAGCCGCCAGTTCCAACCCAAGCCTGCCCTGCTGTTGACCTACCTGCCGCTGAGCGACGGCGGCCAGTTGGCGGTGCTCAACACGCGCCTGGATGGCGATGCCCCTGGGCGCAGCGCCGTGCAGGAACAGGTACAAACCACGGTCAAACTGCTGGATAAATTCGAAGGCAGGGGCACGCCGTGGCTGATCGGCGGGGATTTCAACCTGCTGCCCCTGGGACAATTCCTACGCCTGGACGCGGGTAAACGTGGTCAATACTCGCCAGACAGCGAACTGCACCTGCTGTGGGACAAATACCCGATGATCCCGAGTAACAGCCAGTCCAGCGGTATCGACCGTGAGCAATGGCTGACGAACTTTCCCAACGACCCCAGCGTGGATGGCCCGGATCGCACCGTCGACTATCTGTTCTACAGCCCGCGTATCAAGCGGGTGGAGGCCAAGGTGCGCCAGGACGATACGCTGCGTATCTCCAACCATCTGCCCGTCGTTGCACGCTTCCTGCTGCCGTCCTTGTGATCTCCCACAAATTGTCCCCACAAAGGGGACAATGAATCTCGAATCAGCCTAATTGTCTCTCACTCGACTAGGCCGTAAATTTACTCCCAAGCCAGCACGCAGACAGCCAGAGGCGCTGAAGCGGCCCTCCAATTCCAATACTTCAAGTGAGCGCATACGACATGAACCCTTTCAAAAAAGCCCTGACCGCCACCCTCCTCGCCCTGTCCATCGGCAGCGCCTACGCCGCCGACACCGCCGTGCCCGAGCACCAGACCCAAGCGTTCCTGAACGCACTGGCCGCTGGCGGCGGCCGCCCCCTGGAACAGCTGAGCCCCAAGGATGCGCGTGCGGTGCTGACCGGTGCGCAGAACTCGGTGAAAGTGGACATGTCGGGCATTGAAGTCAGCGACAAGACCATCAAGGCCGATGGCCAGAACATCAAGCTGACCATCGTGCGCCCCGCCAACGTCAAGGGTGAACTGCCGGTGTTCATGTACTTCCACGGCGGCGGCTGGGTACTGGGCGACTACCCGACCCATGCCCGCTTGATTCGTGACCTGGTAGTAGGCTCCGGCGCCGTCGCGGTGTATGTGGACTACACGCCTTCGCCAGAAGCGCACTACCCGACCGCCTTCAACCAGGCCTACGCCGCAACCCGCTGGGTGGCAGAGCATGGCAAGGAGATCAACGTCGATGGCAGCCGCCTGGCGGTGGCCGGTAACAGCGTCGGTGGCAACATGGCGGCGGTGGTTGCCCTCAAAGCCAAGGAGCAGAACACGCCGAAACTGCGCTTCCAGTTGCTGCTGTGGCCAGTGACCGACGCCAACTTCGACACCCCGTCGTACAAGCAGTACGCCGAAGGCCACTTCCTGACCAAAAACATGATGACCTGGTTCTGGGACAGCTACACCACCGACGCCAAGCAGCGTGCCGAGATCTACGCCTCGCCACTGCGGGCCACCAACGCGCAGCTCACCGGCCTGCCACCGGCACTGGTGCAAACCGCTGGCCTGGACGTACTGCGCGATGAAGGCGAGGCCTATGCCCGCAAGCTGGACGCGGCCGGTGTGGACGTAACGGCGGTGCGCTACAACGGGATGATCCATGACTACGGTTTGCTCAACCCGCTGAGCACTATTCCAGAAGTCAAAGCAGCCATGCGCCAGGCAGCGGGTGAGTTGAAAGCCCACCTGAACTGATCCAAACGCTGAACCTGTGGCGAGGGCGCTTGCTCCCTCGCCACAGGTGCGTTGAGTCGCCGCGCAATAATGGCGTTAAACGGTGGCGACCGGCGTGAGCGGTGACGCGACAGCGCCCGGCAGCCGTAGAGGCGGCGCGGTCAGCAGGAAGCGATAGCGGCCCACCGAGCGAAGGTAATGGGCCAGTGGGGTGAGGTGCCACAGCTCGCCCAAATGCACGCCCAGTTTGAACAGACAATGTTCGTGCAACGGCAGCGCCGCACAGCAGGCATCGCCCCCCATGGCGGGGTGCGCCTCAACGGCGTAGTTATCGGCTGCAATCGCCGCCAACTGACTGTCGGTGATCCACTGCAGCAATTTTTCATCGCGGCCATCGAGCACCGCACAGCTGTCGCTGAGCCGCTGGGCATCGGGCCTGCGCTGCATGCCCAACACGACGTCGGCAAAACCGGTGTGCAGGCACACTATATCGCCCGCTTCGATCTCCACCCGATCAGCCTCCAAAACCCGCATGAGCGTGTCGTACCCGACCAGGGTGCGCGCGTCACCCAGGTGCGCGCGCAGGTCGATCAGTGCTGCACGGCCTTGCACACAGCTTTGCGCCATTTGATCGATACCCAGTGCCATGGCGGCCGAGGTGCTGGTATCGCGCATGTGATCCTGGATACCACAGTCGTCTGGCGTGGCGGGGCCCACCACATGTTCCCCTGCCGCAAAGCCGTTGTAGTAGACCGCCTTGGGCCTGCCGCTGCCGTCAACATCGAACAGGGAGCCCACGTGGGCAAGGCCGTCCCATTGGGTCGAGTACTGCAGATGCAAAATCGCCAGGTCATCGCTCAGGACATCGGGCCGGCCGGGCTCCAGTTCGCCCAGCAGGCAATTGAAATTGACCTGGCCACGTCGCAGCGTGGGTCGCAGTACCGGTGGGTGCCGATTGGGATTGAGCCCGTTGCCCCCTGGGTAATCCAGGGGCAGGCTCAAGCAGAATGTCCTGCCCTCCACAACCTCAGCGATACCCTGGCGGTTTTTTTCGCGGGTGATGAGGTTCAGGCGACCGAGTTGGTCGTCAGCGCCAAAATCACCCCAGTTGGCCCCTTCGGGGCGACGCGCCCAGCGTGGATTGGACATGAAGTGCTCCAGCAGCAAAAGTTAAAGCAGGCACTCACCTGCCACGTAGGCTTTGCGCCAGCGCGTGATGGCCACCCGTTCAAATAGCGCGACCCGGTAGAAGGGGTCCGCGGCAATGAACTGCTCGGCTTCTTCCCGGGTCGCCAGGTCGACCACGTACAGCCCACCGCCCTGGTCTGTACCGTCGTCATTGAGCTTGGCACCGCAGGCCAGCAGCAACGCCTTGTGGTGCGCCAGGAAATCCAGGTGCTCATCGCGGGTGTCGCGGCGCAATTGTTGGCTGCCCGGTTTATCCCAGGTCTCGATCAGAAACGGCATCGGCAGCCCTCAATTGGCACTAATGGCGGATGGGTGCTGAGCCAGCGGCGTCACCTGGATCGTCATGAACGGATACAACGGCAGCGCGCTGAGCAACTGGTGCAGCTCATCGTTGCTGGCAACGTCGAATACGCTGAAGTTGGCGTATTGCCCCACCACTCGCCACAAATGCCGCCAGCGGCCATCGCGCTGCAGCTCCTGCGAAAACGCCTTCTCTTCGGCGATAAGCTTGGCCGCTTCCTGCGGATCGAATGTAGAGGGAATGTTCACGTGCATCTGGACCAGAAAAAGCATGAGAAGTACCTATTCCTATTGTCTGTACGTCAGTGGCTCAGGTAGCCCCAGAGCAGCACCGCAGTGATATAAATCAGCCCGACCCACAACATGATGATCACGGTATAGCCCATCACATCCTTGAGCTTGAGGCGTGACAAGGCGAGCGCCGGTAGAATCCAGAACGGTTGAACCAGGTCGTTCCAGGCATTGCCCAGCATGACGGCCATGGACGTCTGGGCCAGCGAGCTGTTGAGCGACTTGGCCGCCTCGATCATGAACGGCCCCTGGATAGCCCAGTGACCGCCACCCGATGGCGCGAAGAAATTGATCACGTACGAGCTCAGCAACCCCCAGAACGGCAGGGTTTGCGCAGTGGAGATCTCGACGAAAACCCGGGAGATGCTGTCGACCAGTCCCGAGCTGTGCATCATCGCCATGATGCCCGCATAGAACGGGTACTGCAGGATGATGCCGCTGATGGTCTTGATCCCTTCGCTCAGCTTGGCAATGTAGTTAGCCGGCGTGCCGAGCAGCAACACACCGAGGAACAGAATCAGGAAGTTGACCTTGTTCAGGTCAAGGCTGCCGCCATTGACGAAGTGCATGACCAGGTAGCCAAGGCCCAGCACACCGATCACCAGGCTCAGCAGACGGCTGTTGTTCAGGCGTGAAGCGAGGGTGCCGTCGGCGAACAACTCATCGACCTGGGTGGCGCCTTTGTCGTGATGACGCTCGTCGAGGGTGCGGTCCACTTCAACGATGTCTTCCGCCCGTCGAGGATGCAGCCAGGCATTGAGCAGTGGCATGGTGATCAGCACGGCTGCCGCCGTGAGCAGCATGGGCAGTGAGAAGATCGTCTCGCTGAGCCCGATCAGGCCCATCTTCGATTCCAGTGGATGCCCTGGGGTGGAGATCAGCACCGGAATTGTCGCGGAAAGCCCCAGGCCGTAAAGGGTGAAACCGCTGTACGCCGCGGCAATGATCAGGGGGTAATGCACCCCTCGCACGCGAAGTGCGAGCTTGCGCGCCACGATGCCGCCGATCACCAGGCCGAAGCCCCAGTTCAGGTAGCTGCCGATACCGCCGACCAGGGTGGCGACGATGATGGCCGCGTGTGGGGTTTTGACCCGGCTGACGATCTTTTCCAGCAGCCCATCGATCAAAGGCGAGGCGGCCAACACATAGCCCATGGCTAGAATCACGGCCATCTGGGTGGTGAACGCCAGCAGGCTCCAGAAACCATCGCCCCAGCTTTGCAGCGTTTGAACCGGGTTTTGCCCTTCGACCAGTACCGCAAGGGCCATCGTCAATAAGGTCAGGCCGATGGCGAAAACAAAGGGGTCAGGCAGGTACCGACGCATCAACTCCGTGAAAAACGCGGTGAGCTTGTTCAAAGGTGACTCCGTTTTATTTTTTTTCTGTCAGGTCAAGCCGCGTCGCCAGTCTCGGCGCGCAGGACGACAGCACGGTAGCCAAGCGGTCAGGGCCGTACAACCCGGCGTCCGATTATCTGTTCGGTAATCGAACGACATGCGTCTGCCGACCTGGAAACCTTGAAACGAAGCGCTACGTCCCCCTTGGCTTGGCGCGTGCGGTCGCCTCGGCCACCAACGGGTCTTCGGGCCAATAGTGTTTGGGGTAACGGCCTTTAAGGTCTTTCTTCACTTCCCCATAGGTGCTGCGCCAAAAGTTGGCGAGGTCCTGGGTGACCTGTACCGGCCTGCGGGCCGGGGACAGCAGGTGCAACGTCAGGACCTGTCGGCCCTGGGCGATGCGCGGTGTTTGCGCCAGGCCAAACAGCTCCTGCAGCCGCACCGCCAAAACGGGCGGGTACTGTGAATAGTCGATGCGAATGTTCGACCCGGACGGTACTTGAATCGCCTGCGGCGCCTGGGCGTCCAACGCTTGTGGAAGCGGCCATGGCAGCAGGTTCCTGACGATCGAAGACAGATCCAGCTGACTGAAGTGGCTGAGCCGGGTGACTTTGCCCAGGTACGGCGTGAGCCAGTCCTCAAGCGTATCCAGCAGATGGGCATCGCTCAGATCAGGCCATTGGCTCTCGCCCTGGCCTTGTTGACTATCCAACTGACGCAGCAGCCCCACCCGCGCTTGCCATTGCCGCAACTCAGGGTTCCAGGGCAGCAGTTCGAGGCCCTTGCGTCGCACCAGGTTGACCAGCGCAAGCGAGCGGGTGTGCTCATCCAGGTGGGGCAAAGGCGCGGTGGACAGCACCAACTGCCCCACCTTCAATTGCCGCTCGGCCTTGAGCACGCCCTCCTTTTCATCCCAATCGACTTCATCGACCGAGCGCACCAGGTCGGCCAACTCGTCCTCGAAGAGCGTCGGATCAAGGTCACTCGCCAGGTAGATGCGTTCTTCGCGCTGGCCTTGTCGGCTGCCCAGATCGGCAACCACCAGCCACGGTTGTTTCATCAAGCTGTCGGCCTCGGCGAACAGCGCGGCACGGCCATTGGCCAGGCGGTATTCGGCGCCGCCAGGGCGACGTTGCCGGGCAACGCGATCCGGGTAGGCCAACGCCAGCAACGCGCCGAGCCAGCGTGGATGATCGGGATCGGCCACCGGCCGCGTCGCCTGCCCGCGCAAATAACCCCGATATTGCCGCGCCAGTTGCCTGGCCCGCTGCACGCCGCCTTGGGTGCCGCGTGCGCGTTCTTCGCCAGATAACAGCGCCAGGCGACTGTGCAGATCCGCACCGCCCCCGCGCAAGATATCGCGCTCACCCAACAGCGCGGCCACATCACAGGCCGTCGCCGCCAAACCCAACTCCTGACCGCGCAACAGCAAATGGCCGATACGCGGGTGCGCCGGCAGCTCAGCCATTTTCTGGCCATGGGCGGTGAGTTTGTCGTCATTCAAGGCGCCAAGGCGCACCAGCAAATCCTGGGCTTGGGCATAGGCAGCGGTCGGCGGTACATCCAGCCACACCAGTTGATCAGGGGTGACGCCCCAGCGCGCCAACTGCAAGGCTAGACCGGCGAGATCAGCCGCGAGCATTTCCGCACTGCTGTAGGCCGCCAAACCTTCATGCTGATCCTCGGACCACAACCGATAACACACGCCAGGCTCCAACCGCCCCGCCCGACCGGCACGCTGGGTGGCGCTGGCGCGTGAAATGCGCTGGGTGTCGAGACGGGTCATGCCACTGCCGGGGTCGAAACGCGGCACCCGCGCCAGCCCGGCATCGATCACCACGCGCACGCCGTTGATGGTGAGGCTGGTTTCGGCGATGTTGGTGGCCAGTACCACCTTGCGTTTGCCGGCTGGGGCAGGGTCGATGGCGGCGCGTTGGGCGTTAAGGTCCAGCTCGCCGTGCAGCGGGCATAACAGCACATCGCTGCGACCACCCAAGGCGTCTGCCAACTGCTGGTTGACCCGGCGAATTTCCGCCTGGCCGGGAAGGAACACCAGCACGCTACCGGTTTCATCATGCAGCGCTTCAAGAATGGTCTGCACCAGCCTCGGCTCGATAAACTCGCCCGCCTGGTACGGCCGCCCCCAGCGCATCTGCACCGGGAACATGCGCCCTTCGCTGCGCAGGATCGGAGCGTCGTCCAGCAGGCCCGCCAGGCGTTCGCCTTCGAGGGTGGCGGACATCAGCAGGATTTTCAGCGGTTGTTCATCGCGAAACAGGTCGCGGCCGTTGAGGCTCAGGGCCAGCGCGAGATCGGCGTCGAGGCTGCGCTCGTGGAATTCGTCGAAGATCAACAAACCCACGCCATCCAGCGCCGGGTCGTCCTGCAAGCGGCGGGTGAGGATGCCCTCGGTGACCACTTCGATACGGGTGTTGGGGCCGACCTTGCTGTCGAGGCGAATGCGATAGCCGACGGTTTCGCCTACCTTTTCCCCCAGCTCACTGGCCAGTCGTTCCGCCGCTGCGCGGGCAGCCAATCGACGCGGTTCCAGCATCAGAATGGTCTGCCCGGCCAGCCATGGCTCGTTCAACAACGCCAACGGCACGCGGGTGGTTTTACCGGCACCGGGGGGCGCTTCCAGCACGGCCTCATGGCGAGTCGCCAAGGCGTCACGCAGGGCGGGTAAAACATCATCGATCGGCAACGAATTCATACTGGCTCCAAAGCAGAGCGGCGAGTATAACGGCGAACTGCGCAAGGTCGGTGGTGGTCGTAGAAACACCACTGGCTCGTGCTGCGAACACAATCCAATGTGGGAGCGGGCTTGCTCGCGAACGCGGTGCATCAGTCACATAGGCTTCAAGTGACAGACTGCATTCGCGAGCAAGCCCGCTGCCACATTTGAGCATCAGTGCCCTGTAGACTTGCTTATAGTCATCTTTCAACCGTGTTCAGGAGCTTCCCCATGCGTATCGCGTCCCGTGTCATCGGCGGTGTCCTCGCCGTTAGCCTGTTGAGCCAATTGACCGCGTGCGGTTCGATCTTCTACCCCGACCGCCGTGGCCAGATCGACGGCAAGATCGACCCCACCGTGGCCGTGCTCGATGCCATCGGCCTGCTGTTCTACGTCATCCCCGGCCTGATCGCCTTCGGCGTCGACTTTGCCACCGGCGCCATTTACTTCGAACCGGGCAAGACCGCCCAGGTTGACCCGGCCAAGCTGCAAGAAGCCATCGGCACAGACGGCAAGGTGGATAACGCCAAGCTGCAATCGATCATCCAGAAAGAAACCGGCCGCAGCCTGCCGCTGGACGACCCGCGCCTGATCCAGTTCAAGGGCAGCGTGCAACAATTGGCGTCCCTTGGCCTGCAACCGGCAGCCTGATCCATGACCAGCAGCCCCGAACACGCCAGGCTCCTGCGCCTGGCCACACGCGCCTCGGTGGGGGTGGCCTGTGCGCTGATTATCACCAAGGCCATTGCCTGGTGGCTCAGCGGCTCGGTGAGCATGCTCGCCGGGTTGACCGACTCGCTGCTGGACGGCGTGACCTCGTTGCTCAACCTGGTGGCGGTGCACTACGCCCTGCGCCCGGCGGATGACGATCACCGTTATGGCCATGGCAAGGCCGAATCGTTGTCGGGCATGGCCCAGGCGCTGTTTATCGGTGCCAGTGCGGTACTGATCGCGTTTCAGGCCTATGAGCGTTTGCAGCATCCGGAGCCGGTGGGCGCGCCATGGCTGAGCATTGGCGTGATCATCTTTTCCCTGGTGCTCACCGTGGCATTGCTGATGCTGCAACACCGTGTGGTGCGCGAAACCGGGTCTACCGCCGTGCGCGCCGACTCACTGCACTACCGCTCGGACCTGATGCTCAACGGCAGCATTCTGGTGGCGCTGGTGCTGGCGGGCATGGGTTTGCATCAAGTAGACGCCTGGTTCGGCCTGGGTATCGCCGCCTACATTTTGTGGAGTGCGGTCCAGATCGCCCGGGAAAGCTTTGCGGTGTTGATGGACGAGGAACTGCCGCCGGATGTGAGCCAACACATGCTGGAACTGGCCCGTGGCGTGCCGGGGGTGCTGGGTGCCCATGACTTGCGCACGCGTATCTCGGGCAACCACTGGTTTGTGCAATTGCACCTGGAACTGCCGGGGGAATTGACCCTGTCCGTGGCCCACGGCATCAGCGACCAGGCCGCCGATGCCATTCACACGGCTTACCCGCGCGCCGAAGTGCTGGTGCACGCCGACCCACGGGAAGTGGTCACCGGCAACAAGGCCTAGTACTGCACCTGGTAACCGCGACTGCTCAGGCAGTTGCCCTGGGCCTGGCGGTAGGTTTGCACCACGGCAGGGTCCGGGGCGTAGGTGACTTGCTGCGGGTCGAAACCGCTTTGCTGCACCGCCCAGCGGTAACAGTCATAGCCGTCCTGCTGCACCTGGGCGGGTGACTGGCCATTGGCCGGATACGCCACCACGTCATAACCGTTGCCTTGCGGAGCAGGCTGGGCCACCGGCACTTCGGTTGGCGGTTGCACAACCACGTACTGCTGGCTGCTGGTCTCGTAGGAGTAATAGGCCCCGGCGGCGAGGAAGAACAGCGCACTGCCCACCCACACTTCCCGCGCGTAGTCCGGCAGGTATTGCACGCGGATGCCGTACGGCGGCCTCACCACCACATAACGCGGACCTTGCGGGCGGTACCAGTAGCCACCGGAGAAGAAGTAGTCCTGGCCACGGTAAGGCACGCGGTAATTGCGCTCGGGGAAACGGTCGATCACATAGCCAGGGCGGTGTTGCGGGCCTGGGCCCCAGCCATTGCCATGCCCATCCGGGCGGCCCGGCCAGCGGTTATCGCCAGGACGGTTATTGTTGTAACCGCCCCCGTTGTTACCCGGACGCGAACCTGGGCCGCCGGCCTCCCAATGCGAGTTGCCGTCGTTACGGCGCGGGATATCTCGGTAGTAGCCCTGACGGGGTTCCTGGGTCTGGCGCACGGTATCGGGCCGGCTCTGGATCGGCAGGTTGTTCGACGGCTGCGGAGCAGGTCGCGGCTGTTCAGCATTTTGTGGGCGGCCTTGCCACTGCCCACCGTTACGCTGCTGTTGCTCGGCACGCTCGAAATGCTGGTTCTGCGGGCGCGGCTGGGCATTCTCGGCGCGAGGCGCCTGGGGCTGGCGCGGTTGATTGTTTTCCGGGCGGGGCTGATTGTTACCAGGCCCCCGTTCATGCTGACCACCGCCTTCAGGGCGCGGTGAGTTATCTCGTTCGTCAGCCAACACTTGATTGCCAACGGCGGCCATCAGCAAACCTACACCTGCCAAACGCCAGATGCGCTTCATGCTATTCCTCACTGCGGATTAGGGCCTGTCCATGAGACTGGAAAAACCAAGCCCGGTTCTGGCACAGGTTATCAGCAGGCAAAAGAAAAGGGGTGACCCGTCGGCCACCCCTTGAGAACTTCGTCCTGGCTCAACGCTTTTGACGTTGGCTCACCTCACGCCGTCTTGTGGACAGTGTGCAGCCTGGAGGCCGGCTCAACCCTGCTGGGGTGGCGGCCGCAGCGGGCCTGATTGGGCGAGCTGCTGTGGACTGTTGTCCAGGCGGTGATTCTGTTGATAAAGATACAGCCTCGTGCCGGACAGATGATTGCGAAGATTGCGTCAATAAACAGTGCTTGCGCAATTTTTAACCCTTCATAGATAATTCACCGCAATAGTTACGACAAAGGCCAACCCAATGAGCAAGCTTGACCGATACGACCTGAGTATTTTGGCGGAATTGCAACGCGACGCGCGGATCTCCAACCAGGAGTTGGCCGAACGCATTGGCCTGTCGCCGTCGCCGTGCTCGCGCCGGGTCAAGCAGTTGGAGGACGACGGCTACATCTCCCGCCAGGTCGCCCTGCTCGACCGCAAGATGCTCGGCCTGAGCCTCACCGCCTATGTGCTGATCGGCATGGACCGGCATACACCGGAACGTTTCGAGAACTTCGAAGCGGCCATCCGTACTCTGCCCCAGGTACTGGAATGCAGCCTGGTGACCGGGATGGATGCCGACTATCAATTGAAAGTGGTGGTGCCGGATATGGATCACTACCAGAAACTGCTGCTGGGGCATTTGACCCGGATTGAAGGGGTGACCAGTGTGCGGTCCAGCTTTGTGCTGAACCAAGTGCTGAACAGCACCGAACTGCCACTGACTCACCTGAGAACCTGATCTCAAGCACAGTGAAGATCCAATGTGGGAGGGGGCTTGCTCCCGATAGCAATCTGTCAGTTGATGCATGTGTTGACTGACACACTGCAATCGGGAGCAAGCCCCCTCCCACATTTTTTACGCGCACGACGTAGGTCAATGTAGCGTTTGCCAGGCTGCCTTATACTTCGCGCCTGCCTCTGTCGGATATTTCCCCATGAACAACATAGACCCCGCCCTCTTTGAAGAATGGATGATGACCGGACTGGTCACCATCCTGATCATTTTCATGGGCTTTATCGTCTGGGACCTGGCAAAGAAGTCCAAGGCCGGGCGCTTTGGTTCGTTCATCCTGTTTTTCGTGCTGGGCCTGGGCGTGGCGGCGTTCATCATCAAGAGCGTGGTGATCGGCCTGATCGAGTCCGGCGCACTATAGGCGCGCCGGCACTTCCTTCCACTGGCCCTGGTCCAGGCCGTCAATGGACCAATCGCCAATTCGCACCCGCACCAGGCGCAAAGTGGGCAGGCCCACCGCCGCCGTCATGCGCCGCACCTGACGGTTACGCCCTTCCCGAATCACCAGCTCCAGCCAATAGGTCGGCACGCTTTTGCGAAACCGCACGGGCGGGTTGCGCGGCCATAACTCGGGTTCGTCCAACTGGCGTGCTTCGGCGGGCAAGGTCATGCCGTCGTTCAATTCCACACCATCACGCAGGCGTTGCAGGTGTTCTTCGGTGGGCTCGCCTTCCACTTGCACCCAGTAAGTTTTCGCCAACTTATGCTTGGGGTCGGCAATGCGCGCCTGCAACTGGCCGTCATTGGTCAGCAGCAACAGGCCTTCGCTGTCACGGTCCAGGCGGCCCGCCGGGTAGATACCGGGGATGTCGATAAAGTCCTTGAGGGTCGCGCGCCCGCCTTCGTCGCTGAACTGGGTCAGCACGTCGAAGGGTTTATTGAACAGGATCAGCTTGGGCTGCGCCGGCGGCGCCTTGGCAACGCGGCGTGCAGCGGAATGCGGAGGTTTCACGCCAGGGCGGCGCGAATCGGGGCGTGTGGGACGGGACATGGCTTCGGTACATCTAACGGTCAGGACCGACAATGCTAGTGGCCTGACCGTTAAATAACCATCCCAACCGCTTAGCGGAACGGCGGCTCGTCGAAGCTGCGCAGTTTGCGCGAGTGCAGCGAGTTGAGTTCGGTGCGTAGCAGATCCACCGCTTCGATGCCGATTTTCAAGTGCTGGCTCACCGCACGCTCATAGAACGCGTTGGCCGAACCGGGCAGCTTGATCTCGCTGTGCAGCGGCTTGTCCGATACACACAGCAACGTGCCGTAGGGCACACGCAAGCGATAGCCTTGCGCTGCGATGGTGCCGCTTTCCATGTCCACGGCCACGGCGCGGGACAGGTTGATCAGCGGCCGTTCCTGGGCCCAGCGCAGTTCCCAGTTGCGGTCGTCGTAGGTCAGCACGGTACCGGTGCGCAGACGCTTTTTCAGCTCTTCGCCTTTCTCGCCGGTGACGTTGGCCGCCGCTTGCTGGAGCGCCATCTGCACTTCGGCCAGGGCCGGGATCGGGATGTTCGGCGGCACCACACGGTCGAGAATCCCGTCGCGGCGCATATAGGCGTGAGCCAACACGTAGTCGCCGATGGTCTGGGATTGGCGCAGGCCACCGCAGTGGCCAATCATCAGCCAGCAATGGGGGCGCAGCACGGCCAAGTGGTCGGTGATGTTCTTGGCGTTGGAGGGGCCCACGCCGATGTTCACCAGGGTCACGCCGTGGCCATCCGTGGCTTGCAGGTGATAGGCCGGCATCTGGTAGCGGTGCCACACCACGCCCGCGGCAATGGCGGACGCTTCGCCGTGGTCCATGGCCTTGTCGATCACCACGTTGCCCGGCAGCACCATGCGGATAAACCGTGGGTCGCTGCGCAGTTGCTCCAGGCCATGCAGGATGAACTGGTCGACGTAACGGTGATAGTTGGTCAGCAGGATCCACGGCTGCACATGGCGCCAGTCACTGCCGGTGTAGTGCACCAGGCGGCGCAGCGAGAAGTCCACGCGAGCGGCATCGAACAGCGCCAGCGGCAGCGGGTCGGTGTTTTCCCAATCGTAGAGGCCGTCGGCGATGCCATCGGTGGCCGCCGACAGGTCGGTGCTGGGAAACACGCGGGCCAGGGTGGCAGCCGTTACACCAGAGCCGGCCAACTCGTCGCCCTGCTCCACCACGTAGGGGTAAGGAATGTTCTGCTGGCTGACGCCCACTTCTACCGTCACGGTGAAGTCATGCATCAAGGGCACCAGTTGCTCCAGCAGGTACTTACGGAATGCGCCAGGGTGGGTGACGGTAACGCTGTAGGTTCCCGGCAACTGAACCTTGGCGTAGGCCCGGGTAGTCTGTGGGACTTCGCCGTGGCAGTGGTAGGTCAGACGCAGTTCCGGGTAGCGAAACAGTGCGCGTTGTTCGGCGTCGGGCTCGACGCGGTCTTTCAGATATTGCTTGAGGGCCTGGTTGAGCGCGCCGGTAGCACGCTCATGCAGAGCCGCCAGCCGGTCCACGGCTTCTTCGGCGGATTGAACGACAACAAAAGCTTCGGTCACGGTAAGCATCCTGTGTTCTGACGTGCAGGCCTTTATCTTGCCTGTAACCCAGCCCTACTGAAACAGTGCAATTGGAATGCTCCCACATTTTGACCCGGTAAAGTCAGAGGGATTGGGGAGTGCTACGGGCAACAATCGCCTCCACGTCCACCCCACGCGGCAAGGTGCCATATACGCGGCCAGATGATTCTCCAAGGCGGCTGGCAATAAACCCATCACTCACCGCCCCATTCCCCGCCTCCACCAGCAACTTGGCCTGCAACGCCACGGCAATATCCTCGGTCAACTGCCGCGCACGGTACTGAATATCCTGGGTATCCATAAACGCCGACTTCAACTGCTCGATATGCCGCGCCAGTCGCTTGTCGCCATGCCCGTCTCCCAGCTCCACAAACAACGCCTCCAATACGCCGGGTTCTTTGGACAGCGCCCGCAGCACGTCCAGGCACTGCACGTTGCCAGAACCTTCCCACGTTGAATTCACCGGCGCCTCACGGTACAGGCGCGGCAGGATGCTGTCCTCGACATACCCGGCACCGCCCATGCATTCGGCCGCTTCATTGATCATCGCGGGGGCGCGTTTGCAGATCCAATACTTGCCGACCGCCGTCACCAATCGAGCGAACTTGGCTTCCTGTGCATCGTCCAGATGGTCCAGCGCGCGGCCCATGCGCATGCTCAGGGCCAATGCGGCTTCGCTTTCCAGGGCCAGGTCGGCGAGTACGTTTTGCATCAGCGGTTGCTCACTGAGAACGCGGCCGCCCACCGAACGGTGGGCACAATGATGGCTGGCCTGGGTCAGTGCCTGGCGCATCAAGGCGCTGGAACCGACCATGCAATCGAAGCGGGTCATGGCGACCATTTCGATGATGGTGGGCACGCCCCGGCCTTCTTCGCCGATCATCCAGGCCAGGGCGCCACGGAATTCCACTTCGCTGGAAGCGTTGGAGCAGTTACCGAGCTTGTTTTTCAGGCGCTGGATATAGAACTCGTTGCGCGTGTCATCCGGACGGTGCCGGGGCAGCAGGAAACAGGTCAGGCCCTTGTCAGTCTGGGCCAGGGTCAGGAACGCGTCGCACATGGGCGCCGAGCAAAACCACTTGTGCCCCACCAGTTCATAAGCCTGGCCCGGCCCACCGGCGCCCACGGGATAGGCACGGGTGGTGTTGGCACGCACATCGGTGCCGCCTTGTTTCTCGGTCATGGCCATGCCAATGGTGGCGCCGCCCTTATGGGCAATGCCGACGTTGCGGGGGTCGTAGTGGGTATTAAGGATTTTCGGCAGCCAGATGTCGGCCAGATCCGGCTGCAAGCGCAGGGCGGGCACACAGGCGAAGGTCATGGTCAGCGGGCAACCGGTGCCGGCTTCAGCCTGGCTGTGCAGGTACGTTAAGCCAGCGCGAGCCACATGCGCACCGGACTGCGGATGGGCCCACGGCAGCGACGGCAAACCCTGTTCGACGGCGGTGCGCATCAGCTCGTGATAGGCCGGGTGGAACTCCACCAGGTCAATGCGGTGACCGTAACGGTCATGGCTGCTGAACACCGGTTTATTCTGGTTGGCCAGGAACCCGGCCTCCATCAACGGCCCACCCGCCAGCGCACCGTAGGCGTCCAGGCGCCCTTCTGCCCAGCCTGCGCCGAAACGGCGCGACCACTCCTGCAAGGGCAGGTCGACGCGATACAGGTTAGTACCCTCCAGGGAAGGGGGCTGATTGGTAACGTCGTGGGTTTCGGCAAACTGATGCAGGTTCATGGCGGCCTCCTGGAAAACGGCCCCATGTGGTTGAGGCACGAATTTCAGTTAAGCACCGCCGCCTGGGTTAAAAAAGTGACATACCCGCCTATTGTCCGGCGCTTTCGCCCTCTAGCGGGCACAGTAAGAGGCGCTCCAGCACCGCTTGCAGCGCCTCGAAACGCACCGGCTTGGCCAGGCGATCGCTGACGCCGATGCCGTGGCAGTGCTCGCGTTGCGACACATTCAATGATGTGCTCAAGGCAATCACCGGCAGTTCGCCGCAGCCTGGCAACGCACGGATCTGACAACACAAGGAGAAACTGCCTTCGGGTATGTCCAACAACACGGCGTCGAATTTTTCCCCTTGCAAGGCCGCCAGGGCACTTGTATCGCTGCTTGCGGTTTTCACCCGGTAACCGAGCTTGAGCAACATGCCGCGCACCACCAACTGGCCGACACTGTTGTCATCTACCAACAGCACGGCGCAGTCCTGTGGCGCGCGATGCTTATCCAACGCCTGGGCTGGCTGGGCAGGTACCGGGCTGACGTCCATTTCCAGCTGGAAGCGGCTGCCCTTGCGCGGTTCGGAATGATGGGTGAGGCGCCCGCCCAGCAGTTCGATCAGCTGTCGGCAAATGGCCAGGCCGATACCCAGGCCGCCGTATTCGCGGGTAGTGGAACCGTCAAGCTGGAAGAAGTGCTGGTACAGGGTTGCTTCATCAAGGGAAGCAAAACCGATGCCCGTGTCGGTGACGATAAAGCTCAAGTGCAGGCTACCGTCACTGTGAGGCAAGCCCACGACGCGCAGGCGCACCGAGCCTTCGTGAGTGAACTTGAAGGCATTGTCCAACAGGCAATCGAGGCACTGCACCAGCTTATCCGCATCGCCAATGAGCCGATCCGGCAACTCGACCGCCACGTCGATGGAGAACTCCAGGCCCTTGCCTTGGGCGCTGCTACTGAACTGCTGGCGCAGGGTGTGGAGCACACCCCGCAGGCTGAACACCTGGGGCTGGGCACTCAGGCGCCCGGCCTGCAGTTCGGTAAGGGTAAGGATGCCATTGACCATGCGCATCATGTCCCGCGCCGAACCGGCGGCAGTTTGCTGGTACTGCGCCAGGTCCTCGGCCAGGGGCACGGTCTGCATCAGTTCCAGGGAGCCGATCACGCCATTCATCGGCGTGCGCAGCTCATGGGTCAGGGTGGCAAGGAACTCATCCTTGAGCCGGTTGCTGCGGGCCAGTTGCTGGTTGAGTACTTCCAGCTTCTGGCTGGCGTCGAAGAGGATCTGTGCCTGCTGCTCACGCATGCTGTTGATGCGGTCGGCCAGGGCCAGTGACAGCAGCGCAACCTCGATGGCCGAGCCGATCTGGCTGGCATACATGGTCAGGAACACATTGGGCAGGTAGCCCAGCACCATCAGCGTGTTGACCACCCCACCCAGCAAGAACGCCGACCAGGCAATGATGAAATAACGCGCCATGCGTTGGCCGCAGTACCAGGCCTTGATGGCCGCGACAAAGATGGTCACGGTGAATACCAGCGCCAGCCCGGTCGCCAGGCGCAGGGCCACCGCATAGCTGGTCAGCAGGGCCAGGGCCATCACCAGCGCGCCACAGGCCGCCAGTGCCAGCAGAATGCGATCGAGCCAGCGGCTGTGTTGCGCGGTGTGCAGGAAGCTGCGGGCGAACAGGCTGCCGAACAGCGCCGCCGAGCCGATCAGGAACGGCACCGCCGCATTGGCCCACCAGGGGTTGTTGGGCCAGAAGTACTCCACGGCCACACCATTGACCGACAGTTGATAAAGGCCGAATGAGGCGATGTAAAAGATGTAATAGAGGTAGCTGGTGTCGCGCACGCTCAGGTAGATAAACAGGTTGTAGATCAGCATGCCCAGCAGTACGCCATAGATCGCCCCCAGTACGTAAAGGCGCAGCGGCTGCTGCTCCAGGTACGCGGTCCCGGCCCAGAGGGTCAATGGCGCCTGGATCGAACCTTCGCTCTGCAGGCGCAGGTACACCGTTTCTTGCTGGTCTGGCACAAAGTTGAGCTTGAACAGGTAATTGCTCTGGCGCACTTCACGGCTGGAAAACGGCAAGGCACTGCCGGTGCGGGTGGTGAGTCGATAGTTGCCGGTGCCGTCGTTCTGGTACAGCTCCAGGTGGTTCAGCGGCGGGTAGGCCAGTTCCAGGAACCAGGTGCGTGGGGCGCGGGGGTCTTTGGCCAGGTAATGCAGGTCGACCTTGAGCCAGAACACCGAGCGCGAATAGCCGGCGTTGAGGGTGGCTTTGTCATGGGTCTTGAACTGTGCGGCGTACGTGGGGGAGCTGACTTCGGCGATGGTGAGGGCGTCGGTCGGGTCTTCGAGCACTTGCATGACGCGGCCCAGGGGCAGGCTTCGCGTGTTCTGGTCGAACTCGACGGCGCCGGCGAGCAACGGTAGCCCGCACAACAATAAAATCAGCAAATAGCGCATAGAGCCCCAGCGTGGCCTGCCCGGTTAAGTCAAAAAGCCCCCCATTCCTTTTGAGAAGACGTAAACCGGCAATACAGTTAATAGTGGTTTGGATCCACTCTAGCATAGCCATTAAAGGCTAATGGACACCATTGAAATAATTTTTCCAAAGGCTCTAGAACGTGGCTTACAGCGTGTTTCCGAGCACCAGGAATGCGCCAGAAAAGCGTCACCCCCGGCACAAAATTCAACCACCGCCAGAGAGCCACGCAAAAAGCGTTTGGTGGTAAGCTCGCGCACCATGAATATCTACAGCTCTCGCCCCGTTGTCCTCTGTCTCTCCGGCCATGATCCCAGTGGTGGCGCCGGCTTGCAGGCAGATATCGAAGCCCTGCTCGCCCAGGGCTGTCATGCGGCCCCGGCCGTCACCGCCCTGACTGTGCAAAACACGGTCAATGTCAGCGATTTTCGCGTGCTCGACCGCGAGTGGGTACTGGCTCAGGCCAATGCCGTGCTTGGCGATTCCGAGGTGGCGGCGGTCAAACTGGGCATGCTTGGCTCCACCGCGATGGTCGACACCGTGGTCGAGTTGCTGCAGGCGCACCCGCACTTGCCGGTGGTGTGCGACCCGGTTCTGCGCGCCGGCGGCGGTGGCAGCCTGGGCAAGGATGAGGTCGGTTATGCGATGCGTGAGCGGCTGTTGCCGTTGTCGCTGATCGCCACCCCGAACCTGCCCGAAGCCCGCATCCTCGCTGAACTGCCCGACGGCACCGCCGACGAGTGCGCGGCGAAGCTGCTGCCGTTTATCAAGCACCTGTTGATCACCGGTGGTCATGGTGACGAGCATGAAGTGCACAACCGTTTATATAGCCGCGACGGTACGCAGCAGACCTTTACCTGTCAGCGCCTGCCCGGCAGCTATCACGGTTCGGGCTGCACGCTGGCCAGTGCATTGGCCGGTCGGATCGCCCAGGGCGAAGGCCTGGTGAGCGCGGTGCAATCGGCGCTCAACTACACTTGGCGCACCCTGCGTGATGCTGAACAACTCGGCCAAGGCCAGTTCGTACCGCGCCGGTTGCCGCTGGATTTCTGCTCGTAAGATTTAATGAGAGGCCTGCCCGATGAAACTACGTGGCCTTTACGCCATTACCGACAGCGAACTGTTGGCCGGCAAATTCCTCGCCTACGTTGAAGCGGCGTTGGACGGTGGCCTGGCCCTGCTGCAGTACCGCGACAAAAGCGGCGACGACGCCCGACGCCTGCGTGAGGCAGAAAAACTTCGGGAGCTGTGCTCACGCTACAAAACCCAACTGATCATCAACGACGACGCCGAATTGGCCGCACGCCTGGGCGTCGGCGTGCACCTGGGCCAGACCGACGGCCCGTTGACCCCAGCCCGTGCACTGCTGGGCTCCAAGGCGATCATCGGCGCCACCTGCCACAGCCAGATCGAACTGGCCGAGCAGGCCGCCAAGGAAGGCGCCAGCTATGTCGCCTTTGGCCGCTTCTTCAATTCCAATACCAAGCCCGGCGCCCCGGCCGCCACGGTCGAGATGCTGGCCCAGGCCCGCGCGCGCCTGCACCTGCCGATCTGCGTGATCGGCGGCATCACCCTGGAGAACGCCGAACCTTTGGTGGCCCACGGTGCCGACCTGCTGGCGGTGGTCCACGGCCTGTTCGGTGCCGACAGCACCCAGGAAGTCACGCGTCGTGCCCGCGCCTTTAACGACCTTCTTAAGATTTGATTTTAGAGAGCCCCATCATGTCCCGTTCCGAAACCCTGTTTGCCAATGCCCAGAAGCACATCCCCGGCGGTGTGAACTCCCCCGTGCGTGCGTTCAAGAGCGTGGGCGGTACGCCGTTGTTCTTCAAACATGCCGAAGGCGCCTACGTCACCGACGAAGATGACAAACGCTACGTTGACTACGTGGGTTCCTGGGGCCCGATGATCCTCGGCCACAGCCACCCGGATGTGCTGGACGCAGTGCGCAAGCAGCTGGAACACGGCCTGTCCTACGGCGCGCCGACGGCCATGGAAACCGAGATGGCCGACCTGGTCTGCGCCATCGTGCCCTCCATGGAAATGGTGCGCATGGTCAGCTCCGGCACCGAAGCCACCATGAGCGCAATCCGCCTGGCCCGTGGTCTCACTGGCCGCGACAGCATCATCAAGTTCGAAGGCTGCTACCACGGCCACTCCGACAGCCTGCTGGTGAAAGCCGGTTCCGGCCTGCTGACCCAGGGCGTGCCAAGCTCGGCCGGTGTACCGGCAGCCTTTGCCAAGCACACCCTCACCCTGCCGTTCAACGACATCGCCGCCGTCGAGCAGATGCTCAATGAAGTGGGCCAGGACGTGGCCTGCATCATCGTCGAGCCGGTGGCCGGCAATATGAACTGCGTACCACCGGCGCCGGGCTTCCTTGAAGGCCTGCGCGAGCAGTGCGACAAGCACGGCGTGGTGCTGATTTTCGACGAAGTGATGACCGGTTTCCGCGTGGCCCTCGGTGGCGCCCAGGCTTACTACGGCGTCACGCCAGACCTGAGCACCTTCGGCAAGATCATCGGCGGCGGCATGCCGGTAGGCTGCTTCGGCGGCAAGCGCGAAATCATGCAGCACATCGCGCCGCTGGGCCCGGTATACCAGGCGGGCACTCTGTCGGGTAACCCACTGGCCATGGCCGCTGGCCTGACCACCCTGCGCCTGATCAGCCGCCCGGGCTTTCACGCCGAGCTGACCGACTACACCACGCGCCTGCTCGACGGCCTGCAACAACGTGCCGATGCGGCAGGTATCCCGTTTGTTACCACCCAAGCGGGTGGCATGTTCGGCCTGTATTTCAGCGGCGCCGACGACATTGTCACCTTCGACGACGTGATGGGCAGCGATGCCGATCTGTTCAAGCGCTTCTTCCACCTGATGCTGGAAGGCGGCGTGTACCTGGCGCCTAGCGCCTTCGAGGCCGGCTTCACTTCGATCGCCCATGGCGACGCCGAGTTGAAACTGACCCTCGACGCTGCCGAGCGGGCATTCGCTGCGCTGAAATAAAAGGCCGAAAAAGTCAGGCACCGTCCAAACGGTGTCTGATTTGCTACTTTGCTGACAGATAATTCCGAGTTTTTTCGAGAAATCACCTGCAATCCGGCAGATAACTTGCCCAACCAGCAGAAAAACGAGTAAAGACTTTGTAAGCAGAGGCCTGCTTATTTCATAATGCGCGCTTATTGGATCCCGCGAGGGTCCGCGTGCCCCGTCAGAGGTAAGTCGATTCCCATGAAACGCACCGGCCGCACCCTGGTTCTGGGCTGCCTGTTGCTCCTTCAGCCGCTGCTGGCACATGCACAAGCAGGCGGCAACTCGTTGTTAATCCCAGCGATGGGTCGTTGCACCCTCAATACCCAGCCTGACAGCCAGGCCGAAGCCCTGAGCGCGTGCCAGAAACAGGCCGACGGTGGGGATGCGCAGGCGCAATACGAGTTGGGTGAGTACTTCCACGACAGCAAGAACCCCGCTCGCGACCTCAACAAAGCCTTGAGCTACTTCGAGAAAGCCTCGTTGCAGGGGCATGCTCAAGCGCAATTCGAACTGGGCAACATGTTCTTCAAGGGCGAAGGCGTACCGGCCAATAACGTCCAGGCCTATATCGTGCTGAAGATGGCGGCGGTCAACGGTGCTGAAGATGCGCTGGATACGGCCGACGAAGTGGCCGAGCATATGCAGCGTGATGAGTTGGAAGTGGCGACCCAGGTGCTGGGGCAGATTTTCCGCAATTATCTGCAGGAATTGCAGAGTGCTGATGGGCGTTCGCCTTTTTCACCGCTGCCTTAAATCTCTAGCGCCTCTAAAGGCCTCTTCGCGAGCAAGCCCGCTCCCACATTTGACCGAGTTCCAATTTTGGAATGCATTCAAATGTGGGAGCGGGCTTGCTCGCGAAGGACGCGACTCGGTCTAACGCCCTACTTCTCAGGCATCGGCATCGGAAACGGCATCACATTGCTGGTGCCCCGCGCTTCGCTGATCTTGGGCGTCCCCAGGCGCTCCACTTCGTCGATACGCACAATCGAATGCATCGGCACAAAGCTGCGCACCACGCCTTCGAACTGCGCCTTGAGCTTCTCTTCGCCCGGGTCGACGACCAACTGGGTGCGCTCGCCAAAGACGAATTCTTCCACTTCCAGGAAGCCCCACAGATCACTTTGATAGATCTGCTTGGCGTACATTTCGAACACCTGGCCCTGGTTGAGGAATATCACCTTATAGATTGGAGCTTCACGTTTGGTCATGGTGGGCGAATAACACATCGGGGATATAAAAGAGGGCGCGAACTATAGCATGGCACCCGATGCACAACGCTAGGAACCAATGGGCATGCCCCCTATAATGCGGGGTTCTTTACCACCAGTTGACGATTCCCATGGCCAAGAAGCTTTACATCGAAACCCACGGTTGCCAGATGAACGAGTACGACAGCTCGCGCATGGTCGATCTGCTGGGCGAACACCAGGCCCTGGAAGTCACCGCCCGCGCCGAAGATGCCGACGTGATCCTGCTCAATACCTGCTCGATCCGCGAACGGGCCCAGGACCGTGTGTACTCCCAGCTGGGCCGCTGGCGTGAATTGAAACTGGCCAACCCAGACATGGTGATCGCCGTCGGCGGTTGCGTGGCCAGTCAGGAAGGCGCCGCCATTCGCGACCGCGCGCCCTATGTCGATGTGGTTTTCGGCCCACAGACCCTGCACCGTCTGCCGGAAATGATCGACGCCGCACGCTTCACCAAGCTGCCGCAAGTGGACGTGTCGTTCCCCGAAATCGAAAAATTCGACCATTTGCCCGAGCCACGCATCGACGGGCCAAGCGCCTATGTGTCGGTGATGGAAGGTTGCAGCAAGTACTGCACCTTCTGCGTGGTGCCCTACACCCGCGGTGAAGAAGTCAGCCGGCCGTTTGACGACGTACTGTCGGAAATCATCCACCTGGCCGAAAACGGCGTGCGCGAAGTGACCCTGCTGGGCCAGAACGTCAACGGCTATCGCGGCCTGACCCACGACGGGCGCCTGGCCGACCTGGCGGAGTTGATCCGCGTGGTGGCGGCCGTGGACGGCATCGAGCGCATTCGCTACACCACCTCGCACCCGCTGGAGTTCTCCGACAGCCTGATCCTGGCCCATGCCGAAGTACCAGAACTGGTCAAACACCTGCACCTACCGGTGCAATCAGGCTCGGACCGCATCCTGTCGGCGATGAAGCGCAACCACACAGCCCTGGAATACAAATCCAAACTGCGCAAGCTGCGTGCGGCGGTGCCGGGCATTTGCATCAGCTCGGACTTTATCGTCGGCTTCCCTGGCGAAACCGAGAAAGACTTCCAGCAAACCATGAAGCTGATCGAAGACGTGGGCTTCGACTTCTCCTACTCGTTCGTCTACAGCCAGCGCCCCGGCACCCCAGCCGCCGACCTGGTGGACGAAACCCCGGAAGAACTTAAAAAAGAGCGCCTCAACGCGCTGCAGCACCGGTTGAACCAACAGGGTTTCGAGATCAGCCGACAAATGGTCGGTTCGATTCAGCGCATCCTGGTCACCGACTACTCGAAAAAAGACCCCGGCGAATTGCAAGGCCGCACCGAGAACAACCGGATCGTCAACTTCCGTTGCGACAACCCCACCCTGATCGGGCAGTTTGCCGATGTGCACATTGATGCGGCGCAGCCGCACTCGTTGCGGGGGTCGTTGATCCAGTAACCCATCAATATGCCTGACTGATGGAGATCAAAATGTGGGAGCGGGCTTGCTCGCGAAGGCGGTGTGTCAGTCGCTACAGATGTCGACTGATCTACCGCCTTCGCGAGCAAGCCCGCTCCCACATTGGAACCGCACAACATTCCGATGACGTAAGTGCTTTCGTACCCGCGCCACTGGCGTTATTCTCTCTTTCACCTAAACAGCCAAAGGGCGGCTAAAAGCGACCTTGAACGCACCCATAGTAGAACCCCATCGTTTTCTCCTCGAGCCGTTTGAGGCTCGCCGTTTCGCCAACCTGTGCGGACAGTTCGACGAGCACCTGCGCCTGATCGAACAACGCCTGGGCATCGAGATCCGCAATCGCGGCAATCAGTTCGAGCTCGTTGGAGAAACCCAATCCACCAAATCCGCAGAAAACCTGCTGCGCCGCCTCTACCGCGAAACCAAGGGTAGCGAGCTGTCGCCAGAAATCGTGCACCTGTATTTGCAGGAATCGGCTGTGGAAGACTTGGCCAACAACCCTGTCGCCGAAGCCAGCGTGGCCCTGCGTACCAAAAAAGGCATGATTCGCCCCAAGGGCTTGAATCAGCAGAAGTACGTCAAGGCAATCCTCGGTAACGACATCAATTTCGGCATCGGCCCCGCCGGTACCGGCAAGACCTACCTGGCCGTGGCCTGCGCAGTGGATGCCCTGGAGCGCGAGCAAGTGCGCCGCATCCTGCTGGTGCGCCCGGCGGTCGAAGCGGGCGAAAAGCTCGGCTTCCTGCCCGGCGACCTCGCACAAAAAATCGACCCGTACCTGCGCCCGCTTTACGACGCGCTTTACGAGATGCTGGGCTTTGAATACGTGGCCAAGCTGATCGAACGTCAGGTGATCGAGATCGCCCCGCTGGCCTACATGCGCGGTCGCACCTTGAGCAACAGTTTCATCATCCTCGACGAAAGCCAGAACACCACCGTCGAGCAGATGAAGATGTTCCTGACCCGCATCGGGTTCGGCTCCACGGCCATTATCACCGGTGACATTACCCAGGTTGACCTGCCCAAAGGCACCAAGTCGGGCTTGAGCCATGTGATTGAAGTGCTCAAGGACGTGCCAGGCATCAGCTTCACGCACTTCTCGCCCAAAGACGTGGTGCGTCACCCGCTGGTGCAGCGCATCGTCGAAGCCTACGAGCGCTTCGAGCACCGCGACGATGGACTGTCCAAGGACGTTCGCCGCGATGCTTGAGCTCGACCTGCAGCTGGCCACCCAAGCGCCCGCCCCCAGCGAAGAACAGTTCCGTCAATGGTGCGCCCTGGCCCTGCGCCAGCGCACCGCCGACTCGGAACTGACCATTCGCCTGGTGGACGAGCCCGAGGGCCGCGAACTGAACCACACCTGGCGCCAGAAGGACTACGCGACCAACGTGCTGTCCTTCCCTGCCGATGTGCCCGATGAGTTACTGGATATCCCCCTGCTGGGCGACCTGGTGATCTGCGTCGAGGTGGTCGAGCGCGAGGCGAAGGAGCAAGGCAAAGACCTTGAAGCCCATTGGGCTCATCTGGTCATCCATGGCTGCTTGCATCTGTTGGGTTACGACCATATAGACGATGACGAAGCCGAGGAAATGGAAACACTGGAACAAACGTTGCTTGCAGAATTGGGTCATCCAGACCCTTACGCAGATGACGAAAACTAAGACACTTAACTGAAACAACAAAGGATTTAGAGTAATCGCTATGAGCGAAGACCGATCGAGCAACGGGCAGAAGTCATGGCTGGGTAAATTGACCCAGGCTTTTGTCCACGAGCCGAAAAACCGCCAGGAGCTGCTGGAGCTCTTGCGCGAGGCCCACCAGAACAAGTTGCTGGACAGCGAAGCGCTGGCCATCGTCGAGGGCGCCATCCAGGTGGCTGACCTGCAAGTACGGGACATCATGGTCCCGCGCTCGCAGATGATCAGCATCAAGGCGACCCAGACCCCACGGGAATTCCTCCCGGCCGTGATCGACTCGGCGCACTCGCGCTACCCGGTGATCGGTGAAAGCCACGACGACGTCATGGGCGTTTTGCTGGCCAAGGACCTGCTGCCGCTGATCCTCAAGGAGAACGGCGACAGCTTCAATATCAAGGACCTGCTGCGCCCTGCGACCTTCGTGCCCGAATCCAAGCGCCTGAATGTGCTGTTGCGTGAATTTCGCGCCAACCACAATCACATGGCCATTGTGATCGACGAATACGGTGGCGTGGCGGGCTTGGTTACCATTGAAGACGTGCTGGAACAGATCGTCGGCGACATCGAAGACGAACACGACGTTGAAGAAGACAGCTACATCAAGCCACTGCCCAGCGGCGATTTCCTGATCAAGGCGCTCACGCCCATCGAGAACTTCAACGAGTTCTTCGACAGCGAATTCTCCGACGATGAGTTCGACACGGTTGGCGGGTTGGTGATGAATGCGTTCGGCCATCTGCCAAAACGCAACGAAACCACCGAGATCGGCGCGTATCGCTTCCGCATCCTCAATGCCGATAGCCGTCGCATCCACTTGATCCGCCTGACACCTATTGCCCGCTAAGGAATGACATGCAGCGCCTAACCCGCCCCGGCTGGCCCGGTAATTTGCTGGCCGTGGTGGCCGGCGCCATCACCACCCTGGCGCTGGCGCCCTTCGATCTGTGGCCGTTTGCGCTGCTGGCCGTCGGGCTGTTCTACATCGGCCTGCGAGAACTGAGCCCACGCCAGGCCCTGGGCCGTGGCTGGTGTTTCGGTTTTGGCCTGTTTGGCGCCGGTACCAGTTGGATCTACTACAGCATCCACCACTTCGGCGGCGCATCAGTGCTGCTGGCGGGGTTCCTGATGCTGCTGTTCACCGCCGCCATCGCCTGGTTCTTCGCCCTGCCCGCCTGGTTGTGGGCACGCTGGTTGCGTCGCAATGAGGCACCGCTGGCGGATGCACTGACCTTCGCGGCGCTGTGGGTAGGCCAGGAAGCGTTTCGCGGCTGGTTCCTCACCGGTTTCCCGTGGCTGTACTCCGGTTATAGCCAGCTCGACGGGCCTCTGACTGGCCTGGCGCCCGTGGGTGGCATGTGGCTGATCTCCTTTGCCCTGGCGCTGACGGCGGCCCTGCTGTGCAACCTGCCACGCCTGTTGGCCAGTAAGCGCAATGCCTTCATTGGTGCAGGCCTCGTGCTGCTGGTCGCCCCTTGGGCCATCGGCCTGGCGCTCAAGCACCACGCCTGGACAGCCCCTTCCGGCGCCCCGCTGACCGTGGCCGCGATCCAGGGCAACGTCGAGCAAAGCATGAAGTGGGACCCGGAACAGCTCAATGCGCAGTTGGCGCTTTACCGCGACATGAGCTTCAGCTCCAAGCCGGTGGACCTGCTGGTGTGGCCGGAAACGGCAGTGCCGGTGCTCAAGGAATCGGTGGAAGGCTACCTGGGCATGATGGGCAAATTTGCTGCCGACCGGCACTCGGCACTGATCACCGGCGTGCCGATCCGCCAGGAAGTGCACCACCAGAAGCGCTATTTCAATGGCATCACCGTGGTGGGTGAAGGCGACGGCACCTACCTCAAGCAGAAACTGGTGCCGTTCGGCGAGTACGTCCCGCTGCAAGACATGCTGCGCGGGCTGATCGCGTTTTTCGACCTGCCCATGTCCGACTTCGCCCGTGGCCCTGCCGACCAGCCGATGCTGCAGGCCAAGGGTTATCAGATTGCACCGTTCATTTGCTACGAAGTGGTGTACCCGGAATTCGCCGCAGGCCTGTCGGCCCAGAGCGATTTGCTGCTGACCATCAGCAATGACACCTGGTTCGGCCGCTCCATCGGCCCGCTGCAACACCTGCAAATGGCGCAGATGCGTGCACTGGAGGCTGGTCGTTGGATGATCCGCGCCACCAACAATGGCGTGACTGGGTTGATCAACCCGTTCGGGCAGATCACCGTGCAGATTCCGCAGTTCGAACGCGGCATCCTGTATGGCGAAGTGGTACCGATGCACAACCTCACGCCGTACCTGCAATGGCGGTCGTGGCCGTTGATTATCGTGTGTGTGCTGTTGTTTGGCTGGGCGCTGTTGGCGGGACGCATGTCCAAAACCGTCTAACAGCATCACATCGGACAAAAATGTGGGAGGGGGCTTGCCCCCGATAGCGGTGTATCAGTCAGTACATCTGATACTGACACACCGCAATCGGGAGCAAGCCCCCTCCCACATTTGTCCTGCGGTGTTACTTATAAAACAACCGGTAACCCACCTGCCCCACCGCCTCATTGATCAACTGCCCGCTGCGCCATACCGACGCAAACTCCGGCATCCAGCCCCCCAGCGGCCGGGCATTGTCCACGCCCAGGAATCCCACTGGCGCAGGCACCACGGTGAAACCGGCCTTTTCAAAGCTCCACACCGAGCGCGGCATATGCCAGGCCTGGGTCACCACCACCACGCGCTTGATGCCTTGGGGCAATAGAATCTCGGCGCTCATCTGCGCATTTTCCCAGGTGGTACGGCTGCGTTCCTCCTTCCAGCGTACCGTCACGCCGAAGTCATCCTGCATCGACACGGCCATCAACTGCGCTTCGCTGGGCGGCGTGCCGTAGTGCAAGCCTCCGGTGGTCAGCACCGGCAGCCCCGAGGCCTTGGCCAGCCGTGCGGCATAACGCTGGCGCTCAAGCCCTACGCCCGTAGGTTGGTCAGTGCCCCAGGCCGGGTCACCGCGCTCGCGTCCGGAGCCCAGTATTACAATGGCGTCAGCGCGTTGGGCCAGGGTCGACCAATCTTCCCGCGCCAAGGGCGGCTCGGTTTCAAGTGCTCGGGCGCCCCACTGCACCATCACCGGCAGGCTGATCAGCCACATCCCGCCAAAGCCCAGGGCAAAGCACAGCGCTGCCAAGCGCGGGCGGCTGCGACGAAACCACCAGGCAAAGGCCAGCAACAGCAGAAAGATGCCGGGCGGCAGGAGCAGTTGTTTGATGAAATAACGAATAGGCATCGGGCATCTCCATTGATGCCCGAAGCCTAAGGTGTAACGGGGTTTAGCGACAATCTCTACGGTGACATGGTGCTTTTGGGGGAGTGAATTACTTGTAGCGGGCGGACCGGAGCTTTTCCGGGCCACGACCGGCCGACAAATCCTTGAGCCACACCACCTTGGCCGAATGCGTTGGCTCCTTGACTGGCGGGGTTGCCACCCAGGGAGGCGCATTGCGCCCGTTGCGTTCCAGATAAGCCTTGATCAGTTCCAACTCCGCGCGGCTCAGACCACGCAGTTCCAACTCCACGGGCCGCTCATCACGCAATCGACCTGCGGTTCTCGCTGCATCCAATGCACGACCCAAACGGTCGATCAGTCCTTCGTAGATTTCCGGTTTCGTTGCGATTCGCTGCGATTCAACCATCCCCTCACCTCATTGAAGAAAGACTTGCTCCCCACTAAACAGCGTAGTCCTAGTGGCTGCGCGCGCCTGGCGCCGCGACAGACGGCCCTTGGCGCGCAATCAGGGTTTCCCTCGATAGAGTGGGGTCATGTATGCTACGGCGCTTCCTGTAACTCCACTTCCCGCAGGGTTTGGGTACGGACGCGCCGATTTTGGGTGTCGATCTCCCCGAGTCCTGCACCGAAGAGGATTAGGCCACCCCTATTCAGTTCAAAAGTAGCCATGCACGAACAATATCAGCCCCGTGAAATAGAAAATGCCGCCCAAACCTTCTGGGACGAGCAAAAGTCCTTTGAAGTCAGTGAACAGCCAGGCAAGGAGACTTACTACTGCCTATCGATGTTCCCTTACCCCAGCGGCAAGCTACACATGGGGCATGTGCGCAACTACACCATCGGTGACGTGATTTCCCGCTACCAGCGCATGCAAGGCAAGAACGTCCTGCAACCCATGGGTTGGGACGCCTTCGGCATGCCGGCGGAAAACGCCGCGATGAAGAACAACGTAGCGCCCGCCAAGTGGACCTACGAAAACATCGCCTACATGAAAAACCAGCTGCGCAGCCTGGGCCTGGCCGTGGACTGGTCCCGCGAAGTGACCACCTGCAAGCCGGACTACTACCGCTGGGAACAATGGCTGTTCACCCGCCTGTTCGAAAAAGGCGTGATCTACAAAAAAAGCGGCACCGTAAACTGGGACCCCATCGACCAGACCGTACTGGCCAACGAGCAAGTGATCGACGGTCGCGGCTGGCGTTCCGGCGCGCTGATCGAAAAGCGCGAAATCCCGATGTACTACTTCAAGATCACGGCCTACGCCGATGAACTGTTGTCGAGCCTCGACGACCTGCCGGGCTGGCCTGAACAGGTCAAGACCATGCAGCGCAACTGGATCGGCAAATCCAAGGGCATGGAAGTGCAGTTCCCGTACAACGTCGATTCGATTGGCGTGGCTGGCGCACTCAAAGTCTTCACCACCCGCCCGGACACCCTGATGGGCGCGACCTATGTCGCCGTGGCCGCCGAGCACCCGCTGGCCACCCAAGCCGCACAGAACAACCCTGAGTTGCAGGCGTTCATCGCCGAATGCAAAGGCGGTAGCGTGGCCGAGGCCGACGTCGCCACCCAAGAGAAAAAAGGCCTGCCGACTGGCCTGTTCGTCGAGCACCCACTGACGGGCGAGAAGTTGCCGGTATGGGTCGCCAACTACGTGCTGATGCACTACGGCGATGGCGCAGTAATGGCAGTGCCTGCCCACGACGAGCGCGATTTCGAGTTCGCCACCAAGTACAACTTGCCGATCAAGTCCGTGGTACGCACCAGCGCCGGTGACACCAACCCGGCCCCGTGGCAAGACGCCTACGGCGAGCACGGCACGCTGATCAATTCCGGCGAGTTCGACGGCCTGGATTTCCAGGGCGCCTTCGACGCCATGGAAGTGGCCCTGATCAAGAAGAACCTGGGCGCCTCGCGCACCCAGTTCCGCCTGCGCGACTGGGGCATCAGCCGCCAACGCTACTGGGGCTGCCCGATCCCGATCATCCACTGCCAAAGCTGTGGCGACGTGCCGGTACCGGAAGACCAACTGCCAGTGGTGCTGCCCGAAGACGTGGTGCCGGACGGCGCCGGCTCGCCCCTGGCGCGCATGCCCGAGTTCTACGAGTGCAGCTGCCCCAAATGCGGCCAGCCTGCCAAGCGTGAAACCGACACCATGGACACCTTCGTCGAGTCCTCGTGGTACTACGCCCGCTACGCCTCGCCGCACTACGAGGGTGGCCTGGTGGAAAAAACCGCGGCCGACCATTGGCTGCCGGTGGACCAGTACATCGGCGGTATCGAACACGCCATCCTTCACCTGTTGTACGCGCGCTTCTTCCACAAACTGATGCGCGACGAAGGTCTGGTGAGTTCCGATGAACCGTTCAAGAACCTGCTGACCCAGGGCATGGTGGTCGCCGAGACTTACTATCGCCGTGAAGCCAATGGCGCCTACACCTGGTTCAACCCGGCCGACGTGGAGCTTGAGCGCGACAGCAAAGCCAAGGTCATCAGCGCCAAGCTGATCGCCGACGGCCTGCCGGTGGAAATCGGTGGCACCGAGAAGATGGCCAAGTCCAAGAACAACGGCGTTGACCCACAGTCGATGATCGACCAGTTCGGCGCCGACACCTGCCGTCTGTTCATGATGTTCGCCTCGCCGCCTGACATGAGCGCCGAATGGTCCGACTCCGGCGTTGAAGGCTCGCACCGTTTCCTCAAGCGCGTCTGGCGCCTGGCCCACGCGCACATCAGCCAGGGCCTGCCGGGCAAACTGGACGTGGCCAGCCTGACCGACGAGCAGAAAGTCATCCGCCGCAGCACCCACCTGGCCATCAAGCAAGCCAGCCAGGACGTGGGCCAGAACCACAAGTTCAACACCGCCATCGCCCAGGTGATGACGCTGATGAACGTGCTGGAAAAAGCCCCGCAAGCCAGCGAACAGGACCGCGCGCTGATGCACGAGGGCCTGGAAACAGTCACCCTGCTGCTGGCACCGATCACCCCGCACATCAGCCACGACCTGTGGAACCGCCTGGGTCACAGCGATGCCGTCATCGACGCACGCTGGCCGGTGCAGGATGACAGCGCGCTGGTCCAGGACACGCTGCAGCTGGTTATCCAGGTCAACGGCAAACTGCGCGGCCAGATCGACATGCCCGCCACCGCCACGCGCGAAGAAGTCGAAGCCGTCGCACGCGTCAACGAGAACGTGCTGCGCTTCACCGAAGGCCTGACGATCCGCAAAGTGATCGTGGTGCCTGGCAAACTGGTCAATATCGTCGCTAGCTAATCGGATCGGGCGTGGGGCCCAAGCCCCACGCCGAACAAAGCCTTCAGGGCCTCGATAAGGCCCACATGGTTTCAAGGGGAGCAACAAAATGATCAAACGCAACCTGCTGGTTATGGGCCTTGCCGTACTGCTGAGCGCTTGCGGCTTCCAGCTGCGCGGCACCGGCACCAACGACCTGGCGATCAAGGAACTGGACGTCAGCGCCCGCGACGCCTACAGCGAAACCGTGACCCAGCTGCGCCAAGTGCTTGAGAACAGCGGCGTTCACGTCTACACCGGCGCGACCTACAAGCTGTTCCTGGCCAACGAGAAAGAAACCCAGCGCAACCTGAGCTACGCCAGTGCCGGCCGTGCGTCGGATATCGAACTGAGCACTGTGCTCAATTTCGAAATCCAGGGCCGCGACCACCTGCCATTGATGGGTGACAACATCCAGGTGCAGAAAGTCGTGAGCCATGACGGCAACAACCTGGTGGGTTCGGACTCCGAAATCCAGCAGGTGCGCAAAGAGATGCGCCGTGAACTGGTACAACGCATGGTGCTGCGCCTGTCGATGCTGAGCCCGGAGCAACTTGAGACCTTGCAGCAACGCGCTGACGACAAGGCCAAGGCTGACGCCGATGCGGCAAAAGCTGCGAAAGAATACGAAGACAACACGCCGAAACAGTCGCCTGTTGAAGTCCCTGTCGAGTAAGCCAGACGGGGCACCCCTGGTGCCCCGTTCGCCCCGCCTATGAAACTCGCCCCCGCCCAACTCGCCAAACACCTGCAAGGTGGCCTTGCGCCTGTCTATATCGTCAGTGGGGATGACCCGCTGTTGTGCCAGGAAGCCGCCGACGCCATCCGCACCGCCGCACGCCAGCAAGGTTTTGATGAGCGCCAGGTATTTGCCGCCGACGCCAGTTTCGACTGGGGAACGTTGCTGCAAGCCGGCGCGAGCATGTCGCTGTTTGCCGAAAAACGCCTCTTGGAACTGCGCCTGCCTTCGGGCAAGCCTGGCGACAAGGGCGCGTCTGCGTTGATGGAGTACTGCTCGCGCCCCGCCGAAGACACGGTGCTGCTGATCAGCCTGCCCAAGCTCGATGGCAGTGCGCAGAAAACCAAGTGGGGCAAGGCCCTGGTCGAAGGCGCGCACACCCAGTTCATCCAGATCTGGCCGGTGGACAGCAATCAGCTGCCGCAGTGGATTCGCCAGCGCCTGTCCCAATCGGGGCTGTCGGCGACACAAGATGCCGTCGAGCTGATCGCTGCTCGGGTGGAGGGCAACCTGCTGGCCGCCGCCCAGGAAATCGAAAAGCTCAAGCTGATGGCCGAAGACGGGCAAATCACCGTCGAGACCGTACAGGGCGCAGTGGCGGACAGTGCACGGTTTGACGTATTCGGGCTGGTGGATGCGATCCTCAACGGCGAACCCGCCCACGCCCTGCGCATGCTCGAAGGCCTGCGTGGAGAAGGCGTGGAACCACCGGTGATTCTCTGGGCCCTGGCCCGGGAACTGCGGGTACTGGCCAATATTGCCCTGCAATACAGCCAGGGCACGCCGTTGGACAAGTGCTTCAGCCAGGCCCGGCCACCGGTGTGGGACAAGCGCAAACCTTTGATGAGCAAAGCCCTGCAACGGCACTCGGCGCAACGCTGGGCGCAATTGTTGTTGGAAGCGCAGCGCATCGATGCGCAGATCAAGGGCCAAGCGGCGGGTTCGCCGTGGATGAGCTTGAGCCGTTTGTCGCTGTTGATGGCCGGGCAGCGCCTGACCCTGCCTGCCGAATAAACCCGTCTCTCAAAAACACCACAAATCCAATGTGGGAGCGGCGGTGCGACGATTCGACTTGCTCGCGAAGGCGGCGTGCCATTCAACACATCAGGGTCTGACGCACCGCATTCGCGAGCAAGCCCGCTCCCACAGTTTTGACCGTGCCCACTTTTCCTACACTTCGCCGGGCTTTACAGCGGCAGAACTTCGGCAGATGATTTGCACCGCTCCAACCACCCAACGAGAGTAACCACCATGAGCAAAAAGCCATCCAAGCATGGCCCCAACAAGGCCAAATCCATCATCGCCCAGCCACTGTTCCGCAGCCGTCAGGAACGCGCCGGCAAGGGCAAAGGCAGCTACCGCCGCGAAGCCTTCCAGTCTAATAGCTGGGAGGCTTCTTACTTTCTGGCTGCCTGAAGGCAAGCGCCCCTCTGGCATGATAAGGTCTGCACCTGATTTGTAATCCCTGGACCTGTGCATGCCCTCTTGTCTTTCCCGTCGTTGGCACCTTCGCCAATTGATCGCTGCCTCCAGCCTCATTCTGCTAGTCGCCTGCGCGGAAAAACCCACCGCTGCCGACGCCCAACCCCTGCCGCAACTCCAGACCGCGCCGGTCGTGGCCCCCGCTGTGGTGGCGCCCCTGGCGGTAGACAACCTGGATATCCAACCAACCCTGACCTTTGCCGAGTGGCAGGCTGGTTTCCGCGCGCAAGCCCTGCAAGCCGGCATCACCGCCGCTGTGTTCGACAATGCCTTCGCCAACGTCACCCCCGACATGGCGGTGATCCGCGCCGACCGCAGCCAGCCGGAATTCTCCCGCCCGGTGTGGGAATACCTCGACGGCGCCCTGTCGCCGGTGCGCGTGCGCAATGGCCAGGCCTTGTTGGTGAAATACGCCGATATCCTGCAAAGCATCGAACAACGTTATGGCGTAGACCGCCAGGCCTTGGTCTCGGTGTGGGGCATGGAAAGCAACTTCGGGCAGTTCCAGGGCAACAACTCGGTGATCCGCTCCCTGGCGACCCTGGCCTATGAAGGTCGTCGCCCGGCGTTCGCCCAGGCGCAATTGCTGGCGGCATTGCAGATCATCCAGCACGGCGATATCCAGGCTGACCAGATGAAAGGTTCCTGGGCCGGCGCCATGGGCCAGACCCAATTCATCCCGACGACCTACAACACCCACGCCGTGGACTTCGACGGCGACGGTCGCCGCGATATCTGGAACAGCCCCGCCGATGCCCTCGCCTCCACCGCGCACTACCTGCAAAGCTCCGGCTGGCAAAAAGGCCAGCCGTGGGGCTTCGAGGTGAAACAGCTGCCCGCGAACTTCGACTACGCCCTGGCCGATGGCGGTGTACGCAAAACCGTTGCCGAGTGGATGAAGCTGGGTATCCAGCTGCCCGTTGGCGCAAACATGCCGCCCAACGTCGACCAACTGTCCGCCGCCCTGCTGCTGCCGGCCGGTTACCGTGGCCCGGCGTTCCTGGTGCTGGATAACTTCCGCGCGATCCTCAAGTACAACAACTCGTCGTCCTACGCACTGGCGGTGGGCTTGCTGTCGGAGCGTTTTGGCGGCGGCGGTGTGATTCGTGGTGACTGGCCAAAGGATGAACTGCCACTGAGTCGCTCACAGCGTATCGATCTGCAAACCGCGCTGAACAACAACGGCTATGACGCGGGCAACCCGGATGGGATTATCGGTGCCAATACGCGCAAGGCGATTCGTGCGGCGCAGCAGTCGCTGGGATGGCCGGCGGATGGGTATCCGACGGTGAAGCTGTTGGAGTCATTGCAGAACCGTTAGACCTGCATATGGCTACTGGCGCCTTCGCGAGCAAGCCCGCTCCCACATTCGACCGCATTCCAAAGGATGTACACGGTTAAATGTGGGAGCGGGCTTGCTCGCGAAAGCGGTTTAACAGACAGCAACAAACTCAGACCTTGAACACCACATCCTGCTCCAGCACCAGCCGCTGCTCCCCCGCATCCAACCGCACCAACGCCCCCATCGGCAACGTCAGGTTCGGGTCGCAATGCCCACTGCGCCACCCCGCCAACACCGGAATGCACAACGGCTCAAAGGTCTGCTTCAACAGACGCTCCAGCGCGACGTTATCCACCCCCGCCACATCCCCCACCAACACACCGGCCACTTGCGCCAGCTTGCCCGCCAGTCGCAGGTGCGTCAGCAGACGGTCGATGCGGTAGATCGGCTCGTTGACGTCTTCGATCAGCAGGATGATGCCCTCGGCGTCTATCTCGAAGGGCGTCCCCATGACTGCAGCGATCATCGACAGGTTGCCACCCAACAAGCGCCCACAGGCAATGCCAGGCGCGATGGTGGTCAACGGATAGGCCACCGGGTGAGCCAGCTCGCTACCGGCGCCCAGCTGGCCACGGAGCATGCTCAGCAGTGAGGACTCGGTTGGCTGTTGCTTATCGCCCAGCAGGTCTGCATTGAGCATGGGGCCGTGAAAGGTCACGAAACCCGCGTAGCGTCTGATGGCCAGGTGCAGGGCGGTGATATCGCTGTAACCCACCAAAGGCTTGGGGTTGGCCCGTAGCAGGTCGAAATCAAGGCTATCGAGCAGGCGTGGGGTGCCGTAGCCACCGCGCAAGCAGAAAATGGCGTCGATTTCGGGGTTGGCGAAGGCGGTGTGGAGGTCGTGGAGACGGGTTTTATCGCTACCGGCGAGGTAGCCGTCTCGCTCATAGACACCGGGGAAGATTCGCAGGTCGTAGCCACGGGCGCGCATCCATTGCCCGGCTTTTTCGACGTCCAGTGCGGCAGGGCCGGCGGGAGCGATCAGGGCAATGGTGCCTCCGGCACGTAGTGCGGGTACGGCGGTGGTCATACACAATTCCCTCTAACAGCGCCAAACCAAATGTGGGAGCGGGCTTGCTCGCGAATGCAGTGTGTCAGTCAAAAAATAGGTGACTGAAACACCGCCTTCGCGAGCAAGCCCGCTCCCACATTGGATAAGCGGCATTGTCCAGATCCGTATTACGAAACCAGGCTCGCCTTGACCAGCTTGGCCTGCTCGTCAGCGTGGTACGAAGAACGCACCAGCGGGCCCGACGCCACGTTCTTGAAGCCCATCTTGTAACCTTCCTCGGCGAACCAGGCGAAGGTGTCCGGGTGCACGAAACGCTGCACCGGCAAGTGACTGCGGGACGGTTGCAGGTACTGGCCCAAGGTCAGCATGTCGATGTCGTGTTCGCGCATGCGCTTCATGACTTCGATCACTTCTTCGTCGGTCTCGCCCAGGCCCAGCATCAAGCCGGACTTGGTTGGAATGTGCGGCATCATCTGCTTGAATTTCTGCAGCAGGGTCAGCGACCACTGGTAGTCCGAACCCGGACGCGCGGCCTTGTACAGGCGCGGCACGGTTTCCAGGTTGTGGTTGAACACATCCGGCGGCTCGGCGGCAGTGATTTCAAGCGCCACGTCCATGCGGCCACGGTAGTCCGGGACCAGGGTTTCGAGCATCACGTTCGGCGACAGCTTGCGGATTTCGCGGATGCAGTCGGCAAAGTGCTGGGCACCGCCGTCACGCAGGTCGTCGCGATCTACCGAGGTGATTACAACGTACTTGAGGCGCAGGTCGGCGATGGCGATGGCCAGGCTTTCCGGCTCGTTGACGTCCAGCGGCTTCGGCCGACCGTGGCCAACGTCGCAGAATGGGCAACGACGGGTGCAGATGTCACCCATGATCATGAAGGTGGCGGTGCCGCCGGAGAAGCACTCGCCCAGGTTGGGGCAGGACGCCTCTTCGCACACGCTGTGCAGCTTGTGCTTGCGCAGCAGGGCCTTGATACGGTCGACTTCCGGCGAAACCGGGATGCGCACGCGGATCCAGTCGGGTTTCTTCGGCAGTTCGGTGGTCGGAATGATCTTCACCGGGATGCGTGCAACCTTCTCGGCGCCGCGCAGCTTGACGCCGGCTTCTACCTTGGCACGCGGGGCCGGGGCCGGACGGTCGGTAACGTCCAGCGTCGGGATCATGGTTTGCACTGCATCAGTAGTCATAATCAGTCGATTCCGCCCGTAAGGGTCGTCTGCTCAGCATAGTCGAGGTGTTTGACGAGCTGCGCACGCAGCCGGGCACTTACCTCGGCAAATTTAATCGGTGTTGCATGTTCGCTCAACTGGGTCATCGCCAACCCGGCGTAGCCGCAGGGGTTGATGCGCCGGAAAGGCGCCAGGTCCATGTCCACGTTCAAGGCCAGGCCATGAAACGAACAACCGTGGCGAATCCGCAAGCCCAGCGAGGCGATTTTCGCGCCATCCACATACACACCGGGGGCATCGGGCTTGGCCGCGGCGCTCACGCCGTAACTGCCCAGCAGCTCGATCAGGCAAGCTTCCATACGGCTCACCAGGTCGCGCACGCCAAAGCCCAGTTTGCGCACATCCAGCAATAGGTATGCGACAAGTTGTCCGGGGCCATGGTAAGTCACTTGGCCACCTCGGTCGACCTGCACCACCGGAATATCACCCGGAACCAACAGATGCTCGGCCTTGCCGGCCTGGCCCTGGGTAAACACCGGCGGGTGTTCCACCAGCCAGATTTCATCAGGAGCCGAGTTGCCGCGCTCGTTGGTGAACCGCTGCATGGCGTGCCAGACGGGCTCGTAGTCCATCTGGCCGAGCTCGCGAAAGCCCAATACCTGTGACATCACAACACCATGTGCACGAAGCCAGTGGCCCGCAGTTCGCTGTTGATGTCGTAGAGCTGGTCTTGGCCGGTCGCAACGATGTGCAACTGGATCGTGGTGTACTTACCGTTGGTGCTGGAGCGCTCGTCCACACGGTTGTCGTTGATCGTCGCGTGTTTACGCACGATCGCGATGATCTTGTCCTTGTTGCCCACGCCGGTATCGCTGATCACTTTGACGGGATAGTCCGTCACTGGGAATTCGATCTTTGGCGCCTTTACTTCGGTATCGGTCATGGCGTAGCGGCCTCGTAAGCGTAAGCCTTGGCGACAACAAAGCCCCGCGTCGGATCAACGCGGGGCTTTGCAGATGCTGGGTGTCAGTTGAACAAGCCGTAGAAGAATAGACGGATGCTATCCCACACGCGGCGGAAGATACCACCTTCGTCAACAGCGTCCAGGGCGATCAGGTCGGCGCTGTGCACCACTTTGTCGTCCAGTTTCACTTCGACTTTACCGATCACGTCACCCTTGGCGATTGGGGCTACCAATTGCGGGTTCATGGTCATGCTGGCAGCGAGCTTTTTCAGCTGGCCTTTAGGCATGGTCAGGGTCAGGTCTTCGGCCAGGCCGGCCTTGACCTGGGAGGTCGCGCCCTTCCAGACCGGTGCGGTCGCCAGTTCGGCGCCCTTCTGGTAGAAGGTCTGGGTTTCGAAGAAGCGGAAACCGTAGGTCAGCAGCTTTTGCGTCTCGGCCGCACGGGCCTGCTCGCTGTTGGTGCCAAATACCACGGCAATCAGGCGCTGGCCGTCACGTACAGCGGACGACACCATGCAGTAGCCGGCCTCTTCGGTGTGGCCGGTTTTCAGACCGTCAACGGTCTTGTCGCGCCACAGCAGCAGGTTGCGGTTAGGTTGCTTGATGTTGTTCCAGAAGAACTCCTTCTGGGAGTAGATCGCGTAGTGCACCGGGTCGACGCGGATGATCGCGCGGGCCAGGATCGCCATGTCGTGAGCCGACGAATAGTGCTCAGGGTTTGGCAGGCCGGTGGGGTTCATGAAGTGGCTGTTGGTCATGCCCAGGTCAGCCACTGTCTTGTTCATCATGTCGGCGAACGCATCTTCGCTGCCGGCGATGTGCTCGGACAGGGCCACGCTGGCGTCGTTACCGGACTGGATGATGATGCCGTGCAGCAGGTCACTCACGGTCACTTGCGAGCCGACCTTGATGAACATGCGCGAGCCGCCGGTACGCCAGGCGTTTTCGCTGACGGTAACCGGGTCGTTCTCGCCGATCTGGCCGCGACGGATTTCCAGGGTCGCGATGTAGGCGGTCATCAGTTTGGTCAGGCTGGCCGGTGGCAGGCGCTGGTCACCGTTGCTCTCTACCAGCACGTTGCCGCTGGCGGCGTCCATGAGGACCCAGGCCTTGGCAGCCAGTTGCGGGGAAGCCGGCACCATTTCAACCGCCCAGGCGGCCGGGGTGATGATCAGCGAAAGAAGCAGGCACGTGCGTTTGGCTAAGGTGGTGATGTTCATCCGTCTCTCGAAATTGCTTATGGAAACTTGCCCTCGCGGGCAAAACTATTCAGACAGCCCGCTTCCAGACTGCCCCGTGTTCGGTTGCCCGCTCACCCCTTGCCCCTGGGTTTTATTGTTCAACGAGCCAACAACCAAGGTTCAAGCCCATGCAGGCCCGAACCTTCAATCTTTTGTTATTCGGCGGTGACGACACTGGGTTGCCCCAGGTTTGCCAGGCGCACGCTGTTCTGCACTTGTGCGACTTCGCTTGGCGAGCCAATCGGCCCCATGCGCACGCGGTGCAGGGTCTGCTGGTTACGCACGATGGAACTGATGAAAACCGGCGCGTTGACCATGCCGCTGAGCTTGGACCTTAACAGTTCTGCCGCATCCGGGTTGGCGAAAGCGCCGACCTGCAGGTATTGACCACCGGCCATGGAGGCGCCAGGCGCTGCGTGGGGCACCACCACCGTATCCGGTGCGTGCTGCGCAGGAGGCGGCGTCCACTGCTCGATCTTGCCGGTCGACGCCGTGACTTGCGGTTGCTGGGTTTGTGGCTCGTTGAGCATCAAGGGTGCGGGCTTGCCGCGCTGAGCCCAGTACTGCGCCGGGTCGATGCCTTCGACCTTGACCCGCGCCGTGCCGATTTCGGCATAACCGAGTTTTTTCGCCGCAGCGTAGGACAAGTCGATGATGCGGTCAGAATAGAACGGCCCACGGTCGTTGACCCGCAGGATCACCGTGCGGTTGTTGTCCAGGTTCGTCACGCGCACATAACTGGGCAGCGGCAGGGTCTTGTGGGCCGCGCTCATGCCGTACAGGTCATACACTTCGCCGTTGGCGGTGTTCTGGCCGTGGAACTTGGTGCCGTACCAGGACGCCGTGCCCGATTGCACGTAGGTCTTGGATTCTTGCAGCGGGAAGTAATTCTTGCCCAGCACCGTATACGGGTTGGCCTTGTACGGGCCGGTGTGCAGGGTTGGGGTGGCATCCGGGATCTTGGAAACGTCCACATCCCACCACGGCGCGCCGTCTTTGTGCGCGCGGTTGATATCCAGACCCGGCTGGGAACGCACGGCAGTACCGCCCTTCTGCGTCGGAGCGCGGCTGGTGGAGCAACTGACGATCAGCAGGGACAACGCGGCGAACGCCACCAGCTTGAGCGGTTGTTTGATCGGCGATACCCGCATTACTTGTTGCCCCGTGCTTGGACCAGCATATCTGACAGCTGATGCACGGCCATGGCGTACATCACACTGCGGTTATAACGCGTGATTGCGTAGAAATTCTTCAGGCCCATCCAGTATTCGGGGCCGTTTTCGCCTTCGAGACGGAACGCTGTCACCGGCATGTCATCCGGCAGCGCATTCTGACTCGACCAGCCCAGCGCCCGCAACTCCCCGACCGTCTTGGCTGGCTCTATGCCCTGGGTCAGGCCTTCATCGGCACGTTCGCCGGTGACATCGGCGCGGATCACCACCGGTTCACCCTCTACCCAGCCGTGACGCTTGAAGTAGCTGGCCACGCTGCCGATGGCATCGTCCGGGTTGCTCCAGATATTGATGTGGCCGTCGCCGTCAAAGTCCACCGCATAGGCGCGAAAGCTGCTCGGCATGAACTGCGGCAAGCCCATCGCGCCCGCGTAGGAACCCTTGAGGGTCAGCGGGTCAACCTGCTCTTCACGGGCCAGCAGCAGGAATTCGCGCAGCTCCTTGCGGAAGAAATCGGCCCGTGGCGGGTAGTCGAAGCCCAGGGTCGACAGTGCGTCGATCACCCGGTAGCTGCCGGTATTACGGCCGTAGAAGGTTTCAATGCCGATGATGGCCACGATCACCTGGGCCGGCACGCCGTATTCCTGCTCGGCACGGGCCAGCACGGCCTCATGTTGGCGCCAGAAATCCACACCACGGGCCACGCGGGCGTCGGTGAGGAACATCGGGCGATATTCCTTCCACTGTTTAACGCGCTCGGCCGGGCGGGAGATGGCATCGAGGATCGCCTGCTTCTTCTGCGCCTCGCGGAACACGCCCATCAGTTGCTCACCGGCAAAACCGTAGTCGCGGGTCATTTCACCGACAAATTCGGCGACCTGGGGTGAACCATCGTAGTCACCGGCCTGCGCCTCTTGCGTTGCACCCAGCAGGCCAATCAGGCCCATCCAGGACGCATGCCGAGTCGCCCAGCCGCGCATTACTTGCATTGACATCTTCACCTTATTCAAACCTGTGCGATCCATTTGCGATGCGTATGAATCGACATCAAAACCCCAAACGCTGACAGCAATGTCACCAGCGAAGTTCCGCCGTAGCTAATGAATGGCAACGGCACCCCCACCACCGGCAGCAGGCCACTGACCATACCGATGTTGACGAAAACGTAAACAAAAAAGGTCATGGTCAAGGCGCCGGCCAGCAGTTTGCCGAACAGCGTCTGCGCCTGGGCAGTGATCACCAGGCCGCGACCAATCAACAGCAGGTAGATCAGCAGTAGCGCGCAAATGCCCACCAGGCCGAACTCTTCGCCCATCACCGCAATGATGAAGTCAGTGTGGCTCTCGGGCAGGAAGTCCAGGTGCGACTGGGTGCCCAGCAACCAGCCTTTGCCGAATACGCCGCCGGAGCCGATGGCCGCCTTGGACTGGATGATGTTCCAGCCGGTGCCCAGGGGGTCGCTCTCCGGATCGAGGAACGTGAGGATCCGCTGCTTCTGGTAGTCGTGCATAAAGAAGAACCACATCGCGATGGCCACGGGCACGGCAGCGGCCAGCACGCTGAGGATCCAGCGCCAGCGCAAGCCGCCCATGAACAGCACGAACGCACCGCCGGCCAGGATCAGCAACGAGGTGCCAAGGTCCGGCTGGCGCACGATGAGGATAAACGGTATGCCGATCAGGATCAGGCTGATGCCCACATGCTTGAGCTGCGGCGGCAAGGTGCGCTTGGACAAATACCAGGCGATGGTCGCTGGCATCAGAATCTTCATGAATTCCGACGGCTGGAAGCGAATCACCCCTGGAATGTTGATCCAGCGGGTCGCGCCCATAGCGTTGTGGCCCATCACGTCCACCACCACCAGCAGCAACACACCGGCCACGTAGCCCAACGGTACCCAACGGGCCATGAAACGTGGCTCCAGCTGGGCGATCACCACCATCGAAAGCAGGCCCAGGCCGAATGACGAGGCTTGCTTGATCAGCAGGTCCCAGTTCTTGCCGCTGGCGGAATACAGGACGAACAGGCTGCCGGCCGCCAGGGTCAGCAACAGGATCAGCAGCGGGCCATCGATGTGCATGCGCTGCAGCAACGTCGCACGGCGACGCATCACATCCTCGCTGGAGAGGATGCGGTCAAAATTACTCTTCACTGGCCGTAACCTCGGTGCTTGAAGGGGGGCCGCCATATTCGGGCTTGAGCCTGCCGTCGTCGGCCAACAGCCAGGCGTCCATCACTTGGCGCACCACGGGGGCGGCAACGCCGGAGCCGGATTCACCGTTCTCGACCATTACCGCCACCACGATTTTCGGGTCATCCGCCGGGGCGAAGCCAACAAACAGGGCGTGGTCACGGTGGCGCTCCTGAACCTTGGTGCGGTCGTATTTCTCGCCCTGCTTGATCGCCACTACCTGGGCGGTGCCGCTCTTGCCGGCAATACGGTATTGGGCGCCGACCGCCGCCTTGCGCGCGGTGCCACGGGCGCCGTGCATCACCTGCTGCATGCCGTGGTTGACCTTGGTCCAGTCCGACGCATCACGCAGCACAATGTCCGGGATCGGGTTGTCGTCCACCGGTTTTTCGCCCTCGATGGTCCTGGCCAGGTGCGGACGGTTCCAGATGCCTTTGTTAGCCACCAGCGCCGTGGCCTGGGCCAGTTGCAACGGTGTGGCTTGCATATAGCCCTGGCCGATACCGAGGATCAACGTCTCGCCCGGGAACCACGCCTGGCGACGGGTCGCGCGCTTCCATTCCCGCGATGGCATCAGGCCAGGGGACTCTTCGAACATATCCAGGGAGACTTTCTGACCCAGGCCGAACTTGCCCATGTAGGCAGACAAACGGTCGATGCCCAGCTTGTGGGCCAGGTCGTAAAAATAGGTGTCGTTGGAGCGCATGATCGCGGTGTCCAAATCGACATAACCGTCACCGGTGCGGTTCCAGTTACGGTATTTGTGATCGTAGTTGGGCAGCATGTAGTAGCCAGGGTCGTACACCCGGCTGGAGGCCGTGACCACGCCCGCGTCCAAGCCGGCAATCGCCACCGCCGGCTTGATGGTCGAGCCCGGCGGGTACAGGCCGCGCAGTACGCGGTTGAACAGTGGCCGGTCGATGGAATCGCGCAACTCGGCATAGGCCTTGAAGCTGATGCCCGTCACGAACAGGTTGGGATCGAAGCTCGGCTGACTGACCATCGCCAGTACTTCGCCGGTCTTCGGGTCCAGGGCCACCACTGCGCCACGCCGCCCGCCCAGGGCCATCTCTGCCGCTTCCTGCAGCTTGATGTCCAGGCTCAGCACGATGTCTTTGCCCGGCACCGGGTCGGTGCGCTTGAGCACCCGCAGCACGCGGCCACGGGCGTTGGTCTCGACTTCTTCATAACCCACCTGACCGTGCAGCTCGGGTTCGTAGAAACGCTCGATGCCGGTCTTGCCGATATGGTGGGTGCCGCTGTAGTTCACGGGATCGAGGCTTTTGAGCTCTTTCTCGTTGATCCGCCCCATGTAGCCGACAGAGTGAGCAAAGTGCGGCCCTTGCGGGTAGTGCCGCACCAATTGCGCCACCACTTCCACACCCGGCAGACGGAACTGGTTCACCGCGATCCGGGCGATCTGCTCTTCGGTCAGCTCAAACAGGATCGGCACCGGCTCGAATGGCCGGCGCCCCTGCTTCATACGCTTTTCGAAGATCACCCGGTCTTCCGGCGTCAGCTGCAGCACCTCGACGATCACGTCGAGGATCTGCTGCCAGTCGCCGGAACGTTCGCGGGTCATGCTCAGGCTGAAGCTGGGTCGGTTGTCCGCAACCACTACGCCATTGCGGTCGAAGATCAGCCCACGGGTCGGCGGAATCGGCTGCACATGCACCCGGTTGTTTTCCGACAGCGTGGAGTGGTAGTCGTACTGGATCACCTGTAGGAAATACAGGCGCGCAATCAACACACCGATCAATCCCACTACCAAAAACGCGCCAAAGACTACACGCGCGCGTACCAGACGTGCGTCTTTCTCGTGGTCCTTGATACGGATCGGCTGGGTCATCGGGAGGGGCGCAGACTATTTGTGGTAAGGGTGCCCGGACAGAACTGTCCAGGCGCGATACAGCTGTTCACCGATCAGGATCCTTACCAACGGGTGCGGCAGCGTGAGCGCCGACAGCGACCAGCGCTGGTCCGCCCGCGCGCACACTTCCGGCGCCAGCCCTTCGGGGCCGCCGACCATGAAGTTGACGGTGCGCGAGTCCAGGCGCCAGCGGTCCAGTTCCACCGCCAATTGCTCGGTGCTCCAGGGCTTGCCGTGCACTTCAAGGGTGACGATGCGCTCGTTGGGGCCGACCTTGGCCAACATGGCTTCGCCTTCCTGACGGATAAAGCGGGCCACATCGGCATTCTTGCCTCGGGTGTTGAGCGGTATCTCTACCAGTTCCAGCGACAGCTCAGCGGGCAGACGCTTGGCATACTCGTGCCAGCCTTCTTCCACCCACTTGGGCATGCGTGAACCGACAGCAATCAGGCGCAGGCGCACAGCCGTTCCTTATTCCTGGTCTTTGTTCAGCTTGTCGAAGTGCGCGTGGCCCACTTCCGGGCTGTGGTGCTTGCCATCGGCGGCACGGCTCTGCTCGGCGCCTTTCCACAGACGCTCCAGGTCGTAGAACTGACGGGCGTTGGAGGTCATCATGTGAACGATCACGTCGTCCATGTCCAGCAGCACCCAGTCGCTGTCGCCCTTGCCTTCTTCACCCAGTGGCTTGACGCCTTGGGCTTTGACGGCTTCGCGGACCTTGTCCAGCATCGCGCCGATCTGGCGGTTGGAGGTACCGGTGGCGATGATCATGTAATCGGTGATGCTTTGCTTGTCGCGCACGTCCAGCACCTGGATGTCCTGGGCTTTTACGTCTTCCAGGGCCGCCACGGCGACTTTCACCAGCTCTTCGCCAGCCAGCTCAGGGCCGGTGTGGGCTTCGACTGGCAGCGGGGCGCTTTTGAAGGTGCCTTTGCGCTTAACTTTGCTTACGTCTTTGTTCGTCATATAAAACTCGTTTTGCTCGTATGTTCGGGCGCTCGCTGCACGACTGTGCGTACGTTCAAGCGCGCCTTTTCAGTTCGACGCACGGTAAAGCCCGTGCGCATCGATGTAGGCCAGGACCGCGTCAGGCACCAGGAAACGTACCGACTTACCGCTGGCCAGCAGTTGACGGATCTGGGTGGCGGACACCGCAAGCGGGGTCTGCCAGACGAATGCAATATTCCCGCTTGGTCCGGTCAGGGCCAAGGGGTCACTTACCGACCGCGCGGCCAGCAGGTTGCGCAAGGCATCCGGCGGTTCGCTGTCGGCATCCGGGCGTTGCAAAACCAGGATGTGGCAATGCTGGAGGAGTTCCTCCCAGCGATGCCAAGAGGGCAGGCCGCAAAATGCGTCCCAGCCCAAAAGCAGAAACAACTGGTCATCGGCGGCCAACTCGGCGCGCATCAGCTCCAGGGTGTCAACAGTGTAGGACGGTTTATCGCGCTTGAGCTCGCGGTCGTCCACCACCAGCGGCGCTATGCCTTCGACGGCAAGGCGCACCATTTCCAGGCGCTGCTGCGGTGACACCTGCGGTGTATCGCGGTGCGGCGGCCGGAAATTGGGGGTCAGGCGCAACTCATCCAGCGCGAGGGCATCCGCGACTTCCAGGGCACTGCGCAAATGGCCGATGTGCACGGGGTCGAAGGTGCCGCCGAGCAGCCCGATGCGTTTAGCCATCAAGTGCGCACATGACCATCGCCGAACACCACGTACTTCTCGCTGGTCAGGCCTTCCAGGCCAACCGGGCCGCGTGCGTGGAGCTTGTCGGTGGAGATACCGATCTCTGCGCCCAGGCCGTATTCGAAGCCGTCGGCAAAGCGCGTCGAGGCGTTGATCATCACCGAAGCGGAGTCCACTTCGTTGAGGAAGCGCCGCGCATCGCTGAAATGCTCGGAAACAATGGCGTCGGTGTGCTTGGAACCGTAGGTGTTGATGTGCTCGATGGCCTCATCCAGGTCATCGACGAGCTTGATCGACAGGATCGGCGCCGTGTATTCGGTGTACCAATCCAGCTCGGTAGCTTCGATCACGTCCGCGCCCAGCAGTGCACGGGTGCGCACGCAACCGCGCAACTCCACGCCCTTGTCGCGATAGATGGCAGCCAGCGGCGGCAGCACGCGCTCGGCGATGCCAGCGTGCACCAGCAGGGTTTCCATGGTGTTGCATGGGGCGTAGCGATGGGTCTTGGCGTTGTCGGCAATGCGGATGGCCTTGTCGATATCGGCCGCGATGTCGATGTAGACATGGCATACGCCGTCCAGGTGCTTGATGACCGGCACCTTGGCATCACGGCTGACGCGTTCGATCAGGCTCTTGCCACCGCGAGGCACGATCACATCGACGAATTCCGGCATGGTGATCAACGCGCCAACCGCGGCGCGGTCGGTGGTTTCCACCACTTGCACCACTTCGGCAGGCAGCTCGGCCACGGCCAGGCCCTGCTGGATGCAGGTGGCAATGGCGCGGTTGGAATTGATCGCCTCGGAACCGCCACGCAGGATGGTGGCATTGCCCGACTTGAGGCACAGGCTCGCGGCGTCGATGGTCACGTTCGGGCGCGACTCATAGATGATGCCGATCACGCCCAGGGGCACGCGCATCTTGCCCACCTGGATGCCGGACGGCAGGTAGCGCATATCGCGGATTTCACCGATGGGGTCAGGCAGCTTGGCCACCTGACGCAGGCCTTCGATCATGTCGTCGATACGGGCCGGGGTCAGCGCCAGGCGGTCCAGCAGGGCTGGCTCCAGGCCATTGGCGCGGCCGTTGGCCAGGTCCAGCTCGTTGGCAGCGGTGAGCTCGGAGCGCGAGGCATCCAGAGCATCGGCGGCCGCCAGCAGGGCGCGATTCTTCTGCGCAGTGCTCGCACGGGCGATCAACCGCGAGGCCTGACGGGCAGCGCGACCCAGGCGGGTCATGTAGTCAAGAACGGACTCAGTCATGGTCAGGGAGTCTTGGCAGGGAGGAAAGCGGCAGATTATAGCTGTGACGCCGCCTGACTGACAGCGGTGAGGGGCGGATGGTCGAAATGAACTGTAAAAACCTGCCGTTCAGCGGTAATTAAGCGGGGAGTTGTTACTATTCCGTCACATTTAGCCGTATTACCCCCTGACCGCCATGCCCAGCCCAGCGCCCAAACACCCCGCCAGCGCCCTGCCCGACGGCTTCTTCGACCGGGATGCGCAAATCCTTGCGCAAGATTTGCTCGGAAAAGTCATACGTCATCGCGTCGGTGAAATCTGGCTTTCGGCGCGAATTATTGAAACCGAAGCCTATTACGTGGCCGAAAAAGGCAGCCACGCCTCACTCGGCTACACAGAAAAGCGTAAGGCTTTGTTTCTAGACGGGGGTCACATCTACATGTACTACGCCCGTGGCGGTGATTCGCTGAACTTCAGCGCACAAGGGCCAGGCAATGCCGTGTTGATCAAATCGGCTTACCCGTGGGTGGACGAATTGTCCGGCCCGGCGAGCCTGGCGCAAATGCTAGTGAACAACCCGGATGCCAACGGCCACCCTCGCGCGTCGCAAAAGCTCTGTGCGGGCCAGACATTGTTGTGCAAGGCCCTGGGCTTGAAGGTGCCGATGTGGGATGCCAAGCGTTTCGACCAGGAGCAACTGTTCGTGCAAGACGTAGGGCAGACCCCAAGCCAGATCATCCAGACCACCCGCCTGGGCATCCCCAGCGGGCGCGATGAGCACTTGATGTACCGCTTCGTCGACGCTGGCTACGCGCCGTATTGCACGCGGAACCCGCTGCGCCGGGGCCAGGTCGAAGGCCGGGATTATTTTTTGATTTGAGCCAATGGAACATTGAAGTCTGCATTGACGCAGAACCAATGTGGGAGCGGGCTTGCTCGCGAATGCGGTGGATCAGCAATACATGCATTGACTGACACACCGC
>NZ_QUZU01000036.1 GCF_004682055.1 Pseudomonas kairouanensis | reverse complement strand
CCAGTGCCTGAACATTTCAGCGACGGGCGATGGCGCGCAGTCTGGCGCGAGCACCTTCGTAGGTGTGGGGGTGCAAAAGGTCAGTAGCGCTCAGTTTCGATTGAACGGCTACGGTACTGGCATGGGAACTAGCGGTTACCACTGGTGGGCGTTGGGGTTTTAAAACCGCGCAATAGGATGAAATGTACTTATAGAAATTCTTCGCAGACGAACGGACGTCGTTGAACCGCAGCGCTTGTTTTGTCTCGCCAGCCTCACTTGAAACCGCGCCCTGCGGTTTTTTTTCGCCTGGAGATCCACCTATGGCAAACCGCCAAACCTACACCGTCCTAATCCCTTTCCCCACCCACGCCGGCCACTGGTCCGTCGTCGGCCAGGAACTGGACCTGTTGGACGTCGAAGCATCTGCCCTGCGCACCGCCGGACGCCTGGAATTGACCAGCGTCCTCAACGCCACCCCGGCCAAAAAGGCCACCACTAAGAAGGCTGACTAACCATGGCTGAGGTTTTGAACTTCGAGCACAACGGCATCACCGTCAATGCCACCGAATCCCCCGAGGCCATGGGTGGCCTGGGCGATAACGTGATCGGGCTGGTCGGCACTGCGCCGAACGCCCATGCATCGATCCCCAAAAACGCGCCGTTTCGCATCAACAGTTTCACCACCCAGGCGCTGTTGGACCCTACCGGCGCGGAAACCGGGACGTTGTTCCACGCGGTGTACCAGATCCTCAAGGTGGTGAAGGTGCCAGTTTACGTGGTGATCGTGGAGGAGGGCGCCACACCGGCTGATACGCAAAACAATGTGATCGGCGGCGGCGAACCCATCACCGGTCGCAAACTGGGCCTGGCCGCGCTGGCCAGCGTGCCGGAAGACCTGACTATCATCGGTGCTCCAGGCTTCACCGGCGTCAAGGCGGTGGCGGGTGAGTTCGCCTCGTTCGGCAAGCGCATCAAGGCCCGTGTGGTGCTCGATGGCAAAGACGCAAGCGTCGCAGACCAGGTGACCTACAGCGGCGAACTGGGCGGTGCTGACCTGGGGTTCGACCGCTGCCTGCTGGTCCACAACATGCCGTCGGTGTACTCCAAGGCGGCCAAGAAGAATGTGTTCCTGTCGCCATCCTCCCTGGCCATCGCAGCGTTGGCCAAGGTCAAGCAATGGGAAAGTCCGGGTAATCAGGTGACGTTCGCCGAGGACGTTTCCCGCGTGGTCGAGTACAACATCCTCGACACCTCCACCGAAGGCGACCTGCTCAACCGTTACGGCGTGAGCTATTACGCCCGCACCATCCTCGGCGGTTTCTCGTTGCTGGGTAACCGCTCCATCACCGGTAAGTTCATCAGCTACGTCGGCCTGGAAGACGCCATCAGCCGCAAGCTGGTGAAGGCCGGTCAGAAGGCCATGGCCAAGAACCTCACCAAGTCGTTCATGGACCAGGAGGTCAAGCGCATCAACGACTGGCTGCAAACTCTGGTGGCTGACGAAACCATCCCCGGCGCCAGCGTGTACTTGCACCCGGAGTTGAACAGTGTCGAGAAGTACAAGAACGGCACCTGGTACATCGTTATTGACTACGGCCGCTACGCGCCAAACGAACACATGATTTATCAACTCAATGCCCGCGATGAAATCATCGAGCAGTTCCTGGAGGACGTTCTCTAATGTTTACCAACCGAGTCAGACAGGCCATTGCGGCCACCCTGCAAGGCCTGCCGTTGTCCGCGACGGTGGAGGAGTTCACCCCGCCGAAGATCGAGTTCGACATGGAAGCCATGTCCGGCGGGCGATTCATTGCCGAAGAAATGGCCAAGAGCGGCAAGGTGCTGGGCGCCAAGTTGATCCTGCAAGGTGCCGGGCCGGAAATCATGCTGGCCCTGGGCGTACGCCTGGGGGATGACATCCTGCTGAACGTGCGTGAGGCGGGCCAGGACCAGGAAGGCAAGACGTACTTCACGTACCACACCGTCGGCGGCAAGCTCAAATCCCTGGAGGAGGCCAAGCTGAAGATGGGCGATAAAGCCACCACCACGCTGGAACTGGCCTGCCGTACTTACAACCGCCTGGAAAACGGCATCACGGTGATCGACATCGACGTACGTACCCAGAAGTTCGTGCTCAACGGCGTCGACATCCTTGGCGATGCACGCCGCGCCGTACTGATGCCTTGATTCCCTGGGGCGGGCCCGCTCGCCCCTTTACCTGCAAAAGGAATTGCACCATGGCCTGGATGCCACCGCTGCACCGCCTGCTCTCGACGATTACCGCTGACACTGGGGCGACGATCGAGCAGGTGCAACTCAAGCCGCTGTACTACGCCGCGCAAAAAGCTGCGCTGGCCCAGGCCGGTGACGACGAGGACGACCAGTTCTTCGAACTGGCGAAACTTGCCACCGGCCTGTCGGAAAAAGAGCTCGATCAACTCATGCGCCCGGACTACGTCACCATTGCGCAATACGTGCATGAAATGTCGACGCGCCCTACGTCGTTCTTCCTCGGCGAGCTAGCGCCATCGAGCCACGAGCAACCCGTTCAACTGCTACTGCCGTTCGATACCGCCGGTCGCACCCTCACCACCCTCTCCCTGGAAATGCCCGCCCTACGCGCCACCAAAGTGATGAAAAAACTCGCCACTGCCAAGGAGCGCGCCGAATTCATCACCGCCCATTGCGCCGGCCTGATGATCCCCGACCTTGCCGGCCTGACCGTGCCCGACTGGACCGAATTGCAGGCGCGCATTGACGATTTTTTAAATCAACCAGCGGCCTTCTTTCGCAACGCGACATCGACGTAATCCTCGATGTAGTGCCGCTGGTTTATTCGGTGACTGAAGCGGAGATCCTGGCGTGGGACACCGCAAAAGCATTGCGCCGCTACGACATTGCGATCACTCGCCTTGGCGTAAAACAGGAGTAGAGCGGTATGCAGACAAACGATTCGCAAGCCTCTATCGCAGAGGTTCCTGATGGCAGCGTCTTGACGGGCGCATCCACGGTACTTCAGCGCTTGAGTGCGCCGGCGCTGTTCGATGCCGGGCAATGGCAGCTGACGGGATTCAACCTGGCCTTGGCCAGTGCAAGCCTGAGCCTGGACAGCCTGACACTCGAACAGGTGCGCTTGCGCGAAAGCGTAGAAACCTTGACCAGCACGTTGTTCATCAACGGCAATTCGTTAGCGCCCAGGGAGGCTGATATCGCGCCGGGTGCGTTGAAAAATGAGGACAAGAGCGAGGAGCAACCCACCGGCTTTTGGGCGAGCGTTGGGGGTGTGGTTGGGGCAGGTGTGGGAACGTTGTGGGACGCGATCAAGGACAAGGTGCTGGATAAACTACTGGATCGTGCTATCGATTCGGCTGGGAAGGCGATCAAAGGACGCAAAAAAATCGCAGGGCGGGGCACGTTGCTCGATAGCCTCTTCGAAAAACTCGGCAAGGCCTGGAGCGCGATACCCGCGCTGGCAAGGCCGGGAGCGCCCACCCAGGGTTTTCAGTCCTTTGCCGCAGTAAGAAACCCGGCCCCGTCGCCCAGTCTTCTGCCCAGCGTTGAATCCCTTGGCGCTCGGCGATTTACGCCAATCAGAACCGCCGAAGCCGCCCTCACCGTCATCCAAGGTGTACGCACCGGCGACCCCGATGCCATCGGCGTGGGCCTCAGTACTGCTGGCGGTGCCTGGGCGGGTGCCTCCGCCGGTGCGGCTATCGGCACCCTGGTGTTGCCGGGCGTGGGCACCGCGGTCGGAGGTGCAATCGGCGGGCTGCTGGGCAGCGAAGTCGGTAGCTGGCTCGGTGACAAGCTCTTTGGCGCCAATGATCGCCTGACGTCGCCCGATGCGATGAGCAAGGAACTCAACAGTGCCCGAACCGATAACGTACAGGTGTCGATTGCGCCGAGCATCCAGATCACCGGGGTGAACCCCGCCGATGCCCAACAGGTGGTCAACCAGGTGATCCAGGCCCTGCAATTGCAATGCATGCCGATGGTCACAGACACGCTAGGGATCCGGCGCAACGCGGCACTGGCCGATCCAGGAGGTGATTGATGCAGCAGCAGATGGTATTGGGCGACTTTATTTTCGGTTTGTCCCGCAGCTTTGCGTATTCCACCCTGACCCGTAACAACGATGGCGGTTGGAGTGACCTGGCGATGATTGCCAGCAAGCCTCAGTCACGGCAGAGCGGGCAGAAGCTGGAAAAGCTCACCTTCGGTGGCACGGCCATGTACGCCGAGGGCATGCAGCGGCTTGATGAGCTGCGTGCCTTGCAGAACCTGCGTACCCCGTTGCCGCTAATGGATGGTATCGGCCGCAACTGGGGCCTGTGGCGGATCAATACGGTGGCCGAAAAGCAGAGCTGCATCATCGATGACGGCACCGCCATGGTCATCGGCTGGACCCTGGAGTTGGAGGAATTCACCAATGCGTAGAGTGCGAAGTATTGCCGGTGACTCGGTCAACCTGTTGCTCTATCGCGAGCTGGGCCGTTGCGATGACATGGCAGAAGAAAGCCTCTGGCGGCTGAACCCCGGACTTGCCGAATATGGCCCGGTGCTGCCGGCCGGTGTGTGGGTGATCGTGCCGGAACTGGACACCCGCCCGACAGTGGCGCGCCCCGTGTTGGCGTGGGATTGAGGAGGCTGCATGGCACAGGGATTTACACCAATCATTGAGTTCTACGGCGCTAACGCGACCTTGCTCAATCAACGCATCATGCAATGGAAACACACCGACGCCACGGGTATGGAGTCTGATCGGTTGGAGTTGACGCTCAATATCGAAGGGCTCGACGGCCTGCCGAGCATGAGTGGCAAGATCGGTCTGCGCGTCGGTTACAAGGAATCGGGGCTGGTGGAGAAGGGGCAGTTCGTCATCACCCAGCGTACCCCCGTGCTGTTTCCCATGCGCCTGATGATCGTTGCCACGGCGGCGCCGTTCAGCCTGGAGGATCCAAGCGGCTACCGCCAACGGCGGTCCGCCAGTTATGGGCCAACCACCCTGGGGGCGCTGTTCCGCCAGCTGGTTGTGAAGCACGGTTTTTCACCACGGGTGGCCGCGTCACTGGAGGGGATCGCGATTGCGCATATCGACCAGTCCAATGAAAGCGACATGGCCTTCATCACCCGGCTGGCCAGGCGCTACAGTGCGGTCACCAAGCCGTTCAACGAGCTGTATGTGCTGGCAGAGGCCGGGCAGGTCAAATCGATTTCCCTGCAGCAACTGCCGCAGGTGACGTTATCCGTGACCCAGGACAACCGCCCTGGCGACCAGTCCTTTATCACCGCCACGCTCAATGAAAAAACGCGCTCGAAGTACATGGGCAGCCGTGTCACCTGGTGGGATAGCGCCGCAGGCAAGCAGCACGTCGTCCAGATCGGGGTAGCACCGTTCAAGACCTTGCGCCAGCGATGCCAGAACGAGGCGGAAGCCCGGGCCGTGGCCGAAGGCGAGTTGCGCCGTGTCGGGCGTGAGGGGCTGGAGTTGAATATTGATTGTCCTGGCAACCCGTTGCTTGCCGCCGAAGGGCTGTTGTCCCTGGACGAGTCCTGGCCTTCTTATATGCAGGGGCGATGGTCGATCACCAAGGTGGTCAATGTGGGGGACCCGGCGACGGGCTATCGCAGTACGATCACAGCCGGTGGGTTGTCGATATAGCGCGTTTTCAAGGTGAAACCGATGGTGATAACACGGCCTCAATTGATTCAAATCATGCCTGAAGCCCGCCTGAGAGCGGGCATTTTTTTGGCTGCGTTGAATGCGGCGCTTGCTCACTACGACATCAACACCGCCCGGCGTAGTGCGGCCTTCCTCGCGCAAGTCGCCCATGAGTCCGGCCAATTGCGTTATGTGCGTGAATTGGGCAGCGATCAATACCTGAGCCGATACGATACCGGCGCAATGGCCGTACGCCTGGGCAATACGCCCGAGGCGGACGGCGACGGTCAGGTGTACCGGGGCAGGGGGCTGATCCAGGTTACCGGGCGGCGTAATTACCTGGCGTGCAGTCGGGCGTTGTTCGGCGATGAGCGACTGTTGCAGCAACCGCAGTTGTTGGAGCAAACCCAATGGGCTTGCGAGTCCGCGGCTTGGTTCTGGCAGAGCAACGGCCTCAACGATCTGGCCGACAAGGACCAGTTCACCACCATTACCCGGCGTATCAATGGCGGGCTCAATGGCCTGGAAGACCGTTTGCAGCTGTGGGCGCGGGCGAAGGCGGTGTTATGCGTTGCCTAGGCGCCTGGCAACTGATCGGTATTGGCCTCTCGGTGGCGCTGACCTGGCAGGTGCAGGCTTGGCGGTATGGGGCGCAGATCGAGGGTTTGTCGGCGGTACAGGCGCAGGCTGCGTTGCACCTACAACAGGCCGAGCACCAAAAACGGCTGGCTCTGGAGCAACAACTCAGCGCCAGCGACCAACAACATGCACGGGAGTTGAGCGATGCCCAGCGTCAACAAGCTGCTCTGCGCGACCGTCTGGCCACTGCTGATGTGCGGTTGTCAGTCCTTCTCGACGCCTCCAGCGGCGGCTCGGTGCCAGCCCCCTCCAGCGCCGGCGGCGTGGTTCATGCAGGCGCACGAGCCCGACTTGACCCGGCGCATGCTCAACGAATTATCGGCATCACCGATGACGGGGATAATGCCGTGATTGCCCTGCGTGCCTGCCAGGCTTATGTGCGTGCCGTCGCCCGTTAGCATCTTGATCCGGTCTGTCGCTTGCTTGTCCGATTCGCTCCTGTAGGGTAGGCAAATCCCCCGCCTATTTCTGGAGACGACCGTGAAGGAAATCACTCAACTGGCTGCCGAATTGGGGCGCCGCCTCCAGGTGCTCAATGCCCATGTCACCACGGCCGAGTCCTGCACCGGCGGCGGCATCGCCGAAGCCATCACGCGGATCCCGGGAAGCTCGGCCTGGTTCGAGGCGGGTTATGTCACCTATTCCAACCGGCAGAAGACCCGGCAATTGAATGTGCCAGAAACGTTGTTTCCGAAGGTCGGGGCCGTCAGCCAGGAAGTGGTGGAGGCGATGGTCCGTGGCGCCCAGGAGAAAAGCCTGTCCAGGTTTGCCGTGGCAGTCAGCGGCGTGGCCGGCCCGGATGGGGGCTCGCCGGACAAGCCGGTGGGCACTGTTTGGCTGGCCTTTGGTGTGGGCGAGGAGGTGACGGCCGAGCTCCAGCACTTCTCCGGCAACCGCGACGAGGTCCGCCGACAAACGGTAAAGGCCGCCCTAGAGGGCTTGTTGCGACGAGCTGCAGTAGAAATAGAAAATCAGGGGTAGGCGATTTCGGATCTTTGTGGAACAATACTGTCTACTTATACAGGTGTTGGCCGTCAGGCCTTATTGATTACGTGAGGACTTTAATGGACGACAACAAGAAGAAAGCCTTGGCTGCGGCCCTGGGTCAGATCGAACGTCAATTCGGCAAGGGTGCCGTAATGCGTATGGGCGATCACGACCGTCAGGCGATCCCGGCTATTTCCACTGGCTCTCTGGGTCTGGACATCGCGCTCGGCATTGGCGGCCTGCCAAAAGGCCGTATCGTTGAAATCTACGGTCCTGAATCTTCCGGTAAAACCACCCTGACCCTGTCGGTGATCGCCCAGGCGCAAAAAATGGGCGCCACCTGTGCGTTCGTCGACGCCGAGCACGCCCTGGACCCTGAATACGCTGGCAAGCTGGGCGTCAACGTTGACGACCTGCTGGTATCTCAACCGGACACCGGTGAGCAAGCCCTGGAAATCACCGACATGCTGGTGCGTTCCAACGCCATCGACGTGATCGTGGTCGACTCCGTGGCAGCCCTGGTACCCAAGGCTGAGATCGAAGGCGAAATGGGTGACATGCACGTAGGCCTGCAAGCCCGCCTGATGTCCCAGGCGCTGCGTAAAATCACCGGTAACATCAAGAACGCCAACTGCCTGGTGATCTTCATCAACCAGATCCGTATGAAGATCGGCGTGATGTTTGGCAGCCCGGAAACCACCACCGGTGGTAACGCTTTGAAGTTCTACGCTTCGGTCCGTCTGGATATCCGCCGTACTGGCGCGGTGAAGGAAGGTGACGAGGTTGTCGGTAGCGAAACCCGCGTTAAAGTCGTGAAGAACAAAGTGGCCCCGCCTTTCCGTCAGGCCGAGTTCCAGATTCTCTACGGCAAGGGTATCTACCTGAACGGCGAGATGATCGACCTGGGTGTGCTGCATGGTTTCGTCGAGAAATCCGGTGCCTGGTATGCCTACAACGGCAGCAAGATCGGTCAGGGCAAGGCCAACTCGGCCAAGTTCCTGGCAGAAAACCCGGATATCGCCGCCACGCTTGAGAAGCAGATCCGCGACAAGCTGCTGACCGCAGCACCGGACGTGAAAGCTGCTGCCAACCGCGAGCCGGTTGAAGAAGTCGAAGAAGCCGACACTGACATCTGATCTCAACGATGACAGTTGTACTGGACACACCCGTCGCCGTTCGGCGCACTGCAATGGACCTGCTCGCTCGCCGCGAGCATGGTCGAGTCGAGCTGACGCGTAAACTGCGTCAGCGCGGCGCAGAACCCGAAATGATCGAAGCCGCCCTCGACCGTTTGACGGAAGAGGGTTTGCTGTCGGAATCCCGATACCTTGAAAGCTTTGTGTCCTATCGAGCCCGCTCGGGCTACGGCCCGGCGCGGATTCGCGAAGAGCTGAGCCAGCGCGGCCTGCAACGCACGGATATCGACCTCGCCCTGCGCGAGTGCGGGATCAGTTGGCAGTCTCAGTTGGAAGATACCTGGCGTCGCAAGTTCTCTGGCCATCTACCTATTGATGCCAAAGAGCGGGCGAAACAGGGGCGCTTCCTGAGCTACCGCGGATTTTCGATGGAGATGATCAGCCGCTTACTGAGCGGCCGGGACATGGATGACTGAGCCGTTGGGGGTGAAAAGGCTTGCACCGCGTTAGTCAGCACAGCCGCCCCAACGACTTCACCTAAGCCCCACAAAATAGGCCCACTATGTAAATAGTGGGCCTATTTTTTTGCGCTTAAAAAATCAAGCCGGCTCTGGCGCCACGCGGTGCTGCGCCTTCCCTTGAGCCTGTGCCCAGTTCTCCGGCAAGTTGATGTAGTCCACCAACTCCCGCAACCGGCCCTGATCGCGCCCATTGAAGTTGAACACCAGGCGTGTCAAATGGCTGAACCTCGGCTCATCATGCTCCTCGCCCGTATAGGCAAGTTGCTGAAACTCCCCGCTCAGCCGCAGGCTGGCAAACTCGCTCTGCAAGTGGGCTAGCGCCCCATCACTGAGCGGGTGATGCATGCGCACCACAAATTCGCGTTTCAACCAGCGGGTGGAATGGAAGTTGGCATAAAACCGGTTGATCTCATCCACCGCCTCTTCAGCGCTGTGCACCAGCCGCACCAGCTTGAGGTCGGTGGGCAGGATATAGCGGTTGGCTTCCAGTTGACTGCGGATAAAGTCCAGCGCGCCTTGCCAGAAACCGCCGCCTGGTGCGTCCAGCAACACCACGGGGACCAGCGGACTTTTGCCGGTCTGGATCAGCGTCAGCACCTCCAGCGCCTCATCCAGTGTGCCAAAACCGCCGGGGCACAGCACCAGCGCGTCGGCCTCTTTGACGAAGAACAGCTTGCGGGTAAAGAAGAAGTGAAAGGACAGCAGATTGTCGGTGCCATCGATGGTCGGGTTGGCGTGCTGTTCAAACGGCAGGGTAATGTTGAACCCCAGGCTGTGTTCCAGGCCGGCGCCTTCGTGTGCGGCGGCCATGATGCCGCCTCCGCCGCCGGTAATCACCATCAGGTCGGATTGGGCGAGCAATGCGCCGACTTCCCGGGCCAACGCATACAACGGGCTTTCAACCGGCGTGCGCGCCGAGCCAAATACCGTGACCTTGCGGCGGCCCTTGAATTGCTCCAGCACGCGGAAGGCGTTGTCCAGCTCGCGGATGGCTTGCAAGGTGATCTTGGCGTTCCAGCGATTGCGGTCGTCCTGAGCCATGCGCAGGACGGTGAGGATCATGTCGCGATACAGGGGAATATTCGGGCTGTTGGGGGCGATCAGCTGGAGTTGTGCTTCGACCTGCTGCGTGAGGTCGGCCCCGTTTTCTTCAAAATGTTGGAGCAGGCGGTCATTCGGTTCGTAAGGCATTCAACTTCTCCTTCTTACAGGGCCCGGGTGGCCGACGAGCCAATCGCCGGAGGCGACGACACTGCATGTGTCGCTGCTTGCCGCAGGGGGCAACCTTCTTTTGCCCTGAAAATATTACAGAACAGCAGGGGAACTGCTGGGAATGAAGGGTTGGGATGGCTTGATCATGGGCCGCAAAACCCTTGGCTGGCAACCACTTATTGATCGCCTGACAGGCAGTCTAGCTGCCTGAAAAACCTGTAGCGGGGAGTGCACGCTACCGGGCGGCAGCGTGCGAAGGTCGCGTCTTTACTTTTTCTTCTTCGCCGCAGCCGGGGCTGGGCAGTCAGCCTCTACGAACTTCACGGAGGCGACAGGGCGGTTGGTCTTGTTCTCGCTGATTTCGTAGCGCATCACCGCGCCCTTGGCCATCAGCTCGCGGTAGCCCTTGTTCAAGCACACACTTTGGCCCAGCTGGAAGTACACGGCCTTGGGGTTGGCACGCATTTGCTCGGCGCGGTCAGGTTGTACGCTGAGGTGGTCGATCAGTTGCATGCCTTCAACGGTGTAGGCCACTTCCAGGGTTTTTTCGTCGATTTCCCGGGGCAGGTCTTTGTTACTCTCTGCCGCGACGCTCTGCAGCTTCCTGTTCATTTGGGCCTCCAGCAGCGAGGCCGCCTGGGCGCCAACGGGCAGTACCAGCGCAAGGGCGATGGATGGGGCGGCAAGACGCAGCATGGAACGCAGCATGAAACTCTCCTGATTCGGTTACTGGTGCATAGACCAGCCACTGGGCTGTGCGTTCAGTGGCGCGCAATTATAGGTGACCCCTTGCCACTACAGCCAGGCGTATCGCTGGTAAACTGCAGCCACTTAAGCCCTCCACGAGTTTTCACCGTGTCGATCTACCTGTATCAACGGCGCATTCGATGAGCCACGCCGTCTCCCGCCTGCGTACCCAGCGCCTGGCTCGCGCCGTCAGGCCGTTCCTCAATCGGGGTTCCCGTGCAGAGCGTTGTCCCGGCTGCCGGGTAATCCCCGAGTATTGCCTTTGCGCCTGGCGGCCCAACGTCGCGGCAAGGTCTGCCATGTGCCTGTTGATGCACGATGTCGAACCCATGAAGCCCAGCAATACCGGTTGGTTGATCGCCGACGTGATCGATGACACCACGGCGTTCGCCTGGTCGCGTACCGAGGTCGACCCCCAGTTGCTGACGTTGCTGGCCGACCCGCAGTGGCAGCCCTATATCGTATTTCCCGGCGAATTCGTCGCGCCCGAGCGGGTGGTCAGCGAGGTGAAGGTGCAGCAGGGCAAGCGTCCGCTGTTTATTCTGCTCGATGGCACCTGGAGCGAAGCGCGCAAGATGTTCCGCAAAAGTCCGTACCTGGAACACTTGCCGGTGTTGAGCCTGGCCCCGGAGCAACTGTCGCGCTACAAACTGCGTCGCTCCAAGCGAGATGACCATTTTTGCACCGCCGAAGTCGCGGCCCTGTGCCTGGAATTAGCCGATGACGGTGCTGCCTGCGAAGTGCTGGATGCCTACCTTGACGTGTTCAGCACCCATTACCTGGCGGCCAAGTTCCAATTGCCGCTGGACCCGACGGACGTCGTCCATACTCGTCTTGCGCCCTACGTACCGGCGGCATAGCCAGGCGACGTTTGCATGATGGCACTGTAAAGCCGCAAGCCGCTAAAATGCCCATGGGCGTAGTGCTTGACCCCCCAGGCTACGCTGGGCATGCTGGGCGCCGATTAGGGCGCAACCGTGAATTTTCGACGTCGTTCCTAGTGTTTTTTACGTCGAACTTGCCCTGTGGTGATGGCTGCCTGGCCGTCACCTTGTGTACTGGCGAACCCTGAACCCATCAGGGCTGCCATAAAAAACAGGATCATTTAATCAATGGCCACATACGAAATCCTGATAGCCGATGACCACCCGCTGTTTCGCAGCGCCCTGCATCAAGCAGTGACCCTGGGCCTTGGCCCGGATGTGCGCCTGGTCGAAGTAGCCAGCATTGCCGAGCTGGAAACCCGCCTCACCGAAAAGTCCGATTGGGACCTGGTGCTGCTCGACCTGAACATGCCCGGCGCCTATGGCTTCTCTGGATTGGTGCTGTTGCGCGGGCAATACCCGCAGATCCCCGTGGTGATGGTGTCGGCCCAGGAAGAAGCCGACGTGGTGGTGCGCTCCAAGGAGTTCGGTGCCAGTGGGTTCATCCCCAAGTCCAGCGCCATGGAAGATATCCAGAAAGCCGTGCGCACCGTGCTCGACGGCGATGTGTCCTGGCCGCCGCAGGCCTTTGAAGAGATCAACGTCTCCGACGAAGCCAAGGCCGCCCGTGATGGGCTGGCCAGCCTGACGCCGCAGCAGTTTCGCGTGTTGACCATGGTTTGCGAAGGCTTGCTGAACAAGCAGATTGCCTATGAGCTGAATGTGTCGGAAGCGACCATCAAGGCCCATGTGACGGCGATCTTTCGCAAACTCGGCGTCCGCACCCGTACCCAGGCGGCGTTGCTATTGCAACAACTTGAGTCAATTTCGCAGCATTAAGCTGGAACCGATTCACGCTTTTTTGACTTGGCGTGATCTAGTTTCCCCACTCCTTCAGTTCAGTTGCCAACGTCTATGTCGCCTTTCAAGGGTCAAACCGGTATCAAACGTATCTTCAACGCAGGGGGTTACTCCCTGGATGGCTTGCGCGCAGCTTTTACCGGTGAGGCCGCTTTTCGCCAACTGGTGTTGCTGAATGTCATCCTGATCCCGCTGAGCTTTTTCCTGAGCGTCAGCCGGGTCGAACGCGCGTTGTTGATTGCGGTATGCCTGCTGGCGCTGATCGTCGAGTTGCTCAACTCGGCCGTGGAAGCGGCGATTGACCGGATCTCCCTGGATCGTCACCCCTTGTCGAAAAACGCCAAGGACATGGGCAGCGCCGCGCAATTCGTGGCGCTGACCATGATCACCCTGGTGTGGGCCGTGATCCTGATCTAAGCCTCAGGCAATACTGGGCAGCACGATCTCGTCGCTGCGCTGAACCCCAGCGGTAAACGCGCGGCACAGTTCCAGGAACTCGCGCATCGCTGAGGTCTGGTACTTCTGTTTATGCCAGATAAAGTAAAACTGCCGGGCCAGGTCCAGGTCCGGAGTTTCAACCGGTACCAGGCTGCCACGTCGAAATGCATCGCGCAGCGCCAGCCGCGAGATGCAGCCAATCCCCAACCCTGACTCCACCGCCCGCTTGATCGCCTCGGTGTGCTCCAGCTCCAGGCGGATATTCAACGCGCTGCGGTGATGGCGCATGGCTTGATCGAAGGTCAGGCGCGTGCCCGAACCTTGTTCTCGCAGGATCCATGCCTCGTGGGTCAGCTCGTCCATCGTCGCCATGCCGCGCTTGGCCAAGTGATGTTGCGGCGCGCAAAACACCACCAGTTCATCCTCGACCCAGGTTTGCACTTCGATATCCGGGTGGCTGCAGTCGCCTTCGATTAGACCCAGGTCAATTTCGTAGTGCGCGACCTGATGCACGATATGCGCAGTGTTCTGCACATGCAGTTTTACCTGGCTCTCGGGGTGCTGCTGCATGAAGCTGCCGATCAGCAGGGTGGCCAGGTAATTGCCAATGGTCAGGGTGGCGCCGACGGCCAGGGAGCCAAAGCCGGACTTGCCATTGAGCAGGTCCTCGATCTCCTTGGCCTGGTCCAGCAGCGCCACGGCCTGAGGCAAGAGTTGGTGGCCGAGGGCGTTGAGGCTCAGGCGCTTGCCGGCGCGGTCGAACAATTGGCAGCTGGATTGACGCTCCAGCTCAGTGATTGAGGTGCTGGCGGCGGATTGAGATAAGGCCAGAAGGCCAGCAGCGCGTGAAACGCTTTCCTGCTGGGCGACGGCGACGAAGACTTGCAGTTGACGGAGAGTAAATCGCATATCGATATAACCGATAACCCTTATCTTAATAATCCAGTTAACAGATATTGTCGCCGCGATTAGAATGCGGTGCAATTGCGCGCCTCAAGACAGCGCAGACCCATTTCCAGGAGTTCCCCGTACATGAGCAACATGAACCACGAGCGTGTCCTCAGTGTTCATCACTGGAACGACACTCTGTTCAGCTTCAAGTGCACCCGTGACCCGGGCCTGCGCTTCGAGAACGGTCAGTTCGTGATGATCGGCCTGCAACAGCCCAACGGCCGCCCGCTCATGCGCGCTTACTCCATTGCCAGCCCGAACTGGGAAGAGCATCTGGAGTTCTTCAGCATCAAGGTGCCGGATGGCCCGCTGACTTCCCAATTGCAGCACTTGAAGGAAGGCGACGAGATCATCATCAGCAAAAAACCGACAGGCACCCTGGTGCTTGACGATTTGAAGCCGGGCAAGCACCTGTACCTGCTCAGCACCGGTACTGGCCTTGCTCCGTTCATGAGCGTGATCCAGGACCCGGAAACCTACGAGCGTTTCGAAAAAGTGATCCTGTGCCACGGCGTGCGTTACGTCAATGAAGTCGCCTACCGCGAATTCATCACCGAGCACCTGCCGCAGAACGAGTTCTTCGGCGAAGCCCTGCGTGACAAGTTGATCTACTACCCAACCGTGACCCGCGAGCCGTTCGAAAATGAAGGCCGCCTGACCGACCTGATGCGCAGCGGCAAGCTGTTCACCGACATCGGCCTGCCTCCGATCAACCCCGAGGACGACCGCGCCATGCTGTGCGGCAGCCCAAGCATGTTGGACGAGACCAGCGAAGTGCTGAACAGCTTCGGCCTGAAAGTTTCGCCGCGCATGCGTGAGCCGGGTGACTACTTGATCGAGCGTGCGTTCGTCGAGAAGTGACCTCGGGTCACTTGTAGGAGCGAGCTTGCTCGCGAAGGTCGTCAACGATAACGCTGGCGTCCTGGACTAACTCGGTGAGTTTGCGTTTTTCGCGAGCGAGCTCGCTCCTACAGAGAATGCATTCGCAAAAAAGCCCGCGCAGCCTTCACAGGCCGCGCGGGCTTTTTCGTGTGTGCGAGTTACTGAGCTGGAAGCACTTCCAGCACACAAATCAGCCCAGCCTCGGGATAGTGCCAACGCACATCCACATCCCAGAACTGCGCGCCATACTCCCGCTCAGGCCCAGGCGTCTGATACGCCGGCCGTGGATCTTGCGCCAAACACTGCTCAATCAGCGCCACCAACGGCTCATCCAGCCGCTGGGCGTGGCTTTGTGCCTGGTGCAGTGCGGTCTTGAGCCACTGCACGGGAATCAACGTGGGCGCGCCACTGGCCATGTCATTGGTTGCGGTATCGATGATGTCGGCGTACGGCACATACGGCTTGATATCCAGCACCGGCGTGCCATCGAGCAGGTCAATTCCGGAAATCCACAGCTTGCCAGGCTCGACCTTGTCCAGCTTCACCACCGACTGGCCGATGCCATTGGGCCGGTGCGTCGCACGGGTGGCAAACACGCCCATGGACGTATTGCCACCCAGGCGCGGCGGGCGCACTTTCAGGCGTGGCTTGTCTTCCAGGGCCTGGTGGAACAGAAACAGCAGCCACACATGGCTGACCTGCTCCAGACCCTGCACGGCCTCACCGCCGTCAAACGGCGCCACCAGTTCCAGCACACCACGGGCGGCGGGCGCCAGTTGCGGTTGGCGCGGGATAGCGAACTTCTCCTTGAAACAGGAGCGCACGAAACCAACGGGCGAGACGTTGTAGCTCATGGCTTAGGTACGCACCCGCAGCGTCAGGCCCTTGAGGAAATTGCGCAGCAATTGGTCGCCGCACGTACGGTAGTTGGTGTGGCCAAACTTGCGGAACAACGCGCTCAGTTCCGGCTTGGATACCGGGAACTCTGCAGCCTTGAGAATTGCGTGCATGTCGTCTTCTTTCAGTTCGAAGGCCACGCGCAGTTTCTTGAGGATGATGTTGTTGGTCACCGGCGTTTCGATCGGCTGAGGCGGGCGGCTTTCGTCCTTGCCACGCTTGAAGATCACCAGGCCATCAAGGAAGTGCGCCATGACGTCGTCCGGGCAGAACACGAAGCCTTCTTCCTCATCTTTCTTGAGGTACGTGAGCAGGTCTTCGTTGGTCACGTCCATGCCGCCGAGCTTGATGATCTCGACCATCTTGTTGTCGCTGATGTCGAGCATGTAGCGCACGCTGCGCAGTACGTCGTTGTGAATCATGGTGGGCAATCCTGGTATTGAACGGGGGACACCGCCGAATCAGGCGGTATCTAAAAAAAGGGGCAGCGGCTTAGAACTTCTCTTTGCCGGACAGGTAGCGCCATTGGCCGACCGGCACTTTGCCGATGGACACGCCGCCGATGCGGATGCGACGAATAGCGATGACCTTCAGGCCAACCGCTTCGCAGAACAGTGCAATCACGCCCGGCTGCGGGTTTTTCATCGCAAAGCGCAGGCGGTTTTCGTTCTGCCAGCTGGCTTTGACTGCCGGCAGTTCCTTGCCTTTGTAAGTCAGGCCATGGTTGAGGCGGTTGAGGCCATGGGCAACCATGTCGCCTTCGACTTCCACCACGTATTCCTGCTCGATCTTGGCGGCATCGGCGGTCAACTTGCGCAGAATCTTCCAGTCCTGGGTAAACACCAGCAGGCCGCTGGCCTTGGGCTGCAGGTCGGCGCTGGCGGTCAGGCGCAGGAAGTGGCCCTTGAGCGGGCGCTTGCCGAAGCGGTGTTCTTCGGACAGCGTCTCGGCGCTGATCGTGGCCAGGGCGGTTTCGGCGTCCACGCCGGCAGGAGCGTGCATCAGGATGGTCACCGGCTCCGGCGCGGTGGCCTTGGCTTCGGGGTCGAGTTCGACCTTTTGGGTGGTGACCTTGAACTGCGGCTCGTCGATCACTTCACCGTCCACCGAGACCCAGCCGCCTTCGATAAACAGCTCAGCCTCCCGACGGGAGCAACCGACCAGTTCGATAAGGCGTTTGGAGAGGCGTATGGGGTCAGTCATGACAAGGGCCGTAACAAAAGGGGGCGGCTATTGTACCTGTGTGGGGCCGGTTAATCCCGGCTCCATTTCAATTAGCCCTGGCGAGCTTGTTGCTGCGCCTGGCGCAAACGCATGTGCAGCAACGGATAAGGTTGCCCCAGGCCATCCTGTTCCGTACGTCCGATCACCTCGAACCCTTGCTTGAAGTAAAAGCCCAGCGCTTGTGGGTTCTGTTCGTTGACGTCCAGCTCATCGGCATTCATGTGTTCGATGGCGTATTTCAACAATTGTCGGCCAAGCCCCTGGCCCCGATGCGGCGGGTCGATAAACAGCATCTCCACCTTGCCCGCCGCCACGCCGGCAAACCCGGTAATGCGCTGGCGCAGGTCCTTGGTGCAGATCAACATCACGCAATCGAGGTAGCGGGTCAGCACCAGGTTTTTGAGCAACAGGATGTAGCTGTCCGGCAAAAAGTCATGGGTCGCCCTTACCGAGGCCTCCCAAATCCGCGCCAACTCGGTGTAGTCGCTGGTTTTAGGTGTGTGGATAACCGAATGCTGACGCATGCCCGCTGCCCCTTGCCGATGATGATTGGCGTTGATGGGCAAAACGATAGACGTAAAAAAGCCCCGCTTCTTGTCCAGAGGCGGGGCTTTTTGAATCTTTACAGATTTAGTCGCGCTTTTCGGCCCACAAGTCGTACTCGTCGGCGTCTGTCACGGTGCACCAGACCTTGTCACCTGGCTTCAAACCGCTGGCATCGTCGATAAACACGTTACCGTCGATCTCCGGCGCGTCGAAGAAGCAACGGCCAACCGCGCCTTGCTCGTCGACTTCGTCGATCAGCACTTCGATTTCCTTGCCGATGCGCAGTTGCAGGCGCGCCGAGCTGATGGCCTGCTGGTGCGCCATGAAACGCTCCCAACGGTCCTGCTTGACGTCATCCGGTACCACGGCCAGGTCCAACAGGTTGGCGGGGGCGCCTTCAACCGGCGAGTACTGGAAGCAGCCGACGCGGTCCAGTTGGGCTTCGGTGAGCCAGTCCAGCAGGTACTGGAAGTCTTCTTCGGTTTCGCCAGGGAAACCCACGATGAAGGTGGAGCGGATGATCAGTTCCGGGCAGATCTCGCGCCAGTTCTTGATGCGCGCCAGGGTCTTGTCTTCGAACGCCGGGCGTTTCATCGCCTTGAGCACTTTCGGGCTGGCGTGCTGGAACGGGATGTCCAGGTACGGCAGGATCTTGCCGGCGGCCATCAACGGGATCAGCTCATCAACGTGCGGGTACGGGTAAACGTAGTGCAGGCGCACCCACACACCCAGGCTGCTCAGGGCTTCGCAGAGTTCGGTCATGCGGGTTTTCACCGGCGCGCCGTTCCAGAAGCCGGTGCGGTATTTCACATCGACGCCATAGGCGCTGGTGTCCTGGGAGATCACCAACAGTTCCTTCACGCCGGATTTGACCAGGCGCTGGGCCTCGTCCAGCACATCGCCGACCGGGCGGCTGACCAGCTTGCCGCGCATCGACGGGATGATGCAGAAGCTGCAGCTGTGGTTGCAGCCTTCGGAAATCTTCAGGTACGCGTAGTGACGCGGGGTCAGCTTGATGCCTTGGGGCGGCACCAGGTCGATCAGCGGGTTGTGATCCTGACGCGGCGGCACCACTTCGTGCACGGCATTGACCACCTGCTCGTACTGCTGCGGACCGGTCACCGCCAGCACGCTCGGGTGCACGTTGCGGATATTGCCTTCTTCCACACCCATGCAGCCGGTCACGATGACCTTGCCGTTTTCCTTGATGGCTTCGCCGATCACTTCCAGGGATTCGGCCTTGGCCGAGTCGATGAAGCCACAGGTGTTGACCACCACCACGTCCGCGTCCTGGTAAGTGGACACGACGTCGTAACCTTCCATACGCAGTTGCGTAAGGATGCGCTCGGAATCGACGAGTGCCTTCGGGCACCCCAGGGAAACAAAGCCAACCTTGGGGTTGGCTTTTGCGATGGTGGTGGACATGTCTAACCTCGGTATTGAATGACGCCGCCAGTCGGGCACGACAAGGCGGTAGACGGGCACTTGGTGTGCCTCTGATCAAAAAGTGCGCAATTCTAGCGACGGGCAACGCACTTGACCAGCTTTATGCGGGGAAATGCGACGAGTGCTGCGCTATGCTTCGCGCCGTTGCACACGGGTAGAACCCCGAGGTCAATAAAACGTCTGTTACGAGAAGTAAAACAGCGCATGCTAGGTTCAACTCAGAAGCGCTGTTTATAAAAGACCTCAGGTCAAAAGGCAGGAGTGGTTGATGGGTCAGGCAAGTAGTCCGGCGGCAGGCGCCGAGCATTCCACCGCGAAGCCGATTGGCATGCTGGTGGCAGCGGTCGGGGTGGTTTACGGTGATATCGGGACCAGCCCGCTCTATACCCTCAAAGAGGTGTTCAACGGCGGGTATGGGGTGCAGGTCAACCATGACGGCGTCTTGGGGATTCTGGCGCTGATCTTTTGGTCGCTGATCTGGGTCGTGTCGATCAAATACATGCTGTTTGTGCTGCGTGCCGACAACCAGGGCGAAGGCGGCATCATGGCCCTGACGGCGTTGGCGCGACGGGCGGCGGGGGAGCGCAAGAAGTTGCGCAGCTTCCTGGTGGTGTGCGGCCTGTGCGGGGCCGCGCTGTTCTACGGTGACAGCATGATCACCCCGGCGATTTCCGTGCTGTCGGCCGTTGAAGGCCTGGAGCTGGCGTTTGACGGCCTGGAGAAATGGGTCGTGCCCATCGCCCTGGTGGTGCTGGTGGCGCTGTTCCTGATCCAAAAACACGGCACCGACCAGATCGGCAAGCTGTTCGGGCCCGTCATGGTGACCTGGTTCCTGGTGCTCGGTGGCCTGGGCGTATACGGCATCACCCTGCATCCTGAAGTGCTCAGCGCCATGAACCCGATGTGGGCTGTGCGCTTTTTCGAGGCACATCCGGGCATTGGCGTGGCCATCCTCGGGGCGGTGGTGCTGGCACTGACCGGCGCCGAAGCGCTGTACGCCGACATGGGCCACTTCGGCCGCAAACCCATTGCCCGTGCCTGGTTCATCCTGGTGCTGCCGGCGCTGGTGCTCAACTATTTTGGCCAGGGCGCGATGCTGCTGGGCGACCCGGAAGCGGCACGCAACCCGTTCTACCTGCTGGCACCGAGTTGGGCACTGATCCCGCTGGTGGTGTTGTCCACCCTGGCCACGGTGATCGCGTCCCAGGCGGTCATCTCCGGCGCGTTCTCCCTGACCCGCCAGGCGATCCAGCTGGGTTACATCCCGCGTATGCATATCCAGCACACCTCCAGTGCCGAGCAGGGCCAGATCTATATCGGTGCGGTGAACTGGTCGCTGATGGTCGGCGTGATTTTGCTGGTGCTGGGCTTCGAGTCGTCCAACGCCCTGGCCTCGGCGTACGGCGTAGCGGTGACCGGGACCATGCTGATGACCACCATCCTGGTGTCGGCGGTGATGCTGCTGCTGTGGAAATGGCCACCGATACTGGCGGTGCCGGTGTTGGTCTGCTGCCTGTTGGTGGACGGCCTGTACTTTGCCGCCAACGTGCCCAAGATCATCCAGGGCGGTGCCTTCCCGGTGCTGGCGGGGATTGTGTTGTTTGTGCTGATGACCACCTGGAAACGCGGCAAGCAATTGCTGGTGGAGCGCCTCGACGAAGGCGGCCTGCCGCTGCCGATCTTTATCGGCAGTATTCGCGTGCAACCGCCCCATCGCGTGCAGGGCACGGCGGTGTTCCTCACGGCGCGCCCGGATGCAGTGCCCCACGCGCTGTTGCACAACCTGCTGCATAACCAGGTGCTGCACGAGCAAGTGGTGCTGCTGACAGTGGTCTACGAAGACATCCCGCGGGTGCCGGCTGCGCGGCGTTTCGAGGTGGACGCCTTCGGTGACGGCTTCTTCCGGGTCATCCTGCATTTCGGTTTTACCGACGAGCCGGATGTGCCCGAAGCGCTGAAATTGTGCCACTTGGATGACCTGGACTTCAGCCCGATGCGCACCACCTATTTTCTCAGTCGCGAGACGGTGATTGCTTCGCGCATCAAGGGTATGGCGCGCTGGCGCGAAAGCCTGTTCGCCTTCATGTTGAAGAACGCCAACGGCAACCTGCGCTTCTTCAAACTCCCGGTAAACCGGGTGATCGAGCTGGGCACCCAGGTCGAAATGTAAGCGCTGGCAGCACGGGAGCCGGCAATCGGCTCCCGCTTTGCGTCTGAACCCTGTGCAATCGGGCGTTGTCGACTAGGCTCTGTAGGAGCGAGCGTGCTCGCGAAAAACGTCAACGGTAACGCGTAAATCCTGGATGGACGCGGCGACATTGAGGCCTTCGCGAGCAAGCTCGCTCCTACAGAAGTGCCCACAGAACCCAGAAGAGGTGCGCCATGAGTCAGCTGCTCGAACCCTATACCCTGCGCCAATTGACCCTGCTCAACCGCATTGCGGTGTCGCCCATGTGCCAGTACTCCGCTGAAGAAGGCCTGGCCAATGACTGGCACCTGGTGCACCTCGGCAGCCGTGCCGTGGGCGGTGCCGGGCTGATTTTCACCGAAGCCACCGCCGTGACCGCCGATGGCCGCATCACCGCCCAGGACCTGGGACTGTGGCACGACGCCCAGATCGAACCGCTGCAACGCATCACCCGTTTTATCGCCGCCCAGGGCGCAGTGGCCGGGATCCAGTTGGCCCACGCCGGGCGCAAGGCCAGCACCCATCGGCCATGGATCGGCAAGCATGGCAGCGTCAAGGTGCAAGACGGCGGCTGGACCCCGGTAGGCCCCTCACCGATTGCCTTCGACCCCCAGCACACCCAGCCCAAACCCTTGGACGAAGGCCAGATCCAGCAAGTGATCGCCGACTTTGTCGCCGCGGCCAAGCGCGCGTTGACCGCCGGGTTTGAGGTGGTCGAGATCCACGCCGCCCACGGCTATTTGCTGCATCAATTCCTTTCGCCCATCAGTAACCAGCGCCAGGACCAGTACGGTGGCTCGTTTGAAAACCGTATCCGTCTCGTGCTGCAGGTGACCAAGGCCGTGCGTGACGTCTGGCCGCAAGAGCTGCCGCTGTTTGTGCGCGTCTCCGCCACCGACTGGGTCGAAGACGGCTGGAACCCCGATGAAACCGTGGAACTGGCGCGCCGCCTGAAGGACCTTGGCGTGGACCTGATCGATGTGTCCTCCGGTGGCACCGCCGCCAATGCCGAGATCCCCACCGGCCCGGGTTACCAGACCCGCTTCGCCGAGCGCGTGCGCAAGGAGTCCGGCATCGCCACCGGCACCGTCGGCATGATCACAGAGCCCGCCCAGGCCGAGCACATCCTGCGTACTTGCCAGGCCGATATCATCTTCCTGGCCCGTGAGCTGCTGCGTGATCCGTACTGGCCCTTGCACGCCGACGATGACTTGGGCGGGCGCAAGGCAATATGGCCGGCGCAGTACCAGCGCGCCACCCATCGTGACCAGCCGATCCATGAGTCTGACCTGAGGGATTGAGCCCACAGGGCGCAGCACCCGAACCCACCCTGACCCGGTGGGTTTTTTTACGCCCATAGGGTGGGATATGCCTGTAGGTCTTTGTTACCGCGATAGTTTTTTAAGTGAATACTCTAAAAAAATCCCACAGGTGGCGAGATAGTTTCTACGCTTAGGGTAAGTCTGATTTCTGGCCCAGGGAGTCAGTCTGTTTGTCCACGGAGGCATTGCGCTTCACGGGAGGCAGGTGATGGGCACAAGGAGTGTTTGATTGATATCAGGAGTAGCAGTCCATGACCAAGTCCTATGGTGTGGCGGGTGCAGTGGCGTCATTTCTCACCCGCAGGTTGTCTTTGCGTGGTCGCAGGTTGAGTTTGGAAGAGGCGGAGTTGGTGGAGCAGTACCGTGCGTTGACCGAGAGTGATCAGGTGGCGATGCGGTATTTGATTGGGGCAATGAAGAGTGTGTCGCGGTTTTAGAGGCAGGGCTGGACAATGTGGGAGAGGGCAAGCCCCCTCCCATATTGAATCTTAGGTGTACTTGCGCTGTTCGGGGGCTGGCGGGAAGTACTGATACAACCAGGTTTCACTCAGCGTGCGGTCCTGGGTACGGATGAACAGCCGCAGCTCCACCGGCTCCACGCTGTCGCTGGTGGGGTACCAGTCAAACAGGATGCGGTAGCCCTTGATGTTGTCGAGCACCAGCACGCTGAAATCCTTCACCTGGCCGTGGGAGCAGGTCACCACCGGCTCGATCCCGGTGCCGGCCGGCAGTCGGTCCAGGCCACCGCCCTTGAAGTCCACGGCAAAACGACGGGCCCACACCTCGGGGTAATGCTCCCCCGGTGCCCAGCCTTCGGTAAAACCGCCCATGCCGGAGCGGGTCGCATCCACCTGCGCCAACGGCGTGCTCACCGGCGGCAATGCGCTCCAGTACAACTTGTAGCCATAGTTGAGCGAGTCGCCGGCGGCCACGGGTTTCTTCGGGGTCCAGAAGGCCACGATGTTGTCCAGGGTTTCGCCGGTGGTAGGGATTTCCAGCAAATCGATGGAGCCTTCGCCCCAGGCGGTGGTGGGTTCGACCCACAGGCTTGGGCGCTTGCTGTACCAGTCCACCGTGTCCTGGTAGCTGGCGAACTCATGGTCGGTCTGCACCAGGCCGAAGCCCTTCGGGTCTTTGTCGGCAAACGCGTTGAACTGCAATTTGGCCGGGTTGTTCAGCGGACGGCAGATCCATTCGCCATTGCCGCGCCACATGGCCAGGCGGTCCGAGTCATGGATTTGCGGGTGGATGGTGTCGCACATGCGGCGCTCATGGGTGCCACAGCTGAACATGCTGGTCATCGGTGCGATGCCCAGTTGTTCGATGGTGGTGCGCGCATTGATATGGGCATCGATGGCCATCACCACTTGGCTGGCCTGGCAGTCGATATCGAAGCGATAGGCGCCAGTGGCGCTTGGCGAGTCGAGCAAGGCATAGACCACGAAGCGGGTGGCGTCCTTGTCCGGGGTTTCGAACCAGAACTGGGTGAAATCGGGGAACTCCTCGCGTTTTTTCGCGTAGGTATCGATGGCCAGGCCACGGGCCGAAAGGCCGTATTGGCCTGTGGCGTCCACTGCGCGGAAGTAACTGGCGCCGAGGAACGACAGCACGTCATGGCGATCCAGCTCCGGGGCCTTGAACAGCTTGAAGCCAGAAAACCCCAGGTCGCCGGTCAACTGCTTGGTGTCTACCGTGGTTTTTTCATAGTTGAACAGCGAAGGACGAAAGTGCACCTCGCGGGATGCGCGGGTCTTGGGGTCGACACTGTGCATGCGCACCGGCGTCTTGAAGCCCATGCCGACGTGGAAGAACTGCACATCCAACTGACCGTTCAATTCTTTCCACAGCGAATGCTGGCCGTCATAGCCGATGGCATTGAAATTCTGCGGGGTCATGGTCGCCAGGGTCGGTGGCAGTACCTGCTTGGTGTCTTTATAGGCGGTCCCGGCCAGTTGCTTGGCCTGGGCCTTCAGCGTTTCAAAATCGAACGACACGGCCTTGCCATCGGCTGCGCGGTTCCCGGCCCACGCCTGCGCAGCGAGCAGACCGCTGGCCGATAAACCGGTGTAAGCCGCAATGGCCATGGACGCTTTGAGCAAATTCCTGCGGTGCATAGAGACAACCTGTCGTGAGCAAATCCCGCGCCGTTCCTGGCACGTACTGGATAAGAAATTACGGTTCGGACATGCCTTCGGCCAAACGCAACGGACAATAAACAGACGCCGGATAGCTTAAGCGGTTCGATGACGTAGGAAAAATGATTGATAGCGGGGTGATGGCGCTGCATATGAAACAAGACGTTTCCGGCTACTGGTAGGAACACGGTATCTATTAAATGTGAAGATCCAATGTGGGAGCGAGCTTGCTCGCTCCCACATACAGCAGTTCTGCGCTGTGTCAGTGCTTGAACATGACGTGCCGCACGGTGGTGTAATCCTCCAACCCATACATCGACATATCCTTGCCATACCCTGACAGTTTCTGACCGCCGTGTGGCATTTCACTGACCAGCATGAAGTGGGTGTTCACCCAGGTGCAGCCGTACTGCAACCGCGCCGCCAATCGATGGGCACGGCCTACATCAGCGGTCCATACCGATGACGCCAGCCCGTAGTCCGAATCGTTGGCCCAGCCCAGCACCTGCGCTTCATCGCTGAATTGGGTCACCGACACCACCGGCCCGAACACCTCGCGACGCACAATCTCATCGTCCTGTTGCGCATCGGCCAGCACGGTTGGCTCAAAGAAGAATCCATCGCCCGCCACCGCCTTGCCACCCGTTACCAGCCGGATATGCGGCTGCGCCACGGCACGTTCCACAAACCCCGCCACGCGGTCACGGTGTTGCGCGGTAATCAGCGGGCCCAACTCGGTGTTTGGGTCGTCCTGCAAGCCGTACTTGAGGGTGGAAACTGCCGCGCCAAGCTTTTCGACAAATGCGTCATAGATATCGGCCTGGGCATAAATCCGACACGCCGCCGTGCAATCCTGCCCGGCGTTGTAGAAACCAAAGGTGCGAATGCCTTCAACGGCCGCGTCGATATCCGCATCATTGAAGATGATCACCGGCGCCTTGCCGCCCAGTTCCATGTGCAGACGCTTCACGCTGTCGGCGGTGTTGGAAATGATATTCGCGCCAGTGGCGATAGAGCCGGTCAGCGACACCATGCGCACTTTAGGGTGGTTCACCAGCGGGCTACCCACGCTGGGGCCACGGCCGAACACCAGGTTGAGTACACCCGCCGGGAAAATCTCCGACGCCAACTCCACCAAGCGCATCGCGGTCAGCGGGGTTTGTTCCGACGGCTTGAGCACCACGGTATTACCGGCGGCCAAGGCGGGTGCGATTTTCCAGGCGACCATCATCAAGGGGTAGTTCCACGGCGCAATCGAGGCGATCACACCCACCGGATCACGACGGATCATCGACGTATGCCCCGGCAAGTATTCGCCACCGGCCGAACCACTCATGCAGCGGCTGGCGCCGGCAAAGAAGCGGAACACGTCGGCAATTGCCGGGATCTCATCGTTCAGCGCTGCGCTGTAGGGCTTGCCGCAGTTATCCGACTCCAACCTGGCCAGTTCTTCGCTGTGGGCTTCGATCGCGTCTGCCAGTTTCAACAGTAGCAGCGAGCGATCCTTGGGCGCCGTTTGCGACCAGCTTTCGAACGCCGCATCCGCAGCACGCACGGCGGCATCCACCTGGGCTTCGCTGGCCTCGTTGATGTGTACGATCACTTGGCCCAACGAGGGGTTCAACACCGGCTGGGCCGCGCCTTCGCCGGCCACCAACTGGCCGTTGATCAGCAATTGGGTTTGCATGGTTCAGCTCTCCTCTGAGCGACTGTTTACCCCTGACGAAACCGGATCTGCATGTGGGTTCCTCCAGTGGCATCGTTATTTACCACCACTGCCCGCCACGCTTTCACCACCGCGTGTCAGGTAGTAGGCACCGAGAATCGGGAACATCGTCACCCCCATCACCAGCATGGCGACCACGTTGGTGACAGGCACATCCCGAGGGCGACTCAACTGGTTGAGCAGCCACAGCGGCAAGGTGCGCTCGTGACCGGCCGTGAAGGTGGTCACGATGATTTCGTCGAACGACAGCGCAAAGGCGAGCATGCCGCCGGCCAGCAGCGCCGAGCCCAGGTTGGGCAGGATGATGTAACGGAAGGTCTGCCAGCCGTCGGCGCCCAGGTCCATCGAGGCTTCGATGAGGCTGTGGGAAGTGCGGCGCAGGCGGGCGATGACGTTGTTGTAGACGATCACCACGCAGAAGGTGGCGTGGCCGACGATGATAGTGAACATGCCAGGCTCGATGCCCAGCGTCTTGAAGGTTGCCAGCAAGGCGATGCCGGTGATGATCCCCGGCAGCGCAATGGGCAGGATCAGCATCAGCGATACGCCTTGCTTGCCGAAGAATTCACGCCGATACAACGCCGCCGAGGCCAGCGTGCCAAGCACCATGGCGATCAGCGTGGCGATGGCTGCGATCTGCACTGACAGCTTGATCGCCTCCAGTACGTCCGGCCGCGCAAAGGCCACGCTGAACCACTTCAAGGTGAAACCCTGGGGCGGAAAGCTGAACGCGGCTTCCTCGGTGTTGAAGGCGTAGAGGAAGATAATCAGGATCGGGAAGTGCAAAAACACCAACCCGCCCCAGGCGGCCATGCGCAAGCCGATTGATGCTTTTTCAGAGTGCATCGAAAGCCCCCAGGCGTTTGACGATGGACAGGTAAATCGCGATCAGCACGATGGGCACCAGGGTGAACGCCGCCGCCATCGGCATGTTGCCAATAGCGCCTTGCTGGGCGTACACCATGCCGCCGATGAAGTACCCAGGCGGGCCCACCAGTTGCGGCACGATGAAGTCCCCCAGGGTCAGCGAGAAGGTGAAGATGGAGCCGGCGGCAATCCCCGGCACCGACAACGGCAGAATCACGTACATGAAGGTCTGGCGCGGCTTGGCCCCCAGGTCTGCCGAGGCTTGCAGCAACGATGGCGGCAACCGTTCCAGGGACGCCTGGATCGGCAGAATCATGAAGGGCAGCCAGATATACACGAACACCATGAACCGCCCCAAATGCGAGGTGCTCAAGGTGCTGCCGCCCACGCCGGGAATGCCCAGCACCCACTGCAACACCGGTTCCAGCCCCAAGTGCTGTACGAACCACTGTGCCACCCCGCCCTTGGCCAGCAACAAGGTCCAGGCATACGCCTTGACGATGTAGCTGGCCCACATTGGCATCATCACCGCGATGTAGAAAAACGCCTTGGTCTTGCCCGTGGTGTAGCGCGCCATGTAGTAGGCAATGGGGAACGCCACGATAGCACTGGCGATAGACACCGTGATCGCCATGCCCAGGGTGCGCTGGATGATGTCGAAGTTCGACGGCTGGAACAGCGCGGCAAAGTTGGCCAGGGTCAGGCCCGGGGTGACCGCCATGGTGAAGTCATCGAAGGTGTAGAAGCCTTGCCACAGCAGGGTCAGCAACGAACCCAGGTAGATCGCGCCGAACCAGAGCAGCGGCGGTACCAGCAGCATCGCCAGGTACAGGTTGGGCTTGCGGTACAGCAGGTTGGAAAACCTGCGCATCGGCGCCAGGGAAAGGGAAGGGCTCATGTCACACCTCGCCAGTGCTGTCGCTCAGCGGTGTCATGGCTTCCCGCGTCCAGCGAGCGGTGATCGCCTGGCCGACCTGGTGGTGGCTAGTGGTAGCCAGCCACTGGTTGTTGGCCTCGCTGATATTCAGCATCTGGCCGTTTTCCAGTTTCAGCTCGTAGCGGGTGGCACTGCCCTGGTATTGGATGTCATGCAGTACGCCGCTGATTTGCACTTCGCTGGCGCCCAGTGGGCCTTGGGCAAAGCGCACATGCTCGGGGCGGATCGAGAAGGGATGCGGGTGACCGCTGAGGCGCCGGGCCAGTTCGCCGCGAATCACGTTGGAGGTGCCGACGAACTCGGCGACAAACACCGTGGCGGGCTTCATGTACAGGTTGCGCGGGGTGTCGACCTGCTCGATACGGCCCTTGTTGAACACCGCCACACGGTCAGACATCGACAACGCTTCGGTCTGGTCGTGGGTCACGAAAACAAAGGTGATGCCCAGTTGGCGCTGCAGCTTTTTCAGCTCGCTCTGCATCTGCTCACGCAACTTGAGGTCGAGGGCGCCCAGGGGTTCATCCAGCAGCAACACCCGTGGGCGATTGACCAATGCGCGAGCCAGGGCCACGCGCTGGCGCTGGCCGCCGGAGAGCTGCACCGGCTTGCGCTCGCCGTAGCCGGCCAGGGCGACCATGGCCAAGGCCTCTTCGGCACGATTATGCCGTTCGGTCTTGGCCACGCCCTTGACCTTCAGGCCATAGGCAACGTTGTCGCGCACATTCATGTGGGGGAACAGCGCGTAGTCCTGGAACACCGTGTTCACATCGCGCTGATACGGCGGCAAGCCGGCAGCTTCGGCGCCATGGATGCGGATCGAGCCTGCGCTGGGCTGCTCGAACCCGGCAATCAGGCGCAGGCAAGTGGTCTTGCCCGAGCCGGAAGGGCCGAGCAGGGAAAAGAACTCGCCGTCCTGGATATCGATGGAAACCCGGTCCACGGCTTTGACGTCGCCGAAGTGACGGCTGACGAGAGTGAATTGGACTGCAAGCGTCATGGTGCGGAGCTCCGAAAAAGCAGGGGCCTGGTGGCTGAAGTTGACTCGGTCCAAATGTGGGAGCGGGCTTGCTCGCGAATGCGGTACATCAGACACATATGTGTCAACTGACACACCGCATTCGCGAGCAAGCCCGCTCCCACATTGGATTCAGGTCGCCAGTGACACCTCAGCGCCCGCCCATGATCGCAATGTAGTCCTGGGTCCAACGGCTATACGGCACAAACTTGCCGCCTTCAGCCTGTGGGGTTTTCCAGAAGGCGATCTGGTCGAACTGGTCAAAACCATTGGTCTTGCAGCCTTCGGCTCCGAGCAACTCACTTTCCTTGCAGGCCGCTGGCACCGCCGGCAATGAACCGAACCATGCCGCCACATCCCCCTGGACCTTGGGCTGCAGTGACCAGTCCATCCACTTGTAAGCGCAGTTGGGGTGCTTGGCATCGGTGTGCAACATGGTGGTGTCGGCCCAGCCGGTGGCGCCTTCCTTGGGGATGGTCGAAGCGATCGGCTGTTTCTCGTTCTGCAAGCCGTTGACCTGGTACGGCCAGGCGCTGGAGGCCACCACGCCTTCGTTTTTGAAATCACTCATTTGCACGGTGGTGTCGTGCCAGTAGCGGTGGATCAACGGTTGCTGGGCGCGCAACAGGTCGAGCACGGCCTTGTACTGAGTTTCGGTCAATTCATAGGGGCTCTGGATGCCCAGTTCCGGCTTGGCGCTCTTGAGGTACAGCGCCGCATCGGCAATGTAGATCGGGCCGTCATAGGCCTGCACGCGGCCTTTGTTCGGCTTGCCGTCCGGCAGGTTTTGCGCCTCGAACAGCACGTTCCAGCTGGTGGGCGCAGTCTTGAACACTTCGGTGTTGTACATCAATACGTTCGGACCCCACTGGTACGGGGTGCCGTAGGTTTGCTGGCCGGCCACGTACCACGGCGCGTCCTTGAGGCGTGGGTCCAGAGACTTCCAGTTGGGGATCAGCGCGGTATTGATCGGTTGCACGCGCTTGCCGCCGATCAAGCGCAGCGACGCATCACCCGATGCGGTCACCAGGTCATAACCGCCCTTGGCCATCAGGCTGACCATTTCGTCCGAGGTGGCGGCGGTTTTCACATTCACTTTGCAGCCGGTTTCCTTCTCGAAACCGGTCACCCAGTCGTAGGCCTTGTCGCTTTCGCCGCGCTCGATATAGCCGGGCCAGGCGACGATATCCAACTGGCCTTCGCCGGCGCCTACCGCCTTGAGCGGTTCGGCGGCCTGCAGGCTGGCGCTGGCCAGCAGCGCGGTGGTCAAGGCGCTGAGCAGTGCGGTCGTGTGCGCGGACATGGGGGTTCCCTCTTCTTTAGTTATGGTCGGGGCAGTTTTTAAGTGGTGATGCTTCAGCTTAGTAGCTGTTTTAAAAAAGCTCGCGCTGGCGCCGTAACGCATGGCGTTACATCTGGAAGCACTATAGATCAGGGCTTTTTGGCACTTAGTTTTACGCTGGGGGCCTATTGGTCCTACGAACACAAGTGCCTGGAGGCTGCGAATGAATACCCGTGGATTGCTCGATCAATTGCTCAAATCTGGCCAGGACATGCTGCAAAACAAGGCTGGCGGCCAGCGTAAATCGGACGACAAAGGTGCGTTGGGCGGTTTGCTCGGTGGCGGCGGCCTGGGCAGCCTGCTCGGCGGCGCGGGCGGCGGTGCTCTGGCGGCGGGGGCCATGGGCCTGCTGCTGGGCAACAAAAAAGCGCGCAAGTTCGGCGGCAAGGCCCTGACCTATGGCGGCCTGGCGGCATTGGGTGTCATTGCCTACAAGGCTTATGGCAACTGGCAGGCGCAACAGGCCAATGCGCCAAAAGGCGAGCCACAAACCATCGACCGCCTGCCGCCGGCCCAGGTTGAACAACACAGCCAGGCCATCCTCAAGGCGCTGGTCGCTGCCGCCAAGGCCGATGGGCATGTGGACGAGCGCGAGCGCACCCTGATCGAAGGCGAATTTACCAAGCTCGATAACGACCGCGAACTGCAAAGCTGGCTGCACACTGAACTCCACAAACCCCTCGACCCCGCTGACGTAGCCCGCGCCGCCGGCACCCCGGAAATGGCTGCCGAGATGTACATCGCCAGCGTGATGTTGGTGGATGAAGAAAACTTTATGGAAAAGGCCTACCTCGACGAACTGGCGCGTCAGCTCAAGCTAGAGCCGGGCCTGAAGGCCGAGCTCGAAAAGCAGGTACGCCTGAACGCCTGAATACCGGTTGTACCTCGGGCAAAATGTGGGAGGGGGCTTGCCCCCGATGGCAGTGTTTCAGCCCCTTTACAGGTGACTGACACACTGCCATCGGGAGCAAGCCCCCTCCCACATTTGCATTGCATGAGCACTTCATCAAAAGCCATTGATTAATGAGGGCTTATGCTCAGCTATACTCCCCCTCATTTGAATGGCCCTTCGAGGAATTACTGTGAAGAACTGGACCTTGCGCCAACGGATCTTGGCAAGTTTTGCGGTCATTATCGCCATCATGCTGTTAATGGTTGTGGTCTCCTATTCACGGTTGCTGAAGATCGAAACCAGCGAAGTCGCGGTCCGTGACGACGCGGTGCCGGGGGTTTACCTCAGTTCCATGATCCGCAGTGCGTGGGTCGACAGTTACCTGCAAACCCTCGAATTACTGGGCCTGCGCGAAGACAAGCAGCTCAGCGATGCCGACAGGGCCGAGTTCAAGTCCTTCGAGGCGCGCATCCTGCAGCAGATGGACAACTACGAAAAAACCATCGCCAGCGGCACTGATCGTACCGAGTTCGACAAATTCGAAGCCCTGCACCAGGCCTACAACAAAAGCTTGTCTGCGGTGCTCGACAGCCTGCAACGTGGCGACCTGGCCGCCGCGCGTAAAGAGCTTGATACCCAGCTCACGCCGACCTGGACCGCAGGCCGCATGAAGCTCAATGACATCATCACCGAAAACAAGAACGTCGCCGATCGTGCGACCAATGCCATCGATGACGCCGTTTCGGCGGCGAAAATCAGCATGTTTCTGTCCCTGGTCGTAGCGATCCTGGCTGCCGGCCTGTGTGGCTTGCTGCTGATGCGCGCAATCATGGCGCCGATGCAACGCATCGTTGAAATCCTCGAAACCATGCGCGGCGGCGACCTGAGCAAGCGCTTGAACCTGGAGCGCAAGGACGAATTCAATGCGGTGGAAACCGGCTTCAACGACATGATGACCGAGCTTACGGCCCTAGTGTCCCAGGCCCAGCGCTCATCGGTGCAGGTCACCACCTCGGTGACCGAGATTGCAGCCACGTCCAAGCAGCAACAGGCCACCGCCACCGAAACCGCGGCGACCACCACCGAGATCGGCGCCACGTCCCGCGAGATCGCCGCCACCTCCAAGGACCTGGTGCGCACCATGACCGAAGTGTCCACCGCCGCCGACCAGGCTTCGGTAGCCGCCGGCTCCGGCCAGCAAGGCCTGGCGCGCATGGAAGAAACCATGCACTCGGTGATGGGCGCCGCCGACCTGGTCAACGCCAAGCTGGCGATCCTCAATGAGAAGGCCGGCAATATCAACCAGGTGGTGGTGACCATCGTCAAGGTCGCCGACCAGACCAACCTGCTGTCGCTCAACGCGGCCATCGAGGCCGAAAAGGCCGGTGAATACGGGCGCGGTTTTGCCGTGGTTGCCACCGAAGTCCGTCGCCTGGCCGACCAGACCGCCGTGGCCACCTACGACATTGAGCAGATGGTGCGCGAGATCCAGTCGGCGGTGTCGGCGGGCGTGATGGGCATGGACAAGTTCTCCGAAGAAGTACGCCGGGGCATGTTCGAAGTGCAGCAAGTGGGCGAGCAGCTGTCGCAAATCATCCACCAGGTACAGGCGCTGGCGCCGCGGGTGTTGATGGTCAACGAAGGCATGCAGGCCCAGGCCACCGGTGCCGAGCAGATCAACCACGCGCTGGTGCAGTTGGGTGATGCCAGCAGCCAGACCGTGGAGTCGCTGCGCCAGGCCAGTTTTGCCATTGATGAACTGAGCCAGGTTGCGGTCGGTCTGCGCAGCGGCGTGTCGCGTTTCAAAGTCTGATGAGCGACCTCGCGGCTAAACGCGGCGCCGTCCCGGCAGCGAAAAAGGCGTTGTTCCTGGTGTTCCACATCGGCAGCGAACGCTACGCCCTCAAGGCCACCGAAGTGGCCGAGGTGCTGCCGCGCCTGCCGCTCAAGCCCATCGCCCATGCGCCCGTGTGGGTGGCGGGCATCTTTGCCCACCGGGGTGCGCTGGTGCCGGTGATCGACCTGAGTGCCCTGACCTTCGGCGCCCCGGCCCAGGCCCGGACCAGCACGCGGCTGGTGCTGGTCAGCTACCAACCCCAGCCGTGGAGCGAAGCACGCTGGCTGGGGTTGATCCTTGAACAAGCCACCGACACCCTGCGTTGCGACCCGGCCGAATTCCAACCTTATGGCCTGGATAACCGCCAGGCGCCCTACCTGGGGCCGGTGCGCGAAGATGCGCTGGGCCTGATGCAGTGGATCGGCGTGAACGACCTGCTCACCGATGACGTGCGTGCCCTGTTGTTTTCAGCCGAGTTGAGCGTATGAGCAACGACCCGCGTTTCTTTGCCTTCCTCAAGGAGCGCATCGGCCTGGACGTGGCTTCGGTGGGAGAGGCCATCATCGAACGTGCCGTGCGCCAGCGCATCCACGCCACCCCAGGGCAGACGCCGGGTGAATACTGGCAGTTGCTGCAAAGCTCCCAGGATGAGCAGCAGGCGCTGATCGAAGCGGTGATCGTGCCCGAGACCTGGTTTTTCCGTTATCCCGAATCCTTCGTGACCCTGGCCAAGTTGGCCAAGGCGCGGCTGATCGAACTCAAGCAAATGCGTGCACTGCGCATCCTCAGCCTGCCGTGCTCTACGGGTGAGGAACCTTATTCGATCGCCATGGCCCTGCTGGACGCGGGCCTCGCGCCGCACCAGTTCAAGGTGCTGGGGCTGGATGTCAGCCCGTTGTCGGTGGAACGTGCGCGCCGTGGGGTGTATGGCAAAAACTCGTTTCGTGGTGGGGATATCGCCTTTCGTGACCGGCACTTCGTTGAATATGGCGACGGTTTCCATATGGCCGACCGCGTGCGTGAACAGGTGCGCCTGCAAGTGGGCAACCTGCTCGACCCGACGCTGCTGGCCAATGAAGCCAGCTACGACTTCGTGTTTTGCCGCAACTTGCTGATCTACTTCGACCAGCCGACCCAGAAGCAAGTGTTCGAAGTGCTCAAGGGCCTGACCCACGTCGACGGCGTGCTGTTTATCGGCCCCGCCGAGGGCAGCCTGCTGGGGCGCCATGGCATGCGTTCGATTGGCGTGCCGCAGTCGTTCGCGTACAGCCGCCAGGGTTCGCCACAAGCGCCTGAGCCGGTGTACGTGCCGGTGCCCATGCCGCCCCCTGTGCGCACGGCGGCATCGGTGCCGGTCAAGCCGCGTCCATTCAGCACGGTCAGCGCGCAGGTGGTGCCGATCAAGGCGCCGTCCTCCGATGCCGATACCTTGCTCAGTCGCATCGCCACGCTGGCCAACGAAGGCAAGAGCGCCGAGGCCCGTGCCGCATGCGAGCACTATTTGAACAGCCACCCGCCGGCCGCCCAGGTGTTCTACTGGCTGGGGCTGCTCAGCGATGTGGATGGCAGCGCCCTGCAAGCCCAGGGGTTTTACCGCAAAGCCTTGTACCTGGAACCGCAGCACCCGCAGGCCCTGATGCACCTGGCCGCGTTGCTCGAATCCCAGGGCGACAGTGCGGGGGCGCGCCGCTTGCAGGCACGCGCCGCCCGGAGTGAGCGAGCAGACAGTGAGTCCAAACGATGAGTAGCACTGAGGCGCTCAATACCGCAGGCCTGGACCTGACCCTGGCCGACACCCAAGCCATCGACGACTGCTGGAACCGCATCGGCATCCATGGCGACAAATCGTGCCCATTGCTGGTGGACCATATTCATTGCCGCAACTGCTCGGTGTATTCCGCGGCCGCCACGCGCCTGCTGGACCGCTATGCCTTGCAGCAGGACGACCACCGCCCTCGCGCTGCCGTCGAGCGTGGCGAGGAAGTGGTCACTCGTTCACTGTTGATGTTCCGCCTGGGCGAGGAGTGGCTGGGCATCGCCACCCGCTGTCTGGTGGAGGTGGCGCCGCTGCAACCGATCCACTCCCTGCCGCACCAGCGTTCCCGCGCCTTGCTGGGCGTGGCCAATGTGCGTGGCGCGCTGGTGGCGTGCCTGTCGCTGGTGGAGCTGCTAGGCCTGGATGCCACCCACAATGGCAACACTGGCGGGCGCATCATGCCGCGCATGCTGATCATCGCCGCCCAGGACGGCCCGGTGGTGGTGCCGGTGGATGAAGTCGACGGCATCCACGCCATCGATGAGCGTACCTTGAAGGCCGCGTCGGTGTCCGGCACGCAGGCCAGTGCACGCTATACCCAGGGCGTGTTGCAGTGGAAAGGCCGCAGCCTGCGTTGGCTGGACGAGGCGCAATTGTTGTCTGCCGTGACCCGGAGCCTTACATGACCCCCGACCAGATGCGCGATGCCTCGCTGCTGGAACTGTTCAGCCTGGAAGCCGACGCACAGACCCAGGTACTGAGCGCGGGCCTGCTGGCCCTGGAGCGCAACCCGACCCAGGCCGACCAGCTCGAAGCCTGCATGCGCGCCGCCCACTCGCTCAAGGGCGCGGCGCGGATTGTCGGGGTGGACGCTGGGGTCAGCGTGTCCCATGTGATGGAAGACTGCCTGGTCAGTGCCCAGGAAAGCCGCCTGTACCTGCAGCCCGAGCATATCGATGCGCTGCTGCAAGGCACCGACCTGCTGATGCGCATCGCCACCCCCGGCAACACCGTAGGCCCAGCGGATGTCGAGGCCTATGTGGCGCTGATGGAGCGCTTGCTCGATCCGTCCCAGGCGCCGGTTGTTAGCGTGGCGCCGCCCGTTGCACCGCAGCGGGCCCCGGTGGTCGAGGAGCTGCCACCGGAGCCGGAGCCCGCGCCGCCGGTCGTCGCCGAACCGCAACGCCAGAACAAACGCATGACCGAAGGCGGTGAACGCGTGCTGCGCGTGACCGCCGAACGCCTGAACAGCCTGTTGGACCTGTCGAGCAAGTCCCTGGTGGAAACCCAGCGGCTCAAGCCGTACCTGGCCAGCCTGCAACGCTTGAAGCGCATGCAAAGCCAAGGCGTACGCGCCCTGGACACCCTGGACGGCCAGCTCAAGACCCTGGACCTGAACCTCGAAGCCCAGGAAGCCCTGGCCGATACCCGTCGCCTGCTCGCCGAAGCCCAGGCCCTGCTGGCGGAAAAAACCGCCGAGCTCGATGAGTTCGGCTGGCAGGCCGGGCAGCGTGCCCAAGTGCTTTACGACACCGCATTGGCCTGCCGCATGCGCCCGTTTGCCGATGTGCTGGCCGGGCAAGTGCGCATGGTGCGCGACCTGGGCCGCAGCCTGGGCAAGCAGGTACGCCTGGAGATCGAGGGCGAAAAGACCCAGGTCGACCGCGACGTACTGGAAAAGCTTGAAGCGCCGCTCACCCATCTGCTGCGCAATGCGGTCGACCATGGCATTGAAATGCCTGAGCAACGCATGCTCGCCGGCAAGCCCGCCGAAGGCTTGATCCGTCTGCGCGCTTCCCACCAGGCCGGTTTGCTGGTGCTGGAATTGAGTGACGACGGCAATGGTGTCGACCTGGAGCGCCTGCGCGGCACCATCGTCGACCGGCACTTGTCGCCGCTGGAAACCGCCCAGCGCCTGAGCGAGGAGGAGTTGCTGACGTTCCTGTTCCTGCCGGGGTTCAGCCTGCGGGACAAGGTTACTGAAGTGTCCGGGCGTGGCGTCGGCCTGGATGCGGTGCAGCACATGGTGCGCCAACTGCGCGGCGCGGTGGTGCTGGAGCAGACGGCGGGGCAGGGCAGCCGTTTCCACCTGGAAGTACCCTTGACCCTGTCGGTGGTGCGCAGCCTGGTGGTGGAGGTGGGCGAGGAAGCCTACGCGTTCCCGCTGGCCCATATCGAACGCATGTGCGACCTGGCGCCAGACGACATCGTGCAACTGGAAGGTCGCCAGCACTTCTGGCACGAAGGCCGGCATGTCGGCCTGGTCGCCGCCAGCCAGTTGTTGCAGCGCCCGCCTGGGCAGAACAACGACGAAACCTTGAAAGTGGTGGTGATCCGCGAGCGCGATGCGGTCTACGGGATTGCCGTAGAACGCTTTATCGGCGAGCGCACCCTGGTGGTGCTGCCGCTGGATGATCGCCTGGGCAAGGTCCAGGATATTTCCGCCGGTGCCCTGCTGGACGATGGCTCGGTGGTGCTGATTGTCGATGTGGAAGACATGCTGCGCTCGGTGGACAAACTGCTCAACACCGGCCGCCTGGAACGCATCGCCCGGCGCAGCCAGCAGACCAGCGAAGCGCCGCGCAAACGGGTGCTGGTGGTGGATGACTCGCTCACCGTGCGTGAGCTGCAACGCAAATTGCTGCTCAATCGGGGTTACGAAGTGGCGGTGGCGGTGGATGGCATGGACGGCTGGAACGCGTTGCGCTCCGAAGACTTTGACCTGTTGATCACTGATATTGATATGCCTCGCATGGACGGTATTGAATTGGTCACACTTTTGCGTCGTGATAGTCGCCTGCAATCGTTGCCGGTGATGGTGGTGTCCTACAAAGACCGTGAAGAAGACCGACGCCGTGGCCTGGATGCCGGCGCCGACTATTATTTAGCCAAAGCCAGTTTCCACGATGACGCCCTGTTGGACGCCGTGGTGGAACTGATCGGAGGCGCGCGGGCATGAGGATTGCAATCGTCAATGATATGCCCCTGGCGGTGGAGGCCTTGCGCCGTGCCTTGAGTTTCGAGCCCGCGCATCAGGTGGTGTGGGTGGCCAGCAATGGCCTGGAAGCCGTGCAGCGCTGCGCGGAATTGACGCCCGACCTGATCCTGATGGACCTGATCATGCCGGTGATGGACGGCGTGGAAGCCACGCGCCAGATCATGGCTGAGACGCCGTGCGCTATCGTCATCGTGACCGTCGACCGTCAGGCCAACGTCAGTCGCGTCTTCGAAGCCATGGGCCATGGTGCCCTGGATGTGGTGGACACGCCGCCTCTGGGCGTGGGCAACCCCAAGGATGCGGCGGCGCCGCTGCTGCGCAAGATCCTCAACATCGGCTGGCTGATTGGCCAGCGTGGCAGCCGTGTACGCGCCGAAACCGCGCCCCCGCGCATCACCGGCAAGCGCGAGAGCTTAGTGGCCATCGGCTCTTCGGCCGGCGGCCCGGCGGCCCTGGAAATCCTGCTCAAGGGCTTGCCCCAAGACTTTCCCGCCGCCATTGTGCTGGTGCAGCATGTGGACCAGGTGTTCGCCGCCGGCATGGCCGAGTGGCTGAGCAGTGCCTCGGGCCTGCCGGTGCGCCTGGCCCGCGAGGGGGAGGCGCCGCAAAGCGGCGTGGTGCTGCTGGCCGGCACCAATCACCACATTCGGCTATTGAAAAATGGCACGCTCGCCTATACCGCAGAGCCGGTGAATGAAATTTACCGGCCTTCGATCGATGTGTTTTTTGAAAGCGTGGCCAGCCACTGGAATGGCGACGCCGTCGGCGTATTGCTGACCGGCATGGGTCGCGATGGGGCCCAGGGCCTCAAGTTGCTGCGAGAACAAGGTTATTTGACCATCGCCCAGGATCAGCACAGCTGTGCGGTGTATGGCATGCCCAAAGCGGCGGCGGCAATTGATGCTGCTGTTGAAATTCGCCCACTGGATAGAATTGCGCCCCGATTGCTGGAGGTATTTTCAAAATGATGTTTACCCTCCGCGGTGTTGGCTTGCAGGTAGTAATTCAGGTGATTGCACATGAATGATTTACAGATCGACGACATCAAGACCGACGAAAACGCCGCCATGGTGCTGCTGGTCGACGACCAGGCCATGATCGGCGAAGCCGTGCGACGCGGCCTGGCCCACGAAGAAAACATCGACTTCCACTTTTGCGCCGACCCGCACCAGGCGATTGCCCAGGCCATCCGCATCAAACCGACGGTGATCCTGCAAGACCTGGTAATGCCTGGCCTTGATGGCCTGACCCTGGTGCGCGAATACCGCAACCACCCGGCCACGCAGAACATCCCGATCATCGTGCTCTCCACCAAGGAAGACCCGCTGATCAAGAGCGCGGCGTTCTCGGCCGGGGCCAACGACTACCTGGTCAAGCTGCCAGACAACATCGAACTGGTAGCGCGCATTCGCTATCACTCGCGTTCCTACATGACCCTGCTGCAGCGCGATGCAGCCTACCGTGCGCTGCGGGTCAGCCAGCAGCAGCTGCTGGATACCAACCTGGTGCTGCAGCGGCTGATGAACTCCGACGGCCTCACCGGGCTGTCCAACCGCCGGCACTTCGACGAATACCTGGAACTGGAATGGCGCCGCGCCATGCGTGACCAGACCCAGCTGTCGCTGCTGATGATCGACGTGGACTTCTTCAAGACCTACAACGACAGCTTCGGTCACGTCGAAGGCGACGAAGCCTTGCGCAAAGTCGCCGACACCATTCGCGAAGCCAGCAGCCGCCCTTCGGACCTGCCGGCGCGCTACGGCGGCGAAGAGTTTGCGCTGGTGCTGCCAAATACGTCGCCCGGTGGTGCGCGGCTGGTGGCCGAGAAGCTGCGCATGGCGGTTGCCGCGCTGAAAATCCCCCATATCGCCCCGGCGGAAGGGGCAAGCCTGACGGTCAGCATTGGTTTGTCGACCATGACGCCGCAGCAGGGCACGGATTGTCGGCAGCTGATATTGGCGGCGGACAAGGGGTTGTATACGGCCAAGCATAATGGGCGCAATCAGGTGGGGATCGAATAACCAGGGGTCAGCGCGAATCCAACGGTGGGAGGGGGCTTTTGTGGGAGGGGGCCTGCCCCCGATAGCGGTAGGTCAGCCGCCTGATGTTTGGCTGACACACTGTCATCGGGGGCAAGCCCCCTCCCACATTTGAATTTCATTGGTCTTGAGATCGTATGCAAACCCCCGCCTTTTCGCCAAGCGGGCTGCCGCTCCCCCCCGTTTGCCGTTATACTCGCCGGCTTTCAAAAGTTCGCCAACGAGTGCTGCCCGCCATGGAAATCAACCCGATCCTTAACACCATCAAGGACCTGTCCGAGCGCTCCGAAACTATTCGGGGGTATCTTTGACTACGATCAAAAGCATGAGCGTCTGACCGAGGTCAACCGCGAGCTTGAAGATCCGGCTGTCTGGAACAAACCTGAATACGCCCAGGAACTGGGGCGCGAGCGCGCTGCGCTGGCGCAGATCGTCGACACCCTCGACGAGCTGAACACCGGTCTGGCCGATTGCCGTGACCTGCTGGACATGGCCGTCGAAGAAGACGACGAAGGCGCAGTGGGCGATGTCGTCGCCGAGCTGGCCCGTCTCGAGGAAAACCTCGCCAAACTCGAATTCCGCCGTATGTTCAGCCATGAAATGGACCCGAACAACGCCTACCTGGACATCCAGGCCGGTTCCGGCGGCACCGAGGCCCAGGACTGGGCCAACATCCTGCTGCGCATGTACCTGCGCTGGGCGGATAAACGCGGTTTCGACGCCACCATCATGGAACTGTCGGCCGGTGAAGTGGCCGGTATCAAGGGCGCGACCGTGCACATCAAGGGTGAATACGCCTTTGGTTGGCTGCGTACCGAGATCGGCGTGCACCGCCTGGTGCGTAAAAGCCCGTTCGACTCCGGCAACCGTCGCCACACCTCGTTCTCTGCCGTGTTCGTCTCCCCCGAGATCGACGACAAGGTGGAAATCGAGATCAACCCTGCCGACCTGCGCATCGACACCTACCGCTCCTCCGGTGCCGGTGGCCAGCACGTAAACACCACCGACTCGGCCGTACGTATCACCCACGTACCGACCAACACCGTGGTCAGCTGCCAGAACGAACGTTCCCAGCACGCCAACAAGGACACCGCCATGAAAATGCTGCGGGCCAAGTTGTACGAGCAGGAAATGCAGAAGCGCAACGCGGCTTCCCAGGCGCTGGAAGACACCAAGTCGGATATCGGCTGGGGTCACCAGATCCGTTCTTATGTGCTCGATGCCTCGCGGATCAAGGATCTGCGCACTAACATCGAACGCAGCGACTGCGACAAGGTGCTCGACGGCGATATCGACGAATACCTCGAAGCCAGCCTGAAATCAGGCCTGTAACACATGCTATGCGGGATTGGCTGATACCCCCGATCCCTGTGGGAGCGGGCTTGCCCGCGATCCCCAGCCGAAGGCTGGGGCAACGAACCTGATGGAAAATTTAAAGACATGAGCGACCAACAACTCGACCCGCAAGCCCTGCAACAGGAAGAAAACTCCCTGATCGCCCTGCGCAAGGAAAAGCTTGCTGCCGAGCGCGCCAAGGGCAATGCCTTCCCGAATGACTTCCGTCGCGAAAACTACTGCGATGCGCTGCAAAAGCAGTACGCGGACAAGACCAAGGAAGAGCTGGCAGAGGCTGCGATCCCGGTCAAGGTGGCAGGTCGCATCATGCTCAACCGTGGCTCGTTCATGGTGATCCAGGACATGACCGGGCGCATCCAGGTCTACGTCAACCGCAAGACCCTGCCTGAAGAAACCCTGGCCTCGGTGAAAACCTGGGACATGGGCGACATCATCGCCGCCGAAGGCACCCTGGCCCGTTCCGGCAAGGGCGACCTGTACGTTGAAATGACCAACGTGCGCCTGCTGACCAAATCCCTGCGCCCGCTGCCCGACAAGCACCACGGCCTGACCGACACCGAGCAGCGCTACCGCCAGCGCTACGTCGACCTGATCGTCAACGAAGACGTGCGCCACACCTTCCGTGTGCGTTCGCAAGTGATCGCCCACATCCGCACCTTCCTGATGCAGCGTGACTTCCTGGAAGTGGAAACCCCGATGCTGCAAACCATTCCTGGTGGTGCCGCAGCCAAGCCGTTCGAAACCCACCACAACGCGCTGGACATGGAAATGTTCCTGCGTATCGCGCCGGAGCTGTACCTCAAGCGCCTGGTGGTTGGCGGCTTCGAAAAAGTGTTCGAGATCAACCGCAACTTCCGTAACGAAGGCGTTTCGACCCGTCACAACCCAGAATTCACTATGTTGGAGTTCTACCAGGCCTACGCCGACTACGAAGACAACATGGACCTGACCGAAGAACTGTTCCGCGAGCTGGCGCAGTTGGTCCTGGGCAGCACCGACGTGCCGTACGGCGACAAGGTGTTCCACTTCGGCGAGCCGTTCGTGCGCCTGTCGGTGTTCGACTCGATCCTCAAGTACAACCCTGAGTTGACCGCTGACGACCTGAACGACATCGACAAGGCCCGCGCCATCGCCAAGAAAGCCGGCGCCAAGGTGCTGGGCTTCGAAGGCCTGGGCAAATTGCAGGTGATGATTTTCGAAGAACTGGTGGAGCACAAGCTGGAACAGCCGCACTTCATTACCCAGTACCCGTTCGAAGTGTCGCCGCTGGCCCGTCGCAACGATGACAACCCGAACGTCACTGACCGTTTCGAGCTGTTCATCGGCGGCCGTGAAATCGCCAACGCCTACTCCGAGCTTAACGACGCGGAAGACCAGGCCGAGCGCTTTATGGCCCAGGTGGCTGACAAGGACGCCGGTGACGACGAAGCCATGCACTACGACGCAGACTTCGTTCGCGCCCTGGAATACGGCATGCCGCCAACCGCCGGTGAAGGTATCGGCATCGACCGCCTGGTGATGCTGCTGACCAACTCGCCGTCGATCCGCGACGTGATCTTGTTCCCGCACATGCGGCCACAAGCGTAAGCGTAGCGAAATCCGAAGCCGCCTTTTATAAGGCGGCTTTTTTATGTGGCGTTATTAAGCGTCAAGCAAACAGCGCCAGGTTTTGATCTTTTCAAGGATGTGTGTCGTGAACCGCGTAATCGCTCAGGAAGGCGCCGCCGGCATTGCCGCTGCCGTGGTTGAAAGCGTCCAGTACCAGGGCCGCAAGGCCAGTCGTCGGGGCAGCGAGCAGCGCAGGCAAGACATTCTCGATGCAGCCATGCGCATCGTGGTGCGCGATGGGGTGCGTGCCGTACGCCATCGGGCCGTGGCAGCGGAAGCGGGGGTGCCGCTGTCGGCCACCACCTATTACTTCAAGGACATCGATGACCTGCTCACCGATACCTTCGCCCAATACGTCGAACGCAGCGCCGCGTTCATGGGCAAGTTCTGGGTGCGCAATGAAGGGCTGCTACGGGAGATGGTCGCCTACGGTGATGGCAGCCCGCAGTCGCGGTCCCAACTGGCCGACGACATTGCACGGCTCACCGCGGACTACGTCTTGCGTCAATTGACCAACCGCCGTGAATACCTGATGGCTGAACAGGCCTTTCGCCAGGAGGCCCTGCTGAACCCCCGCCTGGCGGAATTGGTGCGCTCCCACCAGCAGATCCTGTTGCAGGGCACGGGGCAGTTTTTCCAGGTGTTGGGCTCTCGTGAGCCACAACAGGATGCCAAAGTGTTGACGGCGATAATCAGTCGGATGGAATATCAGGGCCTGCTGGGCGGCGCAGAGCCACTGACCGGTGAAGAGATGCTTGAGATTCTCAAGCGTTACATGCATTTGGTGTTGGCTTCGGTGTAGCTATTTACTGCATCTGCTTTGTGTGGGAGCGGTCCCGCCTATATCACCGTGGAGTTCATGATGAAAACCTGGCGTGTTCTAGCAATCGCCTTATCGTTCCTGCTATTGAGCGGTTGCCTGGTGACCTTCAAGAACCCACTGCCCGCCCATGAAGCCGCGCCAAAAGGTTTATTGGGCCAATGGTCGAGCAAAAACGCCTGGGGCGAGCCACTCAACCTGCACATCACCCGCGCCGGTGACCAGCGTTACAAAGCAGTGAGCTACCCTACAGCCAAGCCCGGCCAGCGTGACGAGTACCTGTTTACGGTGTCGCGCCATGGCAGTCGTTGGTATTTTTCGGCGCCATTGCCGGCCAGATTCGGCGGGCAATTCATCCTTGGCGGCTTCGAATTCAACGAACAACACGAATTGGTGGTCTACAACCTGGACCTGGACGCGATCCACCAGGCCCTCAACCAGAACCACTTGCACGGCAGCGCCGTGGAAACCGTCGAAGGCGACGGCATAGCGGTGGACAGCCCCATGGACCAGGTATTTGCCTACCTGGATGACCCGGCCAATGCCGATGTGTTTGTGGAAGCCGTGCGCTACCAGCGTGCGGGCAAATAACGTTTAAAGAGGAAGCACCGGGTGGACGATTACCAGCAGACGATACGCACCTTGTCTGATCGCATTGTGCTGGCGCAAACACCGATTCGCGTCCTCGACGCCGTGAAGTGGGACGAGAACATCCGTCAGGGGTTCCTCAAGGCCAAGGGCAAGGAAATGCCCGCCGTCAACCGCGACTATTACCTCAACCGGCCATTGTCGTTCGATTCCAGCGCGGTGAAGCTGGAGTTCCAGAACATCGAGCGCGACATCACCCGACGCCTCGGTCAGTTCAGCCCGGTGGGGCAGATCATGCGCCGCATGTGCAAGGAATACCGCATGGTGGTGCGCATGCTCGAAGCGCGCGGCACCGAGGATTTCGGCCTGATCTCCCAGGAACTGTACGGCGCCGCCTCCGATGCGTTCCATGCCGGCGACCCCACACTGGCCGACCTGGGCCTGATGCTCTCCGACTACTTGAACAACATCGACGGCCGTGGCGACTTGAAAGACGAGGCCAAGACCCTCACCGCCAAGGACGCCGTGGCCCTGCTGCAAACCCGCCTGAACAAGGTGTTTGGCGAGGCTGAAGAAACCATTCGCGTGTTCGAGTCCGACGGTATCGTTGCCGACGCAGCGGCGGGCGCCGACTACATCAAGATCCGCGCCGACGCGATGTTCAACGACCGCGACGTACGTGCCCTGGAAGTGCATGAAGGCCTGGTGCACGTTGGCACCACCCTTAATGGCCAGAACCAGCCGATCTGTACTTTCCTGTCCAAGGGCCCGCCGTCGTCCACCGTGACTCAGGAAGGCCTGGCGATCCTGATGGAGATCATCACCTTCGCCTCCTACCCCAGCCGCCTGCGCAAACTCACCAACCGCACCCGTGCCATCCACATGGTGGAGGAGGGCGCCGACTTCCTGCAGGTGTTCGAGTTCTTCCGCGAGCAAGGCTTTGAGATGGCCGAAAGCTACGGCAACGCCAGCCGCGTATTCAGAGGCTCGGTGCCGACCGGTCTGCCGTTTACCAAGGATTTGTCCTATCTCAAGGGCTTTATCATGGTCTACAACTACATCCAGTTGGCCGTGCGCAAAGGCAAGTTGGAGCAGGTGCCGCTGCTGTTCTGCGGCAAGACCACCTTGGAAGACATGCGCACCTTGCGCCAACTGGTGGACGAAGGCCTGGTGGTGCCGCCCAAGTACCTGCCGGAGCAGTTTCGCGACATGAACGCGTTGGCGGCGTGGATGTGCTTCTCCAACTTCCTCAACCACCTGAGCCTGGATCGGATCGAGGCGGATTACTCCAATATCCTGTAGGGGATATGACTGAGGAAACGGGATTAGAAAAGTGGGAGGTTTGTGTGGGAGGGGGCTTGCTCCCGATTGCAGTGCGTCAGTCAATTAATATGTTTCTGACCCACCTCAATCGGGAGCAAGCCCCCTCCCACATTTGGATCTCCATAGGTTTGGATATTTCGAGTCAATCAAGAGGCTTCAACGGATGAGAATCCTCGGCATTCTGTGCCTGCTACTGACTTTGAACGGCTGCAGCTCCCTGCTGTTCTACCCCGAACCGGGGCTGCCCTTCACCCCGGAAAAGGCCCGCCTGGCCTATCGCGACATCACCCTCACCACCGCCGACGGGGTAAAGCTCCACGCCTGGTGGCTGCCCGCAAAACCCGGCGTGCCGATCAAAGGCACGGTGCTGCACCTGCACGGCAATGGCGGCAACCTGGCCTGGCACCTGGGTGGAAGCTGGTGGTTGCCCGAGCAGGGCTATCAAGTGCTGCTGCTGGACTATCGCGGCTATGGCCTGTCCGAAGGCAAGCCCTCGTTGCTGGCGATCTACCAGGACATCGACGCAGCGTTCAGTTGGATCGACAAGGCCCCCGACACCCAGCACCAACCTTTGATCGTCCTCGGCCAAAGCCTGGGCGGCGCATTGGCCGTGCATTACCTGGCCGAGCACCCGCAGCGCCAGGCTCAGCTCAAGGCCTTGGTACTGGATGGCGTGCCCGCCAGTTATCGTGACGTAGGACAATTTGCCCTCAGCACCTCCTGGTTAACATGGCCGTTCCAGGTGCCCCTGTCCTGGCTGGTGCCGGACGGCGACAGTGCGATCCGCGCCATGCCCCAATTGACCGGTGTGCCGAAACTGCTGTTCCACAGCCTGGATGACCCGATTGTGCCGCTGGCCAATGGCATCCGCCTGTACCAGGCCGCACCACCGCCCAGGGTGTTGCAACTGACCCGTGGCGGCCATGTGCAGACGTTTGCCGACAAGACCTGGCAAACCGTGATGCTGCGCTATCTGGACGACCCGCAGCACTTCAACGGCCTGCGCCGCCTGGGTGAGATTGCGAACTACCCCACTCCTAACGTTGATTCATCAGAGAGCCCGCAATGAGCGAAGAACGCAACATGATCCCGCTGATCCTCACCGGCATCGGCACCATCATCGGCACCGTCGGTTGCCTGTGGTTCTACGGTTACCTGCACTTCGCCAAGCCGGACGACGCGCTGCTGCTCAGTGACTTCACCATGCTCAAGACCGTGCCCGGAGAGGATTACAAAATCTCACTGACCCCCGCCGCACAGGTCGCGCAGTGTGTCGATGGCGTGTTGGTGATGTTTGATACCGAACAAAAAGGCCTCAGCGGCGTGCTGGTGAACAACAAGAAACAGGCCGTGCGTTGCCTGGGCCAGGAGACACCGCAACTGCAGCAGTAGGAAGACACCTTGAATCGCGCCGATTCTTCATTCGGTGCGTGTCAGTTGTGCGCCAGACCGGAACCAATTCGACTCGCTCGCCACAGATTCTGGACTGATCGGTGTCGTTGATCGGTTCACTTTTCAATCAGGTCTGGAGTCAGAATTTATGGACGCAATCAGCGGTTTTTCGGCGATGAGCAGCTTGGGCAATTTTGGCAATGCCTCCCAGCAGGGCGGCGGCGCAGATGCGCTCATGAAGCAGATCGCCGATTTGCAGAAGCAACTTCAAGCCAAAGGCACAGAGGGCTCCGGCGGCGCCCAGGGTTCAGGGGGCGCAGAGGACATCATGGAGTTGATCAAGAAATTAATGGAGCAGCTCACCCAGGCGGCTCAAAGTGGCCAGGGCGCGCAGGCTGGCGATCAAGGGGAGAGCGGTCAGATCACCATGGTTGCAGCCCAGAGCAAAGGCTCCATTAGCTTCTAAGTAAAACCCACCCAAAAAAGAACCCCCGCCATTGGGCGGGGGTCTTTTTTATTGCATCAAACCATCAGTTGGCAACGGACGAGCGTGGCGCAACTGGCTGGTTGTCGTTGGAGATAGTCACTTCAACGCGGCGGTTCATGGCACGGCCCGAAACGCTGCCGTTATCGGCAACCGGGTATTCCTTGCCGTAACCCTGGGTCACGATGCGCGAGATATCCACCCCTTGCTGCGCCAGTGCACGTTGCACAGAGGCCGCACGGCGCTCGGACAGGCTCTGGTTGTACGCGTCGGAACCGGTGCTGTCGGTGTAGCCTTCGACGATCACTTTACGGTCTGGGTTGTCGCGCAGGAACTGCGCCAGCTTGGTGATATTCACCAGGCCGCTGGATTTGAGGTCAGACTTGTTGGTGGCAAACAGCACGTCACCGAAGGTCACCAGGGTGCCGCGATCGGTCTGCTTGGCGTTCAGGCTGTCTTGCAGTTGCTTGATCTGCGCATCACGGGCTTCGAGCAGGGCGCGAGCACGTTCGTCACCGGCGTTTTTCAGCTTGGCTTCGGATTCGCGCAGCACGATGGTGTCTTTGGCCACTTCAACGCGCTGGTTGGTCAGGTAGGCCAGTTGGTCAACTTTCTTCTGGTCTTCATTGTCGCGGAAAGCCTTGTCGGCCTTGTCCAGCCATTCGCTGGCGTCCTTGGTTTCCAGCGCCGCAACCTTGGTGGCTTGCGGGTTGGCTTGCAGGGCCGAGTAGTTGGTCCGTGCGTTTTCCAGGTTCGCGTTTGGCGGGGTGGAGCAAGCTGCCAGGGCAACGCTCATCGCCAGCAGGGCAGGGATCATCAATTGTTTACGCATAGTCGTGTCGTCCTTTCAATTCGATATCGGGTGCAATGCAGTCAGTGGCGGCGGTTTACGGCTGTTTGATCACAGCGGGGCGCATGCCTTCCTGACGCAGCTCCTGAACAGCTTTCTGGGAGTCCTTCACAGCCTGTTCAGCCTTGGCCGCCTGAGACTTGCGCTCTGCAACGCGGGCGTCCCATTCGGCTTGCTCGGCAAGGCGACGGGCTTCGTCGTAGTTCTTGTCGTGCATGGCGATTTCGGCTTGTTTGAGCTTGTCCTGGGCCGACTTCATCTCTACGGCAGCGTACTCGGTGCCGCCGGCGCTCACGGCGCTGTTCACGGCAGACTGGGTCACGGCGTACTGCTCGGTCGGCGGGTTGCCGGCGCAGCCCGCCAGGACGAAGCTGGTGCCGATTGCCAGCGCGGCCAATTTGAGCCCGCGCAGGTGGTTAAACGAGGATTTGGCAGTGCTGGTCTTCATCGTCTTCAACTCCATTGGATAACTCCTGAAAAACTTCAACATCCATCTTGGGAGGTCGGTTGCGGGCCCGGCGGATAAGGCACATGACGCCTGTTCAAACGGCCGTTCCAAGTGATGGCTTACTGGCTGTGACCGGAGGCTTTTTTGAATAGTTCAGAGAAGATGGCGATTTGCCTAAAAAAATATCTGACTGAATGGTCAGCGTAAAAAACTTGGAACTTCTGCGTTGCGCAGGGGTACACCGGGCCTATGCAAGGCCCGGAATACAAGGGGTTTGACGGGAGGTGTCAGTGTTTCGGTTTGTCGGCACTGGCCGACAAATCATGCAGATAGCGACGGGACAAGGTCAGGAAACGCGGGGTAGGGCCCACGTCTTCATACAGCGGATCGCCCTCTTCATCGGTGGCCACCACCTGCTGGCCCTTGATGTAGGGAAAGCTGGCTTCCAGCTCTTCCAGGGCGGCGCCAATCAGCTCGCCGAGCAGTTCCTCGGTGCTGCGCTTGGGGTACATCTCGGCAATGGCCGCCAGCCGTGCGGCGGACTCTACATCCAAATGGATGGCGTACTCGGTCTTGGTCAAGCGACCCTTGGCGTTCTCTTCCCAATGCTGGGCCAGTTCTCGAATTTTCATGGCAACCTCAATAAAGCCTGCGGTGGCAGGCGGTGATGAGTGACCAGCCGCTCGCATGGATAAACACGGGCGACTCAAGTGTTGAGACTAGCTGCAACTCACAAGGTTTAAAGTCTTGTCATAAAACGATGCTGGCGGCACTCTGGCAAACCTGCGCGTCCCGGATTTCTGGCTGGAGATTGGCTGATGAGTGATATCGATGCACGCTTGCGTGAGGACGTTCACCTGCTGGGTGAACTGTTGGGTAATACGATTCGAGAGCAGTACGGTGATGAGTTTCTCGACAAGATCGAGCAGATCCGCAAAGGCGCCAAGGCCGACCGCCACGGTGCTGGCGACGAGCTGAGCGCCAGCCTCAATACGTTGCAGGAAGACGAACTGCTGCCGGTGGCCCGGGCCTTCAACCAGTTCCTCAACCTGGCCAACATTGCCGAGCAATACCAACTGATCCACCGGCGCGATGAATCCCAGCCGGCGCCGTTCGAGGCTCGTGTGTTACCCGAGTTGCTGGCGCGCTTGCAGCGCGAAGGCCACAGCAACGAGTCCCTGGCCCGCCAGTTGGGGCGCCTGGAGATCGAACTGGTCCTCACCGCCCACCCCACCGAAGTGGCGCGGCGCACCCTGATCCAGAAGTACGATGCCATCGCTGCCCAATTGGCGCTGCAGGATCACCGCGACTTGACGAGCGCCGAGCGCGAGCAGATTCGCGAGCGCCTGCAACGCCTGATTGCCGAAGCCTGGCACACCGAAGAAATCCGCCGCACCCGACCAACCCCGGTGGATGAAGCCAAATGGGGCTTTGCGGTGATCGAGCACTCGCTGTGGCACGCCATCCCCAATTACCTGCGCAAGGCCGACCAGGCCCTGCACGCCGCCACCGGCCTGCGCCTGCCGCTTGAGGCGGCGCCGATTCGCTTCGCCTCGTGGATGGGCGGCGACCGAGACGGCAACCCGAATGTCACCGCGCCGGTCACCCGCGAAGTACTGCTGCTGGCGCGTTGGATGGCGGCCGACCTGTACCTGCGGGACATCGACCACCTGGCGTCCGAGCTGTCGATGCAACAGGCCAGTCCGGCCTTGCAGGCCAAGGTCGGTGACAGCGTCGAACCTTACCGCGCGCTGCTCAAGCAACTGCGTGAACGTCTGCGCGCCACGCGCCAATGGGCGCACACCGCACTGAGCAGCAGCACCCCGGCGTCCGCTGAGGTGCTGCAGAACAACCGCGACCTGCTGGACCCGCTGGAGCTGTGCTACCAGTCCCTGCATGAATGCGGCATGGGCGTGATCGCCGATGGCCCGTTGCTCGACTGCTTGCGCCGTGCGGTGACCTTCGGCCTGTTCCTGGTACGCCTGGATGTACGCCAGGATTCCAGCCGCCATTCGGCGGCCATGACCGAGATCACCGATTACCTGGGCCTTGGGCGTTACGAAGACTGGAATGAGGAGATGCGCATCAGCTTCCTCATGAAGGAGCTGGCCAACCGTCGACCGTTGTTGCCGGGGTATTTCAAGCCGTCGGCCGATACCGCAGAAGTGTTGAACACCTGCAAGGAAATCGCCGCCGCGCCGGCCGCATCCTTGGGCTCTTACGTCATCTCGATGGCGGGTGCCGCGTCAGACGTGCTCGCCGTGCAATTGCTGCTTAAAGAGTCAGGGGTGCTGCGGCCAATGCGCGTGGTGCCGTTGTTCGAAACCCTGGCCGACCTGGACAACGCCGGCCCCGTGATCGAACAGCTGTTGCTGCTGCCGGGCTACCGCGCCCGGCTGCAAGGCCCGCAGGAAGTGATGATCGGCTATTCCGACTCGGCCAAGGACGCCGGCACCACCGCCGCCGCCTGGGCGCAATACCGGGCGCAGGAACGCCTGGTGGATATCTGCCGCGAACAACAGGTGGAACTGCTGCTGTTCCACGGTCGCGGGGGCACGGTTGGTCGTGGCGGCGGCCCGGCCCATGCGGCGATTCTGTCGCAGCCGCCGGGCTCGGTGGCGGGGCGCTTTCGTACCACCGAACAGGGCGAGATGATCCGCTTCAAGTTCGGCCTGCCGGATATCGCCGAGCAGAACCTCAACCTCTATCTGGCAGCGGTGCTGGAAGCCACCTTGCTGCCGCCGCCACCACCCGAGCCGGCCTGGCGCCATTTGATGGATGAATTGGCCGCAGACGGTGTGAGCGCTTATCGCGCCGTGGTGCGGGAAAATCCGCAGTTCGTCGAGTACTTCCGCCAGTCCACCCCAGAGCAGGAGTTGGGCCGTTTGCCCCTGGGCAGTCGCCCGGCCAAGCGCCGTGCCGGCGGGATTGAAAGCCTGCGGGCCATCCCGTGGATCTTCGGCTGGACCCAGACCCGCTTGATGTTGCCCGCCTGGCTCGGTTGGGAAGCGGCCTTGAGCAAGGCCCTGGAGCGCGGCGAGGGCGATTTGCTGGGGCAGATGCGTGAGCAGTGGCCGTTCTTCCGCACGCGCATCGACATGTTGGAAATGGTGCTGGCCAAGGCCGATGCCGATATAGCGCAGTTGTATGACGAACGCCTGGTGCAGCCAGACCTGCTGCCATTGGGTGCGCACTTGCGCGACCTATTGTCGCAGGCGTGCCGTGTGGTGCTTGGCCTGACCGGCCAGTCGCAGTTGCTGGCCCACAGCCCGGACACCCTGGAGTTCATCCGCTTGCGCAACACCTACCTCGACCCGCTGCACTTGTTGCAGGCCGAGTTGCTGGCGCGCTCGCGTCAACAGGAAGCAGCGCAGGACAGCCCTCTGGAACAGGCGCTGCTGGTGTCCGTGGCCGGTATTGCGGCGGGTTTGCGCAACACCGGCTAGCATTTTTTTGCGTGTACTCAAGGGCTTGCAGGCAAACCACAACGGCCGCCCCGAAACGGGCGGCCGAAGTTTGAGTGCTCGGGTTGCACTCAGGCACACCCTACCTTTGAAGCAGGTGCGGCGGGGTTCCTGCGACTTTTGGCGGCTTGTATGGATAGGGCCCGCTGTGTATCTTGATCAGCCTTTGGCCGTTTGATCGGTCTGGAACCACATTATTTTTACGCGATTGGCCCCACGCGGCGAATCCGAGCGTCATCTCTATAAAAATTGAGGAGCACATCAATGCGCGTCATTCTGCTGGGAGCTCCCGGGGCCGGTAAAGGTACTCAGGCAAAGTTCATCACTGAAAAATTCGGCATTCCACAAATCTCCACCGGCGACATGCTGCGTGCAGCAGTCAAGGCCGGCACCGAGCTGGGCCTGATCGCCAAAAGCGTAATGGACAGCGGCGGCCTGGTGTCCGATGACTTGATCATCAACCTGGTCAAAGAGCGCATCAGCCAGGAAGACTGCAAGAACGGTTTCCTGTTCGACGGCTTCCCGCGCACCATTCCCCAGGCTGAAGCCCTGGTCAAAGCTGGCGTCGAGCTGGACGCAGTGGTTGAAATCGCGGTTGAAGACGAAGAGATCGTGCAGCGTATTGCCGGTCGTCGCGTTCACGAAGCCTCGGGTCGCGTGTACCACACCGTCTACAACCCGCCAAAAGTTGAAGGCAAGGACGATGTGACCGGCGAAGAGCTGGTGCAGCGTAAAGACGACACCGAAGAAACCGTGCGTCATCGCCTGTCGGTCTACCATTCCCAGACCAAGCCGCTGGTGGACTTCTACCAGAAGCTGTCGGCTGCACAAGGCAAGCCCAAGTACAGCCACATCCCTGGCGTGGGTTCGGTAGAAGCGATCACGGCCAAGGTGCTGCAAGCACTGAGCTGATCCTTCGACTGGCTACACCTATAACGGCCCGCTTGCGGGCCGTTGTTGTTTATACTGGCGCACTTTTTTTCGACTTGGACACCTACACCGATGAGCACCCTGCTGGCCCTGGACACCGCGACTGAAGCTTGCTCCGTTGCCCTGCTGCATGATGGCAAGGTCACGAGCCACTACGAGGTGATCCCGCGCCTGCATGCGCAGAAGCTGTTGCCGATGATCAAGCAGTTGCTGGAAGACGCAGGCATTACCTTGGCGGCGGTAGATGCCATCGCCTTTGGCCGTGGTCCGGGCGCCTTTACTGGCGTGCGCATCGCCATCGGCGTGGTGCAGGGCCTGGCGTTTGCGCTGGAGCGCCCGGTGTTGCCGGTGTCCAACCTGGCGGTACTGGCCCAGCGCGCGTTGCGCGAGCACGGCGCCCATCAGGTGGCTGCGGCTATCGATGCGCGCATGGATGAAGTCTATTGGGGCTGCTACCGCGAAACCGCGGGCGAAATGCGCCTGGTGGGTGTTGAAGCCGTGCAACCGCCCGAGGCTTCGGTATTGCCGCAGGGTGCCAGCGGTGACTGGTTTGGTGCTGGCACCGGCTGGGGGTATGGCGAGCGCATCGCTGTGCCGTTGATTGGCCAGGATGCAGCGATGTTGCCCCACGCCGAGGACCTGCTGGCGTTGGCCCGCTTCGCTTTCGAGCGGGGCGAGGCCATTGCGGCCGATCAGGCTGCGCCCGTGTATCTACGCGATAAAGTCGCGCAGACAAAGGCTGAACGCGGGATTATTTGACGCCAAAAATGCAGGTATTTTCTGACAAAAATCGCCAATCGTCAGAATTTGCCCCGTCTTTTAAACCTTTTGCCAATATTGTGTTCTAGTTATCACCAGAGCATTTGCGCGCTACGGATTGCGCCACTAAAATGCCATCACTGATACCGAGTTCGCTAGCATGCGCATAGACGGCTTTTCCTCACATTCTTATCCCATCAAGCGTAAGCCACGTAAGGCCAACGCCACGGTGGACGACTCCGTCGAGGATTCGCCGGACTTCATCGAAGTCCAGTCCGATGCCCAGGCCAATACTCAAGCCCGTATCAGTGGTCTTCCGGCCCGTCAGCAAGACATGGTCTTCCCGCGCTCCATGAGTAAAAGCGTTGCCACCGCCCTGGCCAGCTACCTGACCACCGCCGGCTTTGTCGAATGGGATATGGAAGTGCTGGGCCTCGACATTCACATCTGATGCGCCTGCCTTATTTCGTCGGCTGCCCGTCCTGGAGTGAAAACGCCTGGCGCGAGTACCTTTACCCGGCCGACGCCCGTTCCAGCGACTACCTCGCGCTCTATTCCCAGGTTTTCAACGCCGTTGAAGGCAATACCACCTTCTACGCCCGGCCTTCGGTGGCCACGGTGCAGCGTTGGGCCGAGATCATGCCGCAAGACTTTCGCTTTACCGCCAAGTTTCCCGGTGACATCAGCCATGCGGGCGATCTGCGCGAGCAATTGCCCGCAGCAGAGAGTTTTGTGGGTTTGATGAGCCCGCTGGGGGAGCGTGTCTCGCCCTTGTGGTTGCAACTGTCGGCGAGTTTTTCACCGCAGCGCCTGGGCGAACTGGCCGGTTTTATCGATGGGCTTGAGCGGCCGCTGGCGGTTGAGGTGCGCCATCCTGAATTCTTCGCCAAGGGTGACGCCGAGCGCCGGTTCAACCGCTTGCTGCGCGACCGGGGCGTTGAGCGGATCTGCTTGGACTCGCGGCCCCTGTTCAGCTGCACGTCCACCTCGGCGGCAGTGCTGCATGCCCAATCGAAGAAGCCCAAGGTGCCTCCACGCCCCGCAGCACTGACGCTGTTTCCCCAAGTGCGCTTTATCGGCCATCCCGAACTGGAGGCCAATGACCCGTTCCTGATGCCTTGGGTGGAAAAAGTCGCCGGGTGGATCGAAGAGGGCCGCACCCCCTACGTGTTCCTGCACACCTCGGACAACCGCCTGGCAGCCCAACTGGCCTTGCGCTTTCACGAGCGATTGATGGCCCGCCTGCCAGGCCTGCCGCCGCTGCCGACTTTGGATCGGCAACCCGCCGTGGAGCAACTGGGGTTACTCTAGGGCTCCGTTTTTCGCCAGGAGCCCGACATGGATGCCCAAACCCTTCGCGCCGAAACTTTCAAGGCCCTGCACGAGCGTGACCGTGCCTTCGTGATGCCCAACCCGTGGGATGCAGGCTCCGCCGTCATGCTGGCCAGCCTGGGTTTTGAAGCCTTGGCCACCACCAGTGCGGGTTATGCGTTCAGCCTGGGGCGGCCGGATGCGGAGGGGGCGCTGTCGCTGGATGACACGCTGGTCAATGCGTCGATGATCGCCCAGGCCACTGCGTTGCCGGTGGCCGCAGATCTGGAAAACGGCTTCAGCGATACCCCCGAAGGCTGCGCCCATACGATCTTGCGCGCGGCAGCGACCGGCATCGTCGGCGGCTCCATTGAGGACGCCACCGGCATTGCCATTGACCCGATCTACCCGTTTGATTTGTCGGTCGCGCGTGTAGAAGCCGCCGTGGCCGCTGCCCGCAGCTTGCCATTCCCCTTCACCCTGACCGCCCGCGCGGAAAACCTGCTGCATGGGCGCCTGGATTTGCCCGACACCATCCGCCGCCTGCAGGCCTACGCCGAAGCCGGTGCCGACGTGCTGTACGCACCGGGCCTGCGCAGCGCCGAGGAAATACTGGCGGTGGTCAAGGCGGTGGCGCCAAAACCGGTGAACGTGTTGATGTCCGGCGGCTTGAACCTCAGCGTGGTGCAACTCAATGAAATGGGCGTGCGGCGCATCAGTGTTGGCTCAGCCATGGCGCTGGCGGCATATGGTGAGTTCTATCGCGCGGCGCAGGAAGTGTATGCGTTGGGCACCTTTACCTTCACTGAACGCAAGATGCCGTTCAGCCAGGCCAATCAGTTTTTCAAGGACTAGCAGTGCGCTTTTTCAAAGTTTTAGGTGTGTTGCTGTTACTGGCGGGGGCGTTGGCGATGGGCGTATGGCGTGGCTGGGTGCCGTTAGCGCCTGAGTGGAACCCCTGGGCGCCGCTGGATGTGCGCGCAACCCCCAACCTGCTGACGCGTTACAAGCTGGGCCGTCTACAGGATGATCCGGCGCTGTGCGACCAGGTGCTGAAGACCTCCGGGCTGCGCGTCAGCCATCAAGCCGATTCCCCGGCCGATGCCGCCTGCCCATTGCGCAATACGTTGCGCGTGCAAGGCGCAGACGTTGGCCTAAGTAGCAGCTTTCTGGCCAGTTGCCCGCTGGCCGTGGCCTTTGCGTTGTTCGAGCGTCATAGCCTGCAACCGGCGGCTCAAGCGATATTCGGCCAGGCTGTGACGCGGGTCGATCACCTGGGCAGCTTTGCCTGCCGCACTGTGTATAACCGCGCGGGGGGTAGGCTCAGCCAGCACGCGTCGGCCAATGCCCTGGACATCGCCGGCTTTCGCCTGGCGGACGGGCGCAGCATCAGCGTGCTCAAGGATTGGCCGGGGGAGGGGGCGAATGCGCGGTTTCTGCGACAGGTCCGGGACAGCGCCTGCGATAATTTCAACGTGGTGTTGAGCCCGGATTACAACGCCGCGCACCGTAACCATTTCCATCTGGATATGGGGCGTTGGTGGGTGTGTCGCTGAGCGTCAGGCGGCCAGGCGCAGGTTTTGGGTGACCAGCGGGCGCGCCCAGAAGTAATCGAAGTCCAGGGCTTTCTGTTGCGCTACCAGCTCTTCGGTGGGGTAGGGTTCGGCGGCCGGTGGCAACAGGTCCAATTCGAACTCGGCAATCGGCAAGTGCAGCGGGCGCGGCTCTGGTGCCGGGCCAGGTTCTGGTAATGGTTGGCCGGCGGTCAGCACAATAGGACGGACCCAACCGCTTTCGAAGTTCTGCTGGCGCTGTTGGGCGACGATTTCGTCGTCCGGGAACGGCTCTGCAGCCGGTGGCAGCAGTTCGGTCTCGAATTCGGCAATCGGCAGGAACAGCGGCTCGGGTGGGGCGATTTCGGTGTCTTTGACGTCGCACTCACGCTGGGTGAGGATCTGCGCGAGCAGGTCGGCGCCGGCGCTGGGTTCGACCGCCGGGTCCAACGGTGCCGCCGCCTGGGTGGCGAGCGCGCCCGGCGTATCCCCCAGCTGCTCGGCCAACGCGCGGGCGAAGAAGTCCTGCCACACATGACTCACCCCGGCCAGCGCTTGGGTATTGCGCAGGCCGTAGTGGTTGTGGGTCGGCAGTACACCGATGGTTAGGGGAAGAATGTCTGACATTTTTCTCGGTCGACGCTCAGCTCTGGCAAAATGCCTGACTGTTTTTTTTATCGGCCGATGTTGGCCGATCCTTAATATTTTTGAGCGTAGCGATTGATGAGCGAACAACCAGCGGCCAGCCGCATCCAGGTCGAGGCCTTGGGCGAAGGTTTTCAAGCCCGCGCCGAGCAATGGGCCCAGGCGCTCGGCCTGCCCCTACACCTCACGGAGGCGGACTTTTCCCTGCAGGTTGGCGAGCATGGCCTACAGCTGCAACAGCTAGGGCCTGACGCACCAGGGCCGGTGCGCGTGGACTTTGTCGAAGGCGGCGCGGCTCATCGGCGTTTGTACGGCGGTGGCAGTGGGCAGATGATCGCCAAGGCCGTGGGCATCGCCCAAGGCGTGCGCCCACGGGTGCTGGACGCTACGGCGGGGTTGGGCAAGGATGCGTTCGTGCTGGCCAGCCTGGGGTGTGAGATGAGCCTGATCGAACGCCAACCGCTGATTGGCGCCTTGCTCGAAGACGGCCTGGCCCGTGGCGCGGATGATTTTGAAGTGGCACCCATCGTGGCACGCATGAAGCTGCTCAAGGGCAACTCCATCGAGGTGATGCGCAACTGGGAGGGCGAGCCGCCGCAGGTGATCTACCTGGACCCGATGTTCCCACACCGTGAGAAAACCGCCCTGGTGAAGAAGGAAATGCGCCTGTTCCGGCCATTGGTGGGCGATGACCCGGATGCGCCGGCGTTGTTGGCGGCGGCGTTGGCGTTGGCCAGTCACCGGGTGGTGGTCAAGCGCCCGCGCAAGGCGCCGTGTATTGAAGGGCCCAAGCCGAGCCATGCGTTGGATGGCAAGTCCAGTCGGTATGACATTTACCCTAAGAAAGCGCTCAAGGGCTGAGTCTTCAGTGACCTTGAGGGCCTCTTCGCGAGCAAGCCCGCTCCCACATTTGACCGAGTTCCAACTTTGGAATGCGACCAATGTGGGAGCGGGCTTGCTCGCGAAAGCGTCCGCCCAGGCAGCACATGGCTTCAGGCCCGATAAGCCCGCATAAACAACCCCACCACATCCTGCACATGCGCCTCGGCGGCTTCATCACTCAGTTGCCCGCCACAGCCATACAACAAACAAAAATTCGCCGTGCCCTTGAGCAGGCAAAAGAAGTGCTCGGCCGCCGTAAACGGCTTGTCGATGCTCAAGGCGCCGCTCTGGTGGATCTTGCTCAGCAAGCGCTCCATGCCTTGCAGCATGCGCATCGGGCCGGCTTCGAAGAAGATCTGTGAGAGTTTCACGTCCTGATTGCCGGTGGTCATCATCAGGCGATGCAGGTTCACCGACTCCTCGCTGTTGATCAGCCGATGGAACCCCCGCGCGATATTCAGCAATACCGTTTCTACAGGCATGCCCGGCGGCAGTTCGAAATACATCACCGGCAGTTGTTCCTCGCACGTCGCCACCACGGCGGCGGTGAACAAGGTTTCTTTGTCGGTGAAGTGGCTGTAGACGGTCAGCTTCGACACGCCCGCTTCCAGTGCCACCGCGTCCATGCTGGTGCTGGCATAGCCATTACTCAAAAACAGGATTTTCGCTGCTTCGAGGATTGCCTGGCGTTTTGCCATGTCCTTGGGACGCCCAGGGCTATTGGTGTTTACAGGATTGTCGGACATTGTGATGTTTATTACTGGACTGGTGAGTTTGGTATTAATAACATACTGGCCAGTATAATTATTCCTAGCTCCATTAGCGAAAGGTCCTTCAGCATGCGCAGCACTTTCCTGCCCTTTGCGTTGCCTGTCAGCCTGGCGTTCCTTCTGTCCGCGTGCGGCCATGAAGAAGCGGCCCAGACCACCGTCCGCCCGGCCATGGTGGTGCAACCGCAGCCATCGGCGCAGTCGGCCGACAGCTACCCCGGCGAAGTGCGTGCCCGCTATGAGCCGGACCTGGCCTTCCGTATTGGCGGCAAAGTCAGCAAGCGCCTGGTGGAGGAGGGCGAGCGGGTCAAGGCCAACCAGCCGCTGGCCGAGTTGGACCCTCAGGACGTGCGCCTGCAACTGGAAGCCACCCGTGCCCAAGTGGCCGCCGCCGAGGCCAACCTGAGCCTGGTGCGCGCCGAGCGTGACCGTTACAAGACCCTGCTGGACCGTCAGATGGTCAGCCGTTCCCAGTACGACAATTCCGAAAACCTCTACCGATCCGGCGAAGCGCGTCTTAAGCAAATCAAGGCTGAGTTCGATGTGGCCAGCAACCAGGCCGGCTATGCGGTGTTGCGCGCCCCCCAGGATGGCGTAGTGGCCAAGCGTGCAGTGGAAGTCGGCCAGGTGGTGTCCGCCGGCCAGACCGTATTCACCCTGGCCACCGATGGCGAGCGCGAAGTGCTGATCAGCTTGCCGGAGCAAGGCTTTGGCCGCTTCAAGATCGGCCAGCCGGTGGCCGTGGAACTGTGGAGCCAGCCGGATCAGCGTTTCAGCGGGCGCATTCGGGAGCTGTCGCCCGCAGCCGATCCGAAGTCGCGAACCTTTGCCGCTCGCGTGGCGTTCACCGGCGGCAAAGTGCCCGCCGAACTGGGTCAGAGTGCCCGAGTTTTCATACAAGCCGATGGCGTGATTCCACTGTCGGTGCCGCTGTCTGCCCTCAGTGCGGAAAACGGTGCTTCCTACGTCTGGCGGGTGCAGCCGGACAACACCCTTAAGCGCACCCCCGTGCGTATTGGTGCGTTTGGCGAGAAAACCGTGCCGGTGCTGGAAGGCTTGGCCCCCGACGACTGGGTGATTGCCGCCGGTGTGCACGTACTCCATGAGGGCCAGCAAGTGCGCCCGGTGGATCGCTCCAACCGAGTGGTGAATCTGGCGGCCAAGGAGTAGTCCCCGATGGGTTTCAATCTTTCCGAATGGGCGCTGCGTAATCGCCAGATCGTACTGTTCCTGATGATCCTGCTGGCCGTGGTCGGCACGCTGTCCTATACCAAGCTGGGGCAAAGCGAAGACCCGCCGTTTACCTTCAAGGCCATGGTGATCAAGACCAACTGGCCTGGCGCCACGGCCCAGGAAGTCTCGCGCCAGGTCACCGAGCGCATCGAAAAGAAGCTGATGGAGACAGGCGAGTACGAACGCATCGTCTCGTTCTCGCGCCCCGGTGAATCCCAGGTCACCTTCATGGCCCGCGACTCCATGCACTCGGCGCAGATCCCCGAGTTGTGGTACCAGGTACGCAAGAAAATCAGTGACATCCGCCAGACCTTGCCGCCGGATATCCAAGGGCCGTTTTTCAACGATGAGTTCGGCACCACCTTCGGCAATATCTACGCGCTGACCGGCGACGGTTTCGACTACGCCGTGCTCAAGGACTACGCCGACCGCATCCAGATTCAACTGCAACGCGTACCGGATGTGGGCAAGGTCGAGCTGCTTGGCCTACAGGACGAGAAGATCTGGATCGAACTGTCCAACCTCAAGCTGGCCACCCTCGGCTTGCCCCTGGCGGCGGTGCAGCAGGCGTTGCAGGAACAGAACGCGGTGTCCACGGCGGGCTTCTTCGAAACCCCCACCGAGCGTGTGCAACTGCGGGTATCGGGTAACTTCAAGACGGTGGAAGAGATCCGCAATTTCCCGATCCGCGTCGGCGACCGCACCTTCCGTATCGGCGATGTGGCCGATATCCACCGTGGTTTCAACGACCCGCCTGCACCACGCATGCGCTATATGGGCGCGGACGCCATCGGACTGGCCGTGGCCATGCGTGACGGTGGTGACATCCTGGTGCTGGGCAAGGCGCTGGAAGGCGAATTCGCACGTTTGCAAAAGAACCTTCCGGCCGGCATGGAGCTGCGCAAGGTCTCTGACCAACCAGCGGCGGTGAAAACCAGCGTCGGCGAATTCGTCCAGGTGTTGGCCGAAGCATTGGCCATCGTATTGCTGGTGAGTTTCTTCTCCCTCGGCGTGCGCACCGGCATGGTGGTGGCCCTGGCCATTCCGCTGGTGCTGGCGATGACCTTTGCCACCATGTATTACCTGGGCATCGGCCTGCACAAGATCTCCCTCGGCGCACTGGTCCTGGCCTTGGGCCTGCTGGTGGACGACGCGATCATCGCCGTGGAGATGATGGCGATCAAAATGGAGCAGGGTTACGACCGGCTCAAGGCCGCCAGCTACGCCTGGACCAGCACCGCATTCCCCATGCTCACCGGTACGCTGATCACCGCCGCGGGCTTTCTACCCATTGCCACCGCTCAGTCGAGCACCGGTGAATACACCCGTTCGATCTTCCAGGTGGTCACCATCGCGCTGCTGGCCTCGTGGGTCGCTGCGGTGGTGTTTGTACCGTACCTGGGGGAAAAACTCCTGCCGGACCTGGCCAAGATTCATGCCGCCAAACACGGCGCGGATGGCCCGGATCCCTACGGCACGCCTTTCTATCAGCGTGTAAGACGTTTGGTGGAATGGTGCGTGAATCGGCGCAAAACCGTGATCGTGCTGACCCTGCTGCTGTTTATCGGCGCGGTGGCGCTGTTCCGCTTTGTGCCGCAGCAGTTCTTCCCGGCCTCTGGCCGACTGGAGCTGATGGTTGACCTGAAACTGGCCGAAGGCACCTCCCTGAGCAACACGGCCGAGCAGGTCAAGCGCCTGGAAGCCTTGCTCAAGGAGCACGCCGGTATCGACAACTACGTGGCCTACGTGGGCACCGGTTCGCCGCGCTTCTACCTGCCATTGGATCAGCAATTGCCCGCCGCCAGCTTCGCCCAGTTCGTGGTGTTGGCCAAAACCATCGAGGAGCGTGAAAGCCTGCGCACCTGGCTGATCGAGACCCTTAACGAACAATTCCCGGACCTGCGTTCGCGGGTCACACGCCTGGAAAACGGCCCGCCCGTGGGTTACCCGGTGCAGTTTCGCGTGACCGGCGAGCACATCGAGGAGGTCCGCGCCCTGGCGCGCAAAGTGGCGGCCAAGGTTCGCGAAAACACCCATGTGGTCAACGTGCACCTGGATTGGGAAGAACCCAGCAAGATCGTTTACTTGAATATCGACCAGGACCGTGCCCGCGCCCTGGGCGTCAGCACTGCCAACCTGTCGAAATTCCTGCAGAGTTCGTTGACTGGCTCCAGCGTGAGCCAGTACCGCGAGGACAACGAGTTGATCGAAATCCTCCTGCGCGGCACCGTGCATGAGCGTACCGAACTGTCGCTGCTGCCAAGCCTGGCGGTGCCTACCGACAACGGCAAAAGTGTGGCGCTGTCGCAGATCGCCACCCTCGAATACGGCTTTGAAGAAGGCATTATCTGGCACCGCAATCGCCTGCCCACGGTCACCGTGCGTGCGGATATCTATGGCAAGGAACAACCGGCGACCCTGGTCCAGCAGATCCTGCCGACCCTTGAAGGCGTGCGCGCAGAACTGCCTGACGGCTACCTGCTGGAAGTCGGCGGCACGGTGGAAGACTCTGCCCGAGGCCAGAACTCGGTAAAAGCCGGGGTGCCGTTGTTTATCGTGGTGGTGCTGACCTTGCTGATGCTGCAACTGCGCAGTTTCTCACGCACGGCGATGGTGTTTCTGACGGCCCCCTTGGGCTTGATCGGCGTGACACTGTTCCTGCTGGTGTTCCGCCAGCCCTTCGGTTTTGTGGCCATGTTGGGCACCATCGCGCTGTCGGGGATGATCATGCGTAACTCGGTGATCCTGGTGGACCAGATCGAACAAGACATCAAGGCCGGCCTGGCCCCGTGGCAGGCAATCATCGAAGCCACCGTGCGCCGCTTCCGCCCGATCGTGCTGACCGCACTGGCGGCGGTGCTGGCGATGATCCCGCTGTCACGCAGCGTGTTCTTCGGGCCAATGGCGGTGGCGATCATGGGCGGGTTGATTGTGGCGACGGCCTTGACCCTATTGTTCCTGCCGGCCCTGTATGCTGCGTGGTTCCGAGTGAGGAAGGACGTCGCGTAATCATGTTGGCCACTGTTTCAGCCTTGATGTTGTTGTTGCTTGCCCCTGGCCCGACCAACACCCTGCTGTTTCGCGCAGGGGTGTTGTTCGGCTTGCGGGCGTCGTGGAAGCTGGCGTTTGTCGAGTGCCTGGCCTACCTGCTGCAGGTCTCGGTGTGGGGCGTGGCGTTGTTGTACCTGGCGGCCTATTCGCCGTGGGCGTTGAAGGCCACGCAGTTGGCGGCGGCTTGTTACCTGCTGTACGTCTCGTACAAGCTCTGGCAGCGCAAGAACAGCTCTATCGAACCTGGTCGCGATCGTTTCTGCGGTCTGTATTTCTTCTGGCTGACGGTGATGAACCCCAAGGGGTTGCTGATCGTGTCGTTTATCGCACCGGTCGGCGCCTTTGCCACGCTGCCAGGTTATGCCGGGTTCATGACGACGTTGGCGCTGGTGGTGATCCCGGTGGGGGCGGCGTGGATTGTGCTGGGCAGTCGCTTCGAAGGAATACAGAAGGCCTGGCTGACGCCCTTGAAGATCAACCGCGCGACGTCGATTGCCATTGGGTGCTTTGCCACGTTGATGGTGGGACGGTTGGCAGAGTCGGTATTGCACTAGATCGCTCCCCGTTGCAGGGAGCGATCCGTTCAAGGCTTACAGCGCCCCAAACACCTTCTTCGCCAAACTGGTGGCCGCCGCCGCCGGGTTCTTGCGAATGGTTTCTTCCTGCTGCGCGATCATCTTGAACAGGCCATCCAGCGCCTGTTCGGTCACGTAGTTCTCCACGTTGGCGCTCTTGGCGTCCACCGCACCAAAGGCCGCTGCCTTGCCGGCCAGGGCGTTGTACTGCTGGGCCACGCCGACCTTGTCGGTGGCAGCTTTGACGATAGGCAGGAACTTGGCGCGGATTTCTTCGCGGCTGCTCTTGTTCAGGTACTGGGTGGCCGAGTCCTGGCCGCCGCTGAGGATGCCCTTGGCGTCGGTCACGCTCATGTTTTTAACGGCATTCACCAGGATCGGCTGGGCCTGGGTCACGGCGGTTTCAGCCGCTTTGTTCATGCTGGTTTCCAGCTGGGTGACCTGGTCGCCCATGCCGAACATTTTCAGCTTGTCTGCCACTTTGCCCAGTTTGCCGGGCAGGCCGATCTTCACTTCTGGGTTGTTGCTGAAACCACCTGGAACGCCCAGCTGTTTGACGGCGATCTGCGCACCTTGGGTCAGGGCGTCCTTGAGGCCGCCGCTGGCGTCGCCCTGGGACAGGCTGCTCAAGTCCAGGGCCATGGCGTTGGCGCCCAGCATCAGGCCGGCGAACAGGGCAGTAAAACGAAGGGAGTTACGGAGCATGGACGCTTCCTTATTAATCAAAATCAGTGGGCCACAGCATCAACGCGCACGCGCAACGGTTGTGGATCCTGGCCATTGAGCTGCACAGCGTGCCGTTCGGTGGTGATAAACAGTAGCTCGCCATCCACTTCGATGCGAGCACTCACCGAATAACTGTGGCCGGGTTTGACCTGGGCGGGGTCGTAGCTCAGGTGAAACGGCAGCGGCACCTGGCCTTTGACCGGGCCTTTCTGTTCGGCCAGGGTCACCGCCGGCGCGTCGGCCAGGGAGACATCTTGCAGGCTGACGCTCAAGACGGCGCTCGGTGGCAAGGCGATGCGTTGACGGTAGAACACTTCGCCATCAAGGCTGGCCTGGGGCGCGGGCGTCATGGATTGGCAGGCTCCGAGCAGGGCGGTCAGGCCCAGTAGGACGATCTTTTTCATGGTGCAGCTCCTTGTAAACGGCGCCGCAAACCCTCGGCGCCTTATTCAATCTAGCGGCTTTCTTGGGTTTCAACCGGCTCGTCATCAACCCGGTGCAGCGCGACCTGGCGAATCGACAGGCGAATTTCTGCCGGCAGCACGCGCTTGGCGGCGCCTTCGGCCAGCTCGCCCAGCAGGTCGTGATAGCTCAGTTTGCCGGCCTCGTCGCGGCGCAGCACATCTTGCTCCAGCAACGTCTGGATGAAATGTCGGAAAAGGCTCTTGTCGAAGAACTCCGGCGCGTTCAGGCCATGCAGGATCGACAGGCGCTGGGCCATGATCGTGCACAGGTCTTCCAACTCCTCGGCGCTGATGCTGTTCTGGCCGCTGTTGAGCAGCAGCGAGATGGCCATGTAGAAGCGTTGCAGGGTCTGGGCGATGCTCTTGGACAGCAGAGTCAGCAGTACAAAGTGCCGCGAACTCGGTGCCGGGCGCAGGTACACGTTGTTCTCGAAACGCAGCAGGCCCTGTTCGACGAAGGCTTCCAGCCACTGGTCGACCACGGTGTCCAGTTCGTCCAGGTTCCAGCGGATAAACAGCTCCGATTGCAGGTACGGGTACAGGGCGTGGGTGTAGCGCAGGATCTGTTCGCGGCTCATGCGCGAGCTGCTCTGGAAGAAGCTCGCCAACAGCGCAGGCAGGGCGAAGATATGCAGCACGTTGTTGCGGTAGTAGGTCATCAGGACGGCATTCTGCTCGTCCAGATACAGGATCTTGCCCAGGGCGTCACTTTGCTCCGAGAGCAGGTCCATGTCCTTGACATGCTTGATCAGCGCCAGGCCATCACCTTCGGGCAGTGTGGTGTGGGGCGAGTAGGGCACGCGGCGCAGCAGCGCCAGGTACAGGTCCAACTGGCGCGCCATGGCTTGTTCGTCCAGGGCCAGGCGGGTGGTGGACAGCAGCGCCAGGGCCACCAGGTTGACCGGGTTCACGGCGGCGGCTTCGTTCAGGTGGCGGGCCACCTGTTCGCCCAGGCGGTTGGTGGTTTCGTTGAGCCACGCCGGTTTGTAGTTCGGGCCCAGCTCCTGGGCGCGCCAGTCCGGTTGCTCGGCATCGAGGAACTCGGCCAGCTTGATCGGCTCGCCGAAGTTGACGGCCACCTGGCCAAAGCGCTGCTTGAGCGCGCCAACCACTTTGAAAATATCGAAGATCGACTCTTTCTTCTTGCTCGCGCCCCGCAGTTCGCCGAGGTAGGTACGGCCTTCAAGTACGCGTTCGTAGCCGATGTACACCGGCACGAACACGATGGGCATGCGCGAGGAGCGCAAGAAACTGCGCAGGGTAATCGCCAGCATGCCGGTCTTGGGTTGCAGCATGCGCCCGGTGCGCGAGCGTCCGCCTTCGACGAAGTACTCCACCGGGAACCCCTTGGTAAACAGGGTATGCAGGTATTCGTTGAACACCGAGGTGTACAGCGGGTTGCCCTTGAAGGTGCGGCGCATGAAAAACGCACCGCCACGGCGCAGCAGGCTGCCGATCACTGGCATGTTCAGGTTGATGCCGGCGGCGATGTGCGGTGGGGTCAGGCCGTTCTTGAACAGCAGGTAGGACAGCAGCAAGTAGTCGATATGGCTGCGGTGGCAAGGCACGTAGATCACCTCATAGCCCTGGGCAACCTTTTGCACGCCTTCGATGTTATTGACCTTGATGCCGTCGTAGATCTTGTTCCAGAACCAGCTCAGCACCACCTCCAGGAAGCGGATGGCGGTGTAGGTGTAGTCCGAGGCGATCTCGTTGCCGTAGCGCAGGGCCTGGGCCTTGGCTTTTTCCGGGCTGATCTTTTCCCGTTCGGCCTCATCGGCAATGGCCTGGCGCACCAGCGGCATATTGACCAGGCCTTTGACCAAGTTGCGACGGTGGGACAGGTCGGGGCCGATCACGGCGGTTTTCAGGTTACGAAAGTGCACCCGCAGGATGCGCTGGGCCATGCGCACGGTGCGTTCGTGACCTTTATTGTGCTCGATCAATTCACGCAGGTTGATAGGCGCGGAGAATTGCACACGGGTCTTGCGGCCGAGAATCAGGATGCTCAGCAAGCGGCGCAGGCGCCCGGTGACCGCCCAGCTGTCGGCGAACAGCAGCTTCCACGGGCTCGACTCGCTTTCCGGCGACTGGCCCCAGAACACGCTGACGGGAATGATTTGTGCATTCTCTTCGGCGTGTTCGGTCAGTGTGTTGACCAGGCGGGTCAGGGTCGGCGGCGCGCCGCGCTTGTCTTGGCGGCCGAGCCAGTCCGGTTCCGGCGTGAGGTAGAAGAACGCCGCCGGTTCCATCAACGGGCCTACCGACACCGGCAGCACCGGGCGTGGCAGGCCGGCCTTGGTGCACTCGGCGTCGACCACGGCCAATTCGGTGAGGGAGGGCGATTGCAGGACGTAGAACACCGGCCGGCTGCGGTCCAGGTTAAGGGTAAGGGACGACTGGTTGATCGTCTCCGAGCGAACCCAGAGGTACAACAGTCGGCGCAAGGTGCCAAACACCAGACGGCGGAACGGGGAGCGGGTCATAGGCGTGCTGCTTCAAGTGGTTGAAACCGAGCAGGTGCTCGGGCGGGTAGTGTGCCGTATTCGCCGAAAATCGGCAAAAAAGCAGCGAAGTAAACTTGAGTTGAACGTTTTTGAGCCTGTCATATACTCGGCAGTTCAATGCGGCACTCAACAATAAAAATGCATGTGGGAGTAAGACAGATGGCAACGCGTGAAACCGGCAATGTGAAGTGGTTCAACGATGCAAAGGGCTATGGCTTTATTCAGCGCGATGATGGCAAGGATGTGTTTGTGCACTACCGCGCCATTCGCGGTGACGGCCACCGTTCATTGGCCGAGGGCCAGCAGGTGGAGTACGCCGTGGTGACCGGCGAGAAGGGTTTGCAGGCGGAGGATGTGGTGGGTCTCTAACCCGGGCTTTTGTTACACCACGGAACCCATGTGGGAGCGGGCTTGCTCGCGAATGCGGTGAATCAGTCAGTAAATCAGGTGACTGACACACCGCATTCGCGAGCAAGCCCGCTCCCACATTTGATGGGGTTCACAATTCAGGGTTTACGCCGTTTTCCAGGTGATCTGCTCTTCACCGTCTGCGCTGATGCGGATCCAGGTGTCGGCGCTTTCCTCACCTTCTTCCTCAACCCACGTCCCCGGCGCACACCGCACTTCCACGTTCAGCGCAGCAAACGCGGCGCGGGCGCAGGCGATGTCGTCGTCCCAGGGGGTCTGGTCGCTTTCCAGGTACAGGCTGTTCCACTTGCCGACCGCTTTAGGCAGCCAGGTGACGGGCACGGTGCCGGCCTTGCACTTGTAGGTCTGACCCTTCTGGACCCAGTCGCTGCATGGGCCCAGTGCGTCGCCCAGCCAGGCGGCAATGGCACGGTGGTCGACGTCGGCGTCCTTGAGGTAAATCTCGATATCGGGTTGGCGCATGGATGTTCCTCGTTGCGGGATTTTAAAAATCCATTCGCGGAAAAGTCGGTTATTGAAGCACGAAATAGTCGTAACGCATCGACACGGTGACCAGCAGCGGCTCGGCCGCCTCGATCACTTGAGCGCGGCGCTCTGCGCTGGCGCGCCAGCCGTGGGGCGTCATCGCCAGCAGGTTGGCGCGGTCGTCAGGCTTTTCCAGGCTCAGCGTGAATTCCAGGGTTTCACTGTGAGCCAGGCTCATGCCGTCGGGCACCAGGGCCAGGTGCTTGTCGTCGGTGTACTCGCGTACTTCGTCGTACAGGCGCTCGCGCAGCTCCATCAGGTGGCCGCGGGTGGGGCCGACTTTCATCAAGCCCCCGCCAGGGCTGAGCAGGCGCTTGGCCTCCTCCCAGTCCAACGGGCTGAACACACTGGCCAGGAACTGGCAGCTGGCATCGGCCAACGGTACGCGGGCCATGCTGGCGATCAACCACGTCAGGTTCGGGTTGCGTTTGCACGCACGCTTGACCGCTTCCTTGGAGATATCCAGCGCATAGCCATCGGCGTGGGGCAGGGCGTCGGCGATTTGCGCGGTGTAGTAACCCTCGCCACAACCGATATCCACCCAGCGCTGCGGGGCGCGTTCAGCGGCCAGTTCGGCCAGGCGCCTGGCCACCGGGGCGTAGTGCCCGGCGTTGAGAAAGTCGCGACGCGCCTCCACCATTGCCAGGTTGTCGCCAGGGTCGCGGCTGTTCTTGTGCTGCACCGGCAACAGGTTCAGGTAACCCTGGCGCGCACGGTCGAAGCGATGCCCGGCCGGGCACGCCACGCCATTGTCCACCGCGTTGAGCGGGGCGCTGCAAATGGGGCAGGCGAGCATCAGGCGAGCAACTTGATCAGGGTCTGGTAGTAGATTTCGGTCAGCACGTCGAGGTCGCTGGCCAGAATACGCTCGTTGACCTGGTGGATGGTCGCGTTGACCGGACCCAACTCAACCACCTGGGTACCCAGGGTGGCGATGAAGCGCCCATCGGAGGTGCCACCACTGGTGGACGCCTGGGTTTCGCGACCGGTAATCGCCTTGATGCTGGCGGAGACCGCATCCAGCAATGCGCCCGGCTCGGTGAGGAACGGCAGGCCCGACAGCGCCCATTCTACGTGCCAGTCCAGGCCATGCTTGTCGAGGATCGCCGCAACGCGCTGTTGCAGGCCTTCGACGGTGGATTCGGTAGAGAAACGGAAGTTGAACACCGCCGTCAGGTCACCGGGAATCACATTGGTGGCACCCGTGCCGGAATTGAGGTTAGAAATCTGGAAGCTGGTAGGTGGGAAGAACGCATTGCCGTTGTCCCAGTGCTCGGCCGCCAGTTCCGCCAGGGCCGGAGCGGCCAGGTGGATCGGGTTTTTTGCCAGGTGCGGGTAGGCCACATGGCCCTG
>NZ_QUZU01000035.1 GCF_004682055.1 Pseudomonas kairouanensis | reverse complement strand
GACAGATATAATTCGCCGTCAACCCTTAATTCCGATTTTCTATCAATTAGCCGATATTGATTAAAAAACCATCAAATAAATGCTCGAACCTATCCTATATAGAAGAAAACGCTCAAATAACGCCTGCCTCTTTAAGGGCAGCCACATTCGTCGCCCCCAGCCCCAGCACCGTCTGCAACACTTGAACCGTATGCTCGCCTAACAGGGGCGGCGCACTGCGATACTCCACAGGCGTCTTGGATAACCTTATGGGACTTGCCACTTGAGGCACCATCCCTGCCAGCGCATGAGGCAACTCCATAGCCAACCCACGCGCCCGAACCTGAGGATCAGCAAACACCTGGGCCAGATCATTGATCGGCCCGCAAGGCACACCTACACGCTCTAGCTGCGACACCCACTCAACTGTCGTCTTGAACACCGTAGCCTGACGAATCAACGGTATCAGTTCCGCACGATTCGCCACCCGCGCCTTATTAGTAGAGAACCGCGGATCATCCGCCCACTGCGGCTGCCCAGCCACCTGCGCAAATTTGCGAAACTGCCCGTCATTACCCACCGTCAGGATGAAATCGCCGTCAGCCGTAGGAAAGTCCTGATAAGGCACAATGTTCGGATGAGCATTACCCAGGCGCTTGGGCGCCACGCCTGTGGTCAGGTAGTTCATTGCCTGGTTCGCCAGGCACGCTACCTGCACATCCAGCAGCGCCATATCTATATGTTGACCGCCACCGTCGTGATCCCGGTGAGCCAACGCAGCCAGAATCGCCACAGTCGAGTAAAGCCCCGTAAGAATGTCAGTCAAGGCCACCCCCACCTTCACCGGCCCCGCTCCGTCATCACCCTCGGGCCGTCCGGTCAGGCTCATAAGGCCACCCAACCCCTGGATCATGAAGTCATAGCCAGCCCGCGCCGCATAAGGCCCAGTCTGACCAAACCCCGTGATCGAGCAATAGATCAACTCCGGATTGATCTCCTTTAGCGACTCATAATCCAAGCCATACGCCGCCAGGCCACCCACTTTGAAATTCTCGATCAGAATGTCGGACTTGGCCGCAAGGTCACGCACCAGCTTCTGCCCCTCCGGCCGCGTGAAGTCGATGGTCACTGACTCTTTATTGCGATTTGCCGACAGGTAATACGCGGCCTCACTGGTGCTCTCACCATAGGCGTCCTTAAGAAAGGGTGGCCCCCACGCCCGCGTGTCATCACCCGCGCCAGGCCGCTCGACCTTGATCACCTCAGCCCCAAGGTCCGCCAATATCTGCCCTGACCAGGGCCCCGCCAGTACTCGCGATAAATCCAGCACCCGTAGATGCGAAAGCGCGCCCATGCCCATGCCCCTATTAATAGAACGCCTGAAGACCGGTTTGCGCACGCCCAAGAATCAGCGCATGCACGTCATGGGTCCCTTCATAGGTGTTCACCACTTCCAGGTTGACCAAGTGGCGCGCCACGCCGAACTCGTCGGAGATGCCGTTGCCCCCGAGCATGTCCCGCGCCATACGCGCAATATCCAGGGATTTGCCGCAGGAGTTACGCTTCATGATTGAGGTGATTTCAACCGCCGCCGTCCCCTCATCCTTCATGCGCCCCAAACGCAGGCAACCTTGCAGGGCCAATGTGATTTCGGTCTGCATATCGGCCAGTTTTTTCTGGATCAGCTGAGTCGCCGCCAAAGGACGCCCGAACTGCTGGCGATCAAGGGTGTATTGGCGAGCGGTATGCCAGCAGAACTCGGCAGCGCCCAGCGCGCCCCAGGAGATGCCATAACGCGCCGAGTTAAGGCATGTGAACGGCCCCTTCAAGCCACGCACATCCGGAAAGATGTTCTCTTGCGGCACAAAGACGTTATCCATGACGATCTCACCGGTGATGGAAGCCCGCAGGCCGACCTTGCCGTGAATCGCTGGAGCACTGAGCCCTTTCCAACCTTTTTCCAGGACAAAGCCACGGATATCACCGGCGTCGTCCTTGCCCCACACCACAAATACATCCGCGATAGGGCTGTTGGTGATCCACATCTTTGCGCCCGTCAGGCTGTAGCCGCCCTCAACCTTGCGCGCACGCGTAATCATCGCGCCCGGATCGGAACCATGGTTAGGCTCAGTCAGACCGAAACAACCAATCCACTCCCCAGAAGCCAGCTTCGGCAGATACTTCTGCTTCTGCGCCTCAGTGCCGAACTCGTTGATAGGCACCATGACCAGAGACGATTGCACACTCATCATCGAGCGATAGCCGGAATCGACACGCTCCACTTCACGAGCGATCAACCCATAGCTGACGTAGTTCAAGCCACTGCCACCGTACTGCTCAGGGATCATCGCGCCCAGCAGGCCGGTTTCACCCATTTCGCGAAAGATCGCCGGGTCGGTCTTTTCATGACGAAAGGCTTCGAGCACGCGCGGCGCCAGCTTGTCCTGAGCGAACTGCTCAGCACTGTCGCGCACCATGCGCTCTTCTTCGGTGAGCTGTTGATCCAGCAACAGTGGATCGATCCAGTTGAAGCTTGCCTTGCCAGCCATGAATAAGTCCTCGCGAAGATAAATCAGAAGTCGTGGATGGAGCCTAGGCCCGGCATGGCAGGAGGGCAAACGAGGTTTCTGCATAGGCTTGTGCTAATTTCTCACTTCGAAACATCCAAGAAGGGCGCATAGGCGACTTTCATGTGAGGGCAAGGTACATGCGCAGAAAAATCCCGAGCACCACGGCCCTTGTCAGCTTTGAGGCGGCGGCCCGCCACGAGAGCTTTACCAAAGCGGCTTTGGAGCTTTCCATCACTCAGGGCGCCATCTGCCGACAGATCGCCAGCCTTGAGGAGTTTTTGAGTGTCGAGCTGTTTCGCCGCTCGCGACGCGGCGTCAAGCTGACGGAAGCAGGACTGTCCTATAGCCGCCGCGTCGCTGCGCAACTGGACGCGGTGGAACGCGACACCTTGTCGGTCATGGGCCAGCAGGGCGCTAACGTGATTGAATTGGCGGTGGTTCCGACATTTGGTACCCAATGGCTGATCCCGCGCCTCAAGGACTTCCAACACCAACATCCGGAAGTCACGGTCAACCTCACCAACCGCACACGCCCCTTTCTATTTGCCGATACGCAATTCGACGCCGCCATCTACTTCGGCGACGCTGACTGGTCTGGTACCGAATCGCATCGCCTGATGGGGGAAAACCCTGTGCCTGTCTGCAGCCCTCGGCTACTCGGCAACCAGTCGCAGTTCAGCCCCCAACAGATCGCAGAACTGCCACTTTTGCAGCAGACCACTCGCCCTTATGCCTGGCGCCAGTGGTTCAACGCTCAGCAACTGAACATCCCCCGCGACATGACAGGACCGCGTTACGAGCTATTCTCGATGCTGTCCCAGGCGGCCATGCATGACATGGGCGTCGCGCTGATCCCGCCATTTCTCATTCAACGCGAATTGGAGGAGCGCCGTCTGGTGGTTGCAAACCCCGAGACGCTGAACAGTTCGAAAGCTTATTACCTGATGATTCCTGACAGAAAAGTCGAATCTGCCTCGCTACATGCGTTTAGAGACTGGCTGGTTGATCAATCCCAGCGCTACACCCCCAGCATTTAAAGGGCACAACTTCATTGCTGACTTTGTAGTCAGTTAATTTTCGATCCTACAGATATACGTATATGTCGCATTTCAGCAGACTGTACTTGTCAGCCGTAAATACCGCTCAACACCATGATTTTTATGGCTTGTAGCGACTATCACAAGCCAATACCCGACTATTCACACCAACGATGACAAATCGGCACAAAAACACCTGCAGCCCTTTAAACCCATGTATTTGAAGAGGTTATTTCAGAGTGTTGCGACAATCAGTCACAGGGTGACTTGTAGTTAATTTTTCGTCACCCGTCATAATCCCTTGAAGGCCGTAAAGTTCGCCTGCAAAATGCCGCGCCCCGCTGTCATTTCAGCGGGATCGTGCTGATCGGCCGCCCCAGTTGCGCCACTCGCGGTGCACTGGCCTTTTTACAAAAAGATCAAAAGCAAAAAGATCATGCAGGAGATTTGACGTGCACATTGGTGTTCCTCTCGAAACCCAGACCGGTGAAACGCGGGTGGCTGCCACCCCGGAAACCATCAAGAAGCTGATCGGCCAGGGCCATAAGGTCACTGTACAAAGCGGCGCCGGCATCAAGGCCAGCATCATTGACAGTGCCTATGAAACGGCAGGCGCAACCATTGGCAGTGCCAACGATGCGTTTGGCGCCGAACTGATCCTCAAAGTGGTTGCCCCCAGCGACAGCGAACTTACGCTGATCAAAAGCGGCACCGTATTGGTGGGCATGCTCAACCCGTTCAGCAACGAAACCATTGCCAAGCTCGCCGAGCGCGGCATCACGGCCTTTGCCCTTGAAGCTGCGCCGCGCACCTCGCGCGCTCAAAGCCTCGACGTGCTGTCGTCCCAGGCCAACATCGCCGGTTACAAGGCCGTGCTGCTCGCCGCCCATCACTATCCGCGCTTCATGCCGATGTTGATGACCGCTGCCGGTACCGTTAAGGCTGCTCGCGTGCTGATCCTCGGTGCTGGCGTGGCAGGCTTGCAGGCCATCGCTACGGCGAAACGTCTGGGTGCGGTGATCGAAGCATCTGACGTGCGCCCGGCCGTGAAGGAGCAGATCGAATCCCTCGGCGCCAAGTTCGTCGACGTGCCGTACGAAACCGATGAAGAACGCGAATGCGCCGTCGGCGTTGGTGGCTACGCCCGTCCGATGCCCACCAGCTGGATGCAACGCCAGGCCCTGGCCGTGCACGAGCGCGCCAAGCAGGCCGACATCGTCATCACCACCGCGCTGATCCCCGGCCGCAAAGCGCCGACCCTGCTCAGCGCTGAGACCGTGGCGCAGATGAAACCCGGCTCGGTGGTCATCGACCTCGCTGCGGCCCAAGGTGGCAACTGCCCGCTGACCGTCGCCGATCAGGTGGTGGTGGAGAACGGCGTGATCATCTGTGGCCCGACCAACCTCGCCGGTGCTGTCGCTGCCGACGCTTCGGCCTTGTATGCGCGCAACCTGCTGGACTTCCTGAAGCTGGTCTTCACCAAGGAAGGGCAGTTTGAAATCAACCTCGAAGACGACATCGTCGCCGCGTGCCTGATGTGCCGCGACGGCCAAGTCATCCGCAAAAACGCCTAAGCAGGGATTCAGACGATGGAAGAGCTTATCTCCCCCGGTATCTACAACCTGATCATCTTTGTGCTGGCGATTTATGTCGGTTACCACGTGGTCTGGAACGTGACACCCGCGCTGCACACGCCGCTGATGGCGGTGACCAACGCGATTTCCGCGATCGTGATCGTTGGCGCCATGCTGGCGGCGGCCCTCACCGTGACACCGCTGGGCAAGACCATGGGCACCCTGGCCGTGGCGTTGGCCGCAGTGAACGTGTTCGGCGGGTTCCTGGTAACCCGCAGGATGCTTGAGATGTTCAAGAAGAAAGCCCCGAAAGTAAAAGAAGAGGCGCCTAAGTAATGAGCATGAACCTGGTAACGACGCTCTACCTGATCGCGTCGATCTGTTTCATCCAGGCCCTCAAAGGCCTGTCACACCCCACCACTTCGCGTCGCGGCAACCTGTTCGGCATGCTCGGCATGGCGCTGGCGGTGCTCACTACCGTGGGCCTCATCTATAAGCTGGGTGCTGAGCTGGCTACCGCAGGCATTGGCTACGTGATCGTCGGCCTGCTGGTCGGCGGCACCGCCGGTTCGATCATGGCCAAGCGCGTAGAAATGACCAAGATGCCGGAGCTGGTGGCGTTCATGCACAGCATGATCGGCCTGGCGGCGGTTTTTATCGCGATCGCCGCCGTGGTTGAGCCGCAATCCCTGGGTATCGTCAAACACCTCGGTGACTCGATCCCAGCCGGTAACCGCCTGGAACTGTTCCTCGGCGCGGCCATCGGTGCCATCACCTTCTCCGGTTCGGTGATCGCCTTCGGCAAGCTGTCGGGCAAGTACAAGTTCCGCCTATTCCAGGGCGCACCGGTACAGTTTGGCGGGCAGCACAAGATCAACCTAGTGCTCGGCCTGCTGACCCTGGGCCTGGGCCTGGCATTCATGTTCACCGGCAACCTCACCGCCTTCGCGTTGATGTTGGCCCTGGCGTTCGTGCTCGGCGTGCTGATCATCATCCCAATCGGCGGCGCCGACATGCCGGTGGTGGTATCGATGCTCAACAGCTACTCCGGCTGGGCAGCGGCGGGCATTGGTTTCTCGCTGAACAACTCGATGTTGATCATTGCCGGCTCCCTGGTGGGTTCCAGCGGTGCGATCCTGTCGTACATCATGTGCAAGGCGATGAACCGTTCCTTCTTTAATGTACTGCTCGGCGGCTTCGGCAATGCGCCGGATGCGGGTGCCGCAGCCGGTTCCAAAGAAGCCCGCCCGGTCAAATCCGGCTCGGCCGACGATGCGACCTTCCTGCTGACCAACGCCGATACCGTGATCATCGTTCCGGGCTACGGCCTGGCAGTGGCACGGGCGCAACACGCGCTCAAGGAACTGACCGAGAAGCTGACTCACCACGGCGTTACCGTCAAATACGCGATCCACCCAGTCGCGGGTCGCATGCCCGGCCACATGAACGTCCTGCTCGCCGAGGCCGAAGTGCCTTACGACCAGGTGTTCGAGATGGAAGACATCAACTCCGAGTTCGGCCAGGCCGACGTGGTGCTGGTGTTGGGTGCCAACGACGTGGTCAACCCGGCGGCCAAGAACGATCCGAACTCGCCGATTGCCGGCATGCCGATCCTCGAAGCCTTCAAGGCCAAGACCATCATCGTCAACAAGCGCTCGATGGCCAGCGGTTATGCCGGTTTGGACAACGAACTGTTCTACCTGGACAAGACCATGATGGTCTTTGGTGATGCCAAGAAGGTCATCGAAGACATGGTCAAAGCCGTCGAGTAACCCTGCTACAGCGCAATACTCGAAACCCCGGCCTCTTGTAGGCTGGGGTTTTTTATTGCGGCATGAAACCCGACCAAAGGCTCTAAATCGCTGCCCGGCATTCGACCATGGTAGCGGGCCGAAATTTTTTGAAATCACTAAACTGCGCACCTTGCTTCCGTAGCCTGAGATAAGAATCCATGTACCGTGATCGCATCCGCTTGCCTTCGTTGTTGAACAAGGTCATGAGCGCGGCCGACGCCGCCGCACTGATCGAAGACGGCATGACCGTCGGCATGAGCGGCTTCACCCGTGCCGGTGAAGCCAAGGCCGTGCCCCACGCCCTGGCCGAACGAGCCAAGACATCGCCACTGAAAATCACGCTGATGACCGGCGCCAGCCTGGGCAACGACCTGGACAAGCAACTGACCGAAGCCGGTGTACTGTCACGACGCATGCCGTTCCAAGTCGACAGCACCCTGCGCAAGGCGATCAACGCCGGCAAAGTCATGTTTATCGACCAGCACCTGTCGGAAACCGTTGAGCAACTGCGCAACAATCAGCTCAAACTGCCAGACATCGCCGTGATTGAAGCGGTTGCGATTACCGAGCAAGGCCACATTGTGCCGACCACCTCCGTGGGCAACTCCGCCAGCTTCGCGATTTTCGCCAAGCAGGTGATCGTCGAGATCAATATGGCGCACAACCCCAACCTCGAAGGGTTGCACGACATCTATATCCCCACCTACCGCCCAACGCGCACCCCGATCCCGCTGGTAAAAGTTGACGACCGCATTGGCAGCACCGCGATCCCGATCCCGCCGGAGAAGATCGTCGCCATCGTGATCACCAACCAGGCCGACTCCGCCTCTACAGTGACGCCGCCCGACAGCGACACTCAGGGCATCGCCAACCACCTGATCAACTTCCTCAAGCAGGAAGTGGACGCCGGGCGCATGACCAATAAGCTCGGGCCACTGCAGGCGGGTATCGGCAATATCGCCAACGCGGTGATGTGCGGCCTGATCGAATCGCCGTTCGAAGACCTGACCATGTACTCGGAAGTGCTGCAGGACTCGACATTCGACCTGATCGACGCCGGCAAGCTGAGTTTCGCCTCGGGCAGCTCGATCACCTTGTCGGAGCGGCGCAATGCCGATGTGTTCGGCAACCTGGAGCATTACAAAGATAAGCTGGTACTGCGCCCGCAAGAAATCTCCAACCACCCCGAGGTTGTACGCCGCCTGGGGATTATCGGGATCAACACTGCGCTGGAGTTCGATATCTACGGCAACGTCAATTCCACCCACGTCTGCGGCACTCGGATGATGAACGGCATTGGCGGCTCAGGGGACTTCGCGCGCAATGCGCACCTGGCGATCTTCGTCACCAAATCCATCGCCAAGGGCGGTGCGATTTCCAGCGTGGTGCCGATGGTCAGCCATGTGGACCACACCGAGCATGACGTCGATATCCTGGTAACAGAGGTCGGGCTGGCCGATTTGCGTGGTTTGGCGCCTCGTGAGCGGGCGAGGGTAATCATCGATAACTGCGTGCATCCTGCCTACCGCGATGCGCTGAACGCTTACTTCAACGCCGCCTGTGCCATCGGCGGGCATACCCCGCACATCCTGCGTGAGGCACTGAGTTGGCACATTAACCTGGAAGAAACCGGCCATATGCTCAAGGCGTAATTGGTACAGATACGGGCTGATGTACATACAGTTTCATCAGCCCGGCTGCATCCACTGACTTTCTGAAAAAAACTGTACTTCTGTACCGGTCAATTCCTACCGAATTCTCCTACACAATTCATCGAAAATGCCTATTTCGCACTGTTTCAGTGCAGACAGGTACAGTTGCCCCATTTCCGTACAGTACAGCCCCCTTAAACAGTTAACTGGCCCCTCACAATACAGGTGAACTGTATCTAGAGAGTCTTGCGTCACAGGAGGATCATTGGCATCAGTTAAACCACTACCTAAACCCGCCACAAGCGGAAGGATGTCATCATGGAACGTACACTCAGTTCCGATCTGTTCTTCGAAGAAAAAGCTGTAAACACCCAGGCTTCCCTGCCTTTGCGCGTTATCGCCAACCTGATGTTGTGGCAGCGCCGCATCTCCAGCCGCCACCAACTGGCTCGTCTGGATTCGCGTCTGCTGGCTGACGCCGGTATCAGCGAAGCTCAACGCTACGAAGAGCTGAGCAAGCCGTTCTGGCGCTGATTAGCGCTCGCTGGCCCTGACCTGTAGGGTCCACTGCCAGCAACCAGATTTGTCAAAACAAAGCCCGCCCCGGGTAACCGGAGGCGGGCTTTGTTGTACTTGGAATGCTGGTTTTTTTGCAGCCGCACAGAAGCCAGTCAAACCAATAGGTACAGTTTTAAAAACAAAACAGTTAAGCAGTACAATTTGATATTGGTGTATCTGTATCGGTTATCGCGCCTCACCCAACATGGTGTTCCAGAACCTCATGAAAGGCGCCAGCCATGGATACGCAAACCCCTCCTCTCTATCGACGGCTGTTGAGCACCACCGCCCGCACCCTGGCGAAATGGGCGCGCCACGCCCACGAGCGACGCCAACTGGCGCAACTGGATCGACGCGAACTGTCTGACGTGGGCATCAGCCCCAGCGACCGCCTGACCGAGCTGGCTAAACCTTTCTGGCGTGACTAGGCAGTCAAGACGCTTCCCGAACGGATAAACGGCGGCTTAATATCCAGCCACTGCGTGGCGAACTGTCTAGAGCAGGCGTCTGATCCTCAATGGCTGCCCTGCGCCACGCTATCCGCTCACCTAAAGGAGTCACCCCATGTCCCGTCTTCGCCTGCTGAGTGCTGCCGCCCTGTTGGCCGTGGCTGCCAACGCCAACGCGACCAGCTTTATCGTGACCACCGACTCGATCGTTGGCGCCCTCAAAGCGACCTCCGATGCCACTTCCGATGCCACGTCGTCCCTGCGCGACAACAAAGTGGTACGCGCAGCCCGTGATGACGCCGCCAGCTTTGTTGCCAGCGAAGGTGCCATTCGCGGTGTGAAGCTCGAAAGCGCCCTGGCCCAGATCCGCCAACAAGCCCCACAACTGAACACGGCATCTGACGCGCAGTTGGCCCAAGCCATCCTCGCCATCTGAATGCAGGCGTGATGCCCTGGCGCTGGCTCTCGCCCGGGCATTGCGCTAGCCTTTGCGCTCGCTTTCAGTTGTCGAGTCCCATGGCTTTTTCATACCGTTTATTCATAGTTCCTATCGTATTTTCCGCCGGCTGGTCGCCATTGGCATCGGCCTTTGATTTGACTACGCAGGGCACCGTCGCGAGCGCGTACGCCACCAGCAAGGTGACGTCCGCCCCCTTCGACCGGAAAGTGATCGTGGCCGCCCAGGATGATGCGGCGGCGTTCATCGCCACTGACGGACAATGGCGTGGCGCTCGGCTGGAATCGGCATTGGATTACCTGCGCCGCACCCAACCAAAACTAAACGCCAGCGACCGTGAACTGGCGCAAGCAATTCTCGTCCAATAATCATCTTTGTATTTCGGAGTCTTTCCATGCGTAGCCCGCTGATCGCCGCCACCCTTGGCCTGCTGTTGTTGGCCGATGTTGCCCAGGCACACACCCTGGTGGCCACCAGTAACATCATTGTTCGTGCCTCCGGTCGCACCATTGATTTCACTTCGGACACCACCACTTCTATCCGCGACTCCAAAGTCGTGCGCGAAGCCCACGATGATGCCGCCAGTTTCGTCGCCAGCAATGGAGAAATCCGCGGCGCACAACTGGAAGCGGCCTTCGACACCATTCGTACGCGCTTGCCAGAAACGCGCGATGCCAGTGACCAGAGCCTCGCCGAAGCTATCCTCGCTCTGTGAGGCGCCTGGTCGCCTGGCTATTGGCGTGGGCTGTGCTGCTCAGTGCAGGCGCAGCCCAGGCCAGCCTGCAACTGCGGCTCAAGGCCGAAGGCTTGAGCCCGGCCCAGCAGCAGGCCAGCCAGGCATTGCTCGATGAAGCGCTGCGGGCATTGCCGCCGCGCTTTGTCGAGCAACTGGACCGGCGCATTGATGTCGGCTGGACCGACAAAATGCCCGAGAACGCCTACGGCCAGGCCTCCCTGGTGTCCGAGCTGGACCTTAACAGCAACCTGCTCGCCAGCCTCACCGACGGCTCCGCCGCCACCCAGAAAACCAACCGCCCCCACGGCACCGTGCGCCGGGAAATGCTTGCCACCGTGCTGCATGAGCTGACCCACATCTATGACCGTGCACGCCTGTGGTCCAAAGACGAACGCGCGCTGATCAACCGCTGCAACCGCCAGAACAACATCACCGGCCTGATCGGCCTGCCCGATCAATGCCGTGGCCAGAATGACCGCCGCTTCACCCTGAGCGACGACCCACGCCTGCTGGACCTCGCCGGCTGGCCGCAATACGTCGGCCGCCGTGGCGAACGCGAGCAGCACAACCATCAAGTCGCCCGCAGCCCGGATATCTACGAAACCAGCAGCCCACTGGAGTTCGTCGCGGTCAACATGGAGTACTTCCTGCTCGACCCCAGCTACGGCTGCCGACGCCCCGCACTGTTCCGTTATTACAAGGAACACTTCGGCTGGGCGCCGCCTGAACAAGACACCTGCGCCAAGACCTATCCTTTCCTGAACGCCGGTAACGACTTCGCCAAGACTCCACTGGGCCAGATCGATCCGGAACGCGTCTACGAAATCGACTACCTGCTGGCCGAAGCCAACCAGAACCTGGTCAGCCGCTGGGGCCACAGCATGTTGCGCCTGGTGATCTGCGCCCCTGGCCGCCCGCGTGGCCCGGATTGCCGGCTGGACCTGGACCAGCATTTGGTCTTGTCATACCGCGCCTTCGTCGGTGACGTTCAGCTGTCGAGTTGGGATGGCCTGGTGGGCAAGTACCCCTCGCGGCTGTTCGTGCTGCCGCTGGCCCAAGTGATCGACGAATACACCAAGACCGAATTGCGCGGCCTTGCTTCCGTGCCCCTGAAACTCACGCGCCAGGAGATCAACGACACCGTCGAGCACGCCGCCGAGATGCATTGGAGCTACGACGGCAGTTACTTCTTCATTTCCAATAACTGCGCCGTGGAAAGCCTGAAGCTGTTACGCAGTGGCAGCGCCAACCCGCGACTGACCGGCCTGGACAACATCACCCCCAACGGTTTGCTGGAAGTGCTCAGCGCCCGCGGCCTGGCCGACACCAGCGTACTCGAGGACAAACGTAGAGCCCTGCGCCTGGGCTATCACTTCGACTCTTTCCGCGAGCGCTACCAGGCGATGTTCGACGTATTGCGCAAGCATCTGCCAATCAAACAGACCCAGGTCGAGGACTGGCTGGCCCTCAGCGCTGCCGAACGTCGGCCGTGGTTCGAGCAGGCCGACTTGCGTACCAGCGCAGCACTGTTGTTGCTGGAACAGGCGAGCTTTCGCAAACAACTGATGCTCGCTCAAGACGAGGTCAAACAACGCTACCTCGGCGCCCGCGAGCTTAAAAACGGCGGCATGGAAAGGGCCAACCACACCCTGCAACAAATCCTCGCCAACAGCGGCTTCCTCAGCCGCCCGGCAGAACTGCTGGACAGCGGCGGCTACGGCCTGCCGCAACCGTCGGAAGCCAAACGCCTGGAATCGGAAAGCGCCGAGCGCCAGAAGCAGCTGCAATCGCTGACCGGTGACCTGGATAAAGAGGTGAGGGCACTGCTGGACCCGGCCCGTGCCGATGAGATTGCGGCGTGCGAGGCCAACCTCAAGCAGGTGGGTGAGCACTTGCGCAAGCTGCACAAAGCTGCCGGCGGCCTTGAATTACCCTAAGCACTCCAGTCAAACAAAGTCCAAATGTGGGAGGGGGCTTGCTCCCGATTGCAGTGGGTCAGCAGATAAATCTGGTGGCTGACACACCGCAATCGGGAGCAAGCCCCCTCCCACATTTGGATCTGCATAAATCCACAGACCTTGCCACTTCCCTTCATCACCTGTTTTGCCAGCGAAAGCTGGCTGAAAGCTTTCCCGTCTAGGATCGCCTCCAACTGCCGGCAACAGACCGGCTGTACACAACAACAATGGTGATTCCCGATGTCCGCCCGTACCCGCCTGTTTGCGCCAACTCCCCCCGTACGCCTCGTGCCTTTCGTTCTGCGCTGAGCCCCACCCGGTTCGCCATTCCCTAGCCGCGCTACGCCTGGAGTATTCCTATGCTGACTTTCCTTGGCTTTGCCATGGTCATCACGTTCATGTTCCTGATCATGACCAAGCGCCTGTCCGCGCTGATCGCCTTGATCATCGTGCCGATCCTGTTCGCGCTGTTCGGTGGTTTCGCACCCGAGATCGGCCCGATGATGCTTGCAGGCATCACCAAGCTGGCGCCGACCGGCGTGATGCTGATGTTTGCCATCCTCTACTTTGCCCTGATGATCGACTCCGGCCTGTTCGACCCGGCCGTGCGCAAGATCCTCAAGATGGTCAAGGGCGACCCGCTGAAGGTCTCGGTCGGCACCGCCGTACTGGCCTTGGTGGTTTCCCTGGACGGTGATGGCGCCACCACCTACATGATCTGCGTGGCCGCCATGCTGCCGCTGTACCAACGCATCGGCATGAGCCCACGGATCATGGCCGGCCTGATCATCCTCGCCGGTGGCGTGATGAACATGACCCCTTGGGGCGGCCCGACTGCCCGTGCCGCCAGTGCGCTGCATGTGGACCCTTCGGACATTTTCGTACCGATGATCCCGGCCATGGCTGCCGGTGTCGTGGCGATCCTGGGGATCGCCTACATGTACGGCAAGCGCGAGCGTGCCCGCCTGGGTGAGCTGCACCTGCAAGGCGATGAGATCGACCACAGCGAAATCAGCGTGTCCCAATTCCCGGACGCCCGCCGTCCGAAGCTGATCTGGTTCAACGGCGCCCTGACCTTCGCCCTGATGTGCACGCTGATTGCCGGTCTGTTGCCGCTGCCAGTGCTGTTCATGGTGGCGTTCAGTATCGCGATGATCGTCAACTACCCGTGCCTGCAGATGCAGAAAGACCGTATTGCCGCCCACTCCGGCAGCGTGCTGGCGGTGACTGGCCTGATCTTCGCGGCCGGTATCTTCACCGGCATCCTGTCGGGCACCGGCATGGTCGACGCCATGTCCAAGAGCCTGCTGGCGGTCATCCCTGACGCACTGGGCCCGTACCTGGCAGTGATCACCGCGCTGGTGAGCATGCCGTTCACCTTCTTCATGTCCAACGACGCGTTCTACTACGGCGTACTGCCGGTGCTGGCCGAAGCCGCCAGCCACTACGGCATCACCGCCGTGGAAATGGCCCGCGCCTCCATCGTCGGCCAGCCGGTGCACTTGCTCAGCCCGCTGGTACCGTCCACCTACCTGTTGGTGGCCCTGGCCGGGATCGAATTTGGCGATCACCAGCGCTTCACCCTCAAGTGGGCAGTGCTGGTTTGCCTGTGCATAATGTTCGCCGCATTGCTGATGGGGATTTTTCCGCTGTTCAGCACTCTATAATCGTACCAACCCAACCGCGCGGCGCTGCAGCTTGCGCGGTTTAACACTTGCTCAAAGGAATACACATGGAATGGCTGACCAATCCAGAGATCTGGATTGCCTTCTTCACCCTGACGGCCCTTGAGATCGTCCTGGGCATCGATAACATCATCATGATTTCGATCCTGGTCAGCCGCATGCCCAAGCATATGCAGGCACGCACACGGATCTTCGGCCTGGCCCTGGCCATGGTTACGCGCATCCTGTTGCTGCTGTCGATCACCTGGGTGATGCAACTGACCGCCGATCTGTTCGTGGTGTTCGGGCAGGGCATTTCCGGTCGCGACCTGATCCTGTTCTTCGGTGGTCTGTTCCTGCTGTGGAAAAGCTCCCAGGAGATGTACCACGCCCTGGAAGGTGAAGACGAAACCCACGACGAGCCAAAAGGCGCCGGCGGCAAGTTCATCTACACCATCATCCAGATCGCCATCATCGACATCGTGTTCTCACTGGACTCGGTCATCACCGCCGTCGGCATGGTTTCCCATGTGCCCGTCATGGTTGCGGCGATTGTCGTGGCCGTACTGGTGATGATGCTGGCCGCCGGCACCATCAGCGAATTCATCGACAAGCACCCGTCGCTGAAGATGCTCGCGCTGTCGTTCCTGCTGGTGGTCGGTACCGTGCTGATCGCCGAATCCTTCGATGTGCATGTGCCTAAAGGCTACGTCTACTTCGCCATGGCGTTCTCGCTGGCGGTAGAAGCGGTGAACATCAAGATGCGCACCGCCATCGCCAAAAAGAAGAAACAGCAGGATCCAGTGAAACTGCGTAAGGACATTCCGGGTCAATAAACCCGAGCCAGACCAAAAAGGGGCTTTTACAAGCCCCTTTTTTGCATCCGCAAAAAGTTGATTTCATGACACATTTGTTTCAATCCCCGAATCAGCTATGCGATGCTGGCGCGCAGGCCATTGTCCAACTACAGCTTAAATACAAGACGTAGACCGGCACGCGGCACATTTCCTTCGCCTCAGTTGAGGCACACCCACACGGGGGGCCGAGCATGCTGACGTTGCTCAATCTGCTTTCCGCCGTGACCCTGCTTATCTGGGGCACGCACATCGTCCGTACCGGCATCCTGCGGGTCTACGGCTCCAACTTGCGCCAAGTGATCGGGCAGAACATGTCCAAGCGCTGGCTGGCGTTTGTCGCGGGCATCCTGGTGACGGCCATGGTGCAGAGCAGCAATGCCACGGCAATGCTGGTGACTTCGTTCGTCGGCCAAGGGTTGATGGGGCTGATGCCCGCCCTGGCGACCATGCTCGGTGCCGACGTCGGTACAGCCTTGATGGCACGGGTACTGACGTTTGACCTGTCGTGGCTGTCGCCGCTGCTGATTTTTCTGGGCGTGATTTTCTTCCTGTCGCGCAAACAGACGCGGGCAGGGCAGATGGGCCGCGTGGGCATCGGCCTGGGCCTGATCATTCTGGCGCTGCAATTGATTGTGGAAGCCGCAGGGCCAATTACCCACGCCCAGGGCGTCAAAGTCATCTTCGCCTCGCTGACCGGCGACATTTTGCTGGACGCCCTGGTCGGTGCGCTGTTCGCGATGATTTCCTACTCCAGCCTCGCCGCCGTACTACTCACCGCCACCCTGGCCGGCGCCGGGGTGATCGGCTTGCACGTGGCCATCGGCCTGGTGATCGGCGCCAACATCGGCAGCGGCGTGCTGGCCTTCCTCAGCACCAACATGCAGAACGCCGCCGGTCGCCAGGTGGCCTTGGGCAGCCTGTTGTACAAGCTGATCGGCCTGCTGCTGATCATCCCGGTCCTTGACCCCCTCGTACGCTGGATGGACGGCTTGGACTACAACGTCCAAGGCATGGTCATCACCTTCCACCTGCTCTACAACGTCAGCCGCTGCCTGATCCTGTTGCCCACCATCGGCCCGATGGCCCGCCTTTGCGCCTGGCTGCTGCCAGAACAACAGGAAGCCAACGGCAAGGCCAAGCCGCGCCACCTGGACCCGACCGCCCTCAGCACGCCAAGCCTGGCCCTGGCCAACGCCGCGCGGGAAACCCTGCGCCTGGGCGACCTGATCGACAACATGCTGACCTCGATGCAAGAGGTGCTGCGGGGCAAACAAACCGCCATCACCCAAGAGATGCGCAGCCTCAGCGACGACGTCGAAGCCCTGTACAGCGCGATCAAACTCTACCTGGCGCAAATGCCCCGTGAAGACCTGAGCGAGCAGGACAGCCGGCGCTGGGCCGAGATCATCGAACTGTCGATCAACTTGAAGCTCGCCGGCGACCTGATCGAGCGCATGTTGCGCAAGGTCCAGCAACAAAAGACCTCCCAGCGCCGACAGTTCTCCGAAGTCGGCCTGGAAGAACTCTCCGGCCTGCACAGCCAGTTGATCGCCAACCTGCGCCTGGGGCTGTCGGTATTCCTCAGTGCCGACCCGGAAAGCGCCCGCCAATTGCTGCGTGAGAAGCGCCGCTTTCGCGCCCAGGAACGCCGCCTGGCCCACGCTCACGTCAGCCGATTGCAGCGCAAAATCGTACAGAGCCTGGAGACCAGTTCCCTACACCTGGAGCTGATTGCCGACATGAAACGCCTCAACTCGTTGTTTTGCAGCAGTGCGTATGTAGTGTTGGAAACGTCCGACACCGGCGCGCTCTCGGCCGAAGATATTGCCGACATCACGCATTCGCCCTGAACGTACGACGGCCCGTGAAGTCAGTTAACACTGACCTCACTCGCCAGGAAGCTTGTTATGCGTCGCCTGTTATTCGCCTGCCTGCTCATGGGCTCTGCCCACGCCTTTGCCTTTGATCGCCTGCAAGTCGAGGGCTACACCCTGCCCAACGGCCTGCAATTGCTGCTCAAGCCGGGCACCGAGCGCGGGCATGTGGCAATCCGACTGGTGGTCGGTGTTGGCCTGGATGACTTCCCCTGCGAACAAAAGGAACTGCCGCACCTGCTGGAGCATTTGCTGTTCAGCGGCATCGATGGCGGCGGTGAAGGCGACCTCGAAGACCGCATGCAAGCCCTGGGCGGTGAGTGGAACGCCTACACCAGCAATGCCGACACCACCTTCGTGATCGAGGCCCCGGCGCAAAACCAGCGCAAGGTGCTCGACCTGCTGCTGGCGATCATCACCCGTACCGAACTGAGTGACGCCAACATCGCCGCCGCCAAGCAGGTGGTAGAGCGCGAAGACGGCGGCCACTACTCGCACTTGCAACGCCTGCTGGACCGCCAGGACCTGGGCCACACCGCCAGCAACCAACTGGCCGTCGAACTGGGACTCAAATGCGCCGAACGTGCCGAAGTCGGCCCACTGACCCGCAACCAATTGGAAGACCTGCGCAAACACTGGTACGCCCCCAACAACATGACCCTGATCGTCGTCGGCGAACTCGACAAGCTACTACCAGCTTATCTGGAACGCACCTACGGCCAACTCGACCCCATCGACCCCACCGAACACCCGGCGCTGCCGCAAATCCAGCACGCTGGCGCCAGCCATCGCGAACTGATCCACGGCTGGGTCGGCGACAGCGCCAAGCTGCACTGGCTGTTTCCCGAACCGGTGCTGGACGACCAGCACGATGAAACCTACGACCTGCTCAAGGACTACCTCGACTGGGCGCTGTATCGCCAATTGCGCCTCAAGCACGCGTTGTCCTACGGCCCCTGGAGCGAACGCGAAGTGCTCGGCGGTGTAGGTTTCCTAAGCCTCAATGCCGACCTTGAGCGGGAAAACCTCCCCGAAGCCGAGCAGGTGCTGCAAGACCTGCAAGCCCAGCTGCTTAAAAACGGTCTAGACCCGGCGGTGTTCGCCCGCCTGCAACAAGCCGCCATCGCCCGTCAGGCCTGGGCCGTGCAGGGCAACAGCGCCCTGGCCGATTACTACTGGAGCGCGGCCAGCGACTACAACAACGGCCACTTCAGCGACCCGGTCAAACGCATCAAGGCGGTGAGCCTGGAGCAGACCAACCAAGCCATGCGCGAGGTGTTCAAGCAGCCGGGCTACTGGCGCATCGAAAAACCCTTGTTGAGCTACGACACCCTCAGCTGGATCGGTGCAGGTCTGCTGGGGCTGATCGCGATTGTGTTGATCGGCGTGCGGGTTTATCGCAAACCGATTGCGTAATCAGGCACCGGACACCGGGCTAAGACGTTATTCTGTCTGGGATTTTTCCTATAAAGACTGCGAACCGCCGAATGCAAAGCCTGACCGACGTAATCCAGCGCATCCTCGTACTGATGAAGCGCTACCCAGGGGTGATTGCACTCGGCGGTTTCATCTCGGGCGTGTGCAGCTTCATCCTGGTGGACCGCCAGCAAGGCATGGCCAGTTGGATTGCGGTGATCATGCTGGTCAGCTGGCTTTGGCTGATGCTGGAAAACAGCTTTACCCAGCTTTTCACCAAGGTGTTCAAGCGGGAAATCCCCGAGCCGCTCCTGCGTTACGCGACCCAGATGATCCACCAGGAAAGTCTGTTTTTCGTGCTGCCGTTCTTTTTCATCACCACCGCCTGGAACAGCGGCCAATCGATATTCACCGGCCTGCTGGGCGCGGCGGCATTGGTATCGATCATTGACCCGCTGTACTACAAATGGCTGGCGCCCAAGCGCTCGTTGTTCCTCGCGCTGCACACCCTGACCCTGTTCGCCGCGCTGCTGACCGCGCTGCCGATCATTCTGCACCTGACCACTGCCGAGAGTTACAAACTGGCCCTGGGCGTGGCCATGGCGCTGTCGATCCCAAGCCTGGCAGTGAGCCTGCCGCTACGCAGCATCAAGGGCTGGGCGATGCTGCTGGGGGTCACCGCCGCCATTGGCTGCGCCGGTTGGTTCCTGCGCAGTTGGGTACCGCCGGCCACCCTGTGGATGACCGAAGTGGCCATCAGCACCCAACTGCAAGACCGCACGCCGGGCGACGACCTCAAGGAAGTCAACGCCGCCCAACTGCGCAGTACGGGGTTGTACGCCTACACCGCGATCAACGCGCCCCGCGGGCTGGATGAGCGGATTTACCACGTGTGGAAGTTCAACGGCAAAGAGGTCGATCGCATCGCCCTGGATATCCACGGCGGGCGCAAGGAAGGCTACCGCGCCTGGACCCACAAGCAGAACTTCCCGGGCGATGCCGTGGGCCGCTGGCAAGTGCAAGTGCTGACGGAGGACGGGCAGGTCATCGGCGTGCTGCGCTTCAAAGTCACCGACACAGCACAAACGGACAACCCAAAGTAGGCAGGTTCGTGCTATTACGTAGGAATTGTGGATAGCCAAACAAGCTCGGAGCTTATGACCAGTCGTACCACAGCCGGCGCAGCCCACCTCGATACGTCCACTTCCCCGCCCCAGCTGAGGATTACGGGGGACTGGACGCTTGCCCACTACACCAACCTGAAGAAGCTGTCGGACAAGCTCGACGGCCAATACGACGCCGGCGCGCGCATTGACCTCAATGGCCTCGGCGCGCTGGACACCGCCGGCGCGTCGCTGCTGGTGGAACTGCTGGGCCCCACGCGCATCGAGCAATCCGCCGAGCAGACCGACTGCAGCTTGTCCGCCGCCGACCGCGCACTGCTCAAGACCGTCTACCGCTCCCTCAACGACTTTTGCGTCCCCGAGAAAGCCCCGGAAGAAGCCACCGGCATTCAGGTGCTGGCGCGTATCGGCCGGGCGGTGGATAAAGTCTGGCAAGACAGCAAGCAACTGCTGGGCTTTATCGGCTTGATCCTGGAAACCTTCGCCCGCGGCATTTTGCGCCCCAAGCGCTGGCGCATCACGCCGATGGTCGCGCATATCGAACAAACCGGCCTGGACGCTGCGCCCATCGTCGCATTGCTCACCTTCCTGGTGGGCGCCGTGGTGGCCTTCCTTGGCGCTACCGTGCTCAAGAGTTTCGGCGCGACGATTTTTACCGTGGACCTGGTGGCGTTTTCTTTCCTACGGGAATTTGGCGTATTGCTTACCGCCATCCTGATCGCCGGCCGCACCGCCAGTGCTTTTACCGCACAGATCGGCTCGATGAAGGCCAACGAAGAAATCGACGCCATCCGCACCCTGGGCCTGGACCCGATGGAGTTGCTGGTGTTGCCCCGCGTGCTGGCGCTGCTGGTGTCACTGCCCATGCTGACGTTTTTGGCGATGCTCTCGGGCATCGTCGGCGGCGGCGTGGTGTGTGCCGTGGCGCTGGATATTTCGCCGGCGATGTTTCTGTCGCTGCTCAAATCCGACATTGGCGTGCAGCACTTCTTGGTGGGCATGGTGAAAGCACCGATCTTCGCCTTCCTGATCGCTGCCATTGGTTGCCTGGAGGGCTTCAAGGTCAGCGGCAGTGCTGAGTCGGTCGGCGCCCACACCACCTCCAGTGTGGTGCAATCGATCTTCGTGGTGATCGTGTTGGATGCGGTGGCTGCGCTGTTCTTTATGGAGATGGGCTGGTGAGTCGTCTACACCGTGCGCCCAGTGAGGCGGTGATTGAAGTGCGAGGGTTGTGCAACCGCTTTGGCAGCCAGAGCGTGCACGAGAACCTCGACCTGGATTTATATAAAGGCGAGATCCTGGCGGTGGTGGGCGGCTCTGGCAGCGGCAAGTCGGTGCTGTTGCGCAGCATTGTCGGCCTGCGCCAGCCCAGCGAGGGTGAGGTGCGGGTGTTTGGCAAGAACCTGCCGAGCCTGCCGGAACATGAGCGTTCGCTGGTGGAGCGACGCTTTGGCGTGCTGTTCCAGAAGGGCGCGTTGTTTTCGTCGCTGACCGTCACCGAAAACGTCGCGTTGCCATTGATCGAACATGCAGGCCTCAGCCGTCGCGACGCCGAACACCTGGCCGCGGTGAAACTGGCCTTGGCCGGGCTGCCGCTGTCGGCCGCCGACAAGTACCCCGCGTCGCTGTCCGGCGGCATGATCAAGCGCGCCGCCCTGGCCCGCGCCCTGGCCCTGGACCCAGACATTCTGTTTCTCGACGAACCCACCGCCGGGCTCGATCCGATTGGCGCGGCGCAGTTCGACCAACTGATCCTGACCTTGCGCGATGCGTTGGGCTTGAGCGTATTCCTGGTCACCCACGACCTGGACACGCTGTACACCATCACCGACCGCGTGGCCGTGCTGGCACAGAAGAAAGTGCTGGTGGCCGATGCCATCGATGTCGTCTCGGAAACCGACGACGCCTGGATTCACGAATATTTCCACGGCCCCCGGGGCCGCGCGGCATTGGATGCCGCTCAACCGCTCAACGAGGTATGACATGGAAACCCGCGCCCATCATGTGATGATCGGTCTGTTCAGCGTAATCGTGGTGGTCGGCGCGATGTTGTTTGGCCTGTGGTTGGCCAAATCCAGCATCGACAGTGCCTTCCAGGATTACGAAGTGGTGTTCAACGAGGCGGTCAGCGGCCTGTCCCAAGGCAGTTCGGTGCAGTACAGCGGGATCAAGGTGGGCGACGTGATCAGCCTGCGCCTGGACCCGAAAGACCCGCGCCGCGTCCTGGCGCGCATCCGTCTGGCCGGCCAGACTCCGATCAAGGTCGACACCCAGGCCAAGCTGGCCCTGACCGGTATCACCGGCACCTCGATCATCCAGCTCAGCGGTGGCACGCCGCAAAGCCCTGAACTCAAGGGCAAGGACGGCAACCTGCCAGAGATCATCGCGTCACCGTCGCCCATCGCGCGCCTGCTCAACAACAGCAACGACCTGATGACCAGCATCAACCTGCTGCTGCACAACGCCAACGCGCTGTTCTCGCGGGAAAACGTCGAACGCTTGAGCACCACCCTCGACAACCTGCAACAAACCACCGGCGCCATCGCCGACCAGCGCGGTGACATCAAGGTGGTCATGCAGCAACTGATGCAGGTGAGCAAGCAGGCCAGCGGTGCCCTTGAGCAAACCACGGTGCTGATGCGCAACGCCAACGGCCTGCTCAACGACCAAGGCAAACAAGCGTTCAGCAGCGCCGAGCAGGCCATGAAGTCCCTGGAACAAAGCACCGCTACCATCAACACCTTGCTGGCCAACAACAAGGACTCGGTAAACAGCGGCATGCAGGGCCTCAACGAACTGGCGCCGGCCGTGCGCGAACTGCGCGAGACCTTAGGTTCGCTGCGCGCCATCTCCCGCCGCCTGGAAGCCAACCCCAGCGGTTACCTGCTGGGCAGCGACAAGAACAAGGAGTTCACGCCATGAAGCGTGCTTACCAAATGATCGCCCCTGTGGCCCTGGCAATGATCAGCGCCTGTTCGATCCTGCCAAAGCCAGACCCTTCGGATGTCTACCGCCTGGCATCGGCCCAGACCGCCACCCAGGGTGCGCAGGTCAGTTGGTCGCTGCGGGTGAACAAACCGCAGACCAGCGAATTTCTCGACAGCCCGCGCATTGCCGTGGTGCCCAACGGCGACCTGATCAGCAGCTATGCCAACTCGCGCTGGAGCGACCCGTCGCCGGTGCTGTTGCGCAACCGCTTCATGGATGGTTTCCAACGCGATGGCCGGGTGACGCTGTTGAGCACCGACGAGACCAATCTACAGGCCGACTATGAGCTGGGCGGGCAGTTGCAGGCATTCCAGAGCGAATACCGGGGCAGCGCCGTGGAGGTGGTGATCCGTCTGGATGCGCGGCTGGTGCGCGGCAGTGATCAGCGCATTATTGCCAGCCGGCGGTTTGAAGTGCGCCAGCCGGTCAGTGACACCAAGGTGCCAGCGGTGGTGGCCGGGTTTGGAGCGGCGGGGGATCAGTTGAATAAGCAGGTGGTGGAGTGGGTGGTGCAGCAGGGCAACAGTGCTGTGAAACGCTGAGGGCCTCTTCGCGAGCAAGCCCGCTCCCACATTCGACCGCGTTTATCCTGACGAAACACGGCCGAATGTGGGAGCGGGCTTGCTCGCGAATACGGTCTAAGCCTCAGCCAAAGAACCAGTAGCACACCGCAATAGCCGCCACCACACCGGCAAACTCCGCCAGCAACGCACAGCCCACAGCATGCCGCGCGCGCTGAATACCCACTGAGCCAAAGTACACCGCCAACACATAGAAGGTGGTCTCGGTACTGCCCTGGATCGTCGCCGCCACCAGCGCCGGGAAGCTGTCCACACCCTGGGTTTGCATGGTCTCGATCAGCATCGCCCGCGCGGCGCTGCCGGAGAACGGCTTGACCATCGCTGTGGGCAACGCGTCGACAAAACGCGTGTCCATGCCGGTCCAGGCCACCAGATGGCGGATGCCTTCAAGGCCAAAATCCAGCGCCCCGGAAGCGCGCAACACCCCCACCGCACACAGCATCGCCACCAAGTACGGCAGCAGGTTTTTGGCCACGTCGAAGCCTTCCTTGGCGCCTTCGACAAACGCTTCGTACACCTTCACCTTACGCAGGGCACCGATCACCAAAAACAACATGATCAGGCCAAACAATGTGAGGTTGCCGAGGATCGAAGACAAACCGGCCAGTGCCGTGGCCGACAAAGTCGCCAGCAACGCCATGAAACCACCCAGCACCAGCGCGCCGGGAATCAGGTAGGCCAGTACCACCGGGTCCCACAGGCGCAGGCGCTGCATCACCGCGACCGACAGCAGCCCCACCAACGTCGAAGCACTGGTGGCCAGCAGGATCGGCAGGAACACCAGCGTCGGGTCGGCGGCGCCTTGTTGGGCGCGGTACATGAAGATGGTCACCGGCAACAGCGTCAGGGAGGACGCGTTGAGCACCAGGAACAGGATCTGCGCGTTACTGGCGGTGTTGGGGATGGGGTTGAGTTCCTGCAACGCCTTCATCGCCTTCAGGCCGATGGGCGTGGCCGCGTTGTCCAGGCCCAGGCCGTTGGCGGCGAAGTTGAGGGTGATCAAACCGATGGCGGGGTGGCCTGCGGGCACTTCCGGCATCAAGCGCCGGAACAGTGGGCCGAGGGCCTTGGCCAGCCAATCGACGATGCCGGCTTTTTCGGCAATGCGCAGAAAGCCCAGCCACAAGGTCAGGGTGCCGAACAGCAGTACCATCACCTCCACCGAGAGTTTGGCCATGGCGAAAATGCTTTCGACCATCGCCGCAAAAATCCCGGCATTACCGCCAACCAGCCATTGCGCCAGTGCTGACACCATTGCCACGACAAAGAAGCCAAGCCATAGGCCATTGAGCATCAGTTAAATCCCCCGAAAGATGGGGCGAATGATAGCGGGGCTGACAGAAACGACAAACCCCGGATTTCCCGGGGTTTGTTCACTTCACGCCAGCCTTAGCCGCGGCTGGTCTCACCGACCGGCAGTGCAGTCTTGGTGCGCCAGTGCGGCAGGGAGTTCCAGTAGCGCTCGCCCTTGGCGTCGTCGTACATGCCTTCCCAACGCGCAATAACCAGTACGGCCAAGGCGTTGCCGATCACGTTCAGCGCGGTACGCGCCATGTCCATGATGCGGTCGACACCGGCGATAAACGCCAGGCCTTCCAGCGGGATGCCCACGCTGCCCAAGGTGGCCAGCAGCACCACGAAGGACACGCCCGGCACGCCGGCGATGCCTTTGGAGGTGACCATCAGGGTCAACACCAGCATCAGTTGCTGGCCCACCGACAGGTCGATGCCATACAGCTGGGCGATAAAGATCGCCGCGATGCTCTGGTACAGGGTCGAGCCGTCGAGGTTGAACGAGTAACCGGTTGGCACCACAAAGCTGCAAATGGCTTTCGGCGCGCCGTAGGCTTCCATCTTCTCGATCACACGCGGCAGCACGGTTTCGGAGCTGGCGGTGGAGTAGGCCAGTACCAGCTCATCCTTGAAGATGCGCATCAGCTTGATCACCGAAAACCCAAACAGGCGAGCGATCAGACCCAGGACAACAAAGGCAAAGAACAGGATGGCGACGTAAACCAGAATCACCAGCTTGGCCAGCGGCAGCAAGGAGGCGAAGCCGAAGTTGGCCACAGTCACCGCGATCAGGGCGAATACGCCGATAGGCGCGTACTTCATGATCATGTGGGTGACTTTGAACATGCTCTCGGACACGCCCTGGAACATGTTCACCAAAGGCTCACGCAACTCAGGCTTGAGGCTCGACAGGCCCAGGCCGAACAGCACCGAGAAGAAGATGATCGGCAGCATTTCGCCACGGGCGACGGCGGCAAAGATGTTCGACGGAATCAGGTTGAGGATGGTCTGGATAAACGCATGCTCATGCTGCACTTCGGCCGCAGTGGCGGTGTACTTGGAGATATCGACCGTACCCAGGGTACTCATGTCGATGCCAGCACCCGGATGGAACAGGTTGGCCAGCAACAGGCCGACCACGATGGCGATGGTGGTGACCACTTCGAAGTAAAGGATGGTTTTGACGCCGATACGCCCGAGCTTCTTCGCGTCACCGACACCGGCAATGCCGACGATCAGCGAGGAGATCACAATCGGGATCACGATCATCTTGATCAGGCGGATAAAGATATCGCCCGCTGGCTGCAACACATTGCTGATCCACCAGGCCTTTTCAGCACTGAAATGGTTGAGCACTGCACCGATTGCGATCCCCAACACCAAACCGATGAGGATCTGCCAGGCGAGGCTTAGCTTTGCCTTCTTCATGTCATTACCTTACTTCAAGTGGACGTATGGCAAATGCGCCAGCTGCAACGCTCGAGAGCGAAAAAGTGTGTGCATCTGCCTCCATGGAAGGTCACCGCAGCGTGGCCGAAATGGCTTACTGGCAGGCGAAAAAAGGCGCAACTATTCCGATGCAAGAGGACGACGTCTAATGCCGTAAACGCCTACCCTATGCCGAATCGGCATGGGTTTTTTTCATAATAACTGTCCAAACGGTCAGTTCAAATGCGACATTTTGTCCGGCAAAGATGCCGTGAACCTGCCAACCCCGGCTCGCTCAGAGAATCAGGACGTCTTTGGACCCTTGGCAGAAGTGCCTGAGATTCTTAAGGTTTCGTGTCAGAAATGTCCTATAGCGCAGGCAATATTTTCTCGATAGATGGTCACCCCGACACACCAAGAAATGGTTCGGGACGAGCAAAAAAGAAATTTGCGGCTATGAGCGGTATGAGAGGAGGGATATGAGCGCCATAAGCCCGCCGCAAGTTCATCAAGCCGTGAGCTTGTGAACCTGCGTCGCAGCTTTTCGCCTGACCCGGCCCTTGCGCAGGCACTCCCTGTACCCGTAGGTCACGCCGATCCCATTTGATCAGAGCAACCCGGCCCCTTGGTCATGCACCCCGCTTGGCGAGGGGTGCAAACAGAAAGAAGCGAGGGGCTTCTTTCTATGGACGCTGGCCTCGTAGGCGACAGGGGTCGCCGGACGAAACCTAGTACCAATTCGGATCTTTCTTGAGCTGTTCCATCAGCAGTTTTTGCATGCCTTCGTCCGGTTTACCGATAAACCGGTAGTCGGCGTGCCGTGTCGGGGATTTGTCCGCCGGAAGACCGGCCGGCACTTCTACCAACATGGCGTAGACATCGTCCTTGTCCAGGCTGAAGGCAACGATCAAGCGTTTGTTCAGGCAGGTATCGGCGGTCTCGCAAAGCGGCCCGACCAAGTACTTGTCGCCATCTTCTTGCACGGCATTCATTTGCTCCGCCGTACCCGACAGGTTTATCACCCATTCGGGCAGACGCTCTTCTTTCTTCACCACGCCTTGCCAGGTTTCGCGGTACTGCGGGTCCGCGCTGAGCAATTCGTTGGCCCGGGATTGGCCATCATTGGCAGCCATCGCCAAGCCGCTACCGCCCAAGAGCAGGGCGGCAGCCACGGTTTTAAACGACAAGGAGGTCATATTCAGCCTCGGCCGCGACGACCAAAGAAGAACGAAGCGATGAACATCACCAGGAAGACGACAAACAGAATCTTGGCGATCCCCGTAGCGGTGCCCGCGATACCACCGAAGCCCAGGACTGCAGCCACAATGGCGATGATCAGAAATGTGATTGCCCAACTCAACATGGTGATTCTCCTTACGCTTCTATAAGAGGTAACAGCGGTAGTGCCTTGAGGACGCTCAACTCAAGCGCCCATTTTTTTGCCTAGAACACCCAACGCTCTTGAACCGGCAGCTCGCCCAAGGTTGAACCCTGGTCGGCAACTCTCAATTGCGGGGCGGTTGATTCGGCAGAAGCAGCACTGCCAATCGAACTGAAATGGGTCTGGGTCATCACCGGACGCTGGAACTGCGGGGTTTGCTGCTGACTCTGCTGCCAATGCTGCACTTGCTGGCCGGCAATCAACGTGACCATCAAGGCCAGGCTGGCAAACATGCCTTGCTGTAGACGCAGTGGCGATACACGCAATTGGCTGAGGCTTTGGCGAGTCATGCTGCTGTTCTCCCGCATTTTGATTATTCGTTAGGAGAGGTATTGCAGAGCGCATGCCAGCTTTTTTACAAAATAAAACTCAATAAAATCAATAAGTTATAATTTAATCATCGGATAGCGGCCCAGCATCCTGCACGATGGCGCCCAAAGGGCCGTGCGAAATGCACGATGGCCAGCGGTCGGAACAATGGATCGAATGCGAGGGAGGTGTTGCCGAAGTGGCAAGACGGCATGAAAACGCCATTAGGCAGGGGCTTTGTAGGAAGCCATGCAGATACCTGCACGACGTCGCCTTTTATCGATCAGAATAAACCATGCAACTTGCCCGATTATTCCGGGACTAAACACCATCATTCATAGTTAAGGAGCGCGGGACAGATGGAATCAGCCAAGGAACTTCAAGGCCGCATTCTTTTAGTGGATGACGAATCCGCAATCCTGCGCACGTTCCGTTATTGCCTGGAAGACGAAGGCTACACCGTCGCCACCGCCAACAGCGCCGCCCAGGCCGATGCCCTGATGCAGCGCCAGGTGTTCGACCTGTGCTTTTTGGACCTGCGCCTGGGCGAAGACAACGGCCTGGATGTGCTGGCCCAAATGCGTGTGCAGGCGCCATGGATGCGCGTGGTGATTGTCACTGCCCACTCGGCGGTGGATACGGCGGTAGATGCGATCCAGGCCGGTGCTGCCGACTACCTGGTAAAACCGTGTAGCCCGGACCAATTGCGCCTGGCCACCGCCAAGCAACTGGAAGTGCGCCAACTCTCTGCACGCCTGGAAGCGCTGGAAGGCGAAGTGCGCCAACCCAAAGACGGCTTGGACTCCCACAGCCCGGCCATGATGGTGGTACTGGAAACCGCACGCCAAGTAGCAGGCACCGACGCCAACATCCTCATCCTCGGCGAGTCCGGCACCGGCAAGGGCGAACTGGCTCGCGCCATCCATGGCTGGAGCAAGCGCTCGAAGAAATCTTGCGTGACCATCAACTGCCCGTCGCTGACCGCAGAGCTGATGGAAAGCGAACTGTTCGGCCATAGCCGCGGCGCCTTTACCGGGGCCAGCGAAAGCACCCTGGGCCGAGTCAACCAGGCGGACGGTGGCACGCTGTTTCTTGACGAGATCGGCGATTTTCCTCTCACGTTACAACCAAAGTTACTGCGTTTTATCCAGGACAAGGAATACGAGCGTGTGGGCGACCCGGTCACCCGCCGTGCTGACGTGCGCATCCTCGCCGCCACCAACCTGAACCTGGAAGACATGGTGCGCGATGGTCGCTTCCGTGAAGACCTGCTTTACCGCCTCAACGTGATCACCTTGCACCTGCCACCACTGCGCGAGCGCAGCGAAGACATCCTGACCCTGGCCGACCGTTTCCTGGCGCGCTTCGTCAAGGAGTACGCGCGGCCGGCACGCGGGTTCAGTGATGAAGCACGCGAAGCCCTGCTCAACTATCGCTGGCCCGGCAATATCCGCGAGCTTCGCAACGTGGTCGAGCGGGCGAGCATCATCTGCCCCCAGGAAAAGGTCGAAATCACTCACCTGGGCATGGCCGAGCAACCCACCAACAACGCCCCGCGCATTGGCGCGGCGCTGAGCCTGGACGAGCTGGAAAAGGCCCACATCGGCGCCGTGCTGGCCACCGCCGATACCCTGGACCAGGCGGCACGTACCCTGGGCATCGATGCGTCGACCCTGTACCGCAAACGCAAACAGTACAACCTGTGAGCGGCACCCTATGAAGTTAGCGATGAAGCTGCGAACTCGGCTGTTCCTGAGTATCTCAGCGCTGATTACCGTCGCCCTGCTGGGTTTGATCCTGGGCCTGGTCAGCGTCATGCAAATGGCCAAGACCCAGGAGTCCTTGATCCGCAGCAACTTCGTCACCCTGGACCTGGGGCTCAAGCTGCGCCAGAGCCTGGGCGACCAGTTGATCATGATGCTGGAGGAGCGCCCCGACCCGGACGCGCTGCAAGCCTCCAAGCAACGGTATTTCGACCTGCTGGACCAGGGCATCGCCCATGAGCAGCGCGACGGGAATGGGTCGGGGTTCAGCCAGGCACGTAGCGCCTACCAAGACCTGCTGGAGGCATTCGGCGAGTCCCAGCAGCCGTCACCTCCTGCGGGCAGCAAGGAAAAACTCACCGAAACCTTCAATGTGCTGCGCAACGGCCTGATCGCCGAACACAAGCTGGCCCTTGAAAATATCAGCAGCAGTGAGCACAAATCCCGCGAGCGCGCTTTACTGATCGCCGGTTTGCTGGGGCTGGTGGGGTTGGCCGTGTTGATTATCGGCTTTGTGACCGCCCACGGTATCGCGCGGCGTTTTGGCGGCCCCATCGAAGCGCTGGCCAAGGCCGCGGACAAGATCGGGCAGGGCGATTTCGAAGTGACGCTGCCGATTTCATCCGCAGCGGAAATGAACCAGTTGACCCGCCGCTTCGGCATCATGGCTGAAGCCTTGCGCCAGCATCAGGCGACCAACATTGATGAGCTGTTGGCCGGCCAACAGCGCCTGCAGGCAGTGCTCGACAGTATTGATGATGGCCTGCTGATGATTGACCGCCAGGGTCGCCTGGAGCACCTCAACCCCGTGGCTCAGCGCCAACTGGGCTGGGACGAGGAGCGCCTCGGCCAGGGCCTGGGCGAAGCCCTGGTGCGCCCGGAATTGGATGAGCAACTGCAACTGGTGCTGCGGGGCGGCAATCTTGAGCGAGCGCCGGACGACCTGGAAGTGGAAGTCGAAGGTGAACTGCGCCTGCTGACCTACAGCCTGACCCCCGTGAGCCATACCCAAGGGCATATCCTCGGCGCCGTGATGGTGCTGCATGACGTCACGGAACAGCGTGCGTTCGAGCGGGTGCGCAGTGAGTTTGTCCTGCGGGCCTCCCACGAGCTACGCACACCGGTGACCGGCATGCACATGGCGTTTGGCCTGTTCCGGGAGCGGGCGAAATTTCCTGCAGAGTCCCGTGAAGCGGACCTGCTGGACACGGTCAATGAAGAAATGCAGCGCCTGATGCAGTTGATCAACGACTTGCTCAACTTTTCGCGCTACCAGAACGGCCTGCAGAAACTCACCCTGGCCCCCTGCGATGTTAACGATCTACTGGAGCATGCCCGTGCGCGCTTCACGGAGCCGGCCAATGCGCAACATATCGAACTGCTGGTGGAAGCCCAGTCCGACCTGCCGCGCCTGTATGCCGACCAGGCGCAGTTGGAGCGAGTGCTCGACAACCTGCTGGGCAATGCGCTGCGTCATACCGCCGACGGCGGGCAGATTCGCCTGCAGGCGCGCCGCCACGGCGAGCGGGTGATCATTAGCGTCGAGGACAACGGCGAAGGTATCGCCTACGGGCAGCAGGGTCGTATCTTCGAGCCCTTCGTGCAGGTAGGTCGTAAAAAAGGCGGCGCCGGCCTTGGGCTGGCGCTGTGCAAGGAGATCGTGCAACTGCACGGGGGCCGCATGGGCGTGTATTCGCGGCCGGGGCAGGGTACTCAGTTTTATATGGCGTTGCCGCTTTAACTCCGGTTCAACGCCCGCAGGATCGCGGCGCTCTCCGCATCCGGTTCGCCGTTATACAGCGCAGGCCGGAAGTGCATCTGGAAGGCCGCGATCACATGTCGCGTGGCCACATCCAACTCGCCGGTCTGGGGCGTTTGGTAGCCTAGGTGCGCCAACTCTTGCTGAAACCAGGTAATGCTCGGCAGCTCGCTGGCGTACTGCACCTCGAAACGCGCGACGGCCTGGGCGTCAGGCCACACGCCAAGTCCTTCGGCGGCCAGGCGCTTCCACGGAAACAGCGGGCCCGGGTCCAATTTGCGCAGCGGTGCAATATCACTGTGGCCAATGATGTTCTTGGGGTCGATGCCGTTGCGCTTGCTGATGTCCTTGAGCAACACCACCAGCGACTGCACCTGCGGCTCCGTGTACGGGTACCACACGCGGCCAGTGGGGGTATCCCGGTAGCCAGGGTTGACGATCTCGATACCGATGGAACTGGAGTTGAGCCAGGTGCGGCCCATCCATTCGCTTTCACCGGCGTGCCAGGCGCGCTGGCTCTCGTCCACCAGCTTGTAGATGGTGCCCGAGGCATCGTCGCCGATCAGATAGTGGCTGCTGACCTGGCCGTGGGTGAGCAATGCCAGGGAGCGTTCCAGGTTGGTGGAGGTGTAGTGGACGACCACGAACTGCACGCGGTTGTCGTGGTTCACCGAGGGGTGGCTGGTGTTCAGCCGAGGGCCGCTGGCGCAGCCCGCCAGCAGGAGAAATACAGAGGCGAAATAAAGGGATTTCATGGCAGATGACATTACGCTGAAGACGATAATGCAACAGTGTAACGTACCGTCTGCGCCCCGACGGTCAAATTACAAAATGGAACATCTTTTACGCCGCCTGCACCTGATTTCGACCCGCCGCCTTGGCTCGATACAACGCCGCATCCGCACGCTTGAGTGCCAGTTCGCTGCGCTCCCCCGGCTGGAATTGCGCCACACCCATGGACACCGTAATCGTCACCGGCTCGCCCTTGAAGTGAAACGGGCAGGCCTCGATCGCTGCGCGTAGCTGGTTACCCACCGCCACAGCATCGGCCACCGAGGAGTTGGGCATCAGCAACACAAACTCTTCACCGCCAAAGCGCGCGATGAAGTCGGTGGCGCGCAGGCGCTTGCGCAGCACGTTGGCGATGATCTTCAGCACTTTGTCACCCGCCAGGTGACCGTAGCCGTCGTTGATACGCTTGAAGTGATCCAAGTCCAGCATCGCCAGGGAAAGGCTGTTGCCATGTTGTTGCCAGGCGTTTACCTCCTGGTCGAGGCGCTCGCTCCAGGCCGCACGGTTTGGCAACCCGGTCAGTGGATCGATCAGGGCCTTCTGGCGCTGCACTTCCAGATGCTCGCGATAGCCTTGAGCCTCCTGCTCCATATTGGCCACCCGCTCGGCCAGCCCTTTCAGACGCGCAGCCACTTCCTGCTCGCGCTGGTCACGTTGTTGCTGGTGCTCGTCCATCGTGCCGAGCAAACCTTCGAGGTGGCTTTCCAGCACATGCTTGAGGCTGTCCAAGTCGGCCGCATCCTGAACACTGGTTTGCAGGCCATCGACCTGCTCACGGATCTGCGTATCCAACTCACGGGCGGCGGAGCGGCTATCGGCATGCCCGTCGCTGGCAACTTGCAAATGCCCCTGGAAGGCTTCAAGGCGTTCATTGAGTTGCTTGAGGTAGGCCTCGAACTCATGCTGGCCACTGTCAGTAATTGCCAACATCAACACCGCCAAATCATCGAGGATCGGCAGCAGCTCGTACCAGTTCAGGCCATGGGCCAAGCGCTCGCGCATGGCTTCGGCCTGGGGCCGGTGACGCTCGGGCAAGGACAGCTCTTCCAACAGGCCGAGCAGGGTGTCTTCGATATGCTTGGCCACGGAGCTGTAGGAAGGCTCCGGGGAATCCGGCAGGGAATATGGACCGTCCGCTTGCAGCTCATCGGGATCGGGCTCATCAACCTCCAGCACCGGCGGGAGCGACAGGCTGCCGATCACCGTTTCATCCGGCGTATCCACCAGCACAGCTGGCGCTTCGATAAAGGCGGCAAGCGCGCTTTCGGGCGCCGGCTCCGGTGTGTCGGCCTCGGACACGGTGGGCTCGGTGCGCGCTTCAGGCGCTTGGTGAACAACCGCTTCGCTGGCCACTTCGGCGGGCGCGACTGGCTCGGCTTGCGCAGCAACCGGCTCCGGGGCTGGCGGCGCGAAGGCGCGCAGCGCTTGGGTGAGCTCTTCGGACTGTTCAGGCTCTTGGGGCTCTGCCGCTGCCTTGGGCGCGGCAGGCTGTGGCGCGGGGCCAGGGGCCGGCTCCGGCACCAACGCTTCATTCGCGCCATCCTTGCTACCAAACAGGCGCTGCAAAAGCCCAGGACCAGGGCGTGGGTTTTCGCTGTCCGGCTCAAGCTTATCCAGCGCCTGCCCTTGCAGGCTGCTCAATTCGCTGAGCAGCAGTGGAATTTCGCGGGCCTGGCTGACGCGTCCGTCCAATTGCTTGGCGAAGGTTTTCAGCGGGCGTGCCACTTCGCGGGGCAGCGGCAGTTTTTGCAACTGCGCGACCAACGAGGTCAAGGCTGTGCTGATCTGCTCGACGCGGGTTTCGCGGCGCTGCTCGGAATCGAGCACGGCCTTTTCCAGGCGCGGCAACAGGGCGGCGAGGGCGGCGTCCATGTCGTCGGTACGGACAACGTCGCGCATTTCCTTCATGCATTGGTCGACCGCACGGTCGGTGCCTTCGGCCGCCAACGTGCTGCGTACCAGCCCCCGACGCAACAGGTCGAGGCGGGCAGCCCAACGGCGTTCGAGCTTTTCTTGTTGCTCGATGCTTTTAAGGTACTTCTCTTTCCAGCGCTGGGCGTCGTCGCTCATGCAAGGGGTCCGCGAGGGCCTGGGCTCAACGCGGGCAATGCATCAGCCGTGAGCGAACCCGGCAGACGAATCTCTACCGCGACCGGCAGGTGATCGGAGATGGGCTGCGCCAGCACCTGTACGCTTTCGAGCGTGAGGGTGGGGCTGAGCAGGATATGGTCAAGACAACGTTGCGGACGCCAACTGGGAAACGTCGCTTCGGCTTGCGGCGCCAATAGCCCGAGGTCACGCAACGGGGAATTCTGCAGCAGGTCATTGGCATGGGTGTTCATGTCACCCATCAAGACCTGGTGCTTGTAGGAACCGATCAGCTCGCGAATATACGCCAGCTGCAGGGTACGGGTGCGTGCGCCCAGCGCCAGGTGCATCATCACCACCACCAGGGCCTCAGGGCCCTCGCCAAAGCGCACGAGGATCGCCCCCCGGCCCTTGGGGCCCGGCAGCGGGTGATCTTCGATGGCAGAGGGTTTCAAGCGGCTGAGCACGCCATTACTGTGCTGCGCCAGGCGCCCGAGGTTGCGATTGAGCTGCTGGTACCAGTAGGGAAAGGCCCCGAGTTGTGCCAGATGTTCTACCTGGTTGATGTAGCCCGAACGCATGCTGCCGCCGTCGGCTTCCTGCAGGGCAACCAGGTCAAAGTCATTCAACAGGTCGCCGATCTTCTGCAGGTTGCCCGCACGTCCGTTGTGAGGCAGCAGGTGCTGCCAGCCACGGGTGAGGTAGTGCCGGTACTTCTCGGTACTGATACCCACCTGGATATTGAAGCTCAACAGGCGCAGGCGGCTGTCTGCCGGCAGGCCTGTGGTTTCCAGATGATGTTCGTTGACCTGCGGATCATGCAGGCCAACGACACGTTCGGTACCCCAGCGGCGCATGACAGGCCCCTTACTTGGCTGCGCGCTCTTTGGCGATCAGCTGGTCGGCAACGTTGAGGGTTTGCTCAGGACCACCGGAGGTGCCCAGGTCGAAACGGTATTTGCCGTTGACGATCATGGTCGGTACGCCTTGCACGCCATACTTCTGCGCCAGTTCCTTGGCCTGCTTGATCTGGCCCTGGATAGCGAAGGAGTTGAAGGTGGCCAGGAACTTGTCCTTGTCCACGCCTTGGGTGGCGACGAAGTCAGCCATTTCGTCCGGCTTGGTCAGGCGCTTGCCTTCTTTCTGGATCGCATTGAACACGGCATTGTGGACCTTGTGCTCCACGCCCATGGCTTCAAGGGTCAGGAACAGTTGGCCGTGGGCATCCCATGGGCCGCCGAACATGGCCGGGATGCGCTTGAAGTTCACGTCGGAAGGGAGTTTTTCAACCCAAGGGTTGATGGTCGGCTCAAAGGCGTAGCAATGCGGGCAGCCGTACCAGAACAGCTCCACGACTTCGATCTTGCCAGGCACCGCAACCGGTACCGGATTGGCCAATTCAACGTAGGTTTTACCGGCTTCAAGCGGCACGTCGGCAGCTTGTGCGGTCATGCCGAAGAGGCTGGCAGTGACGAGAGCGGCGCTGAGGATCAGATTACGCATGCTTTACTCCTGGACAAATAAAGTCGCCTCACGCGACCTTTGTTGTGACAGGTCTGCGCGGGCATGAGTTCGTTAGTGTAACGGCACCGGCCACAAAAAAGGGCGGCCCAGGCCACCCTTTTTATGCTTGCATCGACGGATTAATCGAGCGTTAACGTTGCGTGTGCCTTAGTGCAGGCCTTGGATGTAGCTGGAGACCGCCGCAATGTCTTCATCACTCAGCTTGCGCGCGATGGTGCGCATGATTGCCGCGTCGCCATCGTTGGCTCGCCCGGCCTCTTCCTTGCGGAAATCGGTCAACTGCTTGGCGATGTAGGTAGCGTGTTGGCCACTCAGGTGCGGGAAGCCAGCAGCGGCAATACCGGCGCCATTTGGCGAATGGCAGCCAATGCAGGAGGGCAGGCCTTTTTCCAGGTCACCACCGCGAAAGAGTTTCTCTCCACGGGCCACCAATTTCGGATCGGCAGCTCCCACACTGCCTTTCTGGCTGGCAAAATAGGCCGCGATGTCTGCCAGGTCCTGATCGCTGAGGTTGGTCAGCAGGCCGGTCATTTCCAGTACCGTGCGCTTGCCGTCCTTGATGTCGTGCATCTGCTTGGTCAGGTAACGCTCGCCCTGGCCGGCCAGTTTGGGGAAGTTCGGCGCCGGGCTATTGCCATCCGGCCCATGACAGGCACCACATACGGCGGCTTTCGCTTGACCGGCAGTGGCATCACCTTTGACGGGGCCCTCTGCAGCGACGGCAGCGCCTGTGATGCCCAAGGTCAACAGCAGACTCACGATCAGTTTGTTCATCAGCTAATCCAACTACGGCTAAGGGGTTTAAGAGTTATCTACCGGGTTTACTCACCATCAACTCAATGACGGCCTGGTAATCCTCAGTACTGCAGTCCATGCACAAACCACGCGGCGGCATTGCCTTGAAACCCTGGGTCACGTGTAGCACCAGCGTGTCCATGCCCTGCGCCAGTCTTGGCGCCCAGGCTGCCTGGTCACCCCGTTTGGGGGCGTTGGGCAACTGGCCGGCATGGCAAGCCACGCAAACTCGGTTGTACACCGCTTCCGGATCCTGTGTAGCCTGAGCGCCATAAAGCGGAGCCAGCACACCAAAAGCGAGCAACCATCTGGTCATACGTCGACCATTTCAGGGTTTGAGAGCGTTTTGCGTTCTAATGCGCAATAAAGGTCTTTCGCTCCCGTGAACCTCATCCTTCGCTGGGACAAAGCACACACAAAATCTGCGGCATTATATACTGGCCCTACTGAAACGGAAACGACACCGCTTGCCGCACCCTTTCTCGGCATCGCCCACATCGGAAATCTCATGCAACTCAAGAATCCCATCCTTGGCCTGTGCCAACAGTCCACGTTTATGCTCAGCGCCGCCAAAGTTGACCAATGCCCCGATGACGAAGGTTTTGAAGTCGCCTTTGCCGGCCGTTCCAACGCCGGTAAATCCAGCGCCCTGAACACCCTGACCCACGCCAGCCTGGCGCGCACCTCAAAAACCCCGGGCCGCACGCAGCTGCTCAATTTCTTCAAGCTAGACGATGATCGGCGTCTGGTCGACCTGCCGGGCTACGGTTACGCGAAAGTCCCTATCCCGTTGAAGCTGCACTGGCAGCGTCACCTGGAGGCCTACCTGGGTGGCCGCGAGAGTTTGAAGGGCTTGATCCTGATGATGGACATCCGTCATCCAATGACCGACTTCGACCTGCTGATGCTCGACTGGGCCGTCGCCAGCGGCATGCCGATGCATATCCTGCTGACCAAAGCCGACAAGCTCACCTACGGCGCAGCCAAGAACACCCTGCTCAAAGTGCAGTCCGAAATCCGTAAAGGGTGGGGTGATGCAATTACCATCCAGCTGTTCTCGGCCCCAAAACGCATGGGCCTGGAAGAGGCCTACACTGTATTGGCCGGTTGGATGGAATTGGCGGACAAGGGCGCGGAACTCGCTGAGTAACTTTTCTGCGGGCAAAAAAAACCCCGGACTTCTTATGGGGAGGGGAAGTTCGGGGTTCAAGTACTGGACCGCTAGGGCGGGGTCCAGATATCTGCCAACACTTAACACAACATAGGAGCATTGAAGGGCTTCACCACCCATTCAGTAACTCTGAGTAGCAATTCACGGGTTAAGTTCCGGCAGATTCAAAAAACTATTGGAAATAACTCACGGCGACTTCTGGACTAAAGCACTCTGCCACCACCCTAGAGTGGCAGCAAAGCCCCGTAATCAGTGCGCTTCGTCCCAGTTGTTACCCACGCCCACTTCCACCAGCAACGGCACATCCAGCTGCGCGGCCGCACTCATGTGCTCGCGAATTTTCTCGCTGACCTCAGCCACCAAGTCCTCACGCACCTCCAGCACCAATTCATCGTGCACCTGCAGGATCACCTTGGCGTCCAGGCCTGAGGCGGTCAGCCAATTGTCCACCAGCACCATGGCTTTCTTGATGATATCCGCAGCCGTACCCTGCATCGGCGCGTTGATGGCCGTACGTTCTGCGGCCGCACGTTCCTGGGGCTTGTTGGAATTGATGTCCGGCAGGTACAGGCGGCGCCCGAAGATGGTCTCGACATAGCCCTGATCAGCGGCCTGGCCGCGCGTGCGCTCCATGTACTCGCGAACCCCAGGATAGCGGGCAAAATACACGTCGATATAAGCCTTGGCCGTCTTGGTGTCGACGCCAATGTCCTTGCCCAGCTTTTGAGCGCCCATGCCGTAGATCAGGCCAAAGTTGATCGCCTTGGCGCTGCGGCGCTGGTCCGAGGTGACCTCGCCCAGTTCAACCTTGAACACTTCAGCCGCTGTGGCCGTGTGCACATCCAGATTGTGGCGGAAGGCATTCATCAAGCCTTCGTCCTTGGACAGGTGCGCCATGATCCGCAGCTCGATCTGCGAATAGTCCGCCGCCAGCAGCTTGTAGCCCTTGGGCGCGACAAACGCCTGGCGAATACGCCGCCCTTCGGCGGTACGCACCGGAATGTTCTGCAGGTTCGGATCACTGGAGGATAAACGCCCGGTCGCCGCCACCGCTTGGTGATACGACGTGTGGATGCGCCCGGTACGCGGGTTGATCTGCTCCGGCAAGCGATCGGTGTAGGTACTTTTGAGTTTGCTCATGCTGCGGTACTGCATCAGCACCTTGGGCAGCGGGTAATCATCTTCGGCCAGCTTGGCCAGCACTTCTTCAGCGGTGGAGGCCTGGCCTTTACCGGTCTTTTTCAACACCGGCAAACCGAGTTTTTCGTAGAGGATCGCGCCCAGTTGCTTGGGCGAACCCAAATTGAATTCCTCACCGGCGATCTCGAACGCCTGGCGCTCCAGCTCGACCATCTTGTTGCCCAATTCGATGCTTTGAACGCCGAGCAAATCGGCATCTACCAGCGCGCCCTGGCGCTCGATACGCGCCAACACCGGCACCAACGGCATCTCAATATCCGTCAGCACGCTGGCCAGGCTCGGGATGGCTGTCAGTTGCGCGAATAGCTCCTGATGCAGACGCAGCGTCACGTCGGCATCTTCAGCGGCATAAGGCCCGGCCTGCTCAAGGGCGATCTGGTCGAAGGTCAGCTGCTTGGCGCCCTTGCCGGCGATGTCCTGGAAACTGACGGTGTCGTAGTCCAGGTACTTCTTGGCCAGGCTGTCCATGTCGTGCCGGGTGGCGGTGGAATTGAGCACGTAGGATTCGAGCATGGTGTCGAACGCGATGCCGCGCACGGTGATGCCCTGGGCCGGGTCACCACCGATGGCGCAGTTGGCCAGGATGTTCATGTCGAACTTGGCGTGCTGGCCGACCTTGAGCTTGGCCGGGTCTTCCAGCAGCGGCTTGAGGGCTCGCAACACAGAGTCACGGTCCAGCTGCTCTGGTGCACCGATATAAGCGTGGGTCAGCGGAATGTAGGCCGCTTCGTGGGGCTTTACGGCGAAGGACACACCGACCAACTGCGCCTGATGCGCGTCGATACCGGTGGTTTCGGTGTCAAACGCGAACAATTTGGCGTCGTTGAGCTTCTTCAACCACAGATCGAAGGTGGCCTGATCGAGGATGGTGGTGTACGTCGTCTCAACCGGAGCCGCTGGAGCAACCTCGGCAACGGCTTCGGCTACCGGTGCGGCGTTGAGCTCAACACGTTTGGCGTCGCGCTGAACCTCATCGATCCAGCTCTTGAACTCAAGCAGCGAGTACAGCTCCAGCAACTTTTCGCGATCCGGCTCGATCAGGTGCAGGTCATCCAGGCCCACATCCAGCGGCACATCACACTTGATCGTCGCCAACTGGTAGGACAGGAACGCCATCTCCCGATGCTCTTCGAGCTTGGCCGGCAGCGTCTTGGCGCCTCGAATCGGCAAGGTCGGAACAATATCCAGCTGTTCATAAAGCTCTTTGATCCCGCCATTGACGCCCACCAGCAAGCCGGACGCGGTCTTTGGACCAATGCCCGGAACGCCTGGGATGTTGTCGGACGAATCGCCCATCAACGCAAGGTAGTCGATGATCTGCTCCGGAGCGACGCCAAATTTCTCCTTTACGCCTTCGATGTCCATCGCGCTACCGGTCATGGTGTTGACCAAGGTAATGTGCCCATCGACCAGCTGCGCCATGTCCTTGTCACCGGTGGAGATCACCACCGGGCGGTTGGCTGCTGCGCTGCTGCGGGCCAGGGTGCCGATCACGTCATCGGCCTCGACGCCTTCAACGCACAGCAACGGGAAGCCCAAGGCGATCACGCTCTGGTGCAGCGGCTCGATTTGCACGCGCATGTCATCGGGCATGCTCGGGCGGTTGGCCTTGTATTCGGCATACATGTCATCGCGAAAGGTCCCACCCTTGGCGTCGAATACGACGGCAAACGGGCTGTCCGGGTATTGCTTGCGCAGGCTTTTGAGCATGTTCAACACGCCCTTGACCGCACCGGTGGGCAGGCCTTTGGAGGTGGTCAGCGGGGGCAGCGCGTGGAAGGCGCGGTACAGATATGAAGAACCGTCCACCAGGACGAGGGGGGCTTGGCTCATGAGCAGGATCAACCTTTTCGGCGGGTCAGGCGCTAGAATAGCCGGACCAATGACGACAAAGGGACAAGGTTATCATGCGTACAGCGAATCGCTTGTTGTTGACCGGCTTGATTGCACTCCTGCCGCTGGCCGCCACGGCAGCCGACAGCGCCCCCGGTGGTGACCCTGAGGTCACGATCCGCACCGAAGGCGACAAAACCATCCAGGAATACCGTCAAAACGGCTTCCTGTACGCGATCAAGGTGACGCCCAAGGGCGCACCACCGTATTTTCTGGTGCGCGCGGACGGCACCGATGCGAACTTCATCCGCTCTGACCAGCCGGATATGCTGATCCCGTCATGGAAGATTTTCGAATGGAAATGATTTCTTAACTTCAATTGGCGCCGCCCACCGCGGCGCCCGTACTGGCAGTTTTAACCATGTCTGTGTTCACCCCCCTGGCTCGGCCCGAGCTGGAAACCTTCCTCGCCCCTTACGGCCTCGGCCGCCTGCTTGATTTCCAGGGAATTGCCGCCGGTAGCGAAAACACCAACTTCTTTATCAGCCTGGAGCAGGGCGAATTCGTCCTGACCCTGGTTGAGCGCGGTCCCGTCGCCGAGATGCCGTTCTTCATCGAACTGCTCGACGTGCTCCACGACGCCGATCTACCCGTGCCTTACGCCCTGCGCACCACCGATGGCGTAGCCCTGCGCGAACTCAAAGGCAAACCAGCCTTGCTGCAACCGCGCCTGGCCGGCAAGCACATCAAGGACGCCAACGCGCAGCATTGCGCCCAGGTTGGCGACCTGCTTGGCCATTTGCACCTGGCGACCCAGGGCGACAAGGTGCTGGAGCGCAAGACCGATCGCGGCCTGGACTGGATGCTCAGTGAAGGCGCGCAGCTGATTTCACACCTGGACGAGGCGCCACAACGCCTGCTGCAAGCTGCACTGGATGAAATCCAAGCCCACAAGGCTCAGATCCTCGCCCTGCCGCGCGCCAACCTCCATGCCGACCTGTTCCGCGACAACGCGATGTTCGAAGGTACCCACCTCACAGGCCTGATCGACTTCTACAACGCCTGCTCCGGCCCGATGCTGTATGACGTGGCCATCGCGCTGAATGACTGGTGTTCGGACGAAGACGGCGTGATCGACGGCCAACGCGCCCGTGCTTTGTTGGGCGCCTATGCGGGGCTGCGACCGTTTACCGCGAAAGAAGCTGAATTGTGGCCGACCCTACTGCGCGTGGCCTGTGTGCGGTTCTGGTTGTCACGCTTGATCGCGGCTGAGTCGTTTGCCGGGCAGGATGTGTTGATTCATGACCCGGCGGAGTTTGAGCACCGCTTGGCGCAACGCCAGCAGGTGACGATCCAACTGCCGTTCGCGCTTTAAAAGACAACCGGGATCAAAATATGGGAGGGGGCTTGCCCCCGATAGCAGTGTGTCAGTCAATGCATGTGCTGGCTGATCCACCGCAATCGGGGGCAAGCCCCCTCCCACATTTGATCTTCACCGGGTTTTAGAGCGATTCCAGGCACCCAGCCAAGTCATTCCCCAGTTTCTCCAGCACCTGCTCATAGCCTTGCGCTGTAGCCTGCGTGTACCCACCCAACGCATCCAACTCCGCCAGCTTCACCGGCAGGCCGGCCACCAGGGTCTCAGCCAGGCGCGGACGCAGCGGCGGCTCACTGAATACACAAGTCTTGCCCACTTCCTGCAACCGCGTGCGCATTGCGGCCACATGCTGGGCGCCCGGCTGGACTTCGGCGGCAACGCTGAATACACCGGCGTGCTTGAGGCCGTAGGCGTCTTCGAAATAATCGAAGGCTTCGTGGAAAACGAAATATGGCTTGTCGCCCACGGTCGCCAAGCGGGTTTTCAAGCGGGCATCCAATGCATCCAGGCGCTCGATGAACGCTTTCACGTTGCTCTGATAACGCGCCGCATTGGTAGGGTCGGCAGCGCTGAGGTCGGTTGCCATGCGCGTGGCAATCACCCGCGCATTCACCGTCGACAGCCACAAGTGCGCATCCAGGCTGCCTGGGCGGTGATCGTGGTCGTGTTCGTCGGCTTCGTCGGCGTGCGAGTGGCTATCTTCGGCAAAACGACGCAGTTTCATGCCTGGCAAGTCCTGCACGGCCGCGGCTGGCACGCTGCGCCCCTTGAGCACGCGGGGCAGGAAGCTCTCCATGTCCGGACCAATCCAGTACAGCAGGTCCACCGACTGCACGCGCCGTACGTCGGATGGGCGCAGTGCGTAGTTATGCGGCGAAGCACCCGGCGGCAGCAACACCTCGGGAACGCCCACGCCGTCCTGCACAGCCGCGGCAATCAACTGCAACGGCTTGATACTGGTCAGCACCTTGACCTCGGCCTGAGCGACCCCGGTAACGAACAAACTGGTGATGAATACGACAAAAACGGGAAAAAGTCGGGACACGATGACCACTCAATGGCGTAGGAACGGGTAACATAATAACGTCTCTATCAAATGTCTGTCGCCGCTCATGCCTAAAACACCGCTTGCCAGCCGTCCCCACGACCACTCTCACTGCGTGCATACCGCGCTGTCGGAGGCCGATACCCTCTGTGCACAGAAGGGTTTGCGCCTGACCGCCTTGCGCCGCCGTGTGCTGGAGCTGGTATGGCAGAGCCACAAGCCGCTGGGCGCCTACGACATCCTGGGCGTGCTCAGCGAACAGGACGGCCGTCGTGCAGCGCCACCCACCGTGTACCGCGCACTGGACTTCTTGCTGGAAAACGGTCTGGTGCACCGCATCGCCTCCCTCAACGCGTTCGTGGGCTGCAACCACCCGGAGCATGCGCATCAGGGCCAGTTCCTGATCTGCCGCGAATGCCACGCCGCCATCGAACTTGAACAAAAAAGCATCAGCGACGCGATCATCAAGAGCTCCGCCGACGTGGGTTTCAAGGTTGAAGGGCAAACGGTCGAAGTGGTCGGCCTATGCTCCGGTTGCCAGGGGGCCTGATGAGCAACGCGTTAATCCGCCTGGAACAGGTTGGGGTCACGTTCGCCGGGCAAGCCGTGCTGGATAACATCGCCCTTAGCGTGGAACCGGGGCAGATCGTGACGCTGATCGGCCCCAATGGCGCCGGCAAGACCACCTTGGTGCGCGCCGTGCTCGGCCTGCTCAAGCCCCACAGCGGCAGCGTGTGGCGCAAGCCCAAGCTGCGCGTGGGCTATATGCCGCAAAAACTGCACGTCGATCCGACCCTGCCTCTGTCGGTACTGCGCTTCCTGCGCCTGGTGCCCGGTGTGGATCGCGCCCGCGCCCAGGCTGCGCTCAAGGAAGTCGGCGCCGAACAGGTGATCGACAGTCCGGTGCAAAGCATCTCCGGCGGCGAAATGCAGCGCGTATTGCTGGCCCGCGCCCTGTTGCGCGAGCCGCAGCTGTTGGTGCTGGATGAACCGGTACAAGGCGTCGACGTCGCCGGCCAGGCCGAGCTGTACAGCCTGATCACCCGCCTGCGCGACCGCCATGGCTGCGGCGTGCTGATGGTGTCCCACGACCTGCACCTGGTCATGAGCACCACCGACCAGGTGGTGTGCCTCAACCGCCACGTATGCTGCTCCGGCCACCCGGAACAGGTCAGCGGCGACCCGGCGTTTGTCGAGCTGTTCGGTAAGAACGCACAGAGCCTGGCGATCTACCATCACCACCACGACCACGCCCATGACCTGCATGGCGCGGTCGTTGATGACCCAACCGCACCTCACACCCACGTTCATGGAGATAGCTGCAAGCATGGCTGATTTTCTGTTGTACGCCCTGCTGGCAGGCTTGGCTTTGGCACTGGTGGCGGGCCCACTGGGCTCGTTCGTGGTGTGGCGACGCATGGCCTATTTTGGCGACACGCTGTCCCACGCAGCGCTGTTGGGCGTGGCCATGGGCTTCTTGCTGGATGTGAGCCCGACCATCGCCGTAACCGTAGGCTGCCTGCTGCTGGCGGTGCTCCTGGTGACCCTGCAACAGCGCCAACCCCTGGCGTCCGACACCTTGCTGGGCATTCTGGCGCCAAGCACCTTGTCCCTCGGCCTGGTGGTGCTCAGCTTCATGCACGAAGTGCGCATCGACCTGATGGCCTACCTGTTTGGCGACCTGCTGGCGATCAGCACCACTGACCTGGCCTGGATCCTTGGCGGCAGTGCGCTCGTGCTGGTGCTGCTGGTGACCTTGTGGCGCCCGCTGCTGGCAATCACTGTGCATGAAGAGCTGGCAACCGTCGAAGGCCTGCCCGTGCCAACCCTGCGCATGGCCCTGATGTTGTTGATCGCCGTGGTGATTGCTGTCGCGATGAAGATTGTCGGCGTATTGTTGATCACGTCGCTGCTGATCATTCCTGCCGCCGCCGCCCAGCGCCATGCCCGGTCACCGGAGCAAATGGCGATCGGCGCCAGCCTGTTGGGGATGTTTGCAGTGTGCGGGGGCCTGGCGCTGTCATGGTTCAAGGACACGCCAGCAGGGCCATCGATTGTGGTCACGGCCGCCGCCCTGTTTCTGCTGAGTTTTGTCCTGCCCCGTCGAGGGGTGTAGACTTGCTCGCTTTTTGCGCAAATAGAGAGTCGCAGGAATGAAGCCGTTCACCTCCCGTTATCTGCTCCTTGCCGCATTTGCCCTGCTGCTGGGGGCCTGTCAAAGCACACCGCCCGCCGCCACCACGGCCCCGGACACACGTGCTGCGGCCATCGCGCAGCTGGAACAAAACCTGGCCAGCAGTGAGCTGGCCACCGCCGAAGATGAATTGGCCGCACTGCAAGCCCAGTCGCCCAACGACCCGACACTGGAGCCGTACCAGCGCCAGCTGGCCGAAGCCTACCTGCAGCGCAGCCAGATCGTGCTGCAAAAAGGCGATGTCAACGCAGCAGCCACCGCCTTGAGCCGTGCCCGCGCACTGATGCCCAAGGCACCGGCGCTGACCGGTGGCGTCAACAGCGCCATCAGCCATGCCCGCAAAGCCGAGTTGGATCAGGCCGAAGCAGCCTTGAAAGCAGCGGAGTCCAAGCCAGTCGCCAAAGTCATCGACCCGGCAGCCGAAAGCACCACCGTGGCGCTGAACCTCACCGATATCCAGGAACTGCGCCATCAGCTCGACGCAATTGCGACCGATGTGGTCAATTACCAGTGCGATGTGAGCATCCAGGTGCCGCGCACCGAGGACTACCCGTGGTTGGCCACCTTGCTGACCAAACGGGTCAAACGCATTGATTCGGGGTATGAACTGAAACTTCACCGGCAGATCTTGAAGAAGATTCCGGCGCAGGTGGTTTTGATTCCGCGCAAGGCGCAATAAAGCCATCGGGGGCAAGCCCCCTCCCACATTTTGAACTGTGAATACATTCAAAGTGTGGGAGGGGGCTTGCCCCCGATAGCCATCTAACAAACAACCAAAAGCTTAAGCCGGAACCGCCTTGGCCTTCGCCTCACGCTCCCAAACCCGATGCTGCCCAATCGCGGCAAAGAACGCCTTGAACGCTTTCGCATCCGACCCCACGATCAGCCCCGTATCCGCCTCCAGCTTCAACTGATCCAGCAACGGCTTGGCGTCAGTGGCCACGGTAATGGCCTTCAAATGCTTGTAAGCCTCAAGCAAGTAATGCAATGCCACGCCATCCCCGCTTAACGCCTTCACAGACTCTTTACCGCCGGGCACGAACACCGCGTCAAACGCCACCGATGGCAAGCCTTCCATGGACGCATCCACCGGCAGGCTCTTGCCATCCGCAGTGGTAACCGGCGCAGAGGTCGGCCCCAGCAGCTTGGCGTGGGCACCCTCAGCTTCCAACGCCTTCTTCAGCGCGGCAATTGCCACGCCGTCTACCCCATTGGCCGCCAGGATCGCCACTTTGCGCGTCTTGATATCCGCCGGCAGCAAGTTCGCCTGACTCAACGCAGGCGAGCGCGCCAACGAAGTCTTGCGCTCGGCCACCGTGCCTTTTTCAGGCACCGGCAGGCCCAGGTTCTGCGCCACACGCTTGGCCAATTCCAGATCAATATTGGCCAGGATCTCATTGACCTGGCGCGCACGAATAAACTCACGCTCGACCTTACCCAACTCAAAGCTGTAGGCCGCGATGATGTGCTCCTGCTCGTGCTTGCTCATGCTGCGGAAAAACAACCGCGCCTGAGAGAAGTGATCACCAAACGACTCGCTGCGCTCCCGCACCTTATGGGCATCGATGCGCTCGTAGTAAGACTCGAAGCCCCCGTCCTGCGCCGCAGGCGGGGTTTCTTTCGGCCAGCCGCCGTCGATCGAGTTGGGCTCATAGGCGGCACGGCCTTTATCAATCACCGTGCGGTGCATGGCATCGCGCTGGCCATTATGAAACGGCGCCACCGGCCGGTTGATCGGCAATTCATGAAAATTCGGACCACCGAGGCGGCTGATTTGGGTATCGGTGTAAGAAAACAGACGTCCCTGCAGCAGCGGATCATTGGAGAAGTCGATGCCCGGTACGATATGCCCAGGGCAGAACGCGACCTGCTCCACCTCGGCAAAGAAGTTATCGGGGTTGCGGTCCAGCACCATCTTGCCCAGCGGCGTGATTGGCACCAGCTCCTCAGGAATCAGCTTGGTCGGGTCAAGAATGTCGAAGTCGAACGCGTGCTCCTTATCTTCAGGAATCACCTGCACGCCCAGCTCCCACTCAGGGTAATCGCCGGTTTCGATGGACTCCCAAAGGTCGCGACGGTGGTAGTCGGTATCTTTACCTGCCAGCTTTTGCGCTTCATCCCACACCAGCGAGCAGGTACCCGCCGTAGGCCGCCAATGGAATTTGACGAAGTTGGAGACGCCTTCGGCATTGATAAAGCGGAAGGTATGCACGCCAAAACCCTGCATGCTGCGCAGGCTTTTAGGAATTGCACGGTCCGACATGGCCCAGATCACCATATGGGCCGACTCTGGCTGCAGTGAGACGAAATCCCAGAACGTATCGTGGGCAGAGCCGCCCGTAGGAATTTCATTGTGGGGCTCAGGTTTTACCGCATGCACGAAGTCAGGAAACTTGATTGCGTCCTGAATGAAAAACACTGGCATGTTGTTGCCCACCAGATCGAAGTTGCCTTCGTCGGTAAAGAATTTCACCGCAAAACCGCGCACGTCGCGCACTGTGTCGCCCGAGCCACGCGGGCCTTGTACGGTGGAAAAACGCACGAACACCGGGGTTTTGTGCCCAGGGTCCCGTAGGAAACCCGCCTTGGTAAGCGCCGAATGGTTCTCATAGCTCTGAAAATAGCCATGGGCGCCCGTACCCCGCGCATGCACGATGCGCTCGGGGATCCGCTCATGGTCAAAGTGCGTGATCTTTTCACGCATGATGAAATCTTCCAGCAGCGAGGGCCCGCGGGCGCCAGCCTTCAAGCTGTTCTGGTTGTCGGCAATCTTTACCCCTTGGTTGGTACGCAGCGCCTGGCCGGTGGCGTCGGAGCGAAACGCTTCCAGGGCCTGCAGCTTGGCATTGGTGTTGTTACGGTCCAGGGTGTCGGTTCCGGCGAGTTCGCTCTTTGGCTTTTTCGTGCTCATCAGTCAAAACTCCTTATTCAGGCCCAGGCACGGCACCCGGGACATGGCGTTGTTTAAGTAGTGACTGACAGGGGTTTGCACCGTTCCTTTTTTATGACCTTTGATCGCGTTATTGCCAAATCGCTGGATGGATACGAAATAAATGCTAAGAAACGCTATACGGACAGGCTAAAATGCGCGCCCGGCTAACCGCTGATCCCTTTTCCATGCGCCCCACAAGGTTCGCTACGTGATCGAGTTTCATAACGTCCATAAAACCTACCGCGTCGCCGGTAAGGATATCCCCGCCCTGCACCCCACCAGCCTGAGCGTCGAGAACGGCCAGGTGTTTGGCCTTATCGGCCATTCGGGTGCGGGCAAAAGCACCCTGCTGCGCCTGATCAACCGCCTCGAAGAACCGAGCGGCGGCAAAATCACGGTGGATGGCGAAGAAGTCACCGCCCTGGACGCCAACGGCCTGCGCCGTTTCCGCCAGCAGGTCGGCATGATCTTCCAGCACTTCAACCTGCTGGCCTCCAAGACCGTGGCCGACAACGTGGCGCTGCCGCTGACCCTGGCCGGTGAATTGTCGCGCAAGGACATCGACCTGCGCGTGGCCGAACTGCTGGCCCGTGTCGGCCTGTCAGACCACGCCAAGAAGTACCCGGCGCAGTTGTCCGGCGGCCAGAAGCAGCGCGTCGGCATCGCCCGCGCCTTGGCGACCAAGCCCAAGATTTTGCTGTGTGATGAGGCCACCAGCGCCCTCGACCCGCAGACCACCGCCTCGGTGCTGCAACTGCTGGCCGAGATCAACCGTGAGCTCAAGCTGACCATCGTGCTGATCACCCATGAAATGGATGTGATCCGCCGAGTCTGCGACCAGGTGGCCGTGATGGACGCCGGCGTGATCGTCGAGCAAGGCTCGGTGGCCGACGTATTCCTGCACCCCAAGCACCCGACCACCAAACGCTTCGTGCAAGAGTCCGAGCAAGTTGACGAAAACGAACAGCGTGATGACTTCGCTCACGTTCCGGGCCGTATCGTGCGCCTGACGTTCCAGGGCGAAGCGACCTACGCACCGCTGCTGGGTACCGTCGCTCGTGAAACAGGTGTGGACTACAGCATCCTCGCCGGTCGTATCGACCGCATCAAAGACATCCCTTACGGGCAACTGACCCTCGCCGTCACCGGTGGCGACATGGAAGCGGCGTTTGCCCGCTTTACCGCCGCCGACGTCCACATGGAGGTCCTGCGCTAATGGAAGCCCTGTTGAGTTTCTTCGCCAATATCGACTGGTCGGAAATCTGGCTCGCCACCGGCGACACCATGACTATGCTGTTCGGCTCGCTGTTCTTCACTGTGGTGCTGGGCCTGCCGTTGGGCGTGCTGCTGTTCCTGACCAGCCCGCGCCAGCTGTTTGAGCAAAAAGGCCTGTACGCGCTGCTTTCGTTGATCGTGAACATCCTGCGCTCGCTGCCGTTCATCATCCTGTTGATCGTGATGATTCCGTTCACCGTGCTGATCACCGGCACTTCGCTGGGTGTAGCCGGTGCAATCCCGCCGCTGGTCGTGGGCGCTACGCCGTTCTTTGCGCGCTTGGTGGAAACCGCCCTGCGTGAAGTGGACCGCGGCATTATCGAAGCCACCCAGTCCATGGGCGCCACCACTCGCCAAATCATCACCAACGCCCTGCTGCCCGAGGCCCGCCCTGGCATTTTCGCGGCGATTACGGTGACGGCGATTACACTGGTGTCCTACACGGCCATGGCCGGTGTGGTCGGCGCAGGCGGCCTGGGTGACCTGGCTATCCGCTTCGGTTATCAGCGTTTCCAGACCGATGTCATGGTGGTCACCGTGGTAATGCTGTTGATCCTGGTGCAAATTCTGCAAACCGTCGGCGACAAGCTGGTGGTGCATTTTTCTCGAAAATAACGGCCATTGCCGGCCAAAAGCCGGCAAATGCCCGAACAAGGAGCTTGTTGGATGAAAAAACTACTGGTTGCTTTCGCCGCCGTTGCAGCGTTTTCTGCACATGCCGAGACCCTCACGGTCGCCGCCTCGCCGGTTCCGCACGCAGAAATCCTGGAATTCGTGAAACCTGCCCTGGCCAAAGAAGGCGTGGACCTGCAGGTCAAGGTCTTCACCGACTACGTGCAGCCCAACGTACAGGTGGCCGAAAAGCGCCTGGACGCCAACTTCTTTCAGCACCAGCCGTACCTGGATGAGTTCAACAAAGCCAAGGGCACTCACCTGGTGAGCGTCGGTGCCGTGCACCTGGAACCCCTGGGCGCTTATTCCAGCAAGTACAAGAAGCTGGACGAACTGCCTAGCGGTGCCAATGTGGTCATCCCGAACGACGCCACCAATGGCGGTCGCGCGCTGTTGCTGCTGAACAAAGCCGGCGTGATCAAATTGAAGGACTCGACCAACATCCTGTCGACCATCAAGGACATCACCGAAAACCCGAAAAACCTGAAATTCCGCGAACTGGAAGCCGCCACCCTGCCGCGCGTACTGACCCAGGTCGACCTGGCGCTGATCAACACCAACTACGCCCTGGAAGCCAAGCTGGACCCTTCCAAGGACGCGCTGGTGATCGAAGGCAACGACTCGCCGTACGTGAACATCCTGGTGACCCGCGAAGACAACAAGGATTCGGACGCGGTGAAGAAGCTGGTTGCAGCCCTGCACACGCCTGAGGTGAAGCAGTTCATCGAAGAGAAGTACAAAGGCGCGATCAAGCCGGCGTTCTGATGTAACCCGATCTCCCAAACACTGGAGATCAAAATGTGGGAGGGGGCTTGCCCCCGATAGCAGTGGGTCAGCCACCAGATGCAGTGACTGACCTTTAGCAATCGGGGGCAAGCCCCCTCCCACATTTGTTTTGTGTTGTCTGTTATTTGCGCTGTAACAGGCCCGGCAACTGCGCGACTAGCTTCTGGTTATTCAACGGCGCCCGAATAAACCCACGCTGCGTCCCATCCGGCCCGATCACCGCCAGGTTGCCGCTGTGGTCCACGGTGTAGTTCGGCTTGCTGGTATCGGCGGGAATAAACGGAATGCTCACCGCATTCGACACCTTCTGAACCTCGTCCACATTCGCACCGGTCAGGCCGACAAACTGCGGATCGAAGTAGCCCAGGTACTGCTTGAGCTGGGTCGGCGTGTCGCGGTGCGGGTCGACGCTGACCAGGATCACCTGCAACTTATCCACAACGTCCTTGGGTAGCTCGCTCTTGATCTGGCGCAGTTGGGCGAGGGTGGTGGGGCAGATGTCCGGGCAGAAGGTGTAGCCGAAAAACAGCAGGCTCCATTTGCCTTTCAACTCGTTGACCACTACTGGCTGGCCGTCCTGGTTGGTCATGCTGACCGGTGGCAGTTGGCGGCTCTGGGGCAGCAGGATGATGCCGGCGTCGATCAATGCCGTGGGGTCGCCCTGGCCTTTGCCACTGAGCACTTTGTTGACGGTCAGGCCCATGATCAACGCGACGATGGCCACCAGGATGAAGACGGTTTTTTGAGTTCGGGTCATAGGTTCAACAATAGGTAGTGGTCTACGAGCAGGGCGATAAACAGCAACAACAAGTACCAGATAGAGTACTTGAAGGTGTTGATCGCCGCGTGCGGCCGACCGCCACGGTACAACACCCAGGCCCATTGCAGAAAGCGCACGCCCAATACCAGTGCACAGGCCAGGTAAAGCAGACCGCTCATATGGATCACATAAGGCATCAGGCTTACCGCCAGTAGGGCGAAGGTGTAGAGCAGGATATGCACCTTGGTGTAGTGCTCGCCATGGGTGACCGGCAGCATAGGGATATCGGCCTTGGCGTATTCCTCCTTGCGGTGAATGGCCAGCGCCCAGAAGTGCGGTGGGGTCCAGGCGAAGATGATCAGCACCAACAGTAAAGGCTCGGCGCTGACATGCCCGGTGACCGCGACCCACCCCAGCAACGGCGGCGCCGCACCGGCCAAGCCGCCGATGACGATATTCTGCGGCGTCGCACGCTTGAGAAAGCCGGTGTAGATCACCGCATAACCCAGCAGCGAAGCCAATGTAAGCCACGCCGCCAGGGGGTTGGTAAATGCCAGCAGCAGGGCGAGTCCCGCAATTGCCAAAAACAACGCAAAAGCCAACGCCGCCACAGGCGACACGCGCCCCTCTGCCAAAGGCCGCTTGTGCGTACGCGCCATCACCGCATCGATCCGCCGGTCCACCACATGGTTGACCGCTGCCGCCCCACCGGCACACAGGGCAATACCCAAATTGCCGAACACCAGCACCGTCCACGGCACTCCGGCGCGGGTCGCAAGGAACATCCCTACCAGCGACGTGATGAGCATCAGCACCACCACTTTCGGCTTGGTCAGTTCCAGATAGTCGCGCCAGATCGCTCGCTCGTGCCGTGCGCCGATCAAGGTCGCCATGGCGTCTCTCCTTTAAGGGTGATGAGGCCCGATACGTGTTTGCGCGGGATGAAGCGCCAGCCGAACGGCAATTGGTTACGCACCCGGACCAGGCTGGTGCGGGCGTGGTAATTGACCACCACCAACGTCAATAACAACGCTGCGCCACCCGCGTTATGCGCCACCGCCACCGGCAATGGCAGATGGAAATACACATTGCTCAAGCCCAGGCAGATTTGTGCGGCCAGGGCGATCAACAGCAAGCCTGCCAGGCGCGTCATACCCACTCCCTTGAGCTGCCAGGCCAGGCCCAGCAGCACCAGCGAAACCACCACGGCACCCACGCGATGGGTCAGGTGAATCGCCGTACGCGCCTCGCTGTCCAACTGCCCACCCAGGTAATTGGGGCCGATGTGCTGGGTCAGGTGAAAGCCGTTGGCAAAGTCTGCGGCCGGCCACCACTGCCCATGACAGGTGGGCAAATCGATACAGGCTACCGCCGCATAGTTGGAGCTGACCCAGCCCCCCAGCGCAATCTGCCCGATCACCAGCACTAACCCGGCGGTGGCCCAATATTGCAGGCGCTTGGGCACGATCAATGCGGGCAGCACGCCAGATAAGCGCAAGGTCAGCAGAAACAACAGGCTCAAGGTGGCAAAGCCGCCCAGCAAATGCCCGGTGACCACTTGCGGCCACAGCTTCAACGTCACGGTCCACATGCCGAACGCGGCCTGGGCGAACACCACCACCAACACAAACAAGGGCAACTTCACCGGCTGGCCCGGATCACGCCGATGCCGCCACGAGCGCGCCGCCAGCAACGCAATCAGCACGCCCAAGGTGCCGGCAAAATAGCGATGGGTCATCTCCGCCCAGCCCTTGTCGGCCTCCACCGGCGCGTCAGGGAAATGCAGTTCGGCATGGGCCAGCTGGGCTTCGCTCTGTGGCACGCCGATAAAGCCGTAGCACCCCGGCCAGTCCGGGCAGCCCAGGCCCGCGTGGGTCAAGCGGGTATAGGCGCCCAACAGCACGACGATCAGCGCCAGCAAGGTGGCAAACAACGCGAGGCGAAATCCAGGTTTGGCCATGACGATGCCCTTATCCGATGTTCGACAGTTTCAGCAGGTGGCGCAGGTCGTTGAGCAAGTCCTTGCCCTTGACCTTGGCGTCGTAGCGCAGCACCAGGTTGCCGTGGGGGTCGACGATCCACAGCTGCGCTTCGCCAGGCGCGGCGGCGTTCTGGGTGAAGGTCGACAGGTCCAGCGCGAAGCGTTGCAATTGGGGGTATTCGGCCTTGAGCTTGGCCTCGTAGTCGCTGCTCACCGGTTGCGCACTGGCCAAGGCGTGGCTGGCACGGGAAGCATCGCGGCCCAGGCCGATTTGCAGCTGGCGTGCCAGGTACACCAGTTGCTGGCAGTCGGCGGCGCAAGCGGCGGGCGCGGTCACCAGCAGTTGCCAGCGCGATTCATCGGCCTGCACCCCGATATCGGCGCGGGTCTGGCCATTGCCGATCATCTGGCCGTGGTAGCTGCGGCTGTCCGGCACCCAGAACTGCAACTTGTACATGAAGGTGGCCAGCACCATCGGGCCGATCACCATCATCAGGATCAGGATCAACTGCCAACGGCCTTTGCGCCGATCTGGCAGCTCAGACACCTTGGGTGGATTCATGGCCGTTCCCATGGGGCTTCTCCTTTTTTGTGTTGTGCCAGCCGAGGTAGAGGTAAAGCGCCAGCAACGCCAGCGCCATGGCGAACCATTGCACGGCATACCCCAGGTGTTTTTCCGGGCCCATGGCGACTACCGCCCATGTGGTGTCGTATGTGAAGGGGCCGGGTTCGGCGCGCAGTTCGTAGGCAAACCCCGTGCGACCCAGCTCGGCCCACAGGGCGGCCGGATGCAACGCGGTCAACAGGCGCGGCCATTGAGCAGTCGCCGGGTCGGCGTGCAACTGAAAGGTTTCACCAGGGGCGACGTAGACCCAGGCATCGAGGTTCAAGGGTTGCCCAGGCGTGGTGAAGGCGGGCGGGGTGCGACGGTCTGGCCAGGGCAGCCAGCCACGATTGAGCAACAGCCACTGGCCGCTGACCTGGTCGTGAAAGGGTTGCAGCAACTCCACTCCCGCCTTGCCGTCGCGCATGCGGTTGTCGAGCAACACGCTGTGCTCGGCGTCGAGCTGCCCGCGCAAACGCACACGGCGAAAGGCCGGGTCATCCAGCTCATTGAGTTGTACACCGCTGACCGGCTCAGCCACACGCCGTTCGGCGTAGCTGTCCACTAACCGCTGCTTTTCATGGCCACGAGACAGTTGCCAGAAGCCCAGGCCGACCATCAACGGCAGCAGCACCCACACCACCAGTGTCGGTGCAAGCCCTGGGCGAAAGCGTTTCATGGTGCTGGCTATACTTGTTTTCATTGCCCGCCCATCCCGTTGGAGCTACATCATGCTCAAAGCCGCTATTGCCCTGATGCTGATCGCGACCGTCGTGAGCCTGTTCAGTGGCTTGTTCTTTCTGGTCAAGGACGAGGGCAACTCCAATCGCCTCGTCACTGCCTTGACCGTGCGTGTGGTGCTGGCCGTAATCACCCTGGCGTTGATCACCTGGGGCTTTTTCAGCGGCCAGCTGGTGTCTCATGCGCCGTGGTAAGGCGCCTCACAGCACGTAAACGAAGAAGAACAGCCCAATCCACACCACATCCACAAAGTGCCAATACCAACTGGCCGCCTCGAAGCCGAACTGGTGCTCGGCATTGAAATGCCCCTTGAGGATGCGCATCAGCATCACGAACAAAATAATTGTGCCGATGGTCACGTGGGCGCCATGAAAGCCCGTCAGCATGAAGAAGGTTGCGCCATACACGCCTGAGCCCAACGTGAGACCCAGCTCTTTATAGGCATGGATGTATTCCTCGGCCTGAAACCCGAGAAACGCCAGGCCCAGCAGCACCGTGATCGCCAACCAGATCTTCAGCGCGCCGCGATGGCCTTTGCGCAGGGCATGGTGGGCGATGGTGATGGTCACGCTGGAACTCACCAGCAAAATGGTGTTGACCAGCGGCAACCCCCACGGGCTGATGGTGCCTTCCGGCGCCGGGTACAGTTTGGGGTCGGGGTTGTTGAGCAACGGCCAGGCGAATTCGAAGTTCGGCCACAGCATGTGCGCAACGCCTTTTGAGCCTTCGCCCGCCAACCAGGGCGCCGACATGTGCCGCACATAAAACAGCGCACCGAAGAAGGCAATAAAGAACATCACTTCGGAAAAGATGAACCAGGTCATACCCCAGCGAAACGAGCGATCCATCTGCGGGCTGTACAAACCGGCGTGGCTTTCCTTGATCACCGCGCCAAACCAGCCGAACAGCATGTAGGCCAACAACAGCCCGCCCACAAAAAAGATCCACGGACCGTGGGATTCCGGGCGTGCCGCCTTCAAGTCGTTGAACCACACGGCCAACCCGTACACGGTGATCAACAGGCCAAACGTGGCAATTATTGGCCATTTGCTTTGCGCTGGTACGTAGTACGTATCATGAGACGACATGTATTCGCTCTCCTGATTGAGGGGGCAAACAGTAGCTAGCCGCCCGTGTGGGCAGCCACCGGCGGCTGGCGCGCAGTGATATCAAACAGCGTGTACGCCAGGGTCAAATGCTTCACATCCTTGGGCATGTCGCGGTCGACAATAAAACGTACGGGCATTTCGATACGCTGGCCCGGCTGCAGCACCTGTTGGGTGAAGCAAAAGCATTCGGTCTTGTGGAAATACATCGCCGCTTCGGCGGGAGAAATACTCGGGACGGCCTGGGCGGTCATGGGTTTATCGGTGGGGTTGTAGGCCACGAACAGCATCTCGGTCACTGCGCCCGGATTGACCACCACTTCATCGGCCTTGGCATAAAAGTCCCAGACCATATCGATGGCATTGGTGGACAGGAACTGCACGCGCACTTGGCGCGACGGGTCCACCACTTGCGAGCCCTCGTACTGCCCGGCGGTCTTGCCATTGATGCCGAAGGCCTTGCACATCACGTCGTAGATCGGCACCAGGGCGAAGCCGAAGGCGAACATGGCGACTACCAGTATCAGCAGTCGGGTGACGAGGCGCTTGAGGGGCACGGAGTCAGCCATGGCGCTCACCCAAAGCGAACTCGGTCAATGTGGGAGCGGGCTTGCTCGCGAAGGCGGCTTGCCAGGCACTGCTTGTGGCGGCTGATACACCGCTTTCGCGAGCAAGCCCGCTCCCACATTGACGGTGTTCACAGCCCCATAGAGTGTTCATTTCACCTCCGGCGGCGTAGTAAACGTGTGATACGGCGCAGGCGACGGCACACTCCACTCCAACCCCTCAGCCCCATCCCACGGCTTGGCCGGTGCCGGCGGGCCGCCACGAATGCACTTGATCACGATAAACAGGAAGAAGATCTGCGTAGCGCCAAACATGAAGGCGCCAATCGACGACACCATGTTGAAGTCGGCGAACTGCAGGTTGTAGTCAGGCACCCGGCGCGGCATGCCCGCCAGCCCCACGAAGTGCATCGGGAAGAACGCCATGTTCATGCCCACGAAAGACAGCCAGAAGTGCAGCTTGCCCAGGGTTTCGTCGTACATGTGGCCGGTCCATTTCGGCAGCCAGTAGTAGGCCGAGGCGAAGATGCCAAAGATCGCACCGGGCACCAGTACGTAATGGAAGTGCGCCACCACAAAGTAGGTGTCGTGGTACTGGAAGTCCGCCGGGGCAATCGCCAGCATCAGCCCGGAAAAACCGCCGATAGTGAACAAAATCACGAACGCCACCGCGAACAACATTGGCGTCTCGAAGGTCAGCGAGCCTTGCCACATGGTGCTGACCCAGTTGAACACTTTCACCCCAGTGGGCACGGCGATCAGCAGCGTGGCGTACATGAAGAACAACTCGCCCACCAGCGGGATGCCCACCACGAACATATGGTGCGCCCACACGATGAACGACAGGAACGCGATGCTCGCCGTGGCGTAGACCATCGAGGTATAGCCGAACAGCGGCTTGCGCGAGAAGGTGGGGATGATCGAGCTGACGGCGCCAAAGGCCGGCAGGATCATGATGTACACCTCGGGGTGGCCGAAAAACCAGAACACATGCTGGAACAGCACCGGGTCACCGCCGCCGGCTGCACTGAAGAAGCTGGTGCCGAAGTGGATGTCCATCAGCATCATGGTCACGCAGCCCGCCAGCACCGGCATTACCGCGATCAGCAGGAACGCGGTGATCAACCAGGTCCACACGAACAGTGGCATTTTCATCAGGGTCATGCCGGGCGCGCGCAGGTTGAGGATGGTGGCGACGACGTTGATCGCACCCATGATCGAACTGATGCCCATCAGGTGGATGGCAAAGATGAAGAAGGTCACGCTTTCCGGCGCGTAGGTGGTGGAGAGCGGGGCGTAGAAGGTCCAACCGAAGTTCGGCCCCCCACCTGGACTGAACAATGTGGACACCAGCAACAGGAACGCCGCGGGTAACAGCCAAAAACTGAAGTTGTTCATGCGCGGCAGTGCCATGTCCGGCGCGCCGATCATCAGCGGGATCATCCAGTTGGCCAGGCCGACAAACGCGGGCATCACCGCGCCGAACACCATGATCAGACCGTGCATGGTGGTCATCTGGTTGAAGAACGCCGGCTCCACGATCTGCAAGCCAGGCTGGAACAGCTCGGCACGGATCACCATGGCGAACGAGCCGCCCAGCAGGAACATGGCGAAGGCGAACCACAGGTACATCGTGCCGATATCTTTGTGGTTGGTAGTCAGCACCCAGCGCATCAGGCCTTTGGCGGGGCCGTGGGCATGGTCGGCGTGACCATGGTCATCGATCACAGTGCTCATGGCCGTTCTCCTGCAAGCGAGTGGGCGGGGCGGGTAAGGTTGAACGCCTTGAAATAGGTCATTTGCTTTCCGCCTGCTTGATGGCCAGCACGTCTTTAGGCGTGACCATGTCGCCTTTGTTGTTGCCCCAGGCGTTGCGCTCGTAGGTCACCACGGCGGCGATATCCACTTCCGAGAGTTGCTTACCGAAGGCGGCCATCGCGGTACCTGGCTTGCCGTGATAGACAATGCTCAGGTGATCGGCCGCAGGCCCGGTGGCGATTTTCGAGCCCTTGAGCGCCGGGAACATCGGCGGCAGGCCCTGACCCTCAGCCTGATGACAGGCGACGCAGGTGGTGTGGTAGACCTTGTCGCCACGAGCCACCAGCTCTTCGAGGGTCCACTCTTTGGAGGTCAGCTCTTTAAGCTTGGCAGCCTCTTCCTTGCGCTCGCCGAGCCAGGTGTCGTAGTCGGCCTTGGACTTGACCTCTACCACGATCGGCATGAAGCCGTGATCCTTGCCGCACAGTTCGGCGCACTGGCCACGGTAGATGCCGGGCTTCTCGATACGTGTCCACGCTTCGTTGACGAACCCTGGGATGGCGTCGCGCTTGACCGCAAAGGCCGGCACCCACCAGGAGTGGATCACGTCGGCAGCCGTTACCAGAAAGCGCACCTTGGCCCCCACCGGCAGCACCAGCGGCTGGTCGACCTCCAGCAGGTAATGCTCGCCCTTGGTGGCCTGGTTATGAATTTGTTCGGCGGGCGTGGCCAGGTTGCTGAAGAACTCCACGTCCTGCCCCAGGTATTTGTAGTGCCACTTCCACTGATAGCCGGTGACCTGGATATCGATATCCGATTCACTGCTGTCGTAGATATTGATCAGGGTCTTGGTTGCCGGAACGGCCATCGCGATCAGGATCAGCAAGGGCACTACGGTCCAGAGGATTTCCACGGTGGTGCTCTCGTGGAACTTGGCCGCCACCTGGCCCGTAGAGCGGCGGTGCAGGATCATCGACCAGAACATCGCGCCAAACACGACAATGCCGATCACCACACAGATCCAGAAAATGGTCATGTGCAGATCAAACACGGCGTGACTGACTTCTGTAGCACCTGGCGCCATATTCGTTGTCCAGGCGGCGTGCGCCTGGCCGAATACCGACCACAACAGGAGGCCCATCCAAACTTGTGGATGTCGCGTCATTGCGGGTTCCCCTTATCGTTCTTGTTATCCCGCCGGTTTGCACCTGCGTCGAAGGGAGCGGCTTCCAAACTGCTTACAACCGCTTAGCCTCACCTGCTTATGCAGTCTGGCGTCATCAGCTAATTGCGTACAAATCCGAGTATAGACAGGGTCTGCAACCCCGCAATGTGTAGGGACAAATGAGCAAAAACAGACAGGCGGAGCCAATAAAACCGGGAGCGGAATCGTTTATCCGACGAACGATGGCAATTCGATATAACGCGGGCGCATAACCATGAAATAATTATGACAAATGCGTCTTAGGCCCTCGTATAAACGAGCTACCTTATCCTCTCCCTTTTCCTACGCCTGCATCACTGGAGCCTTCATGAACACCGCCGCATTGCGCGAGCAGATTTCCCGTGCCCATCAACACGAAGCCAGCACGGGCCAGCTTGCCCAGCAACTGGAAACCCAATTGCCGCACCTGCATTCGGCCATCTCCCTGGCTGACGGTGATCGCAACATTGTCATGACCCGCTTCGTCACTGCCTACATCGACCTGGTCCCTGACCTGCTGGACGCTGCCAACGACGTGGCCCGCGAGGCCGGCATCGAAAGCCAGATCAAGCCGGTGCTGAAAATAGCCGAGCATTTCTTCCTGCAACCACCCGCTATCCTGGCTGGCCATGTAGGACTCGACGGCCTGCTGGATGAGGCCTACCTGGCCCACCGCCTGGTGGAAGAGGTCAACGACCTGTACATCAAGCACTTTGGTCAGCCGTTGATTCCGGCGGACACCACCGTGGCCAACTTGATTGCCCACCAGCTGATTGGCGAAGAATTTGCCAACCAATTGGATGAAGCGGTGCATTTGGCAGTGGACGAAATGTTGAACGAAGACAGCTTTGCGCTGGAGTCGGTCGAGGCTTACCGCGAAACGCTCAAGAGCCCGGACACGGAAGCCGCGTGGAAACGCTGGCCATGCCTGTCGCGCCAATTGGGCGTGGAGTTGGCGCTGGATCAGCCGGCCTGACTCTCCAGACCGATTAGAGAGCAAATGTGGGAGGGGGCTTGCCCCCGATAGCGCAGTGTCAGTCAGCACATCTGACACTGATACACCGCAATCGGGGGCAAGCCCCCTCCCACATTTCTGATCCGGTTTCGTCAGCCTGTTGCAGGCGCTGAGCCAATTCCAGTGGTGGTACGCACCCGACCTTCCAACCGACGCTTCAACCCTCGCGCTTCAATCACCAGCTTCGAGCCTTTCGACGCATTGGCCCGACCCCACTCCTCCAGAAGCTCCAGGCAGGAATGGTCGATGTAACTCAGGTTGTTCAGCGGTACATGCAACGTGGTACCCGCTGGCACCGTCGACAACACCTTGGTCAGCGCCGGCACTTTCAAAAAGGTCGCCGCGCCGATCAATCGCAACTCCATCTCGCCGTCCTGAGGCAGATCCACCAGGCTCACCTTCAAACGTGAAGCCTTGAGCGCCAGCTTGACCAGCGTCAGCCCGAAGCCCACCAACACGCCGGTCAGCAGGTCCGTGAAGATGATCGCCAGCGCAGTGGCCGCATAGGTAAACATTGGCATACGCCCATAGCGCCCCAACGCCTTGAACGCTTTCACATCCACCAGCTTGATCCCGGTGTACACCAACACGCCCGCCAGGCTCGCCACCGGAATGCTTTGCAGCACGCTCGACAGCAACAGCACGAATGCCAGCAGCCACAGGCCATGGAACATCGCCGACAGACGCGTGGTGGCGCCAGCCTGTACGTTGGCCGAACTGCGCACGATCACGCCCGTCATCGGCAGCGCGCCCACCAAGCCGCAGAGCATATTGCCCACACCCTGGGCGGACAGCTCCTTGTCGAAATCAGAGCGCTGGCCGCTGTGCATGCGGTCCACGGCTGCCGCAGAAAGCAGGGTTTCGGCGCTGGCGATAAAGGCCACCGCGAATGCGGCGATCAATAGCTGGGGATCGGCCAGGTTCAGCAGGTCGCTGGGGCGCAACCAATCGATGGCATCGGCCAGGTTTTCCGGGACGTCCACACGCTTGACCTGCAAGGCCAACAGCAAGCTGACCACCGTGGTCAGGCCCACGCCCAGTAACGCTCCCGGCACGAAGCGCAGCGCTTGCGGGCGCAATTTGTCCCACAGGTACATCACCAGCATCGTCGATAATCCGAGCAAGCCTGCCTGCCAACCCAGGCTCGGAATGGCTTGGGCCACTGCCGCCGGAAAGCCCGCCAGGTTATCCAGCCCCGAAGGCTTAGGCACGCCATCGAGCATCACATGGATCTGCGACAACACGATCAGCACGCCGATGCCTGCCAACATGCCATACACCACTGCTGGCGCAGTGACGCGGAACCAGCAGCCCAGGCGCAGACGCCCCGCCACCAGTTGCAGGAAACCCGCCAGCAGCAGGATCGGCCCTAGCATCAGCATGCCGTGCTGACGCACCAGCTCGAACACCAACACCGCCAAACCTGCGGCAGGGCCACTGACCTGCAAGGGCGACCCCGCCAGCCAACCCACTACCAAGCCACCGATAATGCCGGTAATCAGTCCTTTGGCCGGCGGCATGCCAGACGCGATCGCAATGCCCATGCACAGGGGCAGGGCAACCAGAAACACCACCACCGAGGCGAGCAGCTCCCGAGGTATTACAGCTTTCAATTGAGCAGCACGCATGATGACTCTCCCGAGGCATTCGCCGGGCGCGGCAAAGCCTGGCTGCATCCATGGCAGCCACCGCTTTACCCGGCAGGGAAGTGTTTTAGAAGCGCGCTTTAGGCGTCGCGGAGGGAATGGGGCCTTCGCCGCCTAACGGTCGGAACTCGGACCGATCCGCATCGTAGGCGCGGATTTCGCTGGTCTCGATGTTGTAGATCCAACCGTGGATAAACAAATGACCATTGGCCATGCGCGAAGCCACCGAAGGATGGGTGCGCAAATGTTGCAGTTGGGCGATGACGTTTTCTTCAGTCAGCACCTTCATGCTCTCGCCTTCATTGGCGCAGTCGCAATTGTCGTGGACCATGGTCTTGGCGACCTCGGCGTGCCGCAGCCAGGCCTTGACCGTGGGCATCTTCTCCAGACTGTCAGGGTTGAGCACTGCGCGCATGGCGCCGCAATCAGAGTGCCCGCAGACGATGATGTGCTGCACGCCCAGGGCCAGCACGGCGTATTCAATCGCGGTGGAAACGCCACCGTTCATCTGGCCATAGGGCGGTACCACATTGCCCACATTACGGGTTACGAACAGGTCGCCCGGGGAACTTTGGGTGATCAACTCAGGCACGATGCGCGAATCGGCACAGGTGATGAACATCGCGCGCGGGCTCTGGGCCGTGGCGAGTTTCTTGAAGAGTTCTTCCTGCTGAGGGAAGACGTCGTGATGGAAATGCAAAAAACCGTCAACGATATGCTGCAGCGCTGCATCGGCGGTTTCCGCCACCTGAGGGGCTGAAGCCGACGCAGCCAACGGCTGTTTATCCTTATCACTCATGATTCATCCTCTTGAATTAATGCAGGGGAGTGTTCAGGTCAGTTCGACGCCAGGCCAGTGGATTAGTTGTAAAACGCCACCAATCGGGCTGTCGACTCGTCAGTCACTCGCTGAGCAAGGTAACCACCGAAACTTAACTCAAACTGAATGGACCGCTCTAGAACGCGGGTTTCAGTGATATCAAAGTGAGACTATTCCTACAAGAACAGTGCGCCTTTCCGATAAGTCTACAACAATGCCATCTGTCTGCCCGGCGGACAAAACGCGGTGCAATCCAGATCGAACCCTTCTCGCCGATTCAGCCCCAGGCGCTTGATCGCCTTGCTGAATCGCTGGGCGAGCAAATCGGCAAAGGGGCCCTCACCCCGCATGCGCACGCCAAAGCGACTGTCGTACACCTCGCCGCCGCGCACCTGACGAACCAGGCTCATCACATGGGCCGCGCGCTGCGGGTAATGGGCCCCCAGCCACTCCTCGAACAAAGGCGCCACTTCCAACGGCAGGCGCAGCATCATGTATGCGGCACTTTGCGCACCGGCTGCGTGAGCCTCTGCAAGCAGGCTCTCCAACTCGCTGTCGTTGATCATCGGAATCATCGGCGAGCACAGCACGCCCACCGGGATACCCGCCTCGCGCATCACCCGTATCGCCCGCAACCGCGCCTTAGGCGCCGCCGTGCGTGGCTCCAGGATGCGCTTGAGTTCGTCGTCCAGGCTGGTGAGGCTGATCATCACCGCCACCAGCCGTTGCCGGGCCAGTTCCGTGAGCAGGTCGAGGTCGCGCAAGATCAGCGAGCCCTTGGTGATGATGGTCACGGGGTGCCGGTAGCGCAGCAGCACCTCCAGGGTTTGCCGGGTGATCCTGTATTCACGCTCTATGGGTTGGTACGGGTCGGTATTGGAGCCCAGGTTGATCGGGGCACACACGTAGCCCGGCTTCGACAATTGCTGCTCCAGCACGTCGGCGGCGTTGGTCTTGGCGATGAGCTTGGTTTCGAAATCCAGCCCTGGCGACAGGTCCCAATAGGCATGGCTGGGCCGTGCATAGCAGTAGATACAACCATGCTCACATCCACGGTAGGGATTGATTGAACGGTCGAACGGCAGGTCCGGCGAGTTGTTGCGGGTGATGATGCTCTTGGCCGTTTCGATCCGCACCTCGGTGCCCTGGGTCGGTGGCACTTCCTGATACCAGCCGTCATCCTCGGCCAGGCTGACAGTGGGCGCAAAGCGGTTATGCAGGTTGGTGGCGGTACCACGCCCACGGGGAGGCAGGGGACACGTCATGATCGAACTCCTGTGACTGTATTTATATACAGTATTCCAGAAGCCTTTGTTCGACCAGCACCGTTCGGCACTTGGCATTGCGCCAAGCACCTGTGAAAGCAGAAAACACGACAACTCAACAATGTTTAAACATATAACCATTATTCGATCAGAATTAAGAAATTATTCTTAACACAGGAAAAATGGATTCATCCAATCTACGGCCGCTATGATCTCGCTCCACTCAAGTTAAACAAATAGGTACATTATGTCTCAGGATGAACTGCGTCTTTCGTGTGAAGACTTTGAAAAAGATAACAGCCCGGAAATATTACTTGAGCGCTTTAGCAATGGTGAACTTTCCTTTGCCATGTATGCATCTTCTTCAAAGAAAGATGGCAACTACGACACGACGTCTTCGCCTACCGACCTTGACAATGATGGCGACGAAGATGAAGAGGACAAACAGCTTTTTTTGAACATGGCCAATCTTTTTGCCAAGACGTGCGGCCGTTGAATACGGACTAAAGCGGCGCTCGCAGTACTGACTCCTGCAGAGTAATTACTGAATTAAACGCCACGCCGCTATTTTTAACCGGTCTATATCAACACGTCGATATAGACCGGTCACTTTATTACTTACCTGTCACGTCTCCATTATGCACCGAACTGTCTTCACGTAACTTCGACACTTCGACAGCATTCACAGGAGCCCCCATGTTCCCCCAACTGCCACGGATGAAACTCACCACATCCGCCACTTCCTGGTCCGACAGCCGCCACGCAAACGCCGGCATGGTGAAGGTGGACGGCGCCGTGTGAGTGGCCGGCAAGGTGCCGCCCTTCAACACGATGTTGATCAACGACGTAGCGTCTGCTGTCTGCACCACCGGGTTGCCCGCCAGCGCCGGGAACACCCGCGTGTAACCATGGCCATCGGTGCGGTGGCAAGCCGCGCAGTTGTCGATATACACCGAGGCACCACGCTGACGGTCATCGCCCTTCCATAACGCTTCTGCCACTTTTTTGTCGTACTGATGCGGCGCGTCCTTCGGGTCCACCGCCGGCAAGCTCTTGAGGTAGCGCGCGATAGCGGTCAGGTCGTCCTGCGACATGTATTGCATGCTGTGCACCACCACATCGCTCATGCCACCAAACACCGCACTGCGATCGCTGCGACCGGTCTTGAGGAACTGCACCAGTTGCTCTTCGCTCCAACTGCCCAGGCCGTCCTTGTGGTCGCCGCGCAGGCTTTTTGCAATCCAGCCTTCCAACGGTGCACTGCCGGACAGAAACGCATTGCCATCGGTGGCACTCAGGGCCTTTTCCTGCATGGTCAGGGCCCGCGGCGTATGACACGCGCCGCAGTGGCCAAGGCCTTCCACCAGGTAGGCGCCACGGCTGATCACGGGGTCGGTATCGGCCACAGGCTGATGGTCCGCAACCGCTGGTGCAAACATCCAACGCCACGCCGCCAACGGCCAGCGCATGCTCAAGGGCCACGGGATGTCGCTATCCTTGTTCTCCTGAGCAACGGGCTCCACGCCCTTCATGAAGTACGCGTACAGCGCCTGCATGTCGTTTTCACTGACCCGCGCGTAAGACGGGTAGGGCATCGCTGGGTAAAGCGTACTACCGTTTTTGGCGACGCCATGGCGCACGGCTTTGTCGAAGTCCTCGAAGCTGTAGTCGCCCAGGCCCGTCTTGTCCGGGGTGATGTTGGTGGAATAGATCACGCCAATCGGCGTTTCCATCGGCAGCCCGCCGGCAAAGGGTTTACCGCCCTTGGCGGTGTGGCAAGCCACGCAGTCCCCGGCACGCGCCAGGTATTCACCCTGCTTGATCAGGTCGGTTTCTGCGGCGCTGACTGAGCAGCTGCTGAACAACGCCAGGGAGGCGATAACAAATGCTTTCATGGTCATCGCTCCTTATGCCTGAACCAGTGGGCCGGGGTTTTTCAGGTACTGCTCGCGGATCGCGCGGGCCGACCAGTAGGTCAGCGCCGCCACCAGGCCCGTAGGGTTGTAGCCCAGGCCTTGTGGGAAAGCGGACGCGCCTGGAACAAACACGTTGTGCACATCCCAGCACTGCAGGTAACGGTTCAAGGCACTGGTTTTCGGGTCGGTCCCCATGATCGCGCCACCGTTAAGGTGGGTGGTCTGGTACGACGCGGTATTGAAGTGCTCACCGACCTTTTTGCCGAGCACGGCAATGGCCTTGGGGTTCATCGCCTCGGCGACCTTACCCATTTTCTCGACCATGAAGCGGTTCATCTTGATGTCGTTTTCCTGCCAGTCGAACGTCATCCGCAACAGCGGCAGGCCGTAGGCATCACGGTACACCGGGTCCAGATCGAGGTAGTTGCCCCGGTAGGATTGATGGGCGCCATGGGCATCCATCGACACTTGGTGGGTATAGTAATCGGCAGTGGCGCGCTTCCAGGCGCTACCCCAGGCCGGCGTGCCCGGTGGGTTGGACGTACCGGCAATCGGTCGGCTGCCGGCCTGGTTGACCCACATCGGCGAGCCGCCCACAAAGCCGTGGGGCCCGTGGTCGAAGTTGTCGGCGTTGAAATCGTCCATGGCCACGCCGTTGCCGCCCGCACCGATGAAGTTGTTGGTGTGGGTGTCCTTGTCGAAGAACGCCTTGATGGTGGCCATGTTCTGGTAGGCGAAGTTCCTGCCCACCACGCCTTCATTGGTGATCGGGTCGTAGGGCTTGCCGATGCCCGACAGCAGCATCAAACGCACGTTGTGGAACTGGAATGCGCCGAGGATCACCAGGTCCGCCGGTTGCTCAATCTCACGGCCTTGGGCATCGACGTAGGTCACACCGGTGGCCTTGCTCTTGGTGCTGTCGAGGTTGACCTTGAGCACATGGGAATTGGGCCGCAACTCAAAGTTCGGCACCTGGCGCAGCGCCGGCAGGATGTTCACATTCGGCGAAGCCTTGGAGTACATGTAGCAAACGTAGCCACTGCAAAAGCCGCAGAAGTTGCACGGGCCCATCTGTGCGCCGTAGGGGTTGGTGTAGGGCCCCGAGGTATTGGCGGATGGCAGGTTGTAGGGCTTATAGCCAACATCCGCAGCGGCCTTCTGAAACAGCTGTGCGGAAACGGTGTTTTTCTGTGCTTCCAATGGGAATGGGTTGGAGCGGTCCGGCGCATAAGGGTTGCCGCCGCGGCCTTCTCCGACCAGTTGACCTTTCACGGTCCAAGCCTGGCCCGAGGTGCCGAAGACTTTTTCGGCATAGTCGAAAAACGGTTCCAGTTCTTCATAGCTCACGCCGAAGTCCTGGATGGTCATGTCCTTGGGAATGAAGTGCTTGCCGTAGCGCTCTTCGTAATGGCTGCGCATGCGCAGCTCGATCGGGTCGACACGAAAATGTACGCCGGACCAGTGCAGGCCCGCGCCGCCCACACCATTGCCCGGTAAAAACGCACCCAACTGACGGTTAGGCAGGGCAACGTCATTCACGCTATGGCGAATGGTTACCGTCTCTTTGGAAATGTCCTGGAAGAGCTTTTTACGCACGCTGTAGGTCAATTCGTCGATGACCTGGGGATAGTTGCCGTCCGGGTAGGTGTCCTGCATCGGGCCACGCTCCAGCGCTACCACGTTCAAGCCCGCTTCCGTCAGCTCCTTGGCCATGATCGCGCCGGTCCAGCCGAAACCTACGATCACCGCGTCTACTTTCTTCATGATGGTCGCCACGTTTATGCCCTCTCGCCGCGAATGGAAACGGCCGGGAAGGGGTATTGCTCGTTGCGTTCAACCCAGTCCATAAAGTCGGCGCGGGCGCCGGGGAAGCCGATCATGGTCCAGCCAACCATGCCCTTGTTGCCCCCGTGGATCGGGTCGCAGAAGAAGCCTTCCTTGGTGTTTTGCAGCAACAGGTTGAAGAAAATCTTCGGCGGCACCGCGTCGAAATGCGCAGTCACTTCGCTGCCGCCAGCTTCCAATCTGCGCAACATATCGTCTCGGGTAGCGCTGTCTTGCGCAGCAAAAGTTTTACCATTGAAGGCTTTTGACCAAGCATCCGTGGCAGCGATGCCCAGGCGGTAGATCTCCTTGGGCACCAGCTTGGACTGCCAACCCATCTCCGGCGGCGCGTCGGCATTGAACGGGCCTTGCATGAACCACAACGCGCCACTGGCGTACGGGGTGTTCATCTGGCGATCGATGTATTCCGGTGCACCGGCTTCCAAGGCGCCAGGCCCTTGGGCATCGGCGGGGATCAGTTGGGCGACGGCGGCGTTGATAAACGCCCATTCTTCGGCGGTGAAATACGTGGGCTCGTAGGCTTTGTCACTGGCCGCAGGCTGGGTGGGAGCGGCCTGGGCCGGCTCGGGTGTGGCCATCAGCATTGAGCCGCCAAGGCCGGTGCTGGCTACCGTGACCACGGGGATCAAGGTCAAGGATTTGCGCAAAAAGTCACGCCGCGGGTTGTCTTGATCTTGATCAGACATGGGGCACCTCATCATGGGGTCACGGGTTTGCCAGCCGCTTCTGGGGAGCGGCTTGGCAATCAACAGTAACAAATGATAGCAGGCTAAGGATGAAGGGAATCGTTTCAGCGACCTAAGTCGAATAAACACGGGCAAAAAAATGTGGGAGGGGGCTTGCCCCCTCCCACATTTGGTTTTGTGTATTGGCTTTAGTCTTTTTTCAACTTGGGGTTTGGGAAGAACTGCACCGCCTGAACCTTGGGATCGGCCGGGGCTTTGAGCGCCGAAGTATTGACCCGCGTGCCCAATTCCTTGGGCACCGACAAACCCTGGTCATTCAATGTGTCGGTATACCCGCACGCCACACACTCACGGTGCGGCACGCTGTCCTCGGTCCACATCTTCAACTTGTCCGGCTCGCTGCACGCCGGGCAGACCGCCCCGGCGATAAATTGCTTTTTGGTGATCACAGGCCCTTCGCTCATGCTGCCGCTTCCTCACTCAGGCCGCTGTGGCGCAAGAGGGCGTCAATCGACGGCGCACGGCCGCGGAAGTCGACGAACAGCACCATCGGTGCCTGGGAACCGCCACGGGCCAGGATGGCTTCGCGGAAGGCGCGGCCGGTTTCGGCATTGAGCACGCCTTCTTCTTCGAACTTGGAGAAGGCATCGGCGGACAACACTTCGGCCCACTTGTAGCTGTAGTAACCCGCCGCGTAACCCCCGGCAAAGATGTGCGCAAAGCTGTTGGGGAAGCGGTTGTAGGCCGGCGGGCGCATCACCGAGACTTCATCGCGAACGCCTTCGAGCACCTGGGCCACGCTGCGGCCATCGCCGTGGGTGGCGTGCAGTTCAAAGTCAAACAGCGAGAACTCCAGCTGACGCACCATCATCAGGCCGGACTGGAAGTTCTTCGCCGCGAGCATTTTTTCCAGCAGGTCCTGAGGCAGCGGTTCGCCGGTCTCGTAATGGCCGGAAATCAGCGCCAGGCCTTCGGGCTCCCAGCACCAGTTCTCCATGAACTGGCTCGGCAGCTCCACCGCATCCCAGGCCACGCCGTTGATGCCGGAGACGCCAGCGTGGTCAACGCGGGTCAGCAGGTGGTGCAGGCCATGGCCGAATTCGTGGAACAGGGTGGTGACTTCATCGTGGGTCAGCAGGGCAGGCTTGCCGCTGTCGGCCGGGGTGAAGTTGCACACCAGGTTGGCCACCGGGCTTTGCAATACGCCGTCGACCTTGCGACGACGGTCGCGGGCGCCGTCCATCCAGGCGCCGCCACGCTTGTTGGCGCGGGCGTACAGGTCAAAGAAGAAGCGGCCGACGTGCTGGCCGTTTTCCTTGATTTCAAACAGGCGGACATCCGGGTGCCAGGTATCGAAGCCCTTTTGCTCGGCGATTTCGATGCCGTACAGGCGCTGCACAATGGCGAACAGGCCGCCCAGCACCTTGTCGATGGGGAAGTAGGCGCGCAGGGCTTCCTGGGACACGCTGTAGCGCTGCTCACGCAGTTTTTCGCCGTAGAAGCCGCTGTCCCAGCTTTGCAGGTCGGCGCAACCTTGTTCGGCGGCATAGGCCTTGAGCTGTTGCAGGTCCTGGGCGGCAAACGGTTTGCTGCGCTTGGCCAGGTCGCGCAGAAAGCTCAGCACCTGGTCGCTGGACTCGGCCATCTTGGTGGCCAGGCTCAATTCGGAGAACGAGGCATAACCCAACAGCTTGGCCAGCTCCTGACGCAAATCGAGGATCTGTTCCATCACCGGGCCGTTATCGTTCTGACCGGCGTTCGGGCCTTGGTCCGACGCGCGGGTGCAGTAGGCCGCGTAGACTTCTTCACGCAGCGCGCGGTCGTGGGCGTAGGTCATCACCGCGTAGTAGCTGGGAAATTCCAGGGTGATCAGCCAGCCATCCAGATCTTTGGATTGGGCAGCGGCGGCCATCTGGGCCTTGGCCGAGTCGGTCAGGCCAGCGAGGGTGGCTTCATCGGTAACGTGTTTGGTCCAGG
>NZ_QUZU01000034.1 GCF_004682055.1 Pseudomonas kairouanensis | reverse complement strand
TTCGATTGCATTCCTCCAGGAAAAACTCGACCGAATGTGGGAGCGGGCTTGCTCGCGAATAGGCCTTCACAGACAACAAAAAACCCGCTGACCAAACTGGCCCAGCGGGTTTCTTGTTTTTGCAGCCTACGAATCAATAATCCGCCAACTGCCACACTTCATAAGCCGGTGTCTCATACGGGTGGCTCAGTTTGAGCGCGGCCACGACAGCCACGATCAATTCATCGGCCACTACCAGCTCAACCTTCCACTCCTCAACCACTTCAACCTGGCCCACTTGCCCGATAAACGGCTGGCTGCCGTCCAACGCGCGGAATTGGCCCTGGCCCAGCACTTGCCAGGCGCAGTTGTCGTAGCTGCCGATGCGCCCGCCGCCGGCTGCGAAGACGGCGGTTTTCACCGTCTCCACATGGCTATCGGGCACAAAGAAGGCGAGCTTGTACACCGTCTTAGTTCACCCACACACGAGCGTTGCGGAACATGCGCATCCACGCGCCGTCTTCGTTCCACTCTTCCGGGCGCCACGAGTTCTGCACGGCGCGGAATACACGCTCCGGGTGCGGCATCATGATGGTGACGCGACCGTCGCGGCTGGTAAGGCCGGTGATCCCGCGCGGCGAGCCGTTCGGGTTGGCCGGGTAGGTCTCGGTGACCTTGCCGTGGTTGTCGACGAAACGCAGGGCCACGGTGCCGGACAGGTCGGCCTCAAGCAATGCTTCTTCGCTGGCGAACTCGGCGTGGCCTTCACCGTGGGCGATGGCGATTGGCATGCGCGAACCGGCCATGCCCTGCAGGAAGATCGAGTTGGACTCTTGCACCTGCACCATGGCGACACGGGCTTCGAACTGCTCGGAACGGTTGCGCACAAAGTGCGGCCAGAACTCGCTGCCAGGAATCAGTTCGCTGAGGTTGGACATCATCTGGCAACCGTTGCACACACCCAGGGTGAAGCTGTCGTTGCGTTCGAAGAAGCCTTGGAACGCATCGCGGGCGCGGCTGTTGAACAGGGCCGACTTGGCCCAGCCTTCACCGGCACCCAGCACGTCGCCGTAGGAGAAACCGCCACAGGCCACCAGGCCTTTGAATTCGTTGAGGTCAACGCGACCGGCGAGGATGTCGCTCATGTGCACGTCGATCGCATTGAAGCCGGCGCGGTCGAACGCTGCCGCCATTTCTACCTGGCCGTTGACGCCCTGCTCACGCAGCACGGCAACTTGCGGGCGAATGCCTTTTTTGATGTAAGGCGCGGCGATGTCCTGGTTGACGTCGAAGCTGAGCTTGGTGCTCAGCCCCGGATTGTCTTCTTCCAGAATCACGTCGAATTCCTGCTCGGCGCAATCGGCGTTGTCGCGCAGGCGCTGGATCTGGTAGCTGGTCTCGGCCCACTGGCGTTGCAGCAGACGACGCTGGCCTTCGAACACGGTGTCGCCGTTGAAGACGATATCGATCTGGCCGTTGTTGATCGGCTGGCCGATCACCGCCACGCAGTCGCCCAGGCCAGCCGCGCTGAATTGTGCGAGCACGTCCGGGGTAGCGTCCTGGCGAACCTGGATCACCGCGCCCAACTCTTCGTTGAACAGGATGCCGTTGATCTCGGATGCATCCTCGGCAACGCTGTCGAGCACGATGTTCAGGCCGCAGTGACCGGCAAAAGCCATCTCGACAACGCTGGTGAGCAAACCACCGTCGGAACGGTCGTGGTAAGCCAGCAGGTGACCGTCGGCGTTGAGGCCCTGGATCACGGCGAAGAAGGCCTTGAGGTCTTCTGCGTCATCGACGTCCGGTGCCTGGCTGCCGAGCTTGCCATGGGTTTGCGCGAGGATCGACGCGCCCATGCGGTTCTGGCCACGGCCCAGGTCGATCAGGATCAGATCGGTGGTGCCCTTGTCCATGCGCAGTTGCGGGGTCAGGGTCTGGCGTACGTCGGTCACCGGTGCAAAACCGGTGACGATTAGCGACAGCGGCGAGGTAACGCTCTTGTCGGTGCCTTCATCGTTCCAACGGGTGGCCATGGACATGGAGTCCTTGCCCACCGGAATGGTGATACCCAGCTCAGGGCACAGTTCCATACCCACTGCTTTGACAGTGTCGTACAGGCGCGCATCTTCACCTGGGTGACCGGCGGCGGACATCCAGTTGGCCGACAACTTGATGTCGGACAGCTTGCCAATGCGCGACGCAGCAATGTTGGTGATGGTTTCACCAATGGCCATGCGGCCCGACGCCGGGGCGTCCAGCAGGGCCAGCGGCGTACGCTCGCCCATGGCCATGGCTTCACCGGTGTACACGTCGAAGCTGGTGGCGGTAACGGCAACGTCAGCCACCGGCACCTGCCATGGGCCGACCATTTGGTCACGGGCAACCAGGCCGGTGATGGTGCGGTCACCGATGGTGATCAGGAAGCTCTTGCTCGCCACAGCCGGGTGGTGCAGCACGCGTTCGATGCTGTCAGCCAGTTCCAGCTTGCTTGGGTCGAAATCATCGCCCAGTTCGGCTTCACGCACAGCCGAACGGTGCATGCGCGGGGCTTTGCCCAGCAGCACTTCCAGGGGCATGTCTACCGGGCTGTTGCCGAAGTGGCTGTCGGTCACCGTCAGCTGTGGCTCGGCAGTAGCTTCGCCGACCACGGCAAACGGGCAACGCTCGCGCTCGCAGATGGCCTGGAAGCGTGCGAAGTCTTCAGCGCCCACCGCCAGTACGTAGCGTTCCTGGGATTCGTTACTCCAGATTTCGTGCGGGGCCATGCCCGGCTCGTCGTTTGGAATGTTGCGCAGTTCGAAACGGCCGCCACGGTCGCCATCGTTGACCAGTTCCGGGAAGGCGTTGGACAAACCACCCGCACCGACGTCGTGGATAAAGCTGATCGGGTTTTTGTCACCCAACTGCCAGCAACGGTCGATGACTTCCTGGCAGCGACGTTCCATCTCTGGGTTTTCGCGCTGTACGGAAGCGAAGTCCAGGTCCGCCGAGCTGGTGCCGGTGGCCATGGAAGAGGCAGCGCCGCCGCCCAGACCGATCAACATCGCCGGGCCGCCGAGCACGATCAGCTTGGAGCCGACCAGAATTTCGCCTTTCTTGACATGTTCTTCACGGATGTTGCCCATGCCGCCGGCCAACATGATCGGCTTGTGGTAGCCGCGCACTTCATCGCCACGGGGGGTGGTGATGGACTGTTCGAAGGTACGGAAGTAGCCAGTCAGGGCCGGACGACCGAATTCGTTGTTGAACGCGGCGCCGCCCAGCGGGCCTTCGATCATGATGTCCAGCGCAGTGACGATGCGCTCAGGCTTGCCGTACGGCACTTCCCACGGTTGTTCGAAGCCAGGGATCTGCAGGTTGGATACGGTGAAACCGGTGAGGCCCGCCTTTGGCTTGGCGCCACGGCCGGTTGCGCCTTCGTCGCGGATCTCGCCACCCGAACCGGTGGCTGCGCCCGGGAACGGGGCAATCGCGGTCGGGTGGTTGTGGGTCTCAACCTTCATCAGGATGTGCACCGGCTCCTGCACCGCGCCGTACTGGCGGGTTTCAGGGTCCGGGAAGAAACGGCCGGCGACGGAGCCGACGATCACCGAGGCGTTGTCTTTATAAGCCGACAGAACGCCCTCGCTGTGCATCACGTAGGTGTTCTTGATCATGCCGAACAGGCTTTTTTCCTGGCTTTCGCCGTCGATGTCCCAACTGGCGTTGAAGATCTTGTGACGGCAATGCTCGGAGTTGGCCTGGGCAAACATCATCAGTTCGATGTCGTGCGGGTTGCGCTTCAAGCCGTTGAAGGCGTTGACCAGGTAGTCGATCTCGTCTTCGGCCAGGGCCAGGCCCAGCTCGGTGTTGGCCTTCTCGAGGGCGGCACGGCCACCGCCGAGCACGTCGATTGCGGTGAGCGGCTTGGGTTCGGCGTGGCTGAACAGGCCGGCAGCCTGTTCCAGCTGGCTGACGATGATCTGGGTCATGCGGTCGTGCAGGCTGCTGGCGATCAGCTCGGCTTCGGCGTCGCTGAACTGGCCAGCCACGTAGAAGGCAATGCCGCGTTCCAGACGCTGGATGCTCGACAGGCCGCAGTTGCGGGCGATATCGCTGGCCTTGCTCGACCAGGGCGAAATGGTGCCGAACCGTGGCAGAACCAGGAACAAGCGGCCGGTCGGCTCTTGAACGGGAACGCTTGGGCCGTACTTCAGAAGGCGTGCCAGCACTTGCTGTTCGTCGGCGGTCAATACGCCGGTAACGTCGGCGAAGTGAGCAAATTCAGCATACAGGCCTGTAACCGCTGGAACCTTCTGGCTCAGTTGTTCAAGGAGTTTGCTGTGGCGAAAGGCAGAAAGGGCAGGAGCGCCGCGCAGGATCAACATCTTCGGGACAGCCTCGGGAAGGGGGTGTGCTTTGAGGCCGTGCATTCTAGCGTAAACCGCCGCCAACGGCACCCGAAACGGTGCGGCTGGCTGCTGCCGAACGTCAGTTGGCCGGATTCCACCCCTTTGTGGGGGCGCATCCGGGTATTCGGCGCAGTTATTTTAACCGTCACAATCGGCCGCCAAGCCCCGTTTCTGCGGGCTGCAGCACAGTTTTAGCGGCGCTAGCAGACAAGTGCGCCGCTGTCGAGATATGGCGCCGTGGGCCGTTTGCGTATACTGCGCAGATGTTCTCCCCTACTGCTTTGCGCCCGCGATATGCCAAATGGCTGATCGCAACCGGACTCTTCCTGATGCTCAGCGCCTGTGTTGATAAACCCAGCACGCTTGAGCGAATCAAGGAGGATGGCGTATTGCGGGTGATTACCCGGAACAGCCCGGCCACTTATTTCCAGGACCGCAACGGTGAAACCGGTTTCGAATACGAACTGGTCAAGCGCTTTGCCGACGACCTGGGGGTAAAGCTTGAGATCGAGACCGCCGACAACCTCGACGACCTGTTCGGCCAGTTGGGCAAACCCAACGGCCCGGTCCTTGCCGCCGCCGGCCTGGTCAGCAGCGAGCAGCGCCTCAAAGAGGTGCGCTTCTCCCACCCTTACCTGGAAGTGACCCCGCAGATCATCTACCGCAACGGCCAGTCCCGGCCGACCAACGCGGCTGACCTGGCGGGCAAGAAGATCATGGTGCTCAAGGGCAGCACCCACGCCGAACAACTGGCGGCGCTTAAACAGCAGAACCCTGCGATTGAATACGAAGAATCCGATGCCGTTGAGGTGGTGGACCTGCTGCGCATGGTGGACGAGGGGCAAATCGACCTGACCCTGGTGGACTCCAACGAAGTGGCGATGAACCAGGTGTACTTCCCCAACGTGCGCGTGGCCTTCGACCTGGGCAATGCCAGCAACCAGAGCTGGGCCGTGGCGCCGGGTGAAGACAACAGCCTGCTCAACGAGATCAACAGTTACCTGGACAAGGTCGAGAAGAACGGCACCCTGCAGCGCCTCAAAGACCGCTATTACGGGCATGTGGATGTTCTCGGCTATGTCGGCGCCTACACCTTCGCCCAGCACTTGCAGCAGCGCCTGCCCAAGTACGAGAAGCACTTCAAGACCTACGCCAAGGAAGAAAAGGTCGACTGGCGCCTGCTGGCCGCCATCGGCTATCAGGAATCGCTGTGGCAACCGGCGGTCACTTCCAAGACCGGCGTGCGCGGCCTGATGATGCTGACCCAGAACACCGCCCAGGCCATGGGCGTGTCCAACCGCCTGGACGCCAAGCAGAGCATCATGGGGGGCGCCAAGTACCTGGTCAAGATCAAGGAGGAACTGGACGACAGCATCGTCGAGCCGGACCGCACCTGGTTCGCCCTCGCCGCCTACAACGTGGGCAGCGGCCACCTGGACGATGCGCGCACCCTGGCCAAGCGCGAGGGCCTTAACCCGAACAAATGGCTGGACGTGAAGAAAATGCTGCCGCGCCTGTCGCAGAAGCAGTGGTACAGCAAGACGCGCTATGGCTATGCCCGTGGCGGCGAGCCGGTGCACTTTGTGGCGAACATCCGGCGCTACTACGACATTCTGACCTGGGTGACCCAGCCGCAGCTGGAGGGCAACCAGGTGGTTGAAGGCAACCTGCATGTGCCGGGTGTGGATAAGACCAAGCCGCCCGAAGACAACCCCAAATTGTAAAAACACCACGATACTAATGTGGGAGCGGGCTTGCTCGCGAAAGCGGTGTGTCAGTCACTGCAAATAGTGGCTGAGCTACCGCTTTCGCGAGCAAGCCCGCTCCCACATTTTGATCTCCATCTGGCTTATAAGCCGGTGAGCAGATGCACTACCCCGCCAGCCAATACCATCGTCGCCGGCACACCGGCCGCCTTTAACGCTTCGGCATCCACCTTTGTCCCATCCTGCAACTGCACCCTCACCCGCGTCAGCGCCACCCGCTGCTGTGACTTGAGGTTATCCGCCCCACCCAACGCACTCAGCACATCCGCCGACAACAAGCCCGGCGGCGCCACGACCTCTTCCTTGATCAAATCCGGCGTCAACGCCTTCCAGAACGCCCGCTGCAATTTCTCCAACATGCTCATAACTCCACAACAGGTGAGGTTTCAACGGTCGCCGCGTGATACAGGCGCACAGCCTCACGCACTTGAGCGGCTTCTTCCAGGCCCAGCACCTGGCGGGCGATGATCTGGCAGTCGGCCAGGTCCAGCTCACGCACGGTGGCTTTGATGGTGGGGATCAACGGCACGCTGACCGACAGCTCGTCCACGCCAAGTCCAAGCAATACCGGCACCGCCAGCGCTTCAGAAGCCAGCGCACCGCATACGCCCACCCATTTGCCGTGGGCATGGGCGGCCTTGACCGTGGTCGCGATCAAACGCAGTACTGCCGGGTGAAAACTGTCGGCCTGGCTGGCCAACCGCGGGTGATCGCGGTCCATGGCCAGGGTGTATTGGGTCAGGTCGTTGGTGCCGATGGAGAAAAAATCCACATGGGGTGCGAACACATCTGCCATCAATGCAGCGGATGGAACCTCGATCATGATCCCCAGTTTCGGCAGCTCGGCGAGTCCGAGGGCCTGGGCTTCTTGCTCAAGAATCTTGCGTGCCAGGTGCAGCTCGCTGAGCAAGCTGACCATCGGCAACATGATGTGCAGCCGCGCAAAACCCGCGCTGGCCAGGATGGCGCGCAATTGCTCGCGCAGCAGTTCAGGGCGCTCCAGGCACAGGCGAATGCCGCGCAGGCCAAGGAAGGGGTTGGTTTCGGCGTCCATCGGCACGTAGGCCAAAGGCTTGTCGCCGCCGACGTCCAGGGTACGCACCACCAGGTTGCGCTCGGTACCCAGGGCACGGGCGATGGCGGTGTAGGTAGCGGCCTGTTCCTGCGGGCTGGGGGCGCGGTTGCGGTCCAGGTAGAGGAACTCCGAACGCAGCAGGCCGACGCCCTCGCCACCCAAGGTCAGGGATTGTTCCACTTCCTGAAGTGAGGCGACGTTGGCGGTGATTTCGACATGATGACCATCACGCGTGGTCGCCGGTAACGAAGCCTGAGTCACTTCGCGCTGGCGCCGCAGCACTTGCTGTTTGCGTGCCGCTTCTAGCTGCTCGATCTCGGCCAGGTTCGGCGCCAAGTGCAGCTCGCCCTTGTCGGCGTCGAGCAGCACCTGCTTGCCGTTGGCAAGGGCCAGCACTTGCGCCGGCACCCCACACATCGCCGGCAGCCCGAGCGCACGGGCAAGGATGGCGACGTGGCTGGTGGCGCCGCCACCCACGGTGACAAACCCCAGCACCTTGCGGGTATCCAGGCTGGCAGTTTGCGAGGGGGTCAGTTGCTCGGCGATCAGGATCGCGCGCTCGGGCAGGTCCCAGGTACTTTCTTGCAGACCGAGGATCAACTTCAAGACACGCTGGCCGACATCCGCCAAGTCCGCCGCTCGCTCGGCGATCATTGCGTTGCCCAGGCCCTGGAACACCTTGACGGTCGCGACCGTGGCGCTGTTCCAGGCAAAAGCCGCGCTCTTGCCCTGGGCCAGCAGGCCATGGGCGTGTTCCAGCAAGGTCGGGTCTTGGAGCAGTTCTTGATGGGCACGAAAAATCTCTGCCTGGGCGCTGCCGACCGCCTTGTCCTGCAAGGCTTGCAGGGCTCGGGTTGCGGCCTCCAAGCCGCGCTCCAGGGCAGCGCGTTCGAGCGCTTCACCTGTGCCCTGCTCGCTGATATCCAATGGGGGCTCGCTTACTTGAACCACCTGGCCAAACGCCGAACCCGGCGAAGCGCAAACGCCCCGCAGCACGGTTGCCGACACCACCGGCTCGACCGCCACCGCCACCGCCACCACCACCGGTGCCGGTGCCGGTGCCGCAACCGCCTCGCCACAGCCTTGTGCCAACAACGCCACCAGCGCCGTAATCGCGGCCTCGGCGTCGTCCCCCGCCGCACTCACTTGCAAGGTATCGCCCTGCACGGTTTGCAGCGCCATGATTGCCACCAGCGACTTGGCATTGGCACTCTGGGTTTGCTTGTGCAGGCAAATGCTTGCGTTGAAACCTTTTGCCGCCTGGGCGAACACCGCAGCAGGCCGCGCGTGCAAGCCGTTGGCATTGGGCAAGGTCAACGGTTTGGAGAACAAGGCATCGCCCTCCTCCTCATCCAGCGCTTCAACCGTCGCGCTTGTGGATAACTGCAACAACGGTTGCCCCGTCTCGACCCAGCCATCCGCCAGAACGGTAAACGGCTCACCGCTGACCACCACCATCAAGGTCAACAAGCTGCGGGCGTTGAGTGCCACGTAGTCGGCATCGAACTCAATCAGTGCTTGCCCGGCCTCCACTCGCTGGCCGTCCTCGACCAATCGCGTAAAGCCCTTGCCGGCCAGGTTCACAGTGTCCAGGCCGATATGCATCAGCACCTGGACGCCCTGGTCGTCGGTGATGCTGACGGCATGCCCACTGTCCTGGATGTTGCTGATCACCCCGGCCAACGGTGCACAGAGCGTCTGCGACGTGAGGTCGATGCACAGGCCGTCGCCGATCAGGCGGCTGGAGAATACCGGGTCGGGCACCTTGTCCAGCGCCAGCAGCACGCCGGATAGCGGCGCCAGCAGTTCCAGGGGTTGGGTTGTGGTCATGACTTCACCTGTTGTTGTGTTCTGTAAAAATCATTGGGCTGATGCAATTCCAAGATGACAACGATCCAATGTGGGAGCGGGCTTGCTCGCGAATGCGGTGTGTCAGTTGATGCAAATGTGACTGATACGCCGCCTTCGCGAGCAAGCCCGCTCCCACATTATTGGTCCGCGTACACCCCTATGTTTATTTCCACCAATACTCAACCTGCACACCAAAGTTCGACCCATGGCGCGCCGTGCCGTACGAGCCGGTATCGGACAACGCCGAGCCCGCCGCCAGTTCATTGGCCGCCCGCTTGGCCGCTTCGTTCCAGCTCGCATAGGTGTAGTACAAACGCACTTCCGGCCGTGCCCAGAAGTCCGGGCCTTTGGGCGACCAGGTGGGGGCAAAGGTAAATTTGCTCAGCTTACGGGTGCCGCCCGTGGCATCGACTTGATCGTGGCCAAGCTCGGTCACCAGTTTGAATTGCTCGCTGATGGCATACGCCGGGCGCACGCCGACAGACATCCAGGTCTGGTCCTGGCTGCCGGGGCGAATGTCCTTCTGGTACACCGCTTCGATCTGTCCGCCGAAACGCGGGGTCACTTGCCAGTCGAAGAACTCCACGGCGCGATAACTTTTGCTGCTCCGGTCCAGGAAGGTATTGCCGGTATACCCCAGGCCCGTGCCGGGGCCTTCGCCGTACTGCAAGGCGAACTTGTTCTTGCCGCCCAGGAAGGGCTTTTGCACATGCTGCGCGGTGAGTGCCCAACCGCTGTTGGTGTCGCGCCCGCCGGCCTTTTCGATGTAGCTCAAGCCCAGTTCCAGCTCCCCGCCGGGGTTGGTCTTGAAGCCCGCCACGTTGAAGTCATGACGGGTGGCGTACTCTTTCTGGTACAGGTTGTCCTTGCGGGAAATCGCGTAGCTGTACTTCAGATCGCCGATCAGCACGTCCTCGATACCCCCGCCCGTGGCGCTCTGGTTCCAGTAGTAGAAGTCGGAGATATGGATGTCGTTACGCTTGTAGTAACGGCGGCCGGCCCAAATGGAGCCGCCATTGAGGCTGGGCAGGTTGGACCACTGCGCATACATCTGTGGCATGCGCGCCGAGCCGTTGTTCTCGCCCTGGAATTTCAGTTCGCGGTCGTACTTGTTGTACAGCGACGCCATGGCATCGACGCTGAGCACCGAGCCATCGTCGAGGGTGAGCAGGTCCTGGCGCAGTTCCAGTTCGGCGTACTGCTCGCATTCGTTGCCCAAGCGGTATTTGGATTGCGCCCCCGGCAGTTGAAAGCATGGCTGCGGGCCGCTGCCCGTCGAGGTGCCGGCACCGCTGCGCAGGTAACCGGCGAATTCCAAGGCCTGAGCGGCAAAAGGAACGGTGAGACACGACGCAACGAGGCCCAGCTTTATTGTTGTTTTCATGAAGCACTCCTTTATTTTTATTTTGGTGTTACGTGACGCGATTACCTGTAGGAGCGAGCTTGCTCGCGAAAATCGTTAAGGATTTCGCAGGCAATCTGGACGCACGCGGCGCTCTCGGGTTTTTCGCGAGCAAGCTCGCACCTACAGGGTGTTTCAGTTGGTCAGGTGCAGCACGAACGACTCATAAGGGCGCAGCACTACGGTGCCCGTGCGCAGCGGGCAGTCGGGGTAGTTGCTGATCAGCAGGCGCTGCTCGGTCGACGGGTTGATCACGCTGTCGGGCAGTTGGATTTCGCAGGGTTTGCCGTAGAAGTTGTTCAAAACCAACAGGCGCTCGCCATGGCCTTCACGCAGGTAGGCCCAGACCTGCATGTGGTCTTGCAGCAGTTGGCGATAAACGCCTTCCTGAATCAGCGGCTCGTGACGGCGCAAGGCAATCAGCGCCCGGTAGTGATGCAGCACGGAATCGGGGTCATTGCGTTGGCTTTCGACGTTGATGTACTGCGCGTTCGCCGGGATGCCGATCCACGGCTCGCCATTGCTGAAACCGGCGTTGGGCTGTGTGTTCCACTGCATGGGCGTGCGCCCGTTGTCCCGCGATTTCTGCATGATCGCCGCCATGCTCGACGCCTGGGATTCACCGGCATCGCGCTTGAGGCGAAAGATGTTCAGCGTCTCCACATCGCGGTACTGCTCGATCTTGTCGAAACCCGGATTGGTCATGCCCAGTTCTTCGCCCTGATACACATAGGGCGTGCCCTGCAAAAAGTGCAGCGCAGTGGCGAGCATCTTGGCCGAGACCACACGGTGTTCACCGTCATCGCCAAAGCGCGAAACCACTCGCGGCTGGTCGTGGTTACACCAGAACAGCGCGTTCCAGCCGCCACCGGCCTGCATGCCCAGTTGCCAGTCGGAGAAGATCTTTTTGAGTTGCAGGAAGTCGAAGTCGGCCTTTACCCACTTTTGCAGGTTCGGGTAATCGACCTTCAGGTGATGAAAGTTGAAGGTCATCGACAGTTCTTTCGACTCTGGCCGTGAGTAGCGAATGCAATGCTCCAGGCTGGTGGAGGACATCTCGCCGACGTTGATCAGGTCGTGGCCTTCGAAGACTTCGCGGTGCATTTCCTGCAGGTACTCGTGCACGTTGGGGCCGTCGGTGTAGAAGCGGCGGCCGTCGGTGTTGTCCTCGGGGAAATCGGCGGGCTTGGAGATCAGGTTGATCACGTCCAGGCGGAAACCGCCCACGCCCTTGTCGCGCCAGAAGCGCATCAGCTTGAACACCTCGGCGCGCACCTTGGGGTTGTCCCAATTGAGGTCGGCCTGGGTGTGGTCGAACAGGTGCAAAAAGTACTGGCCGGTTTGCGCTTCGTATTCCCAGGCCGAGCCGCCGAACTTGGACTCCCAGTTGTTGGGCTGGTCGCGCCAGATGTAGAAGTCGCGGTAGGGGTTGTCGAGGCTGCTGCGCGCCTGCTGGAACCATTCGTGTTCGATGGAGGTGTGATTGACCACGATGTCGAGCATCAGCTTGATGCCGCGCCTGGCCGCTTCGCTGATCAGCAGGTCGCAGTCGGACATGGTGCCGTAACTGGGGTCGATGGCGTAGTAGTCGCTGATGTCGTAGCCGTTGTCGCGCTGCGGCGAGCGCAGGAACGGGGTGATCCACAGGCAGTCGACGCCCAGCCATTGCAGGTAGTCGAGTTTGTCGACGATGCCCAGCAGGTCACCGGTGGCGTTACCCGCGTGGCTGTGGAAGCTTTTTGGGTAGATCTGGTAGATCACCGAGTGTTGCCAGGTTTGCATGGAGGTTCCTTCAGTAGAATTTTGTGTTGGCTTTGAGGGCCTCTTCGCGAGCAAGCCCGCTCTCACATTTGAAATGCATTCCCATGTGGGAGCGGGCTTGCTCGCGAAAGCGGTCGATCAGGCGACCCGATAACCAGGCCGAACAATCTTCATGCTCAGCGCACAGGTCAAAACGAACGGCACCACGATCGCAATCACCATCCCGATCACAAAACTTGGGATGTACTGCGGAATGATCGAGATAAACCCAGGCAACCCACCCACACCGATGGCCGATGCCTGCACTTTGTTCAACGACAGGAAAATACTGCCCAGCGCCGAGCCCAGCAGCGCGGCATAGAACGGAAACTTGAAGCGCAAATTCACCCCAAACATCGCCGGCTCAGTGATGCCGAAATAAGCAGAAATCGCCGAGGTGGAGGCCATGCTTTTATCCCGCGCATTGCGGCTCATGTAGAACACCGCCAGCGCCGCGCTGCCCTGGGCTAGGTTGGACATGACGATCATCGGCCAGATAAAGGTGCCGCCTTGGGTAGAGATAAGTTGCAGGTCCACGGCGAGGAACATGTGGTGCATGCCGGTAATCACCAGCGGCGCATACAGCAGGCCGAAGATCGCCCCGCCCACCATCGGAGCCAGGTCAAACAGGGTGACCACGCTTTCGGTGATCAGGATGCCCAGGTGACGGGTTACCGGGCCGATGATCGCCAGGGCCAGCACGCCGGTGACCACGATCGTGGTGATGGGTACCACCAGCAGTTGAATCGCGTTGGGCACCCGCGCCCGCAGGAATTTTTCGATCACGCTCATGACGTAGGCGGCCATCAGGATCGGCAGGATCTGCCCCTGGTAGCCGACCTTTTCGATCTTGAACCAGCCAAAAATATCGAAGTACGGCAGGCTCTGACCGTCCAGCCCTGCCACGGCCTTGCCGTAGTTCCAGGCATTGAGCAGGTCCGGGTGTACCAGCATCAGGCCGAGCACGATGCCGAGGATTTCACTGCCGCCAAAGCGCTTGGCTGCCGACCAGCCCACCAGCGCTGGCAAGAACACAAACGAAGTGTTGGCCATCAGGTTGATCAGGCTCCACAGGCCATCCAGGTTCGGGTAGGCCTCCAGCAGCGTCTTGCCCTCGATGAACATGCCCTTGGCGCCCATCAGGTTGTTCACGCCCATCAACAGGCCGGCGATGATCAGCGCGGGCAGGATCGGCATGAACACATCGGAGAACACCCGCACCAGACGCTGCATGGCGTTGGTCTTGTCGGCGCCCTTCTTCTTCACATCAGCAATGGTGGCAGCGGCCAGGCCTGTCTGTTCGCGCAGGGCGGCGTAGACCTTTTCCACTTCGCCGGGGCCGATCACCACCTGGAACAGGCCACCGGTAAAGAATGAGCCCTTGACCAGATCGACCTGGCTCAGCGCACTGCTGTTGACCAGGCTCGGGTCCTTGAGCGCCAGGCGCAGGCGGGTCACGCAGTGGGCCGCTTGCTCAAGGTTGTCGCTGCCCCCGAGATTGTCGAGGATCTCGCGGGCGATATTGGAATAGTCGTGGCTCATGCTGGGTTTCCACTTTGGTTTTTTTATTGAGGGAACGCAGGCAAAAGTACTCGTACAGACGAGTTAAAGCAACAACTCGTCTGTACGAGTTACAAAAAGTTTATTTTCTGTAGGACGCGTGGGTTGCCCGTCGAATGGACAAACCCCACCCATGCCACTAAGGTTCCTGCCTGAACGCCAAGGCACAGAGCCATCCCCATGAGCAAATACAACCAGATCTACACGGATCTGCTTGCCAGCATCACCACCGAACGCCTGCAACGCGGCACGCGCCTTCCCTCCGAAACCGAACTGATGGACAGCTACCAGGCCAGCCGAGGCACCGTACGTCGGGCCATCGAGCAGTTGCAGGAGCGCGGGTTCGCGCAAAAGATCCACGGCAAGGGCACCTTCGTACTGTCCCCCAACCCGATTGAGTTCCAACTGGGCGGCATCGTGAGCTTTTACGAAACCCACGCCGACCTGGGCGATGACGTACGCACTGAAGTAGTCGAATTCACCCAGTTCCCACTGGAAGGCTCATTGCTGCAACACATCGAAGCCGAACCCGGCACCCTGATCACCCGCATCAAACGGGTGCGGCGCATCGGCGGCAAACGGGTGATCCTCGATATCAACCACTTCGTCGCCGAGGTGATTCCGGGGCTGGACCAGGCCATTGCCGAGCAGTCGATCTACGCGTTTATCGAACAGACGTTGCAACTGCAAATCGCCTACGCCCAACGCACCATCGAAGCCCTGCCCCGCAGCAAGGACGACCAGGCACACCTCGACCTCGATGGCCAAAGCCATGTGATCGTGGTGAGCAACCAGACGTTTTTGCAGGATGGGCGGCAGTTCGAGTACACCGAGTCGCGGCATACGTTGGATAAATTTTACTTTTCGGATATTGCGCGGCGCTAAGGCACCGGACGGTGCCTTGGACACGCCTGCTTATTTGAACCGCAACGGCACCGCCGGCCGCTTCAACGCCTCAGCATCGCGGTAGCGGCTGGCGAAATGCTCATCCGGCAAACGCGCATCGCCGCTGCCAAACAACCGTTCCCGCAAGGTTTCGCCCGGATCATACGCCTGGCGGAACCGCCCGCGTCGACGCAGTTCCGGGATCACCAGGTCGATGAAGTCACGCGCGGTTTCAAACGACAGGAACTGGCGCAGGTTGATGCCGTCGATACCGTCTTCGTCCAGCCATTTTTCGATTTCGTCGCACACCACGGCAGGCGTGCCGGCGACGAAAAAGAAGTCCTGGTCGAGGCTGCCGATGCGATCCAGCGCCTGGCCCACGGTTTCGCCCGGCGGGAAGTAGTCGCGGGACAAGGACGGCAACTGTTCACGCTGGAACACCTGCTCGATCAGTTCGTCACGCGGGTACGCCAGCAGGTCGATGGGCAGCTGGAAGTGTGTCATAGAGCCTTCGACGCTGAGCAGTTCGCGATAACTTTCGACTTTGCGCGCCACCTCCTCCTCCGTTTCGGCGACGATCACCGAGGCCATCACCAAAAACTTGATGCTGTTGGCTGCGCGCCCGTGTTCCAAGGCCTTGGCGCGCATGGTCGCGATATTGCGACGCACGGTGTCGTGGGTGCGCCCGCCGGTGAACACCACTTCGGCATGGCGCCCGGCGAATTCGATGCCCGCCGGCGACCCCGTGGCCTGGAACAGCACCGGGGTGCGCTGGCGTGACGGTTGGCACAGGTGCGGGCCGGCGACCTTGAAGTGCTCACCTTCGTGATTGATGTAGCGCACCTTACTCGGGTCGGTATACACCCGTTGCTCGCGGTCCTGGATCACTGCGTCGTCGTCCCACGAGCCTTCCCAGAGTTTGTACAGCACGTCCAGGTACTCGTCGGCGATCTCGTAGCGCCGGTCGTGGACCACTTCGCCGTCGTGGCCGAAATTGCGCGCGGCGTTGGGCAGGTACGAGGTGACGATGTTCCAACCCATGCGGCCCTTGGTCAGGTGATCGAGGGTGCTCATACGCCGTGCGAAGGCGAACGGTGGCTCGTAGGTGGTGGAAAACGTCACGCCAAACCCCAGGTTGCGAGTGACCGCCGCCATCGCCGAGACCACCATCAACGGGTCGTTACTGGGGATTTGCATACCTTCGCGCAACGCGGTTTCGGGGCCACTGCGAAAGGCATCGTAGGTGCCGATCACGTCGGCCAGGAACACCGCATCGAAGCCGCCGCGTTCGAGCAATTGCGCCAGTTCGATCCAGTAATCCAGGTCGTTAAACCGGTGCCGATTGTTATCCGGGTGGGTCCACAGCCCATGGGTGATGTGGCTCACGCAATTCATTTCGAAGAGGTTGACGTGTAGAGGTTTCAAGCTCATTGGCTTATCCATGCTCCGCTTAGAAGTTGTATTGCACGCCGGTGGTAAAGCCCAGACCGTCGCCTACGTAGAAGTTGTCCGAGTCCTGGCCCTTGAGGTCATAGGAGGTTTTGGACGCAGTGACGTAGTGCTTGTTGGTGAGGTTTTTCGCGTCGAGGAACACGTTCCAGCGCTTGCTCGGGGTCTCGTAGCCGATCTTCGCGCCGAAGATGGTGTATTGCGGCGCCTTGAGGGTGTTGGCGAAGTCCACGTAGTAGCTGGAGGCGTGGTTGAGGTTGACGTCGGCGTAGAAACCGTTGGGGTTCTGGTACAGCAACGCGGCCTGGTAGACCTGGCCGGGCAGGCCTGGCAGGTCGTTGCCGCCGAAGGTCTGGTCGTTACGGAAGTAGAAGTCGTTGAGGGTGTAGGCCTGGCGCCACTTGATGGTGCTGCCATCGGTGCCTTCCCACAGTTTGGTGCTCAGGCCGAATTCGATGCCTTGGTGAATGGTGGGCGAGGCGTTGGTGTTGGATACAATTTCGTTGGAGGTAGCTGTGGCGTTGGCGATCACTGCCGATAGCAACTCGCCCTGAATCCACGAGCGATAGGCCGTGAGGCTGCCCTCGAAAATGCCCTGGCTGCCCCGAATACCGACTTCCACGGTGTTAGCTTTTTGCGCGTGCAGGTCTTGCACGTAGGGGTTGCTCACCGGGCCCGATGAGTAATACCAGGTTACCGGCGGGTCGATGGAGCGGCTGACGTTACCGAAGATCTGAATGCTCGGCGTCAGCGCATAACGCAGGCCGATGCGCGGCGCCAGGTTCCAATCGTCGTAATGCACGGCGCTGGGGAATTCGCTGGTGTTGGGCGCGGTGGCGTAGGTGACGCGCACGTTGCGCACCGAGTTGGCCGCCGACAGGCCGGTGGACAACCAGGTGCGGTCGGTCAGTTGCAGCTCGTTGCCGAGGGCGAACACGGTGTCGCGAGAGCCGCTGAACTTGACCCGCTGCACTTGCTGCCAAGTTTGCGGGTCGCGGATTTTCACGTCGCCGGGCATCAGCACGGTGTTGCTGAAGCTTAGGGTGGTGTCGCTGGGCAGGCCGAAGAATGAGTCGCCCTTGCGCAGGTAGCGCAGGGAAGTGGACAAGTCGGTGGAATCCCACACGCCAGGGTTGGCGTAATAGTGCAGCCCATCGGTCAACTTGTAGTGGTGATAGCCCAGGCCCAATTCAAGTTTGGAACTGTCGTCGAATGTATAAGTGGTGGTACTGCCCAGCAAGGTCGTGCCCGGTTTTTTACGCACCCAGCGGTAGTTATTGGCTTTGGGGTCGTGTTTGATCTGATACTTGGTGAGGGTACTGGCGTTAGTATTATCTTCATCGCGATGACGAAAAGTAAAACGGGTTTCCCACTTATCGTTGAATATATGCCCGAAGTTACCCACCACATCGCTGCCGTGGTTAGCAGAGTCATCCTGATAACCCTTGCGTTCGTTATGCAGCACGGAAAGATAGTAATCGGTATCGCCCACGACACCGCCGGTGCTGATCTGTTCTTTCTTATAACCGAAACTACCAGCCTCTAGACGAATACGATTGCCGGGCGCGGTATAACCACTGTTGGTCACCATATTAATGGCGCCACCCAATGTGAGTGCGCTGTATTCAAACGCATTGGCGCCGGAGAGGACTTCGGTGTGATCCACTGCCGCCATGTTGAGCAAATCTTCCTGGGTACCACCGGGGCCGCTCACGGGGATGCCGTCGTACAGGTATTTGATGCCCAGAGCGTAACCGCCGTAAAAACTGTTGATGCCCGAGCCGCGAATCGAGATCTTCGCTGCGCTCTGTCCGCTGGTAGCTTGGGCGTAGACGCCTGGCTGATACGCCAGCACATCTTCGGCGGTGGCCGCGCGGCCCTTGTTGACTTCCTTGTTGTCGACCACGGCGGTGGCGCCGGCAACCTTGCTCAGGCGTTTTTTGTCGTACTGGGCATCGGTTTCCGCCTTGCCGTTGACCACGACGGTTTGCAGGCTGGTGTCGGCTGCATACAACACACCGTGGGCCAATAACGTGGCCAGGCCGAAAGAAACAGCCACCGGCAGGGAGCGCGAACGTAAGGCCGGTTTTAAGGTAGAACGCAAGGTCATGGATAACTCCAGAGTGTCCAATGAATAGAAGTTAAAACCATCTATTGGAATAGTCTGGTGCACACTCCCTATAGCAGTAAGCGTGCCATCAATGTGCCAAGTGTTATTTCCGCTGCTGTAGCAGATACAACACATCAATTGAGTGCTGAAATGTCGATTAACTGCACATGCACTGTTGCTCGCTGAACACCTGGCATTTAAATACGTAATTAACGACACATAACCACAGGCAAACTAAGGATTTAATCAATCACACCCTAAAACGCTTATTTCACGCCAACTGTTGCCAGGGCAACATCGACGGGGCAGTTTGCATTGTTATCAGCGCTGCTTATTCAACGACTTCCAGGTTTTAGCGGGTTATATCCTTGGCATAACTCATGCAATGGAACTTACCCCGGACTTGAGGTCGCCTGCCCCCATGCAACTATTACGTACTTCCAGGCTTTATCGCGCCATCGGTGCCGCCAGTTGCAGCCTGTTACTGGCCGCCTGCGATCACAGCGCCCCAACGGCGCAACGCAGCGCGCAGCCCGTGAGTGGCGGCACCTTGATTTACGCCACCGACCGCCAACCCACCTGCCTTGACCCCCATGTGGCCGGTGACATGCCGCAAGTGTTTGTCGGCCAACAGTACCTGGACTCTCTGGTGTCGATGGACGCCCAGGGGCAGATCGGCCCGTGGCTGGCGACCCGTTGGGAAATCTCGCCGGATGGGCTGACCTACACTTTCCACCTGCGCAACGACGTGCGCTTCACCGACGGCACACCGTTCAACGCGCAGGCGGTGAAGGCCAACCTCGACCACGTGACCAACCCGAAAACCCAGTCGAGCACTGCCGGCGGTTACCTGCGCCAATACGTGCGCACCGATACGCCTGACGACTACACCGCCGTGGTCCACCTGGCCACGCCCTACGCCGCGTTCCTTGAAGTGCTGGCCCAGGCGTTCCTGGGTATCGAGTCGCCCACCGCCCTCGCCCGCCCACGGGACGTGAATTGCGAAAGCCCGGTGGGCACCGGCCCGTTCAAGGTGGTGCGCTGGGACCGGCAGAACCAGGTTGAACTGGTGCGCAACCCCGACTACAACTCCGCGCCGCCCACAGCCAAACATCAGGGCCCCGCGTACCTGGAGCGGATTATCTGGAAGTTCATCCAGGAGCCCTCGGTGCGATTCGCTTCGCTGCAAGCCGGTGAAGTCGACGTGATCGAAGCCCTGCCACCTGAATCCCACGAGGCTGCACGGCGCAACCCGGACCTGTCGCTGATCATCGCCCAGCGCCCCGGCAACCCTACGAACGGCACGCTGAACACCCGCCGTGCGCCATTCGACGACCTCAAGGTGCGCGAAGCCTTTGTGCGCAGCGCCGACGTCGAAGGCGCCCTCAAAAGCGTGTACTTCGGCGAATTCCCTCGCGCCGGCGCGCCCCTGAGCAGCGCCACGCCGTTCTACAGCCCAGACTTCGAACACGCCCAAGACTACGACCCCGCCCGCGCCAATCGCCTGCTTGATGAAGCCGGCTGGACCGGCCGCGACGCCGACGGCTACCGCACCAAAAACGGTAAGCGCCTGCAAGTGGTGGTGACGCTCGGCAACCGCGCGCCGCCCTCGGAATTGACCCTGTGGGAACAGGTGCAAGCCACCACCCGCGAGACTGGCTTCGAACTGGTGATGGACCAGATGAGCGACGTGCAAGCCACCAAGCGCCAGGCCGATTGGGACTACGACGTAAACCTTGGCTACTGGAACACTAATTCGGCGGATGTGCTGCGGATCATCTTCAGCAGCGCGTTTATCCAACCCGCTGGCGTGGGTGGCTACCACCAGAACTCGGCGGGTTTCAGCAACAAGGCGTTCGACGATGTGCTGCAACAAGCCCTGGCCACCCAAGACCCGCAACAACGCAAAGCCCTGTACCGACAGGCACAAGCCACCGCGTCGGCGAACTACCTGCAACTGACTACTTACCCGCAAAGCACACGCCTGGGCATCTACAAAACCACCCAGGGCGTGCGCCTGGAAAGCTCGCTGGCGGTGACCTACTTGTACGACGCATGGGTGAATAAATGAGCACGATCCCGTTGAGCAACCCGGCGCCCCATCCGCGCCGCGAACGTTTTACCCGCCTGGGCCGCCGTGCCGTGCTGCGCCTGGGCGGCGGCCTGCTGGTGCTGTGGGCGGTGGCCACCCTGACCTTCTTTGCCCTGCGCCTGATGCCCGGCGACCCGGTGTTGGCCATCCTCGGTGGCGCCAGCGGCAACCCCACCCCGGAAACCATCGCCGAAGCCACCCGCGAATACGGCCTGGATAAACCCATCGGCGTGCAATACCTGGTGTACCTCGGCCACTTGGTGCAGGGCGACCTCGGGGTGTCCTACTCCCAGCATCAACCCGTGACCCAGGTGCTCGCCGAGCAATCCGGGCCGACCCTGCAACTGACCCTCGCATCCCTGGCCCTGGCGTGGCTGCTGGTGCTGGCCCTTACCGTGCTCACCGCCGGGCGCCAGCAATGGCTGGGGCGCCTGGCCTCGCTGGCCGAAACCCTCGCTGCCGCCTTGCCGAATTTCTGGTTGGGCATCCTGTTGCTGGCGGTGTTCGCGTTCGGCCTGCGCCTGTTCCCTCCTGCCGGCAGTGACGGCTGGCGCACGCTGATATTGCCGTCCCTGGCCCTGGCGATTCCGCTGGCGGGGTTTATCGGCCAGGTGACCCGCGAATCCTTGGAACTGACCCTCGACCAACCCTTCATCCTCACCGCCCGTACCCGCGGTTTGAGCGATGTGGCGGTGCGTTTCAAACATGCGTTGCGCCACGCGGTGTTGCCGGGTTTGTCGCTGTCGGGCTGGGCCATCGGCGCGTTGATCAGCGGCGCGGTGGTGATCGAAGTGATCTTCTCGCGCAAGGGCCTGGGCCGCCAGCTCTACCAGGCCGTACAGGCACAGGACTTGCCGTTGACCATCGGCATCAGCCTGGTGGTCGCCGCCGGTTACGTGGTGGCCAACCTGTTGGTAGACCTGTTGTACCACTGGATCGACCCTCGCCTGGAGCCTGCCGCATGACTGATTTGACGCTGGAAGCGCCGGCCCTGGCGCTGCGTGTGCAACGCCAACCGCGACGTTGGCGGGTGGGCACCTGGGTGGCCTTGGGCTTCCTGATTTTCGTGGTATTGGCGGCACTGTTCCCGCAATGGTTCGCCCACAGCGACCCCTTGCGTATCGTGCCCCGCGAAGCCTTCCACGCGCCAAGTTGGGCGTACTGGTTTGGCACCGATCAGTCGGGCCGGGATATTTTCTCGCGGGTGATTTATGGCAGTCGCCAGTCGCTGTTTATCGGCGTGGCCGCGACCTTTATCGCCATGAGCATCGCGATTGTGCTCGGCTTGCTCGGCGGCCTGGGTGGCCCGCGCACCGACCGTGCAGTGGGCTGGTTCTTGGAGATTTTGTTCGCGTTTCCCAGTCTGGTGCTGGCGCTGTTGTTCGTGGCGATTTTCGGCAGCGGCATCGGCCCGTTGATCGTGGCCACCGGCATCGGCGCCGCGCCCGGTTATGCACGCATGGTACGCGGGCAGGTACTGGCGGTACGTAACGCAGGCTATATCGAGGCCGCCCGCGCCCTCGGTCACCCACCGCTGCGCATTATCCGCCGACAGTTGCTACCCAATGCCATGCGCCCGCTGATCGTCACGCTGACCATGGGCGTCGGCCAGGCCATTGTGTGGGCCTCGGCCTTGAGTTTTCTCGGCCTGGGCGCCAAACCGCCTGCGCCGGAGTGGGGAACCATGTTGTCGATGGGCCGCGATTTTGTCGCCAATGCCTGGTGGCTGACGTTTTTCCCAGGGCTGTTCATTGTGCTGACCACGCTCTCGACCACGGTAGCTGGCCGCTACCTGCAACAACGCCTGGAGGGTCGCCTGACATGAGCGATAAACGTCTGATCGTCGATGGACTGAACATCGATTTTGCCGGCAAGCGCGTGGTGCATAACCTGTCGTTCACGCTAGAACCGGGGCAAACCCTGGCGCTGGTGGGCGAGTCCGGCTCGGGCAAGAGCGTCACCGCCCGTAGCCTGATCGGCCTTACCGCCGCCAACGCGCAAGTGAGCGCACGCACCCTGAACTACGGCGGGCAGGACTTGCTAAGCCTGTCGCAACGCCAGTGGCGCGACGTGCGCGGCCGTCAGGTCGGGTTTGTATTGCAGGACGCCCTGGTGTCCCTCGACCCATTGCGCCCGGTGGGTAAGGAAATCCTCGAAGTGCTCAAGACCCATCGCTGGGGCGACCGCCGCAGCCGTCGCGAGCGCGTGCTGGAGTTACTGCAATTGGTCGGGGTTCCCGAGCCCGAGCTGCGTGCCTTGCAGCGCCCGGACCAACTCTCCGGCGGCCTGCGCCAACGGGCGTTGATCGCCAGCGCCTTGGCCCTTGACCCAGGCTTGGTGATCGCCGACGAACCCACCACTGCGCTGGATGCCACAGTACAGGCGCAGATCCTCGGCGTGCTGCAAGACATCAAGGCCCGCGGCAATTCGCTGCTGATCATCAGCCATGACCTTGCAGTGGTTGCCCAACTGGCGGACCAGGTCTTGGTGCTGCGCCATGGCGAAGTGGTGGAGCAAGGCCCCATGGAACAGGTGCTGCGCAATCCCCGTCATCCCTATACCCGTTCGTTGCTGGACGCGGTGCCGGCGGAACATCCACGGGGTGCACGGCTAACGCCTGGGCGCCAAGCCGTGGCGTCTCGCCCGGCAACCGGCGAGTTGCTGTTGCAGGCGCGAGACCTGGGCAAACGTTACATCGGCCCCGACCGCCAGTTGCGGCAAGTGGTGGACGGCGTGAGTTTTGACCTGTACGCCGGGCGCACGCTGGGGATTGTCGGTGAGTCGGGCTCGGGCAAATCCACCGTGGCGCGTATCGCCTTGGGCTTGTTAGAGCCGGATGCGGGCAGCGTACGGTTCCTCGACCAGCCGTGGGCCGGTACCGCAAACGAAGCGCCGCTGGAGAAAGATCGCCGCGCCCGGCGCAGTGAGATCAGCGTGATCTACCAAGACCCGCTGAGCTCTTTCGACCCGCGCTGGAGCGTCGGTCAGATCCTCGCTGACGCCCTCGATATAGCCGGTGTCGCGCCCACCGAACAGCCCGAGCGGGTAGCACAACTGTTGAGCCAGGTGCGCCTGCCCGGCGACCTCGCCAACCGTCGCCCCTTGCAACTGTCCGGCGGTCAGCGCCAGCGCGTGGCGATTGCCCGTGCCATCGCCAGCAATCCCAAGGTGATCGTGTGCGATGAGCCGGTGTCGGCCCTCGACGTGTCGGTGCAGGCCCAGGTGCTGGACCTGCTCGCCGACCTGCAAGCCGAGTTGGGCCTGGCCTACCTGTTTATCTCCCACGACCTCGGCGTGATCCGCCATGTCAGCGACGAAGTGCTGGTAATGCGCCAGGGCCAAGTGGTGGAAAGCGCCGCCGTCGAAGACCTGTTTAACCACCCCCAACACGACTACACCCGCCGATTGCTCGGTGCTGTTCCACGCTTGCCGGGGGCCGGCGTGACGCTGGTGGTGCCGGAGCTTGAGCCGGAAAGCGCCGTACTGCTGTTCGACGAATCACGCCTGTGGAAAATCGCGATTTAAGCCACGCGCCATTGATCAACTTTAAGGAAATACCATGAGTACCGTGACCGAACTCTCTGCCCGCCTCGACGCGCTGTTGCCCGAGATCGCCAAGGGCGCCGCCGAGCGCGAGCGCAACCGCCAGCTGCCTTACGAGGCGGTGGCGAGCCTGGCCAAGGCGGGCATTTACACCACACGCATTCCCGCGCAATACGGCGGCCCCGGTGGCAGCGTGGAGGATGTGATCGGCTTGCTGGTGCGCATCGCCTCGGTAGACTCCAACGTCGCCCAGGCCCTTCGCCCAGGCTTGGGATTTGTCGAAGGCTTGCTGGCTTCGCAAACCGACGATGCCGAGCAGGAACGCGAGCGCTGGTTTGCGCGCTACCTGGAGGGCGCGGTGATCGGCAATGCCGGTTGGGAAATCGGCGCCGCCAACGGTGCCGTGAGTGCGCGGATTGTGCGCGAAGGCGAGCACTTTCGCGTCAACGGCAGCAAGTACTACAGCACCGGTTCGCTGTACGCCGATTGGGTCAGCGCAGTGGCGCTGGACGATGAGGATCAGCCGGTGTCATTTATCCTGCCACGCAGCCGCGAAGGCCTGGAGCTGCTGGACGACTTCGACGCCATGGGCCAGCGCCTCACCGCCAGCGGCACCACGCATTTGAACAATGTGCGGGTTGAAGCCAGCGAAATCCGCACCCGCACAGTGGAGGACGGCACGCGTACCATCGTCACGCCGTTCCTGCAATTGTTCCTGGCAGCCGTTGAAGCCGGGATTGCGGTGAACGCGTTGAACGACGCGGTGGCCTTCGCCCGCGACCATGCGCGGCCGATCAAGCACAGCACGGCAGCGCGCTCGGTGGATGACCCCTATGTGGAATTGAGCATCGGCGACATCAGTGCCCGTGCCTACACGGCCCAGGCGGTGGTGGTGCGGGCGGCGCAGTCAATTGATCGGGCGTGGGCGCTGGGATTGACCACCGCGTCTGTCGACCAGGCGGCTATCGATGCCGCGCAGGCGCAGTACATTGGCGCCGAGTCGGCGCTGAAGGCCGCCGAGTTGTTATTTGATGTGGGCGGTGCGTCTACGACGGGGCGTAGTCATAACCTGGATCGTCACTGGCGCAATGCGCGCACGGTGGCCAACCACAACCCGCGTCACTGGAAAGCCGCAGCGGTTGGCGCATGGCAGCTCAAGGGCACGCCACCGCCAACATCGGGGCTGTTTTAAGCAGGGTGGATCATGACGGTGATGCGGCGACGTTCGATCAGCTTGGCGTCGCCGCTGAACTTGTCGAAGGTCACGGTGGCGTCGGCGTTTTGCGCCGGGTTGGGTTTTAGCTCAATGACTTGATAGCCCTGGCCTTGTGCGGCCGGGGCCTGAACCTTGACCGTATCGGCATCGGAAGGGATCGCGACCCAACGTTCACCAGGGCCTGCCGAAAGGTGCGCGCTGTAGGTGCCACCGGCCACGCTGTGGAAGGTGCAGCCATCGGTGGTCTCGGGTTGGGCTTCGCAGTACGGCGCCTTGGCACCGGGGCGCAGCGGGTTGGGAACCGAGTAGGTCGTGCTTTGGTGGGCGGCGTGATCGTGGGCATAAGCTGCGCCCGTGCAGGCCACTGCCAACAGGCACATCGAGAGTTTTCGGAACATGTCGAGTCTCCTTAGAGAAGCCAGGCAGAGCATCGCCCTGCCAGGCATTGAGCCCTGGATCAGCCTTCCAGGCCGGCGTCGGACTGGCCTTTGCGCAGGGTGAAATTCACTCCGATCGACAGCAGCGGCTGAGGTGGATTCCACGCCGGCTTCGGTGCGCTCAACAGGTAGTCGGTGAGGCTTTCGCGCTTGCCCGCCAGCAAGTTGGCCAACAGCGTGCCGGTGGCGGTGCCGCGCACGGTGCCCAGGCCGTTGCAGCCCAGTGCGCCGTAGACGTTTTCACGCAGTTCACCGAAGAAGCCCGCGCCGTTGCGGGTCATGGCCAGGCCGCCACCCCAGGTGTGTTCGAACGGCACGTCTTTGAGGGTCGCAAAGCGACGTTCAAACGACAGGCGATGCGCGGCGCGGACTTTTTCCGGGTAGCCAGGCTTGGCGCGGCCGTCCGGGTTGAAGCTGAAGCTGTTGCGCACCAGGATGCGGTTATCGTGGGTACGCCGCGATGTGGTACCGAACGGATCGGCCGGGATCACACCCCAGAACTCCTTGCCGCCAATGCTGGCCTGTTCGGCAGGCGTCAGTGGGCGGGTCAGGCTGCCGTAGGTGAAGATCGGCAGCATGCGGCCTTCAAGGAAGCCGAAGTACTGACCGAACGCGTTGTTCGCCAGGATCAGCTTGTCGGCGGTGATGCGTCCAGTAGCGTGGTGCAGCACGGTTTTGCTGCCGTAGTCGACTGCAGTAATCGGCGTGTCTTCATACAGCTTCACGTTGGCCGGCAGCGAGTCGGCAAGGCCTTTCACCAGTGCCGACGGCTGGACCAGCATAGTGCCTGGGGTGTAGAGCGCTTTGCGGTAGAACGAGGTGCCGATGTGGTCCCGCAGTTCATTGCCTTCGATGATCTCGCAGGGCTGGCCGAGTTTTTCCAGGCCACCACGGTAGGCGTTGAGCACCGCAATGCCCTTGTCTTCCACTGCGGCCTGGTACTTGCCCGAGTGGCGCAGTTGCGCATCAACGATATTGTGCTCTTGCACTTGGTCTCGCAGGATCGACTGGCCGCGCTGGTTCAATTCCAACACGTGCTTGGCGATGGTCTGGTCGCCAATGTAATCCGGCGCGCCGATGTCGTGGGGCACGTCGATGAGGAAACCGGCGTTACGCCCGGAAGTGCCGAAACCGACTTGCTGGGCTTCCACCAGGATGATCTCGTCATTCGGGAAATTCAGCGCCAGCTGGCGAGCCGCCGCCAGGCCGGTAAAGCCTGCACCGACCACTACCCACGGGGCTTTCGCATCACCGATCAACGGCGCCTTAGGCTGACGCAGACGGCTGGTGTGGAACCAGCCTGGGCTAGCGTCATCGGCAGGCAACGACGCGATGCGATGCAACGACGACGGATCGGCAGGCAACCCATCGGACAACAACGACGCAGCCCCGCCAGCGGCAACAACACCTGCACCCACGCCGGCGCCGATCAGTACACTTCTTCTTGAAACAGGCATGTTAATCCCACTCGATTCAAAGGGTTACATATTGAATAATATTTGTATACACAATGTATTATTCTTCATGTGAGCCGTCAATGCGGTGAGTAGGGAGTTTTCAGGACTGCGCAACTTCAAATTCAATGCAAAAAAAAGCCCGCGTGCAGGCGGGCTGTATACCTTTTGAAGGTTTCTTCATCTGGCTGGTTTTTGTGGACGGTATCGATCAATTACCGCGTTATCAGCAGCCTCTTCCTGAAACACCAACGCGACCGCATCTTTGATCGCGTCCCAAATGCCTGGGCGACCCAATACTGGCATTTCCTTGGCCAAGGCATTACTGAGTTCACCGTTGTTCTGTTCGATAGAGCGCAGTAACCGGTCTGCCTGTTGATCCGGCATTTCCACGACCTCCTTCAAAGCCACCCGCGCTCGTGAATGGCTACGCAGGTAACGCGACTCCTCGCGCATCTGCTCGGTCAACGTGCGGCCAATGACATTCGACATGAACACCACATGAGCCCCCAAGTCAGGAAAGCGCCACAAGGGCCTGGCCAGGTCCGCGCCTTTAAAAACCACATTGGACGTTATGCCATCCGGGTAGGCGGTGCGTGTACGCTCAAACGCAACCTGCTCACCCACAGCTTGCATCAAAGGCTTGGAGACCTGATCGAGTACACGGTCATAGCTGCGACGCTCGCCACTGTCATCGGTGATGACCGCCGATATCGGCAATATTACCGGCTCGGGAATCACGCCATCACGACGCAACACATCGTTGATCAGAAACCGATGCACACGCCCATTGCCATCCGCGAGCGGGTGAATGTAGACGAAGCCGAACGCGGCCACTGCACTGCGCATCACTGGCGATTGCCCTTCGGTTCTCGCCAAGAACACTTGCAAGCCTTCTAGCATCGCAGGCACCTCCTGCGCTGGCGGCGCGACGTAATGCACCACCTCCTGATAGCGCACCGTCTCACCAACAAACACGGGAGAACGTCGAATGCCAAAATGCTCGATGGTGGTCCTCTCACCGAGGATCGCCTGCTGAAGTTCTGCCAACGCGCCATCGCTCAAAGGCACTTCGCCCTGGCCCGTGCGCCTCGCCATTACATCGGCAAAACGCTGCACGCGACTAACGCGATCGGATTCACCTTCAATAGCAAAGCTGGCCTTACTTTCGCGCAAGGTCATCCAGACCGCCGCACGCACCAACAAATCTTCTCCGAACTCGGCCGTCAGCTCTCCAAATAGAACGGGGACATCCAAGCCCGCGGCTGCAACCACTGCATCGGTCTTGGCAAGCATCGGGCAGAAATTCCGAGTACCGGGGAGATTATCGATCACGCGCCAACGCGTTGACCTCACCGCGTGGTCGACCGACGCCACGACCTGCTTGTTGCCATCAAGCACATCGACATAATTGCCACCCAGCCGCTCAGGTACAGCAAGGGTGTCACCCGTCAGCCACTCGTACAGGAACGCCCCTCGGCGGGCGTATTGTCCGGTAGGTTCGGCGATGATCCAGGCCTGGATAAACGCCGGGCCGGTCCGTTCGAAGAGACGTGCCATAAATTCCAGGTGAGGGATTTCATGGCGTAAATGAAACTGAAGGTGTGCTGCGGGTTCGCAAAGCGGTCGCATGGCGTCCAGATAGGTTTCGAGGCGAAAACCTTCGGTGACTTGTGTTGCACGTCGTCCGCCAACCTGGCTCATCACCGGCAGCCTTCCCAGCGCCATGGTGTCATAGCGGCGCGCGAGCCAGGCGGCGCCGATGGGATCTGCGGGAAGGTCGATCATGGCGGGCTCCTGAATGACCACAGTCGGTCTGCTCAAAAACGATTAGGAATGGAGAGAAAACATAAAAATGGATTCGGGCCGCATAAAAACAATTAGAAATAGGTAGGTTTGCTCAAAATCGATTATGGACAAGGTTTAAGCATTGTCCAAGTAGCCTGCCGTAAAAACGCAAAACCCCGGCACCAGGCCGGGGTTTTGTTGTTCAGCACTCACCTGCTAGCGCAGGATCATTCCCACTCAATCGTCGCTGGCGGCTTGCTCGACACGTCATAAGTAACGCGCGAAATGCCTTCGATCTCATTGATGATACGGCCGCTGACAGTCTCCAGCAGTTCGTACGGCAGGTGTGCCCAACGGGCAGTCATGAAGTCGATGGTCTCTACGGCACGCAGGGCAACCACCCAAGCATAACGACGACCATCGCCTACCACGCCAACGGATTTCACCGGCTGGAACACTACGAATGCCTGGCTGACCTTGTGGTACCAGTCGGCTTTGCGCAGTTCTTCGATGAAGATGTGGTCGGCGCGACGCAGCAGGTCGGCGTATTCCTTCTTCACTTCACCCAGGATGCGCACGCCCAGGCCCGGGCCTGGGAATGGGTGGCGGTAGACCATGTCGTACGGCAGGCCCAGTTCCAGCCCCAGACGGCGGACTTCGTCCTTGAACAGTTCGCGCAGCGGTTCTACCAGCTTGAGGTTCATTTCCTCAGGCAGGCCACCCACGTTGTGGTGGGACTTGATCACGTGGGCCTTGCCGCTCTTGGCGCCAGCCGACTCGATCACGTCAGGGTAGATGGTGCCCTGGGCGAGGTACTTGATGTTGTCCAGTTTGTTGGACTGGGCATCGAATACGTCGATGAAGGTGCGACCGATGATCTTGCGCTTCTTCTCTGGGTCGGACTCGCCGGCCAGGTTGTTGAGGAACTGGTCCTCGGCGTTGGCGCGGATCACCTTGACGCCCATGTTCTCGGCGAACATAGCCATCACTTGCTCGCCTTCGTGCAGGCGCAGCAGGCCGTTGTCGACGAAGACGCAGGTCAGTTGATCGCCAATGGCTTTGTGCAGCAGGGCGGCTACCACGGAGGAGTCAACGCCGCCGGACAGGCCCAGCAATACGTTGTCGGTGCCGACCTGGGCGCGAACCTGGGCGATGGCGTCTTCAGCGATTTTTGATGGGGTCCACAGGGCTTCACACTCGCAGATGTCGAGGATGAAGCGCGACAGGATGCGCCCGCCTTGCTTGGTGTGGGTCACTTCCGGGTGGAACTGCACGCCGTAGTAGCGACGCTCGTCGCTGAACATGCCAGCGATCGGGCAGCTTGGGGTGCTGGCCAGGATGTGGAAGTCTTCCGGCATCTTGGTGACCTTGTCACCGTGGCTCATCCACACGTCGAGGCCGAACAGGCCGTCGGCGTCGACGTGGTCTTCGATGCCGTCCAGCAGGCGGCTCTTGCCGACCACGTCGACACGGGCATAACCGAATTCACGCAGCTCGGAACCTTCAACCTTGCCGCCCAGTTGCTCGGCCATGGTCTGCATGCCGTAGCAGATACCGAAGACGGGCACGCCCAGGTCGAATACCGCTTGCGGGCAACGCGGGCTGTTGGCTTCGTGCACGGACTCGGGGCCACCGGCGAGGATGACACCTTTAGGTGCGAATTCGCGGATCGCTTCGTCATCCATGTCGAACGGATGCAGTTCGCAGTACACGCCGATTTCACGCACGCGGCGGGCGATCAGCTGGGTGTACTGGGAACCGAAGTCGAGGATCAGGATGCGGTGGGCGTGAATGTCGAGGGCCATGAAGTCAGTCTCGTCTAATGAATCAGAAACAACTCGGGGCTGAAAGAACAGCCCCGGTTACTTAACGTTTTGCAGAAAGCATCAACCTACGCGATAGTTTGGCGCTTCCTTGGTGATCTGCACGTCGTGGACATGGGATTCAGCCATGCCGGCGCCGGTGATCCGTACGAACTCTGGCTTGGTGCGCATTTCTTCGATGTCGGCGCTGCCGGTGTAGCCCATCGAGGAACGCAGGCCGCCCATCAGTTGATGGATGATGGCGCTCAGGGTGCCCTTGTACGGCACACGGCCTTCGATGCCTTCCGGAACGAGCTTCTCGGCGCCTGCCGAGGAGTCCTGGAAGTAACGGTCGGAAGAACCTTGAGCCTGGGACATGGCGCCCAGCGAACCCATGCCACGGTAAGCCTTGTAGGAACGGCCCTGGAACAGTTCGATCTCGCCTGGCGCTTCTTCGGTACCGGCGAACATCGAGCCCATCATCACGCAGGAAGCACCGGCAACGATGGCCTTGGACAGGTCACCGGAGAAACGGATGCCGCCGTCGGCGATCAACGGTACGCCCGTGCCTTCAAGGGCAGCGGCGACGTTGGCGATGGCGCTGATTTGCGGCACGCCTACACCGGCGACGATACGGGTGGTGCAGATCGAACCTGGGCCGATACCGACCTTGACGGCGTCTGCGCCCGCTTCGGCCAGGGCCTTGGCAGCGGCGCCGGTGGCAATGTTGCCGCCGATCACTTGGACTTCAGGGAAGTTCTGCTTGACCCAACGTACGCGGTCGATCACGCCTTTGGAGTGACCGTGGGCAGTGTCGACCACCACCACGTCAACACCAGCAGCCACCAGCGCGGCTACGCGGTCGCCGGTGTCTTTACCGGTACCGACGGCAGCGCCAACGCGCAGACGACCTTGGTCATCCTTGCTGGCCAGCGGGTAAGCCTTGGCTTTTTCGATGTCGTTGACGGTCATCATGCCTTTAAGGGCGAATTTGTCGTCGACGATCAGCACGCGCTCGATACGGTGCTTGTGCAGCAATTCGCGTACGTCGTTCTTGTCGGCGCCTTCCTTGACAGTGACCAGACGCTCTTTAGGCGTCATCACTTCACGGACGGTGACTTCAAGACGGTTTTCGAAACGCACGTCACGGGAAGTGACGATGCCGACCAGGTCGCCATCATGCAGCACGGGTACACCGGAGATGTTGTGCAGGCGGGTCAGGTCGAACAGGTCACGCACGGTGGCGTCGGCTTCGATGGTGATGGGGTCTTTGACCACACCCGCTTCGTAGCGCTTGACCTTGCGCACTTCGGCAGCTTGCTGCTCGATAGTCATGTTCTTGTGGATGATGCCGATGCCGCCTTCCTGAGCCATGGCGATTGCCAAACGGGCTTCAGTGACGGTGTCCATGGCAGCGGAAACCAGTGGAATATTCAGCTCGATGCCACGGGTTAGGCGGGTCTTGAGACTGACTTCGTTAGGAAGCACCTCGGAATAACCGGGCACTAGGAGAATGTCGTCGAATGTCAGAGCTTCTTGGCTGATACGCAGCATCGCGGGGGCTCCCGAGCGGGAAAATGGAAGCGCGCCATTATATACATGCACCCCGTCTGGCTCAATGTAAAACTCTGACATATTTGGGAATACTGATAGATGGGGAACCCTTGCGGCTTTTCTGTAGGAGCGAGCTTGCTCGCGAAAAACCCAAGGTCACCGCGTTGAACCTGACTGCCCGCGTTATCGTTGACGATTTTCGCGAGCAAGCTCGCTCCTACAAGATGGGTTACAACTCGACTTTGACCCAACTCATCTTCTGGTCCAGCCAATCGGCGAATTCGTCGATAAAGCTCTGCTTGAACCCCGCCTCCGCCCAATTGTTGAAGATGAATCCCAGGTTGGAAAACCCGCATTCCTGCAGGAATAGAAACCCGTTGATGTCATCTTCGTGCCCACACAGCGGGCAGGTGAAGTTGTCGGTGTGGCCGGGCATCCAGTCTTCCAGGCTTTCGAACAGCGCTTCGCCGACTTCCTTGCGGCATTCCGGGCAGCCGGCTTCTTCGAGAAAACCCTTGGCCGGGGTGTAGATGCAGCGTTTGTAGATGATCTCCAGGCCATTGACCGGTTCGTTGAACGGCAGCGCTTCGGGGTGCAGCACCACGGCGCGGGCGCCATCGGCCAGGGCGTAACCCATGCGATTGCCGGTGCGACCGCAGGTGGTGAGTTCTTCCTTGATGATGTTCTTGCGCACCAGCCAGCGCACGATGGCCCGGGCGCGGGGTTCGTGGACGGGCAAGGTGGAGATTTTGGGGACAAGGATGCTTTGGGAGTTCATGGGAGTCCTGCGGTGTGGCTGCTGACGCCATCGGGGGCAAGCCCCCTCCCACCGTTGAATTGTGAATGCTTTCAAGTGTGGGAGGGGGCTTGCCCCCGATGAGGCCCTAAAGGCTGGCAGCTTAATCCCTGAAACAATCCGGTCAAGCACTCAAATACCGCCCAATCAACGCAAGCCCACTGGCCAGCACCAACCAGGTCACCAACCGCACAAACGCCTCCCGCGACATGCGCATGGTCAACCTGCGCCCACACCACAACCCCAATACCATCGCTGGCAACAGGCACACCGCCAACATCAACAGCGGCAAATCCGCATACACCCCGGCAATCAGGAACAGGCTCAGGCGCACCACCGTGCTGCAACTGATCAACGCACTCTGGGTGGCGCGCGCCGCGTCTTTGGGCAAACGGCTGTTCAGATAGATCGCATATAAAAAGCCGCCACTGCCAAACAGTGCACCAAACAACCCGCCCACGGTACCCATGGGCACCGACCAACCCGCCGCCAACTGCGTCGGCCGCGCCTTTACCGTCAAGCTATAGATCGCATAGGCGCTGATAAACAGCCCCATCAGCAGCAGCAACAAGTCCGAATGCAGGTTGAGCAAAAACACCACGCCCAAAGTGCAACCTATGGCCATGCACGGCAGCAAGCGCAGCAGCTCCGACTTGTTCACATCGCGCCGCGTTTGCAGCAGGCCGCCAAACGCCGCGACAAAATCCAGCAGCACCAACAGCGCAATGATCTTCGACAACGGCATAAACAGGATCAGCACCGGCCCCGCCACCAGCGCCGTACCAAAGCCTGCGATGCCAAACACGATATACGCCACCGCCACGCCCAGGCCGATCACCAGCCACTGCACACCGCCAAACGACCACTGGCTCATCAGCTCAACCGGGCTCATGGGTTATTCCTTTAAAGAGATGGCCTTCACTTTAGCCATCGGCGAGGGTTGCGACTAATATCTTCAACGCCCTTCACCCATCTCTAAAAGGCATGACGCGTGATTTCAACCCGCCAACTGCGCTACTTCGTCGAAATCGCCGACAGCGGCAGCTTCAGCGCCGCTGCCGAGCGCCTGTTTGTGGCGCAATCAGCCCTGAGCCGGCAGATCAAGGAACTGGAGATCCAGCTGCAAACCCCGCTGTTCGAACGCACCGCGCGCCAGCCCCGGCTGACGGCGGCCGGTGAGGCCTTTTACCCCAGGGCGCGTAACCTTCTGGGCGAACTGCTCAAGGCCAGCGAGATGGCCACGCAAGTGGGCAACGGCCAACTGGGCACCCTGCGCCTGAGCCATTCGAGTACCGTGCCGATGAGTGGCCCATTGCTGCAGGGCATCAGTACCTGGCTGGAGCGCTGCCCTGGTGTATCGATGGATATCGTCAAACTGTCCTCCGAAGCGCAGTTGGAAGAAATTGCCGATGGTCGCCTGGAAGTTGGGCTATTGCGCTTGCCGGTATTGCGCCAGCGCGAAGGCGTCCGGGTAGTGCCTTTATATAGCGAGCAATTGTTGCTGGCGGTGCCGCCGGATCACCCTTTGGCGGCCCGCAATACCCCCGTAGCGCTGGAACAGCTCAAGGACGACGCGTTTATCTCCATCCCGCATCCACAGCGCGGCGGCCTGAGTTATCTGTCGGCAGAGTTGTGCATGCGCGCGGGATTTTTCCCCAAGTCGGCGCGGGTGATGTCGCGCAAGACCACCCAACTGCAACTGATCCAGGCGGGCTTCGGTATTGCCTTGTTACCAAAATCCATGCAGGACATTTCTCCTTCCGGCGTGCGTTTTTTACCCCTGGCTGACCCGGACTGCATAAGCACTGTGGCCCTGGCCTGTCAGCAAACGCCCAGCGCGCTGGTGGAGCAATTCTGCCAAACCCTGCACGAATGCCTATAAACTGCCGCCCATGATTAAAGATCCCTTTGCCCGTCTGGGCCTGGACCGCGAAGTCCTGACTGTCAGCCAGCTCAACGGCCGTGCGCGGGTGTTGCTGGAAGACGTGTTCACCAATATCTGGGTTGAAGGCGAGATCTCCAACCTCGCCCGCCCGGCCTCCGGCCATGTGTACTTCACCCTCAAGGACAGCGGCGCCCAGGTGCGTTGCGCCCTCTTTCGCAACAACGCTGCGCGTGTGCGCCAGGCGCTGAAGGATGGCCTGGCGGTGAAAGTGCGGGGCAAGGTCTCGCTGTTTGAAGGCCGTGGTGACTACCAGTTGATTCTCGACACCGTCGAACCCGCGGGTGATGGTGCGCTGCGTTTGGCCTTCGATGCACTGAAAGAAAAACTCAGCGCCGAAGGCCTGTTCAGTGCCGACCGCAAAGTGCCGTTGCCCGCCCACCCTCGGCGCATTGGCATCATCAGTTCGCCAACGGGCGCGGTGATCCGCGACATCATCAGCGTGTTCAGGCGTCGGGCGCCGAACGTTGAACTGACGCTGATCCCCACCGCCGTGCAAGGCCGCGAAGCGATCCCGCAGATTGTACGAGCGCTGAAACTGGCCGATGCCCGTGGCTTTGACGCGCTGATCCTGGCCCGTGGCGGTGGTTCGCTGGAAGACCTGTGGTGCTTCAACGAAGAAGCCGTGGCTCGGGCGGTGGACGCTTGCGTCACACCGATCGTCAGCGCCGTGGGCCATGAAACCGATGTGTCCATCAGCGATTTCGTCGCCGACGTGCGTGCTCCAACGCCGTCCGCCGCAGCCGAATTGCTCGCGCCAGACGCCAGCCACCTGGTCCGCCAGGTTGAAAACCTGCATCGGCGCCTGGTGATGTTGATGCGCAACCGCCTGAGCCATGACCGCTTGCGCCTGGAAGGCATGGCCCGACGCCTGCGTCACCCCGGCGAACGTCTGCGCCAGCAGGCCCAGCGCCTCGACGATTTGGACATGCGACTGCGCCGCGCTTTCGAACGCAGCCTCAATACCCGTCGTGAACGCCTGATCCGCCTGGAAACCCGCCTCGCCGGCCAGCACCCCGGTCGCCAACTGGCCCTGCTGCGCCAGCGCCTGGAGAGCCTCGCCGAACGCCTGCCCCGCGCCATGCGCGAAGGCCTCAAGGCACGGCGCCTGCAACTGCAGAGCCAGGTGCAGACGTTGCAGGTGGTCAGCCCGCTGGCAACCCTGGGCCGCGGCTACAGCATCCTGCTGGATGAGCGTGGCCAGGCCATACGCAATGCCGCGCAGACCCACACCGGCCAGCGCCTGACTGCGCGCCTGGGTGAAGGCCAATTGCAAGTGAGGGTGGAAGACAACCACCTCACACCCGTCACCCTTTCGTTATTGGATTAATTGATGCCTCGTCTCTTTAGCCTGTTGATGCTGCTGTGCCTCGCCTTTAACGCCCACGCCGACAGCTACATCACCCGCACCCTGAACAAACCGGTGCCGGGTGGTGTTGCCGTGGTCGAACTGGGCCCTTGGGCGGTTGCGCCAAAAGCCACCTACCAGGGCAAGCCCGTGCTGGTGGTGAAAGAACAGGACAACTGGCTGGCGATTGTCGGTATCCCACTGACCGTCAAGCCAGGCAACGAGCGCATCACCAGTGGCGGGCGCAGCCTGCCGTTTATCGTCGGCTACAAGAAGTACCCGGAACAGCGCATCACCTTGAAAAACAAAAGCCAGGTCAACCCTGCCCCCGCCCAGCTCAAGCGCATCGAGTCGGAGCTGGCTGTGCAGATCAAGGCTTACCGCAGCTTCAGCCCAAACCTGCCGAGCAACCTGGTATTGGACAAACCGGTGAACGGGCCGCTGTCGAGCAAGTTCGGTGTGCGCCGCTTCTTCAATGGAGAGGAGCGCAACCCGCATTCAGGCCTGGATTTCGCCGTACCGGCCGGTACGCCCATCAAGACGCCAGCGAACGGTAAAGTAATCCTGGTAGGCAATTACTTCTTCAACGGCAACACCGTCTTCGTCGATCACGGCCAGGGTTTCATCAGCATGTTCTGCCATATGTCGAAGATCGATGTGAAAGTTGGCGATCAACTCACACGGGGCGCAGTAGTGGGCAAAGTCGGCGCCACGGGACGCGCAACCGGGCCGCATATGCACTGGAACGTCAGCCTCAATGATGCTCGGGTCGACCCGGCAATCTTTATCGGCGCCTTCCAGCCCTGATGCCCGCGCGACAGGCACGGTATCGATGCTGTGCCGTGTCTTTCCTTACATTTGCCTCGGGAACCAACCCTCATTGACGACTCACCCATCTGAAGACTTACAGGGAGCGTAACGACCACAATCGAAACTGCCTTATGAGGTCTTCATATGTTTGCACTCGGCCATGCCCTGATGCACCAATCCCTCTCTATACCTCGCACTCCCCCTGCCCCCCCGATACAAACACCCGGCGCCGTTGACACCCCGCCGGCGGTCACCACAAGCCCCTCGACTTACGCACCGGATACGCCACCGCTTCCCTCATCGGCAGGCATTGCACCGGCCACAGTGAAATACCCCGGCCTCGCGAAGGCATTCAAGGTCACTGATCAGCAAGCCTTCATCGCGCAACACGACGACCTCACCCTTGCCATGCAACGCCTGCACAGCCAACAGCCCAGCTTTAAAGCCTTTATCCAAGCTCAACTTGAGCAGGCGTTTCCAGAAGTCAGACCATTGAATGCTGAAACCCTGTCGTTTAACCGCTACCGCAGCGAGGGCAACAGCGAAACCCTAGTCTCTAGCGAACCCTTGATGAAGGCTTTGCACCGAATGATTCAGGCCATCCAGGCCAACCCCAATAAACTTCTACACAACGAGCGCAACATACGCAGCGAATTCATCGTCCGCCAGGCGCCTACCGGCAGCACTATCCCTGCTGCCACCTCAGGCTCGTTACTGTCGCTCGCCAGGGCCATCGCCACTCAGTACCCGGCAACACTGCAAGAATTCTGGACCACGCCGCGCCCGACCGAGCTCAACCCAAAAAACCTGAACTCACCGCAGAACCAGCTGTTGGCCCTGCACAAACAACAACTGTCGACACTCGCCGCACTGCGCGCAGCCGATGGCACCCTAAGCCCCACCAGCAAGACCCTGATCGATAACGCACTGCAACACCCCACCCTGGCCGAACGGGAAAAAAACTTTCCAGATGGCACGCGCCCGGGCGTCTACCCGCTCACGATCGACGACGGCACCGAACGCGGCGCGCTGCTGGCCGGTACCTTTCTGATCACCCAGACCGATGGGTCCTTTGCCACGCCACCACCGTGGCCCAAAGGCAAATCCCTGGCGCTCGACGACACCCACGGTCCGGTCGTGCTGTATACCCCTGGTGAGGGGTTCGAGGAATTTGCCACCCCAGCCCAGGCCCGCCAGGCCTTGGCTAAACGCCTCGATGACGGCGGGATAAACGCCGATCTGCTGCTGCAGACCTTGCCCCTATCGTTGCAAACCCGAGCCGAGCCACCCACCGGGGAAGACCTGATGCACAGTGTCGCGCCGCTGGACGGGGATGTACTGGCCGAAGGGATTCCCTGGATGCTCAAACGTCAGCAGGCCGAAGTCGAGGCGAGCCTGGCCGAGAACCCTCTGAGCTCAACCACCATCGACGTCGCCGCCGACTGGTCCTACTTGCTTGACGCTAGCAACGCCCTGCTGGCGCGTAACAGCAAGCTCGCGGACAAGCTACAACCTGAGTGGCTGAAAAACCTCAGCCCGGCTCAGGAGGCCGTCTTTGCCCACCTGGAGCAAGCCCAAGAAAAAAGCGCCGCCGCACTGGTGCCATTGCTGGAAAAAATCCCCACCCTGGGCACCTTCGCCCGGGACACGATCAACGAGGCCCTTCACAAGCAATACCCCAACGCACAGGTGGATGCCGATCAACTGATGGTTCGGGCGCGCACCAGGACCCACATAAACAACGGCCGAAAAAGCAGCAGCCACACCCCGCTCGAAAAGACCACCCGCCTGTCGCTGACCGACCTAGCCCTGAAAAACCCCACCGCATTCCCGGCTGGCGAAAGCGCTACCTTCACCCAAACCACCTTTCACCTGGCATTGACCGACAAACAGGGCAAACCGGTGCTCGGCACTGACGGCAAGCCTGTGGTACTGGACACCGACCAACTCAAGGCCCTGGTCAACACCGCCGACGTCGGTGGCGAATACACCCGCCTGCTGAACAAAGAACTGGCCACCGACGCCGTGTCAGGCCTGGCAGCAGAGAGACGCGACGCCTGGAAAACCAGCCAGGCCGACCTGATGGCCAAAGAAGCTTTTCTCGCAGAACTCGACCCCGCTGCCTACAAGGCAGAAGCCAAAAACGACAAGACCACCAAGCGTGGCGCGCAATGGGTTGCCGCCATACTGGAGCACCCCGACCCCGCCGGGCGGCCGCAGGTCGACGGCGAAACCATCGTCACCCAAGCCCTTGTCCAGCGTGGCCTGCCGGTGCAGGGCGTCATGGTGATCGGCAACAGCAAGGACCCGGAGCGGGTGCTCTACACGCCAGATGCCCCCGATGGAATCACCTTTCGCGAGGTAGCAAGCCAGGAAGCACTCAATGCCCTGCTCGATAAAAACGAGTGGCGGATTTACACCAGAAACCTCAAGTCTGCGGTCGCCAGGGATGATGTCGTCAAAGCAAAAGAAGCCATCCAACAAAACGCCATAGGCTTGGGCACCAACCCGGTCGCGGCCTATGACGTGCTCGTCAAGACGCTCAAGCTCACAGGTGACACCTCCACCCTCACGCCCATGACGGGCAACTACCAGGATGCGCTGTACGAGCAACAGGTACAGTTGCTGCGGGACAAGGCCGACCACCAATCCATCAGCAGTGCCGAAGTGGCGTCGCAGTCACTGCACAACAAGGTTCAGTTCGGCATTGAGGTCGCGTCAATCTTTCTGGACCTGTTGCCAGTGGTCGGCAAGGGGGTTTCCACCGCGGTACGCCTGGGCAAGGCCGGGGTGACAGCGTTACGCGCCAATGCGAATCTCTTGCCCAAACTGATCAAAAACCCTGCGCTGGGTCGGGCGATCTATGCGGACTTCGCCACGGTCGGGGCGAGTATTCCTATGGTTCGAACCACACCGCTAAGGCCAGTGGCCAAAGCCCCCTTGCGCGCCATTGAACCCACGCCCCGGACCATAGCCACAAACAGCCCGCCAGCCGCGACAACCTCGACCAGCACGCGCACTCTCGCGCCCGTCACTTCCACCTCGGATACCGTCGCCAGCACTGGCCGTGACCTGAGCGCGTATGCCGTGCCGAACACGGTCATCCTGGGCCGCCCGCTGCGGCCAGACGGCACCTACAATGTCGGCGATAACTTCTACGTACGCTTTACCGATGGCACAGGCAGCAACAGGGTCTATCAGATCGACTCGGCATTTCACGCACGCAACGGGCAGGTCAATATCATTGATCCCAATGTGCCGTTGACTGCTGCGAAGGGCAGCAGGATTAAGGCATCGTTGCAATCGGCGGGCAATGGCGAGTGGCGGCTTAACAATCTGCCTGGCGGAAAACGCCACAGAGCAAGAACCACCCCCCCCACTGATGAATACATGGACAGGGTCATTACCGGAAAGGGCGTTCATGACTTCAATGGCGACGCGGCCACGACCGGTCGGCTAAGACGCTGGTTCATCCGAGACATGGATGACTTCTACGCCCGCCCGCTGCCTGCCAGGCCTCAGATCTCGTCGGTAGGGATTAACGCCACGCCTAAAAGTGCAATCAACGACGTGCTGGCTCAGCCAGGGGTTCGCGGGCTGGTACTTGGCGAGGTTCACCATGAACCTGTCGGTTATCAGTTCTTGATTGATCAGATGCAGACCTTCAAAAACAATGGTGTGACCGTCATCTACCTGGAAAACGCGCAGTTCCTTCAAGGCGCTCCCGGGTTCGGCTCCAGCGCCTACACACAGGCCGACGCAATCTACGCGTATCCGCGTCAATACGATTCAGCTTTCAAATCAAACAGCCCAACGACACTTGACGTGATCAAAGCGGCCGATGCACATGGCATCAAAGTTATCGGTCTTGAGCACAGGGAGTTGACGATGCATGCCGACAACCTTCGCTCTAGGTCGGGCAACTATCAGTCCTGGCCCCATCGTCTCAAGGAGACCAACTATATGGCGACGCGCATCATCGACCAAACGCCGATCGGGGAAAAATTCGTAGCACTGTTTGGCAAAGCCCACATGAACACCTACGACAACGTACCTGGCGTCGCAGAGCTGACAAAGGGCATCGGGATTTCGCTGTCGCCTGCGGCAAAAAGTTCGTCCAGCCTGGTTTGCCACCCACCCCACACAGCCGCACCTTCCATCAAGATACTGAAAGGCAGCAATATCATAGAGCCGCTGGGTGATCTCCACATCGACTACAACATCGATGGCATCACTCACTAACTCATGGACGACAGGCTGCGGTCACAAGGCCGTAGCCTGTGCTTTCACAATTGCGAAAGCTCAAAACATACAACAACAAAACGCTCAACAAAAAACAAAATGCGCAATTTAAAATCGAATAAAACTTAAAATAGAGAATTTATCTTAATTTTCCCACTGCGCTTGCCATCCTTTCTCGCCCCGGTTAGGGTTGAGCCCATGAAAACCTCTCACACCCTCATTCAGCTTCGTCAGCACCGCAGCCTGTGCCTTGTCAGCGCACGACTGCCAGGCTGAATCGATCTGCCTCGCCCCCCGTTTTATCCCCAATAACAGTTTTACGGCAGGCCGCCTTTTCTCGGCCCCTACAGCAAAGGATTTCCCGATGAGCATGCTCAAAGACCCGTCTTCGAAGTACCGCGCGTTTCCGACCATCGATATCCCGGACCGTACCTGGCCTTCGAAAACCATCACCACCGCGCCGATCTGGTGCAGCTCCGACTTGCGTGATGGCAACCAGTCGCTGATCGAACCGATGGATGCGGTGAAAAAACTGCGTTTCTGGAAGACCCTGGTCGCCGTTGGCGTGAAGGAAATCGAGGCGTCGTTCCCGGCCGCGTCGCAGACCGACTTCGACTTTGTACGCACCCTGATCGAAGACGGCCACATCCCTGAGGACACCACCATCCAGGTGCTGACCCAGGGCCGTGAAGACCTGATCGCACGCACCTTCGAATCCCTGCGCGGCGCCAAGAAAGCCATCGTGCACTTGTACAACGCGACCTCTCCTTCGTTCCGCCGTATCGTGTTCAACCAGGACAAGGACGGCATCAAGGCCATCGCGGTCAATGCTGCCAAGCTGTTCGTCAAATACGCCGCCCAGCAGCCGGAAACCCAGTGGACCTTCGAATACTCCCCGGAGACCTTCAGCGCCACTGAACTGGAATTCGCCAAGGAAGTCTGTGACGCGGTGATCGAGGTGTGGAACCCGACGCCTGAGCACAAGATGATCCTCAACCTGCCTGCCACCGTTGAGTGCGCCACGCCGAACATCTATGCCGACCAGATCGAGTGGTTCGGTCGTCATATCAACCGTCGTGACAGCGTAATCATCAGCCTGCACACCCACAACGACCGTGGTACTGGCGTAGCCGCCACCGAGCTGGGCCTGATGGCTGGCGCCGACCGTGTCGAAGGCTGCCTGTTCGGCAACGGCGAGCGCACCGGTAACGTCGACCTGGTTACCGTGGCACTGAACATGTACACCCAGGGCCTGGACCCGCAGCTGGACTTCTCCGACATCGATGGCGTGCGCAAAGTCGTCGAGGAGTGCAACCAGATCCAGGTACACCCACGCCACCCTTACGTAGGCGATCTGGTACACACCGCCTTCTCCGGTTCCCACCAGGACGCAATCCGCAAGGGCTTCACCCAGCAGAAAGACGACGCCCTGTGGGAAGTGCCGTACTTGCCAATCGACCCGGCCGATATCGGTCGCAGCTATGAGGCAGTGATTCGTGTGAATAGCCAGTCGGGCAAAGGCGGCATCGCCTACCTGCTGGAGCAGGAATACGACATCAGCTTGCCGCGCCGCATGCAGATCGAGTTCAGCCAGGTTGTGCAGGCCGAAACCGACCGCGTGGGCCTGGAAATGACCGCACCGCAGATCTACGCCTTGCTGCAGCGTGAATACCTGCAAGCCAACACCCCGTACGCGCTGGTCAGCCATCGCCTGCAGGAAGAAAACGGCAACAGCTTTGTCGAGGTTGAAGTCTCCGGCAAGGGCCAGGGCGAGACCAACCTGCACTGGAAAGGCAAAGGCAACGGTGCACTGGAAGCCCTGGTAGCCGGCCTGCCGATTGGCGTGGAGATCATGGACTACAACGAACATGCCATTGGCGCGGGCACCAATGCCAAGGCAGCGGCCTACATTGAGCTGCGCGTGAACGGTGAGCGTCCAGTACATGGCGTGGGTATTGATGAAAACATCACCACGGCTAGCTTCAAGGCGCTGTTCAGTGCGTTGAACCGTTCGTTGAGCCAGCAGGAAGCCAAAGCGGCGTAACGACTGCTGAAATGTGAAAGGCCCCTGGGTGTGAGTCCAGGGGCCTTTTTGCTTGAGGGGTTTAGTCATAGTTATGGCCTCTTCGCGAGCAAGCCCGCTCCCACATTCGACCGCGTTCAGTCAGGATAAACACGGTCGAATGTGGGAGCGGGCTTGCTCGCGAAAACGGTCTGTCAGACAAACTCAAAAGTATCGGCATCCAGGTTCGCCGGAAACCGTGTGCGATACGCCGCCAGCTCCGCCGCATCCAGACACACCTGAAACACCCCATCCGCCTCCCCCGCACTCAGTAGCGTCTCGCCCTGAAAGTCCAACACTTGGCTGTCACCGGTGTAGGCGAACCCTTTGCCGTCGGTGCCGACCCGATTCACCGCGGCCACGTAACACAGATTCTCGATGGCCCGCGCCGGCAACAGACGGTTCCAATGCAAACGCCGCGCGCCCGGCCAGTTGGCGGTGTACAACAACAGGTCGGTGTCCTGGGCATCGCGGCTCCACACCGGGAAGCGCAGGTCGTAGCAAATCAGCGGGCGTATGCGCCAACCCTTCAATTCGAACTGCACCTGGCGCTCGCCGGGGGTGTAGTGATTGTGCTCACCGGCCATACGAAACAGGTGGCGCTTGTCGTAGTGCAACACTTCGCCATCTGGCCGCGCCCACAGCAGGCGGTTGCGGTGGCTGCCGTCGGCGGCCTGGATGATCACACTGCCGGTAATGACCGCGTTGTACTTCGCCGCCTGGGCCTGGAGCCAGCGGTGGGTCGGGCCGTGCTCCGGCTCGGCCAGCGTGGCCGACTCCATGGAAAAACCGGTGGTGAACATCTCCGGCAACACGATCAGGTCAGCGCCCCGGGCCTGCTCCAGCAGCAGCTCGAAATGCTCAAGGTTAGCCTGGCGGTCATGCCAGGCCAGGCCCGTCTGGACCAAGGCGATGTTCAGGTTGGGTAAAGCGCTCAGATCACGCATAGTTTTTCGGCCGCTTGGCGCAGCGTCTCCTCGCGTTTGGCAAAGCACAGGCGCACCAGGCGCTGGCCTTGGGGTGGGGTCTGGTAGAACACCGAGACAGGAATGGTCGCCACGCCGTGTTCGCGGGTCATCCACAGGGACATGGCCACGTCATCCAGGTCCGGACGAATGTGTGAGTAATCCACCAATTGGAAGTAGGTACCGGTCACACGGGTAAAGTTCAAACGTGACGGCGCCAAAAGGTCGCAGAACAGATCTCGCTTGGCCTGGTAGAAGGCTGGCAACTCGTCCACGTGTTCCGGGTGGTCGGCCATGAAGTCGGCCAAGGCGAACTGCAATGGCGTCACGCCGCAGAAGTTGACGTATTGGTGCACCTTGCGCAATTCGGCCGTGAGGGCCGGTGGTGCCACGACGTAGCCGGTTTTCCAGCCGGTGACGTGGTAGGTCTTGCCAAAGGAGCTGACCACGAACGCACGCTGATACAGCTCTTCGTGGGCCAATACGCTGACGTGAGGCACGCCATCGAATACCAGGTGTTCGTACACCTCGTCACTGACCAGGTAGATATCGCGATCGCGGATCAATTCAGCCAACTGGTCCAGCTCGGCACGGCTGATCAAGGCGCCTGTGGGGTTGTGTGGGGTGTTGAGGATGATCATGCGTGTACGGGGCGAGAGCGCAGCTTTGATCTGATCAAAGTCCAGCGCAAAGCCTTGCAGGCTCAATTGCACATGCACGCAACGCCCGCCCGCCAGCTCGACCGAGGGTTCGTAGCTGTCGTAGCAGGGGTCGAACACGATGACTTCATCGCCCGCACGGATCACCGCCTGGATCGCGCAGAAGATCGCGGCAGTGGCACCTGGGGTGATGGTCACTTCGCTGTCGGCATTGACGATGGAGCCATAGCTACGGGCGATCTTGGCCGCTACCTGCTGGCGCAGGGCTGGCAGGCCGGTCATCGGTGAATACTGGTTGTGCCCACTGGCGACATGCTTGCCCACCGCATCGAGCAGGCCTTGGGGGCCATTGAAATCCGGGAAGCCCTGGGACAGGTTGAGCGCGCCAGTCTCGGCAGCGAGTTGAGACATGGTGGTGAAAATAGTCGTGCCGACATTCGGCAGCTTGCTGGTGATCATCGAAAGGCCCCTGCAGGTGAGCCCCAAGTTTTAAGCTGCCCACTGCATTGGGTCAAGGCACAAACCGTCGCGCACAAAAAAGGGCTCATGGAGAGCCCTTTTTCGCGAAGTCGATATCAGCGCTTGTCGCGGCGCTTCTTGTCGGCCTTCTTGTGGTGAGTCATCAAACGACGCTTCTTGTTCACCTGACGGTCAGTCAGTGTGTTCTTGTTGCCTTCGTATGGGTTGTCGCCACCCTTGAACTCGATACGGATCGGCGTACCGACCAGCTTCAAGACACGGCGGTAGGTGTTCTCCAGGTAACGCACGTACGACTTGGGCACCTTCTCGATCTGGTTACCGTGAATCACGATAATCGGCGGGTTGGCACCACCCAAGTGGGCGTAACGCAGTTTGATCCGGCGGTTGTTGACCATCGGCGGCGCGTGCTCGCCAACCGCGTCTTCCAGGATCTGGGTGAGTCGGTTGGTCGGCCAGCGGGTCACAGCCGACTTGAACGAGTTCTGTACGGAGGCGTAGAGGTTGCCCACGCCGGTACCGTGCAGTGCCGAGATAAAGTGGATATCGGCGAACTCGACGAAGAACAGCCGACGTTGCAGCTCGATCTTGACGAAATCGCGCTCGCTCGGCGTCATGCCGTCCCACTTGTTGATCGCGATTACCAGGGCACGACCGGCTTCCAGGGCAAAGCCCAGCAGGTTGAGGTCGTGGTCCACCACGCCTTCGCGGGCGTCCATCACGAAGATCACCACGTTGGCGTCTTTGATCGCTTGCAGGGTTTTGACCACCGAGAACTTTTCAACTTCCTCGTGGATCTTGCCGCGCTTGCGCACACCGGCGGTGTCGATCAGCGTGTACTTTTCCTCGTTGCGTTCGAACGGGATGTAGATGCTGTCGCGGGTGGTGCCGGGCTGGTCGTAGACGATAACCCGGTCTTCACCCAGCATGCGGTTGACCAGCGTCGATTTGCCGACGTTCGGGCGACCGATGATGGCGATCTTGATACCGTCTTTTTCGCTCGGGCCAGGAATGCGCTTGGCTTCCTCACCTTCGGCGACGATTTCTTCATCACCCTCTTCTTCCTCGACATCATCCTTGGGGAAGTCGCGCAGGGCGATTTCCAGCATCTGGCTGATGCCGCGACCGTGGGCACCGGCGATCGGGATCGCATCGCCCAGGCCCATCGGGCTGAATTCGGCGCGGGCCAGTTCAGGATCGATGTTGTCGATCTTGTTGGCGACCACGTAGGAACGCTTGTTGCGCTTGCGCAGGTGCTCGCCAATCATCTGGTCGGCGGCGGTGTAGCCCGCACGGGCGTCCACCAGGAACAACACGACATCGGCTTCTTCAATGGCGAGCAGGGATTGCTCGGCCATTTTTTCGTCCATGCCATGCTCGTCACCGGAGATACCACCGGTGTCGACGATAATGTAGGAGCGCCCTTGCCACTTTGCCTCACCGTATTGGCGATCACGGGTCAGACCGGACAAGTCGCCGACGATGGCGTCGCGAGTCCTGGTCAGGCGGTTGAACAAGGTGGACTTGCCGACGTTAGGTCGGCCCACCAGGGCGATTACGGGAACCATGCGGCTCTCCACTTCGTTATTTCAGAAAATACAAAAGCCGCTGCAGGGCAGCGGCTGGTGCTCGACTGTAGGAGCGAGCTTGCTCGCGAAAAACGCAAAGGCACCGCGTTTATCCAGACAGCACGCGTTATCGTTAACGATTTTCGCGAGCAAGCTCGCTCCTACAGGTGAAGCTGCTTGAGGGTTACGCCCCAAGCATAGTTCTTACTTGATGGTCAGGGCTTCCAGCTTGCCGCTGTTGCCAAACACATAAAGCATGTTACCTACCACCAGCGGACGAGCACGCAGGCCGTCGCTGTCGATACGCTCGCGACCGACAAAGCGACCGTCAACCTGGCTCAGCAGGTGCAGGTAGCCTTCGAAGTCGCCGACCGCAACATAGCTGGAGAACACTTCCGGTGCCGACAGTTGACGGCGAGCCAGCGAGTCGTTGCTCCACAATGCAGTGGTGGAACGCTCGTCGACACTTTCAACGGTGCCGGACGCCAGGCTTACGTAGACGCTGCCAAACCCTTGGGCGACACCGGCGTAGCTGGAAGCATCACGCTGCCAGTTGACGCGGCCGGTCTGTAGGTCCAGCGCCGCAACACGGCCCTGGTACGTGGCAACGTAGAGGGTTTCACCCGACAGCAGCAGGCCGCCATCGATGTCCACTACGCGGTCCAGTTCGGAACGACCTTGCGGGATAGCCACACGGGTTTCCCAGGCCGGCACGCCGTTCTGGGTATCAAGGGCGACTACTTTACCGGTGGACAGGCCTGCCACGGCCAGATTGTTGGTCACAACCGGACCACTGGTACCGCGCAAGGTCAACACCGCAGGGGTACTGTCGTACAACCAACGCTGTTCGCCGGTGCTGGCGTCCAGGCCGATCACGCGGTCGTCCTGGGTTTGCACCACGACGATATCGCCATTGGTAGCAGGCGGTGCGAGTACTTCACTGGTCACGCGAGCGCGCCATTTCTCTTCACCGGTGCTGGAGTCCAGCGCCACGACTTCACCCTTGAGCGTACCAAGCATCACCAGGCCGTAACCCACGCCGACGGCGCCCGACACTGGCAATTCAAGGTCTTTCTTCCACTTCACGTCGCCGTTCATGCGATCCATGGAGATCACTACGCCGGTCACGTCAGCCGCCACAATGTTGTCGCCGTCGATTGCCGGTACCAACATGTTGTACGTTTCGCCCTGACCATCACCGATGGAGCGGCTCCACTGCTTTTGCAGGACCACTTCTTCCTTGAAGCTGGTCAGCTCCGCAGGCGGAAGTTCTTTCTTGCTGTTGCTGCTGCAACCCGCGGCCAGAACGGCCAGAGCCAGCAATGCTGCATGTTTCCAACGGATCACGTCACGCATCCCCTTTGGCCAAGTCGTCCAGCTTGATTTGTAAGCCACCGACCGCCGCTTCATCAGACAGCGCCGCCTTGGCTTTTTGGTACGCAGCATTGGCTTCGTCGGTACGACCCAATTGGACCAACAGGTCGCCCTTGAGCTCTTCGCGAGTGGCTACAAATGCTTTGTCAGCATCGCCGTCGAGCAGTTTGAGTGCTTCGTCAGCCTTGTTCTGTGCTGCCAGAACCTGAGCCAGGCGCTGACGTGCGATTTCACCCAGGGTTGGGTTGGTCGGCTTGTCGGCAATGGCCTTCAGTTCCGCAGCGGCGTCATCCAGCTTGCCGGTATCGACCGCAACTTTCGCGACGAACAGGCTGCCGTATTGGGCGTAAGTGCTACCGCCGAATTCGCTCTTCAGCTTGCCGGCCAGGTCTGCAACCTGCGCAGGGTCAGGCTTGCCGTCCGGCGTCAGCGTGGTTTCCAGCAATTGCTGATAGAGGATCGAGGCGCCCTGGGACTGGTTGGCCTGATACTTGGTCCAGGCTTGCCAGCCGAACACCACCACTAAAGCCAGCAGGCCGCCAGTAACCAGGGGCTTGCCGTTACGCTGCCACCAGTCCTTGAACTCGGCCAGTTGCTCATCATCAGTACTCGACACCCCAACACTCCTTAATCGCTAAATTCGGCTGTTCGACAGCTTCAACCCTGCACGACGCAGGTGGCCAAGTGCGCAGCGAGCGCATCAAAGGCAATGTTCTGTTGCTCGCCCTGGCCACGCAGGGGTTTGAAACCTATCACTTGCTGGGCCAGTTCGTCATCGCCCAGGATCAGTGCGTACAGCGCACCGCTCTTGTCAGCCTTCTTGAACTGGCTCTTGAAGCTGCCGGCGCCGGCATTGACCTGCAGGCGCAAGTTTGGCAGTTGGTCGCGCACTTTTTCGCTCAAGGCAAGGGCAGCCAGTTCGGCGGCCTCGCCAAAGGCGCAAAGGTAAACGTCCACCTGACGGGAGATTTCTTCCGGAACCTTTTCCAGGGTTTCCAGCAGCAGGATCAGCCGCTCGATGCCCATGGCAAAGCCCACACCAGTAGTCGGCTTGCCGCCCATCTGCTCGACCAGGCCGTCGTAGCGCCCCCCGGCGCATACGGTGCCCTGGGCGCCGAGCTTGTCGGTGACCCATTCGAACACGGTCTTGCTGTAGTAATCGAGGCCACGCACCAGCTTGGTGTTGATCACGAACGGAATACCGGCCGCATCCAGGCGGGCCTTGAGGCCTTCGAAGTGAATGCGCGACTCATCGTCCAGGTAATCGGCCATTTTCGGCGCATCTACCAGTACGGCTTGGGTGTCGGCGTTCTTGGTATCCAGGACGCGCAGCGGGTTGGTTTTCAAACGACGCTGGCTGTCTTCGTCCAACTTGTCCAGGTGAGCCGACAGGTACTCGACCAGAGCCACTTTGTAGCGGCCACGGGATTCACTGGTGCCCAGGCTGTTGAGTTCAAGCTTGACCGCATCACGGATGCCCAGCAGGCCCCACAGGCGCCAGGTCAGCACGATCAGCTCGGCATCGATGTCCGGGCCATCAATGTTGAAGACTTCCAGGCCGATCTGGTGAAACTGGCGATAACGACCTTTTTGCGGGCGTTCATGACGAAACATCGGGCCGATGTACCACAGCTTCTGCGGCTGGCCAGCACCGGTGAGGCCGTGCTCAAGCACAGCACGTACGCAGGCGGCGGTACCTTCCGGACGCAGGGTCAGGGAATCGCCGTTGCGGTCTTCAAAGGTGTACATCTCTTTTTCGACGATGTCGGTCACTTCACCGATGGAGCGTTTGAACAGCTCGGTGAATTCGACGATCGGCATGCGGATTTGCTTGTAACCGTAGTTATCCAGCAGACGCGCGACGGTGCTTTCAAAGTAGCGCCACAGTGGCGTCTGCTCCGGCAGGATGTCGTTCATGCCACGAATGGCTTGCAGAGACTTGCTCACATCAAATCCTTAAATTCGTTCAATCAGCCGCGCGCGATCAGCGCTGCGTCAGCTGCGACCTTCTCGGCCGCTTTCTCGCGGATCAGTCTTTCGAGCTCATCCACCAGATTGTCATTCGTTAACTTCTGCGCCGGCTTACCGTCGATGTAGATCAGGTTCGGCGTGCCGCCCGTGAGGCCCACATGAGCCTCCTTGGCTTCGCCCGGCCCGTTGACCACACAGCCGATCACTGCAACATCCAGCGGAACCAGCAGGTCTTCGAGGCGCAACTCCAGGTCGTTCATGGTTTTCACCACGTCGAAGTTCTGCCGCGAGCAGCTCGGGCAGGCAATGAAGTTGATACCACGGGAACGCAAACGCAGGGATTTGAGAATGTCGTAACCGACCTTCACTTCCTCTACGGGGTCTGCCGCCAGGGAGATGCGGATAGTATCGCCAATCCCTTCGGCGAGCAGCATACCGAGACCCACCGCAGATTTCACTGTGCCTGAGCGTAAACCGCCCGCTTCAGTGATACCCAGGTGCAATGGCTGCACGATTTCCTTGGCCAGCAGGCGGTAGGCTTCTACGGCCATGAACACGTCAGAGGCCTTTACGCTGACCTTGAAGTCCTGGAAGTTCAGGCGCTCAAGGTGCTCAACGTGGCGCAATGCAGATTCGACCAGCGCTGCCGGGGTAGGCTCGCCGTATTTCTTTTGCAGGTCTTTTTCCAGGGAACCGGCGTTGACGCCGATGCGGATTGGAATGCCGCGATCACGGGCAGCATCCACCACGGCGCGTACACGGTCTTCGCGACCGATGTTGCCCGGGTTGATACGCAGGCAATCCACACCCAGTTCGGCCACGCGCAAAGCGATCTTGTAGTCGAAATGAATGTCGGCAACCAATGGCACCTTGACCAGTTGCTTGATGCGGCCGAAGGCTTCGGCGGCATCCATGTCCGGCACGGATACCCGCACGATGTCCACACCAGCGGCTTCCAGACGGTTGATCTGGGCAACGGTGGCGGCCACGTCATTGGTGTCGCTGTTGGTCATGCTCTGTACTGCGATGGGGGCATCGCCACCCACTGGCACCGAGCCAACCCAGATCTTGCGCGATACGCGACGTTTGATTGGAGATTCGCCGTGCATGACTATTGTCCCAACTTCAGGCGAGCAGTCTCGCCACTGGTGAACGGCGCCACGTCCACAGGCTGGCCGTTGTAGGCCACTTGCGCGCCACGGGCAAAGCCCAGACGCAGCGTCAAAGGAGGCTTGCCGCCCTGGTCGAGCGTATCTCCCTTACGCTTGAGACCGCTGAACAGCACTTTGCCGTTGCCATCGGTAACCTGCGTCCAGCAGTCAGCGATGAAGGTAATCTGTACGCGACCATCACCGGCGATCAACGCGGGGGTGGTGGGCGGTGAAATTGCCGGGGCGGCCGGGGTAGCCGTCGCGGGGGCCTGCACGGGAGCGGCCGGGGTATTAGCCGGAGCAACGGGAGCGGCTTGAGTGTGGGCCGGAGCAGTGACTGGGGCTGCCGGGGCAACAGCCGTCGGCGCCGGAGCGGTTTGCGGCGCAGATTGCTCGGTGACAACTGGAGCTTCAGGCGCGGTTTGACCTTCGGCAACGGCCTGGTCTTCCGGCTCGTCCAATGGATGAATCTGGGTGGTGCCATCGGCGCTTTCGACTTCGACATGCTCCATGGCGTTGCTGGTCAAGTCTTTGGTGCGCTGGGAGGTCTGGTCTTGCCACCAGACAAAACCACCGCCGATCACGGCGATCAGCAACAACAGGCTGACAATACGCAAAATCGTGTGGGAAACCCGCACCGGCTCTTCGATACGACCCAGGCCATGGACATTGCTGCCCTGGGAGTCGGTGCCGGTGAACTGGTCAAATTCCTGGACCAGGATGGCCTGGTCGATGCCCAGCAATTTGGCGTAGGCGCGGATATAGCCGCGAGCAAAGGTATGCCCAGGCAGCTTATCGAACGCGCCGGCTTCCAGATTGGCCAGGGACGTGGTGGTCAAATTGAGCTTGAGGGCCACTTCTGCCAGCGACCAACCATTGCTTTCGCGGGCCTGACGCAAGGTGTCGCCTGGGTTTACGCGATTAGCTGCTACAACTTCCGGGTGCGCCGCTTTCATCATTGCTCCGACAGGTATTGCTGATATTCCGGCGTACCGGGATAGAGTCGTTCGAGTTGCTGGCCAAAACGTGCGGCTGTTTCGCGTTCTTCATGAACGGTCGCCAGGCGCACACCGAGCAATAGACTACGTGCATTTTGCCCACTGAGCAGGCTAAAACGCTCGTAATAGTCACGTGCCGGCACATAATGCCTGTCATCAAAGGATAACTCAGCCATTTCGAGCAATGCCCGAGGTTGGCGAGCGTTCAAATGCAGGGCTTTTTCCAGTTGCTGACGAGCGCTTTGGCGATGACCGAGGCGCATCGAGGTCACTCCAAGGTTCTCGAAAACACGGGAACGCTCAGGATAAAGGCTATCGGCGCTGGCTTGCTGGAAATAAAGGGCGGCCTGGTCATAACGTTTTTGCTCAAACAGGAAGCTGCCGTAGTTGTTCAGCAGCCGCGGATCGGCAGGACGTGAGGCCAGGGCCTTGTGGAAATAGCGCTCAGCCAGTTCAGGCTCAGCCTGCGCCTGGAAGACCAAGGCCAGGGCGGCGTTGGCATCGGCATCCCCGCTGTCGAGTTCCAGGGCCTTTTTCAAAGGCACCTTGGCCTGCTCGCTCATTCCCTGCTGAAGGTAACCCAAACCCAGTTGCACATAGGCAACTCGCGCCTCATCACGGCCTTTACCGGTTTGCAAAGGACTCTCATGGCCCGATGAAACACAACCAGCCACAAGGCCGGTAACAAGCAAAAGCAGCGCAAGGCGCAGGGGCATAGAGATCCTCTCTCAGATTCGATTCACAGCGATCAGCGGCAAATCGTCGGCGGCGTTCTGTTCGCGGCCGGCGATATAACGCTCGCTACGGCGGGTGCGGTCCATCACCTGCCCTACCAATTGGCCACAGGCGGCGTCGATGTCTTCACCACGGGTGGTGCGGACGGTAACGTTGTAGCCGGCCTGGTGTAGTTGATCCTGGAAACGGCGGATGGCGTTGTTGCTCGGCCGCTCGTAGCCAGAATGTGGAAACGGGTTGAACGGGATCAGGTTGATCTTGCACGGGGTGTTCTTGAGCAACTCGATCATCTCTACCGCGTGCTCGACCTTGTCGTTGATGTCTTTGAGCATCGTGTACTCAATAGTCAACACGCGTTTCTCGCCCAAGGTCGCCATGTAACGCTGGCAGGATTCGAGCAGCATCTTAAGCGGATACTTCTTGTTGATCGGCACCAATTGGTTACGCAATGCGTCATTGGGTGCGTGCAGCGACAACGCCAGGGAGACGTCGATGTGCTTGGCCAGCTCATCGATCATCGGTACCACGCCGGAGGTCGACAGGGTCACGCGGCGCTTGGAGATGCCGTAGCCCAGGTCGTCCATCATCAGGTGCATGGCCGCAATGACGTTGTCGAAGTTCAGCAGCGGCTCACCCATGCCCATCATCACCACGTTGGTGATGGCACGGTCGACGGTCGCCGGGACGCTGCCAAAGGATTTGTTGGCAATCCACACCTGGCCGATGACTTCGGCGGCGGTGAGGTTGCTATTGAAGCCTTGCTTGCCGGTGGAGCAGAAACTGCAATCCAGGGCACAGCCTGCCTGGGACGAAACGCATAAGGTGCCGCGTTTGCCCTGGGGAATGTATACGGTCTCGACGCAGCTGCCGGACGCCACGCGCACCACCCACTTACGGGTGCCGTCGCTGGAGATGTCCTCGCTGACCACTTCGGGACCACGGACCTCGGCAATGGCCTTGAGCTTGTCGCGCAGGGCCTTGCTGACGTTCGTCATGGCGTCGAAATCGTCGACGCCAAAGTGGTGAATCCATTTCATTACCTGACCGGCACGGAAACGCTTCTCCCCGATTGAGTCGAAGAATTTCTCCATTTCCGGCTGGGTCAGACCCAGCAGGTTGGTTTTAACAGTCGATGTAGTCATGGATTCACCCTCACTCTTTAAGCCAGTGCTTAGCGAGCGGTTACTTCAGTAGCAGCGAAAAAGTACGAGATTTCGCGAGCAGCGGCAGCTTCGGAGTCCGAGCCGTGTACAGCGTTGGCGTCGATGGATTCAGCGAAGTCAGCACGGATGGTGCCAGCAGCAGCTTCTTTAGGGTTGGTAGCGCCCATCAGCTCACGGTTCAGAGCGATAGCGTTTTCGCCTTCCAGAACCTGAACAACAACAGGACCGGAGATCATGAACGCAACCAGGTCGCCGAAGAAACCACGAGCGCTGTGCTCAGCGTAGAAGCCTTCAGCTTCAGCTTTGGACAGTTGCTTGAGTTTCGAAGCTACAACCTTCAGGCCGGCTTTTTCGAAACGAGTGGTGATCTCGCCGATGACGTTTTTTGCAACAGCGTCAGGCTTGATGATGGAGAAAGTACGTTGAACAGCCATGGTGTAACTCCAGAAACGGTAATTTACGAAAAATTAAACCCGCGAATTATACGCGGGTTATTGGGTATTGCCTAACTGCGTAAAAAGGCGACTCAGTCTGCTTCTTCGATCCACAGGCCTTGAATCGCCTCCAGAACCTTTTCGCCACCCCGATCCGGGATGTCGTCGAATTCCGGTAGCGCCATCACCAGATTGCGCAGCGTGACAAAGTTCACCGACAGAGGATTGACGTCCGGGTGAGCTTCAGCAAGTTGTATAGCGATTTCTTGTACATCAACCCATTTCAGGCTCATGACATTTCCTTGAATCAATGCGGCGCTTCGGCAGCATGGTTGAGGGAATACTTCGGAATTTCGACGGTGATGTCTTGCGTCCCGACCTTTGCCTGACAGCTTAGGCGCGAATGGGCTTCCAGGCCCCATGCGCGATCAAGAAAGTCCTCTTCCAGTTCGTCAGCCTCTTCCAGGGTATTGAAACCCTCGCGGATGATGCAGTGACAAGTGGTGCAGGCGCATACGCCGCCGCAGGCACTTTCGATCTCGATGTGGTTGTCATGGGCAACTTCGAGGATGGACTTGCCGGTCTCAGCCTCCACAACCATACCGTCCGGGCAGTGCTCGGCGTGTGGCAGAAAAATGACCTGCGGCATTAATTATTCCTCGATTTCATTCAGGTTGCGTCCCGCCAGGGCGGCTTTTACCGTCTGGTCCATACGGCGGGCGGCAAAGGCATCGGTCACTTGCGACAGGCGCTTGGTCTGTTGCTCGATGGCATAGCCATCGGTGCCTTTCATCAATTCGGCCAGTTCCTGCATCTGCAGGTCGATGACCATGCGCTCTTCGGCATCCAGCAGGCGCTCGCCGTCAACATCAAGGGCGCCCTGCACGGCTTCGAGCAGGCGCTGGGCATCCACTTGCTGCTCGCGCAATACACGGGCGACCTTGTCGTCACCGGCGTACTGGAACGAGTCCTTGAGCATCTTGGCGATTTCGCCGTCGGTCAGGCCGTAGGACGGCTTGACCTGGATACTCGCCTCAACACCTGAACCCAGTTCGCGCGCAGCCACGTTCAGCAGGCCATCGGCGTCAACCTGGAAGGTCACGCGGATCTTCGCAGCGCCAGCTACCATCGCCGGGATGCCGCGCAATTCAAAGCGCGCCAGGGAACGGCAGTCGCTGATCAGCTCGCGCTCGCCTTGCAGCACATGGATCATCATGGCCGTCTGGCCATCTTTGTAGGTGGTGAAGTCCTGGGCGCGGGCCACGGGGATGGTGGTATTGCGCGGAATCACCTTCTCCATCAGGCCGCCCATCGTCTCCAAACCCAGGGACAACGGAATCACGTCGAGCAGCAGCAGTTCGCCGCCATCACGCTTGTTGCCGGCCAGAGTATCGGCCTGGATTGCGGCGCCAATGGCGACCACTTGGTCCGGGTCGATTTCAGTCAAAGGCTCGCGACCAAAGGCTTCGGCGACGGCTTCGCGAACACGGGGGACACGGGTGGAACCGCCCACCATGACCACGGCACCCACGTCTTCCAGCTCGATACCGGAGTCACGCACTGCGCGGCGGCAGGCTTTGAGACTGCGGGCAACCATCGGTTCGATCAACGCATCGAAGGCTTCACGAGTCAGCTGGGCCGACCAGTTGCCGTAGGACACTTCAACCGATGCCGAATCAGTCAGCGCTTCTTTTGCCGCACAAGCGGTTTGCAGCAGGCTGCGCTGAGCACCTGGATCCAAGTCGGCAGACAGGCCAGCACTGCTGATGATCCAGCCCGCGATGGCGTGGTCGAAATCATCACCGCCCAGGGCACTGTCCCCACCGGTGGCCAGCACTTCAAAGACGCCGCCGGTCAGGCGCAGGATCGAAATATCAAAAGTACCGCCGCCCAGGTCGTAGATGGCGACGAGGCCTTCAGCGTGCTGATCCAGGCCATAGGCCACCGCCGCAGCAGTAGGCTCGTTGAGCAAGCGCAGCACGTTCAGGCCGGCGAGCTTCGCCGCATCCTTGGTGGCTTGGCGCTGGGCGTCATCGAAATACGCTGGAACCGTGATCACTGCGCCAACCAGTTCACCGCCCAAGGTGGTTTCCGCGCGCTGGCGCAGCACCTTGAGGATATCAGCCGACACTTCCACCGGGCTTTTAGGGCCTTGGACGGTGTCGATGAACGGCATATGGGATTCGCCGCCGACAAAGCGGTACGGCAGTTGATCGCCCAATTGCTTGACGTCGGACAGACCACGACCCATCAAACGCTTGACCGACAGCACGGTATTGAGGGGGTCAGTAGAGGCTGCCAACTTGGCCGACTCACCCACTTCGGTGTGATCGGCGTGGTAGCGCACGGCTGACGGCAGGATCACCTGGCCATCGGCATCGGGCAACGGCTCGGACAAGCCGCTGCGCAAGGCGGCAACCAGGGAATTGGTGGTGCCCAGGTCAATCCCGACCGCCAGGCGACGCTGGTGCGGTTGGGGGCTTTGGCCGGGTTCGGCGATTTGCAGTAGGGCCATGGTAATCAGGTCTTATCTGTCTATCAGGCGTGCATCACGGGCAGCACACGGGGTTAATCGTCGAGGCGCTCTTCTAGCTGGCGCACTTCGTAGGTGAGCTTGTCGAGGAACTGCATACGCCGCATCAGGCGCTCGGCCTGTTCACGTTGCGTTGCATCATCCCAACAGGCTGCGAAGCTTTCATTGAGCTCATCCTGGGCCGTTTTCAGACGACGCTTGAAGACCGCGACGCCGGCCAGATCGGCCTCGTCCTGCAAGTCTTCGAGTTCTTCGCGCCACTGCATCTGCTGCATCAGGAAGCCCGGATCGTGCACCGTGACTTCCAGCGGCAGCTCACCACCGTTCATCGCGAGCAGGTAACGCGCCCGCTTGGGTGGATTCTTGAGGGTCTGATAGGCCTCATTGAGGCTGGCTGACTTTTCCAGCGCCAGGCGTTGCTCGCGCTCGGAAGCGTCAGCGAAGCGGTCCGGATGCACCCCACGCGCCAATTCTCGATAGCGCGTGGCAAGCTGCTCAAGGTCCAGGCGAAAACTCGGCTGCAACTCGAATAAAGCGAAATGACAAGGAGTGCCCACGAATAGCCTCAGATGTTGAAGCTTTCGCCGCAGCCACATTCACCGCGTACGTTGGGGTTATTGAACTTGAAGCCTTCGTTCAACCCTTCCTTGACGAAATCTAGCTCGGTGCCGTCCAGGTAAGTCAGGCTCTTAGGGTCGATGATCACTTTCTCGCCGTGACTTTCGAACACCTGGTCTTCCGCAACCACCTCGTCGACGAACTCCAGCACATAGGCAAGGCCGGAACAGCCCGTGGTGCGAACACCCAGACGAATCCCCTCACCTTTACCGCGCCCATTCAGGGAGCGGCGAATGTGCTGCGCAGCCGCTTCTGTCATGCTGATAGCCATCGTTGACTCCTTACTCGTCGCCAAATGCTTAGATCAAGCCTTTCTTCTGCTTGTAGTCGCGAACGGCCGCCTTGATGGCGTCTTCTGCGAGTACCGAGCAGTGGATTTTCACTGGCGGCAGTGCCAGTTCTTCGGCCAACTGGGTGTTGCTGATAGTCACAGCCTCATCCAGGGTCTTGCCTTTCATCCATTCGGTCGCCAGGGAGCTGGAGGCGATGGCCGAACCGCAGCCGTAGGTCTTGAACTTGGCGTCTTCGATAACGCCAGCGTCGTTGACCTTGATCTGCAGGCGCATGACGTCGCCGCACGCCGGAGCGCCGACCATGCCGGTGCCGACATCTGGGTCTTCCGCGTCCATCTTGCCGACGTTACGCGGGTTTTCGTAGTGGTCGATGACCTTTTCGCTGTAAGCCATGGTACTGAATCCTCACTCATCAGGGCCGCTCTGAAACCCTGTAGAAACGCCTGCGTTTTCCGCCACGTTCCTACAGAGCTGGGGTGGCGGCTTCTATAGTTAGTGTGCCGCCCACTCGATCTTGGAAATGTCGACGCCGTCTTTGTACATGTCCCACAGCGGCGACAAGGTACGCAGTTTGTTGACCGCTTCGCAGACTTTCTGCGCGGCGTAGTCGACTTGTTCTTCGGTGGTGAAGCGGCCGAATGTAAAGCGGATCGAGCTGTGTGCCAGTTCGTCGTTGCGGCCCAGGGCGCGCAGCACGTACGAAGGCTCAAGGGACGCCGAGGTGCAGGCCGAACCGGACGAAACCGCCAGGTCCTTGAGCGCCATGATCAGCGACTCGCCTTCGACATAGTTGAAGCTCAAATTCAGGTTGTGCGGTACACGAGCAGTCATGCTGCCGTTGACGTACAGCTCTTCAAGGTTCTCGACCTGCTTGTAGAAGCGATCGCTCAGGGCCTTGATACGGATGTTTTCGGCAGCCATGTCTTCTTTGGCTACGCGGAAGGCTTCGCCCATGCCAACGATCTGGTGGGTCGCCAGGGTGCCCGAACGCATGCCACGCTCGTGACCGCCGCCGTGCATGGTGGCTTCGATACGCACGCGCGGCTTGCGGCTTACGTACAGGGCGCCGATGCCTTTAGGGCCGTAGGTCTTGTGGGCAGAGAACGACATCAGGTCGACTTTCAGCTTCGACAGGTCGATGTCGACCTTGCCGGTGGACTGAGCGGCGTCGACGTGCAGCAGTACACCCTTGGAGCGAGTCAGCTCGCCGATGGCTGCGATGTCGTTGATGGTGCCGATTTCGTTATTAACGTGGATCACGGAAACCAGGATGGTGTCTTCACGCAGCGCAGCTTCGATCATGGCCGGGGTGACGATACCGTCGGTGGTTGGCTCAAGGTAGGTAACCTCAAAACCTTCACGCTCCAGTTGGCGCATGGTGTCGAGGACAGCCTTGTGCTCAATCTTGGTGGTGATCAGGTGCTTGCCTTTGGTCGCGTAGAAATGCGCGGCGCCCTTGATGGCCAGGTTGTCGGATTCGGTGGCACCGGAGGTCCAGACGATTTCGCGTGGATCGGCGTTGACCAGGTCGGCGACTTGGCGACGGGCGTTCTCGACCGCTTCCTCGGCTTTCCAGCCGAATACGTGGGAGCGGGAGGCCGGGTTGCCGAAGTTTCCGTCAACCAGCAGGCATTCGCTCATCTTTTGCGCGACACGCGGATCAACCGGGGTGGTCGCTGAGTAATCAAGGTAAATCGGCAATTTCATGGACTTTCTCCTAAATCAGGCTGGCTGGCGTGCCGTTAGCTCTTCGGCTGTCACTCGACGGCGGACGCTTCAATCTTGTCCAGACGCGGCGCCTTGGTATTGCAACGGCGCTGGTCCTGACGCTGGGCTACTTCTTGCACCTCACGGCGAGTCACAAGATCGGCCAAGCTGATACCACTCAAGAACTCATGGATCTGCAGGCTCAGATCGCACCACAGGTGGTGCGTCAGGCAGGTGTCGCCGGCATGGCAATCACCCAGGCCCTGGCATTTGGTGGCATCGACGGATTCATTGACCGCATCGATTACCTGGGCTACCTGGATGCCCTGCATATCGCGGGACAGCTGATAGCCGCCGCCCGGCCCACGCACACTGGAAACCAGGTTGCTGCGGCGCAACTTGGCGAACAGCTGCTCAAGGTATGACAGGGAAATGCCTTGGCGCTCGGAGATATCGGCCAGGGACACCGGCCCAGTTTGCGCGTGCAAAGCCAGGTCGAGCATGGCAGTCACCGCGTATCGGCCTTTTGTAGTCAGTCTCATGGACAATTACCAAGGTGTTTCAGAATGTGGGCAAGTATGCGATTCCCGAGTATTTAAGTCAACTATAAGACCTAGTACTTTAGTCAGGATTACCCGCAGAAAGGGCGCCGAATAATAGCAGGATGGGGTGGGGAGGAACAGCGGGAACAGGACCACCGCCCGACCTCAAGACCAACGGAGACTAAATGTGGGAGCGGGCTTGCTCGCGAAGGCGGTGTGGCAGTCGATATATTTGGCGACTGATTCACCGCCTTCGCGAGCAAGCCCGCTCCCACAGGGTCATGTATCAGCCCTTAGAACTAGCCCGCCTTGGTGGCGGCTTCATCCTTGATCTCGGCGAAGTCTTCTTCGCGCAACTCAGGCAGATCCTTCGCACAGTAAGGGCTGCCCAGGTCCTTCAGCGCACCGCACATCCCTTCCAGCTTGCCATCCACTGCTTGCAAATGGTCAAGCAACTGGCCGATAGCACGCGCCACAGGGTCAGGCATATCCTCACTGACGCCGTAGGCATCAAAGCCGATCTTCTCGGCCATAGCCTTGCGCTTGGCTTCCTGCTCGTCGCCGACTTCCGGCTTGACGATAATCCGCCCCGGAATGCCGACCACCGTTGCACCCGGCGGCACGGCCTTGGTCACCACGGCATTGGAACCCACCTTCGCACCCGCACCGACCGTGAAAGGACCGAGCACCTTGGCACCCGCCCCTACCACCACGCCATCACCCAATGTCGGGTGGCGCTTGCCTTTATTCCAACTGGTACCACCCAGGGTCACGCCCTGGTAAAGCGTCACGTCGTCACCAATTTCAGCGGTTTCGCCAATGACAATGCCCATGCCGTGGTCGATAAAGAACCTACGCCCCACCTTGGCTCCTGGATGGATCTCAATCCCGGTCAGCCATCGACCAAAGTTCGATACCAGTCGCGCCAGCCATTTCCAGCCCATTCCCCACAAAGCACCGGACAGACGGTGAATCCAGATGGCGTGCATCCCCGGGTAGCAGGTCAGCACTTCAAACGCATTGCGCGCCGCCGGATCACGATGGAAAACACTCTGGATATCTTCTCGCAAACGCTCGAACATTTTTAATCCTTCCGCTTAAGAAGCTCACCACGGGCCGCTTTTTGGGTTTCCGTGAGGATGCCACGCAATATATTCATCTCTGCCCGGCTGACCGAGCTACGCCCGTACAAGCGACGCAGGCGCGCCATCAAGTGCCGCGGCTTCTCAGGATCAAGGAATTCGATGGCCACCAAGGTTTGCTCCAGGTGCTCATAGAAACGTTCCAGTTCGTCCATGGTGGCCAATTCGCCGCTCTTGGTCGACGCGACCTCTTCCTTTTCAACCTTGCTAGGCTGGCCGGCAGCGACCAGCCAGGCCATGCGCACTTCGTAGGTCAACACCTGTACCGCCGCCCCGAGGTTCAGCGAGCTGAACTCAGGGTCCGATGGAATGTGGACGTGGTAGTGACATCGCTGCAGCTCTTCATTGGTGAGGCCGGAGTCTTCACGACCGAACACCAGGGCAATTTCAGCGCCACCCGCAGCCTCTTCCACCACTTTGGTGCCGCATTCACGCGGATCCAGCAGCGGCCAAGGGATACGACGGTCGCGGGCGCTGGTGCCGAGCACCAGATTGCAGCCAACCAGGGCGTCTTCCAGAGTGGCGACGACCTGAGCCTTTTCGAGGATGTCATTGGCGCCGGACGCGCGGGCATCGGCCTCGTGATGCGGGAACACCCGCGGCTCGACCAGCACCAGGCGCGTCAGCCCCATGTTTTTCATGGCTCGCGCCACCCCACCGATATTGCCGGGATGACTGGTATTGACCAAGACGACACGAATGTTTTGCAGCAAGGGAGGCGCTCTCGGACATAGGAAAGGGGAGCAAATCTTACAGAACAGCCTAAGGTTATGCCATGAAAGGTAACGTCGTCCTTCACCTGAAGAAAGTTTCTGCTAGAATGCCCGGCTTTCTTTAACAACCTTAGGTGACACATCCATGCAGCCCATGCTGAATATCGCGCTGCGCGCCGCCCGCAGCGCCAGTGAATTGATCTTCCGCTCCATCGAGCGCCTGGATACCATCAAGGTCGACGAAAAAGACGCCAAGGATTATGTATCCGAGGTGGACCGCGCCGCCGAGCAGAAGATCATCGACGCCCTGCGCAAGGCCTACCCTACCCACGGCATCCTCGGTGAAGAAACCGGCTTGCACAAAGGCAGCGGCGAAGGCGAAGACTACCTGTGGATCATCGACCCACTGGATGGCACCACCAACTTCCTGCGCGGCATCCCGCACTTTGCCGTGAGCATCGCGTGCAAATACCGTGGCCGCCTGGAACACGCCGTTGTTCTGGACCCGGTTCGCCAGGAAGAATTCACCGCCAGCCGTGGCCGTGGCGCCCAACTGAACGGTCGCCGCCTGCGTGTCAGCGGCCGCACCAGCCTGGACGGCGCCCTGCTGGGCACTGGCTTCCCGTTCCGTGACGACCAGATGGACAACCTGGAAAACTATCTGGGCATGTTCCGCGCCCTGGTTGGCCAGACTGCCGGCATCCGTCGCGCTGGCGCGGCGAGCCTGGACCTGGCTTACGTGGCTGCTGGTCGTTTCGATGCGTTCTGGGAGTCGGGCCTGTCCGAGTGGGACATGGCTGCAGGCGCCCTGCTGATCCAGGAAGCAGGCGGGTTGGTGAGCGACTTCACCGGCGGTCACGACTTCCTTGAGAAAGGCCACGTTGTTGCTGGTAACACCAAATGCTTCAAGGCAGTGCTGACGGCGATTCAGCCGCACCTGCCGGCTTCGCTGAAGCGTTAAGCGAGCGAGCACAAAAAAAGCACCCTTCGGGGTGCTTTTTTTATGTCTGTGTATTGGGTTTTGTCACAACTGCAGCAACAACACAAAACAAATGTGGGAGCGGGCTTGCTCGCGAATACGGTGTATCAGTGGAAGTAGATGTTGACTGACACTCCGTATTCGCGAGCAAGCCCGCCCCCACATTTTGATTTACGCCAAGCCTGGGATTACTGCTGGTTTTGACCCAGGATCAGACGACCTTCTTTGTCGACTGGGATCTGGCCGCCTGGATCACGATCCATACGCACAGTGCCTTCCTTGCCATCCAGGTTGTAACGCACGTCATAACCCACAACCTTGTCGCTGATGTCATTGACGGTATTACAACGCGTCTGAGTCGTGGTGTAGGTATCGCGGTTCTGCATACCTTCCTGAACCTTGTTACCCGCATAACCACCACCAACCGCACCGGCCACCGTGGCCAGCTTCTTACCGTTACCGCCACCGATCTGGTTACCTAGCAAGCCACCTGCCAGGGCGCCTACGACCGTACCGGCGATTTGATGCTGATCCTGCACCGGCCGCTGCCGGGTCACTGCGACGTCCTTGCAGACCTCGCGAGGGGTTTTTATCTGGGTTTTCACCGGCTGCACCGCCAGCACTTGCGCATACTCAGGGCCGCTTTTTACCAGGCTGTAGGTGGCAACAGCACCCCCGGCAGTCACACCGACAGCACCCAATACCGCACCAACCAGCAACGACTTGTTCACGTGAACCTCCTGACCATCACAAGCGGACCGAAACGTCCGCGCTATACCCAGCCTTGGAGCAAAAAAAAAGGCACGAGTTCAATACTCGTGCCTTTCTTGTAACAGCGGATCAACAATCACCCATCAAGGGCGGTCGTCGACCTCCTTGCCAGTGCTGGCCGGAGGGATCAGGTCTTCGCTGTTGAGGTTCAGCCAGATCAGCACCACGTTGGCGATGTAGATCGACGAGTAGGTACCCGCCAGAACGCCGATGAACAGCGCCAGGGAGAAGCCCCACAGGTTGTCACCACCGAAGATCATCAGCGCAGCAATCGCCAGCAAGGTGGAGATCGATGTGGCCATGGTCCGCAGCAGGGTCTGGGTGGTGGAGATGTTGATGTTCTCGATCAACGACGCCTTGCGCAGTACTCGGAAGTTCTCGCGAACCCGGTCGAATACCACGATGGTGTCGTTGAGCGAGTAACCAATGATAGCCAGCACAGCTGCCAGTACGGTCAGGTCGAAGGTCACCTGGAAGTACGCCAGGATACCCACGGTCACGATCACGTCGTGGATCAGCGACACAATGGCGCCGACACCGAACTTCCACTGAAAGCGGAAAGCCAGGTAGATCATGATGCCGACCAGCGCCATCAGCATGCCGAGGCCGCCCTGGTCGCGCAGTTCCTCACCCACTTGCGGACCTACGAACTCGACGCGCTTGACCGACGCCGGGTTGTCGCCACCAACCTTCTGCAAGGCCTCGGCCACCTGGTGACCCAGTTGCGGGTCTTCGCCAGGCATACGCACCAGCAGGTCGGTTGTCGCACCAAAACTCTGCACGACGGCTTCGTGATAGCCAGCCTTGACCAGCTCGTTGCGCACCAGGGTAACGTCGGCCGGCTTCTCGTAGGTCAGCTCGATGAGCGTACCGCCGGTGAAGTCCAAGCCGTAGTTCAGGCCCTTATGGAACCAGCTGAACAACGCCAGAACGGTAAGGAGCACGGTGACGCCGAACGCAACGTTGCGAACGCCCATGAAGTTGATTGTACGTAACATGGCAGCCCCTTAAATCCACAACTTCTTGAAGTCACGCCCGCCAAAGATCAGGTTGACCATTGCGCGGGTCACCATGATGGCCGTGAACATCGAGGTAAAGATACCCAGGGACATGGTCACCGCAAAACCTTTGACTGGGCCTGTGCCCATGGCAAAGAGAATCCCGCCGACCAGCAACGTGGTCAGGTTGGAGTCGAGAATCGCGGTAAATGCCCGGCCGAAGCCTTCGTTGATTGCACGTTGTACGGTCATGCCGGCCGCGATCTCTTCACGAATCCGCGAGAAGATCAGCACGTTGGCGTCTACCGCCATACCCATGGTGAGTACGATACCGGCGATGCCTGGCAAGGTCAGCGTAGCCCCCAGCAGCGACATCAATGCCAGCAGCATGACCATGTTGCCCGCCAGGGCCACGGTGGCAATGATGCCGAAGAAGCGGTAGATGGCGATGATGAACAAGGACACGAACAGCATGCCCCACAAGGCCGCGTCGATACCTTTGGTGATGTTGTCCGCACCCAGGCTCGGGCCGATGGTACGTTCTTCAGCGAAGTACATCGGAGCAGCCAGGCCACCGGCACGCAGCAGCAAGGCCAGTTCAGAGGACTCGCCTTGACCGTTCAGGCCGGTGATACGGAATTGAGCACCCAGCGGCGACTGGATGGTCGCCAGGCTGATGATCTTCTTCTCTTCCTTGAAGGTCTGTACCGGCACGTCTTTCTCGACGCCGTTGACGACCTGCTTGGTGTAGGTGGTCACCGGGCGCTGCTCGATGAAGATCACCGCCATGCTGCGACCGACGTTGCTGCGCGTGGCGCGGCTCATCAGTTCGCCGCCATGGCCATCCAGGCGGATGTTCACTTCAGGGGTGCCGTGCTCGCCAAAACCTGCCTTGGCGTCGGTCACTTGGTCACCGGTGATGATCAAGCCACGCTCGATCAACGCAGGAGGACGGTTGCCTTCGCGGAATTCAAACTCTTCGGAAGTAGCGCGAGTAGCACCCGGCTCAGCCGCGAGGCGGAATTCCAGGTTGGCGGTCTTACCCAGGATACGCTTGGCTTCAGCGGTGTCCTGTACGCCCGGCAGTTCAACTACGATGCGGTTGGCACCCTGGCGCTGCACGATCGGCTCGGCCACACCCAGTTCGTTGACGCGGTTACGTACCGTGGTCAAGTTCTGCTTGATGGAGTATTCGCGGATTTCCGCGATCTTCGCCGGGCTCATTGCCAGGCGCAGTACAGCCTGACCATTCAGGTCAGCCGGCACGATGTCGAAATCGTTGAAGTTCTTGCGGATCAGCGCACGGGCCTGTTCGCGGGAAGCTTCGTCAGAGAAGCCCAGCTGAATCGCACCGTTGAGCTGCGGCAGGCTGCGATAACGCAACTTCTCTTTGCGCAGCAGGCTTTTCACGTCGCCTTCATAGACTTTCAGGCGCGCATCAAGGGCCTTGTCCATGTCCACTTCCAAGAGGAAATGCACACCACCAGACAAGTCCAGACCCAGCTTCATCGGGTGCGCGCCAATGCTGCGCAACCATTGTGGCGTGGTCTGTGCCAGGTTGAGTGCGACGACATAGTCATCACCCATTGCCTTGCGCACGACGTCTTTTGCTGGCAACTGGTCTTCTTGCTTGGTCAGGCGCAACAAACCGCCCTTCGCATCAGCTGCCAATGTTGCCGCTTTAACCTGGATACCCGCGTCGGTGAGCGCTTTGCTCGCGCGTTCCAGATCAGCCTGATTGACCTGCAGCGAAGTGCTGGCGCCAGTGATCTGGATCGCCGGGTCATCAGGATAGAGATTGGGAGCGGAATAAATAAAACCGATCGCCAGCACCGCCAGGATCAGTACGTATTTCCACAGAGGGTATTTGTTCAGCATCACGCCGCCCGCTTATAACGCGGGGCGCCTTGCGCGCCCCGTCGATTGGTAAAGGTTGGAACTTAGATCGCTTTGAGCGTGCCTTTTGGCAGCGTGGCGGCGATGGCGCCTTTCTGGAACTTCATTTCTACGGTGTCGGAGACTTCCAGTACCACGAAAGCGTCGGAGACCTTGGTGATCTTGCCAGCGATGCCGCCGGTGGTCACAACTTCGTCACCTTTCTGCAGGCTACCCAGCAGGTTTTTCTGCTCTTTGGCACGCTTGGCCTGTGGACGCCAGATCATCAGGTAGAAGATGACCAGGAAGCCGACCAGGAAAATCCACTCGAAACCACCGCCCATAGGACCGGCAGCGGCAGGCGCAGCGGCGTCAGCCATGGCGTTAGAGATAAAAAAGCTCATTTAGCACTCCAGTTGCAAATAGTGAATCTTAGGGTCGGAAAACTCAGTCCAAGGGCGGCACAGGAAGCCCGCGCTTGGCATAGAAGGCATCGACGAAGGCGGCCAATGTACCCTGTTGAATAGCCTCGCGCAAACCAGCCATCAGGACTTGGTAGTGACGCAAATTGTGGATGGTATTCAACATGCTACCCAGCATTTCCCCACACTTGTCCAGATGGTGCAGATAAGCACGGGAGAAGTTCTGGCAGGTGTAGCAATCGCAGGTAGGATCCAGCGGCGAATCATCATGGCGATGGAACGCGTTACGGATCTTGAGCACGCCTGTATCGATGAACAGATGCCCATTGCGGGCATTACGGGTTGGCATCACGCAATCGAACATGTCCACACCGCGGCGCACACCCTCTACGAGATCTTCCGGTTTGCCAACGCCCATAAGGTAACGAGGTTTTTCAGCGGGCATCAGGCCCGGCAGATAATCCAACACTTTGATCATTTCGTGCTTGGGCTCGCCTACCGACAAACCGCCGATGGCCAGGCCGTCAAAGCCGATTTTGTCGAGGCCTTCCAGCGAGCGTTTACGCAGGCTTTCGTGCATGCCGCCCTGGACGATACCGAACAACGCCGCCGTGTTGTCACCATGGGCGTTTTTAGAGCGCTGGGCCCAACGCAGGGACAACTCCATGGAGATGCGCGCGACGTCTTCATCGGCCGGGTACGGCGTGCATTCGTCGAAGATCATCACGATGTCGGAGCCCAGGTCGCGCTGGACCTGCATCGACTCTTCCGGGCCCATAAACACCTTGGAACCGTCTACTGGCGAGGCGAAGGTCACGCCCTCTTCCTTGATCTTGCGCATGGCACCCAGGCTGAACACCTGGAAGCCGCCTGAGTCGGTGAGGATTGGGCCTTGCCACTTCATGAAGTCATGCAGGTCGCCATGCTTCTTGATCACTTCCGTGCCGGGACGCAGCCACAGGTGGAAGGTGTTGCCCAAAATGATCTCGGCGCCAGTGGCAACGATATCACGGGGCAGCATGCCTTTGACGGTGCCGTAGGTACCCACTGGCATGAATGCCGGGGTCTCGACGGTGCCGCGCGGAAAAGTAAGGCGACCACGACGGGCCTTTCCGTCAGTGGCGAGCAATTCAAACGACATACGACTCATAGCTGTTCCTCTGGGCCGCGTGGCGCCGGGTTACGGGTGATAAACATCGCATCACCGTAGCTGAAAAAACGGTACTCGTTAGCGATGGCCGCTTGGTAAGCCGCCATGGTTTCCGGGTAGCCAGCAAATGCCGAGACCAGCATCAACAATGTGGATTCAGGCAAATGGAAATTGGTCACCAGGCAATCGACTACATGGAACGGCCGACCTGGGAAGATAAAGATATCGGTGTCGCCGCTGAACGGCTTGAGCACGCCGTCACGGGCCGCACTCTCGAGCGAACGCACACTGGTGGTCCCTACGGCGACTACTCGTCCGCCACGGGCCTTACACGCTGCGACAGCGTCTACGACTTCCTGAGTGACTTCCAACCACTCACTGTGCATGTGGTGGTCTTCGATGTTATCCACACGCACCGGCTGAAACGTGCCGGCCCCCACGTGCAGGGTCACATAGGCAGTCTCGACGCCTTTGGCGGCAATTGCATCCAGCAGCGGCTGGTCGAAATGCAAGCCGGCAGTCGGCGCGGCAACAGCACCGAGGCGCTGGGAGTAAACTGTCTGATAGCGCTCTCGGTCCGAGTCTTCGTCGGGCCGATCGATGTAGGGCGGCAGCGGCATGTGGCCGACACGTTCCAGCAGAGGCAGTACCTCTTCGGCGAACTTGAGCTCGAACAACGCGTCATGGCGAGCGAGCATTTCGGCTTCACCGCCGCCATCGATGAGGATCTTCGACCCCGGTTTCGGCGACTTGCTGGAGCGTACATGGGCCAGTACGCGGTGACTGTCCAGCACGCGTTCTACCAGGATTTCCAGCTTGCCGCCGGAAGCTTTCTGGCCAAAAAGCCGCGCAGGAATCACCCGGGTATTGTTGAACACCATCAGGTCGCCAGGGCGTAAATGCTCAAGCAAATCAGTGAATTGACGATGTTCGAGGGCACCACTTACCCCGTCCAGGGTCAGCAGTCGGCTGGCGCGACGCTCGGCCAAAGGGTGGCGAGCAATCAGCGAATCAGGGAGTTCAAAAGTAAAGTCAGCAACGCGCATGATGGAGTTCGTCTAGCAGGGCCGGGAAGTCTAGCGGAAATAGTGAAAATTGACCATGAAAGGTGATTGACCAACGGTAATCTCATCTCTATACTTCGCCGCCATTGAGCCCTGATGGCGGAATTGGTAGACGCGGCGGATTCAAAATCCGTTTTCGAAAGGAGTGGGAGTTCGAGTCTCCCTCGGGGCACCATCTTAAAGAAAGACCTTGAAATTCAAGGTCTTTTTTTTCGTCTGTAGAAAAGTGCTTCACCGGCTGGGCTCCTATGCAGGCTCTCACGCCTGGAGGAACAACTTTCTAGCTGCCCCCTTCCCATCACACTCTTAACCTCACTAAAGAGCGCTTGAGAGAGTGCGCATGGGCTAGCGGGATATGTGCGACGGTTCTACCGAGATCATGTTTCTAGGGCATCTCTACGCCACGACCTCTCGACACTTTCAAGAAATAGCTTCGTCTGACGGTTGGAGCGCAGGCAGATGACACGGCACGTCGACGGGGCGGATGCCGCGAGCTGTTTCATCTTGGAACGCGCCGATTTACGAGTAATCCACATGAAGGTGAAAAACTCCGGGAGGTTACCCAGCCGCTCAGGACAATTCTCTGGAAGGTCTGGCCGAAAGCCGTCTCGCTGAATCAGAGCCCTGAGAAGCACACGCCAAAATCGCAGCGGCGAGGAACGATCAATCCATATCAAGACGTCGGCACGGGCAATACGACTATCCCATGTCGCAGAGTGGCCGCCTTCGAATATCCAGCGATCACGCGCTTCAACCTTGCGACACAGGCGGGTCTTTTCGTCCTTGCTCCGCTCGATCCATCCAGGCTGCCAGTGGATCGTATCGATATGAATGACAGGCAGCTCGGTACGTTTACCTAACTCTCGGGCAAGGGTTGTTTTTCCTGAGCCTGGCTGGCCAACAATCATGATGCGCCGCATAAAACCCGACAACCGTATACCAGCAGTTGGAGATCAAGCATGAGAGTCGGATAGACGATCCGCTGGAGCTTTCACCCCAAACAACTGCTCAGCCAACTGCGTGCCTCGTTCGAGCCCCTCCCCAGTCAACCATATCGATTTATTGCGGTTGACGGGGTTGCTGATGAAACCATGTTCATGTAGCCGATTCATGATTTCGAAGTCGAACCCTTTCCAAGCATTGCCATCGTCCGAACTGAAGGCCGCCAATAGAGCAAGCACGGTGTCTTCAATCAGTTTTTCGTCGTATTCCATCATCGGCACTCCGTTCATATTCAACGGGCGTCATCGACGCTTGTGAGCATTCACACCCCATCCTGACCAGTGATGTGATGACGATCAGGGATCAAGTCACGATAACTTTTTCG
>NZ_QUZU01000033.1 GCF_004682055.1 Pseudomonas kairouanensis | reverse complement strand
CCGCGCTACAAGCCCTACAAAGGCCCGGCTGGCGGCTGGGGCGCGCTGATCAGCGTGGCGCAGGCCTGGCTGACCAGCGACAACGCGCTGAAAAACCTGCGCATGATGCTCAAGACCAACCAGAACGGCGGCTTTGACTGCCCCGGCTGCGCCTGGGGCGACTCGCCGGAAAGCGGCATGGTCAAGTTCTGCGAGAACGGCGCCAAGGCCGTTAACTGGGAAGCCACCAAGCGCCGCGTGGACGCCGCGTTCTTTGCCAAGCACAGCGTGACCGCACTGCTTGAGCAAAGCGACTATTGGCTGGAATACCAGGGCCGCCTCACCGAGCCGATGCGCTACGACGCCGAAACCGACCGCTACCTACCCATCAGTTGGGAAGCCGCCTTCGACCTGGTGGGCAAGCACCTCAACGCCCTGCCCAGCCCGGACATGGCCGAGTTCTACACCTCGGGTCGCGCCAGCAACGAAGCGGCGTACCTGTATCAACTGTTCGTGCGCGCCTACGGCACCAATAACTTTCCGGATTGCTCGAACATGTGCCACGAAGCCAGCGGCGTGGCCCTGGCGCAAAGCGTGGGCGTCGGCAAAGGCACCGTGACCTTTGACGACTTTGAACATGCCGATGCGATTTTCGTCTGGGGCCAGAACCCCGGCACCAACCACCCGCGCATGCTCGAACCGCTGCGCGAAGCGGTCAAGCGCGGCGCCCAAGTGGTGTGTATCAACCCGCTCAAAGAGCGCGGTCTGGAGCGCTTCCAGCACCCACAACACCCGCTGGAAATGCTCACCAACGGCGACAAGCCAACCAATACTGCGTACTTCCGCCCGGCGCTGGGTGGCGACATGGCCATCCTGCGTGGCATGGCCAAGTTCCTGCTGCTCTGGGAACGCCAGGCCCAGGCCGAAGGCAAAGAGGCCGTGTTCGACCACGACTTCCTCAACGAACACACCGCCAATGTGCTCGATTACCTGGGCAAAATCGACGACACCTCCTGGGATGAAATCGTCGAGCAGTCCGGCTTGCCCCTGGTGGAGATCGAACAAGCGGCGCGCATGTACGCCAAAGGCAAGAACGTGATCATGTGCTGGGCGATGGGCATCACCCAGCATCGCCATTCGGTACCGACCATCCAGGAAATCGCCAACCTGATGCTGCTGCGCGGCAATATCGGCCGCCCAGGCGCCGGCCTGTGCCCGGTGCGTGGCCACAGCAACGTGCAGGGCGACCGCACCATGGGCATCAACGAGCGCCCGCCAGTGGCGTTCCTGGACTCCCTGGAGCGCCGTTTCCAGTTCCAGGTGCCCCGTGAGAACGGGCACAACGTGGTGGAAGCGATCCACGCCATGCTCGAAGGCCGCTCCAAGGTGTTTATCGGCCTGGGTGGCAACTTCGCCCAAGCCACCCCGGACAGCCCGCGTACCTTCGAGGCGTTGCGCAGCTGTGACCTGACCGTGCAGATCAGCACCAAGCTCAACCGCAGCCACCTGATGCACGGCAAAGACGCACTGATCCTGCCGTGCCTGGGCCGTACCGACATCGACATCCAGGCCGACGGCCCGCAAGCGGTGACGGTGGAAGACTCGTTCAGCATGGTCCACGGCTCCAACGGTCAGTTGCAGCCGCTGTCGAAGCTGATGAAATCCGAGCCGGCGATTTTGGCCGGTATTGCGGCCGCAACCCTGGGCAGCAAACCGGTGGACTGGAACTGGCTGGTGGCCGACTACGGGCGCATCCGCGACCTCATCGCCGACACCATTCCAGGCTTCAAAGACTTCAACGAGAAGATCAAAAACCCAGGCGGTTTCTACCTGGGCAACTCGGCTGGCGCACGCCGCTGGAACACGCCGTCGGGCCGGGCCAACTTCCGCCCGAACATCCTGCCCAAAGACCTGATTCATGAACGCACCCACGCCACCGGCCGCGTACCGGACCTGATCATGCAGTCGATGCGCTCTCACGATCAGTACAACACCACCATCTATGGCCTGGATGACCGCTACCGTGGGGTCAAGGGCCAGCGCGATGTGTTGTTCGTCAACGAAGCCGACATCATCCGCCTGGGCTTCAAGCCGGGGCAGAAGGCCGACATCGTGTCGTTGTGGGAAGACGGTCGTGAGCGCCGCGTGAAGGGCTTCACGTTGCTGGCTTTTGATATTCCGGCAGGGCAGGCGGCGGCCTACTACCCGGAAGTGAATCCGCTGGTGCCGCTGGAAAGCACCGGGGATGGCAGCCACACGCCGACCTCGAAATTCGTGGCCATCCGCCTTGAAGCAGCGAGTGACAATGGGCTGATCATGGCCCGCTCGGCATAAACCATCGGGCACAAAAAAGGCCGCTTTTGCATAAAAGCGGCCATTCCGAAGTAGTTAAAGACCCGCTAAATCGACTTAAGTTCCCCAGTAAAAACAGTAACTTATAGAATTGTGTACAACTCGTGTTACTGGTCGGATTTGTGTTGCCACAATCTCGTTACAACCTCAGGATCGCGCCGTCATCCCCTTGAGGTCTCACGAATGAAGCTCTCCTCGATTCTCTTGTTGTCCCTTGGCTTGGTCAGTGGCGCAGCCATGGCCGGTGGCACCACCGAAGCCGGTGTAGGCGGCGCATTGGGCGGGGTTCTAGGTTCGGTTGTTGGCCAGCAGATCGGCGGCAACACCGGTTCCACCATCGGCGCAGCCCTGGGCGGTGCGGGCGGTAGTGCGGTGGGTGCGGACAAACGCAGCCGGGGCGAAGCGGCCATTGGCGGCGCGCTGGGCGCAGCGGGCGGCAACGTGGTCGGCCGTAGTGTCGGCGGCAGCACCGGCAGCCTGATCGGCGCAGCCGCCGGCGGTGGCGCGGGTGGTGCACTGGGCAACTACATGGGTAACAAGAGCGATGACGATGATCGTCGTTCGCGCGACCACCGTCGTTATGACCGTGACGACCATCGTGGCCGCGGCCATGCCTATGGGCATCGCAAGAACAAGCATCACTACCGTCACCGGTAAGATCTAAAGCCCGACACACATTCAATGTGCGATGGGCTCGTGTGGGAGGGGCGGTGCGACGATTCGACTTGCTCCCGATAGCGGTGGATCAGTCACAGATGTACAGACTGACACCCTGCAATCGGGAGCAAGTCGAATCGTCGCACCGCCCCTCCCACATTTAGTGCAGAGGTGTTTGTGGAATCAGTTTCAAACCGCCAACCGCTGCAACGCCTCGCGCAACACCCCAGCAATCGGCACCGGCTGGTTCGACCCCCGGTCCACAAACACATGCACAAACCTTCCTGCGGCACAGGCCTCTTCCTCGCCGGCCTTGAACACCGCCAACTCATACTGCACTGAACTGTTGCCCAGCTTGCCCACCCGCAGGCCGATTTCAATGCGCTCGGGAAAGGCAATCGACGCAAAGTAGTCGCACGCCGAACTCACCACAAACCCCACTACCTCTCCATCATGAATATCCAACCCGCCCTGCTCGATCAGGTAGGTATTCACCGCCGTGTCGAAAAAACTGTAGTAGGTCACGTTGTTCACATGGCCATACACGTCATTGTCGTGCCAGCGCGTGATGATCGGCTGGAAGTGAGGGTAATCGGCACGTTGTGGCACTGAATCAGGCATGGGTGCATCTCGTGAAGATGGGTTTAAAGGTTATTCAAATGGGCCTTGGCCCACTCGCGTACCTCGGCATAAGGGTAATCTTCCAGCGCAGCGAAACCCGTGATACCCCGCGCCTTCAGCTTGGTGAACAAGGGCACGCTGATGCCACCGAGGAAACGCGTCAGACGTTCCGCGCCAGGCAGGTGACCGGTGTGTGCATGATGCCTGTGGATAAAATCACCGCACAATCCCATGAAGTTTTTATCCACAAGCGGCGCAAGGGCAGGTGGCGCTGGCAAGTGCGCAATATGGCCGTGGCACACCGAGCAATGCCCACAGCGCTGGGGGGCGTTTTCATCACCGAAGTAGTGCGCCAGCCGCTGCCCCAGGCAGCGCTCGGTGGCGAACAGATCGAGCATGGCGTGAATACGCGCAACCTCCCCAATTTCGTGTTGCTTGAAGCCTGTGTATAACTCGGTGCTCAATGCCTGTGGATCAAAGTCAGTGCTCAGCACGCTGTAGACCTCGGTCATCTGCTTGCTTTCCAGCTCGATCAGGCCCTGCTCCTGGAAGTAATCCAGCGCCTTCACCACCCGGCCGCGCTCGGCATTGTGCTGCTGGTACAGCGCGTCGAAATCCACTGTCGCCCAGGTTCTGGCGCGTTTGCACACCTGGATAATGGCCGCGACAAACTGCTGTCGCTCACCGGAAAAACGCGCCAGCAAAGCCTCAGGTTCGACCAAATATTTGAAGCGATATTCAGCATAAAACGCGTAGCGTGGCGCTATCACCCCCTTGAGTTCCAACTGCACCAACAACGTCTTGAGCGGCAACTCGCGGATGTTGCTGTCATCGGATAACGAGCGCAGTAAAAACTCCCACTGCCCGTCGCCTCGCGATGCCAGCAACTCATTCAGCACATGACGAATGCCATCCTGCTCGGGCGTATCGCCGTACACAAAGTTTTCCAGCACATTGAGGCTGTCGCGATTGGCCAGCACCAGGCAATCGGACGGCTGCCCGTCACGCCCGGCGCGGCCAATCTCCTGGCTGTAGTTCTCGATGGACTTGGGCAGGTCAAAGTGCACCACGTTGCGGATGTCACTTTTGTCGATACCCATACCGAACGCGATGGTGGCGACGATGCAATTGGAGCGCCCGCCCATGAAGCGCTGCTGGATACCTTCGCGTTTGTCGTGGGGCAAACCGGCGTGATAGGGCTCGGCCTGGATGCCATTGCGGTTCAGATGCTCTGCAATCTGCTCGGCGGTCTTTTGCAGGGTGACGTAGACGATGCTCGGCTGACTGGCGCGCTCGCTCATCCACTGAACCAGCCTGCGACGCTTTTGCTCACCGCTCACGGGTTCAACCAAGAGGTTTAGATTGGGCCTGTAGAAGCCCGTGGTGACCACATCGCCTGGAGCAATGGCGAACTTGGCCTGCATGTCGGCAATCACCTTGGGCGTTGCTGTAGCCGTCAGCAGAAGCGCTTGTGGGATATTGAACTGGCGCTGGTAGTCCGGCAGCTTCAAATAATCCGGCCGGAAGTTGTGGCCCCATTCGGAAATACAGTGCGCCTCGTCCACCACCAGCAGCGAAATCTGCACGCTCTGCAGGAAGTTTCGAAAGCGCTCGTTCTTCAGGCGCTCCACAGAAATCATCAGGATCTTGAGCTCGCCGGAACGCGCGCGGGCCATTACATCATTGGCCTCATCGCGGCTCTGGGCTGAGTCGATACTGCCCGCGCTAATGCCATGACGCTGCAAGAAGCCCAATTGATCCTGCATCAACGCCAACAGCGGCGACACTACCAGCGTCAGGTGCGGCAGCAATACAGCCGACAGTTGGTAGCACAGGGACTTGCCGGAGCCCGTCGGGAAAATCGCGGCGGCGGAACGCCCGGCCAGCACGGCGCTGACGGCTTCTTCCTGGCCCAAACGAAACTGGGGGTAACCAAAGACCTGCTGGAGGGTGTCGTGCATGGGCTGTCACTCCATTGACCGCTGAGTAGGCTCAAAAACATAGCCCGTGAATCTCGGCGAATCGAGAAAGGTCGCATGGAAAAAAGAGACAGGATGATACACAGGGTGCGGGATGGCCTAGGGCCGAAGTGGGACTTTTCCAAAGAACTTGCAGGAAAACGAAAATCCAAATGTGGGAGCGGGCTTGCTCGCGAAGGCAGTGGGCCAGTCAACTCAATTGTGACTGACCCACTGCCTTCGCGAGCAAGCCCGCTCCCCCACAAGCTCACACAGTTTTAGAACTGTGTGAGCGCTAAATCAGCGGTTTTTCACACGCTCAATCGCTGTGTCGTACACCGGGTTGGCCTTCTGCTCTTTCGCCAACTGGTAGTGACGCAGCGCGTCCTGGAACTGCCCCGCCGCTTCGTAGATCCGCGCGATGTTGTAGTAGGCACCGGCACGCACGGTCGCTGCATTCGCGCCGCTCGCCAGGGCGATCGCCTTGCGGTTGGCCCAGATCGACTCGGCCGTGTTGCCGGCCTTCTGATACGCCAGGCCCAGGTTGCCGTAGGCCTTGCCGAAGCTGTTGTCCAGGTCGATGGCCTGGCGGAACAGGTCGATCGCCTGGTCCAGGTTACCCGCTTGGTAAGCGGCTTCGCCTTGCACGTTCAGACGTTTCGCATCGGTCTGTGCCGAAGAGCTGACAGCTACCGCAGTAACGGCCACGCTGTCATCCAGCAACGGTTTGACTTCGTTGAGCACATCCTGGGCATCGACGCGTACACCGCTGAAGGCGTTGATGTCCTGGAAGTCACCGCTGCCGGTCATGCGGAACACGGTCCACAGGTTACCGCTGCGGTTCTGCGGTACGTAGTAGGTGCGTACCAGCGACTGGCCCATGTACACGAACACCTTGGCTTCGCTGTTGGACAGCTGGCGCGATCCTGGGTTGTTGCCATTGGTGAAGTCATGCACGGCATACACGTAGCTTTCGCCGTAGTGTTTTTTCTGGAGGGTGATGGTTTCCGGGCCGTAGCTGTCGGTGTCATCAACATCCAGCTCGGCGTCGGTGCCGCTCTTGTTCTCGAAGTAGATGTTGTTGCCGGGGAAGATCATGTGGGAGTCGAGATCTTCCGGGGTTTTGCCCCAGGTCAACACCACACGCAGGCCGTCGAGGTTTTCCATCACCGGGCTGATGGCATAGGTCATGCCCTTGCACGGACATTTCACCACCAGGTTGGAATAGCCGGGCTTCTTGATGATCAGCAGGTTACTGCCATCGTCGGCGGCGTCGCTATTAAGGACTACCTGGCCTTGGGCATTGGTACGGCCCACCACGTTTTGCGCGCCGTTGCGTTGCAGCAAAACTTCGGCGTCGGCGATTTTCTGGTCCTTGACCACTGCGCTAAGCACTTCAATCGGCAACTGCTCGGCCTGGATTGAAAACGCTACGGCACACAATGACATCGCCGAGGCGACACGAAGCAAACCCATGCTTAACTCCCTTTAAGTAGTGGGCAGAATTGCCCTACAAGATTTTGCGCTGCAACATACGCGGAATTCAGGGCCTTGGCGGATTTTTTGTACAAAATGTGACGTGGTTTTTATCCCGCCTGCCCGCCCAGGCATTGCGCTACACTCAAACCTTGCTACCCGGGAGTACAGCGATGAGCGAACCGACGTTTGAGCAAAAACAGGATCACTACCACAAGATCCGCCGTTCCAATTACCTGGCCAGCCTTCGCCTGGAAGGGTTCGACACCCAACCGGCCGACGTCGACAAACCCTTGCCGACCCGCGAAGCCGTCCTCGCCAAGTACCGCAACACTCCACGCTGATGATCGACAAATACGGCGTGGGCCAGGACCCGTACTGCTATCCCGGTAGCAGCGTCCTGCGCAACCGCCTCGATTTGCATGACGAGATCCGCCTGCACCAAGCCGAGCGGGAGTTATCCGAAATCGCCGTAGGCAACCTCCCCCTGTTCCCACCGCCCTACAACCTCGAACGCCTGCAACACATCCACCGCACGCTGTTCAGCGACATCTACGAATGGGCGGGTGAGCTGCGCAGCGTCAACATCCAGAAGGGCGACACGCTGTTCTGCACCCCGGAACGCATCCCCCCGGAAGCGGCGAAGATCATCCAACATATGGAGCAGGCCAACTGGTACGTTGGCGTGAGCCAAGCAGAGTTGGTAACGCAAATTGCCGAAGCCTATGGCGACCTCAACGTTATCCACCCCTTCCGCGAAGGTAACGGCCGCGCACAGCGGATTCTGTTTGAGCAGATCATCGTGAATGCGGGGTATTCGGTGAACTGGTGGCTGGTAAAGCACGCGGCGTGGGTGCCGGCGAATATTGATGCGGTGGCGTGTGATTATCAGGGGCTGGAGGCGATTTTTGAGCGGTGTATCAGTAGGCCTGTAAGTGCGTAATCCAATAGCCTTTGGCTAAACCATCTGTTTATTGCCCGAGAACAAACTCACTTCTAAGGTTCGCTTCGTCGCTGCCAAATCAGCGACCGGGTTTGGTCACCCGAAAAACAGCAGAGGCAAACGTGCCAACTCGTTTGGCGTATTTCTTTGAATCTGTATTGGAACACCGCAATGACAAAGCCGAACCTATCTACCAATCGCTATCTCTTTCTTCGCACCAACTTCACCGATACCCATCCCCTCTCAATCGACACTCAAGCCACAGCCGAAGACATCCAGTCCGCCGCCCATCAACGCATCCGCGCAGCCACCGACTTACTGGAAACCTTTTCCTGCCTGACCTTCGAACACGCCGACCTCAAAGACATTTCTCACATCACTAACGCCCTGTACTTACTCGTCCAGGACGGCTGTGATTTGCTGAAAGCTGCACAGCACGTACAACTGCAACCGGCCGCCAAGAAACCAACACAAACGGCCCAGTCAAACAGTTAACCCTGTGGGAGGGGGCTTGAACCCGATAACGGTAGATCAGGCTATACATCTATAACTGACTTACTGCTATCGCGGGCGCGCCCAGCTGTCAGGGGTTTCCGGTTTCACCCAGAAAACGCTCGCCAGTCCAAAAACCGGAACCCTCTGTAAGAAAGCGCCAAAGCCCGTGCAATCCCCTTCCGAAAGTGCAAAAAACTCCCTCCCGGCCCTCTACAAATTTCACCTTCATCTGACCGAAACTAGCGCCCTTTCAACAGCCCTGCAAAAAGCATGAATATCGAAAGGACTCAATATAACGGCCATTACGGCATCACATTCACCGTGCTGCGGCTGACCGTCTTGCCTGCCAATCGACATGCAATGGAAAACCTTTGTTTGTTAGAAGCGGGCACTTCTGCAAACGAGGTACGTCAGCGACTCATTGACCTATACGGAAAAATGCTTGCCCGTGATTTGCCTTGCACGATGACCATTGCGATCGCTAAGCCGCTAACCCGGCAACAGGCTGATTTGATCAATGAACGTGGAACCATCATCGCTTTATTGTTAGCGGGGGCTTTCAGTGCGCCAGTTCGCCCGTTTTCGAAACCCGTAGCACGTGTCGTTGCTACCACCGTGGGAGTCGTCACCAAAAGCTTCATTCGCACCTATCATGCAGGTGACGTAGTCATTGGAATTGAAGCGCAGGTCAAAGGCGGGATAGGCCCTCAACGTTCCGAGGCGGCCTTGGTAATCCCATTCATGGGGGGTACACCCCGATGATGGAATACCTGCAATGGCTGATTTTCATTGTGCTGAACGTGATCATCGACAACAAAATACACGCTCCGAACCTAAGGAAATATGCCGGCCTGTCACTGGTGGCCGCAGGACTCGCCTGCGCGGTATGGCTCCCTTACTGGACGCACGAAATCCGGTTACCCAGCGTACCGATTGGCGCAGTTCTATTAGGCTCAGGCCTATTCTTGGACCGCCACCGCTACAGCCGAGCCAAAACCACTCACCCATTACTTGTGGCCCCGACGGTTAACTTGGCATCTGACTTTCCGGATGACCCGCTCATGCTCCATCTCCTTCAACTCATACATGAAGATGTAGGCCTGCCCAAGTGCCAGATCATTCACCTCAACACCTCCATCAACCACGATCTGGGTTGTAGCAGCGCAGAAGCCAAACGATTGTTCGCAGCATTGAAGCAAGATTTCGGCATGAAAGCCGGCGACTACAAAAACAGCCGCTACTTCAAGCGCCGAGGTTTCGACGCCTATTTACGCTACGTAGAAAGAGGCAGCGAAGGTAAAGCACCCCTCACCATCAACATGCTCTACCAAGCCATCAAAGCCAAACGCTGGAACTCCCAGGCGCTCGAAGCATTCGGATATCAGGTCTCATGAATATCTACCTGCAAACAGCCACTTTTCTCGGCTTTTACCTGCTGCTGCATTACCAAATTAAAGACCCTTCCCTCAGAAAGCGCCTTGCTCTCACATTTCTTGCTACCGGCATCACGTTGACCGTCCTACTACCCTATGTAGCGGTGATTCTCAGAATGCCCTTCCTACCTGTCTTCGTATTCTTGATAGGCTTGGCACTCTTCATCACCCGAAACAAATACCGTCTGCAACGCAAACGCCCCCCTCACTTACTCTTGCGTACCCCCACCATGAACCTGGCCCCTGACCTCCCCGACGACCCCGAGATGCAGCAACTGCTGCAACTGATCCACGAAGAAATCGGCCTGCCGAAACACAAGAGCATCCGCCTTAAAACCGCGATCAATTTCGACCTTGGCTGTGACGGTGCCGAAGCCAAGCAGTTTATGGAAGCCGTGGAACAAACGTTTGAGTTCGACTTGGGCGACTACGATGCCTACCGTTACTTCAACCCACCGGTTTTCGATGTATTCCTCAAACATCGCGCCAAGGGCCGTGGCGAAAAAGTCCCGCTGACCATTGGCATGCTTTACCTGGCGATCAAGACCCATAGCTGGGACACGCAAACCCTGGAAAATCTCAGCTAGTCCAAAGCACAACGCAGATCCAATATGGGAGCGGGCTTGCTCGCGAAGGCGGTATATCAGTCGATGAATGAGTTGACTGACACACCGCCTTCGCGAGCAAGCCCACATTGGACATGTGTAACCCTTACCTCTCGCGCATAAAAAAGCCGCCTCACAAGAGGCGGCTTTTTCACAACCAACGAATCTTACAACTTAGGACCCGCAGCCTTGATCGCATCGCTTACTTCAAACTTCTTGAAGTTCTCGATGAACAGACCCGCCAGTGCCTTCGCCGCTTCATCGTAGGCAGCCTTGTCAGCCCAGGTGTTGCGTGGGTTCAACAGGCCGGTCTCAACGCCCGGTACGGCCAGTGGCACGTCGAGGTTGATGGTGTCGAGGTGTTCGGTTTGCGCACCGATCAACGCGCCGCTCTGGATCGCTGCGATCACGCCGCGAGTGGTCGGGATGTTGAAGCGGTTGCCCACGCCGTAGCCGCCGCCGGTCCAGCCGGTGTTGACCAGGTAGACCTTGGAGCCGAAGCCGCGGATGCGCTTGATCAGCAGCTCAGCGTATTCGCCAGCCGGGCGCGGGAAGAACGGTGCGCCGAAGCAAGTGGAGAAGGTCGACTTGATGCCGCCGCCAGAACCCATTTCGGTCGACCCCACCAGTGCGGTGTAGCCGGACAGGAAGTGGTAGGCCGCTTGTTCTTCGCTGAGGATCGACACGGGCGGCAGTACGCCGGTCAGGTCGCAAGTCAGGAAGATCACCGCGTTTGGCTCACCGCCCAGGTTCTGCTCGGAGCGCTTGGCAACGTGCTCCAACGGGTAAGCGGCGCGGCTGTTCTGGGTCAGGCTGACGTCGGTGTAGTCGGCGTGCTTGGCGTCGTTGATCACGACGTTTTCCAGCACGGCGCCGTGCTTGATGGCCTTCCAGATAACCGGCTCGTTCTTCTCGGACAGGTCGATGCACTTGGCATAGCAACCGCCTTCGATGTTGAACACCACGCCTTCACCCCAGCCGTGTTCGTCGTCGCCGATCAGGTAACGGCTTTCATCAGCGGACAGGGTGGTTTTACCAGTGCCCGACAGGCCGAAGAACAGCGTCACGTCGCCTGCTTCGCCAATGTTGGCGGCGCAGTGCATCGGCAGTACATCGGAAGCCGGCAGCAGGAAGTTCTGCACCGAGAACATGGCTTTCTTCATTTCACCGGCGTAACGCATGCCGGCGATCAGCACTTTTTTCTGTGCAAAGTTGAGGATCACGCAACCGTCGGAGTTGGTGCCGTCACGCTCTGGCACGCACTCGAAGTTGGCAACGTTCAGCACTTGCCACTCTTCACGACCGGCCGGGTTGTACTGGGCCGGGTTGATGAACAGGCAACGACCGAACAGGTTCTGCCAGGCAGTCTGGGTGGTCATTTTCACGGCCAGGTAGTGGTCTTCGGCTGCACCTACGTGAACGTGGGAAACGAAATGCTCTTGCGCGTTGTTGAAGGCCTCGACGCGAGCCCACAGGGCATCGAACTTGTCGGCCGGGAACTTGCGGTTGATCGGGCCCCAGGCGATAGCATCCTGGGTAGTAGGCTCTTCAACGATGAAACGGTCGACCGGCGAACGACCGGTACGGTGACCGGTTTCTACGACCAGCGCGCCAGTATCGGCAAGCACGCCTTCACCGCGCTGCAGGGCTTCTTTGACCAGATCGTCAACACTCAGATCGGTGTATACGGCGTTATTGGCTTGCGTCATGAGGTTCCCCGTCGGCCTATGGCCGAGTGCTCCAAACGTTTTGTAGTAGAAAGTTGCGCACTACTACCGCGAAAAAAGTGGGCCGGATTATGCCAGAAAAGCCCAAAAAGAGTAGGGCCCTCCCGTCAGAACTGCGCTAATCCGGGGTTTGTCAGGTGATTTACCTGTGCTTAAACGTTTTAGTGGCGGGTATCGGAAGGGGTGTCGATACCTGCCCCTGCGAACAATTGCACTACATCGGCCGCATCGAACAGGTAGCGCTGGTTGCAGAACTGGCAGTCGATCTCAATGTTGCCACCATGCTCAACCACCAGGTTCTGCGCGTCTTCCAGGCCCAGGCTGACCAGAGCATTGCCCGAGCGCTCGCGGGAACAGCTGCAATGAAAGCGCAGGGCCTGTGCGTCAAACAGTCGCACAGCCTCTTCGTGATAGAGGCGATGCAGGATGGTTTCGTTGCCCAGGCCCAGCAACTCTTCAGCTGTGAGCGTACCGGCGAGGGCGGTAAGACTACGCCAGCTTTCAGCACGGTCGTCGTCGTCCTTGATGCGATCAGCCGGCAGCTGTTGCAGCAGCAGGCCACGGGCGCGATGGCCGTCGGCGTTCAGCCAGAACTTGGTGCCGACTTGCTGGGACATCACGAAATAGTTGGTGAAGCAGTCCGACAGGGTTTCACCGTCCAGATCAACGATGCCCTGGTAGCGCTGGCCTTCGGTCGGGTCGACGGTCAATGCCAGCACGCCATTGGGCATCAGGTCGGACAGGGTGGCGTCCGGCGCGATCTGGTCGGCTTCATAACGGGCCAGGCCACGGATGTCGCGTTCGCTGGAGCACTCGATCATCAGCAGTGGAATCGGGCCTTCGGAGCGCGCCTGCAGAATCAGCAAACCGTCGAACTTCATGGTGCCGACCAGCAGCGCTGCGGCCGCCATCAGCTCACCGAGCAGTTGTGCGACCGGCTCCGGATAGGGGTGCTTGGCGAGGACTTCGGCGTAGCTGCGCTCCAGCGAGACCAGTTCGCCGCGGGCGTCGGTCTCGTCGAAGATGAAGCGTTGGGTGAAGTCGGTATCCGGTAAATCAGTCATAGGTCTAGGTATCTGAATTGATGACAAATTGATTACAAGGTTTATAAAATTAAACGCTTTAGCACCGATTTGGTGCGGTTTTCTTAAGCACTGGGGGACAGTTTATGAACAATCCGGGTTTGTTCCAAGCCAAGTGGAACCTCGGGCGATGGGCCTTTTGCAATCTACTCGCTATCGCGTTGCTGTGTTTTTGGCTGTGGCCCACGGGCCAGATGCTGTGTGTGGTTTTCGACGAATGGCTGTTCCGCCTGCTCAATGGCCCGCTGGGGAGCAACGCAACGTGGCTGCACATATGGGCCGTAGCCAGTTTGCGACCATTTGATGCGGTGGTCGGCGTCATCCTGCTGACGCTGCTGATTCGCGGCGATTGGGTGTTCAAGGCCGTTCAAGTGCGTCAGGCGCTGTTAGGTTTTGTCGGCATTTTGTTGCTGCTGCTGTTCATCCGCATGCTGTTTTCCAAGCTCGCAGCACAGATGGGCTGGCAACACAGTAGCCCGTCGATGGTGATCAGCGGTGCGATTCAGATGAGTGACTATTTTCCGGGCCTGGAAAAGACCTGGGAATTGAAGGATCGCTCAAGCCAGAGCTTCCCCGGCGATCATGCTTCGGTGTTGTTGATCTGGGGCATGTTCATGACCGTGTTCGCCAAACGCATCGGCCAGGTGCTGGTGATCTGGGGCCTGGCGCTGCTGTTCATGATGCCGCGCTTGGTGGCGGGCGCGCATTGGGGACAAGACGATTACATCGGCGGCGTGCTGCTGGCGTTGTTGGCGCTGGGGTGGGGGTATTACACGCCGTTTGCGGCGAAGGTGTCGCAGGGGTTGTTGCGGGTGACGGCGCCGGTGTTCAAGTTACTGAGCACGTTGCCTGTCATCGGGCGTTTAAGCGTCATGCGCACAGCTGATTGACGACGCAGGGCTAATGTGGGAGCGGGCTTGCTCGCTCCCACATTTTGATTCCCTGTTGAAGGGAAATCCGCGCGATTAATCGTCATTGCCACTGCCGCGAAACTTGAACAAATCGCGGCGCTGCTTCTTGCTTGGTTTGCCGTCGGTGCTCAAACCCATGGCGCCGGCCTTGCGCATCGCGGCTGCATTTTCGCGCTTGGCGATACTGGCTTCGGTCTCGGCATACAACGCCTGTGCTTCGGGCGCGCCACGGCGCACGATAGACAGGGCCTGCACGACCACGGTCTTTTCATCAAAGCCGGTGCGTATCTGGAATTCGTCGCCGACGCGCGGCTCTTTGCCCGGCTTGCAGCGTTCCCCACGATGATGCACCTTGCCGCTCTCGATGGCCGCCTTGGCCAAGGCACGGGTCTTGTAAAAACGCGCCGCCCACAGCCACTTGTCCAACCGGACCTTTTCTTCCTCTTCCTGCTTTTGAGCCACTTGAATTCCTCGCTCTGAAAAATGTCGCAACTGTACTGTTGAAACCCTTCGACGCATAAACCCTTGGGCTCACCTAAGATACGCCAGGTAGCAACCTGTTTCGCGAGGTATACGCCGTGACTGATTTCCCCACTTCCATCACCTCGCCCACTTCTCGCTGCGTGGGTTGCCAGGAAAGCAAGCCCTTGGGGTTCGACTTTTCCTTCGCATACCAACCTATCGTAGACCTTCGTGACCACTCTATTTTCGCCCACGAAGCCTTGGTACGCGGTATCAAGGGTGAGGGCGCGTTCTCGGTGCTGGAGCAGGTCAACGAGAGCAACCGCTACCGCTTCGACCAGCGTTGCCGTACCCAGGCTATCGCCGGGGCCGCTGCATTGGGGATGCAGACCCACCTCTCCATCAACTTCATGCCCAACGCCGTCTACCGCCCGGAATTGTGTATCCGCAGCACCCTGGAGGCCGCGCGGGCACATAATTTCCCGCTCAATCAGCTGATTTTCGAGACATTGGAAAGCGAGCATGTAGATAACTATCGCCATTTGACGAATATTCTGCGTGAATACCGCGAATTCGGCTTCAAGACCGCCATCGACGATTTCGGCGCGGGCTATTCGGGGCTGAACCTGCTGGCCGATTTCCAACCTGATTTGATCAAACTCGACATGGCGCTGATTCGCGATGTCGATCAGGACCGTGTTCGTCAGGTGATCGTCCGGGGGATTGTCACAATCTGTGAGCAGTTGGAGGTTACTGTCATCGCCGAAGGCATAGAGAGTGCCGGCGAGCGTGATTTTCTGTCCGACTGCGGAATATATCTGATGCAGGGTTACTGGTTCGCCAAACCTGCATTCAAAGCCCTGGCCGAGGTTTCCCCCCAAGCCTGGGCGAATTGACCGGTTACCTATATTGAAGACATTTGACCATTTGACCGTTGTGGGTCTGCGTGAGTGGGTGGCACTTCCCGACTTGGGAGTGGCGGGCCTGCGCGCGAAGATCGACACCGGGGCCAGCACCTCCAGCCTGCACGCCACCGATATCGAGCCGTTTGAGCGCGACGGTGAGAAGTGGGTGCGTTTCACCGCGCATCTGGGCAGCGTGGTGCAACTGCGTCACCGCCGCTGCGAAGCGCCCCTGGTGACGATGAAAACCATCAAGAGCTCCAACGGCCATGCGCAGGTGCGCTATGTGATCAGCACCACGTTGGCGCTGGGTGATCGGGTCTGGCGGGTGGAGTTCACCCTGGCCTGCCGCAAAGCCATGCGTTACCGCCTGTTGCTCGGTTCCAAGGCGCTGATTGACGGCCAATTGGTGGTCAATCCCGGCGTCAAGTACGTTCAAGACAAGCCGGTGTTCCCGGTCTCTACTATTTCTGCCCCAGGTGCTGCATGAAGATTGCTGTGCTGTCGCGAAACCCGCGTCTGTATTCCACCCGCCGCCTGGTCGAGGCCGGCACCGAACGTGGCCACGAAATGGTGGTGATCGACACGTTGCGTGCCTATATGAACATTGCCAGCCACAAGCCGCAGATCCACTACCGGGGCAAGCCGCTGGAAGGCTTCGATGCGGTGATCCCGCGTATCGGTGCTTCGGTGACGTTCTATGGCTGCGCGGTGCTGCGCCAGTTTGAAATGATGGGGGTGTTCCCCCTGAATGAATCCGTGGCCATCGCCCGCTCGCGAGACAAGTTGCGCTCCCTGCAACTGCTGTCGCGCCGGGGCATTGGCCTGCCGGTCACGGGTTTCGCCCACTCTCCGGATGATATCCCCGACCTGATCGAGATGGTCAACGGCGCGCCTTTGGTGATCAAGGTGCTGGAAGGCACCCAGGGCATCGGTGTGGTTTTGTGTGAAACCGCCACCGCCGCAGAATCGGTGATCGAGGCGTTCATGGGCCTCAAGCAGAACATCATGGTGCAGGAATACATCAAGGAAGCCGGCGGCGCAGATATTCGCTGCTTCGTGGTGGGCGACAAGGTGATTGCCGCGATGAAGCGCCAGGCCAAACCGGGTGAGTTCCGCTCCAACCTGCACCGCGGTGGTAGCGCCAGCCTGATCAAGATCACTCCGGAAGAGCGCATGACCGCACTGCGCGCTGCCAAGGTGATGGGGTTGAGCGTGGCGGGCGTGGATATCTTGCGCTCCAACCACGGGCCGCTGGTGATGGAGGTGAATTCGTCACCGGGCCTGGAGGGGATCGAGACCACCACCGGCAAGGATGTGGCGGGGATCATCATTCAGCATCTGGAAAAGAATGGTGGGCCGAATATGACCCGGACCAAGGGCAAGGGCTGATAAATCAGTCTGTGACACCCTGAGAAACCAATGTGGGAGCGGGCTTGCTCGCGAATGCGGTGGGTCAGTCGATGAGTCCGTTGACTGACACTCCGTATTCGCGAGCAAGCCCGCTCCCACATTTGATCGGTGTTGTTGCCTAGACCGCGTCTCTGGGCAACATCAGACCCAACGGCAAACGCACACGCGCTTCCAGGCCGCCGCCCTCACGGTTGCGCAACTCGACATTGCCGCCATGCATCGAAGCGATCCGCCGCACAATCGCCAGTCCCAGGCCAGTGCCTTTGCCGCCCCGGGCACGGTCGCCACGGGTGAACGGGTTGAAGATACCTTCCAGTTCATCCGGATCGATACCGGCCCCTCGGTCCATCACGCTCAACACCACATAGGGTGCTGCGCTGTCGCCGGAGACATACGCAGCCACTTCCACATCGGAACCTGCGTGATGCAAGGCGTTACCGATCAGGTTGTTCAACAGACGCTTCATCGACACTCGGCGCAATGCAAACGGCTGGATCGGTTCCAGGCGCATGCGCACCTGCTCGCCATTCTGGTTGTAAGGGGCGACCACTTCGCGAACCAGGTCCGTCAGGTCGACCTCCTCCACCACCTCATCGCGACCATCGCGGATAAACGCCAGGAACTGGTCGAGAATCGCATCCATATCCTCGATATCGCGGACCATGTCATCCGTCAGGTCGTTGTGGTTACCCATCAACTCCAGAGACAAGCGCAACCGCGTCAACGGCGTACGCAGGTCATGGGACACCCCCGCCAGCATCAGCTCGCGTTCGCGCCCCGCCTGCTCGACGTCCTCCGCCATCTGGTTGAATGCGCCATACACCTCGGTCATCTCACTGGGCGTATCGCTGACCGGCAGGCGCACGCTGCGCCCCTGTCCCAACTGGCGAGCGGCAAACACCAGGCGCTTGAGCGGTTGGTTGAGTTGACGTACGAAAATCCACGCGGAGGCGGTGGATAACAACCCAATCGCCAGGAACCAGCCCAGCACGTTCCAGATCTTCTGCCCCCGTAGCGGGTGGGGATACAGCGGTACTTTCAGCCAGTCCTCGCCCAGGCTTGGCGCACGCACCCACAGCGCGGGCGATACGTGCATGCGCAGGCGCACTTCGGTGTCCTCACCGAGTTCGGCCTGCATCTGGCGCTGGTAAATTTCGCTGTAGGGCCAGTGCTGCTCGCCCTCCGGTACACCCGCGCCAGCGACGCGAACCAAGGTGGCAGCCTTGGCGATTTTTTCGCGGTTCTCGGGGTCGGCTGCCCAGTAGGCACGCAGCGTCAGGGCGACGCCGTGGCTGTACTGTCGATCCACCAGCACGTCTTCGTTCATCAGCAGATAAACCAGCGTGAGTGCCTTGGAAAACAGAACGACAATCAGCACCAGCCAAAGGGTGCGGGAGAAAAAACTTTGCGGGAACCACAGCGGGGTTTTCATAGAAGACAGCTAGACACCTTGCAGGAACGAGCGGCGCTCGCAGAATTGCAGACGCCGGGCATCCCGTCGACCCTCATGGGGTCTAACGCCAGGATGCCCGCCCCTGCAAAACATCGGTCACTTGGTTGCAGTACCATCCGGCACAAACACATAACCCACGCCCCACACCGTCTGGATATAGCGCGGTTTGGACGGGTCCGGCTCGATCATCCGCCGCAGGCGCGAGATCTGCACATCAATGGAGCGCTCCAAGGCGTCCCATTCCCGACCACGGGCCAGGTTCATCAGCTTGTCGCGGGTCAACGGCTGGCGAGCATTCATCACCAGGGCCTTGAGCACGGCGAATTCACCGGTGGTGAGCATGTGCACTTCGTCGCCACGCTTGAGCTCACGGGTGGCCAGCGACAGCTCGTAGTCGCCAAAGGTAACGCTCTCGTCTTCGCTGCCTGGCGCGCCCGGTACTGGCGGAGCCTGGCGACGCAATACGGCCTTGACCCGTGCCATCAACTCATCGGGGTTGAACGGCTTGGCCAGGTAGTCATCAGCGCCCAGTTCCAGGCCCTTGATGCGGCTCAGCTCATCGCCCTTGGCGGTGAGCATGATGATTGGAATCTGGTTGTTCGCGCCGCGCAGGCGTTTGCAGGCGGTCAGGCCGTCTTCGCCGGGCAGCATCAGGTCGAGTACGACCAGGTTGAATACTTCACGCCCCAACAGGCGGTCCATCTGCTCGGTGTTAGGCACCGCGCGGGCACGGTAGCCCTTGGAGTTGAAGAAACGCTCCAGCAGGCTGCTCAGCCCCGGATCGTCATCAACGATGAGAATTTTTTCGCCTTCAGCAGTTTGTGCAGTGCTGCTCATTGGATGCTCCTCTTATCTCGGCGCGCATTATGGCGTAGCTGCCGTTATACGCACCGTGTGCATTGTTAGCAGATTTTTCCTCTACCGCCAGCGAACCCGCGCGCTACAACCGCGGCTGCAGTACCCCCCAAGGGCAGAACGCTGGTTATAATGCGGCGCCTTCTTGCAGGGCAACGTCAGATCGTTACCGTTTACTGCCGGGCTTTTTTTCACCCGTTTGTCGTGACTTTTTCGATTTCGAGGGTCAATAGGCTGCCTCTTGACCCAGGCAGCGGCGCCAGTCGGGCCGCTCAACCAGCCTTGCCGGGCCTTGTTTTCCGGGCCTGCCAGCTGCTTTTAAGAATTTCAGGTGGTTTTATGGACAGCATCAACAGCCGCATCGCCGAGGAACTCGGTGTACGCCCCCAACAGGTCGAAGCGGCCGTCGCTCTACTGGATGAAGGCTCCACGGTGCCCTTCATCGCCCGTTACCGTAAAGAAGTGACCGGCAGCCTCGACGATACCCAACTGCGTCACCTGGAAGAGCGCCTGCGCTACCTGCGAGAACTCGACGAACGGCGCATCAGCATCCTTGCCAGCATCGAGGAGCAAGGCAAGCTGACCCCGCAACTCGAACGCGACATCAAGCTCGCCGACACCAAGACCCGCCTCGAAGACCTGTACCTGCCGTACAAACAGAAACGCCGCACCAAGGGCCAGATTGCCCTGGAAGCCGGCCTGGGCGAGCTGGCCGACGGCCTGTTCAACGACCCGTCGCTCACTCCGGACACCGAAGCCGCCCGCTTCATCGACGCCGAAAAAGGCGTGGCCGACGTCAAGGCCGCTCTCGAAGGTGCCAAGTACATCCTCATGGAGCGTTTCGCCGAAAACGCCAGCCTCCTGGAAAAACTGCGCACCTACCTCAAGCAGGAAGCCATCCTCAGCGCCCGAGTCATCGCCGGCAAAGAGGAAGAAGGCGCCAAGTTCCGCGACTACTTCGAGCACGACGAGCCGCTCAAGAGCATGCCATCCCACCGTGCGCTCGCCATTTTCCGCGGCCGCAACGAAGGTATCCTCAGCTCCGCGCTCAAAGTCGGCGACGAACTGCCGGGCACCATGCACCCGTGCGAGGGCATGATCGGCCAACAATTCGGCATCCAGAACCAGAACCGCCCTGCGGACAAATGGCTCGGTGAAGTCGTGCGCTGGACCTGGAAGGTCAAGCTCTACACCCACCTGGAAACGGACCTGCTGGGCGAGTTGCGCGACGGCGCCGAAACCGAGGCGATCAACGTGTTTGCCCACAACCTGCACGACTTGCTGCTGGCCGCACCCGCCGGCCCACGCGCCACATTGGGCCTGGACCCGGGCCTGCGCACCGGCTGCAAGGTGGCGGTGGTCGACTCCACCGGCAAGCTGCTGGACCACGCCACCGTGTACCCGCATGTGCCGCACAACAAGTGGGACCAGACCCTGGCGATCCTCGCCGCGCTGTGCGCCAAGCACGCCGTGGACCTGATCGCCATCGGCAACGGTACCGCCAGCCGCGAGACCGACAAGCTGGCCGCTGAACTGATCAAGAAATACCCGGCCATGAAGATGACCAAGGTCATGGTCTCCGAGGCCGGTGCTTCGGTGTACTCGGCGTCGGAACTGGCGTCCAAGGAGTTCCCGGATCTGGACGTGTCGATCCGTGGCGCGGTGTCCATCGCCCGTCGCCTGCAAGACCCGCTGGCCGAGCTGGTGAAGATCGACCCTAAATCCATCGGTGTCGGCCAGTACCAGCACGACGTGTCGCAGCTGAAACTGGCGCGCGGCCTGGATGCCGTGGTGGAAGACTGCGTGAACGCCGTGGGCGTGGACGTCAACACCGCCTCCGTGGCGCTGCTGGCGCGTATCTCCGGCCTCAACGCCACCCTGGCGCAGAATATCGTGACCCACCGTGACGAGAACGGCGCGTTCAAAACCCGCGCCGCGCTGAAAAAAGTCGCACGCCTGGGCGAAAAAACTTTTGAACAGGCCGCCGGTTTCCTACGCGTGATGAACGGCGACAACCCGCTGGACTCCTCCGCCGTCCACCCGGAAGCCTACCCGCTGGTGCAACGCATCGCCGCCGAGACCGACCGTGACATCCGCTCGCTGATCGGTGACGCCGCGTTCCTCAAGCGCCTGGACCCAAAGAAGTACACCGACGAAACCTTCGGCGTGCCGACCATCACCGACATCCTGCAAGAGCTGGAAAAACCCGGCCGTGACCCGCGTCCCGAGTTCAAGACCGCCGAGTTCCAGGACGGCGTCGAAGACCTCAAGGACTTGGAACTGGGCATGATCCTCGAAGGCGTGGTCACCAACGTGACCAACTTTGGCGCTTTTGTGGACATCGGCGTGCATCAGGACGGCTTGGTGCATATCTCTGCGCTTTCGGAGAAGTTCATCAAGGACCCGCGTGAAGCTGTTAAAGCCGGTGATGTGGTCAAGGTCAAGGTCATGGAAGTCGACATCCCGCGCAAACGTGTGGGCTTGTCGATGCGCATGAGCGACACCCCCGGTGAGAAAATCGACGGTGCCCGTGGCGCCCGTCCAGGTTCGGCACCACGCCAGTCGCAAAACAGTGCACCGCGCAAGGAAACCGCAGCGCCAGCGCCAAGCAATAACGCCATGGCGTCGTTGTTCGCCAACGCCAAACAGCTGAAGAAGCGCTGATGGAACTCCCGGCCGGCGTGACCCACAGCGCATTCAGCGAACTGATTGGCTGCCGCCTGCAACGCCTTGAAGAAGGCGTTGCCGAGGTGGCCCTGACCCTGGAGCCGCACCTGCGCAACCGCGCGGGCAAGCTCCATGGCGGCGCGATTTTCAGCCTGGTGGACATTGCGATGGGACTGGCCTGTTCCAGCGCCCATGGTTTTGACCAGCAGAGCGCGACCATCGAGTGCAAGATCAACTACATCCGCGCCGTGGAAGACGGCGACGTGGTGTGCATCAGCCGGGTGATTCATGCCGGTCGCCGCACGCTGGTGGTTGAAGCGGACGTGCACCAGGGCGACAGACTTGTCGCAAAAGCGCAGGGCACCTTCGCTGTCCTATAGCTCCCCACCCACGATTTGAGTTAATTTCGGCGCTGCACGAACGGCGTCGGAATTTTCTCGCTGCGCTGTAGCCAAATTCATGGAGTGAAGTGGGCTTTTTCAGAGCGGGTCAAATCGACTCTTAACCAGGCGAAAACGCCAGTTTTAACTTCACCCTTGTAGACCGTCCTGCCCACCCCCATATTGGGGCGACTGACGCGTGAAGGAATCCAACTTGAGCGAACTTCTCAACCGCCGCCTGGCCCTGCTCGGCAAGCGCGAACACCTCTCCCTGCTAGAGCAGTGCTTGCACGGCATCGAGCGTGAATGCCTACGCGTCACCGGTGAGGGTCGCCTGGCGCAAACGCCGCACCCTGAAGCCCTGGGCGCTGCGTTGACTCACGAACAAATCACCACCGACTACTCCGAATCGCTGCTGGAGTTCATCACGCCTGCACTGCCCAACCCGGCCGATACCCTGAGCAGCCTGGACAAGATCCACCGCTTTGCCTACAGCAAGCTCGGCAGCGAGTACCTGTGGAGCCCTTCGATGCCGTGCCCGTTGCCGGCCGAGGAAGATATTCCGATTGCCTACTACGGCACGTCCAATATCGGGCAGCTCAAGTATGTGTACCGCAAGGGCCTTGCCCTGCGATACGGCAAGACCATGCAGTGCATCGCTGGCATCCACTACAACTTTTCCCTGCCGGAACAGCTGTGGCCGCTGCTCAAGGAAACGGAAGGGTTCGTGGGTACCGACCGCGACTTCCAGTCCAGTGCCTATATCGCGCTGATCCGCAACTTCCGCCGCTACAGTTGGCTGTTGATGTACCTGTTCGGGGCTTCACCGGCCCTGGATGCCGGTTTCCTGCGCGGTCGCTCGCACCAGCTGGAAGTGCTGGACGCCGACACCCTGTACCTGCCCTACGCCACCAGCCTGCGCATGAGCGACCTGGGTTACCAGAGCAACGCCCAAGCCGGCCTGACGCCGTGCTACAACGATCTGGCCAGCTACACCGACAGCCTGCGCGAAGCGGTGGCAACGCCCTACCCGCCGTATGTCGAAATCGGCACCCATCAGGACGGTGAGTGGGTGCAGCTCAACACCAACATCCTGCAGATCGAAAACGAGTACTACTCCAACATTCGCCCCAAGCGCGTGACCTACACCGGCGAACGGCCGATCCAGGCGCTGGTGGCTCGCGGTATCCAGTACATCGAAGTGCGCTGCCTGGACATCAACCCGTTCCTGCCGATGGGTATCGACTTGCCGGAGTCGCGTTTCCTCGACGCCTTCCTGTTGTACTGCGCCCTCAACGACAGCCCTCAACTGGCGGACAACGAGTGCGGTAACGCGACCTCCAACTTCCTCAGCGTGGTCAAGGAAGGTCGTCGTCCGGGCTTGCAGTTGCAGCGTCAGGGCCAACCTGTAGACATGAAGGAATGGGCTGGCGAACTGCTGGAAAAAATCGCGCCGCTCGCGGCCCTGCTCGACGAAAGCCACGGCATCACCGAACACAGCCAGGCGCTGGACGCCCAGTTGGCGAAGGTCAAGGATTCGTCCCTGACGCCGTCGGCCCAGGTGCTGGCGGCGATGGCCGAGCGCAAGGAGAGTTTTGCGCAGTTCTCCCTGCACCAGAGCCAGCTGCACGCCGAGCATTTCCGTAAGGAGCCGTTGCCAGCAGAGGAGCAGGCACGCTTTGAAGAACTGGCGCGTACGTCGCTGGCACAACAGGCGGAGCTGGAGCAGAACGAAGTGGGCGATTTCGATGTGTTTGTCGGGTCGTACCAGGCGAGCATCCTCGCCATCAGCAACTAAGGCCTTACACAAAACCCTTGTGGGAGCGGGCTTGCTCGCGAAAGCGGTGTATCAGCAACACACTCAGTGGCTGACACTCCGCTTTCGCGAGCAAGCCCGCTCCCACATTTGGCCTGTGTCCACTCGACATTCTCCTAATAAGCTAATTCGAAAATGTTATTTATTTTCGAGTTCTTAGATCATTTAGTCTCCTCACACGCCGATCCTCGGCCGCCTGATTGAGGAGCTTCCCCGTGAAACTGTTAACCCGTCTGCGCCTCTTGGCTGCATTGTCCCTGGCCGGTGCCAGCCTGTTTGCCCAGGCGGCGGATGTGACCATCGCTTACCAGACCACCGTGGACCCGGCCAAAGTCGCCCAGGCCGACGGCGCGTATGAAAAAGCCACCCAAGCCAAGATCAACTGGCGCAAATTCGACAATGGCGCCGATATCATCGCCGCCATCGCTTCCGGTGACGTGCAGATCGGCTACCTCGGTTCCAGCCCGCTGACTGCCGCCATCACCCGCAAAGTGCCGGTGGAAACCTTCCTCGTCGCCACCCAGATCGGCGGTGCCGAAGCGCTGGTGGCGCGCAACGGTTCGGGGATCAACAGCCCGCAGGACCTGGTAGGCAAAAAAGTCGCCGTGCCGTTTGTCTCTACCGGCCACTACAGCCTGTTGGCCGCACTGAAGCACTGGAACATCGACCCCTCCAAAGTGACCGTCCTCAACCTCGCACCGCCGGCCATCATCGCCGCCTGGAAACGCGGTGATATCGACGCCACCTACGTATGGGACCCAGCCCTGGGCGTGGCCAAGGAAAACGGCAAGGTGCTGATCACCTCCGGCGAACTGGCCAAGTTCGGCGCACCAACTTTCGATGCCTGGATCGTGCGTAAGGATTTTGCCGAGAAGCACCCGGAAATCGTCACCGCCTTCGCCAAGGTCACCCTGGATGCCTACGCCGCCTACCGCAAAGACCCACAAGCCTGGATCGCCGACAAAGGCAACGTCGACAAGCTGGTGAAACTCTCCGGCGCCAAAGCCGCTGATATCCCATTGCTGCTGCAAGGCAACGTCTACCCGCTGGCCGCTGACCAGGTGACCCTGCTGGGCGCCCCGACCACCAAGGCCGTAACCGATACCGCTGCGTTCCTCAAGGAGCAAGGCAAGGTCGATGCCGTGCTGCCGGACTACGCCCCTTACGTCAGCGCCAAGTTCATTACCAACTGATCAGGAGTTCATCGCGATGGCCTTGCTACAACTGGAGCGCATCAGCGCACAGTACCCAGGCGCCACACAACCGGTACTGTCTGACATCTCAATCGACCTGGGGCCCCAGCAATTGCTGGTGGCCCTGGGCCCGTCCGGCAGTGGCAAGACTTCGCTGTTGAACCTGATTGCCGGCTTTGTCGAACCCTCTTCCGGGCGCATCACCCTTGATGGCGTACCCGTCAAAGGCCCCAGCGCCGAACGAGGCGTAGTGTTCCAGGACGACGCCCTGCTGCCCTGGCAGGACGTGCTGGCCAACGTCGGCTTCGGCCTGGAGCTGGCCGGTGTACCCAAGGCGCAACGTGAAGTGCGCGCCCGGGAAATGCTGGCGTTGGTGGACCTGGCCGGTTTCGACAGTCGGCGTATCTGGCAACTCTCCGGTGGCCAGAAGCAACGCGTTGGCCTGGCCCGTGCACTGGCCGCCGACCCTCGCGTATTGCTGATGGACGAACCCTTCGGCGCCCTCGATGCCTTCACCCGCGAGCAGATGCAGGAGTTGCTGCTGCAGGTCTGGCGGCGCACGGCCAAGCCGGTATTCCTGATTACCCACGACATTGAAGAAGCGGTGTTCCTCGCCACCGACCTGATCCTGCTGGCGCCCAACCCAGGGCAGATCGTCGAGCGCCTGAGCCTGGACTTCGGCCAACGCTACGCTGCCGGCGAGTCGGCACGGGCGATCAAGTCCGACCCGCGCTTTATCGAAACCCGCGAACACGTACTGGGCAAAGTGTTCTCCCAACGGCAGGTGTCCGCATGAGCAGCTACGAAATTGCCACCAAGCCAGTGGTGCACCCGGTTATCCCGGTACGCCGCAGATTGAGCACGCGCTGGATCAGCGTATTGACCCTGCTCGCGTTGCTCGCGCTGTGGTGGGCCGTGACCGCCACCGGCCTGATCGAGCCCCTGTTCCTGCCTCCGCCTTCTGCTGTGCTGCAAAAAGGCTGGCTGCTGGCGACCAGTGGCTATATGGATTCCACGCTGTGGCAGCACCTGGGCGCAAGCCTCAGCCGTATCGGTCTGGGCCTGGGCTTTGCAGTACTGACCGCCGTGCCGGTGGGGATTGCCATCGGCGCCAACCGCATTGCCCGTGGCGTGCTCGACCCGTTGATCGAGTTCTACCGGCCGATACCGCCCTTGGCCTACCTGCCGTTGATCGTGATCTGGTGCGGCATTGGCGAGCTGTCCAAGGTGCTGCTGATTTACCTGGCGATCTTTGCGCCCATTGCCATCGCCACCGCGACCGGCGTGCGCACCGTCGACCCGGCCAAGTTGCGGGCGGCACAGTCATTGGGGGCGACCCGTGCCCAGCTGATTCGCCATGTGATCCTGCCGAGCGCCCTGCCCGACATCCTCACTGGCGTGCGCATCGGCCTGGGTGTGGGCTGGTCCACCCTGGTCGCCGCCGAGTTGATCGCGGCCACCAGTGGCCTTGGTTTTATGGTGCAGTCGGCGGCGCAGTTCCTGGTCACCGATGTGGTGGTGCTGGGCATCCTGGTCATCGCCCTGATCGCCTTCGCCATGGAAATGGGCCTGCGCGCCCTGCAGCGTAAATTGGTGCCGTGGCATGGCCAGGCACATTGAGTGAGAACCGCATGAGCAGCCTGACCGTTACCCCAATCAGCACCGCCCTGGGCGCCCAGATCAATGGCGTCGATATCACCCAACCGCTGAACATTGAACAGCGCGACGCCATCGAACAGGCGTTGCTCACCCACTCGGTGCTGTTCTTTCGCGGCCAAGCCATCAACCCGCAGCAACAAGCGCGGTTCGCGGCGAATTTCGGTGACCTGCACATTCACCCGATCTACCCCAACGTGCCGGAAACGCCTGAAGTGCTGATCCTCGACACCGCCGTCACCGACGTGCGCGACAATGCGGTATGGCACACCGACGTGACCTTCCTGCCCACCCCGGCCCTGGGCGCGGTGCTCAGTGCCAAGCTGTTGCCCGCGTTTGGCGGCGACACGTTGTGGGCCAGCGGGATTGCGGCATATGAGGCGCTGTCCGAGCCATTGAAGCGCTTGCTCGACGGGCTCACCGCGACCCACGACTTCACCAAATCCTTCCCACTGGAGCGTTTTGGCAACACCGCCGAAGACCTGGCGCGCTGGGAAGAAACCCGCAAGAAGAACCCACCGCTGTCCCACCCGGTGGTGCGCACGCATCCGGTGAGTGGGCGCAAGTCGCTGTTTGTCAGTGATGGGTTCACCACCAGGATCAACGAACTGGAACCGGCGGAAAGCGAGGCGATTCTCAAGCTGTTGTTCGCCCACGCCACCCGCCCGGAATTCACCATTCGCTGGCGCTGGCAGGAAAACGATGTGGCGTTCTGGGACAACCGCGTGACTCAACACTACGCGGTGGACGACTACCGCCCGCAGCGGCGGGTGATGCACCGGGCGACGATTCTAGGCGACGTACCGTTCTAACGACTGGCGAAGCTCAAAATGTGGGAGGGGGCTTGCTCCCGATAGCGGTGGGTCAGCTAGAGATATGCTGACTGATCCACCGCCATCGGGAGCAAGCCCCCTCCCACATTGACCGAGTGCTACAGGTTATTCAGCGGTGGATGGCTTTTCCCACAGGTTGATCCCGCCTTCCTGGGCAAACCGGTCGATCTGCGCCAGTTCTTCTGCACTGAAGCTCAGGTTCTTCAATGCGCCGACGTTCTCGATGATCTGCTCTGGTCGGCTGGCGCCGATCAGCGCACTGGTCACCCGTGGGTCGCGCAGGGTCCAGGCCAGGGCCATTTGGGCGAGGCTCTGGCCGCGACGCTGGGCAATTTCATTGAGTGCACGTACGTGAGCAATGTTCTCTTCGGACAAGTGCTTGGCCTGCAACGAACCACCACCCGGACGGTTCACCCGCGCATCCGCAGGCACCCCGTTGAGGTACTTGTCGGTCAGCAAACCCTGGGCCAGCGGCGTGAACGCGATCACCCCGGCACCGAGTTCTTCAGTGGTGTCCAACAGGTCTTTTTCCACCCAGCGGTTGAGCAGGTTGTAGGCCGGTTGGTGGATCAACAGCGGCACTTTCCACTCTTTGAGCAAGGCGGCGATTTCGCGGGTTTTTACCCCGGAGTAAGACGAGATGCCAATGTACAACGCCTTGCCTTGTTGCACGGCGGTGGCGAGGGCGCTGGCGGTTTCTTCCAGCGGGGTGTCGGCGTCAAAACGGTGGGAGTAGAAGATGTCCACGTAATCGACGCCCAGGCGTTGCAGGCTCTGGTCCAGGCTCGCCAACACGTACTTGCGCGAACCGCCGCCCTGGCCGTAAGGGCCTGGCCACATGTCCCAACCGGCCTTGCTGGAGATGATCAATTCATCGCGGTAATGCTTGAAGTCTTCACGCAACAAACGACCGAAATTGATCTCGGCGCTGCCATAGGGTGGGCCGTAGTTGTTGGCCAGGTCGAAGTGGTTGATACCCAGGTCAAACGCCGTGCGCAACAGGGCGCGCTGGGTGTCGATCGGGGTGCTGTCGCCAAAGTTGTGCCACAGCCCCAGGGACAGTGCTGGCAGCACCAATCCACTGCGGCCTACGCGGCGATACGGGATAGATTCATAGCGGTTTTCGGCAGCAATGTACGTCATCGAATCCTCTCTGGGCTTGGGGCTAATAAGGCCTGGGAATAAGGTTATTCCCAGGCCTTTTAACCCGCTGAATCGCTTAAGTCTGCCCTTTCGTTTTACAGCAATTGCCTACCAGAGTGGAACGACATAGCTGACATAAAAGCGGTTTTCATCCTGCACGGTGGCACCGGTAATGTCGGGGCTGGCGTGGGCGTTTTTCCAGGTCACACCCAGGCCTTTGAGGGTGCCTGTGGGCACTTGATACGCCACCGCAACGTTGCGCTCCCATTCGCTGGTAGTGCCCTGTGCCGTGCGGATGTCGTCGCCATGGGCATAGGCGGCGGAGAACGTCAGGCCGGTGAGGCCCAGCTTGCCCAAATCATATTTGTACTGCGCCAGCCAAGTGCGCTCGCCAGCGTGCTGGAATTTGTTCAACTGCATGTTGGTCAGTGCCGGCGTGTCGGCGCCTGAGCCCGGACCCTGGCGGTTATCGCCGCTGTTGAGGCCAGAGTCGAGGTAAGGGAAATCACTGTCGCCGCTGTTTTTCTGGATACCCAGGCCGACGGTATGGCCGTCCAGGCTGTAGCTCTCAAGCAGGCTGGCGGTGGTCTGGTTGATACGGCCCTTGTTAACGCCATCGCCATACAGACCGCTGGCGGCGTAGTCCTTGTCGCCGTCGGCGTTACCGCCCACACCGAGGCTGCGGAACACGCGAATATCGGTGTCGATCGCCCCCACCGACAGGGCGTCATGGCGCTTGGCGCCGAGGAAGAATTGTTGGTAGTAATCCTCAAGGTTGGAATACCACAGGCTCACCGTGGTGTTCTGGATGCCGGTGTAGTCGGCGCCGCCGAACAGGAAGCGGTCACTCTCTTTGGTACCGCCGGCAGTGATCATGCCCTGGTCGCCGGTTTCGTTGCGGATCTTGGTCTTGAGGATATCGCCACCGGTGAAGGTGAAGTCGGTGAGGTCCTTGGACACCAACTGCACACCGGTATTGGTCTGCTGGTACAGGCGACCGTCGGTGTTGGCGAGGATCGGGTTGTTGCCGTACAGGGTGCCGACGCGCAGTTCATCCTTGGCAAAACGCATCTTGAACGTGGGGCTGAGCACGCCGAACTGGTCGGCGGATTTGCCGTTGTCCAATGGGAACATGCTGCCGGGGTAGCGGCCTTGGTGATCCTTGTCGTTGAGGTCGCCGCCGGAGTCCAGCTTCAACCCGTAGAACGCCTGCAGGTCCAGCCCGAAACCCACAGGCCCCTCGGTGTAGCCGGACTTGAAGTTGAACTCGAAGCCCTGGCCCCAATCCCGGATGCTGTGGGCCTTGGCGTTGCTGTTCACCACATCGCGCCCCTGCTGGTTGAGGTAGCGGTTGAGCAGGGTCACATCGGCGTGGCTGTCATCGATAAAATCGGCATGGGCGGACAACATAAAGCTCGCCATGGCGGCACCCACCATAGGGCTTATCAACGTCTTCATTGTTACCGGTCTCCGTCACTGTTCTGAAATGAAAGCGTCAAACGCTTCACACAATTACGCAGGGGACAGATGACAGTTACGCTTCAAAACCGGCGTGCGGCGGATGAAATTAAATTTAAGAAAGCCCTGTAGATCAGGGCCTTGCGAGGTTTTATGTGGGAGCGGGCTTGCTCGCGAAGGCGGTGCATCAGTCACACATGCATCGACTGACACGACGTCTTCGCGAGCAAGCCCGCTCCCACAAAAAGCTAGCGCACCAAGTGCAAAAATTGCAGGTGTCGCTCGTACTGGTCAAGGATGTCGTTGATGATCTGCTCCTTGGTGTAACCCACCAAATCGTAGTCCTGGCTGCCCTCGGCCAAGTGCACTTCCGCCCGGTAGTAGCGACGGTTGTTGAGCTCCTTGGAGCCCATGCCGCCACGGGCGAACGACGGCGTGAAGTAACCGCGCATCTGCACCTGGTAGATAAACGGATGTTCCTCGCCATGGCCGATTTCCAGGCTGACGCTGTCGTTGGACGGATCAGGCTGGGTCATCACATTCAGGCCCTTCTCCACGAACACGGCGGTCACTTCTTCAATCGCCGGGCGTACCGTCGATTCAAGGAAGCGGTACACCTCATCCCGCGAAGGAAAATGCACGGCCTGACTCAAACGCTGGCGCCAACCACCACGGCCCCTGCGCGATGCCGATACCGGCGCCAGCGAATGCAGTTGCGCGATCTGCTTTTGCGACTCCAGGTAGAACGCCTTGTGCAGCCCCCACATCATCAGCAGCAAAATCATCGAGAACGGCAGCGAGGTCAGCACCACCGCGGACTTGAGCGAGTCGATGCTGCCGGCAAACAGCAACGCACTGGTAACCAGCCCGGTCATCACCCCCCAGAACACCCGCAGCCATTTCGGCCCGTCTTCATCGGCGTTGCCGCCTTTGGATGACAGGGTCGACAGCACCACGGTGCCCGAGTCGGCCGAGGTGACGAAGAACACGAAGCTGATGAACACCGTCACCGCAATCACGGTCTTGGCCCATGGATAGGTTTCCAGCAACAGGTAGAGGCTCATCGATGGGTTATCGATAGCCGACTGACCGAGCGCCGCCATACCGTGGTTGAGCACTTGGTCGATGGCGCTGTTGCCGAAAATCGACATCCACGCCAGGGTGAAACCCAACGGGATCAGCAGCACGCCGAACACGAATTCGCGGATGGTGCGGCCACGGGAAATACGCGCGATAAACAGGCCCACGAACGGCGACCATGCAATCCACCAGGCCCAGTAGAACACCGTCCAACCGCCCAGCCAGTCGCTGGGCTTGTCGTAGGCGTACACATCAAAACTCTTGGTCGGCAACGCGCCCAGGTAGTCACCGATGTTCTGGATCAGAGTGTTGAGCAAATGCTGGGTGGGGCCTGCAAACAACACAAACAGCAGCAGCGCACAGGCCAGCAGCATGTTGATGTCGGACATCACCCGCACGCCCTTGTCGACGCCGGCCACCGCGACGATGATCGCGGCGCCCATCATCAAGGTGATCAACCCCACCTGGATCCACTGGGTGTGGGCGATGCCGAACAGGTAGTCCAGGCCAGAGTTGAGGTGCAACACCCCAAAGCCCATATCCGCGCCAAGGCCGAACACCGTGGCGATGATGCCGAAGCCATCCACCGCATAACCGATCGGGCCGTTGATGCGCTTGCCGATCAGTGGGTACAACGCCGAACGCAGCGCCAGCGGCAGGTTATGCCGGTAGGCGAAGTACGCCAGCGCCATGCCGACAAATGCGAACACACCCCAGCCATGCAGGCCCCAATGCAGAAACAGAATCTGCATGGCCTGGCGTGCAGCATCGGCGTTCATCGGTGCGCCCTGGGGCGGTTGCACCAAGTGGGTCAATGGTTCGGAAACGCAGAAGAAAAACAGCGTGATGCTGATCCCGGCGGCAAACAGCATGCCGGCCCAGGACAGGTAACTGAATTCGGGCTCGTCGTGGTCGGCACCGAGTTTTATCTTGCCGTAGCCCGATAACGCGGTGACCACCACGAAGACCAGATACAGGGTCATCGCCAGCATGTAGTACCAGCCGACCGTATTGGCCGCCCAGTTTTGCGCCGCCAGCAACCAGGCGCCGGCCTGTTGCGGAATGGCGATGACAGTGACGCCGAACAGCAGGATGAAGGTTGCAGCGAAGTAGAAGACCGGCGCATTCATGCGCACCTGGCCGCTGGAGGGGGTGGACGATGCACTCATGAACGATGCACCCCGAAGGTGTGGGATATGGCTGTAAAAAACGGACTCAGCAAAGGTAAGCCTCCTGTTGTGAGCGGGCAGCGAACCACCGGGTTTAACTTGAACGAGCGTTCAATTTAAACATGGATAGGCGGTTTTGGACTAATCGCAGGGCTGAGTGGTAAGTAATTCCTACACTAGCTCAAGGAAAGGTATGACGGATGGGGATGGAAAATCGTTCAGCGACTACGCTGGCAAAAAGTGGAACGCGGTAAAAAATGTGGGAGCGGGCTTGCTCGCGAATGCGGTGGTTCAGCCAACTGATTCAGTGACTGACACACCGCATTCGCGAGCAAGCCCGCTCCCACAGGGTATTTGTGTAGGCTCGTTACTTTTGCGTACCGTCATCATGCTGCAAATTGGCCTGGGTGATATTCGCCCCTGCCGGCACGCTACGGGTCAGCCACACGTTACCGCCAATGGTCGACCCCTGGCCGATAGTGATGCGCCCCAGAATCGTCGCCCCGGCATAGATCACCACGTCGTCCTCCACAATCGGGTGACGTGGATGCCCCTTCTGCAATTGCCCGTCTTCATCCGCCGGGAAGCGCTTGGCGCCCAGGGTCACGGCCTGGTAGATCCGCACGCGCTCGCCAATGATTGCGGTCTCGCCGATGACCACGCCGGTCCCGTGGTCGATAAAAAAGCTCGGGCCGATCTGCGCGCCGGGGTGGATGTCGATGCCGGTGGCCGAGTGGGCGATTTCCGCACTGATCCGCGCCAACAGCGGCAGGCCGGCACGGTACAGGTGGTGCGCCAGACGATGGTGAATCACCGCCAGGATGCCGGGGTAGCACAGCAGCACTTCATCCACGCTGCGGGCGGCCGGGTCGCCGTGGTAGGCGGCCAGCACGTCGGTGTCCAGCAGGCTGCGCAGTGTTGGCAAGGCCAGGGCGAAATCCTGGATCAAGCGGATGGCCAGGGCATCGACCTCGCTGTCGTCCTTGGCGCCCTGGCGTGCGGCGTAGCGCAGTTCCAGACGGGCCTGGCCGAGCAGCGCATTCAGCGCCACGTCCAGGGTATGGCCGACATAGAAGTCTTCACTTTCCTCGCGCAGATCCACCGGCCCCAGCCGCATCGGGAACAAGGCGCCGCACAACGCTTCGAGGATCTGCGCCACGGCCTCGCGGGACGGCAATTCGCGGCCGCCATGTTCACCGCTCAAACGGCCATTGCGCGTTCGCCACTGGTCCCGGGCGCCGCGCAACTGGCTGACGATGGTCTGTAATTGCCAATGGCTGGAACGCTCACTCACGGTATTGCCTCCTGACGAAATGCCCACCACTTTACGGTATGCACCCAGGCCGCTCTTAAGAACCAATGGTGCGATGCTAAGAACCAGCCGGTATAACGCGATTGGCGGTTGCCCGATGAAAAGTGCCTGCCTATAGTCGCCCCATCACTTAGCAACCGTGCGTAGCCATGATCAAACAACAGCTTGACCGCTTTAACCGTCTGGAACTGCTCGGCGGCGCCACTGCCCTGGAAAAACTTGAACGGCTATCGACCTGGTTGGGCCGGGATATCTACGTCAAGCGCGACGACACCACACCGTTGGCGATGGGCGGCAACAAGCTGCGCAAACTCGAATACCTGGCGGCCGATGCCATCTCTCAGGGCGCCGATACCCTGGTGACCGCCGGCGCGATCCAGTCCAACCACGTACGCCAAACCGCCGCCATCGCCGCCAAGCTCGGCCTGGGCTGCGTCGCCCTGCTGGAAAACCCCACCGGCACCGAAGACCCCAACTACCTGGGCAACGGCAACCGTCTGTTGCTGGACTTGTTCGACGCCAAGGTGGAGTTGGTGGAAAACCTCGACAACGTCGACGACCAACTCAATGCCCTCGCCGACCGCCTGCGCAGCAATGGCAAGAAGCCCTACCTCGTCCCCATCGGCGGCTCGAACGCCCTGGGCGCCCTGGGTTACGTGCGCGCTGGCCTGGAGCTGGCCGCACAGATCGAAGACAGCGGTATTGAGTTCGCGGCCGTCGTGCTGGCGTCCGGCAGCGCCGGGACGCACAGCGGCTTGGCATTGGCCTTGAGCGAAGTGCTGCCGGATTTGCCGGTGATTGGCGTCACTGTCTCACGCACCGATGAAGCCCAACGCCCGAAAGTGCAGGGTTTGGCCGAGCGCACCGCCGAGTTGCTGGGTGTGGATATTCCCGAAGCCTTCAAGGTGATCCTGTGGGACGAATACTTCGGCCCCCGTTATGGCGAGCCGAACGCCGGCACCCTCTCTGCGATCAAGCTGGTCGCCAGCCAGGAAGGCCTGCTGCTGGACCCGGTCTACACTGGCAAGGCCATGGCAGGGCTGCTCGATGGCATCGGGCGTCAGCGCTTTGAGGATGGGCCGATCATTTTCCTGCATACCGGCGGGGCACCGGCGTTGTTTGCCTATGGCGCCGCATTTAGCTGAAGCAACAGGGATCAAATGTGGGAGCGGGCTTGCTCGCGAATGCAGTGTGTCAGTCAACACATCCGCCACTGACACACCCCTTTCGCGAGCAAGCCCGCTCCCACATTAGAACTGCGATATATTCAGTATTGGAATATCAAATTAGATTTATATTATTTTCAAGTCTTAAAAACCGGCTTTATCATCGCGCCGTAGGCGAAGACGCGCTACGCGCTTTAAGGCAGGATACGACTACCGCATCACCTGCTTCGCACAACACAAAAAACACAGGGGCTCTTCATGACTATTTCTGTATTCCGTCGCACGTTGTTGGTTGGCACTTTGGGCCTGGCCCTCGGCGCTGGCCTGATCGGCCAAGCAGTCGCTGGCGAACAGTTGGACAGCATCAAGAAAGCGGGCGAAATCAAGATCGGCCTGGAAGGCACCTACCCACCGTTCAGCTTCGTCGATGAAAGCGGCAAGCTCAGCGGTTTCGAAGTGGAGCTGTCCGAAGCCCTGGCCAAGGAGCTGGGCGTGAAGGTCAAGCTGCAGGCCACCCCGTGGGACGGCATTCTCGCGGCCCTGGAATCCAAGCGCCTGGACGCCGTGGTCAACCAAGTGACCATCTCTGAAGAGCGCAAGAAGAAGTACGACTTCTCCAAGCCTTATACAGTCTCCGGTATTCAAGCACTGGTGTTGACCAAGAACGTAGGCACCATCAAGACCGCCGACGACCTGGCCGGCAAGAAAGTCGGTGTGGGCCTGGGCACCAACTACGAACAATGGCTCAAGGACAATCAGCCGAAAGCCATCATCAAGACCTACAACGATGACCCGACCAAGTTCCAGGACCTGCGCATCGGCCGTATCGACGCGATCCTGATCGACCGCCTGGCCGCCCTGGAATACGCCAAGAAAGCCAAGGACACCTCGGTGGCCGGCGATGCGTTCTCCCGCCAGGAAGCCGGTATTGCCCTGCGCAAAGGCGAGCCTGAACTGCTCGACGCGGTCAACAAGGCCCTCGACAAACTGCGCGCCGACGGCACTTTGAAGAAGCTGTCCGAGAAGTACTTCAACGCTGACGTCACTCAATAATGGAAGCAGGTTTCCAACTCGCGCTGGACTCCGCGCCCTTTCTGCTCAAGGGCGCGTACTACACGGTGATCCTCAGCCTGGGCGGGATGTTCTTCGGTTTGCTGCTGGGCTTCGGCCTGGCCTTGATGCGCCTGTCGCGCTTCAAGCTGGTGAACTGGCTCGCCCGAGTCTACGTGTCGTTCTTTCGCGGCACGCCCTTGCTGGTACAGCTGTTCCTGATCTACTACGGCTTGCCGCAAGTGGGCATCGAGCTGGACCCGATCCCGGCCGCCATGATCGGCTTTTCGCTGAACATGGCCGCCTACGCCTGTGAAATCCTGCGTGCCGCCATCGGTTCCATCGAGCGCGGCCAATGGGAAGCTGCAGCCAGTATCGGCATGACGCGCGCGCAGACCCTGCGCCGGGCCATCCTGCCGCAGGCCATGCGCACGGCGTTGCCGCCGCTGGGCAACAGCTTCATTTCGCTGGTCAAGGACACCGCGCTGGCCGCCACCATCCAGGTGCCCGAGCTGTTCCGCCAGGCCCAACTGGTGTCGGCGCGCACCTTCGAAATTTTCACCATGTACCTGTCCGCCGCCCTGATCTACTGGATTTTGGCGAGCATCCTGGCGCATCTGCAAAATCGTCTGGAAGACCGGGTCAACCGGCATGACCTGGAGTCTTGACCCATGATCGTGGTTGAAAAACTGACCAAACAATTCAAGGGCCAGGTGGTACTCAACGGCATCGACCTTGAGGTCAAGGAAGGCGAAGTCATCGCCATCATCGGCCCCAGCGGTTCCGGCAAGACCACCTTCCTGCGCTGCCTCAATTTTCTCGAACAACCTACCAGTGGCCGGATCAAGGTGGGCGACATCGAGATCGACACCAGCAAGCCGATCAACCAGCAGGCAAACCTGGTGCGGCGCCTGCGTCAGCATGTGGGCTTTGTGTTCCAGAGCTTCAACCTGTTCCCCCACCGCACCGCGCTGGAAAACGTCATCGAAGGCCCCACCGTGGTCAAGAAGATGCCGCGCGAGGCCGCTGTCGAATTGGGCCGCAAGCTGCTCGCCCGAGTGGGCCTGGCGGGCAAGGAGGATTCATACCCACGGCGCCTCTCCGGTGGCCAGCAACAGCGCGTGGCGATTGCACGAGCGCTGGCCATGGAACCGGAGGTGATCTTGTTCGACGAACCCACCTCGGCCCTGGACCCGGAGTTGGTGGGCGAAGTGCTGGCGACCATCCGCAGCCTCGCCGAGGAAAACCGCACCATGGTCATCGTCACCCACGAAATGAGCTTTGCTCGTGACGTGGCCAACCGCGTGATCTTCTTCGACAAGGGCGTGATCGTGGAACAAGGCGAGGCCAAGGCGCTGTTTGCCAACCCCAGGGAAGAACGCACCAAGCAGTTCCTGAGCAAGTTCCTGGCTCACTGAGCCAGGTTCTATTTGGAATTCCCTTGCACCCCAAGCCCGCTCCCACATTTTTAACTGCATTCCAACCGGTAAAACACCCCGCCACACCCCTCCAGAAATCCCCCTCCCCGTCAGACGCTTCTGAATCTGCTCCAGCCCGCCGTTTAGCCTTTTGCCGCCATTGACGCTCCTTGGCCAACCCTCTTATCTAGCGCCCAGAGGATTGGATCCTATCCCGGCTACTCAATGAATCGTTCTTTTCGGCCCCTGCTACCCAAGGCCGGAACGATCGCTGCTGGCTGCATCAAGGAGATTATTTATGACGCACACTCTGCTTACCGCCCCGACGCTGCCCCAGGCCCTCGACGACGGTATCAACGCACTGGCTGCCGCCCACTTGCAGGTCGACATCGCCCCCTACCCCGGCATGGACGACGGCGACCTGATCGAGCTGTTCTGGAACAACTGCTTCGCCGCCTCCAGGCGGGTGACGGCAGGCAAGGTCGGCACACCTACCCGCCTGCGGGTGCCCGAGAGTTTCGTGCTCGATGGCGTCGCCCAGGTGCACTACCAGGTTATGCAGATCGGCCACACTGCCGTGCGTTCGGCGGTAGCCAGACTGCGCGTGAAAACCCAATGCCCCGGCGGCCAGCCCGTGCCTGCGCACAGCGACGAAAACCAGAACCTGGCTCCCGTGGGCCTGCCTGACACCATCCGCCGCTACGGTGTCAACGCCAGCCAGGTTCGGCGCGGTATCCCGCTGACCATCGAGCCCTACCTGAACATGAGCGCCGGCGACGCCATCACCCTGCGCTGGGGCGATGTGCGCCTGGACTTGCCGAAGATCCAGGCGGCGGATGTCGGCCTGGCGGTGCAGGTGTGGGTCCCCTCAACGCTGATCATCGAAGCCGGCGATGACAGCCGCCTGGACGTCACCTACTGCATCCTCGACCGCGTGGGCAACAATTCGCGCTGGGCACCGGTACGTACCCTCGCCATCGCCGCTGCAGCGCCGGCCCGGCCAGACGGGACGGCATTGATCTACCAGCCTCACCCCCTTGGCTAACCGCCAGGAGCCGGGTGACAGACCTTCTATGCTTATTCCAAAAAGCACGTTTATTTAAATATTTAACGCGCTTAGGGTATATGCACCGGACCACCGGACATCACTGATTTTTTTGTTTTTATTTCATTGAATGCGAGGTCGGTATGGTCAGAATTACCCCGGTGCATAACGCCAGGGCATTACGTGCAGCCAAGGAGCGGCGCTGATGTCTAACTTGGCTCTTACACCCCCCAGAGCGATCTGGACATCGCCCCGCTGTTGTTGCCGGCCGTCGTGCTGCGCAACGACGCCGAGGCGCTCAACGCCGCCCATGAGCTGGCCCAGGCCGCACGCCTGCAAGCCGCCAAGCGCGATCAGCAACGCAAACTGCCGTGGGCGCAGGTCGAGCAGTTCACCCGCAGCGGGCTGGGCAGTATTTCCATTCCCCGTGAATACGGCGGCCCGCAGGTGTCCTTCGTGACCCTGGCCGACGTGTTCGCGATCATCAGCGCGGCAGACCCGGCCTTGGGCCAGATCCCGCAGAACCACTTTGGCATCCTGCATGTGTTGCAGGGCGCGGCCACCGAGCGCCAGAAAAAGCAGCTGTTCCAGAGCGTCCTCGACGGCTGGCGCATCGGCAATGGTGGCCCGGAACGCGGTACCAAAAACACCCTGGACCTCAAGGCACGCATCACCGCCGAAGGTGACGGTTACGTCATCAGCGGCCAGAAGTTTTACTCCACCGGTGCGCTGTTTGCGCATTGGGTCGCCGTGAAGGCGCTCAACGATGACGGCAAGCAGGTCATGGCCTTCGTGCGCCGTGGCACCGAAGGGCTGCGCATCGTGGATGATTGGTCGGGCTTCGGCCAACGTACCACCGCCAGCGGCACGGTACTGCTGAATCAAGTGCCGGTGGACGCGGAGTTGGTCGTGGAAAACTGGCGCATCGGCCAAACCCCGAATATCCAGGGCGCCGTTTCGCAATTGATCCAGACCGCCATCGACGCCGGCATCGCCCGTGGCGCCTTGGACGACACCATCGCGTTTGTCCGTGAGCGCTCGCGCCCGTGGGTTGACGCCAAGGTCGAGCGCGCCAGCGATGACCTGTACGTGATCGCCGACATCGGCAAGCTGAAGATCGAACTGCATGCTGCCGAGGCGCTGCTGCGCAAGGCCGGTCAAGTACTGGACCAGGTCAGCGCGGCCCCCATCACCGCGCAATCGGCCGCCCGTGCCTCGATTGCCGTGGCCGAGGCCAAGGTGCTCACCACCGAAGTGTCGCTGCTGGCCAGCGAAAAACTCTTCGAACTGGCTGGCAGCCGCGCCACCCTCGCCGAATTCAACCTCGACCGTCACTGGCGCAACGCAAGGGTGCACACCCTGCACGACCCGGTGCGCTGGAAGTATCACGCCATCGGCGCCTACCGACTGAACGGCACGTTGCCGGCTCGTCACTCCTGGATTTAACCGACCAGACCTCTTGAGAAACCTATGACCCTTTCTCACCACGTCGCGGTTATTACCAGCGACGAACAAGCCCTTATTGTGGCCAGCGACCTGGCCGAAGACTTTCGCCGCGACAGCGCCCAGCGTGACCGCGAGCGCCGCCTGCCGCTGCCCGAGTTGGATGCGTTTTCCCGCTCGGGCCTGTGGGGCATCAGCGTGCCCAAGGAATACGGCGGCGCGGGCGTGTCCAACGTCACCCTGGCCAAGGTCATTGCATTGATCGCCCAGGCGGATGCGTCCCTGGGCCAGATCCCGCAAAACCATTTCTATGCCCTGGAAGTGCTGCGCGTAAACGGCACGCCGGCCCAGCAACAACGCCTGTACGCCGAAGTGCTCGCAGGCCAGCGCTTCGGCAATGCCCTGGCCGAACTGGGCACCAAGACCGCCCACGACCGCGTGACTGCCATCACCCGCGACGGCGATGGGTTTCGCATCAGTGGCCGCAAGTTCTACTCCACCGGCGCGATCTACGCCCAGCGCATCCCCACGTCAGTGGTGGATGAACACGGCGTGCAGCAACTGGCATTCGTGCCGCGCGACAGCGAAGGCCTCACCGTGATCGACGACTGGAGCGGCTTTGGCCAGCGCACCACCGGCAGCGGTTCGGTGGTGTTCGACAACGTGTGGGTAGCCGCGCACGACGTGATCCCGTTCCAGAGCGCCTTCGAACGCCCGACCACGGTCGGCCCGTTGGCACAGATCCTTCACGCCGCCATCGACACCGGCATCGCCCGCGCCGCCTTCGAGGATGCGCTGCACTTTGTGCGCACCAAGACCCGCCCATGGATCGACGCCGGCAACGACAAGGCCACCGAAGACCCCCTGACCCTGAAAAGCTTTGGCCACCTGAGCGCCCGCCTGCATGCCACCGAGGCGCTGCTGGAACGTTCAGGCGAGTTTCTTGACCGCGCCCAGGCCGACAGCAACGCCCACACCGTCGCCGCGGCCTCCATTGCAGTGGCCGAAGTGCGTGCCCTGAGCACCGAGGTTTCCCTCGCCGCCGCCAGCACCCTGTTCGAACTGGCCGGCAGCCAGGCCACCCTGGCCGAGCATGGCCTGGACCGCCATTGGCGCAACGCCCGCGTGCACACCCTGCATGACCCGGTGCGCTGGAAGTACCACGCCGTGGGCAATTACTACCTCAACGATGAAAACCCGCCACTGCGGGGGACTATCTGATGGCGAAGAAAAAAATCCTGCTCAATGCCTTCAACATGAACTGCATCGGGCATATCAACCACGGCATGTGGACCCATCCACGGGACACCTCCACCCAATACAAGACCATCGAGTATTGGACCGAATTGGCGCAAACCCTGGAACGCGGGTTGTTCGACGGGCTGTTCATCGCCGATATCGTCGGCGTGTATGACGTGTATCAAAACTCCATCGACGTGCCGCTCAAAGAGTCGATTCAGTTACCGGTCAATGACCCGCTGCTGCTGGTGTCGGCCATGGCCGCCGTCACAAAAAACCTGGGTTTCGGCCTCACCGCCAACCTCACCTACGAACCGCCGTATCTGTTCGCCCGGCGCATGTCCACGCTGGACCATCTGAGCCGTGGCCGGGTGGGTTGGAACATCGTCACCGGCTACCTCGACAGCGCCGCCAAGGCCATGGGCCTCACCGAGCAGGTCGAGCACGACCGTCGCTACGACCAGGCCGATGAGTATTTGGAGGTGCTCTACAAACTCTGGGAAGGCAGTTGGGAAGACGACGCCGTGATCAACGACCCACAGGCGCGGGTGTATGCCCAGCCGGGCAAGGTGCACAAGGTCGAGCACCACGGCGAGTTCTACCAGGTGGAGGGTTATCACTTGTGCGAGCCGTCGCCGCAGCGTACGCCGGTGTTGTTCCAGGCCGGCAGCTCGGACCGTGGCTTGTTGTTCGCCGGGCGGCATGCCGAGTGCGTGTTCATCAGCGGGCAGAACAAGGCATCCACCAAAGTGCAGGTGGACAAGGTGCGCGCCAGCGCCGTGGAAGCGGGGCGCAACCCGGATGACATCAAGGTGTTCATGGGCCTCAACGTGATCGTCGGCGCCACCGAGCAAGCAGCCTGGGCCAAGCATACCGAATACCTGAGCTACGCCAGTGCGGAGGCGGGTGTGGCGCATTTCTCGGCGTCCACGGCCATCGACTTTGCCCAATACGAACTGGACGAACCGATCCAGTACGTGAAGAGCAACGCGATCCAGTCGGCCACCAAGAACCTGCAGAACAACGACTGGACCCGGCGCAAATTGCTGGAACAGCACGCCCTTGGTGGGCGCTATATCACCCTGGTGGGTTCGCCTGAACAGGTGGCTGACGAGCTTGAATCGTGGATCAGCGAGACCGGGTTGGATGGGTTCAACCTGACGCGGATCGTGACGCCGGAGAGCTATGTGGACTTTATCGACTTGGTGGTGCCGGAGTTGCAGAAGCGTGGGTCGTACAAGACCGCTTATGAGACCGGCACGTTGCGGGAAAAAGTCTTCCAGACCACCGCGCGCCTGCCCGAGCAACACACCGGTTCTCAATACCGCCACTGAACAAAATGTGGGAGGGGGCTTGCTCCCGATAGCGGTGTGTCAGTCACCTAATTCATCTACTGACCCACTGCTATCGGGAGCAAGCCCCCTCCCACATGGGATCTTCATTGTTTGCATCCATACCTTATGACTGGAAAACCACTATGAAAAAAACACTGCTCGCCCGCCCAGTCAAAGCACTGGCCCTGGCTTTTGGTTTGTTCAGCTCGGCGGTATTTGCCGCCGACGCGCCGCTCAAAGTCGGCACCACCGCCGCGTTCGCCATTCCGCTGGAAGCCGCCGTGGCTGAAGCCGGCAAGCAAGGCCTGAAAGTCGAGCTGGTGGAATTCACCGACTGGATCGCGCCCAACGTCAGCCTGGCCGCCGGCGATATCGACGTGAACTACTTCCAGCACATCCCGTTCCTGGAAAACGCCAAGGCCGCCGCCGGGTTTGACCTGGTGCCCTACGCGCCGGGGATCATCAACAACGTCGGCCTGTACTCGAAGAAATTCAAAAGCATCAACGACCTGCCCCAAGGCGCCAGCGTGGCCATCGCCAACGACCCGATCAACAGCGGTCGTGGCCTGCAACTGCTGGCCAAGGCTGGCTTGATCACCCTCAAGCCGGGCGTGGGCTACAAGGCCACCGAAGAAGACATCGTGACCAACCCGAAAAAGATCAAGATCCTGCAAGTCGAAGCCGTGCAGTTGGTGCGCGCCTATGACGATGCCGACCTGGTGCAGGGCTACCCGGCCTACATCCGCCTGTCCAAGACCTTCGATGCCGAGTCGGCCTTGCTGTTCGACGGCCTCGACCACCCGGAATACGTGATCCAGTTCGTCACCCAGCCCAAGGGCACTACCGACCCACGGGTGATCAAGTTCGTGGACATCTACCAGCATTCACCCGTGGTACGCGCCGCCTTGGATAAATCCCTGGGCAAGCTCTACCAAGTGGGTTGGGAAGCTAAAAAATGACCGCCGCCCACTCTCAACTGCGCGACCTGGGCCTACCGCCCAGGGACGCCGAGCAGGCAGAACTGCATCCAGACCTGAACCGCGCCCATGTGCGCTTTATCAACCTGGGCAAGACCTATGACGGCCGCGTGCATGCCCTGCAGGGCATCGACCTGGCGATCCAGCGCGGTGAAGTGTTTGGCATCATCGGCCGCAGCGGCGCGGGTAAGTCGTCGTTGATCCGCACCATCAACCGCCTGGAACAACCCAGCAGCGGGCGGGTGTTGATCGATCAGGTGGACATCGGCGACTACGACGAAGACCACCTGGTGGCGTTGCGTCGGCGCATCGGCATGATCTTCCAGCACTTCAATTTGATGTCGGCCAAGACCGTGTGGCAGAACGTCGAGTTGCCGCTGAAAGTGGCCGGTGTGCCCAAGTTGCAACGTGAGCAAAAGGTGCGCGAGCTACTGGAGCTGGTGGGTTTGCAGGACAAGCATAAGGCCTACCCGGCGCAGCTGTCGGGTGGGCAGAAGCAGCGCGTGGGCATTGCCCGCTCGCTGGTGCACGACCCGCAAATTCTGCTGTGCGACGAGGCCACTTCGGCCCTTGACCCGGAGACCACCCAGTCGATCCTCGGCCTGCTGCGCGAGATCAACCAGCGCCTGGGTTTGACCATTGTGCTGATTACCCATGAGATGGCGGTGATCCGCGAAATCTGCGACCGCGTGGTGGTGCTGGAGCACGGGCGTATCGTCGAGCAGGGCCCGGTGTGGCAGGTGTTTGGCAACCCACAGCACGAGGTCAGTAAAACCCTGCTGGCCCCGCTGCAACACGGCTTGCCAGAGGAACTGCAAAGCCGTTTGCAGGCCACACCGGCGTCGGCCGGTGCCGCCGTGGTGCTGCGCTTGCAGTTCACCGGCAGCGACACCGACGAGCCGGACCTGGCCGCCCTGTTCGCCGCCCTTGGCGGGCGTGTGCGTTTGCTGCAAGGCGGGGTGGAACGTATCCAGGGGCACGCCTTGGGGCAATTGCTGCTGGCGGTGAATGGTTCGCCCCACAGCGCCGAGGAACTGCGCAACCGCGCCGGCAATTGGGCACAACAGGCGGGGGTGCTGGGCTATGTGGTTTGATCGTTTATTGCAGGGCGCCATCGACACTTTGTTGATGGTCGGGGTGTCGTCGCTGATTGCGTTGTTGGTGGGGATCCCGCTGGCGGTGTTCCTGGTGACCAGCGACAAGGGCGGTATCTACCAGGCGCCGGCGCTGAACCGAGTGCTGGGGGCGTTCGTCAATCTGTTCCGCTCCATTCCGTTTTTGATTTTGATGGTAGCGCTGATCCCGTTCACCCGGCTGATCGTCGGCACCACCTATGGCGTGTGGGCGGCGGTCGTGCCGTTGACCATCGCCGCTACGCCGTTCTTTGCGCGGATTGCCGAGGTGAGTTTGCGCGAGGTTGACCATGGGTTGATCGAAGCGGCACAGGCCATGGGTTGCCGTCGCTGGCACATCATCTGGCATGTGCTGCTGCCTGAGGCGCTGCCGGGGATTGTCGGCGGGTTCACCATCACCCTGGTGACCATGATCAACTCATCGGCCATGGCTGGCGCGATTGGTGCCGGTGGCCTGGGGGATATCGCCTACCGCTATGGCTACCAGCGTTTTGATACGCAGATCATGCTCACGGTGATCGTGCTGCTGGTGGTGTTGGTGGCGTTTATTCAACTGGGCGGCGACCGCTTGGCGCGAGTGCTCAATAAACGCTGATCGGTTGGGTTATATTCCCGGCCATGACCTTAAAACCCGATGACCTCGACCAGATCACCTCCACCACCCTCGGCCACTACAACAAGGTGGCCGAGGACTTTCGCGCGGGCACCCGCGACCACGATGTGAGCCAGAACATCGACGCGCTGCTGCGGCATATCCAGGGCGCGGCGCCGTTTACCGTGCTGGATTTCGGCTGCGGGCCGGGGCGGGATTTGCAGACCTTTACCCACATGGGGCATATCGCCGTGGGCCTGGACGGTTCCGAGCGCTTTGCGCAGATGGCGCGCGAAGACAGCGGGTGTGAGGTGTTGCAGCAGGACTTCTTGAAACTGGAACTGCCTGCCGAACGCTTCGACGGCATCTTTGCCAATGCGGTGCTGTTTCATATTCCCAAGCAGGAATTGCCGCGTGTGCTCAAGCAGTTGCAGGGGGCGCTGAAGCCTGGGGGCGTGTTGTTCAGCTCCAACCCAAGGGGTGAGAACCAGGAGGGTTGGAATGGGCCCAGGTATGGGTCTTATCACGACCTGGCGGCGTGGCAGGCGTTGCTGAGTGAGGCGGGGTTTGTGGAGTTGGAGCATTACTATCGGCCAGCCGGGTTGCCCCGCGACCAGCAACCTTGGTTAGCCAGTGTCTGGCGCAAGCTTTAGGGTTGCCTGGGCTGACGCTTTCGCGAGCAAGCCCGCTCCCACATTTGATTGCATTCCAAAGTTGGAACTCGGTCAAATGTGGGAGCGGGCTTGCTCGCGAAGGTCTCAAAGGCACCGCTAATCGACCTGATACACCACAGGTTTCTCACCCACCACTAACGCTGTAATGCTGCTCGCGGCATAACCCTCTCTTGGGACCGCAGCAAAATTCGCCACCAACCGCGTCCCCTCCGCAAAGCGGGTTTCCTGCACCAACCGATCCGCCGTCAACCAGCGAAACCCGGTCATCGCCTGGGTGGCCAAACGCTGATGCAACGGCCGGAAAAACCGGTCCTGGCGCTTGATCACCGGCAACCGCTGCGTAATGGTTGCCGCACTCAGGTGATACAGCGGCGGCACGTTGTAGAGCAGTTGGGTCAATTCGTTCTGGGCCTGCACATTGCTCAGTTTCAGGCTGTCGAACAGCCAATGGTGGGTCGTGATGACCGAGCCATGAAACACCGCCTGATACAACGGCAAACGCATGCTCGGCTCGAAATGCACGGTGCGAAACGGCTCGTTCAACGGCACCGGTTTGAAGAACACTGCGGGCTGCTCCGGTGGGTACCAATTGCCGACGTAATAAGGCGACTGTTTGTTCTTCGTCATCGCGTGATCACCCCAACCGATCACCGGTGTCTGCATGCCATGGGCGAACAGGATGCCCTGGGCCGTGATGGCGTTGCCGTCCTCCGAGCCGGTGGGCAACTTGAGCACCGTGTTGAGCCAGCGGGACGCATCGATATTGCCCTCGGCATTCTGCGCCTGGGTCATCGTGGCGCCGTCGCGGTAGCTGTCGAAGACCATGCTGGTGGCGTAGGCATCGAGAAACCAGGCGTTGAAGCCGGCCTTGGCCTGGATCGCCTGCACCCGTGCTTCGAGCAAGGACCGTACACAGCGGGGGTCGGTGTAGTGCCCCGATTGCTGGAAACCCGTCTTGAGCTTGCCGCCCTTCAACACAATCGCGCAGTCGCGGTAGGCGTTGCTGCCCAGGTGGGCAGTGGTCCAGTCCGGGTTTTCCGTGGCCGACAGGGCGGTTTCATAAGAATCGTAGGGCGCCATGAGGAAACCGGCCTCGACCCCGGCGCGAATCGCCTCGGGGTGCCACAGGCCGCCTTCCCAGCCTTCCCCCAGGGTTACCAGCAGGCGTGCAAGATCAGCGTTGACCAGCGCCTGGATCGCCTTGCTGCCCCATGCCGCTGGCGCGTCACTGAGCGCCCCGGCAAACGCGACGGCCAGCTCGTTGCGAAGTTCGCCATAGCGGGCCGCGAGGCGCGTCATATCGGGCTCTTGCCCCTGCCAGCTCTGGCGTGCCTTCTGGTTGATCGCTGCGTTCAGGCCGCGCAACAGCACCGTCTGTTCATAGCGATCGGGTAGCGTGGTCTGCTTCAGCACCTGGGCGGCGTCCTTGTTCAACAAACCCCTGAGTTCATGGCCGCGCAGGCGCTTGAGCAGTAGCGGCCAATCACGCACATCCTGCACGGCCAGCAGGTCATTGCCCCATAGATAAACGTGGCTGGCGCCCAGCAATTTTTCGGCTTCGGGGGTTTGCCGCAGCTTGTCCGCCAGCGGTTCATAACGGCCCTGGGCCACGAGCCATTGGCGATAGCGCTTGGCACCGGCCAAGGGGTCGGCCTCCCCCAGGTGCAGCAGCAAGGTCATGGGGGCCGAGGGGTCGAGCGCGGTGAACTCATGAGCCACCGCCAGGGCCTGCCCCGCGCCCCAGCGCAGGCGATTGTTGAACGGGTTGGTCAGCAGCCAGTTCAAGGTGAAGCTGCCGTGGTCCGTACCCCATAGCGGCAGGCTGAGGTCCTGGGTGGTGTTGAGGTCGCCTTGGTCCTGCAAAAACTTATCCCAAAGTGCGTTGCCGGACGGCACGTAATGCCCTTCGGCCAACGGCCACATCAGGCCCTTGCCCAGGGCGCTGGCCGGTTGTTGGAGAATCGGCAGTTCGGCAGGCGCACGGGCGCGGAGGGTCAGCAGCAGGTCGCGTTGATCTAGGGTCGCGCTTACGCGAAAGGCACCGTCGTCCCATTGCCAATCGGCCTGCTGGGCGGTTTGCGAAAGCTGGCTGACAGCACGGGCCGCCACGCCGGTAGAGGCTTGCACCGGCGCTTCGCCAGTGGGTGTGACGCGAATGGCGAGGGTGGCGGGGTCGAGCTCGACACGCCACAGGGGGTTTTCCAGGACGGTAGCGGCACAGGCCAGGGGCGACACGAGGGTCATGCAGATCAGAAGAATATGACGGTGCCAGTTCATAGTGTTCGACCGGTTGGGGGTGAAGGTCGAGAGGGTAAAGCAGGCGGTGGCCTGAAGCGGGCCAACAAGACTATCAGGAGGTTTCCCACATAACTTGAGGAATTTGGAGATCCAAATGTGGGAGAGGGCTTGCTCCCGATAGCGGTGTGTCAGTCAGCTCATCTGATACTGAAACACCGCATTCGCGAGCAAGCCCGCTCCCACATTTTTAACCGCGTTTTTCCTGTTCGTCCGGCTTCGGCTCGCGGATCTTGTACCAGGCCACATACAGCGCCGGCAGGAACAACAGCGTCAGCAAGGTGGCAATAATGATCCCGCCAATCATCGCGTAGGCCATCGGCCCCCAGAACACTTCGCGGGCGATGGGGATCATGCCCAGGCTCGCCGCCGCCGCCGTCAGCAGGATGGGTCGGCGCCGGTGCTCAGTGGCCTCGACCACCGCATCCCACGGTGAATAACCGGCCACCTCGTACTCGTGGATCTGCGTCACCAGGATCACCGAGTTGCGGATGATGATGCCGATCAGCGCCAATATGCCCAGGATCGCCACAAAGCCCATGGGCGTACCTGTGGGGATCAACGCCAGTACCACGCCGATCAGGCCCAGGGGCGCGACACTCGCCACCAGGAACATCTTCTGCACGCTGTGCAACTGGATCATCAGGAAGGTCGCCATCAGGAACAGCATCAACGGCACCACACTGGCAATCGGGCCTTGGGCCTTGCCGCTTTCTTCCACAGTGCCGCCGGTGGCGACCTTGTAGCCCACCGGCAAATCGGCGTTGAATTTATCGATGGTCGGCGCCAGCTGCTTCACCAGATCCGTCGGCTGCATTTCATCGCGCACCGAGGCCTTAATGGTGATGGTGGGTTTGCGGTCGCGGCGCCACACCAGTGGCTGCTCCAACTCATAGCGCACGGTGGCGAAGGCCAGCAGCGGAATCGAGGTGCCGTTGGGCGTGACGATCTGCAGGTTCTGCAAGGTCTCCGGCGTGCCCCGCTCGGCGTCTTCGGCGCGGCCGACCACGTTGATCAGGTAGATATCGTCGTGCACCTGGGTCACCGAGGCGCCGCTGACCACGCTGTTCATCAACTGCGCCACGTCTTCGGACGACAGCCCCAATTGCCGCGCCTTGTCCTGGGCGATGTCCACTCGCAGCACTTTGCCCGGCTCGTTCCAGTCGTAGATGATCTCACCCAGGTGGGTGTTTTGATCAAGCAAGGTGGCCAGTTCAATGGCGTGCTTGCGCACCTGGTCAATGTCTTTGCCAGATACCCGATACTGGATCGGCCGCCCCACGGGCGGGCCCATTTCCAGCGGTTGTACAAAGCTGCCGATGCCGACGAAGTCATCGCGCAGGCGTTTTTGCAGGCGCTTGATCAACTCACCACGCTCTTCCAGGCCTTTGCTGACGATCACCAATTGCGCGTAGTAGGGGTTTTCCAGTTGCTGGTCCAGGGGCAGGTAGAAACGGATCGCGCCCTGGCCGATGTAGGTGCTCCAGCGGGCGATGTCCGGGTCGTCCTTGATGATCGCTTCCAGGCGGTCCACGGTTTTGCGCGTCTCATTGATCGAGGCGTTTTGCGGCAGGTTCAGGTCGACGAGGATTTCCGGGCGGTCCGATGACGGGAAGAACTGGTTCTGCACGAACTGCATGGAAAACACCGACGCCACGAACAGCGCCACGGTGATGCCAATGGCCCACCAACGGTTGCGCATGGCCCACAGCATGCCGCCATTGAACGCACGGCCAATCCGGCCAGGCTCCGCATCATGGGGTTTGACCTTGGCGCTGAGGATATGCACGCCAATCACCGGCGCAAACAGCACCGCCACCACCCACGACACCAGCATCGCCACGGCAATCACCGCGAACAGTGTGAAGGTGTACTCGCCCGCCGAGCTGGCGTTGAGGCCAATCGGCACAAAGCCTGCCACCGTCACCAAGGTCCCCGTAAGCATCGGGAATGCGGTGGAGGTATAGGCATAGGTCGCCGCCTGTTCCTTGGTTTCGCCTTTTTCCAGGCGCGTGATCATCATTTCCACGGTGATCATCGCGTCGTCCACCAGCAGGCCGAGGGCAATGATCAACGCGCCCAACGACACCCGCTGCATGGTGATGCCGCTGTATTCCATGAACACAAACACCAGCGCCAGCACCAACGGAATCGAGCACGCCACCACCAGCCCGGCACGCAGGCCGAGGCTGATAAAGCTCACCACCAATACGATGATTACCGCTTCGAACAGCGCACTGGTGAAGCCACCCACGGCCTCTTCCACCACCTCGGCCTGGTCGGACACCTTGTGCACGCCCACGCCCACCGGCAGGTCGGCGGTCAGCTCGTCCATACGTTCATGCAGGGCCTTGCCGAAGGCTTGGATATTGCCGCCCTTCTGCATGGCAATCGCCAAACCAATGGCCGGTGTGCCGTTGAACCGAAACATCGGCCGCGCCGGGTCGACGTAGCCACGGCTGATCTGGGCAATGTCTGCCAGGCGATAGAAACGGTCGTTGAGCCGCAGGTTCACGTTGGCCAGGTCTTTTTCCGAAGCGAACTGCCCTGAGGTGCGCACCGAAATCCGTTCCGGCCCAGCTTCGATCACCCCGGCGGGCGTCACGGCGTTCTGCGATTGCAGGCTTTGTACGACCTGGCGCTGGTCGATCCCCAACGCCGCCAGTTTGCGCGTGGAGAAGTTCAGGTAAATCACTTCGTCCTGCTGGCCGATCATCTCGACCTTGCCCAACCCCGGCACCGAACGGATCTCGGCGCGCACCTGCTCCACGTAGTCGCGCAGCTGGCGCATGGTCAGCCCATCGCCGGTAAAGGCATACACCGAGCCAAACACATCACCGAACTCATCGTTGAACGACGGCCCCTGCAAGCCCTGGGGGAAGCTGCCGCGAATATCGTCGATCTTCTTGTGCACCAGGTACCAGATATGGGGAATGTCCTTGGCGCTGGTGGTGTCCTTGAGGAACACGAACACGGTGGACTCACCGGGCCGGGTGTAGCTTTTCACGTAGTCGAGGGAGTCGAGTTCTTCGAGCTTTTTCTCGATGCGATCGGTGACCTGCTTGAGGGTTTCTTCCTGGGTCGCACCGGGCCAGCGGGTCTGGATAACCATGGTCTTGATGGTGAACGACGGGTCTTCCTCGCGCCCCAGGTTCATGTAGGAGAACACGCCCATCAGCAGCGCGACGAACATCAAGTACCAGACGAAGGACTGATGCTTGAGGGCCCAGTCGGATAGGTTGAAGCTGCCTTTCATCGCGGGCTGTCCTCGTCGATTTTGACTTTTTGCCCAGGTTTCAGGCTGTTCACGCCAGCGGTGACGATGCGTTCGCCGGGTTTGACTCCCGCGTTGAGCACTGCGCTGTGGGCGTCACGGCTGATCACCGTGACGTCACGCGGTTGCACGGTTTGGCTTTGGGTGTCGAGCAGCCAGATGCGGGTCTTGCCGTCCACCTCCTGCAAGGCGCTCAGGGGCAGTTCGATACGCGGCGCGATGGCGGTGCTCAGGGTTACGCTGATGGCCGTGCCAAGGCGGAACGCAGGCGGCGTCTCGGCCAGGGTCAAGCGGGCCCGACGGGTGCGCGTGGCGCTTTGGGCCTGGGGCTCGATCTCGCGCACGATGGCGGTGGTGTGCACGTTGGGGTCCAGCTGTGCGGCCACCAGGAACACCACGTCCGGCGGCAGGCGCTCGGCGAGGCCGGCGGGCAGGTCGATCACCGCTTCCTTGATGTCTGGGCGGGCCAGGGTCACCACTTGCTGACCGGCCGTCACCACTTGGCCGGCCTCGGCGTTCCAGGCGGTGACGATGCCTGGGTGGTCGGTGCGCAGTTCGGCGTAGTTGAGCTGGTCCTTGGCCTGGTTGACCGAAGCCTGGGCCTGGTCGAGGGAAGCCTGGGTGGTTTTCAGGTCGGTCTGGGCGATGTCCAGTTGGGCCTGTGCGCCCACGCCGCGGTTGAACAGTTCCTGCTGGCGGCGGGCGTTGGCCTGGGCGTTGATGAATTGCGCCTGCACCCTGGCCAGGTCGCCCTGGGCCGCGCGCAGTTGGTTTTGCTGATCGGTGGGGTCGAGCACGGCGAGCAAGGCGCCCTTCCCCACTTCGGCCCCTACATCCACAGCGCGGCGGGCAATACGGCCGGGCACACGGAAACCCAGGTTGCTTTCATAGCGGGCCTGGATGGTCCCGGCGAAGCGGCCAAGGGTTTCCTGGTCTTCGGCCTTCACTTGCATGGACAGCACCGGGCGTACGGGCTCGGGCGGCGCGTCCTCCTTGGAGCAGGCGGCCAGCAACAGGCTGGCGGCGAGTAATACCGTCAGGCGCTTCATGGCTGGGCTCCTTGCTGGGCAATCTCGACCAGCATGTCGGGGTGCAGCAATTGCCCACCGGCCACCACGACTTTTTCGCCGCCCTTGAGGCCATCGGCAATGATGACTTTGCCCGTGAGGTAGCGCGCCACGCTGACCTTGTGCAATTGCGCCTTGCCGTCGCCGTCGATCAGCCATACGGCAGGATCGTTGATGTCTTTGGTCAAGGCCGACCAGGGCAGTTCGATGCTGGGCTTGGCCGGGCCATTGGCCGTGGCGCTGACCACCGAACCCAGTTGCATGCCTTTGGGCAACGCCTGCAGGGCAATCTTGACCTGCACAGTGCCAGTGTTGGCCGCCACGGCGGGAGTCACTTCGCGGACCTTGCCCTGGGCCTTGATGCTGGGGTTGTCCAACAGGCTGACGGTGATCGGCGCCTCGGGCGGCGGCTCCACCAGCAGGGATTCATACACATTGAACACCGCATCGCGCTCGCCATCCTGGGCCAGGCTGAAAATCGGCACCGTGGCCTGCACCACCTGGCCCACTTCGGCCTGGCGCGCAGTGATCACACCCGGCGCATCGGCAATCAGTGCGGTGTAGCTCAGTTGCTCACGGGCATTGGCCAGTTGGGCCTGGGCGGCGGCCAACGCACTTTGGCTGCTGCGCAAGGCGGCTTGGGCCGCGTCGTACTCGCTGCGGCTGGTATAGCCCTTGGGCAGGAGTTTTTCCTGGCGCACAAACGCGGCAGCGGTCTGCTTGACCCGTGCCTGCTCGGCCACGACCTGGGCCTGGGCGGAATCGACGTTGGTCTGCAGATCCTTGGGATCGAGCTTGGCCAGCACTTGCTTGGCGGTGACGCGGTCGCCCACGTCCACCATGCGTTGGATGATCTTGCCACCCACGCGAAAGGACAGGTCGGTTTGCACACGGGCCTGGATATCCCCGGTCAGCGTGACCGCAGCGGCAAAGTCCGCCGACTGCACGGTCTGCACAAAGACCCGGGAATGCTGCTTGGGCTCAGCCTTTTCCTGGCCACAGCCGCTCAGCAGCGTCAGTAGGCCAAGTCCTAAAATACAGGTGGAAATACGACCGCCCATGCAGGCTCCTTTTGCGTGATGCCGACTTGCCAGTGTGTATGCGACTGTGAGCTTAGTTCAGGGTTCCTTATCTGCATGGAGGCTCCCATACTCCAATGGTTCCCAAGCTGAATGAATGCCCATGCTCAAGACCCTCGCGGTGGCCAATTACCGCTCGATCAATAAATTGGTAGTGCCCCTGGACCGCCTCAACCTGGTCACCGGCCCCAATGGCAGCGGCAAATCCAACCTGTATCGCGCCCTGCGCCTGCTGGCGGAAACTGCCCAGGGTGGGGTGATCAATGCGCTGGCCCGCGAGGGCGGGTTGGATTCAACCTTCTGGGCCGGGCCGCAAACCATCAGCCGCCGTATGCACAAGGGCGAGGTGCCGATTGAGTCCTCGGTACGCCAAGGGGTGAAACGCTTGCGCCTGGGTTTTGCCGGGGAGGATTTCAGCTACGCCATCTCGCTGGGCTTGCCCGAGCCGAGTTTGTCGTTTTTCTCCCTGGACCCGGAAGTGAAGAAAGAATGCATCTGGGCCGGGCACATTTACCGCCCGGCTAGTTTGCTGGTGCAACGTTCCGGACCGATGGTACGGGCGCGTGACGGGCGCAGCTGGGACGTGCTGGCCCAGCACACGCCGAATTACCACAGCCTGTTCGATCAGGTCGGCAGCCTGCGCGGCTCACCGGAAGTGTTGCTGCTGCGCGAAAGCATCCGAGGCTGGCGCTTTTATGATCACTTTCGCAGCGATGTGGATGCCCCCGTGCGCCAGCCGCAACTGGGCACGCGAACGCCGGTGTTGCATCACGATGGGCGCGATCTGGCGGCGGCATTGCAGACCATCCGCGAGATCGGCGACCCAGAGGCGTTGCAGCGGGCGGTGAGTGATGCGTTTCCCGGCGCACGGCTGAATATCGAGCCGTTGCAGGGCGGGCGCTTTGCGATCGAGTTTTATCAGGAGGGTTTGCTGCGACCGCTATCGGCAGCTGAGTTATCGGACGGCACCTTGCGCTACTTGCTGCTGATCGCCGCGCTGCTCACACCAAGACCACCGACCATGATGGTGCTGAACGAGCCGGAAACCAGTCTGCACCCGGACCTGCTGCCAGCGTTGGCGCGCTTGATCATCCAGGCGTCCCAGCAGTGCCAGGTGTGGGTGGTGTCCCATGCCAGCCGCTTGATTGCGGCGTTGCAGCAGGATGCGGGGTGTAATTCGATTGTGTTGGAGAAGGTGTTGGGGGAGACGCAGATTATGGGGCAGGGGATTTTGGATGCGCCGGCGTGGCATTGGCCGGAATAGGCGGTGACTGGGCGGGCCTCATCGGGGGCAAGCCCCCTCCCACACTGGATCGGGTTCACAGATGTCGATATGTGAATACAGTCAAATGTGGGAGGGGGCTTGCCCCCGATAGCGATATCAGCCCTGCCACTTCCCGCCTTCAACAATCACACTCTCAGGCTTGGTGTCATCGCTCAGCTCTTTACGCACGTACTGGTCATACAGTTTGAGCAGGAATTTCTCCTCACCCAACTTCGCCAACTCGGCATTCACCCAGTCACGCAGTTCGGTGTTGCCCTTCTTCACCGCCGGCGCAATCGGCGCTTCGTCACCGAGTTTTTCTTCCAGCACGCGGTAGCCCGGGTTCTGCTTGGCCCAGCTGAACAGCACCAGGTTGTCTTGGGCATAAGCATCACCACGACCGGCCGACAGCGCTTGCAGCGACTCGGAGTTTTTCTCGAACTTGAGCAGTTTCCAGTCCGGGTGGTTTTTGGTCAGCCAGATATCGGCGGTGGTGCCGGTGGTGACGATGGTGGTGCGGGTGGCCAGGTCGTCCAGGCTTTTGACTGCGCTGTCATTCGGCACCAGGGCCTGCACCGCGACTTTCAGGTTGGGGTTGGTGAAGTCCACCGCTTCCTTGCGCTCCGGGGTCACGGTCATGTTGGCGAGAATCAGGTCGACCTTGTCGCTTTGCAAAAACGGAATACGGCTGGCCGGCTCGACGGCGACGAACTCGACTTTGTTTTCATCGCCCAGCAGGTCCTTGGCGAATTGGCGGCCGATGTCGGTATCAAAACCCACATAGCGGCCGGCCTCGTTCACAAAACCGAACGGCGGCTTGTCGGTAAAGACGCCGACGATCAGCTTGTCGCGGGCCTTGATCTTGTCGAGGTAGCTCGCGGCAGCCGCCGCTGGCTTGGCAGGCTCTTCGACCTTTTTATCGCAGCCGGCCAGTACGGCGACGGCTAGCAGTGGCAGCAGTAACTTTTTCATAGCAGCTCCAGTTCCTTGGTTTTCTTGGGCAGTGTTGACACAAAGGAGAATTTCTCCAGGAACTGCTGCGCGCGTGCGGTTTGCGGGTTCGTAAAGAATTCTTCGGGGGTGTTCTGTTCGAGGATGCGACCGGCCTCCATAAACACCACGCGGTCGGCGACGGCGCGGGCGAAGGCCATTTCGTGGGTGACGATCAGCAGGGTCATGCCATCGCGGGCCAGGCCCTGGATCACTTCCAGCACTTCCTTGACCATTTCCGGGTCGAGGGCGGCGGTGACTTCGTCAAACAACATGACCTGGGGGTTCATGCACAACGAGCGCACGATGGCGATGCGTTGCTGCTGCCCACCCGAGAGTTGGCGTGGGAAGGCGTCGCGCTTGTCGGCAAGCCCTACGCGCTCCAGCAATTTTTCGGCTTGCTCGCGGGCTTCGCGAGGGTCGCGTTTTTGCACTTTCAGCGGGCCCAGCAGGATGTTGTCGAGCACGCTCATGTGCGGGAACAGGTGGTAACTCTGGAACACCATGCCGATGTCTTGGCGCACTTGGCGCCAGTCGGTTTTTTTGTCCAACAGCTCATTGCCAGCAAAGCGCAGGCTGCCGCTGTGGGCCACTTCCAAACCGTTGAGGCAACGCAGCAAGGTGCTTTTGCCGCAGCCGCTGGGGCCGAGGATCACCACCACTTCGCCGCTTTGCACCTTAAGGTCGATGCCCTTGAGCACCTGCTGTTCGCCGAAGAATTTGTTGAAACCCTGGAACTCGATCAATGCGCTCATGCTTGGGCCCAGCGCCGTTCCAGCACCTTGGAGGCGGCCGACAACGGGTAGCAGATAAAGAAGAAAAACAGGAACAGCACGCCGTAAATCAATACCGATTCGTAGGTGCGTTCGATGATTTGCTGGCCGACCTTGATCACATCCACCACACCGATCAGCACCGCCAGCGAGCTGGTCTTGATGATGCGCGTGTAGACGTTGATGGTCGGCGGCGTCATGCGCTTGAGCGCCTGGGGCAACAGCACGTAGCCGTACAGCTGCGGGTCGGAAAGGCCAATCGACAAGCCCGCCTCGCGCTGGCCACGGGGCAGCGAATGCAACGCGCCGCGTACCACTTCGCCCACTTCACTGGCGCCCCACAACGACAGCACCAGCACCGCGCACCAGAAGCTGGGGATGCTCAGGCCAAAGAAAATCGGCAGGCCAAAAAACAGCAGGTACAACCACACCAACACCGGAATCGCGCGGAACAGCTCCAGGTACACCCGCAGCACCGCGTTGATCAGCCGGTTATTCAAGGTGCGCAGCACGCCATACAACACGCCGCCAATGGTGCTGAAGGCGATGCTCAAAAATGAAATCGACAGGGTTTGCGCAGCGCCCTTGCCCAATTGGGGCAACGACACCCACAACAACTCAAGACCCGAACTGGCCATGCTGGAGCCTCCTTTCCAGGCGGCTGAGCAGCAGCGACAGGGGCAAGAACAGCAGCACGCAAATCAGCGTGAGCACGGCAAGCATTTCATAGGTTTTGTAGTACAGGGCGATGTAGCTCTTGGTGGTGTAGAGAATCTCCGGCACCGCCACGGCGGAGACCACGGTGGTTTCCTTGAGCAGGAAGATGAAATTGGCGAACAGCGCCGGCAGGCTGAGGATGCCGGCCTGGGGCAGGATCACATGGCGCAGCAGCTGCCAGTCCGACAGGCCGATGGACTTGCCCGACTCGATCTGCGCCAGCGGCACCGCTTCCACCCCGGCGCGCAACACTTCGGTGAGGTAGGCGCCGCCCAGGAAGGTCATGGTGATGATCGCCGCCCAGAAGCCAGAGATATTGAAGCCCAGGGCCGGCAGCGCGAAGTAGACGAAAAACAGTTGGATCAGCAGCGGCGTGTTGCGCGCCAGCTCCACGTACAGCGCCACCAGGCGCGACAGGTACGGCGTGCGGAACACCAGCAGTGCAGCGTTGATCAGCGCCACCAGCAAGGAGGTGGCAATGGCGATCAGGCCCACTTGCAGCGTCACCCCCACGGCTTTTAAAAACGCCGGCAAGGTGCTGAGGATAAATGCGAAATCGAAGGTCATCGGAGGTCCAAAACGCCGCAAGGGTAATGCGGCGTGCGCGGTTCGATCCGACGTGGGTAACGTCGGGTAGGGCGAACTTTAAGGGTATAAAAACGAAAATTTAAATACCCAAATAGCATATTGATATCACCCAAAAAGATAACCGCCGGATTCGCGGGTTTGCCGGGTGAGGGCTATGGTCTTGGGGTCTGTGATTCGAGGGAATGAATGATGAAAGAAGCGAAGCCGATGGATCCGCAGGAGTTGGTGAAGTGGTTGATGGCGTTGCGTAGGGCGATCAACACACGAGTTATGTGAGCCTACGCAGTTCAAATGTGGGAGCGGGCTTGCTCGCGAATGCGGCGTATCAGTCAGCACATCCGACACTGATACACCGCCTTCGCGAGCAAGCCCGCTCCCACAGTTTTGACCGCATTCCAACTATAAAAAACGCCGACGCTATACAAGCCGCCGGCGTTGAAACCTTGAAGGGGGTTTTGGGTTACATCAGAACGCTGGCACCACCGCGCCGCTGTATTTCTTCTCGATGAAAGCTTTGACTTCCGGGCTGGTCAGGGCCTTGGACAGCTTCTGGATAGCGTCGCTGTCCTTGTTGTCCGGGCGGGCCACCAGGAAGTTCACGTACGGCGAATCAGCGCTTTCCAGGATCAGCGCGTCTTTGGCTGGGTTCAGGCCAGCTTCCAGGGCGTAGTTGGTGTTGATCAGGTCCAGGTCAACCTGGTCCAGCACGCGCGGCAGCAGGGCCGATTCCAGCTCTTTGAATTTCAGGTGTTTGGGGTTGCTGGCGATGTCTTTCGGCGTGGCCAGGGCGTTGGTTGGATCTTTCAGGGTGATCACGCCAGCCTTTTGCAGCAGCAACAGGGCACGGCCGCTATTGGAGCCTTCGTTGGGGATGGCCACGGTGGCGCCGTCTTTCAGGTCTTCAATTTTCTTGATCTTTTTCGAGTAGCCGCCGAACGGTTCAACGTGCACGCCGACCACGGTCACCAGGTTGGTGCCTTTGCCCTTGTTGAAGTTTTCGAGGTACGGCAGGGTCTGGAAGTAGTTGGCGTCCAGGCGCTTTTCGGCCACTTGTACGTTGGGTTGTACGTAGTCGGTGAAGACTTTGATTTCCAGGTCCACGCCTTCTTTGGCCAGGGTTGGCTTGACCAGTTCGAGGATCTCCGCGTGCGGGATCGGGGTGGCGGCAACCACCAGCTTCTCGTTGGCCTGGGCCAGGCTTGCAGTCAGGGCAGCCGCCAGTGCGGTAAACAACAGAACCTTTTTCATGCAGTGTCCTTATCGGAATTCCGAGGGCGTCTGTGACGACCGTTTTTATAGAGTGTGCCAGCGAAATGCTATCGCGGCGTGGGAGTGACAATACCTAGATTTTTTATTCCCGAACAATATCTTTTATTCACGTTGATATTCCATTTTGCTCATGCAGGAATTTTCTTAATATTTCCTGCTCCGCCGGACTCGCGCTGTTGAAAATCCGCTGCACTTGCTCAAGCGGCGAGCCCGCCACCGGTAGGTTCAGATGCTCGGGCAAAATCTCGTCGCCACTGCTCACCAGCAACGCAAAGTGAATAACGTTTTCCAGCTCGCGGGTATTGCCCGGCCAGCTGTGGTGCTCCAGCACCTGCTGAGCGGCATCGCTGATCAGCGGCACCGGCAGGTCCAGGCGCTGACTGTAGATGCCCAGGAAATATTCGGCCAGGGACAGGATGTCGCCGACCCGCTCGCGCAGCGCGGGTAGCTCCAGCTGGCCTTCGCTCAGGTAATGGAACAGGCGCTCATGGAACTTGCCCGCCGCCACGGCCTGGGCCAGGTCGATGCTGGTGGCCGCCACCAGGCGCACATCCACCGGGCTTGGTTGGTGGGCTCCCACGCGGGTGACTTCGTGGTTCTCCAGGGCGGAGAGCAACTTGACCTGGATCGGCAGCGGCAAGTCGCCGATCTCATCCAGGTACAAGGTGCCGCCATTGGCCGAACCAAACCACCCTGCCCGGCTGCTGGCCGCACCACTGTGGCTGCCGGCGGCATAGCCGAACAGCTCGGCGTCGGCGTAAGTCGGGCTGATGGCGCCGCAGTTGACCGACACAAACAAGCCGCCGCGATCACTGCCCCGGTGAATGTGGCGCGCCAGCAGTTCTTTGCCGCTGCCGGTCTCGCCACGAATCAACACGGGCAAGGCACGGGGGGCGAGGCTTTCGAGGTCTTCGCGCAGTTGGCGCGAGCGCGGGTCGACGAACACCAAGGCCTTGGCGCGGATGCTCAGCGGGCTTTTATCGGCGTCGGGGAAGGTCAGCAGTGGCTGGCCGTAGGTTTCATGCAGACTCATGGCAGGCTCCCGCCCCAAATCCACTCAAGGGACGGGGCGTTGAAAAATGTTCAGGCAGTGCGCCGGGCGTGATGCTCAAGGCGGCTTTGCAGGCGATAAAGATAGGCGAAACCCTGCTCCCAGCGCTGGTGGCCGGACTTCACATTGATATGGCCGGCGCCCGACAAAATGCCGGCTTCGGCGCCCCAATTGCGCGCCAGTTCCAGGGCCCGTGGGGCGCTGACGGCGCTGTCGTTGTCGGAGCTCACCACCTGGCTGGGAAACGGCAGCAGGTCGGTCGGAATCGGTGCGAAGTTACGCAAGGCAGGTGAGCAGGCAGGTCGCTCCACATCGGCCGGAGCCACCAGCAAGGCACCCCGTACCTGACGCAGAAACTGCACCGGCGCTGTAGCCGCCCAATGGGCCACCGTGATGCAACCCAGGCTGTGGGCGATCAAAATCACCGGCGTGCTGTCGGCCGCGATAGCCTCGGCCAACGCTGCCACCCAGTCTTCGCGACGCGGTGTCAGCCAATCGGCCTGCTCCACACGGGCGCTGTTGGGCAGGCTGTTCTGCCAATGGGTTTGCCAATGATCTTCTGGCGATCCTTGCCAGCCCGGCACGATCAGGTAACGAATCGACTCGCTGTGCATGGGTGTGCCCTCCTGCAGCGTTTAACGTTGCTGAATAGTATAGGGACGAGGGTTATATTCGTTAAGGAATAAGAAGCTATTTATTAATAACCAAAAACTCAATCCTAGTGAAAATCAAAATGTGGGAGGGGGCTTGCTCCCGATAGCGGTCTATCAGCCAATACAACTGTGACTGAACCACCGCTATCGGGAGCAAGCCCCCTCCCACATTTATCGGATTTCACATTGGCATTGCAGTGGTTTTTAGACCGCGTGCTGGGTCCGAGGCAGGCACTCGATGGTGCGATCTACCACCGTCTTGGCCATTTCCAGCAAATGCCCCACCGCATGAATTTTCGCGCGGTCGTGCGGCGGCAGGTGCTCACAACAGTCCCACACCGTGGCCGAGGCGCTGTGGATCAGGTGAGCGATATAAAGTTGGGCGTCTTCGAAACTGAGATTTTCGTTGGCGACGAGGCAATCGAGGGGTGGATCGGGGAGTGCTTTGGTCATGGTGTAACTCCTATTGAAGACGGGAGCGACCACTAACGCTGCTAAACGATAGGTGGCAGCTGTACGCGGGTTAGCAGACTGGCCAATAGGAACACCAGCGCACCCGAGGGTGCCCCACGCACAGCCACCATAAAAGGAGATGTGAACCGTGTGCCTATTGAACTCAGGCTGCTAAACCCGATCACTGAAAACCAGCGACGGGCCGAAGACTAGCCATCCATTCCAACAGCCACAAGGCGGCGGGGATTGTCTCGGAAACGTCCTGCAATTTAAAGGGAGGTGACTTGCTGGCCCTTTACAAACCATGACGGTTTTTAACGGCAGCACTGACGAGCTTTCGCTTCTGACCCTGGCAGATGACTGCGTTAAATAGCCGCCTTCATTTCCCCGCCCGCCCGAGCCCCATGGACAACTCCGACATCGCCATCACCCTCGTTTTGATCTCCGCCTTCATGCACGCCACCTGGAACGCGGTCGTTCGGGCGGGGAGCAGTCGCTTCATGACCTTGGCGATGGTCGATGGTACGGCGCTGCTGATCTGCCTGGCGGCGTTGCCGCTGGTCAATGCGCCAAGCCCACAGGTGTGGGGCTATGTGCTGGTTTCCGTGGTGCTCAACACGGCCTATCGATTATTTCTGATCAAGGCGTATGAGACCGGCGACTTTGGGCAGGTCTACCCGGTCATGCGTGGGGTGCCGCCGGTTTTAGTCGCGCTGTTTTCCTGCTTTCTGCTGCATGAGCAGCTATCGCCCTACGCAATGGCAGGGGTGTTGCTGATCTGTGTCGGCATTATCAGCCTGACATTCGTGCGCAGGATGACCGCGCGTATGTTTAAACCGATCCTGATGGCGGTGTGTGCGGGTGCATTTATCGCGTCCTACACAGTGGTGGATGCCAAGGGTGTAAGAGCCAGCGAGACGGTGCTGCAATACATCCTCTATCTGACGGTATTCCAGAGCATTCCGATTCCGGCGCTGGCGGTTATCAAAAAGCATGTGGCCTTCGCAGAGGCCATTCGCAACCATTGGAAAGTCGGCGTCATGGGCGGCGTTTTTTACCTCACGTCCTACGGCCTGGTGCTGTTTGCGCTGTCGCTGGACGCTGTGGCTAAGGTCTCAGCGCTGCGCGAGACCAGTGTTATTATCGGCGCCATTATTGCCGCGCTGTTTTTTCACGAGCGGTTCGGCTGGCGGCGGATGCTTTCGGCGTTCGTCATTGTTTGCGGGATCATCCTGATCAAAGTGAGCACCTGATGGGCCAACGTCCGCCACCTATTCCCATGCTGCAAGCCTTTGTCAGTGCTGCACAGACGGGGAGTTCTGCCCGCGCCGCCTCCCAGTTGAACCTGACCGCCAGTGCGATAAGCCATCAAATTGCGGGGCTGGAAGAGTGGTGGGGCGTGCAGTTGTTCGAGCGCCACTCAAGGGGCGTGAATCTCACGGCAGCGGGGCACGCTTTGTTGCCGGTTGCAGATGGTTTTTTCAAAGAACTTGAGGCGGTGTTGAACACACTTAACCCGAGCAAGTCACAGCCGCTTTACCTCTCGTGCACCTCGTCTCTGTGTTCCTCCTGGCTTATCCCCAGAATGCATGGTTCCCATACCGACGCTTCATTCAACCTCGACCTGGTATTGACCAGTGCGGACATGAACAGCGCCAATCTCGGCGCTCATCAGTTCGATGTCGCTATTGTGATGGGGTACGGCGACTACCCGGATCATCATGCCGAACTGCTGATGCGCGATGCCGTATTCCCGGTTTGCTCACCAGAGTTTCAACGTATTAATGGCGATATTCCGCTGACGGATATCGCGCAGTATCCACTCATTCACCGTGTGGACGATCAGGTGTGTCCGGGATGGGAAAGCTGGTTTGCGTTTCAGGGCCTGGCGGCTGCGCCTTATCACCATGGGCCACGCTTTCCGGACTCCAGCCTGGCAATCAGCCTGGCGGTGAAGGGTGGCGGGATTGCACTGGCGAGGACAGCGTTGGTGTATGACCAGTTGGAAGATGGCGCGTTGGTCACACTCGGCGGGCCGGTGATGATGTCGCCGGCGGCGTACTACGTTATTTGTCGCAATGGACGGCAATCGGAACCTGATATCGCTCGACTGATTGACTGGCTTAAAGAGAACGCTGGAAAGTTTCAGCGAGAGGTTGAAATCCGGTATCCGCAAATCGCTGGGGTTGGCGCACTTTGAACCTCTGGTATTGCCCAAACGCAGGCAAAAAAAAGGCCGCACCCTGCCAAGGAGACGGCCAAAAATTTGTCGAGGCTTTTGCAATTAACGGGCGGTAATCACCGACAGCTTGGTAATCCCCGCGCGTTCGATCGACGCCATGGCTCGCGCCACTTCGCCGTAGTTCACTCCATCGTCAGCCTGCAGTTGCACCCGCACATCGGGGTCCTTGGCCTTGGCCGCCTGCAGGTTGAATTCCAGCAGGTCCGGCTGGATTTCGTCCTTGTTGATAAACAGTTTGCCGGCGCCGTCGATGCTCACCACCAGCGGGTCCTTTTGCTCAACCGGGGCCACAGACTCGGTCTTGGGCAGGTTGATCGGGATCGCATTGGTCAACAGTGGCGCGGTGACGATAAATACCACCAGCAGTACCAGCATCACGTCCACCAGGGGCGTGACGTTGATCTCGCTCAGTACCTCATCGCTGTCTTGCGTGGAGAAGGCCATCTCAGGACGCCTCCTTCACTTTTTGCGGGTTGCCGGCAGCGGCTTTGTTCAGTGTGGGGTGCAGCAGCACGCGGAACGAATTTTTCTGCGCCAGGCTGTAGAAGTCGTGGGCGAAGTCATCCAGGTCGGCGGCGGTCAGCTTGAGGCGACGCAGGAAGTAGTTGTAGACCAGCACCGCCGGTACGGCGACGGCGATACCTACGCCCGTGGCAACCAGTGCGGCACCAATGGGGCCGGCCACGGTTTCGAGGCTGGCGGAACCGGCGGCGCTGATGCCTTTGAGGGCTTCCATGATGCCCCACACGGTGCCGAACAGGCCGATGAACGGCGAGGTGCTACCGATACTGGCGACCACGGCCAGACCGGTTTCCAGGGAGCGGCGTTCACGTACGATCTGCTGGCGCAGGGCGCGTTCGAGGCGGTCCTGGTGGTTGATGGCCTGGCTCAGGTCGGCAGCGTGCGGAGCGTCGCCCACCTGGATCGCGGCGTAACCGGCCTGGGCCACGCGGGCAGCGGCGCCGGGTTGGGTTTCAGCCAGTTCGGCGGCAGAGTCGAGACTCGACGCCGCCCAGAACTGTTTGTGGAATTTGCGATCCTGCGCCTTGAGGCGACCGAACTGCACGCCCTTGAGCAGGGCCAAGCCCCAGGTGGCGACCGAAAAGACCACCAGCAGCCAGATCACCGCGCTTTCGATGGATTCAAGTGGAGATGCTAATGCCATGATGTTTTCCCTCTGTGCAGGTCGCGGCGTGTGCAACACACCGCAGCCGAATAGTTAGTGAATCTTGAAGTCGATCGGTACGCTGACCCAGCCGTCCTGGGCCACATCGCCCTGCTTGGCCGGTACGAAGCTCCAGCGCTTCACCGCGGCCAGTGCGGCGTCATCAAGTTGCTGGCGACCGCTGCTTTTCTGGACCTGGATCTCGCCCGGCTTGCCGCTGGCCAGCACATGCACCCTGAGCAACACCGTGCCTTCCCAACCCCGGCGCTGGGCCAGTGAGGGGTATTCGGGCGCCGGGTTCTTCAGGTACGCGGCATTGGCCGAAGCGGGTGTGACCGGGGCCGGCGCTGGTGGCGCGGGCGGCGCAGGCGGTGCCGGTTTGGGTGGCGCAGGCGGTTGCTCGACCGGCTTGGGTGCGGGCTCAGGCTTGGGCACCGGTTTTGGCACGGGCTTGGGCTTTGGAATCGGTTTTTTGGGCGCAGGTTTTGCGGCCAATTCATCCACCACCGGCGGCGGTGGCTCGACCACTGGCGGCGGCGGTGGTGGCGGCACAGGCGGTGGCGGTTCAACCACTGGCGGTGCCGGCTGGGAAAATTCGATGGTCATCGGCGGAATTTCCGGCGGCACAATCGGCAACACCGGGGTCGGCTTCTGGGCCACCCAATAAATCACCGCACCGTGCAGGGCCAACACCAGCAGACCCAGCAGAATCCCTTCGCGACGGCTAGAGAAACGCTTGGGGGTTTTCTGCGTTCGCAACTGCCCCAACGGCGCGCGGTGCGGCCGGCCAAGGTCGACCAACTCACCACTCGGTGCCTGGCGCCATTGCGCCTCTTGTGCACTGGCGGCGGTCTGGACATTGCCCATTGATTCACTCCCTACGGTTTTGAAACAAAAAAACCGACAGGCCTGCATGGAAGGCCGTCGAGGGCTGAATCATCGGGGCCAGACGCTTATCTCTTAAAGTAATCTTTAAAGTTATACATAGATCTAAATTGAATAAATGAAACATCCAGAAACGTCAAAGCCACGGTCTACGTGGCCTGCAGCCTGGCGGCTTTTTTTCAATGCCTTTGAGGCATACAAAATATTCACTAAAGGCATGGCTCAGTAGGGGTTGTTTGCGCACAAATCGAACAATTCACTCTGCAAACACTGCCCCGCCGCCCCCAAGCCACTGCGGGCATACAGTGCCAGGCGCACACCCTGCACCGCCGGCAAACCACTGTCTGCCCCCACCACCTGATGCCCGGCCTGCACCACACGCTGCGGCAACAAACTGATGCCCAGCCCTGCCGCCACGGCCGCACACACACTGGCCAGGCTCGCGCTGGAATAGCCGATGCGCCAGCGCCAACCGGCCACTTCCAGGTGCTGCAGCATTTCATTGCGGTACAACCCGCCCACCGGAAACGCCACCAACGGCAACGGGTCACGCCCCAGGGAGGGTGTGCTGCGGCTGTCGACCCAACACAGCGGTTCCGGCCAGGACGCCAGGCAGTCATCGCTGTCCCCCATCTGCTTGACCAGCAATACATCGAACTCACCGGCGCGGTATTGGCGTTGCAACTCGGGGCCCAGGCCGCTGGTGACCTCCAGCCGCACCCGCGGATAGGCCAGCACAAACGCCGACAACAACGGCATCAGGCGTTCGGACGCGAAGTCTTCCGGCACGCCCAGGCGCAACACGCCGTCGCTCTGCTGGTTGATCAACACATCGGCAGCCTCTTCATGCAGCGCCAGGATGCGCCGCGCATAGGCCAGCAAACGCTCGCCCTCGGTGGTGGCCACCACGCGGCGCTGGTCGCGGTCGAGCAACTGACACGCCACCGTCTCTTCCAGGCGACGGATCTGCTGGCTCACCGTGGACTGGGTCAGGTGCAGGCGCTCGGCGGCGCGGGTGAAGTTGCCGCAGTCCACCACCGCGACAAAGCTGCGTAACAACACGGGATCGAACATGGCGCTCACCATTGCGTTTGCCACTGGTTGGCATGGTTATATTTAATTTCAGAATACCTCGGCGGCTACGCATACTTCATCCCTCATCGTGCCCAGGAGGCTTGCATGACCCAGGATCAACAGCACCTGCAACGCGCCATCGCCCTGGCCCACACCAATGTCGCCCAAGGCGGGCGCCCGTTCGGCGCGGTGCTGACACGCCACGGTGAAGTGCTGGTGGAGGCCGTGAACGAAATCCACCTGACCCAGGACCCCACCGCCCACGCCGAACTGTTGGCCATACGCGCTGCGAGCCGACAGCTCGGCGCACGCCTGGAGGGCTGCGTGATCTATGCCAGCGGCCAACCCTGCCCGATGTGCCTGAGCGCCATGTACCTGTGCGGCGTGGAGCGAGTGGTGTTCGCGGCCAGTAATGCAATGGCCGAACCTTTCGGGCTCTCGACGGCCGCCATCGGTCAACAGGTCGGCTTGCCCCCAAGCGAACAACGCCTGCCGATCCAGCACCTGCCCGACGCCGCCATGACGGCCTTGTACCGCCAATGGAAAGCCCAGCATGACCCTCAATAAATCACTCGCCGGCTGGGGCCTGCTGGTGGTGCTGGGCCTGAACCTGCGGCCGATCCTCAGCTCCATCAGCCCACTGCTCGGCGAGATCCGCCTGGCCACCGGCCTGAGCTTCCAGAGCAGCGCATTGCTCACCAGCCTGCCGGTGATCTGCATGGGCCTGGTTGCCTTGGTGGGCGTACGGGTTGAGGCGCAACTGGGCGAACGACGCGGCATCGCCCTGGGTTTGATGATGATTTTGCTGGCGTGCCTGGCCCGCTGGCTGATGGGCCAGGGCTCGACACTGCTGGTCACCGCCTTGCTGGGGGGCGCGGGCGTGGCGCTGATCCAGGCGCTGGTGCCGGCGATGATCAAGCGCGAATTCCATCACCGCGTGCCGGTGGCGATGGGGGTGTATTCGGCTTCGTTGATGGCGGGCGGCGGGTTGGCGGCGTTACTCAGCCCGGTGGTGGCCACGCATTTGCAGCAATGGCAGGCGGGGTTGGGGGTGTGGTTGCTGCCCGCGTTGGGGGCCTTGCTGCTGTGGGCCTGGCTGCCATTGGGCGCAGCCAAAAGCGCGAAGGAAATTCCCGCGTTCAAGGGCCTGCGCAACCGCCGTGCGTGGTTGCTGGCGCTGTACTTTGGCTTGGTGAACTGCGGCTACATGAGCATGGTGGCGTGGTTGCCAGCGTTCTATCAGCAACTGGGTTGGGGCGTGTTGCCCAGCGGCTCATTGCTGGCGTTCATGACTATCTTCCAGGTGATTGCCGCGCTGTTGATGCCGGTACTGGCCCAACGCGGTATCGACCGGCGCCCACTGCTTGCCATCAGCCTGTTGGCGCAGACCGTGGGTTACCTCGGCCTGATCATCGCGCCGCTGCAATTCCCACACCTGTGGGTGGCGTTGTGTGGCTTCGGCTTGGGCGCCTGCTTTGCCCTGAGCCTGCTGCTGACCCTGGACCACCACCGCGACCCGCGGCAAGCCGGGCAACTGGCGGCCTTTGTGCAAGGCGTGGGTTTTTTGATCAATGCGGTATCGCCGTGGATGACCGGCTGGCTGCGCGAACTCACGGGCAGCTTTGTCAGCGCCTGGGTGGTGCTGACGGTCACGGCCGTGGCGATGCTGGTGGTGACGCGGGTATTCAGCCCGGCCACCTATCGCACCGCCGCAGTGCCCGCTTAGAAGTCGTAGCGCCCGGTTACGCCCAGGGTGCGCGGCGTGCCCAACAGGCCTTCGTAGCCGCCGTTGCCGCCGGTCCACAAGGTGGTGTAGTAGGTTTTGTCGAAGGCGTTTTTAAGCCACAACGACACGTCCCACTGCCCTTGCTGGTAGTTGCCACGCAGGCCGGTAGACAAGTTGACCACCGCGTACGCCGGGATCTGCCCGTAGTCGGAGTCTTCCACCGTACCCACCGCCTTGGAGCGGAACGCATAGCTGGCGGTGACGTAGGGCTCAAAGCCGTTATCCAGGTTCCACTTGTACTCGCCGTTGGCGTTGGCGATCCACTTCGAGGCGCCCACCACCTGGTGGCCGGTCAGGTCGCAAGAGGCCGGTGCACCAGGGCGCAGGCTGACTTCCGGCGGGCACGGCGCATCTTTGTAAGACAGATAACTCACATCGTTGAACGAGCCATTCACGTTCAGCGTCAGGCCCTTGATCGGCACCAGGGTGCTCTCCACTTCCACACCCCGTGAGCGCACGGAACCGGCGTTGGTCAGGTATTGCACACGGTTGCTCTGGTCGTAGGCGTTGGTCTGGTAGCCGTTGACCTGGGTCCAGAACAGGTTGGCATTGAGTTGCAGGCGCCGGTCCCACAGCGTGCTCTTGAAGCCCAGTTCAGCGTTGTTGGCGCGCTCGGTGCCCACCAGCAGCGAGTCTGCCCCAGCCGTCGGCGCGGAACCGACCGCCAGGTTGACGCCGCCGGACTTCTCGCCGTGGGACAAGGTGGCGTAGCCCAGCAGGTTGTCGTTGAAGCGATAGCTGAGGTTCAGCAGGCCCGAAGGGCTGGTGCTGTATTGGTTGAGATCGCCGGAGTCATAGGCTCCAGCGCGTCCATTACGGCCCGCGGCGGCCGCACCCGTGACGGCGGCACCGCCCAATGGCGCATTGCGGGTCACCCAGGCGCTTTTCTCTTCGTAGGTGCCGCGCACGCCCGCAGTGAAGTCCAGGCGCTCGGTGAGGTGCCAGGTGCCTTGGGCGAACAGCGCAAAACTGTCGGTGCGGATATGCCCGTTGCCAATGCTGGTGACGTTGGCCAGAGCGCCCGTGGCGGTGCCGTTCCAAATATCGGCCTGGGGCCCGTAATAGGAGAACGATTTGTTGTCCAGGGAGTTGCCGAAGTAATAGGCGCCCAGTACGTAATCGAAGAACCCGCCGGTTGGCGAGGCCAGGCGGAACTCCTGGGACCACTGCTTATCTTCCACCGACACACCGGCGTTGTATGACGCTGGCACGTTCAGGCCGTCGTCGTTGCGCGGGGTGAAGTTCCAGAAGCGGTAGGAGCTGACCGAGGTCAGGGTGAAGTCGCTCGGCAAGGTCCAGTTGGCCTCCAGGGACGTGCCGCCCTGGAACACGGTAACGTGCTGGTCGTTATCCAGGTTGACCTTGCGGTGGGTGCCGTCCACCAGCGTTGCCCCGGCGGCAGCGGCGCGGGACTCGTAAAGGTTGGTGCCGTTGATGGTCGGCCCCGTGCTGTAGAGCACGCGGGTGCCGGCGCTGGAGTCTTCTTCGTTGTAATCGCCGATCCAGCGCAGGTTGAAGCTGTCGCTCGGCTTGTACAGCAGTTGCCCGCGAAAGCCCTGGCGTGAGCCACCGTTGAGGTCATGGCCGTCGTGTTCGTTCTTGATGTCACCGTCGCTGCGCGTGCGGTACGCCGAAAAGCGCCCTGCCAGGTCGTCGGTGAGCGGGCCAGAGATCGTGCCCTTGGTCTGGAAGTACCCGTCCTCGCCCAACGAGGTTTCGATGCTGCGCTCCGGGGTAAAACTGGGCGCACGGGTGCTGATGTTGATCACCCCGGCCGTGGTGTTCTTGCCGAACAGGGTGCCTTGGGGGCCGCGCAGCACTTCAAGCTGCTCGATGTCCATCAGGTCGAACACCGCCATCCCCGGCCGGCCCAGATAAACGTTGTCGATATACAGCCCCACACTGCCTTCCAGGCCGTCGCTGGCCGGGTTGTTGCCCAGGCCGCGAATCGACACGCTGGACTGGCGGGCATGCATGTAGGCCACGTTGACGCTGGGCACCAGTTGCTGCAAATCCTGAATCCGATAGACCCGCTGGCTCTCCAGCGCCTGGCCGCCGATCACGCTCATGGGCGTGGGTACGTCCTGAGCGCTTTCGGTGCGGCGGCGCGCGGTCACCGTGACGGTTTCCAGTTGGCCGCTGGCGCTCTCGCCTTCTGGTTTGGGCGCCGTCGTATCGGCCGCGTAGCTGGGCGACCAACTGGCGCTGCCAGCCAGCAACAAGGCCAAAGGCAAGCGTTTAAGCCTCCAGGGAGAGCAAGGTACAGCGGGCGTCAACAGACTCATAAGCGGCTCCGGAACCAGGAAATATCCACCAACCCATATTCCCTTAGGTTATTTATTTATGTTTTTACGAACATTTACTGCATAAGAGATAGCCTTTATAAGGAGTCGACCTAATGCATAGCCAATGCATTTCCCCGATATTTTTGATGTGAAAAATGCATATCGATTTGCGCCAGCTTCGCCACTTCATTGCCCTCGCCGAACAACGCAGTTTTGTAGCCGCAGCGTTGGCCGTGAACCTGTCGCAATCGGCGTTCAGCCGTAGCATCCAGGCCCTGGAGCATGCCGCCGGTTGCCAGTTGGTAGACCGTGGCCGCAAGGACCTGGCGCCGACCAAGCAAGGCCAGGTATTGCTCGAACACGCTCGGCGCCTGGTCAGCGGCGCCCAGCAACTGGCCAACGAGATCAGCCAATTCAACGGGTTGGAGGCCGGCGAGCTGCGCTTTGGTTGCGGGCCGGCGCCAGCGGCTGGGTTGATCCCCAAGGCCATCGGCAGCTTTATCGGGCGTTACCCCAAGGCACGGGTGCAGTTCCAGGTGGATGACTGGCAAACCTTGAGCAAGCGCCTACTCAGCGAAGAGTTCGAATTTTTCGTCGCCGACACCCGCCACTTCGAGGCCAACCCGGACTACCACACCCACCGCCTGCGCCCACGTCGCTGGGACTTTTGCTGCCGCGCCGCCCACCCGCTGGCAGGCCGCGACAGCGTGAGCGCCGCCGAGCTGATGAGCTACCCACTGGCCGTGACCATCCGCCCGCCCAACCTGCGCAAGGTCATCGTCGACCTCAGCGGCCGCCCCGATTACCTGCCCAACGTGGAATGCGAAAACGGCTACAGCCTGATGGGCGTGGTGCTGCGTTCGGACGCCATCGGCATCGTCAGCGCCAACAGCGATGTGCTGCACATGGCCCGGGGTGATTTGGTGTGCTTGAAGATCGACGGCCTGGCCGAGGATTTGGAGGAGCGGTATACGCGTTATGGGATCGTCAGCCGGGCGGGGTATCGGTTGTCACCGTTGGCGGAGGCGATGATCGAGCAGATCAAGCAGATCGATGAGGTGGAGGAAGACGTGTGTGCCTTGGAGAATGTTGCCGTCTGAACTGGCGCTATCGGGGCCAAGCCCCTCCCACAGGGG
>NZ_QUZU01000032.1 GCF_004682055.1 Pseudomonas kairouanensis | reverse complement strand
TTTGGATCTGTGGCGGGCTTGGGAATTGAGTACACCAACGATTCCCTGTGGGAGCGGCGGTGCGACGATTCGACTTGCTCGCGAAGGCTGAGTGTCAGTCGATGCATTTGCTGGCTGACCCACCGCCATCGTGGGCAAGCCCACTCCCACACTTGGATCTGTGCCAGGTTTGGCATCTGAATACATTCCCCCGTGGGAGCAAACTCCCTCACCACAAAGGTTAGATCCGGAACTGGCCCACCAACTGCCCCAGCCGCTGGCCAAGATCCGCCAGGCTACGGGAGGTCTGGGCGCCCAATTGGGTTTCATCGGCCACGCTGTCCACCGCCACGGCGATCTGGTGCACGCTGCGGTTGATCTCTTCGGCCACGGCGGTCTGCTCTTCGGCGGCGCTGGCGATCTGGGCGTTCATCGCGTTGATGGTGCCGATCAACTGGGCCATGGTGTCCAGCGACGCCCCGGCTTCGTTGGCCTGGGCCGAAGTGCCATCGCCGGCATCGCTGGAGCGGCGCATGGCGTCCACGGCGGCCTCGGTGCCTTTTTGCAGGCGGTCGATCATGCCCTGGATTTCCTGGGTGCTGGTCTGGGTGCGGCTGGCCAGGGCGCGCACCTCATCGGCCACCACCGCAAAACCACGCCCGGCCTCCCCGGCCCGCGCGGCTTCAATGGCGGCGTTGAGGGCCAGCAGGTTGGTCTGTTCGGCGATGGAGCGGATTACGCTCAGCACACTGACGATGGACGACACGTCCTGTTGCAGGCTGTCGAGGGACACGCCACTGCTGCGGATATCGCTCACCAGCGCGTGAATCTGCGCGATGCTGCCGTCCACCACGCGTTTGGCAGCCTGGCCTTCGGCGTCGGTCTGCTGCGCGGCAACGGCGGCGCCCTGGGCACTGCGCGCCACTTCGTGGGCAGCGGAAGACATCTGGTTGATCGCGGTGGCCACCTGGTCAGTCTCGTGGCGCTGACGCTCCATGGCCTGCTCGGAGCGCTGGGCTTGATCGGACACCTGGCTGACCAGGCCGGTGAGTTGGCCGGTCATTTCGGTGATCTGGCGCACCAGGCCGTGGATCTTGTCGACAAAGCGGTTGAACGCACCCGCCAGGTCGCCCAGTTCATCCTGGCTGGTGATGGCCAAGCGGCGGGTGAGGTCGCCTTCACCGGCGGCAATGTCGTCGAGGTTGGCTTTCATCAGGTTCAGCGGGCGCAGGATGGTATTGGCCACCAGCAGGCCCACGGCGGCGATCACCAGCAACACCACCACGGCCACACCGAGGATGCTCAGCAAAACGCCTTCCATGCGGGTCTGGACCTTGGCCTGGACCACCGCCACCTGGGCTTCGATGCCGTCCAGGTTCACCGACGTACCGATGACCATGTCCCACTTGGGCAGGTATTCGGTGTAGCCGAGCTTGGGCACCAACTCAGTCTGCCCCGGCTGGGTGGAGCTGTATTGCAGGTAGTGGGTGCCGTCCTTGCCGACCTTGACCAGGTCGCGGTTGACGTAGACGCCGTTGGGGTCGCGATTGTCCTTGAAGCTCTTGCCCACGCCGTCTGGGCTGTTGCCCTTGAACAGGCGGATGGTCTCGGAGTCGTAGCCGAAGAAGTAGCCGTCCTTGCCGTAGCTGATATTCGACAGCAGCTTGACCACTTGGGCCCGCGCGACGGTATCCCCAGGGGCTGCCGCGTCGTAAAGCGGCTTGACGGTGCTCAGGGCCACTTCCACATAACTTTGCAGGGTGGCCTTGGCATCGTTGAGCAGGCGCTGGCGGGTTTCTTCCACCTCGTTGCGCGCCTGGCCCTGAAGGATCCACACCGTGGTCAGGCTGATGACGACGGCAAACAGCAACACCGGCACGATGGCCAGGGACAGGACTTTGGCCTTCAGGCTCAGACGCATGGCTTTTCTCTCTTATTAGTGGCGACTAGAGAGATTATCGGCGGCGTAGGAAGTTTCTGTAATGAACAGCCCTACTCACCACCGTCAGAGCGTCATCGCCGCCAACCAGCCAAAGGCCAGCAACGGAATGTTGTAGTGCAGGAACGTTGGCACCACGGTGTCCCAGATATGGTGGTGCTGGCCGTCGATGTTCAGGCCGGAGGTCGGGCCGAGGGTCGAGTCCGACGCAGGCGAACCCGCGTCGCCCAACGCACCGGCGGTGCCGACGATGCATACGATAGCCACCGGGCTGAAACCCAGTTGCACGCACAACGGCACAAAGATCGCGGCCAGGATCGGTACCGTGGAAAACGACGAACCGATGCCCATGGTCACCAGCAGCCCCACCAGCAACATCAGCAACGCGCCGACACCCCGGCTATGGCCGATGAACGCGGCCGAGGCTTCCACTAACGAACGCACATCGCCTGTGGCCTTGAGCACTTCGGCAAAGCCCGACGAAGCGATCATGATGAAGCCGATCATGGCCATCATCTTCATGCCTTCGGTGAACAGGTCGTCGGTGTCGCTCCAGCGCACGATGCCCGACACCGAGAAGATCAGGAAGCCCGCCAGGGCGCCAATAATCATCGAGTCCAGCCACAACTGGATGATGAACGCCGAGGCGATCGCCAGGCCAGCCACCAGCAGGGTCAGCGGGTTGTATTGCACCGCCACTTGCTCGACCCGTTCGATTTTCTCCAGGTCGTACACGCGCTTCTTGCGGTAGCTGACAAACACCGCCACCAGCAGGCCCACCACCATGCCCAAGGCCGGCAGGCTCATGGCGTGGGTGACGTTGACCTGGCTGATGTCCACCCCACTCTTGGCCACGTTGGCCAGCAGGATCTGGTTGAGGAAGATATTGCCGAAGCCCACCGGCAGGAACATATACGGCGTGATCAGGCCAAAGGTCATCACACAGGCGATCAGGCGGCGGTCCAGTTGCAGCTTGGTCAGCACGTACAGCAGCGGCGGCACCAACAGCGGGATAAACGCGATGTGGATCGGCAGGATGTTCTGCGACGCAATCGCCACCACCCACAGCAAGCCGATCAACAGCCATTTGACGTGGCTACCGCCCGTGGCTTCCTGGCGGTCCACCAGCATCAACGCCTTGTCGGCCAGGGCATGCGCCAGGCCGGACTTGGCAATGGCCACGGCGAAAGCGCCGAGCAAGGCGTAGGACAGGGCCACGGTGGCCCCCCCGCCCAGGCCGCCATTGAAGGCGGTGAGCGTGGCGTCGATCCCCAGGCCGCCGGTGAGGCCACCCACCAGGGCGCCGACGATGATGGCGATGACCACATGCACACGGGACAGGCTGAGCACCAGCATGGTGCCGACCGCGGCAATGACTGCGTTAATCATGGTTACCTCAAGCAGAAACATACAAAACAGGCATGCCCGCGCCCCGGCGGCCATTGGGTGGCTACCGGCGTGCAGGCGTGAAGGAGGTCTTATTAGAGGGCGCGCACTTTGCAGCAGGTGGGGCTGCATGTCAAAAAACGGCGCCGCTTTTGAGTTTCAATTGAACGTTTAAATAATAAAGATCCGAAAAAAGCGGCCGATAACCTGATTCATTGTGTTTTCAGGTTAAGGATGCTCCTCGATGTCCCTCAGACAGCTGTCCATTCAATGGAAAATCACCCTGCTCGCCGGCCTTTGCCTGCTGGGGATCGTGACCTTGCTGGTGGGTCTGTCGCTGTATCGCATGGAGCAGAGTTCGCAGCAGGTCAAGGCGTCCAGCATGCAGATGCTCGATGAAGCCGCCCAGTCGCGCATCGAGGCCCAGGGCGAAGTGCAGGCGCTGGGCATCCGCCGCCAGTTCATGGACGCCTATCAGTACGGTCATGGTTTCTCGCGCCAAGTGTTGTTTTTGCGCGAACAGGCCGAGAAGCGCTTCCTCGACGCCTTCGACACCCGCGAAGACCTGACCCGCCAGGTCAAGGCCGCGTTACAGGCCAACCCGGACCTGCTGGGCCTGTCCCTGGTGTTCGAAGCCAATGCCCTGGACGGCAAGGACGAGCTGTTCGCAGACCAGGCCGAGCTGGGCAGCAACGACAAGGGCCGTTTCGCCCTGTACTGGTCGCAGCCCACCCCCGGCAAACTGGAATCGATGGCCTTGCCGGAAAGCGACATGTCCGACACCCGCGTGGGCCCCAGCGGTGAAAAGGCCAACGCCTGGTTCACCTGCCCGCGCACCACCCTCAAGCCGTGCGTGATCGAGCCGTACTTCTACACCATCAACGGGCAAAACGTGTTGATGACCAGCATCGTGTTTCCGCTGATGGTCAATGGCAAAGTCATTGCCTCGCTGTCGGTGGACATCAACCTCAACAGCCTGCAGGCCGTGAGCCAACAGGCCAGCCACAAGCTGTACGACGGCCAGACCCAGGTCAGTATCCTCAGCCCCACCGGGGTGCTGGCCGGCTATAGCGCCGATGCCAGCAAGCTGAGCCAGCGCCTGAATGAGGTTGACACTGCCAACGGCGCGCAAGTGATCAGCGCCCTGGCCAGCAGCACGCATATCCGCAGCCTGCGCACCGACCATCAACTCAAGGTGCTGGCGCCCTTCGCACCGATCCCGGATGGCAAGCCGTGGGGCGTGTTGCTGGATGTGCCGGAGCAGGTGCTGGTGGCTCCCGCCGAAGCGCTCAAGGCGCAACTGGATGCCGACAATGCCCAAGGCACCTTGCTGGAACTGGGCCTGGGCCTGATTGCGGCCGTGGTCGGTTTGATCCTGGTGTGGCTGATGGCGCGCAGCGTGACGCGGCCGATCCTTGGCGTGGCGCATATGCTCGAAGACATCGCCAGCGGCGAAGGCGACCTGACCCGCCGGCTGGCCTACGACAAACGGGATGAGCTGGGCCAACTGGCCGGCTGGTTCAACCGCTTCCTCGACAAGCTGCAACCGATCATCGCCGAGGTCAAACGCTCGGTGCAGGACGCCCGCGGCACCGCCGACCAGTCGGCCGCAATTGCCACGCAAACCAGCGCGGGCATGGAGCAGCAGTACCGCCAGGTCGATCAGGTGGCCACCGCCTCCCACGAAATGAGCGCCACCGCCCAGGACGTCGCCCGCAGCGCCGCCCAGGCCGCCCAAGCCGCCCGCGATGCCGACCAGGCTACGCGCGACGGCCTGACCGTGATCGACCGCACCACCACCAACATCGGTCACCTGGCGGCGGATATGAGCACCGCCATGGCGCAAGTGGAAGGCCTGGCTGCCAACAGTGAAAAAATCGGTTCGGTACTGGAAGTGATTCGCGGCATCGCAGAGCAAACCAACCTGCTGGCGCTCAACGCGGCGATTGAAGCTGCCCGCGCCGGTGAGGCTGGCCGTGGTTTTGCCGTGGTGGCCGACGAGGTGCGCAACCTGGCGCGGCGTACCCAGGAGTCGGTGGAAGAAACCCGCCTGGTCATCGAGCACTTGCAGAACGGCACCGAAGAGGTGGTCGGTTCGATGGGCAACAGCTATCGCCAGGCCCAGGGCAGCGTCGAACAGGTCGGAGAAGCGGTGACGGCCCTGCGCCAGATCGGCGATGCCGTCACGGTGATCAGCGACATGAACCTGCAAATAGCCAGCGCCGCCGAAGAGCAAAGCGCGGTGGCCGAGGAGATAAACAGCAACGTGGCGACGATTCGCGATGTGACCGAATCGTTGTCGGAGCAGGCCAATGAGTCGGCGCGGGTGAGCCAGGCATTGAATAGCTTGGCCAATCAGCAGCAGGGGTTGATGGATCAGTTTCGGGTGTGAGCCCCACCCTTCCTGATCCTTGAGTAGATCTCATGTGGGAGCGGGCTTGCTCGCGAATGCGGCGTATCAGTCAGTAAATTCTTATCTGACACACCGTATTCGCGAGCAAGCCCGCTCCCACATTTTCTGATCGGCGTCAGTGCCTGGGCAGTTCGATCAGCACTTTGAGGCCGCCCAATTCGCTCTCCTGCAATTGCAACACCCCGCCCCACACTTCGACGATGTCCCGCACGATCCCCAGCCCCAGGCCATGCCCCTGAATCTGCTCATCCAGGCGCGTGCCACGACTGAACACCTGGTCACGCTGGGTTGCAGGAATGCCAGGGCCGTCATCTTCTACAGCCAGCAGATAGCTGTGCGCGGTCTCACTGATACTAAGCCGCACTTCGGCATCCGCCCATTTACATGCGTTGTCCAGCAGGTTACCCAGCAGCTCTAGCAGGTCTTCCCGGTCCCAGGGCAATTGCAGGCCCGACGTGGCCTGGTAGCTCAAGTCCAGGTGTTCGCCGTGGATCATGTTCAAGGTGGCCAACAACCCCGGCAGTTCTTTTTCGCAATCGAACAACGTGCCCGGCAGGGTTTCCCCCGCCAATCGCGCGCGGTTGAGTTCACGATTGAGGCGTTGTTGCACCTGCTGCAATTGGTCGCGCAGCAGTTTGCTCAGTTCGGGTTGGTCCTTGAGCGCCTCGCTGGACGCCGCACTCAGCAGTACCGCCAACGGGGTCTTGAGGGCGTGACCAAGGTTGCCCAAGGCATTGCGTGAACGTTTGAGGCTGTCTTCGGTGTGCGCCAGCAAGTGGTTGATCTGCGCCACCAACGGCTCCAGTTCCAGCGGCACCTGGGTGTCGAGTTGGGAGCGCTGGCCCTGTTGCAGTTGGGCAATCTGTTCGCGGGCGGTTTCCAACGGGCGCAGCGCGCGGCGCACGGTGACCCGTTGCAGGATCAGCACCAGCAGCAACGCCGCCAACCCCAGTACCAGACCGATCTGGCGCATCAGGCGAAAGCTTTCCCGCACTGGCGTGTAGTCCTGGGCCACACTGATGGAGATCGATTGGCCGAAGCGTTTGTAGTCCTCACGCAGCACTAACAACTGCTGGCCTTCCGGCCCCAACTGCAAATTACCCTTGAGCCCCGCTTCGGGCAGGTGCGGCAGGTCCTGGTCCCATAGCGAGCGCGAGCGCCAATGCTTGTCGGCGAAATCAATGCGGAAATAGTGCCCGGAAAACGGCCGCTGATAGGCCGGCGACAGGCGTTTCTCATGCAGTTGCAGGCCGTCCGGCCCACGCACCAGCGCCACCAGCAGGCTCTCGCTGTCGTTGCGCAGCCCCGCCTCCAGGTAGCGCTGCAAACCCGCTTCGAACAACCACAGACTGGTTTGCGCCAGCGCTACGCCGACGATCACCATCACACTGATCAACCCCAGGCTCAGGCGCCGTTGAATCGACCTCATGCGGGGCTGGCGCCAAACCGGTAACCCTGGCCACGTCGGGTTTCGATCACACTGCGCCCCAATTTACGGCGCAGGTGGTTAACGTGCACTTCCAGCACATTGGAGTCGCGCTCGGTCTCGCCGTCATAGAGATGCTCGGCCAGGTGGCTTTTGGACAGGATTTGCTCGGGGTGCAACATGAAATAGCGCAACAGGCGAAATTCGGCGGCGGTCAGTTGGATCTCGGCGCCGTCGCGCAGCACGCACTGGCGACCCTCATCCAGATGCAGGCCAGCCGCTTGCAAGGTGGGCTGGTTGGCCTGGCCATGGGAGCGGCGCAACAGTGCCTGGATACGCAGGTGCAACTCTTCCGGGTGAAAGGGCTTGCTCAGGTAATCGTCGGCACCGGCCTTGAGCCCTTCGATACGCTCGGCCCAGGAATCGCGCGCGGTGAGTACCAATACCGGGGTGGCCAGTGCGGCGGCGCGCCACTGCGCCAACACTTCAAGCCCTGGCAGACCGGGCAGGCCAAGGTCGAGGATGATCAAATCATAGGGCTCGCTGCGGCCCTGGTAAGCGGCGTCGCGGCCATCGGCCAGCCAGTCGACGGCATAGCCTTGGCGCTGCAGGCCGGCCAATAGTTCATCGGCCAGAGGCACGTTGTCTTCCACCAGAAGCAGGCGCATCAGTCTTCCTCGTCTTTGATCAGCACACCGGTGGCCGCGTCCAACTTGATCTCGCGCACCACCCCTTCGGTGGTCACCAGTTCCACTTCATAGGCATATTGGCCGTGTTTTTTTTCCAGCTCAGCTTCCAGCAGCCGAGAGCCGGGGTAGCGGGCCATGGCCTGCTGCAGCAGTTGCTCCAGCGGCAGGATCACACCTTGCTGACGCAAGGCCAAGGCTTCGTCCTGGTCAAGGTCGCGCGCCGTCAGGCTTGAGCAAAAAACCAGCAGCACCAGCCCACTGGCACGTAGATATACCGTCATTAGGTTTCCTGATGATTCTTGAGAACATGCCCGGTCAGCGCGTCCAATTCAACGTCCCATTCGATGCCGTGGGCGTCTTCGAGCTCGACTTCATAGACGTACTTTCCGTATTCCTCGTCCAGGTCGGTGTCCAGCAACCTTGAGCCGGGATGCAGGGCCAAGGCTGCAGCTTCCAATTGGTCAAACGCGACAATAGTAACAGTGGCGGGCACTTTCAGTGGTTTGCCGGGGTCAACGGCCCCGGCCTGGTTCGCCGAAAAAGCGATGATAGCGGCGGCAACCAGAACTGTAAGGCGCTTCATGGCGGGTCTCCGTACACGTTGGTTTTCCTACGCCGGCCACGCTACCCGTTGCAACTTAACTGAAACTGAATTGCCACCATGGCAATTTCTTACGCCCAACGCCCGATGACTTTTCCTATAATCCCCCGCTCGCTGCACAAGAGGCCGGTATGACCGCCATCCACATCAAGTTTTCCGCCCTGACACTAAAAGCCGGTAAACGCGCTTTCACCCGCATCCGTGAGCAAGGCCTGCAACCGGCTGACGTCGGCATCCTCCCTGGCGCGGCCGGTGGCCCCAAGGCGCTGGGTATCCAGGGCCTGGACCTGGCGCTGTTCGGCGACTGGCTGCCCCGGGCCCCACGGGAGCGGGCGCTGATCGGCGCGTCCATCGGCTCCTGGCGCTTTGCCAGCGCTTGCCTGCCCGACCCGGTGCAAGGCCTGCTGGACCTGGGTCGCCTGTACAACGAACAACGTTTCGCCAAGGGCGTGACCATGGCCGAGGTCAGCCGCAGTTGCCAGCGCATGCTCGATGACCTGCTGGCCGGGCGCGATGCACGGGTGCTGGACAACCCCGATTACCGCCTGAACATCATGGTGGTCAAGAGCCACGGCCTGCTCGCCGACGACCACCGCGGGCGGCTTGGGCTGGGCTTGTCGTCAGTGATCGCCGACAACCTGCGGGGCCGCGCACGGCTATCGCGACACTTCGAACGGCTGATCATCCACGACCCGCGCCAAGCGCCGCCGGTGCACCCGCTGAAGGATTTCCCTTCGCGTTACCTTGACCTGGAACTGGGCAACCTGCGCCAGGCCCTCCTGGCCTCGGGCTCGATCCCCATGGTGATGCAAGGTGTACGCGACCTGCCAGGTGCCGGCGCCGGTACTTATCGCGACGGCGGCCTGTTGGACTATCACCTCGACCTGCCCTACCACGGCGATGACATTGTGCTGTACCCGCACTTCACCGACCGGGTCATCCCCGGCTGGTTCGACAAAGGCCTGCCCTGGCGACGCAGCAACCAGCAGGGCTTGCAGGATGTGCTGCTGCTGGCTCCGTCCAGGGACTACCTGGCCCGCCTGCCCCATGGCAAATTGCCGGACCGCAGTGACTTCAAGCGCTTCATGGGCGACGACCCAAGCCGCAACAAGTACTGGCAGACCGCAATGAGCGAGAGCCGGCGGCTGGGGGATGAGTTCCTGGAACTGGCCGATAACGGTGGGCTGGGCCAGCGCTTGCAGGCCCTTTGATCCAGCGGCATGCGCGGCGGCGGGCCAAGCTGTTAAACTCGCCGCCTGCCAGATATTGAACGAGCTGAGAACACTGTGGAAATCTTCAAAGAGTTTACCTTCGAATCCGCCCACCGCCTGCCCCACGTACCGGATGGCCACAAGTGCGGGCGCCTGCACGGGCATTCATTCAAGGTGGCGATCCACCTCAGCGGCGACCTGGATCCCCATACTGGCTGGATTCGGGACTTCTCGGAGATCAAGGCGATTTTCAAGCCGCTCTATGAACGCCTCGACCACAACTACCTCAACGACATTCCCGGCCTGGAAAACCCGACCAGCGAAGTGCTGGCCAAGTGGATCTGGAATGAGTTGAAGCCGTTGTTGCCTGAACTCAGCGCGATTCGCATCCATGAGACCTGCACCAGCGGCTGCATCTATCGCGGTGAGTAAACCTGTGGGGGGCTCGATGGAAAACACTTGGCTGGCCCAGGCCAAGCGTCTGCAAGCCCTGGCCTCCACGGGGCTGCATTTTTGCACCGACGCTTTCGAGCGCGAGCGCCTTGAGGAAATCGCCGAGATCGCCCACAGCATGCTGGCCCAACTGGGCAATGTGCCTTTGGCGCGTATCACCGGGCTGGTCACCGACTTTGCCCAGCGCTATTCGACGCCGATGATCGATGTGCGCGGCGCGGTGATCGAGGGCGACCGGATCCTGCTGGTACGCGAGTTGACCGATGGCTGCTGGGCGCTGCCGGGTGGGTATGCCGACATCGGGTTGTCGGCCGCCGAAAACATCGTCAAGGAGATCCGCGAGGAGGCCGGGCTGACGGTGACCGCGCGGGCGCTGTACAGCGTGACGCACAAGGCCAAGGGGTTGTATCGCCCGGACGTGCGCGACTTCTACAAGTTGTATTTCCTGTGCGACCCGGTGGACCAACAGGCGCCAATGGCGGGGTTCGAGACCACCGACGTGGGGTTTTTCCGCCTGGATGAGCTGCCGCCCCTGTCCCGTGGGCGCACGATCGAAACTGATCTGCAAGCCGCCTTTGCCTTCCATCGCGGCGAAACCACGCACACGCTGTTCGACTGATCCAATTTGTATCACTGATGCACCGCTTTCGTGCCTGATTGGGCACTGCGTACACCTCTTCCTGCGTTCCTTCCCGGTTTGGCTATAAATACTGTGCACGGTGCACACTGGCGACCGTGCGCCCGTCACTGCCGCTGATTTGGCACGGGCGGTGCAATAGGCCTGCGTCACTCATTCAGGGAGCAAGGCACATGACGCAGCAAGAACCGGGCAACGATTACCCCCTCAGCGAAGTCCCCATGCATGCGCGCAAAGGCCTGGCGTCTACCGCCATGGTGTTGCTGGGCTTTACCTTTTTTACCGCGACCATGTTTGCCGGCGGCAAGCTGGGGGTGGCCTTCAGTTTTACCGAGATGCTGGGCGTGGTGGCCCTGGGTAACCTGCTGTTGGGTATCTACGCCGCAGGCCTGGGTTACATCGCCTTCAAAAGCGGCCTGAACTCAGTGCTGATGGGGCGTTTCTGTTTTGGCGAAGTGGGCAGCAAGCTCAGCGACCTTATCCTCGGGTTCACCCAGATCGGCTGGTACGCCTGGGGCACTGCCACCGCCGCCGTGGTACTCGGCAAGTATTTCGAACTGGGCCAGGGCAGCGTGCTGGCATTGATGGTGCTGTTTGGTCTGGTGTTCTGCGCCACAGCCTACATTGGGTATCGCGGCTTGGAGATCCTGTCCTACATCGCAGTGCCGGCCATGGGCATTCTGTTGTTTCTATCGATGTGGGTGGCCACGGTGAAGGTTGGCGGGCTGGACGGGCTGTTGGCGGTAGTGCCCACCGGCGAGCTGGACTTGTCCACGGCGATTACCCTGGTGTTCGGCACCTTTGTCAGCGGCGCGACCCAGGCCACCAACTGGACGCGGTTTTCGCGCTCGGCCAAGGTGGCGGTACTGGCCAGCCTGATCGGCTTTTTCATCGGCAACGGGCTGATGGTGCTGATCGGCGCGTATGGCGCCATCGTCTACCAGCAACCGGACGTGGTGGAAGTGTTGCTGCTGCAAGGCTTCGCCATGGCGGCGATGGCCATGTTGTTGCTGAACATCTGGAGCACCCAGGACAACACCATCTATAACTTCGCCGTGGCGGGTTGCAACCTGCTGCGCACCAAACGTCGCAAGACCGTGACCCTGGCCGGTGCGGTAATCGGCACCCTGCTGGCGCTGCTGGGCATGTACGACATGCTGGTGCCGTACCTGATTTTGCTGGGCACCGTGATTCCACCGATTGGCGGGGTGATCATGGCGGACTTCTTCTACCGCTATCGCGGCCACTACCCACGCCTGGCGGATGCGCGCCTGCCCGCGTTCAATTGGCCGGGGCTGGCGGCGTATGCCGTGGGTACGGTGCTGGCATTCAACTCGCCGTGGGTCGCGCCGTTGGTGGGCATTGCAGCCGCATCGCTGACCTATATCGCCCTCACCGCCGTGTTACGCGTACCGATGGCAGACGCCCGGGCATGAGCCTGACCGTTGCCGATGTGCTGGCCCTGCCAGGCCTGGAGTCCATGCACCTGCGCGCCGGCGCAGGCGGGCTGGACAACACCGTGCGCTGGCCTTATGTGGCGGAAAACAGCGGAGTGGCCGAGTGGGTGCTGGGGGGCGAGTTGGTGTTCGTCACCGGGATCAACCACCCACGGGACGAGGCCAATTTGCTGCAACTGCTGGAGGAGGCCTGTCAGCGCCAGGTGGCCGGGCTGGTGATCCTCACGGGCGCGGCGTACATCCAGGCGATTCCCCATCCTTTACTGGAAGCTGCCGAAGCGGCCGGGATGCCACTGATCGAACAGCCCTACTCGCTGAAGATGGTGCTGGTGACCCAGGCCATCGGGTCGGCGCTGATTCAGTCCGAACAACTGGGCCGTTCGCGCCACGATGTGTTGGAGCGCTTGTTGACCGGGGACTATCAGTCCCTGGATTTGCTGCTGCAACGGGCCGTGCAACTGGGGATGTCGCTGGCAGGTCATTGGCAGGTGGTGCAGTTGCAACTGGAAGGCAGCGAGTCGCTGTTTGCCCAGGGCGACGCAGCGTTTGCAGAGGCCCAGCTGGCCCGACAACATGACAGCATCACGCGGCGGTTGCGCCAACTCTCGGCGCAGCTGCCGGTGCTGGGGCGAGCCGGGCAATGGACCGTGCTGCTGCCCACCTCGGATGCCGTGGCGGCCTTGGCCAATCGCCAGCAATTGGCCAACTGGCTCAACCCCTTGAACCTGCGCCTGGCGCCGCTCAAGTTGTTTATCGGCCTGAGCGCTGCCGCCCACCCGCCTGCGCGCCTGGCCCAGGCGCAGGATGAAGCCCGCCAGGCATTGGCCGCTGCGCGACGCTTCAGCGAGCGCGCCGGGCTGTGCGTGTATGACGAACTGGGGGTGCTCAAGTTGCTCAGCGGCGTGCGTGACCGCGCCCTGCTCGACCAATTCCTCAATGAACGCCTGGGCCCGTTGCTACGGCATGACGCCCACCACGGCCCAAGCCTGATGCCGACCCTGGAAGCCTGGTTCCATGAGAATGGTAACCTTGTGGCCGCCGCCCAGAGGCTGGCGGTACACCGCAATACCCTGACGCACCGCGTCCAGCGTATCGAAGCCCTGTGCGGGCTGACGCTGGATAATGCTTATGACCGCCTGGACATCGGTGTCGCCCTGATGATCTGGCGGCTGTCTGCCTGATTGTTTTTAGCCAAGAGGAACTTGCCCATGCACATCATCAACGCCCGCCTGCGCAACCGTGAAGGCCTGCATGATCTGCACCTGGAACACGGCCGGATCGCCAGTATCACGGCACAAACGGCAGCGCCTGTATTGGCCACCGGCGACCTGGACGCTGCCGGCAACCTGGTCATCCCGCCCTTCGTCGAACCCCATATCCACCTGGATGCAACCCTCACGGCCGGCGAACCCCGCTGGAACATGAGCGGTACCCTGTTCGAAGGCATCGAGTGCTGGGGCGAACGCAAGGCCACCATCACCCATGCAGACACCAAGACCCGCGCCAAAAAAACCATTCAGGCCCTGGCCGCCCACGGCATCCAGCATGTACGCACCCACGTCGACGTCACCGACCCGGACCTCACGGCGCTCAAGGCCATGCTGGAGGTGCGCCAGGACAGCGCGCACCTGATCGACCTGCAAATCGTCGCGTTCCCCCAGGAAGGCATCGAGTCGTACCGCAACGGTCGCGAACTGATGGAAGAAGCCATCCGCCTGGGCGCCGACGTAATCGGCGGCATCCCCCACTTTGAGTACACCCGCGACCAGGGCGTGAGTTCAGTGAAGTTCCTGATGGACCTGGCCGAGCGCACCGGCTGCCTGGTGGACGTGCACTGCGACGAAACCGACGACCCGCACTCGCGCTTCCTCGAAGTGCTGGCCGAAGAAGCCCGCAGCCGCGACATGGGCGCCCGGGTCACCGCCAGCCACACCACGGCCATGGGCTCCTACGACAACGCTTACTGCGCCAAGCTGTTTCGTCTGCTGGGGCACTCCGGTATCAGCTTCGTCTCCTGCCCCACCGAAAGCATCCACCTGCAAGGTCGCTTCGACAGTTTCCCTAAACGACGTGGCGTCACCCGCGTCAACGAACTGCTGGAGGCCGGCATGAACGTGTGTTTCGGCCAGGACTCCATCGTCGATCCCTGGTACCCCTTGGGCAACGGCAACATCCTGCGGGTACTGGAAGCCGGCCTGCACATCTGCCACATGCTCGGTTACCGCAACCTGCAAAGCGCCCTCGACCTGGTCACCGACAACAGCGCCAAGGCCATGGCCCTGGGCGAGCGCTACGGCCTGGAACCCGGACGCCCGGCCAACCTGCTGATCCTCTCGGCCGACAGCGACTACGAGGTCATCCGCAGCCAGGGCCTGCCGCTGTACTCGATCCGCAACGGCAAGGTGTTGATGAAGCGCCAGCCGGCGCAAGTCGAGTTTGTCTAGACGATCGAATCGATATCCAGCGAATGCGCCCTCCCCCGTTCGCTGTGGGCTGAGGGCGGGAGGCTGGCAACCGGGGTCAGCTCGCGGTTTTCACGGTGGCTGAACCAGCGTTTGAGGCTGGGTTGCAAGTGGCTGGCGTGGGCATGACTGCCATACACATCACGCGCTTGCAGACGGCGCCAGCGCAGGGTTTCGAGGCGCTCGCGACTGCTGTGCAGACGGTCGATTTCGGCGTTCAGCGGCTCATGGTGCTCATACCCCCGCTCATTGCTGGGGGAACGGCGGGCGAGTTCCAAGCGCTTTTCCCGCAATTGCTGGCGCATGCTCGCCAGGGCATGGTCCAGCAGCTCAAACTCCCTGGGGGCCACCAAGGGGCTGCTGTTTTCCAGGGATTGTTGCCAGCGACGCAAGGTTGCCCAGGCCGCAGGAATGTAGCTGGCGGTCATGAAGTGTTGGTTGGCCTGGAATAGCTGCCTCAGCAGGTTGTCACGTTCTGGCATGTCGCCGTGCAGTTGCAGCGCACGATTACAGCCAGCTTCCTGGATGGACTCACAACCGGGTTTCCACAACACCGAAGACTGCGTGCCATCCGGGAGCATGAGCGGCATGAAATGCTGTTGTTCGCCATGGTGTTGGTAAGGGTTGCCACCGAAGCGCACCAGCCCGGTAGCGAACAACAGGCCACCTGGCGCAGGAGCGCTGAACAGCGTGACGGCGCCGGGAACCCAGAGTTTGGCGGTGGTGTTCATCCACGGGGCTGGAACGCTGGGAACGGGGTCGTTGTGGTTGACGATGCGGTGGTGCACCAGGGTTGCGGCACCGGCGGTGAACTCGGCGTCGGCGGCGCGGGGGGCGCCGTAGGTGTAGAGGAGGATGTGGTATTTACGGTCGGGAGTACGGCGTAAACCTTCTGCCAGAAGCAGCGCTATTGCACCGCCCAGGCTGTGGCCACAAATGACAATCCGTTGGCCTGCGTAAAACTGGTCGAGGTATCGCAGCACAAAATCTCGCATCGCCCTGTAGGCCTGATAAAAACCCTCATGCGCCTTGCCGACACCTTCAGCGAAGGCCACCTGATGGGCATTTGCATCCCGCACCCCATCGGCAGGGCTCGCGGTACCTCGCACAGCAATGAGGATGACGTCCTCGTGATGAGTGATGAATGCCTGGGTGTCGGTACCCAACTCCGCATCGTCGAAAAAATGCACACTCGCGGGGTGCTCCTGGTTCTCTCCCAGCTCTGGTTTGTTTTGCGAATACAACTCGGGGTCGAAGGGTAAAATTTCGAAGCGTTGGGAATAGGAAACTTCTTCGTAGAGAGGATAGAAACGCTGCGCCTGCTCTGGATCAACTCGCCAGGCTTCTTGATAGCCCGAAAGTTTTTGAGCAAATAGATGACCGACACTGGGATCGAAAGGAAAACGAACGTCGTCCGTAGGTCTTTTCGGTGGTTCTTGCCCGAAGTCGCAATAGCTCAAGGTGGACATCAATGCCAGCTGATAGAGGTTCAAGGCGCAGAAGCTGTCTTCAGTGGAAAGCATCGGTCGAAACGCCCGCAGTGGCCGAACCTCAAGCGCGCTGTGCTGGTTGGGAAACAGCACCACACCTGACAAGGTTGATTGGGGCGGGCCGAATCCCAGCTCGGCCATCATTTTCAGGGCGTGTCGCTTTGGGGGATGGGTTCGTTGCGCAAATGGAGGTAGGTGCGCGGTATGACGGACCAGGTCTCGGACTTCAACCTGATAAAAGCGATTGGCTTTCTGTTTGGCCGGATTATTGTCAACGCGCTGACCATCTGTTTCAGCAAACCGGGTGTTTTCAGCACGAACCTGGAGCTCGGTAATAGGCAGTTTGTACGTTTGGCGCATAACAAGCCGCCTATACAGTTGCTCGGTTCCTGAATACACCTCGTCAAAGACCAGCGCTACTGGGCCGCAGTAGATGTTCTGAATCACGGCACATCCGTTTTTATCCAATCTACCTTTGTACTGCTGCCCGGCACTGTCATGGACGGTATAGGGTAATCCACCGTAGGCGGCTCCAACACCGAACTCATCGACCAGACAGAAACTCACCCAATCGCCTCGCAACGCGCATGCGGGCTTACTTCCACTGAAAAAAGGTTGCTTGCGTGCATCCAACTTCATGAAATTGCTCCTTGTCATTCACACGTTGGATAGACGTCACAGATACGGCCATCCGGCATTTTTATGGGTTTGAAGTCGGTGGTGTTGCCGTAACAAAACGCGTCCATATCTTCGAAGCTTTTACCTTTACAACGCTTCCACCCACCCGGAACGGGCACCCAGTTATCGTCGAAATAGGGCTCCTCCTCACCCGTCAGCACCAACACCATCCTGAGTTTTTTTCCCGCCAACTGATCACGCTGCGCCACACCTCCTGCAAGCCTTTGCTGTCCCGTTGCGTCCAATGATCGACACTGCAGAATCTTGACGATCGCATGCAGAGGCCCCACGGTTCGGAATAACCAACGGCAACGCCCAGTCAACACCTGAACACCCGACTCGGGCATGCCGGGCCCGGAATCCCAAAGGTCTCGAATACCGATAACGGCTCGATCTCCACCCACATCCGTGTCCCGCACTCCCCATTTCCCACGCACATCAAAATCCACACTGCGCAATACCGTGGGGCAACCGTCGATGACTTGCGACAGCGGCAAGTCAAAGCTCACTCGCTCGGCTTCAGGCTTGTATTGAGTGATCAACATCTTGCGCTCCGGCCTCCTGCCTCGACGTGACGGCAAGGTGCACGTTTCCCCGGTTGCCGGGCTGTAATTGGCACCGGCCACAAACCGAAATTCTGCCGGCAAGTCCACCTCCAACGTAACGCTATCAACCGGCTTGCCCGCGCACCCCGTAAGCCCCAGCATCACCCACGCAATCAACACGCCGAACCTTGGCCTATTCATCCTGCCCCCTCGTCATTTCCCATTGCGCCACCACCCGTTCAAAGTGTGCCCCCGGCGCTTCCCCAGCCATGGGCTGCCACTGGATAACACTGCTGCAGGTGGCCTCTTCCAACCGGCGCACCACCAGAAACTCCAACTGCTCCGCTCCCCGCCATTGCCAGGCACGGGCCTGTTCCAGTACCTGGTTGAGCCAGACCCTCGGGTCCTGAAACTCCGCCAATGCCGCCAGGTGTTCGCTGTGCTCGGCCAGCAGGTAGCGCAGGATATTGGCGTGCAGGATGGCGCCCGCATTGGGGTTGGGCGTGGCAAGCCAAGGGGCGGGATCGGGCACGGCGTACTCGCCTGGGACGCAGTTGTCGCCGCTGTGCCAATAGCCCTCGTACCAGTAACAAACGCTGATCAACGGACCGAGAAATGCCGGCCAGTGGTTCGGGGGCAGATACGCCAGGGCCCGTGCAAAAGTGCGGTTGTCATGGAAGCGATACAGCGCCTGCTCGCCTATCGGCCCCACCCACAATCGGTCGCGCCAGTGTCGAGTCATGGCCTCCAGATCGTCGTTTGGCAAACTGCCCAACCACCCCCAGTTTGTCTCGGGCGCTTGCAGGAGATTGAGCAGTGCGGGCTCATTCAACCGGTCCAGCAGTAAAAGTACCGGACCTGACATCGCCAACTCCGCTGCGGGGGTCTGGGCATAGAGGCTGCGGTAATGCGCTAAACCACGTGCCGCCAGCATCGGCTCACGTTCTGGGCTGTTACCCTCAAGGATCAAGCACAGCCGGTACCCCGCCTGGTGCTGTCGGGCCATCCATTGGCCTGGCATGTCGTGCATCAGGCCGCCCTCCCCGGCAGATCACAGACGCCTTCGCGGCAGCGTTCACACACCGGACAGAAGTCTGCGTCGAGTTGCCTGGCCATGAGCAGAGTGGCGCCTTGCACAACCGCGATTTTCGGCACATCGGCCATCGCCGATCGAGCCACGGGCGGCGCCCCGCCCAGGGTGATGGGCCGACTGCTGAAGATGCCGCCGGCCTGGATCAACAGATGCTCGCCACCGGCCTTGAGGCTCAACTGCGCCCCGGCCTCGATCACCAGGCTGGCACCGGCCTTGAGGTGAAGCTGCTGACCGGCCTCGATGACCAGCGTCTGGCCGACCTGAGTCCGGCTATCGCCTTGCACCTCCAGATGGTCACTCGCCTTGAGCACGACCTTGCGATCACCCGCAACCTGGCGATGTTCCTCGTTTTCCAGGCACACCGTGCTCAAACCCTGGATGACTTCACGTCGCTGCCCCGCCACCTCCAGCCGACTGTCGCGCCCCACGTAGTGCTCCAGGTCCCGCTGTGCGCGCAGGTAGATGAGTTCTTCACCACGGCGGTCTTCCAGGTGCAGCTCGTTGCAGCCTGCGCCGCCCGGCGAACTGCGACTGCGCAGCACGCTACGGGTCTTGTGTTGCGGCAACGAATAGGCCGGCCTGTGCAGTGCATTGGGCAAGCATCCGTTGATCAATGGCTGGTCCGGGTCCCCTTCCAAAAAGGTCACCAGTACCTCCATGCCGACACGGGGGATCATCGAGACGCCATAGCCATCACCGGCCCACCCGGACGCTACCCGCACCCAGCAACTGCTTTTCTCATCGGTCTTGTCGAGACGGTCCCAATGAAAACGCACGTTCACCCGACCGTACTCGTCGCAGTGCACTTCTTCCCCGACAGGCCCGGTCACCGTCGCCGTCTGGCTGCCAAGGAGGGTTGGTTTGGGATGCTTGATAGGAGGCCGGTGCACCGCTTGCCAGGGGGTTGCGGTAAATCGGTTGCGGTAGCCCTGGAATGCATCAGCCGCAGGCGCAACCTCCTCCAGCACCTGCGGTTGATACCCCTCGTGACGTACCGAGGTAATGAGCCACACGTCGTTGCACAAAGGGTCGGGGTGATCGCTCAATTCAAGGAAGTGCCCGCTGCGCAGGACAGGCTGGTTGCTCTTGCCCAACGCCCGGAAACGGTCGCGTTGATGGCGCTCCAGGCTCCGGCGCGCCAATTGCCGGCCACGGCCATGGCCGGTAAAGCCTGCCGGGTAGTGATAGTCCTCAAGGAGATGTACCGCGTCAGCACTGGCCGTGTCCTGCAGCCGCAACGAAGGGTGTTTGAAGTCGTGATCACGGCGCACGGTTTGCTGGCTGCGAGTGCCCAGGCGCACATCAAAGCGCTGGATAACCCGCCCTTCGGCTTGAGGCCCGCCAGCAGCGCAATACCGTTGCGCCGGCAAGCGGCCAAACACTGTCTGGTCATCACCAAACACCAACAGATGGGCGTCCGGGCTGTGGCGAAAATGGAAGTGAATGCCCTCCTCTTCGCACAGTCGCTGGATGAAATGCAGGTCGCTCTCCGCGTATTGCACGCAAAAGGCGCGCGGTGGATACACCACCGGGCCCAACTCGAACACATAGGCATCGGCCAGGATGCCGTGGTGCTCAAGGACTTGCGCGATGATCTGCGGCACGCTGCGCTGCTGGAAAATTCGCTGGTCACGGCGGTAGGCCAGCCAGGCCAGACGTGGTGCCAGGGTCAGGTGATAGCGGGTCAGGCGCCGACCAGGCTCATCCCGCCCCACGGCATACACCTGCCCATGCAAACCTGGGTGTTCCTCACCCAAATCCAGATAGGCGGGCTGCTGGAGCAATGCCTCCAGATCCAGGGATGGGTCTTCACTGACCCATTGCACTTGAATAAAAAACGCTTGGTCGAGGGCTTCGCTGCCTTTGAACGCCAACACCTGAAAGTCATTATTGATACTTGGAAGAATCAATTTGAAACGTGACAAGACAAACGCGTTATCCATCCGTTGATACCCGCCCTTCAATGACCGCACCGAAATACTTATTCCCGTTGTCGCGCCGGAAAACGGCCGGGAAAAAGCGCCTGAACGCCGCAAAGCTTAGCGATTCCAGGGAAAAATCGGCCTTCAAAAAATAAAAAAGAAGTTTCGTACGATCAAGTTGGAAGAGTCTTTTACAAAATAATAAGGCGCATCGAATTGCCACTTCTTAATCAAAAGAAATGCCCTACACAAACTTAATAATCTTATAACGAGTAAAAAGAGAAACAGCTGACGCTTATTAACTTCATCAGCTGTTCAACGAGTTCAAGCCTGCGGCCGCGCAGTCCCGAAAAGGCTGACGCTCAGCAACGTCTGGGCTTGAACATGCAGGCGTACCGGCGCGGTGCCACCTGGCATGACCACCGCCACTTCACCCGCTTGCACCCAGCCGGCGCGCCACGCTGCACACGCCACCGCACTGGCGCTGGTTCCGGAAGACGCCGTAGGCCCCTCGCCCCGTTCGAATACCCGCGCGATCACACGATTGGCAGACTGCCGGGCAGCCCACTGCAAATTGACCCCCGCCGCACAGGGCCGACCGCTGCCCATGGGCGGCGCAAAGGCAATCGTTTGAAGGGGGCCGAATAGCGCCGGTTCCTGCATCTGCTGGTTGTCGGGCAATGCGGTCGCCTGCTCCACCAGCGTCACGCAATGGGGGTTGCCCACCCGCACGAACTGGCTGCGTGCCCACTGGGGGTTGATCGCCGCCAGTTCGCTGACGTGGCTAAACCCAACCTGCGCTGCTTGCGCGCCTACCGCAGCGGGCCCGAACTCGGGCTTGCCCAATGCCAGCCAGAAACCCTCGGTCTGCTCATACACGGCAGGCTCGACCTGGGTGCTAACGGGCGATAACGCGTCCAGCTTGTCGTGATGCACTCGCAACTCACAGGCTTGGGTCATCAACCCCTGATCGGTAAGGGCCTGGGCAAAGATGGTCAGGCCGTTGCCGCTGCGCTCGGCCAGTGAGCCGTCGGTGTTGACGATCAGCAAGTCGAACGGTGGCTCGGCCTGGAACGGCCCCACCAGCAGGCCATCGCAACGGTGGGCCTTGGCGTCGGCCGGGCGCGGCAGCACACCCCAACTGCATTCGGAGGCGACGGCAACAGGTGCCCACGAGGCCCGATCCGCCGCTGCCAGGGTTGCACTGTGCGGCACCTCGATGCCCTGGCCGCGCAATACCTCGGGGCTGACAACCCCATAGATATTGCCCCGCGCATCATAAAAACGGGTCACGTCGCCACCTGCCAGAGAATTTTCATCAACCCAATTCGTCCCATTGCCTACAGAGTTGGTCGGCAGCGTATTACAGATCAGACCCGCTGTGGCAGTCGGCTCGCACGCTGCGCCTTGATGTGCAAGGATGTTGCGCCGGACATCGTTCTCTGAACGCAATACCAAGGATTTTTCATGACTGCCATCCCCACCTCAGCGCCCGTGGTTCCCGGGCGGCTGGAGCAAATGTCGACCCGCATCGCCTTTTTCATCGCCGGCTTCGGTATCGCCGCCTGGGCGCCCTTGGTGCCTTACGCCAAGGCGCGTGCGCAACTCAATGAGGGCACCCTTGGCCTGTTGCTGTTGTGCCTGGGGGTGGGTTCGATCATCGCGATGCCCGTGGCGGGCGCCTTGGCCTCGCGCTATGGCTGCCGCCGGGTGTTGACTGCCGGGACCATCATGATCTGCCTGGCCCTGCCGATGCTGGCCACGGTCAGTTCGATTCCGTTGCTGATTGCCGGGTTGTTCCTGTTTGGCGCCGGCCTGGGCACCGTGGACTCCACGGTTAACCTGCAAGCAGTGATCGTCGAACGTGCCAGCGGCAAAACCATGATGTCGGGTTTCCATGGGTTGTTCAGCCTGGGGGGAATTGTGGGCGCGGCAGGGGTTTCAGGTTTGCTGGGGCTGGGTTTGTCACCGCTGCAGGCGACCCTGGTGGTGATCGTGATCATGGCCGTAGCGCTGCTCAAGGCCGGACCACACCTGTTGCCGTATGGCAGTGAAAGCTCGGGCCCGGCCTTTGCGGTGCCCCACGGTGTGGTGCTGTTTATCGGTTGTTTGTGCTTTATCGTGTTTCTGGCCGAGGGTGCGGTGCTGGATTGGAGCGCGGTGTTCCTCAGCGCCGAACGCGGCCTGGATGAGGCCTACGCAGGCCTGGGTTACGCGGCCTTCGCCCTGACCATGACCGCCGGCCGCCTGACGGGCGATGCCATCGTGCGGCGCCTGGGCGCCACGCGTGTGATCGTGATCGGCGGCGCGCTGGCGACTGCCGGGATGCTGCTCACCACACTGTTCCCGGCCTGGGAAACCGCGTTGCTGGGGTATGCGCTGGTGGGTGCAGGCTGTTCGAATATCGTGCCGGTGTTGTACACCGCTGTCGGCAAGCAAAAGGTGATGCCCGAGCATATCGCGGTACCGGCCATCACCACCCTGGGCTATGCGGGCATACTCGCAGGCCCGGCCATGATCGGTTTTATCGCCCATGGCAGCAGCCTGAACACAGCGTTTGTGCTGATCGCCCTGTTGCTGGCAGGGGTGGCTATCAGTGGCAAGATCCTCAAGGTGTAAAAGCGCCAGGGCGCTACCTGGCTCGGTGCAGGTTGTACTGTTGGAGCCAGCGTTCGAGACTTTTATTGCTCAGCCACCCTTCATGCCGGGGACGACCGAACAGGCGAGCGTTATTGGCCCGCTCCAACGACCGTAGCAGCCCTGGCCGCTCAATGATGTTCTTGATCGTGTACACGCAATGCTCGCTGTACTGTTTGCGGGGCAACCCGGTGGTTGGCTCTACGATGGGCGTGCCGTTGGCGTCTGTCTCATCAGGATCGCTCATCACCGTTCTGAGCCCTGCAATTTCCACGTACTCCAACGTTTCGAAAAAGCCGACCCGATCCCGGCTCGCATCTCTCAACAGCTTGAAATGGCCCTGCAGCGCCTGAACAACCTTGGCATTGCACTGGCCATGGAAAGGGTCCTGACTAAAGGCACTGGGGGAGCTGTTACCCGGCAGCGCCGCTGCGGCTGCCCTGAGGCTGTCGCGGGTAATGAACCCCTCGAAATCGATGATCGTGTCGTTCAACAGCGGGCGCTTCAGAATCTCCCTGACCACCAGGATAATGCGATCGCGCACCTCAATCTCCCGCCAGCGCCTGCGCCGCAATGCTGCGCAGTGAAGACTGGGTCAAGCGCCCCTCCCTGAAAAAGGGATGCAGTTCGCCGAAGTTCTTGTCCAACTCATTTGCCAGTTGGCTATCCGTGGAGTGCTGGCCGGGTGGCGTGGTATTCGCACGGGCAACCGGCGCGTTCTGTAATGCCTGGTAGCGCAGCGACGACAAGGCGGCTCGACGCGCAGGGGGCTGGCGTGGCGATGCCTCCCACGAGATGCGTTGTTCATCCCGAGAGGGATAGGCGCTAGACGCCTGGGGTTCCTCCACTTGCCCTCTGACCAAGGGGTGGCCGAGGGGTGTTGCACCATTGATTTTCATACTTGATCTCCAGCCTTTTCCGAACGTGATGCCAGGGGCGCGCGCCATCGATATGTGGCGGGCCGAACGCAATAGTTCCGGGCTGCGGGTGCGGAGCAATGACAGTATGTAAACGTCGGTGGCGACGTTGCGTCAGTCAAGTTTTTGCCCAGCACACAGGGCTCTTAGCCCGAGGATGACCGTCGCCAGCGCGCCACGAATCTGCGCCAGTGAGTGGGTCTGGGTTTTCAGGCTCTGACCCGGCGCCAGCATGCCGCGAGCAAAGTCATCGGCAACCGGGGCCTGGAATCTGCGTTGGCCGGCGAAATCTTTCATTCGCTGGATTTCGCAGGCGTGGCGCAGCGGGCCCGCCTCTTTTTCACAAAAAGCCGTCGATGCGGTGTCGTAGTGCTGTGTACTGACGGACGGCTGACGAGTGTTGAGCGAAGTCGTCATAGGGTATCTCCACGGCAAGTCGCCGCCCACGGGTGACAGCGACTTGCCTGTTCAATGAAGAACTCTTGGGTGTGGGCCTATCCGCGGGACATCCGACGCAAGGTGTCCTTATGGATCCAGCCATCGCGCCCCCAATGATCTGCACCATCAAAGCTTGCCGATGTGTCGGAGCGCTTGAGAAGTTCCTGCGCGATCCAGGCAAGACGGCCATGGGCCGTGTCGCCAGCAGGCCACTTGGCCATGTCCTTCAACCTGTCGATGCTGATGTAGTCCGGGTTATCGGGATCTTTCAACGCATCGAAATGTTTTAGCATTTCAGCGGCCAATTGCTTGTCGTCCTGATACTTGTGAGGGTTTTGGCTGCTAAGCGTCATTTGGATCTTCTTGCGGTCGATCAGACCATCGAGCGCGCCGGTGGTGCTGTGCCGATCCATCGCATTGACCAACTCGGGCCGCCGCATCAATTCCCTGGCCAGGCGAATGTTCTGGTCCTGGTCGGGGTTGCCGGTCAATGGTTTGTTGGCCAAGTCTGAAATACCTTGGGTGGTGATGTACCAAGGCTGCTTCGGGTCTTTGAATGCGTCGAAATTGTTCAACAGCATTTTTGCCAGGTCATCGTTGCTCTGGCTGGAGTACCAGGGATCTGGTTTTCCATAGCACGGATCGGGTTTGCATGGCGTGGGGCGTTCAGGCGGCTTGCCAAGGCACGGATCCGGCTTGGGCCGCTCGGGTGGGCAAGGTTTAGGTGGTTTGGGCGGGCAAGGTTTCGATACCTCCGGTGGGCAGGGCTTGGGCGGTTTGGTCGTGCACGGCGGTGGCGGGCATGGGTCCGGTTTGGGCGGGCGCTGTCCACCACAAAAGCCTTTCACTGCCTGTTTGAATTGGCTGAACAGACCCGACGACCGGGTTTGCGACTCGCGTTCGCTGACCGGTGACATTTGGCCTGCGGCTGGCGTTTTTGCGGTGGACACCTGATCAGCCATTATCTTGCAGGGTTTGCTGCCACCCGCATTGAAACTGACTTGCTGAGCCGTTTGCCCTCGGGCTGCCGAGGCGCCCATCTCCTTGCCCTGGGGTTCGGATTTGAGCGGCGGTGTACGTGGAGGTGGGTTGGGTACAGGTTTATCGAGGGCGGATACCGACATATGAATCTCCAGTGCGGCGTGATCACAGGGTTCACCTGCCTATCCAACGCCTTTCCAAGCGCATGAATGCAGGCCACCTGTGTGTGGCCACCTCGTCCGATTCAGTTCCTGAACGCAACACCATCTGCCGATCACCGGGTAGGAGGCTGGATTAGCGGGCAAAAAAAATCGCAGTATTGCACTGCGATTTTTCCGCGCCGCTTGCAGGTCAGAACCCCACACTGGCCTGTACGAAGAAGGTACGTGGTTCACCCAGGTACAGCCCGGCGTTGTTATCGCTGGAACGGGTGTAGTGCTGCTGGTCAAAGACGTTCTTCACCCCTACACCGAGTTTCAAGTTGGACAGTTGCTCGCCGAAGTCATAGCCGCTGCGCACATTGACCGAGACATACCCCGGGATATCGCCGTACAGGCCATCGGCAGTGCCCTGGGTGATGTAGGTCGTGCCAGTCCCTGGCGCACGCTGGCCAGACTGGGCGTAGACGTCGAGGTTATGGGTCCAGTGGTTGATGTCGTAACGCAAGCCCAGGGTCGCCACTTTGCGGGAGTACAGTGGCAGGTCACGGCCCTTGAACGGGACGTCACCCTCGGAGGTGGCCTTGGTATAGGTGAAGCCAGCGTTGGCCGTCAGGCCGTCGAGGCGCGGGTCCAGGTTCGACAGGTCATAGTGGGCCGAGGCTTCGATACCCTCGTGCTTGGTGGCGCCGAGGTTGGTCCAGCCCACGGCGTTGCTGACGTATTGCAGCTCATCGGAGAAGTCGATGTAGAAGAACGTCAGCTCGCCGCCCCACACAGTGTCGTTGTAGCGGGTACCCACTTCGTAGGTCTTGGCTTTTTCCGGGGTCAGGCCATTGGCGGTCTGGTCACCCGAGCCGCCCTGGCCCAGCTGGAAGTATTGCAGGCTGCCAAACGAGGTCTCGTAGTTGGCGAACAGCTTCCAGGCATCGGAGAGGTGATACATCACGCTCAAGGCTGGCAGCGGTTCGTTGTTGTGCACTTCGCGGCGTTTTTCGGTGACGCGGGTGCCGGTTTGGGAAATAACCGGGCGGTCGTGCCATTCGGTGCGGATATCTTCGAAGCGGATGCCTGGGGTGATCGTCCACTTGCCGATATCGACCTTGTTGTCGATATAGAACGCGTTGGCCTCGGTGCCACCGGTGCGGTCCTGATACACATGGCCGTCGCTGAGACCGTCCGGGGTGGGGACGTTATTGATCAACCCCAGCATGGTGGCCTGCTCGTGCATGCCTTCCTTGAGGTAGCGATAACCGACGCTGACTTCCTGGGTGCTGGGGCCTATATCGAACACATGGGACACCCGTGGCTCGATGCCGAAGGTGTAGTAGGTGCGCGGGTACGAGCCGATGGTCAGCAGGTCACGGTTGGCGATATTGCTGCCACGGAAACTGTCGGAATAGTAGGTGAGCACTTCGGCCTGGGTGCGGTCGTCGATCTGGCGGATGTACTTGAAGGACACATCCTTGCGGCGGCCGCTGAAGTTGTCCCAATCACGCACCGACTGGTAAGGGTTGGCGTCGAACTGCCTCTGGGTCAGGCCGCCGGGCATGTCGGCACTGGCGTCGTAGTAATGGAAGTTCAGCGAGAAGTCGTCTTGATCGGTGGGTGCCCAGTGGGTCTTGAGGATCACGTCGTCGATATCGTTGCCGTTGTTGCTGTTGCGATAACCGTTGCCATTGACCCCGGAGTACAGCAGCGCGACGCCGATACCGTTGTCGGCGGTGCCACCGATAAATGCGTTGTCGATGTGCTTCCAGCCACCGTGGGCAGAGGTTTGCAGCGTGGTGCCGACTTCGCCGGAGAATTTCTCGGGGATGGCGCGGGTGACGAAGTTGATCACCCCGCCGACGTTTTGCGGCCCGTAGCGCACGGAACCTGCGCCACGCACCACGTCGATGCTGTCCAGGTTGCCGGCGGAAATCGGTGCCATCGACAGTTGCGGCTGGCCATAGGGCGCGAACGCAGCGGGCACGCCGTCGATAAGGACGGTGGAGCGTGGCGACAGGCGCGACGTAAGGCCACGTACGCCAACGTTGAGGGAAATGTCGCTGCCACCGGTGCCGTTGGACTCCTGCACCTGCACACCGGGTACGCGGCGCAGTACGTCGCCGACGTTCATCGCGCCCTGCTCCACCATGGTTTCCCGACGGATCACGGTGCGCGCACCGGGGTGGTTCTGCACCACTTCGGCATTGGCATCGCCGAGCCAGTCGCCGACCACCTTGATATCGGTGGCGCCCAGCTCCAGGGGCGAGCCCGCTTCACCGCTACCGCTGCTCAGCGGGCGCAGGGTCACGGAGCCCGCATCGATCTGATAATCCAGGCCGCTGCCTTGCAGCAGTTGGCGCAGGGCTTGTTCCGGCGAGAGGTTGCCGTCGACCGCAGGCGCCTGTTTGCCGGCCACCAGGTCAGGGCTGAAGAACACTTGCAGGGACGTCTGCTGGCCCAGCTGGCTCAGCGCCGCGCCCAGGGGTTGTGCCTTGATATGAATAGCGTCGGCTGCGAAGGCCAACGGCACTGCGGCATTGACGGCGAGCGCCAAGGCCAGCGGCGCCCAGCGGGAGATTTTATTGTTGTTAACGGCGAGTTTTTTCACGTCGAGCCTTGTCCTGTCATCGCAAGTGTAAGCGGCTGTTAATGCAAACCAGTTGCAGTTGCAGGGGAAGACGAAGAACTCGAAAAAAACCTGAATCTCAGCGCGAAATAATTTCCTGGCTACCATCGGGCAAGGTGCGCAAGGCCACCGGCAGGATGTGCGGCAAGGCCTTGAGCAAGGCGTCGGTGTCGTTGGCCTTGAACACACTGGTCAGGCGCAGGTTGCTGACCGCGGGCGTGCTGACCCGCAACGGATGCTCGCGATAACGCGAGACTTCCCGCGCCACTTCGCCCAGCAAGGCGTTGTTGAACACCAGCTTGCCGGTACGCCAGGCTGTCAGTTCCTCGGCGTTTACCGCATAAGGCGCCGCCACCTGGCCTTTGCTGTCCACATGGCTGCCCAGCCCCGCCGTGAGCGTCACCCCCTCGTCCGGCGAACGGCCTTGTACCTTGACGGTACCGGCCTCGACCACCACGCGAGTCTGGTCATCATCACGGCGCACATCGAAACGTGTCCCCGTGACCGTCACCTGCCCGGCCCCGGCGGCGACCACAAAGGGTTGGCTGGTGTCGTGCTCGACGCTGAACATCGCCTCGCCCTGCTTGAGTTCCACACCGCGCCGGCCGTTTTCATAGCGCACCATGACCACACTGCGGCTGTTGAGGTCCATCACCGAGCCATCGGGCAAGGCCACCTGGCGATGCTCGCCCAAACCCGTGCTGAACTCGGCACTGTAGGGCTTGGGATGATTGAGCCCACTGAACAGTCCTAACCCCAGTGCGACCGCCACCACGCTGGCTGCCACGGCATAGCGCACCACCGCACGCCGCCTGGGGCCCTGGGCCGGGGTATCGCACAACGCCTGCAAACGGGCCTTGGGCAGCAAGTCGGTGGCGTTCCACAGCCCTTGCAGCACATCGAATTCGTATTGGTGTTGGGGTTGCTCAGTGCGCCATGCCTCGAACTGCTGGCGCTCGGCGGCGCTCAGTCCGGTGTCTTGCAGGCGTACAAACCATTGCGCGGCTTCATCGCGTGCACGGCTATCCATCATGGAAGGTCCTGTTTCAAAGCGGGCATGGGTCATGGGGCCATCGCGTCCAGGCGGTCACGCAGATGCCGCAGGGTGCGGATCATATACTTTTCCACCATGTTCTTGGACAAACCCAGGCGTTCGGCGATTTCCTGCTGGGTCAGCCCTTCGATCTTCTGCCAGATGAAAATCTTGCGGCAGTTAAGCGGCAGCTCGGCCAGGGCCTGTTCGATGGAGTCCGCCAATTGGATCGCGTGCATGAAATGCTCCGGGTCGCCGCTGTGGGGCGTCTGATCAAAGGCTTCCAGCTCCATGGCCTCGCGCCGGTCCGCGCGCCGGTAGCCATCCACCGCAATGTTGCGTGCGGTCTGGTGCAGGTAGGCACGCGGTTGCTCAACAGAGGCGGACTTGGCCTCCAGCACCCGCACGAAGGTGTCGTGAGCCAGGTCTTCGGCCTGCTGACGGCTTCTGAGGCGACGGGTCCAGGTCCGGATCAACTCTTCGTAGTGCTCGAAAAAGCCTGTTCTGCGGGGCGGCTGAGGGATCATCGCGGGAGCACTGGGGAGGCGGGGCGTGAATAGTAATGCTTCCTATTAAGTCGGGCAATCGCTACCCGTCGCCCCCGTCAGTGCGCCGCCTGCTTGAGGCGGCTCAGCTTCTCGCGGCTGCCGCAGACGCTCATCTGGCACCATTTGCGCTGTTTGTTCTTGGAGATATCCAGGAACACCCAGTCGCAATCGGTGGAGCTGCAACTGCGCAGCGCCTGCAGGTCGCCAGATACCAGCAACTGCGTGGCCTCAATGGCCAGTCGCCCCAGCAACATCGCGGTCAACTCCTGGGTAGAGGTGCAGGCCTTCCAACCCCAACCGGGCGCCCCCGCAACCGAGCGCAGCACGCGCCAGGTGACGCCTTGCTGGAACCTCAGGTTGATCTGCTGCAACGCTTCATCGCCGGCCGGGCGGCGCAGCGACAGGGCATGAAACACGCCATACAGGCACTCCCTGAACGCGATAACCGCGTCCAGGTCGGGTTGGTAGGCCATAGGCGATTCGAACACCATGGCCTTGTACGCCTCGAACTCTTGAGCCGTGACCAACGAGGCATGCAGCGCCCATTCAAAGAAGAACTGGAAACTGGTGAGCCGCTCTTCAGTCACCTTGAGCGCCGTACCCGGACGCCGCCCATTGGTGGTGTTGATAAAGTCCAATACCCGGGCGCCGCCAATCAAACGTATCGACTTCGCAGTGCCCGTAAAATGTGTCATGCCGGCTCCAGGGAAAACGTGATATCCATGCGATGGCGCAGAGTACCTTGTTTTCTGGAGTGACAAACACCGTCATCCCCCGCGCAAAGACCAACGGCTAAGCCAGATCATCACGCCGTGCAATCCAATCGAGCAGCTTGCTCACCGAGTCGTCGACTGAAAGCGCCTGGGTATCCAGATGCACCTCCGGAAACACCGGCACGTCATAGCGCGAATCGATACCGGTGAAGTGCTTGATCAGCCCCGACCGCGCCTTCTTGTACAGTCCCTTGGGGTCGCGTTGTTCGGCCGTTGCCAAGGGCGCATCCACATGCACTTCAACGAAGGACTCGTTGCCGATGATAGAGCGCGCGTAATGCCGGCTCGCCGAAGACGGTGAGATCAGCGCCACGATCACGATCAGCCCCGTGTCCACCATCAGCCGCGCCACTTCGGCAACCCGGCGGATATTCTCATCGCGGTCGCTATCGCTGAACCCCAGGTCCCGGCAAAGCCCGCCGCGCACTGAGTCGCCATCGATGATGCAGGTGAACCGCCCTTGTTGCTGCAGGGCAACATCCAGGGCGTCGGCGATGGTCGACTTGCCGGAGGCAGAAATACCGGTCATCCAGATAACCAGGGGTTTCTGCTTCATCCGCGCGTGTACGGCGCCCCTGTGACTGAAGGCAAACCGGTGCAGGTGTTGCTGGGTGTTGTCCGGAAAATAGCTCATGGCCGCGCGTCCTCCACCGTTGAAGCGGGCTGTTTGCCCAACATGAATACCATCACGCACTGTGCGAACAACAACAGCGCCACCACCCAGTACACCGTGGCAAACGAGCCGGTGAGGTCCTTGGAAAACCCACCCAGGAAGTTGCCGCACACCCCACCCAGGCCGATCAATACGTTGGCAATGCCAAAGGCCTGGGTCAGGCGGCTGACCGGCACGATTTGCCCGATGTAGCTGGGGACCAGCCCGAAGATCGGGTAAAACGCCAGGGCAAACAAAAATGCCGCCAGGTAGAACAGCGGCAGGCTGTTGAAGCTGAACACCAACGTGGCCGCCAGCCCCGCGCTCAAGAAGCACATGGCCAACGAGGTGCGCACCCCGACCTTGTCCGCGATCCAGCCCACCAGGAAACCCGAGGCCATGCCCACCGCACCGATGGTGGTCCAGACAAACCCGGTGTCCTGCACCGACACGCCCAACTCGTCCCGCAGAAATGGCGCGAGGTACGTCTGGAATGGCAGCAACGCCATGCCGTTGAGAAAAGCGATGGCCCAGGTCAAATAGAGCGAACGGCTCAGCCACGGCGCAGTGCTGTCGACTGCTGTAGAGCGCTCGCCGGCAAACCCGGTGTCCTGTCCCGACGCCAGGTTGCGCAGCAGAAACCACGCCACCACGCACAGCGCCACCGATATCAGGCCGGCGGTCAGCCAGATCGAGCGCCAGCCGCCATGCAAGGTCAGGAACGACACCAGCAAGCCATTGATGAATACGCCATAGCTGGTGCCACTGGAAATCAGCCCCATGACCCGCGAGCGATTGCCTGGGCTGAAGCTCTTGGTGACGATCTCCGCCAGCGGGATGTACACCGACGCCGAACAGCCACCGAGCAGAATCAGCAACGCCCCGGACAACCCGATGCTGTCGCTGACACTCAACCCCAGCAGCGCCAGGGACGTCAGCACCGTGGACACCAGGCTGATCTTCCAGCCCTCGAAAAAGCGGCTGATATAGCTGGTCACCGATGAAAACAACAAAAAGCCGATCTGCGCACCGCCGGTGATCAAGCCCACCGTGGTGTAGTCAAAGCCGATGTCGCGGCGCATGTCCACCACCAGGTTGGCGAACAGGTAGACCCCGAAGCCATAGGTACTGGCCACAAAGCCGGTCAACACCACTGCCAGCACGACGCTGTCCAAGGTGCGCGGGGTGCTCTGTACGAGTGTGCTCATGCTGCCCCCCTTACACCGCGCGTGCGGTGTGGATGACGAAATCGCAATGCATCAGGTCGTAGTCACGGCGGAAGTCACCGTAACTCTCATGCACCGAAAACCCGGACGCCAGCACCTCGGTGGCCAATTCCCCCGGCAACAGCGGGTAGACCTTGAGCCGGTACTGCTGGGCGTTATCAAAGGTGTAGATGAACTCGCACAGGTGCTCATCGACCTGGCCCAGGCTGACCGAAGCGTGGGTGCCGCAATAATAGTAATTGCCGCTGGCCTTGAAGTGCCCTGCACGAATGGCCAGGAAGTTGCGCTGATCGACAATCAACAAGCCACCGGGCTTGAGCAAGGCCCGGAACCTTTCCAGCACGTTCAGGCGATCATGGGCGGCGAAGACGTGGCACAACGAACTGCCCAGGCACACCAGTGCATCGAATTGCCCCAGGTCCTGCGGGTCGAGGGACAGCCAGTCGCGGTAATGGGATTGGATCTCCAGGCCATGGGCGCGGAAGTTCGCCCGCGCCTTGGTCAACATGGTGCTGCTGCCGTCCGTGGCCACCACGTCAAAGCCCGCCTGCTTGAGCTGCACGGCATGGAAGCCACTGCCGGTCGATACGTCGATCACCGATTGCACGCCATGCTCGCGCAACAGCTTCTCAAAGAAGCCGCCCTCCCCGGCCTTGCGTTTTTCCCAGTCGATCAACTCGTCCCAACGCTCGACAAAATCGGCCGAATATTGCGCTGAGTAACTGGCGACCTCGTTGTGCTGTTGCGCTGACATTGGATTCATCACACACCTACCAGGTTGAGTTTTTGAAAGACCGGTACTTGCTCGCCAGCTCACGGGCAAAATCGGCGGACTGCTCAATCGACATCGTGTTTTTGCAATAGCCCAGCAGCGTGTTCATCACGGCCATGCACTGGGGGTTGAACGTGACGGAACCATCGCAGTGGATCTCGTCGATACCGTCCTGGCTCTGGCAGATCGTGTTGATCCGCACCGCTTCGTCCTGCGGGCAGGCATCCGAGAATTGCACCTCTACCTGCCCGTCGTGCAGCCACACCGGGTAACCGCCCGGCAACCCCAGCGGGCCCGGCGCATGCACCAGCACCGGCGTGGGTGAGCACAACCCCTCGATCACCGTGACCGCCGAGCAGGCGGTGAGGAACTGCCCATCAACGCCGCCCAACCGACGAAACTCGGTCTTCACTGTGGAGAAAATCGCCTCCGCTGGCAGGCGTGGCACCTGCGGCCGGTTGCGCACCTCGTACAACAAGCGATAGCTGGCACGGGGCGGCAAGCCAGCGCGTGGCACGTAGTGGCTGAAATAGTGCTGGGCGTACAGGCGTACCTGCACATCACCAGGCGGGCATTCCAACAGCCGGGCGATGGCAAACCGTACCGCCGGGATCAGGTTGGCCACATTGCCCACGCCGATATCCGGCGCCAGCCCGACCCTGGCCAGGATTGGGTTGACCGCATCCGGGAACGCCGCATTGACAGTCTTGGCCTTGATCCCCGAGGCCTTTACTGCCTGCATCAGGTCATGCATCAGTGTCAGGTGCATCGGCAGCCACGGGCCAAACTGGGCCTGGTCGAGTTGCTCAAAGGTCAGCTTGGGCAACCCGGTGATCACCCGCCAGGACTGCAACGACGCGCAGTTCACCAGGATATCCGGTGCCTCTTCGCGCAGCAGCCGCGTGACTTTGCCGATGTCTGCAAGGTCGGCAATCACCGGTTTGATCGCGATGTAGTGCCCCAACTGGGCACACGCCAGCGTCACCAGATTGCACAAGCGCAGGGTCGACTCTTCATTACGGCCCATCACCACGAACTCGAATTCGTTCTTGGGCCCAAGGATCTTCAGGATCTGCAGGCACAGGTTGCCCGCCCCCACCAGCAGCAGTTTTTTCTTGCCCGTCACCTGGCTCACCGTGGGTAGGCTCCGTTGTCCACCGGGATGACCCTGCCGGTCATATGCCGCAGGGCATCGCCCACCAGCAGCAGGATCACTTCGGCCACACCGCTGGGCCGGATCGGGTCCTTGAGAACTTCCTGGCGGGCATACTCGTCACGGCGGTACGTGGGGATTCTGTCGTAGATGGCGGTGTCATGGATCAGCGCCGGGGACACCGCGTTTACCCGCACAAACGGCGCGAAGTTCCAGGCATTGGCCTTGGTCAGGCCGATCACCGCCGCCTTGGTCGCCCCATACAGCGCGTCACAACTGCCCACCTCGCCCGCCACCGAGGCGATATTGACGATGCTGCGCGGGGCTTCGTTGGCCATTTCCCGTTCGGCAAAATCCTTGGAGAGATAGACCAGCGCCTTGAGGTTCACATTGAGGATTTCATCGATTTCCTCTTCGCTGTAGGCGTAGACACTTTTGCCGTGGTAAATCCCGGCGTTATTGACCAACCCATAAATAGTGGCGTGGCGCTCGTAGAGTGAAGGGATAAACCCCTTGATCACCGCATTGTCGGCAAAGTCGACTACATGGGTTTCCAACACATCAACGCCATAACGGTTTTGCAGCAACTTCAAGCCATCGACATCTTTGTCGGCCGCGATCACAAAGTAGCCGTCTTCAATGGCCTTTTCCAAGGTAGCCCGGCCAATACCGTTGGCCGCCCCGGTAATAATCAACTTGTTCATGCAAATTTCCTTATTGGCAAAATTCATTCATGCGCGCGTAGAACGTCCGATGATATTCATACATCGCCTTTAACTTTGGGTATTGATCAAACACTTCCCTCTCCAGCGTCGAATTGTCCGGCCACACAATCCGCTCACTGTTTTCTGCGGCCACATGCCAACTTCGCCAGGTTTTCCACTGTGGCGGACATTCACGTTTCCACGTCATGGCATGGGGTAGAAATTCAATCTGCAAGTGCTCGCATAAATTGCCAATCACCCGTTCCGGGTCGGCAGCGAGGTCATCGGCATTAATGACATAAGGTACTTTGCCGATCAGTTTGGTCACCACGCAAAATATCTCGTACAAGGCTTTATGCCCAATCGCCTGCAACGGCATATCGGGGTGCACCCGGTGATGGGAAACAATGCTGCTGGCCGGCTCGCGAATAATAAATATGTTTTCCTGTTGGGCCAGGAAGCCAAGATCAACTTTCAAGTCATCCAGGCAGTGGTAGCACATGTCTTTGTGAAACACATGGCTACGCGCTTGTGCCTGGATAAGTTGCTCTTTTATTGCTGCATAGGTGGTGGGCAACGTGTGATCCCACTCATCGGAAGGAATTGCCGAGTCCGCTGAAAAAGCCATATGGGCAAACGGCTCGTGGAACACCTCAAAATCGCCGCGCTCGATAAACACCCGCTCCAGCACGGTGGAGCGTGAGCGCGGATGCGCCCATAAGCCAACCATCTTGTTCATGCGACCACCCCGTATTCAGCGGCCAGGATGGCGTTGAGCGACAGCTTGAACGGCTTGGCCGGGCAGAGCCGCACGCAGTAGTCGGCCAGGCGCCGGTGCGCGCTGTTGGCTTCGTTGCAGGCATTGAGAAATGCCTCATGGTTGCCGAAGTCATAGGGTTCGATGCTGTCGAGAAAGTAGGCGTCGCAGAAATAGGCAATGCGCAACAGCTTGGCGAACGTCGCCGGCGGCGGCTGCAGCGGTTCGCTGGCGGGCAGCACCGGCTTGCCACGGCTCTCGCGCTCTACCAGGAACTCCACCACGTCCGGCGTCAACGTGTAGCAGGTGCTGGTCAGCCCGGTTTTTTCCAGGTGCCAGCAGTGTTTGTTGCCCCGCTCGTCCACGTCGATCTTGATGCTCGACAGCAGGGTCTTGACCGGCACCGTCGACGCCGCGACCAGGGCCTGGACCTGCTCGTAGATCAGCAGTTCGGCCCAGCGCAGGTCATCCGGCTCCAACGCCAGCCCGCGCTCGGCGGCTTGCAAGGCGAACTCGGGCTGGCAGGCAAAGCGTCCGATCATGAACGTAATCACGTATTTGCAGTGCCGGGTATCGATACCGTTGCTGTGCGCCGTCGAAAGGCCCCGCTCTATCGCCTGCAGACCGGCCTGGAACTGCGAGACGGTGAAGCAAAAGGTGATGTTCACCGAGCCACCCTGGGCCACCAGGCACTCGACCGTGTCCAGCCCTTCGAGGCTGCCGGGCACTTTCACCATCACATTCGGCGCCAGTTGGTGCAGCTCCAGCCCACGGGCGGTCATGCGTTCGGTGCAGCGCACGTCCACCGGCTCGACCTGGGCCGAGATCCAGCCTTGGGCCTGAGCCGATTGCACCCACAGCGGCTGAAGCGCCGCAGCGCCCTCGGCGATCACCTCGTTGTAGAGCTTCTTGCGCAAGGCCTGGGGGGACAAGCTGGCCAGGTTGAAACGCGACGACCAATACTCGCGTTTATCGAGGACAGCGGCCGTCACCAGCCGAGGGTTGGTGGTCACGCTGCTGAAGCCGGTGTGCGGGGTAAACGCATCGGGCATCAACTGCTCAATGTGCGCAGCGGCGGCCGGGTACTTGTCCAGCAAGTGTTGTTTAAACGGCGCGTAGACAACGGGCGATGAGTCCCACCACACTTCTGAAGATGGATCATTGCGTTTAAGTCGTTCCAGATAACCCAGTGTGCTCATCACATCCCCTCCCTGAGTAATTGTTCAATCAATGATGCTCAGTAATTCACGCATATCGGCAAATGGCAGGGCCCCGGCGTCGGCCAACTTGCTATGCCGACCCGTTGGACCAAACCCCAACACGCTTATATTGGCGGCCACCGCCGCTTGAATACCGCAGACACTGTCTTCAATAACCAGCGCATCCTCTACGGCCACATCAAACGCCTGGCACGCGGTTAAAAACACCATAGGATCGGGTTTCCAACGGCCCAACTCATAACAACTGAATATTCGGCCTTCGAAGTACTCAAGCAGGCCCGTCAGGCGCAAACATTGTTCTATCTTGTGACGTGGCGCACTGGAGGCCACGCAATAAGGAACTTTCAATCCTTTCAATACGTCGATTATTCCGTCCGTGGCCATCAACTCACGCGCCAAGGCTTGCAGTGCCTGTTCGCGAAACGTGACTTCAAACTGACTGTGCAAACGAACGTTCAATAACTGTTCGGCTTCTTGCAAACACTCGGCAATCTTTCGACCGCGAAAGTGCTCAATAAAATACTGAACATCAAGCAGTGTCTCTTCAGAGGCATAAACATTGAGCAGGGAAATCAATACCGACAGGCTGATCTCTTCGCTTTGGACTAAAACGCCGTCGCAATCGAAGATCACTAACTTGGGCGCTCTTTTAGTTAAAGAAGCTGCCGCCTGTTCTGGTAGTTCCCCTATCGCTGCCAATTGATACATGGGCATCTCGTATAGGTGACTCCGCGATGACTTCCGAACTACCAACGGAGCGGGTTGAGGTGTGCCTATAAGACACGGGGCTAAAAATCCTGTCAAACGCTTTTCATCGGTTTTTTAGTATCTTGTAGTTATTTTTTATTCTTCTTTTATTCCATTTTTCACCATGGTTGTAGTCGCTAAAATCACACCGGTGAACTTCCTTTGCCCGGCGTCAGTCAGCTGCTTGAACTCACGAATTCAAGATCGGGTGGGCAATGCACATTTCGTTGGAGCAGCAAGTAGCCTTGGTGACAGGCGCCAGTTCCGGAATCGGTGCCGGGGCGGCCAAGGCTCTGGCACGGGCCGGAGCGGCTGTTGTACTCAATTACAACGCCCAGGCGCAGCCCGCCCGGACGCTGGCGGCGCAGATCAATGCCGAGGGCGGTCGGGCCATTGCAATAGGCGCCGACGTCTCTAAAGAAGAGGAGGTAGAACGCCTGTTCGCACAGACCCTGGAAGCCTTCGGCCACCTGGACATCCTGGTGGCCAATTCCGGCCTGCAGAAAGACGCCAACCTGGTGGACATGAGCCTCGACGACTGGAACACGGTGATCGGCGTCAACCTCACCGGCCAGTTCCTGTGTGCCCGCGCGGCGGTGCGTATCTTCAGTCGCCAGGGTGTACGGGACGGCGTGTCACGGGCGGCCGGAAAAATCATCCACATGAGCTCGGTGCACCAACTGATCCCCTGGGCCGGGCATGTGAATTACGCCGCGTCCAAAGGGGGCGTGGAAATGCTCATGCGCACCCTCGCCCAGGAGGTCAGCGAACAACGCATCCGCATCAACGGGATCGCACCCGGCGCGATTCGCACGGCAATCAACCGTGCTGCCACTGAGGGCGCTGCTGAGGCGCAATTATTGAAGCTGATCCCCTACGGCCGCGTCGGCGATGTGGAAGACGTGGCCAACGCCGTGGTGTGGCTGGCCAGCGATGCCTCCGACTATGTGGTGGGCAGCACCCTGTTCATTGATGGCGGCATGAGCCTTTATCCGGAGTTTCGTGGCAATGGTTGATTTGAAAAACGAGCAACAAAGCCCCATCGATGCTCACGGCATCATTGGCGATATGCGCAGTGCGGCACTGGTGAACGATAAAGGCAGCATCGACTTCTTCTGCTGGCCCGAATTCGACAGCCCTTCTGTCTTCTGCTCTTTGCTGGACACGCCCGATGCCGGGATCTTCCAACTCACCCCAGACCTGCCCAACGCCCGCCGCGAGCAGATCTACCTGCCCGACACCAACGTGCTGCAAACCCGCTGGCTCAGTGATGAAGCCGTGGTGGAGATCACCGACCTGCTCACCATCAGCGAAGAAATCGATGACCTGCCGTTGCTGATTCGCCGCGTGCGGGTGGTCAGCGGCAAGGCAGAGATCCACCTGCGTTGCGCCGTGCGCCATGATTACGCGCGCGCGCCCACCCAGGCCACGATCGATAGCGGCACGGTGTGTTTCAACGCCGACGACCAGCCTGGCCTGCGCTTGTCCAGCAGCCATCCGCTGCAGATCAAGGACAACGCCGCCGTGGCACGCTTTACGCTGAACCAGGAGGAAGGCGCCGAGTTCGTGCTGGGCGGCCAGGATGACGAACGCGTCGACAGCAGTTGTACCGACCTGGCGCTGGCCCACACCTTGAAGTTCTGGCGCGGCTGGATCGCGCAGTCGAACTACCGTGGGCGCTGGCGTGAGATGGTCAACCGCTCGGCCCTGGCCTTGAAGCTTTTGACCTCGCGCAAACACGGCGCAATCATCGCCGCCGCCACCTTCGGCCTGCCGGAGACGCCGGGCGGCGAACGCAACTGGGATTACCGCTACACCTGGATCCGCGATGCGTCGTTCACCGTGTATGCCTTTATGCGCCTGGGCTTTATCGAAGAAGCCAATGCCTACATGCGCTGGCTCAAGGGGCGGGTCAGCGACTGCTGTGGGCAGGCGACCAAAATCAACATCCTCTATGGCATCGATGGCCGCCAAGAGTTGCCGGAAACCGAGCTCGACCACTTTACCGGCCACGGCGGCGCCAGGCCGGTGCGCATCGGCAACGAGGCATTCGACCAGATCCAGCTGGATATCTATGGCGAGTTGATGGACGCGGTGTACCTGGTGAACAAGTACGGTGAAGCCATCTCCCATGAGGGTTGGAAACACACCGTGGAAGTGGCCGACCAGGTCTGCGAAATCTGGAACACCCAGGACGTTGGCATCTGGGAAATGCGCGGCGAGCAACATCACTTCCTGCATTCGCGCCTGATGTGCTGGGTGGCGCTGGACCGGGCGATCCGCCTGGCGTCCAAGCGATCGCTGCCGGCGCCCTTCGCCCGTTGGGACCAGACCCGCCAAGCCATCTATGCCGATATCTGGAGCAACTTCTGGAACGAGGAGCGCGGGCACTTTGTGCAGCACACCGCCAGCACGGCCCTGGACGGCTCGATGCTGTTGATGCCGTTGGTACGCTTCGTCGCCGCCACCGACCCACGTTGGCTCTCCACGTTAGAAGCCATCCAGAAAAGCCTGGTGCGCGACGGCATGGTCTATCGCTACCGCAACGACGACAGCCAGATCGACGGCCTGCAAGGCACTGAAGGCGCGTTTACCGCCTGTTCGTTCTGGTACGTGGAATGCCTGGCCCGCGCAGGCCAGGTGGACAAAGCCCACCTGGAATTCGAACAACTGCTGCGCTACGCCAACCCGCTGGGCTTGTACGCCGAAGAGTTCGACAGCCAGGCCCGGCATTTGGGTAATACACCGCAGGCGTTGAGCCATTTGGCGTTGATCAGCGCGGCCACCTTTCTGGACCGCAAGCTCAGTGGGGAGAAGACGACCTGGCAACCCTAGTGCACAATGGCCAGCCACTCGACTGCCGACCGGAACCCCATGCGCCAGGTGCTGCTGATCATCGATGTGCAACCGTGCTTCAACCCTCCCCAGTGGCTGATGGACGGTATCAATACCCTGATCGGCCACCTGCCCTCGGTGGCCACTGTGGAGCGCCATGACGAAAGCATCACCCCGTTCGCCCGCCAACTGGGCTGGCAACCGGCGCCAAACGACCAAAGCCTGATCGCGGCGGATCGCATCTTTATCAAGCATGGTTATGCACCAACGCCCGAGACGGTCGCCTACCTCAAAAGCCTGGCGCCGGCGCGGGTGCTGGTGTGCGGCATCCAGACCGATACGTGTGTGCTGGCGGCGGGGTTTGCGTTGTTTGATGCAGGGTTGCAGCCAACACTCATCAGCGATCTGACGGTGGGCTCGTCGCTGGATCGGTCGGGCCAGCTGGGGGTGGACCTGTGGCGGCATCACTTTGGCAAAGTGATTACCCGCGATGATGTCCTCCCGACAAACGCGTCTTGATGGCTTTCCCCACGCTGCATACCCAGCGCTCGCACTCTGCCACACATCCCCGCCCGTCACCGCAATCGGCTAGAGTTTCACCACCCCTGGCCAGCCGGTAATCGCCCACCATGACCCCCACTGCACTGCTCTACGTACGCACCAGCATGCTCGATGTGGCGTATGAAGCCCACGGCCCCCTCGACGGCGCGCCGGTGATCCTGCTGCATGGTTTCCCCTACGACCCGCGCGGCTACGATGCAATTGCGCCGGTGCTGGCCGAACAGGGCTATCGGGTGTTGGTGCCCTACCTGCGCGGGTACGGCCCGACGCGGTTTATCCACGCGAACGTGATGCGCTCCGGGCAGCAGGCGGCGCTGGCCAAGGATTTGCTGGATTTGATGGATGCGCTGGCGATCCCCCAGGCCACCCTCGCCGGGTATGACTGGGGCGGGCGGGCCGCGTGTATTGTCGCGGCGCTGTGGCCGCAGCGGGTACGTGGGTTGGTGACCGGGGACGGCTACAACATTCAGGACATCGCCCAATCGCTCAAGCCCCGAGCGCCAGAGACGGAGCATCGGTTGTGGTACCAGTACTACTTTCACACCCAGCGCGGCGTGGACGGGTTGACGGCCAATCGTCGCGAGCTGTGCAGGCTGCTGTGGGCGCTGTGGTCACCGTCCTGGGCACAAGGGCCTCAGTTGTACGGGCAGACGGCGCCGTCGTTCGACAACCCGGATTTTGTCGAGGTGGTGGTCCATTCCTATCGCCATCGTTTTATGTACGCGCCGGGCGACCCGGCACTGGAAGCCATCGAACAGGCGCTGGCGCGGCAACCGGCGATTTCGGTGCCGAGCATCTCATTGAGCGGCGCCGATGATGGCGTAGGCCCTCCCGCCGTGGAGGACGATGACGTGGCGCATTTCAGCGGTTTTTACCAGCGCCGTGTGCTGCCCGGCGTCGGCCACAATATCCCCCAGGAAGCGCCTCAAGCCACGCTGGATGCGCTGTTGGAATTACTCGGCGAAAAGCGCTCGCGGTAGGCCTGGGGCGTTACCGACAAGGCGCGTAGAAAACTGCGGCGCAAGGTTTCTTCGCAGCCAAAGCCGCACTGCACTGCAATGCGTTTGATCGAGGCGCTGCTGTCGGCCAACTGGCGGCGCGCGGTCTCGACGCGGATCAGTTCGACGGCACGCGCCGGCGTCTGGCCGGTTTCGGCGCGGTAATGGCGCACAAAACTGCGCTCGCTCATGCCCGCCTGGGCGGCGAGGGTCGAGATGTTCAGATCGAGGGTGAGGTTTTCGGCCATCCAGGCGTGCAGTTCAGTGAAGCGGCTGTCGGCCTTTTGCAGGGACAACGTCACGCTGAACTGCGACTGGCCGCCGGGGCGCTTGAGGAACACCACCAGGTGCCGCGCCACTTCCAGGGCCACCGCGCTGCCCAGGTCTTCTTCCACCAGCGCCAGGCACAGGTCGATGCCAGCGGTGACACCGGCGGAGGTCCAGACGCTGCCCTGTTGGATGAAGATCGGGTTGGCCTCCACCGTCAGCGACGGGAATTTGCGCGCCAGTTCTTCGCAGCGGGTCCAGTGGGTGGCCACGCGACGGCCGTCGAGCATGCCGCTGGCGGCCAGCAGAAAAGCGCCGGTGCACACCGAGGTCATGCGCCGGGTGTGCCGGGCTTTTTCGCGCACCCACTCCACAAGGGCCGGGTCTTCGGCGGCACCGTATACGCCCCAGCCGCCGGCAATCACCAGGGTGTCGCAAGGCGTGTCGGCGGCGGGCAGCGGCTCGGCCACCAATGCCAGGCCGGCGGAGGTCATCACCGGTTCGGCTGTTGCGGCGATCACCGAGACGGCGTACGGCAACGGTTCGCCGCGCTGGCGCGCCAGGTCGTTGGTGGAAGCGAACACCTGCAACGGCCCGGTGACATCGAGCACTTGGGCGTTATCGAAAGCGAGGACGTGGACGATTCTGGGCATGATTGGCGCAATGTGTGGGTTCAATGGCGTATTCGCCAGAGCCTAGGCCTCTAGAGTGAAGCCGTCCACCCCTTTATCGGAGCGCTATTAATGACCTTGCAGATCGGCTTTGTGTTGTTCCCTGGTATCCAGCAACTGGACCTGACCGGCCCCTATGACGTGCTGGGTTCGCTGCCGGACGTGAAATTGCACCTGGTGTGGAAAGACCTGGCACCGGTCACCTCCAGCACCGGCCTGGTGTTTACCCCAACCATGACCTATGCCGATTGCCCAGCACTGGATGTGATCTGCGTGCCGGGCGGTTCCGGCGTGGGCGCGTTGATGGAAGACCCGCAAACCCTGGACTTCCTTAAGGCCCAGGCGCACACCGCACGCTACGTGACCTCGGTGTGTACCGGCTCGCTGGTGCTGGGGGCTGCGGGTTTGCTGCGCGGGCGCAAGGCCACCACCCACTGGGCCTATCACGACATGCTCGCGCCACTCGGTGCAATCGCGGTGCAGGACCGCGTGGTGCGTGATGGCAACCTGCTGACCGGCGGCGGCATCACTGCCGGCATCGACTTTGCCCTGACCCTGGCAGCGGAGTTGTACAGCGAAGCAGCGGCGCAATTGGTGCAGTTGCAGATCGAATACGCGCCGGCGCCGCCGTTCGATTCGGGCAGCCCGCAGACGGCGCCGCTGCATGTGTTGGAAGAAGCCCGCAAGCGCACGGCGGAGTCGCGCAAGACCCGCGGTGAAATCGTGGCGCGGGCGGCGGCACGCCTGGGCTGACCAAACAGGGATCTGGTGGTGGCTGAGTTTTCAGGCCTGCCACACATCGAGGTAGGAGCTGGCTTGCCTGCGAAAGCGGTGGGCCAGCAGCATTTGTTACAACTGGCACGCCGCCTTCGCGGGCAAGCCATGGGTCAGGCCATGGCTGATCACAATGGCCATGTTCAGCCCCGGCGATAACAGCAGCACCACAGCACCGGAAAAAACCGCCAGGGTTGCTAAGTCGATCATGCTCAAGCGCTCCACCGGGAAAGCCTGCAGATTAATCAGCGCATTCCGGGTAAACAAAAAATTGTGCTGGATACATTGCGCGGCGGTAATTGCCCATTGCCACAGCCAACGTCTAGAATGCGAAACATTATCAATTAAGCCTGTTGCGCCAGGATGCCCATGTCGAGCGATCACCCACTGGACCATGCCGCCATCGGCCAGCTTTACCATGCCCACCATTCCTGGCTGCGTGGCTGGTTGAGCCGGCGTACCGGGTGCCGTGAGCATGCCGCCGACCTGGCCCAGGAAACCTTCGTGCGTCTGCTCAACGCGCGTAAACAGCAGGCGTTGTTGCAGCCCCGCGCCTACCTGAGCAGCATCGCCCGCAGCCTGATGATCGACCAGTACCGGCGCCGCGAACTGGAGCGCGCCTACCTCGAAAGCCTCGCCCATTTCCCACACGTCGAGGTGCCGTCGGAAGAAACGCGCCTGCTGATCCTCGACAGCTTGGAGCGCATCGACCGGCTGCTCGACCAGCTCAAGCCCCGCGTGCGGGAAGCCTTCCTGCTGGCGCAGCTGGATGGCCTGACCTGCGCGCAGATTGCCCTGCGCCTGGGGGTATCCAAAGCCACCGTGGAGCGCGATTTGTCCAAGGCACTGCACGCCTGCTATCGGTTGCGTTATGCCGAGCTCTGACCCTCGCCTGGTGGACCAAGCCATCCAGTGGATGATCACGCTGCGTTTCAATGTAGCCGACGATGCCAGCACCGCCGCCTTTGAACGCTGGTTGCAGTCCAGTGCCGAACACCAGCAGGTGTGGCAGCGGGTCGCGAGCATGAATGATGACTTCAACCACCTGCCGGCACAGGTCGGGCGCCATGCCTTGAATGGCGCGCGGCAACGCATCGGTCGGCGTGAAAGCCTCAAGCTGCTGGGGCTGATGGCCGGTGCCGCGGGCCTGGCCTGGATGGGCCGCGACTACACGCCCCTGCCCGCCTTGATGGCCGACTACCGCACCGTCACCGGCGAACGTCGCTGGGTGGCGCTTAACGACGGCAGCCAAATCCAGCTCAACAGCGCCACGGCCGTCGACACCGCCTTTAGCACCGAGCGACGCTTGGTGCACCTGCGCCAAGGCGAAATACGGGTCAATACCGGCGCCGACAGTCGGCCTTTCTGGGTGCAGACCCGCGACGGTTACCTGCGCAGCCTGGGCACCCGTCTGCTCGTGCGCGAAGAAACCCAGGGCACTCTGCTGGCGGTGCAGCAAGGCACGGTGGCGGTGTTTGCCGATAGCCGCGACAGCCACGCACGCCAACTGATCATGCCCGGCGAACGGGTACTGTTCGACCGCAGCGGCATCCGCCCTGCCCTTACCAACGGCCTGGACCCCTGGGCCTGGAGCGACGGCGTGATCAGTGCACAGAACATGCGCCTGGATGACTTCCTGGCCGAACTGGGCCGTTACCGCAACGGCCTGCTGCGCTGCAGCGAAGCGGTGGCGGGGTTGCGCGTGTCGGGCACTTACCAGTTGGACGATACCGATCGAGTACTGGGCCTGCTGGCGCACTCACTCAACGTGGACGTCACCTACCGCAGCCGCTACTGGGTCACCGTCAGCCCCCGCGTTTAAACCAACAAAAAATAAATGAGGTGAATTCTCATTGCCGCTCGACCTGTAAGGAAAGGCCGATCAACAGGCCGGTTCTGTTCACTTCCTTCAGGAGCTTCCCGCGGTCATGCAAGCGTTTCCCTCCCAACGTTCTCCCCTAAAGCGCGCGGTGCAGGCCGCCCTGTTTGGCGCCTGCCTGAGCAGCGGCGCCCTGCCCCTGGCCGTGATGGCCGACGCACCGGCCAGTGACGCCCAGGTGCGCAACTGGAGCATCGCACCCGGCGCGCTGGCCAATGCGCTGGACCAATTTGCCCGCCAGGCCGGCATCAGCCTGTCGTACGACGCCAACAGTGTCGCCGGCAAGACCAGCCCTGGCCTGAGCGGCAGCCTCGACCGCCAACAGGCACTCGACCAACTGCTGCGTGGCCAGGGCCTGCAAGCCCAACGCCAGGGCGACAGTACCTGGCTGCTGCTGCCCCAAGTGGCCGACACCGGTGCGCTGAATCTCGGTGCCACCACCATTACCGGCGACCGCTTGGGCGCTATCACCGAGGGCACCGGTTCCTATACCACCGGCGCGGTTACCATCGGCAAAGGCCAGCACAGCCTGCGGGAAACGCCGCAATCGGTGAGCGTGATGACCCGTCAACTGATGGACGACCAGAACGTCGCCACCATCGACGATGTGATGGAACGCACACCCGGCATCACCAGCTACGAGTCCCCTATGGGCGGCAAGTATTTCTATTCCCGTGGTTTCAAGATGCTCGGCCAGTACCAGTACGACGGCGTGCCGTTGGACATGGGCAAGGACTATGCCCAGGCCGACAGTTTCAGCGCCAACATGGCGATCTATGACCGAGTTGAAGTGCTCAAGGGCGCGGCCGGCATGCTCAAGGGCGCCGGCACCGCCAGCGGCGCAGTGAATTTTGTGCGCAAGCGGCCCCAGGCCAAGCCCACCACCAGCCTGTCGCTGTCGGCCGGCACCTGGGACAACTACCGCACCGACTTCGACACCGGCGGCCCGCTCAACGACAGCGGCAGCGTGCGCGGCCGTGCGGCGGTGAGCCAGCAGGATCGCGGCTCGTACATGGACATCGCCAAGCGCAAGGACCGTGCGTTCTACGGTGCATTGGATGTCGACCTGAGCCCCGACACCACCCTGGGCATCGGCGCCAGTTACGAAGATGTGGACGCCACCCCCTGCTGGGGCGGGCTGCCGCGTTATGCCGATGGCAAGAGCGCCAACCTCAGCCGCTCGACGTGCCTGGGCCAATCCTGGAACGACTGGCAAAGCCGACGCACCACGTTTTTCGTCGACCTCACTCATCAGCTCAGCGATGACTGGAAACTCAAGGTTGCCGCCGTACACAGCCGCAACCTGCAGGACACCAAATACGCCGCCAGCGAAGGCACCATCAACTACGGCGATCCGGCACCTACGGCGCTTTCCTACGCCGCACTGATGGACTACGACCATCGCGACTACGGCCTGGACGCCTACCTGGATGGCAAGTTCGAAGCCTTTGGCCTGCAACACGAGTTGATCCTCGGCGCCAACGGCAGCCGTGGCACCCAGGATGACGTGTACGCGATCCAGAACCTGCCGACGCGCCAGGGTATCTACACCCCCAACCACCATCTGCCGGAGCCGGCCGACAGTACCTTCTGGCCGAACATGTACCGGGGCAGCACCATCAAGGAAACCGCCACCCAGTACGGCGCCTACGCCACCTTGCGCCTGCGCCTGGCCGAACCCCTCATGTTCATCGTGGGCAGCCGCGTGAGCTGGTACGACAACCGCCGCGAGTCCTACAGCCTGGGCTGGGGCGAGTGGGCCCTGCAGGACGCGCACACCAAGGAAACCGGCGAAGTCACGCCGTTTGCCGCGCTGATCTACGACCTCAACGAGAATCTGTCGGTGTACGCCAGCTACGCGGATATCTTCCAGCCACAAAGCGCGTATGCGACCGCCGATGGCGCGCCGCTCAAGCCCAAGATAGGTGACAACTACGAGCTGGGCATCAAGGGCGAATGGTTCGATGGGCGCCTCAACAGCTCCCTGGCACTGTTCCGCGCCCTGGAGAAAAACGCTGCCGAGACCGACTACACCAGGCTGTGTGCCACCTCCGCCGATGGCTTTTGCTACACCGACACCGGCAAGGTGCGCGCCCAGGGCATAGAGGCCGAAGTCAGCGGTGAATTGCTCGAACGCCTGCAAGTATTTGGCGGTTATACCTACACCCAGACCAAATCGCTGAAGAACATCGACAGCAGCCTCGAAGGCGGTTCCTCCAACACCTACGTGCCTCGCCACATGCTGCGCCTGTGGGGTGACTACCAGCTCGACGGCGCCCTGTCGAAGTGGAGCGTGGGCACCGGCGTCAACGCCCAGAGCAGCAATTACCGGGTGCAAACCATCAAGCTGGAACAAGCCGGTTACGCCGTGTGGAGCGCGCGCCTGGCCTACCGCCTGGACGACACCTGGACCGTGGCGCTCAACGGCAACAACCTGTTCGATAAAAACTATTACAACACCGTCGGCACCGCCTCATGGGGCAACTTCTACGGTGAACCGCGTAATTTTACAGTGAGTTTAAAAGGCAACTTCTAATCCCGCGAAAGTCCCGGTGGCAGGGCACTTAGTCCTTCCTGCCACCCTCTCTCTATGCTCCTTTCCTACCCCTTCTGGAAAAACGTTTTACCTTTATGCAGGAAAAATCCTGCATTTGTTCCTACACTCAAAATCACACCCTAAAACCGAGTGTACAGACAAGGAATGTCAATAAAATGCCGCAAAAAAGACTGATTAACCTGTCTAGTATGCCGCCTCCGCACCATCGTCAATTAGTTGACAATACACAGTAAGGGAACACTCCTTTAGCCACTACCCCCGCAAATTCCCTTGAGTGAGATAGGTAATTGCGTATTACCCAGCGTCGCTGTAGTTCGACTTGTCCTCTTTAAAGCCGTTGTGGGCTTTATTGAACAAACAGCCGAAGCGTGAAGTCTGGAGTGCAATGAGGGATGTTTTTATGCGAGAGAAGTCGTCCGTCGACAGTTTGTTTTTAACACGCGCCGGTTTTGTCGAGTTCTTTGTTGTTTTCGTCAAGTTCATCCATGGCTTGAGTGCCATTCTGCCCCCGTTGGCACTGGTGCTGTTCATCGACCCGATGGAGCCCGAGCTGCGCCCGCACTTCCTGGGCTTGCTGCTGTTTTTTGCAGTGCTGACCATCATTCTGTTCCAGGCCCTGGGTATTTATTCCGAAGAGCTGTTCAGCAATCGCCTGCGCCTGAAAACCAAGGTCAAGGCTTGGTCGGCGGCATTCTGCATCCTGCTGTTCATGTACCAGATCCTGCAGATGTTCCCCCAGCTCACCCCACGCAACCTCGCGGTGTGGTACGTCGCCAGCCTGGGCCTGTTTTGCCTGGAACGCCTGGTGATGCTGCGCCTGTATCGCAACCTGATGCGCAAGGGCAAATACCTGCAACGCACGGTGATCCTGGGGTTTACCGATACTGCCGTGCATGTGGCCGACCACCTGCAACGCAACGGCGATATCCGCTCGGGCCTGATCGGCTTCATCGACGACCGCACCGAGCGCATCCCCAAGGAATTGAGCAACCTGCCCCTGCTGGGCAATACCCGTGACCTGGAAAAACTCATCCGTGCCGAGCAGGTCAACCAAGTGATGATCTGCCTGCCCTGGGCCGCCGAGCAGCGCATCCATGGGCTGGTCAACCGCCTGCGGCAGATGTCGGTGAACGTGATGCTGGTACCCGACATGGCCGCCCTGCGCTACGGCCACAGCAAGATCACCGACGTGGGCGGCATCCTGATGTTCAACACCTCGCAGCTGCCGTTGCGCGGTTGGTCGCCGGTGATCAAGCGCCTGGAAGACCTGATACTCGCCAGCCTCGCGCTGGTGGCGCTGTCACCGCTGATGCTGGCCACGGCGGTTGCCATCAAGCTCGACTCCAAGGGCCCGGTGCTGTTCCGCCAGAACCGCTATGGCTACAACGACAACGAGATCCGCGTGTTCAAGTTTCGCTCGATGTTCACCGACCAGAGCGACTTTACCGCCGAACGCCAGACCACCCGCCAGGACCCGCGCATCACCCGCGTGGGGCGCATTATCCGCAAGACCAGCATCGACGAGCTGCCCCAGTTGTTCAACGTGCTGCTGGGCAACATGTCCATGGTCGGCCCGCGCCCCCATGCCACCGCGACCAAGGCAGCCGGCGTGCCCTTCGAGGTGGCAGTGAGCGAATACAGCTCGCGGCACCGGGTAAAACCGGGCATCACCGGCTGGGCGCAAATCAATGGGTACCGGGGCGAAACCGACACCCTCTACAAGATCCAGAAACGTGTCGAGTACGACCTGGAGTACATCTCCAAGTGGTCGGTGTGGTTTGACTTGTACATCGTCTTCATGACGGTCCCGGCCGTCCTGTCCACCAAGGAGGTCTATTGATGAATACCCTCAACGGATTGATTCCCTGCATCATTTCCGGTGGTTCGGGCACACGCTTGTGGCCGGTGTCGCGGCAGAACATGCCCAAGCCGTTCATGCGCATGCGCGATGGGCAGAGCCTGCTGCAAAAAACCTTCCAGCGCGCCGCCAAGCTGCCCGGTGTGGAAAGCGTGCTGACGGTGACCAATCGCGACCTGCTGTTTCGCACCCTGGACGACTATCGCGGGGTGAACAAGGCGCACCTGCCCCTGGACCTGCTGCTGGAGCCGTTCGGGCGCAACACTGGCGCCGCCATCGCTGTGGCGGCGCTGCATGTGCAGGAACATTTCGGTGATCAGGCGCAGTTGCTGGTGATGCCCGCCGACCATTTGATCCTCAATGAAGTGGCGTTCGCCCAGGCCGTGACCCAGGCCCGCGACCTGGCCGAGGCCGGCTACCTGGTGACCTTCGGCATCCAGCCCGACCACCCGGAAACCGGCTTTGGCTACATCGAACAAGGCGAAGCGCTGGACACCGGCTACCGGGTCAAACGCTTCGTGGAAAAACCCGACCTGGCCACCGCCCAAGGCTACCTCGACGGCGGCAAGCACCTGTGGAACGCGGGCATGTTCTGCTTCAAGGCCAGCACCCTGGTAGACGAACTCGCCGCCCATGCCCCAGACGTGCTCAGCGCCGCCCAAGCCGCGCTGGAGCATAGCCAGAGCCTGCAGAATAAAACCTCGCGCCAGCGTGAGCTGGAATCGGAGGCGTTTGGCAGCGCGCCGGATATTTCCATCGACGTGGCCCTGATGGAGAAGTCCAAGAAGGTCGCCGTGGTGCCCTGCGATATTGGCTGGAGCGACATCGGTTCGTGGGAAGCCTTGCGCCAACTCACCCCCAGCGATGCCCATGGCAACCAGGTCAACGGCGAGGCGATTTTGCATGACGTGCACAACTGCTACATCGACTCGCCCAAGCGCGTACTCGGCGCCGTGGGCGTGCGCGACCTGATCATCGTCGACACCCCCGACGCGCTGCTGATCGCCGACGCCCACCGCAGCCAGGATGTGCGCTACATCGTGGCCGAGCTCAAGCGCCAGAACCATCCGGCGTACAGCCTGCACCGCACCGTTACCCGGCCTTGGGGCACCTACACGGTGCTGGAGGAAAGCAGCCGCTTCAAGATCAAGCGCATCGTGGTCAAGCCCCAGGCCTCGCTATCCTTGCAGATGCACCACCACCGCAGCGAACACTGGGTGGTGGTCAGCGGCGCGGCGCAGATCACCAATGGCGAGCGCGAATTCTTGATCAACGCCAACGAGTCCACCTACATCCCCGCCGGGCACAAACACCGCCTGACCAACCCCGGCATCATCGACCTGGTGATGATCGAGGTGCAGAGCGGCGAGTACCTGGGAGAAGACGACATCGTGCGCTTCGATGACATCTACGGCCGCGCACCCGCCGAGGTGAAAAAGTGACATGCGCACTTCACTGATCATCCCGACCCGCAACGCCTCCAGCCACCTGGCACGCCTGCTGCCGGCGCTGAAGATGCAAACCCTGCAACCGGACGAGATGCTGGTGGTAGACAGCGCCTCCAGCGATGACACGGTGGCGCGCTTTCGTGCCTTCGGTGCGCGGGTCGAGGTGATCGATGCCCGCGACTTCAACCACGGCGGCACCCGGCGTTGTGCCAGCCAGCAGGTAGGCGGCGACGCCTTGATCGTGATGACCCAGGATGCCATTCCCGCCACCCCGGACACCTTCGCCAACCTGCTCGATGAGTTGCAGCAAGACCCGCTCAACGGCGTGGCCTACGGGCGCCAATTGCCCCACCCCGACGCCGGGGTGCTGGGGGCACAGTCACGCCACTTCAACTACCCGGAACACAGCCGCAGCAAAAGCCTGGCCGACGCGCCCGAGTTGGGGATCAAGACCTGCTTCAGCTCGGATTCATTCTCGGTGTACCGGCGCAGTGCGCTGGAAGCGGTGGGCGGCTTTCCCGCCGATGTGATTGGCAGCGAAGACGCCTACGTGGCCGCTCGCCTGCTGCTCGACGGCTACAAGGTGCGCTACGCCGCCACGGCGCTGGTGCACCATTCCCACGATTACAAACTCATGGATGAATTTCATCGCTACTTCGATATCGGCGTGTTCTACGGCCGCGAACCCTGGATCCGCCAAGCCTTTGGTGACGCAGGCGGCGAAGGCAAACGCTATGTGCTGGCCGAACTGGCCGCCTTGCGCAAAGCCGGCGCCTTGCACCGCGTGCCCGAAGTGCTGGTGCGCAGCGCATTCAAATTACTCGGTTACCGCCTGGGGCATCTGGAACGGCGCCTGCCGCTGGCCCTCAAGCGGCGCATCAGCATGTTTCCCGGTTATTGGAGGTGAGCAGCATGACCTACAGGAAGTCCCCCTTGATCAAACGCACCCTGCTCGTCATGGCCCTGCTGGCCCTGGCTGCCTGCAATACACCGGCGCGGATCGTGCCGCCGGATGACAAGACCGTGGAGGACGGCAAGCGCGCCCTCGACCAGTTGGCGCAACTGCCGCCGGCGGTGGAGCGCATTCGCATCGGCGATCAGTTGCGCATCGTGCGCGATGCCGGCGAGATGCCGACGCTGTCGGCGTTCAACGTGAGCACCATCTACGAGCTGACGCTGTACACGGTGCAGAACGACGGCAAGATCAACTACCCGTTCCTGGGGCCGATCCAGGTCGTGGGGCGTCAGCCTTCGGAGTTGGCCAAGGAGCTGACCACCCGGCTCGCCAACACTTACCGCGAACCGAGTGTGACCGTGAACATCAACCAGGCACCGGGCAACTCGGTGATCGTTGGCGGTGCGGTGAACAACCCGACGGCGGTGCAGATTGCCACGGCCAATACCTTGGAGCAGGCCATCCTCGGGGCCGGCGGGGTGAGCCCGGCGGGCAATGCCAGCATGGTGGCGTTGCTGCGCGAGGACGCCGAGGGTGCCTATCGCGCGTATTTCCTGGACTTCAGCCAACTGCTCAAGACCGGCCCCAATGGGCGCAAACCCGTGCGCCTGCAACGCGGTGATGTGGTGTTCGTGCCCAAATCCAACGTGGGCGAGCGCATCCAAGGGGTGGATACCTACATGAACCAACTGATCCCGTTCACCAAGTCCATTGGGGTTGGCTACAACTACACCCGAACCAGCGGCGGCAATAACTAAAGGAGCGACATCCCATGATCGAGATCCGTTCTTTTCGTGATCTTCTGCGCTTGTTCTTCATCTTCCGGCGCGAGTTCAAACTGGCGGCGATTGCCGCCCTGGTGATCATCCTGCTGGGGGCATTCTTGCTGCCGGCCAAATACGAGTCCACCGCGCGCCTGCTGGTCAAGCCTGGGCGCGACTCGACGCTGCCCATCGAGATCAGCAACCGCCAGGCGCTGGTGATGCCCAGTACCCAGCGCGACCCGATTGTCGACGAAGAGCGCCTGCTTACCGGTCGGCCGATTGTGCGGGCGGTGGCCGAGCATTACCTGGAAGTGATCAACAACGCCCCGCCGCCCGAAGGTTTCTGGAAGCGTACCAAGCACTACGTCAAGAGCGGCGTGGGGGCGGTGTTCGACGGCATTCGCGTGGTGCTGGAAAGCGTCGGCATCGTGGAAAAAACCACACCAGTGGAGCGCCTGGCCGCCGGCCTGGAAAAAAGCTTTGAAGTGAGCCACGCCGCCGGTTCCACGGTGATGGACATCAGCTTCACCTGGAGCGACCCGGAAATTGCCCAGGCCATCGTCAAGGATTGGGTCGAGACCTACGTCAACGAACGCACCCAAGCCCTGGGGCGCAAGAGCCTGTACGCCTTCTATGAAGGCCAGGTGAGCGCCAGCGCCACCGAGATCAAGAGCTACAAGCAGCAGATCCTCACGCACCTCAATGAAATCGGTGCGGCCAGCATTACCGACCGCCTGGAAGACCTCTCCGAGCGCATCAACGTGCTGCGTGGTGAAACCTTCAACACCACGCGGTTGATCGCGTCGTCCGACAGCGCCATCGCCAGCACGCGCCAGCAACTCAAGGGCCAACCCAAGGAAGTGACCACGGTGCGCCAGATCGCACTGAACCCGCAGCAACAAGACTTGCGTCGCCTGCTTAACCAGAAGTTTTTGGAAAAAGCCGACATGATGCGCACCTACACCGACAACGCGCCGCCGGTCAAAGCCCTGGATGCGTCGATCCGTGCGATGCAGGCCATGGTTGCCAGCGAAAGCAATACCGTGCAGGCCTCGGAAAACCGCGCACCCAACACCCTGGAAATCCACTTGCAGCGGGTGCTGCTGGATGAAACCAGCAACAACGTGGCGCTGCGTACCCAGCTTGTCCAACAGGAAAAACAACTGGTCAACCTGCAAGCCCAACGCAAGCAAGCGTTGGAGATCGAACCGGAACTGGCGCGCCTGTCCCGCGAGTTGAGCACCAACGAGCGCAACTACGCCCTGTACGTGGACAACCTGGAAAAATCGCGCATCGACCGCGAACTGGATAACAGCCAGATCAGCAACATCGCCGTGATCGAAGAAGCCACCCTGAACCCAGGCCGCATCTTCCCCAAAACCCTGGTGATGCTGTTTTTGGCCATTCCGTTTGCCATCGTCGTCGGCCTGTTGGTGATCTACCTGTGCTACCTGCTGGACCAGCGTATTCACGACGGCGGCCTGGTGGAGCGCAAGTTCGGCCTGCGCCTGTGGACCACCCTGCCGGAGCTGGACAACACCACTGCGCAAAGCACCAACGCGTTCAACGCCAGCATTTACCGGCTGTACAGCCTGCTCAAGCCTGACCGTATTGCCGAGCAGGGCCTGACCCTGGGGTTGACCTCCGCCCGCCACGGCGAAGGTGTGACCTTTGTGGTGGAGCACCTGCGCCAGTTGCTGCTGGAGAACGGTGTAAACGTGCGGGTCGGCGGCCTGGACCCTGCCGAGCCCGGTGAGGTGGTGCTGCTGGATGCATCGGCCTTGCTGGCCAACCGCGAGGCGTTTGTGACCCTGCGCCGCGCGGACCTGATTGCCCTGGTGGTGGAAGCGCACAAAAGCACCGTGCCGGTGGTGGAACATGCGCTGTCGATCCTCAACACCGCGTTCGGCAAGGTGGACGGCATCATCATCAACCGCCGCAAACTCGAAGTACCGGCCAAGGTGCTGCAAACCATCACCAAATACCGGGGAGCGTTCTGATGCGTATCGCCCTGCTCGCGCCGCTGCCGCCGGAGAAAAACGGGATCGCCGATTACGCGAACCACTTGCGCACGGCACTGGAGCAACTCGGCGTGTCGGTGTTGACGCCACTGGCCGGTGTGGCGGGCAACGGCGATGCTATCCAAGCGGCGCTCGCGGCCTTCGACTGGCATTGCGTCGACCTGGTGCACGGGGAACTGGGCGGCGGGCGGCTGGGGGAATTCCTGGCCCTGCGTGAGCTGCGCAAGGCCTACCCGCAGTTGCCGCTGACCGCCACCGTGCACGACCCCGAGCGCATCGTGTGGCGCCGCGAGCACCTGCCCTTTCCGCTGAACCTGTTGGAGCGCTTGCCCAGCCCGTTGCCACAAGCGGCAGTGGTGCTGGCCGACCCGCTGACGTTGCGCGAAGAACGCCAGGTTGCCAAAGGCCTGACCCGGCTGGTCACCCTCACCCGCCTGGGCGCCGAGTGCCTGACCCAACGCATGCAACTGCCGGCGGGCAAAGTGGCGGTGATCAACCACGCCAACCTGGCGATTGCACCGGTGCCGCTGCCGCCCCTGGGTACCCTGCGTTTGCTGTATTTCGGGTTTATCTACCGGGGCAAGGGCATCGAGGACCTGGTGCAGGCCCTGGCCAATGTGTTCGAACAGACCCCCGAATTGCGCGACCGCGTGCGCCTGACCCTGGCCGGCGGTACGGCCGCAGAAATGGCCTTTGGCGCAGGCGGCAATTACCTGGAACAACTCAACAGCCAGATCGCCGCACTGGGCCTGACGGGCTCCATCGACTGGCGCTTGAACCTGCCCGCCGAGGACATTGCCCCGACGATCCAGGCCCACCATGTGATGGTGCTGCCGTACCGTGAATCAAAAAAACTCGGCCTGTTGGGGCGCCAGCGTGGCACCAGTGGCGCGCTGTCCTGGGCCACCGCCTGCGGGCGCGGCGCGATCACTTCCGATGCGCGGGCGTTTGCCGAAGAGGTCGCCAGCGGCAACGGCGCCATCTACCCCGAGGGCGATGTGACGGCCCTGGGCGAGCAAATTGTGCGCCTGGCACGCACGCCCTCACTGGCGCGCGATTGGGCCGAGCGTGCTGGCGAAATCGGCCGCGAGCGACTGTGGCCGCTGACCGCGCAGAAGTTCAAGCAGCTGTTCGAGCAGGCAATTGCGGGAGCCCCCTATGGCGCGTAAACCAACCTTTTTTGCGACCCTGGCAGTGGTGGCGGTACTGGGCGTGACAGCGTTTTTGTGGGGGCGCCCGGCCGATGCCGAGAACCATGTGCTCAAGGGCAGCAAGGTGGTGGTGTGGAAGGATTTCCTGGGGGTGAATGCGCAGTTCCTGTGGTTCAGCCCCCAGCGTTACCAGATGCAGATCGGCCGCCTCAAAGCCTTGGGCCTGGAGTGGGTGCGCCTGGACCTGCACTGGGATCAATTGGAGCCGGTGGAGGACCAATACCAGGTGGCAAACCTCGACCAGTTGGTGGGCAACCTGCAGAGCAACCAGCTCAAGTCGGTGTTCTACCTGGTGGGCTCGGCGCCCTTCGCCACCACCGCGCCGCCCGGTGCACCGTATCAAGACCAGTACCCGCCCAAAGACCCCAGCGTGTTCGCCACGCGCATGGCGTTGTTGTCCCAGCGCTACCCCAGCGTGAACGCCTGGCAGGTGTGGAACGAGCCCAATCTGCTGGGCTTCTGGCGCCCGGTGGCCGACCCCGCCGGTTTTGCCAACCTGTTGACCGTCACGGCAGGCGCCTTGCGCGGCGTGAACCCCACCAAACCGGTGGTCGCCGCCGGCATGGCCTTCTTCAGTGAAATGCCCAACGGCCAGACCATGTTCGACGCCCTCGGCGCCCTGGGCGTGGCCAGCCTCAATACGGTGATTTCCTATCACCCTTACACCCAACTGCCCGAGGGCAACGACCCGGCCAACCTGGACTTTATCGCCAAGACCACCGCCCTCAACCAAGCCCTGCGCAACGGCGGCGTGCAGACCCTGTGGAGCACTGAGTGGGGCTGGTCCACGTACCCCGGCCCCAAGGACGCCCAGGACATCATCACCCAGCAAGGCCAGGCCGATTACATCCTGCGGCGCCTGGCGTTGATGAGTGCAATGGATTTTGACCGAATCTTCCTGTTCACCTTGAGCGACCTGGACCAGCGCGCCAGCGTGCGCGACCAGTTCTACGGCCTGCTGGACATCGACGCCAACCCCAAGCCGGCCTACACCGCGCTGAAAAACTTCCTGGATGTGAGCGGCCCCCAACTCACCCCCGCCGACCCACCGCTGGCCGACCAATTGCCCGACGGCCTGTTCAGCATCGGCTGGAGCCGCGCCGACGGTAAAAAGCTGTGGTTCTTCTGGTCGGCCGAAGGCGGCAATGCCCACTTGCCTGGCCTTGCAAACGCCACCCTGTACGACCCGCTGCGCAGCACCCAAACCCCGGTCAGCGGCAGCAATGGGTTGACCCTGGCGGTTAAACCGAACCTGCAAATTCTGGTATGGGAGTAGAGCCTGCCATGCGCATTTTATGGATCCTGCCCTACTCGCCCTGGCCCGCCACCAGTGGCGGCAAGACCCGCCAGTACCACTTGCTGCGCAGCCTGGCGGCGCGCGGGCATCGCATCACTTTATTGCTGCATGACAAGCACCCGGTGTCGCCCGCCGACCGCCAGGTGCTGGAGGCGTTGCTGGAACAGGTGATCATCCTGCCGCGCCGCCCGCTACGCAGCGTCAAGACGCTGGTGGCCGGGCTGTTGGCACCTTACCCGCTGCTGGCCAGTGTGAATGGCCTGTCAAATGAACTGCAGGATACGTTCAACTGGCTGCTGGCCGAGCAGTGGGACGTGGTGCAGATCGAACACAGCTACAGCTTCCAGCCGTATGAAGAAGCGTTGGCGCGTAACGCCCAACCCTTCGTGCTGACCGAACACAACGTTGAATCGGCCCTGGGCGCGGCCACGTACGACCGCTTGCCCGGTTGGGCGCTGCCGTTCATTCGCTACGATCAATGGCGCTATGGGCGCTGGGAGCGCCGGGTGATGCGCCAGGCCACCCAAGTGGTCGCGGTGACCGACGCCGACGCCCAGGTGCTGCAAACCATCGCCGGCAAACCGGTGCCGGTGGTGGTCAACGGCGTGGACTGCGATCACTTCGCCGCCGCCCACCCCGACCCCACCGCGCGCCGCGTGCTGTTTTTGGGCAACTACGAATACGCGCCCAATGTGGACGCCATCGAGTGGGCCCTGGATGAGATTTTGCCCAAGGTGTGGGAGCGCTGCCCGGATGCGCGCATGAGCGTGTGCGGCTTCGGCATGCCGGGCAGTTGGCGTGAGCGCTGGAAAGACCCGCGCATCGAGTGGCAAGGCTTTGTGCCGAACCTGCTGGACCTGCAATCGAGCTGTTCGGTGTTTCTTGCGCCATTGCGCCATGGCGGCGGGTCTAAATTGAAAGTGCTCGAAGCCCTGGCCGCAGGCCTGCCGCTGGCAAGCACTGCGCAAGGGGTGTCGGGCCTGGAGCTGGTGGAAGGCCTGGACTACCTCGGCGGCCAGAGCGCCGCCAGCCTCGCGGACGCGGTGGTGCGCCTGCTGCAGTTCCCGGACGCGGCCGCCCCCATGGGCGAAGCCGGGCGCGTCTATGTGCGCCGTGCCCACGACTGGAGCGTTGCCGCCAGCCAGTTGGAGCAGGTGTATGCAACCCTGGCACCCTGGCATCAACAGGAGCCCGCATGCGTGTAGGCCTGGATTACCGCACCGTCGGCACCTCACCCCAATCGGGCATCAGCCGCCAGGTGTACGCGCTGGAAGCGGGCTTGCGGACATTGCCGGGCATCGAGCTTGAGCGTTTCACCGTGGCGCCCCTGGGCGACGAGACCCGCTTGCAGGGCCATTGCCCGACCTGGGGCTGCGCCAAGACGGCGATGCACCAGCCGCAGAACCGCCTGCGGTTCGAGGCCGGTTTTTTGCCCCGTGCGTTGCGTGAGCAGCACATCGACCTGTACATCAGCACCTTCAATATGGGCCTGCCGCTGCCGCCCAAGCCCAAGGGCTTGCGAACCGTGGTGCTGTTGCATGACCTGTTCCAGATCACCCTGGACAACTACCACGCCAACCGTTTGAAGGCGCTGATCTACAAGACCAGTGATCGTTTGTCGATTGGCTGGGCGGTGCACAGCGCCGACCGGGTGTGGACGCCGTCGCAGTACAGCGCCGATGAAACCGCACGGTTGTTTCCAAAGGCGGCGGGCAAGATTCGTGTGTTGCCCAACCAGGTGGACGGGTTTGTCGAACCGGCGGCGGATGTGAGCGCGCGGCAATTGCCCGAGCGCTATTGGCTGCTGGTGGGCACCCGCGAGTTGCGCAAGAACGTGCCGTTTTTGGTCGATGCCTGGCAACAGGCGCGGCGCCTGTGCGCCGACGTGCCCGAACTGGTACTGGTGGGCAGCCTGGAACATTTGCCCCAGGCCCAGCGCACATTGCCGGGCATTCGGGCATTGAGTGGCGTGTCGGATGCCGAGCTGCATGCGCTGTACCGCCAGGCGTCGCGCCTGTGGCAACCGTCCTACGCCGAAGGCTTTGGCCTGCCGGTGATCGAAGCCCTGAGCGTGGGCACGCCGGTGGCGGTGGCCAGCGGCACCTCGCTGGATGAAATCACCCCGCCGTCGGCACCGCGTTTTTCCCCCACCGATGGCGCGGCGCTGGTGCAGTTGATGGTCGATCTGGGCGCGCGCACCGATGAACAATCACCCGAGCAGCGCCGGCAGTGGGCGCAGCGTTTCAATCAGCACGCCTACCGCCAGCGCCTGGCCGAATTGATCGAGGAATTGAAGTGAGAGTGAACCTGGCAAGTGTCGTCGCCATCCTCCTTGGCCTGCTGTTTGGCGCGCTGGCACTGCTGCTGTCACCGGCCAAGGCGTTCCTTGCCGTGATTGGCCTGGCGGGAGCGGTGACCATCCTGCGCTTTCCGTTCTGGGGCTTGCTGCTGTTTGCCCTGATGGCGACGTTCATGCCGTACTCCACGGTCAACCTGGGCATTCGCACCACCGTCAGCGAAGCGATCCTGGCCCTGACCTGGGGCGCGGTGGTGTGGCATCGGTTCTTGTCGCGCATGCCTGATGGGACCACGTTCGCCCGACGCCCCACTGACCAGATGCTGTTGTGGCTGATGCTGTTCAGTGTGTTCCCGTTTATCGTCGGCCAGGTCATCACCCATGCCGACAGCAGCGGCGTGGCCAACTGGCTGCGCTGGTTGTTGAACCTGTCGGGGGTGTTCCTGGCGGCCCAGTTGCTGGTAGACCGCAAGCACCGCGAATCCCTGGTGATCGCCCTGCTGCTGGGCACCCTGGCGATGCTGGTGCTGTCGATTGCGGTGTTTGTGTACACCCGCTCGGGCGCGGGCATCGCGCCGATCCTGGGGATGTTCAACTACGCCAACTTCGACACTTTGAAATTCGGTCTGGAGGCGATGTCCCCGCGCATGGGTTCGCCCTGGACCCACCCCAACGCCATCGGCGGGATCATGGCGTTGCTGCTGCCCATGGCCTTCTGTTTTGGCATGACCGAGCAGGGTTGGAAACGCGCACTGGGCCTGGGCGTGGCCTGCCTGGGTGCGGCCGCCTTGCTGTTGGCCAGTAGCCGTGGCGCCATGGTCAGCCTGGCGTTGGTGCTGATATGGATGGCGACCCGACGCGTGCCTTACACCGGCCGCCTGCTGATGATCGGCGCGGCGCTGACGGTGGCGTTGGTGCTGGCCTACCCACCGTTGCAGGAGCGCCTGGCGACGATTTTTTCGTCGGACAACGCCAGTACCGAAGTGCGCTTTGACGAATACCGCATGTTCCCGCAAGCGGTGGCGGCGTACCCGCTGGGCATCGGCTTCAAGGTCGACCCGCCGGTACCGGGCAGCCATCTGCTGGGCATCTCCAACCTGTGGCTGAACTATGTCTACAAGCTCGGCATCATCGGCATGCTGTTCTTTGTGGCGGTGACCCTGCGCTGGTGGCGTGAGGCGCGCCCGGAACAGGGCCCGATCCGCCTGACCAAGGACAACGCGCTGTGGCTGGGCACCACCGGCGGGATTCTGTCGGCGCTGGTCAGTGGTGTATTCGACCACTACTTCAGCTTTGCGGTGGTGATGGTGGCGCTGTTTTGGCTGATGGTGGGCATCAATGTGCTGGAAGCACGCCGCTTGTTCCCGGCGCGGTTGCCCCAGGTCAAGCGCGTGGATGTGGCCGAGCCGCTGCTTGAAGGCGCGCCACGCTGATGCTCGGCTCCGCCGTCTGGTTGACCCTGGCGACCTTGCTGGGGCTGTGCCTGGGCTTTGCGCGGGAATGGTTGCTGGTGGCGGCCTGGGGCGCGGGGGAGCGTAGCGATGCGTTCTTGATCGCGCTGTTTTTACCCGAGGCGTTGCGCATGTCCTTGGCCGGTGGCGTGCTGAGCGCCGCCGCGTTGCCCCTGTACCTGGCACGCAAGGAGCGCGAACGGTTGGACTGGCTGGCGGTGTTGTTTCCCGCGCTCATGGTGATTGCCGTAGTGACCAGCCTGTTGCTGACGCTGTTGGCGCCATGGCTGGTGCAGTTGCTTGGCCCTGGGTTGGCGGCCACGGCGTTGGCGGCGAGCAATTTGCAGGTTGTCGCCTGGTGCGTGCCAGGCCTGATGCTACATGCGCTGTTCAGCATCCCGTTGCAGGCCAGCGAGCGCTTTGTACTGGCGGGGCTGGGCTCGCTGCTGTTCAACCTGCCGCCGGTGGCCTACCTGGCACTGGCCGGCACGGCGAGCCAACCGCACTCATTGGCGCTGGCCTGCCTGGCCGGCAGCCTGTTGATGCCCCTGGCGATGCTGCCGGCGGTGTGGCGCCAGGGCTGGCGGCCGTGGCGTTGGCAGCTGTCGTTTGCCCCTTTGCGCGAGCTGGGCCAGCGCATTGGCCCGCTGTTGTTGAGCAACGGCGCCAGCCAAGGCCTGGCCTTGATCGAACGGCTGGTGGCGTCGTTGCTGGGGGAAGGCGCGGTGACCTGGGTCAACCTGGCGCGCAAGCTGATGAACCTGCCGCTGATTGCCCTGATGAGCCTCAACCAGGTGCTGCTGGGCATGATGAGTCGCCGCCAGGGCGATGAGCGCCTGGCCCTGCTCAAACGTGGCGTGCAAACCGCCAGCCTGCTGACCCTGCCTGCCGGTGTCGGCCTGGTGGCGGCGGCGCCGAGCCTGGTGGCGTTGTTGCTGCCCAAGCAATCGGCCGATTCGCCGCTGCCCCTGTTGCTGGCCTGGTTTGCCGTGCCGCTGGTGTTCGGCGCCTGGAACGCCCTGCTCGCCCGCTATGCCTACGCCGCTGGCGACACGCGCCAGCCACTGCGCTGCGAACTGCTCGGCAGCCTGGTCAACGTGCTGCTGTTGGGTGCCCTGCCCTTTGTGTTCGGCTTGGCGGGTATCCCCTTGGCAGCCTTGGCGGGCGTGATCTGCACGGCGTTGCTGCTGATGCAGCGCCAGGCCCTGCTCGATGCTCTGCCGTGGGCACGCCATTGGCTGCTCAGCGCCGTGCTGATGGGCTTGGCGGCACTGGCGCTATTCCGTATTGAAGGCGTGTGGCTGCAACTGGGCCTGAGCACCCTGGCCGGCGCCGTGGTGTTACTGGGGATGGGGTTGTGGCTCAAGCCATGGCGCAAGGCATGACGCATTTCCCTGTAGGAGCGGGCTTGCCCGCGAAGGTCGTTAATGATGACGCGGGCATTCTGAATGAACGCGCTGGATGTGAGTTTTTCGCGGGCAAGCCCGCTCCTACAGGGAGCCGGGTGTCTGGCAGAGAGGTGATCAGGTGAAAAATCGCTGGATTCAAATGGACATCGCCAAAGGCATCGGCATCCTGGTGATCGTGTATGCCCACAGTTGGTTTGTGGCCACCTCTCCAGACCTGATGTACCCGATCCTGGCCTCGTTCGTGTTGCCGCTGTTCTTCTTTTTGTCCGGCGTGTTGTTCAAGCCGGAGCAGCCCTTCGGCGAGATGGCGGTGCGCAAGGCCGACGGCCTGCTCAAGCCGTTTTTCTTCACCATGTTGCTGTATGTGATCGTACGCGACGTGCTGCGCGGCCAGCCGCTGTTGCCGGATATCGGCGGCGTGCTGTATGCCTCGGTGGACACCATCCCGTGGCAAGCATTGTGGTTTTTGCCGCACTTCTGGGTGGTGCTCCTGTTCAGTTGGGGGGGGCTGCGGCTGATCCAGCGCCTGCCGTTGGCAGCCAATTGCGCATTGATGGCAGTGATGCTGTGGGTCGGCACGTTGATACTGCCGTTGTTCTGGCAACTGCCGGTGACCGTGGGTGGCCAAACCTGGGTGTTGCCGGGGCTGCCCTTCAGCATCGATATCACCTTGATCAGCAGCGCCTGTTTCATCCTGGGCTACCTGCTGCGGGACTGGCTGCGCCGGCATGAAGGTTCGCTGCTGACGCTGGTGATTTCGGCGCTGCTGTTTGCGGCAGTGTTCCTCTGGCGCGGCGACACCATGGACCTGGCGCAACGGCGCTATGACCATTGGTTGTGGACCAGCCTGCTGGCGGTGATCGGGGTTTACCTGTGCTGGGCGCTGGCGCGAGTGCTCATGGTGTCGAGCGTGCTCACGCGGGCGATGACCTACATTGGCCAGTCCACGTTGATCCTGCTGATCTTCCATGGGGAGATCCAGCACAAGACCTTCGACTTGATGGAGCGTGTGGGGCTGCCCCCGTTTGCGGCGGCATGCGTGGGGTGGGTGGTGGCGGTGGTGGCGCCGTTGTTGATCGGGGAAGTGATCAAGCGGGTGGCGTTCTTGCGGTTTTTCTACTTTCCGTTTCCGGTGCGCAAGCAACCTGAAGAACAACGTTGAAGCATTGTGGGAGGGCGCCTGCTCCCTCCCACAGAGATCCAACGCTCAGGCTGGATCAGGTCAATCGTCGAGTTGTTGTGGCGCTGGCTTGCTGCCCGGTTTAACTGCTTTGGCGCCTTTGGTCGGCGCGGGGGCAACGGGCTCGGGCTCTGCGGCAGCGGCTGCTTCTTTTTCAGCCATCGGCATCTGGTCGATGGTCGTGAAGAATTCCTTCAGGTCGAGGGTATCCGGCGGCACGTTCTTCTCGAGTTTTTTCTCACCGTCCTTGCCCACCAGGATCACTTTGGTACCACTGCCGGCGCCGAGCTTGAGGGCGCGGATCAAGGCGTTGGTTTCAGGTGGCGTGAGCTTTTTGTTGTCTTTGGCCTCTTTGGCGAACTTTTCCCCTTCGGCGCCAATGCTGCCGAACTTCACGGTGTAGAACACCATGCTGCGCTCTTCAAACGCCTGCTTGTTGGCCGGTTCGTCCAGTTGCTTCTGGAGGGTCGCCAAGGTGGAGTTACCCGAATCAAGCTCCACGACCACCAGCGGTCGAGCCTTGCCCAGGTCTTGCTTGAGCGGGTTGATATCCTCAGCGGCCAACAGCGGCCCCGTAAAAGCCATCAAGGTAGCCAGGGTCAGCGACCGGATGAGCATGCGCACCTCCTTTGAATTCCATGCAGGGTTCTTGAGTTTCATGTCTGCGACAGTCAAATTCAAGGATGATTCCTACAGCGGTTTAAGAAAGCGTAGGCCAGGACGCCCGTGAAGCAAGGGGTTCGGCGCGGTTGGCGGTGATTGTTTCCACTGATTACGGAAACATCATGAGACCTTCCACTCAGGCCAATGCCGTGCAAACACGGGTGCTACGACGGGGTCGGCGTCCACCTGCGCCAGGGTTTGCGCAAAGCCCGGTGCCAGGCCGCTCAAAGCCTCCCGCGCAGCGTCCCAGCGCGACACCGCGGCGGCCGTGATACCCAAGGCATTGGGCACCCCGCTGGGCGCCAGCAGTTGCTCGGCAAACTGATCGGCAAACACCACCCAGGCCTGGTGAAGGTAACGCCGGGTGCCCGTGACCAGTTGCGCCTGTACCGTCTCATTGACGTTACCCAGCCAGCGTTGCGGGTAGTCGATGATGCCGATGGCCGAGTAGCAGTTAGCGGCGATGTACACCAGGCCACGGATGATCTGCCCACGGTTGCCGGCCAGCAATTCAGAGGCGGGATGTTCCAACCCGAGGTGAATCATGATCGCAGCGCTCTCGGTCAGTACCTGGCCATCGGGGGTGATCAGGGTGGGGACTTGTTTGAGGGGGTTGATGCGGGCCAGTTCGTCACTGCCCTCGCCACTGGCCCACGAGGCCGCATCGACCCGTTGCCACGGCACCGCGCAACGCTGCAGGGCGATTTCGATCATGCAGGAGCCGGATTCGTCGATGCCATAGAGCGTGTACATGGGGGCTTTCCTCCTTTCCCAACGTTTAAAACAGGCCCATTTGCCCGCCCACGAGCGTACTGAAATCGTCATCCACGAACGGCAGGATCGCGTCGGCCACTGGCTGCAATTGTCGGGTCACGTAGTGATCGTAGTCGATGGGTGCTTGTCGCACTTCCAAGGGTTCCGGGCCGTTGACGCTGATCACATAGCTGATCCAGCCGCCGCGCTGGTACTGGCGCGGACGGCCCAGGCGGTCGTTGTAGTCATCGGCCAGGCGCGCGGCACGTACGTGGGGTGGCACGTTGCGTTCGTAGTCGTCCAGGCGGCGGCGCAGGCGTTTGCGGTAGATCAGCAACTCGTCGAATTCACCGCTCAGGGTGCGACACACGTAGTCGCGGATATAGTCCTGGTGCGGCTGGCGGTGGAAAATGCGCTGGTACAACTCCTGCTGGAAGCGCCGGGCCAGGGGCGACCAGTCGCTGCGCACGGTTTCCAGGCCTTTGTAGACCATTTCCTCAGTGCCATCGCTGCGCATCACCAGGCCCGCGTAGCGTTTTTTGCTGCCCTCCTCCGCACCACGAATGGTCGGCATCAGGAAGCGGCTGAAGTGGGTTTCGTATTGCAGTTCCAGGGCGCTTTGCAGGCCGTATTCGTGGCTCAGGTGAGCGCGCCACCAGGCGTTGACGTGCTGCACCAACTCACGGCCGATGCGGCCCGCGTCCTCTTGGGAATGGGCCTTGCCGAGCCAGACGAAGGTGGAGTCGGTGTCGCCGTAGATCACATCAAAACCCTGGGCCTCAACCAGTGCGCGAGTCTGGCGCATGATCTGGTGGCCACGCATCGTGATCGATGACGCCAACCGCGTGTCGAAGAACCGGCAACCGCTGGAACCAAGCACGCCGTAGAAAGCGTTCATGATGATTTTCAGGGCTTGGGACAGCGGCGCGTTATGCTCGCGCTTGGCCTCTTCGCGGCCTTCTGACACACGCGCGACGATGGACGGCAAGCAGTGCCGTGTGCGGGAAAACCGTGCGCCGCGAAAGCCTTCCACCGAGTCGCTGTCATCCGGATGCTTGAGGCCTTCGATCAGGCCCACAGGGTCGATGAGAAAGCTGCGGATGATCGACGGGTACAGGCTTTTGTAGTCCAGCACCAGCACCGATTCGTAGAGACCAGGGCGTGAGTCCATCACAAAACCGCCGGGGCTGGCCTGGGGCGGTTTGTCCCCCAGGTTCGGCGCGACGAAACCCTGGCGGTGCATCAGCGGCATGTACAGGTGGGTAAAGGCGGCGACGGAACCACCGTTGCGATCGGCCGGCAAACCGGTGACGCTGGCCCGCTCCAGCAGGAACTTGAGCAGCTCGGTCTTGGCGAAAATCCGCGTGACCAGTTCGCAGTCCTTGAGGTTGTAGCGCGCCAGGGCGGGCTTGTCCTCGGCGAACATGCGGTTGATTTCGTCCATGCGCTGGTAGGGTGTGGAGATGTCCTTGCCTTCGCCCAACAGGGTTTGCGCGACGTTTTCCAGGCTGAAGGATTCGAAGCTCCAAGTGGCCGAACGCAAAGCCTCGATGCCATCGATGATCAAGCGCCCCGCCGCTGCCGCAAAGTAGTGGCTACGGCTGCCATGCTCGCGCCAGGCCATGGGCTCGGCGCCACGGCCAAGCAGCAACGGCACGTTGAGGCGTTGGGCATGTTCGTGGAGCACGCGCAGGTCGAACTGCACCAGGTTCCAGCCGATGATCGCGTCGGGGTCATGGGTGGCAATCCACTGGTTGAGGCGTTCGAGCAGTTGGGCGCGGGTGTCGCAATAGTCGAGCTTGAAGTCGACGGCGTCACGCTTGTTCGGCGGACCGAGCATGTACACCTGGCGCTCGCCGCAGCCTTCTAGGGCGATGGAATACAGGTCGCCCTGGGCGGTGGTCTCGATGTCCAGGGACACCAGCTTCAGCGGCGGACGGTACTCGGGCGCAGGTTTCATCTGCGCCTCCACCAGCGTGCCGTCCGCCTCCGGGGTACCGCCAAACCACACGGGCGCGGTGATGAAACGCTCCATCATGTAGCGCTCTGGCGGGCGTATGTCGCCTTCGTACACGTCCACACCGGCAGCGCGCAGGCGTTTTTCCACGTCCATCAATTGGCGGTGCTGGCGGGTGTAGAGGCCCAGGACCGGGCGGTGATGGAAATCGCACAGTTGCAGCGGGCGCAGTTCAATCTCGCGCTCGCCCTTGAGCAGCCAATCCAGCGGCTTGCGGTGGGCCTCGGGGATGAACACCACGGAGGTCTGCATGGGCAGGCGGACAAACCTCGGGCCCGCGTCGGTGGCCAGCCAGAAGCTGACCTCGGTGCCCAAGGCGGTGTCGCGCCAATGCCGGGTCAGGACAAAACCCTGCTGTAAATCCACCGTACCGCACCTCAGGAATCGCTTTCAGGGCGTGATTCTACTCGGCTATGCAGGCACACAGACCGGGCACGTAAATATTTGTTGCGGCATGCTAATAACAATTACTATCATTCGCACCGGAGTCGTATCCGCGCAGCGAGGACGCGCAACGTTTGTTGCCCTTTCCTCACATTGACGGTTCGCCGTCAGGATCGACCATGCCCACCTGTACGCCATTCGCTGTGCCGTTTCGTCCAACCTTGCTCGCCCTTTGCTGCGCCCTGAGCCTTACCGCTCACGCCGCCACCCCAGCCACCACGCAGGATGCGAACAACCGTCAGGACGACAACACACTGCAATTGGGTGCCACCACCATCAGCGCCCAAGCCCCTGCGCCAAGCGCCCTGCCCCCGGTGTATGCCGGCGGCCAAGTGGCACGCGGCGGCCAATTGGGGGTGCTGGGCAACCAGGACATCATGGACGTGCCGTTCAGCATGTCTTCCTACACCGAACAACTGATTCGCGACCAGCAGGCCGAAACCATCGGCGATGTGCTGCTCAATGATTCCTCCGTGCGCCAGGCTTCGGGCTATGGCAACCAATCGCAGGCTTTTGTGATTCGTGGCCTGCCCCTCAATGGCGACGATATTTCCCTCAACGGTCTATACGGGATCCTGCCGCGCCAACTGATGTCCACCGACGCCCTGGAGCGGGTCGAGGTGTTCAAGGGCCCCAACGCCTTTATCAACGGTGTAACCCCAGGCGGTTCGGGCATCGGTGGCGGAGTGAACCTGCAACCCAAGCGCGCCGATGATGTGCCGTTACGCCGCTTCAGCACCGACATCAGCAACGACGGCCGGATTGGCGAGCACCTGGACATCGGCCAGCGCTTTGGCGAGGACAACCGCTTTGGCGCACGGGTGAATATTTCCCAGCGCGAAGGCGATACCGGCATCGACCACGAGAACCAGCGCTCCAAGCTGTTTTCGGTGGGCCTGGACTATCGCGGCGATGCGCTGCGCCTGTCGGGGGACTTTGTGTACCAGAAGCAGCAGGTCAACGGCGGGCGTAACTCGGTGTTTCTCGGCAGCGACCTGACCCACATCCCCAACGCCCCTTCGGCCGACACCAACTACGCCCCAAGCTGGGCCACCACCAGCCTGGAAGACACCTTCGGCATGCTGCGTGCCGAGTATGACCTCAACGACAACTGGACCGCCTATGTCGCCGGCGGCGCCAAGCACACCGATGAAATAGGCCGCTATTCGTCCACCACCCTCAATGACACCGCCGGCAACGCCACGGTGACCGGCTCGCGCATTGCCCACCAGGAAGACAACACCAGCCTGATGGCCGGCCTCAACGGCAAGTTCCAGACCGGCCCGGTCAGCCACTCGCTGAACCTGGGCCTGACGGGTATCTGGACCCAGGCGCGCAACGCCTATGACTTTGACTTCACCGAGCATGCGAGCAATATCTACCACCCAGTCGATGTGGCTGAACCGGTCAAGGGCGGCTCCACCGGCGGCGACATGAACGACCCAGGCATCACCGCCAAGACTTTCGCTCGCAGTGCGGCGGTGTCGGACACCTTTGGTTTTATGGATGACCGCTTGCTCTTCACCGCGGGCCTGCGTCGTCAGGAACTGTTGGTGCAGGGCTACGCCTACGGCACCGGTACGCGCACCGCCAACTACGCCAAGGGTGTCACCACACCGGTGTATGGCCTGGTGTTCAAGCCGTGGGAGCATGTGTCGTTCTATGCCAACCATATCGAAGGCCTCGCTTCCGGGCCAACGGCGCCTACCGTGTTTGGCAACGCCACCGTCACCAACAAAAACCAGACCTACGCCCCCGCCCGCTCTAAACAGACCGAAGCCGGCGTGAAGGTGGATATGGGCAGCTACGGCGCGACGCTGGGTGTTTACCGCATCGAGCAACCAACCCAGGGTTACTCCACGCTGAATGCGGACGGTACCGCCACCTTTGTGTTCCAGGGTGACCAGGTCAACAAGGGCGTAGAACTCAACGTTTTCGGTGAGCCGGTACCAGGCCTGCGTTTGCTGGGTGGCGCAACGTATATCCACACCGAAGTCAGCGGCACCGCCGGCGGCGCCAACGACGGCAACCGGGCGGTGGGCGTGCCATCGTTCCAACTCAATGCCGGGGTGGATTGGGATGTGCCGGGCTTGCAAGGCGTGAGCGTCAACGGGCGCATGCTGCGCACCGGCGGCCAGTATGCCGACGCGGCCAACAACCTCAGCCTGCCAGCGTGGAACCGCTTCGACGTGGGCGCACGCTACAGCTTCAAAGTGGATCAGCGTGACGTGACGCTGGGCGCTACGGTGGAGAACGTCGCCAATACCCGATACTGGGAATCGGCACTGGGCGGCTACCTGACCCAGGGCGATCCGCGTGTGGCTAAACTGTCGGCAACCGTGGACTTCTAACCGGCAGTGAGCGGGCACGCCCGCTCACTACTGCCGTGTTTGAATTACGCCTGGCCCAGGTAGGCTTCGATATTGCCCATCTGCTCATCCCAGCCACGGGAGTTCATCTTGAAGGCCTTCTGCCGACGGGCCTCGGGCACGGTGTCAAAACCAGACTCGACCACCCGCAGCAGAATGCCAGGGGCGCGATCCTCAAGGGTGAACTCCACCAGGGTCGGGGTTTCGTTGTCATAGTCGACGCCTGCGTCTACCGCAAAGGGATGCCACCAGAACGAGAACAGCGTTTGCGGCAGGATGCGCTCGATCTTGGCTTTCCACATCACATGTTCGTAACCCGGATACGTGATCGGCGCTTCCAGGGTTTGCCCCGCCGTGAAGGTTTTGCCTTTGAGGGCGATCCCAAACCATTTGCCGAATTGCTCGGCGTCGGTCAAGGCTTCCCACACCTGTTTACGTGAAGCGTTAAGCAGCACTTTTCGTTCTATGCGATCCAATACGTGCATATGTCACCTCCTCCATTGACAGTAGGCGACATCGAACAATGCGCAACCTTTTCGGCTGCGCATTGGCATTGACCATCCCATAACGCGGCTCGACCCAGGCAACGTCGTTAAAGGTGCCCATAGCGTCGTACTGGAAGTTCTGGCGCTTGAAGTGGTGCGCATCAGGGTCGCGAAAGGTAGATTGCTGAATCTCCCTCAAGGCGACGCACCTATGACTCAACAACTCCATGGAAGTTGTTTCTGCAAGGCCGTGCAGTACGAACTGGACAGCCTGGATATGCCCATCAGCCACTGCCATTGCCAAAGCTGCCGCAAGGTTCACGCAGCGGCCTTCGCTTCAACGGCGGGGGTCATGCGCGAACACTTTCGCTGGACTCAGGGCCAGTCGCTGTTGTCGTCGTATGAATCTTCGCCGGGGAAGTTCAGGCATTTCTGCTCGCGGTGCGGCTCTCATCTGATAGCCGAGCGTTTGCATCAGCCCCATGTCATTGTGCGAGTGGCGACGCTGGATAACGACCCTGGCGCCAGGCCCACTTCGCACATCTGGACAACCCACGGTGTGCCCTGGCTTGCCTATGAAGGCATAGAGCAGTGGGGCGAATGGAAAGCCTGAGTCAAACCTTTGGGTCTCCAGGCGCCTTGGCCGGCGTCGCATATTGGGGCTTCAGGTGCCCCTCCTGGTCGAGCAGCCAGGCATCCATGATCTGCCGCACCACCGGGCCTGCCACGCGGCCACCGGCCTCGCCGTTTTCGATCATCACCGAGATCACGATTTTCGGGTGCTCGGCGGGTGCAAAGCCGACGAACAAGGCGTTGTCGCGATGGCGTTCAAGGGTCTTGTTTCGGTCATAACGCTCGCCCTGCTTGATTGCCACCACTTGCGCCGTACCACTCTTGCCGGCGATGCGGTATTGCGCACCTTGGGCGGCCGCGCGGGCGATACCGCGTGGGTCGTGCATGACCAGTTGCATGCCGTGGTTGACCTGTTCCCAGTCGCGCGGGTCCTTGAGGACGACGTTGGGCATCGGGTTTTCATCCACCGGCGGCACGCCGTTGATGGTCTTGGCCAGGTGCGGTCGGTTCCACACGCCTTTGTTGGCGATCAGCGCGGTGGCCTGGGCCAGCTGCAGCGGCGTGACTTGCATATAGCCCTGGCCGATCCCCAGGATCACGGTTTCGCCGGGGAACCAGGGTTGGCGTCGGGTGGCACGCTTCCAAGACTGGGATGGCATCAGGCCGGCGGACTCTTCGAACATGTCCAGCGAGACTTTCTGGCCAAGCCCGAACTCGGCCAGGTAGTCGTGCAGGCGATCGATACCCAGCTTGTGCGCCAAATCGTAAAAATAGGTGTCGTTGGAGCGCATGATGGCTGCGTCCATGTCTACCCAGCCGTCGCCGCTGTGGTTCCAGTTGCGGTATTTGTGGTCAAAGTCTGGCAACTGGTAGTAACCAGGGTCGAACACGCGGGTTTGGGCGGTGACCACACCGCTGTCGAGGCCGGCGATCGCGACTTCGGGCTTGATGGTCGAGCCTGGGGCGTAAAGCCCTCTGAGCACACGGTTGAACAGCGGCCGGTCGATGGAATCATGCAGCGCGGCGTATTCCTTGAAGCTGATGCCCGTAACAAAAAGGTTCGGGTCGAAACTGGGCTTGCTGACCATGGCCAGTACTTCGCCCGTTTGCGGATCGAGGGCTACAACGGAACCACGGCGGTCACCCAGGGCCTCTTCGGCAGCTTCCTGCAGATGGACGTCGAGACTCAATACGATGTTTTTGCCGGGGATCGGGTCAGTGTGCTTGAGCACGCGCAGTACGCGGCCCTGAGCGTTGGTCTCGACCTCCTCATAGCCGACATGGCCATGCAATTCGGACTCGTAGAAGCGCTCGATGCCGGTTTTGCCGATGGACTGCGTGCCACGGTACTCCACGGAATCGAGGGCCTTGGACTCTTTCTCGTTGATCCGCCCCACATAGCCAATGGAGTGGGCAAAATGAGCGCCCAACGGGTAGTGACGGACAAATTGCGGCTCTACGTCGACGCCTGGCAGGCGAAACTCGTTGACGGCCAGTAGCGCGATCTGTTCTTCGGTCAACTCGTAAAACAGCGTCACCGGAACAAAGGGGTGACGTGCCTGCTTCAGCGCTTTGTCGAAGACAGCGCGGTCTTCGGCGGGCAGGTGCAGCAAATTGACGATGGCGTCCAATTCACCCTTGAGATCGGTGGTGCGCTCGCGGGTGATGGTCAGGTTGTAGCTGGGGCGGTTATCGGCCAGTACTACGCCATTGCGGTCGTAGATCAGGCCGCGCGTGGGCGTGATCGGCAGCACATGCACGCGGTTGTTTTCGGAAATCGTGGAGTGATAGTCGAACTGTACGACCTGCAGGAAATACATGCGTCCCACCAACGCGCAGGTGATGCCGATCACCAACAACGCGCAGGCGAGCAGGCGCTTGTTGACCAGTCGGTTTTCTTTTTCGTGATCCTTGATAGGTATGGGCTCTGGCATTTCTACAGCATCTCGTTGAAAAAAATCGACGCCGCATCCTGCGGAAGAAAGGCCTATCCCTGTGAAAATGTGCTGCACCATACCAAAAATGCAGAAACACTTTGCATCGATTTCCCCAACGGCATGCTGTTTTATCAAGACAGGACGGATTTTGGCTCCATAAAGGCTTCCAAGCCGAATGTGCCGTATTCCCGACCGATACCAGATTGTTTGAAACCGCCGAAAGGGGCGCGGGGCTCGTGGGCCAGGGTGTTGATCAGCACGCGGCCAGCGTCGATATGAGCGGCCAGCGCGTGGGCTTTTGGCGCGTTGGAGGACAGGATGTAGGCCTGGAGGCCGTAAGGTGTGTCGTTGGCAATGGCCAGGGCTTGTGTCTCATCCTTGTAGGTAATGACCGAAAGCACCGGGCCGAATATCTCTTCGCGGGCGATTTTCATTTGATTGGTGACGCGGCTGAACACAGTGGGTCTGACGAACCAACCGGCCTCGATGCCATCCGGCAGGCCGGGGCCTCCCGCCAGGAGGTGCGCGCCCTCTTCAATCCCGATCTGGATGTAGTGCTGAACGCGCTGCCATTGTTTGAGGCTGACCATGGGGCCGACACTGGTGTTTGAATCTTGGGGATCGCCTGCGTGAATGTTGACGATTTGCTCGACAATCAATGCTTCGACTTCAGCCAAGCGGTGCTCAGGGACAAGCATTCGGGTTCCGGCAACGCAGGCTTGTCCGCTGTTCATGAAGCCGGCTTGCAACGCCATGGGGACGGCTTGTTTGAAGTCTGCATCATCGAGAATCAGTACCGGCGACTTGCCCCCCAATTCCAACGTGATGCGTTTCAGGGTTTCAGCACCGGCACGCAGGATGTGCTTGCCCACAGCAGTTGAACCGGTAAACGAAACCTTGGCGATATCGGGGTGCTTGCTCAGCAAGGCGCCTACGGTTTCGCCCCTGCCGGTAACAATATTGAAAACACCGGCAGGCAACCCGGCCTGATGCAGCGCCCGCGTGACGATGGCGGTTTGAAGGGCGCTCATTTCACTGGGCTTGATCACTGCCGTGCAACCTGCTGCCAGTGCAGCAGCGAGTTTTGCGCAGATAAAACCCGCATTGCTATTCCAGGGGGTGATGAGCCCGGCAACGCCAAGAGGCTGCATCGTGACGTCAGCACTGCCAATGCGCTGTGTGAAATGGTAATCCTGTAGCACATTCGCGGCATCCAACAGAACATTCGCCGCATGCCTGGCCATCCAGACCGCACGGGCGATGGGGGCACCGTATTCCTCAATGATTGCGGCAGTGAGTTCGGCTTCTACTGACACCACAGCGGCGTGCATGCGCTTGAGGTAGTCGATACGCGTTGCTTTAGTGGTTCGGGAGAAGTTGGGGAAGGCCTGTTTGGCTGCTTGGATGGCGTCCAGCGCATCCTGCTCATCGGCCAATCTGACGTGGCCTATGGGCTTGGCCGTCGCCGGGTTGTACAAGTCGAACAATTCCGTGCCGTGAGGCGTTACAAATTGGCCGTTGATGTAGATCTGGTTGATCTGTTGCATGGGCGCTCCGCAGGGACTCAGTTGGTAGACGCTACGGTAAGCCACTATGATTGACCTGATAATCCGTACAAACCGGCACGAGCTAATGAGCGATACAGGACAATGAATACCTCTGGGCTGAACGAATTGGAAGCGGTGCTGGCCGTGGCTCGCCATCGAAGTTTTCGCGCAGCGGCGACTGAGTTGAATGTATCGACGTCGGCGTTGAGCCACTCGATTGCCGGGCTGGAAGCGCGAATGGGCGTGCGCTTGTTTAACCGCACGACCCGCAGTGTTTCGTTGACGGAAGTGGGCGCCGAATTTGTAAGCACCATTACGCCGGCCCTCTCGACCATCCGCGTGGCACTGGAGCATGCCGGTAATCGCCAGGCAATGCCGAGCGGGTCCTTGCGCCTAAACACCTCAGCAGGGGCAGCCAAACAGGTGATGCCGCTGTTTTTGGAGTACATGCGTCGCTATCCACAAATGAAGCTGGATATTGTTACTGAGGGACGTCTGGTTGATATCGTCGCCCAAGGTTTTGATGCCGGGATTCGCTTGGGTGACAGCATTCCCCAGGACATGATCGCTGTTGATATCAGCCCCCGACAGCGTTTTGCGGTACTGGGTAGCCCTGCTTACTTCTCCAATCACCCTGCCCCATTGAATCCACTGGACTTAAACACTCACGAATGCATCCGTTCCCGAATGCCGAGCGGTGCGATTTATCGCTGGGAGTTCGAGCGTCACGGCGAAGCCATTACCGTGGATGTACAGGGGCCCATAACCCTGGATAACCCAACGCTGATGCTTGAGGCTGCTCGGGCAGGGGTAGGGTTGGTCTATTTGACGGAGTGGAATGCGGCGGCGGACCTGGCGGCAGGGACCTTGGTGCGTGTCTTGGAAGAATGGACACCATCGTTAGAGAAGCTACGCCTCTATTACCCAGGAAGGCGTCATGTACCGGCGGGGTTGAGGGCGTTGATTGAACTGATCAGGGAGGAAGGCTTCTAGTCGACGTGATAGCCAAACGAGGCAGCGGCAATAACTTTTCTGG
>NZ_QUZU01000031.1 GCF_004682055.1 Pseudomonas kairouanensis | reverse complement strand
GAGTACCCCCTTGTGGGAGCGGGCTTGCTCGCGAAGGCGGTGTGTCAGTCACTTCAATGGGTTGACTGACACACCGTATTCGCGAGCAAGCCCGCTCCCACATTTGACTGCATTTCAACGTTGGATCTGAGGTTATCCAACAGGTGGACCAGGCGGCGGGGCGTTTGCTCAAGGGGGCCCGAGCAGTCAACGCGGCGGCGGATACCTTGAGCAAAGGTAGCCAGGCCTTGAGTGATAACACCGCAAGGTTCCGCCTGAGCTGAGTCCCCCTTGTGGGAGCGGGCTTGCTCGCGAAGGCGGTGTGTCAGTCACTGAATGGGCTGACTGATACACCGTATTCGCGGGCAAGCCCGCTCCCACATTTGCCTGCATTTCAACGTTGGATCTGAGCTTATCCAACAGGTGGACCAGGCGGCGGGGCGTTTGCTCGAGGGGGCCCGAGCAGTCAACGCGGCGGCTGATACCTTGAGCAAAGGTAGCCGGGCTTTGAGTGATAACACCGCAAGGTTCCGCCTGAGCTGAGTACCCCTTGTGGGAGCGGGCTTGCTCGCGAAGGCGGTGTGTCAGTCACTGAATGGGTTGACTGACACACCGTATTCGCGAGCAAGCCCGCTCCCACATTTGACTGCATTTCAACGTTGGGTCTGGGTTTTTAGAGGCTGTGATTACGGCCGGGGATGAACCTTCCAGGCATACAGGGCTCCCTTGTTAGGTCGCCCTGCGCTCTTGCCGAAAGGACTCCGCATGACCTCACTGCCCCAGCCCGTCCCCGTCATCCGTGAACTCAGCCTGCGCGCCGTCGTCACCGGCACTGTGCTTGGCGTCTTGTTGACACCCTCCAATGTGTACGCCGGGTTGAAGATCGGTTGGTCATTCAACATGTCGATCATTGCCCTGCTGGTGGGGTATGCGATCTGGCAAGGCTTGGCCAAACGCTCCACCGAGCAGCTGCCGTGGACCCTGCATGAAAGCAATATCAACCAGACGGTGGCCTCGGCGGCCGCGTCGATTATTTCCGGCGGGCTGGTGGCGCCGATCCCGGCCTACACCTTGTTGACGGGCAACCAGCTGGATGCGTTGCCGATGATCGCGTGGGTGTTCTCGGTGAGCTTCCTGGGCATCTGGATCGCCTGGTACCTGAGGCCGTCCTTACTCAATGACAAGGCGCTGAAATTTCCCGAAGGCATGGCCACACTCGAAACCCTGCTGCATATCTACAACCACGGCCGCGAGGCGGCGACGCGCTTGAAAGTGCTGCTCGGCGCCGCGTTGCTGTCGGGTTTGGTGAAGTGGGTGGACACCTTTATGTGGGCCTTCCCGCGCTGGTCGCCGAGCGCTCAGTTGGAGCGGTTGACCTTCACCGCCGACCCTTCGCTATTGCTGGTGGGGTTTGGCGGCATTATCGGCATTCGGGTGGGCTTGACCCTGTTGCTCGGCGCCTTGCTCGCCTGGGGAGGCCTGGGCCCGTGGCTGTTGGCGCAGCACCTGGTGACCCTGCCCGCCGACAGCAGCGGCCCGCAATTTGCCGCATTGGTGGAGTGGCTGCTGTGGCCAGGGGTGAGCCTGATGGTGTGTTCCACCCTGGCCTCGTTGGCGATTCGGTTATGGGCCTTGTATCGGACCACCCAGTCCGGCGGCGGTACGCCTTGGACGGTGCCCAAGCCCGGGCCTGCTGCCGGTTTTATCCTGTCGATTGTGCTGGTGGTCGGCCTGCAGGCGTTGCTGTTCGGCATCAACCTGTGGATGGCCCTGCTCACCATCCCGTTGGCCATCTGCCTGGCCGCCGTGGCTGCGCGGGTGGTGGGCGCCACGGGCATTCCGCCGATTGGCGCCATCGGGCAACTGTCCCAACTGAGCTTCGGTATCGTCGCGCCGGGGCAGGTGCCGATCAACCTGATGAGTGCCAACACCGCCGGCGGCTCGGCGGGGCAATGCACCGACCTGATGAACGACTTCAAGGTGGGCAAGGCCATTGGTGCTACGCCGCACAAGCAAGTGATCGCCCAGATCCTGGGGATTTTCATTGGCAGCATTGTTGGGGTATTCGCTTACCTGGCGCTGATCCCCGACCCGCAAACCATGCTGCTCACCGAAGAGTGGCCAGCACCGGCGGTCGCTACCTGGAAGGCCGTTGCGCAAACCCTGAGCCACGGGCTGGATTCACTGTCGGCCAGTATTCGTTGGGCAATTGCCATCGGTGGCCTGGTCGGCGTGCTGCTGGGCATCCTGGACAGCACATTACCCGCCCATCGCGCCCGTTACCTGCCCAGCGCCGCTGCATTGGGCCTGGCTTTTGTATTGCCAGCCTCGGTGTCGCTGATGATGGCCTTGGGCGCAGTGCTGACCTGGTGCGTGAGCTGCCGCTGGCCAAGTATTACCGAGCGTTTCGCGATTACGGCGGCGGCGGGGTTGATCGCCGGTGAAAGCATCACGGGGGTAGGGGCATCACTGTGGTCGATGGTGGGTAATTAATCAAAGGCACTCCACAGCGTTGGCGTAGTCTCTTGCAAGACATTCCTTCTCACTCAGTGGAGCCGCCAATGATCACTGTTCACCACCTCAATAACTCCCGTTCCCAACGCATCCTGTGGCTGCTTGAAGAGCTGGGCCTGCCCTACGAAATCAAGCGCTACCAACGCGACCCGAAAACCAACCTCGCGCCGCCTGAGCTCAAGGCCATTCACCCGCTGGGCAAATCGCCGGTGATCGAAGAGGGCGGCCAGGTGCTGATTGAGTCGGCCGCGATCATCGACTACCTGATCCGCCGCCACGGCGCTGGTCGCCTGCAACCGAACCCGGCCACGGCTGAATACGACAAGTACGTGCAATGGCTGCACTTCGCAGAAGGCTCGGCCATGTTGCCGTTGATGCTCAACCTCTACGTAGGCCGCCTGGGTGAAGCCGGGACGCCGCTGCATCCGCGCATTGAATCGGAAGTGGCCAATTACCTGGGCTACCTCAACGACGTGCTCGGGCAGGCGCCTTACCTGTTGGGTGATGAGTTGAGTGGCGCGGATATCCAGATGAGCTTTATCGGCGAAGTCGCCGGGGCCCAGGGCAAATTGGCGGCGTACCCGAACCTGGCGGCGTGGGTCAAACGCTTCCAGGCGCGACCGGCTTACCGCAAGGCGGTGGAGCAGGGTGGCGAGTACGCGTTCGCTAAATAGAGCTTTTGGTAGGCGGGCTTGCGGGTGAGTGAGCAAGCCCATTCACCCCAGGGCGCAACGCGTTAACGAACACGACAGCACATCCAGCGTATTCGCCTGCGCATTGCGTCAGCCCTTGGCCGTGTGCAGCTTGGCCAAGCGCAGGCGCCAGTCGCCGCCGTGCTTGAGCTGGCAGGCTTCTTCGCAGTCGAAATAGACAGGCGCACTCGCTGACAGGTCCGCTTCGGTCAACGCGAGGGCGGTGAGATCGCGCATGCGCGCCTCTTGCCCGCTGGCGAGAGCATGGTCTTTGTTGGCCTGGGTATCGAAAACCCAGATCACCCGCAGGCTGGCCGGGAACGCGTCGTAGTTGACCGTGTGGGTCAGCCACTCAAAGCCTGGGATTTCAGCCTTGGCGGTTTCGCAGGCCTCGGTGAGTGTGGCGACCAGGTTGCGTTCGATACGGGTGGTGTCGCGTTTGGATAAGGCCATGGGGCTCCAAATGTTCAGCACTCTAATGAGAAGGGTCAAAAGGGTAACAGCCATTTGTGGTGAGGGAGCCTTTAAGTGACTGGCATCAGGGCAAACCCGCTTCCCCGCTCACGGCACCACAGTAAACACGGTAAACCGGCACGCCTCCACCGTAGTGGCCCGGCAAAAGTCATCGGCACTCCAGTTCGGCCCAACCGCACGCGGGCGAAACGGGAAGCGCTGGGACATTCTTAAAAACGCAAATTGCTCTGGCCCTTCGTAGTCGCAAGCCACGAAGGAATACTCCGGCTGGCTGGGGCTCGCGGCGACGGTACGAATCGCCGCCGACTCAAAGCTCATCCCCTTGAGGTAATGCTCTTGGGCAAAGGGGTTTTCGCCCTCCCACCCCCCGCCAGGGGCAACGGCGAAATAGCTGTAGCCTTCGGCCTCTTTGGTCTGGTGGATGCTGACTACCGCCGGGCACATGATGGCGCCGCTCTGGGGCGTCACGCTCGACGTGCAGGCTGCAAGGCTGGCCAGCGACGCAATCAACGCTGTGCGAGGGAACAATGGATTGGACATAGTGAAATCCTCGAGGGTTGGGTATTCACTCTGAACACCCGAGCACCGAAGTGGGAACTGTGATTCCTGACAGTTTTACAGATGCGTTCGGCATAACGATTACGACATTGCCTACGCCTGAAGCCTTAGCGCACTGATGATAAAACCATGCAGCCCATTGACCGCCTTGGACCCTCGGGACGCGCGGCTGCGCAGTATCGATACCTCCATGGGCTCGATAGGCCCCAGCCCGTGCTCGCCGCTCAACACCTGGAGCGACGGTTGCACCGTGCACTGGGTAATCGCAGCAATTGCCAAGCCGCCCTCAACCGCGGCCACTTGGCCCGCCAGGCTGGAGCTGTTGTACACCACCTTGAATTGGCGGCCCTGCTGGGCCAGTGAATTCACCGCATACCGCCGTGCCAGGCTGGCACTTTCGTAGACGGCGATGGGCACCGGGTCGCGCCGCCACAGCTCGAACTGGGGGGAGCCCACCCACACCATCGGTTCCTTGAACAAAAATGTCCCACTCTGCGGCGTGTCCCTGGACACCAGCGCCAGGTCCAGCTCGCCACTGCGCACCCGCGGGATCAGGGCGGTCGATTGTTCGCAGGTCAGTTCGATGTCCACGCCGGCGTAGCGTGGTGCAAAGCGTTTCAGCACCGGGGTGAGGTACTTGGCCGCGTAGTCTTCGGCAACGCCCAGGCGGATGCGCCCGGTCAGCGCTTCACCATGGAACGCCGCCTGGGTTTCAGTGTGAAGGGCCAGCATGCGCCGGGCATAACCGAGCAGTGTCTGGCCATCGTCGGTCAGTTGCAGGTGCCTGGGGCCACGGTTCAACAAGGGTCGTCCCAGTGCGGCCTCCAGTTTCTTCATCTGCATGCTCACCGCTGATTGCGACCGGTTGACCTCATGGGCCGCGCCCGACAGGGAACCTGCATCCACCACCGCCACAAAACACTTGAGCCAATCGATCTGCAAATCGCTGGATGGCATCGGGCTGACCTCTATTCGTTAATCGAATGGCTAAGGCCTGAATTATGCGCTTTTCATGCAGAATGTACCCACCGCACCATGCGGGCTTGAATCTACTCCCCCTTTGGACCTGACCATGCCTTTTGACACTTGGTTGCTTTACCTGGTTACCTGCTGCGGCATTGCGGTAGTGCCAGGCCCCAATGCCTTGCTGGCGCTGACCCACGGCGCCATTCATGGGCGGCGCAGAACGCTGTTTACCATCAGTGGCGGCGTGCTCGGTTTTGCCGTGGTGTTGTCGCTGTGCGCCTTGGGCCTGGGTGCGTTGATCCAGGCTTCGGCCACTGGGTTCATCGTGTTGAAGATTGCAGGCGGGCTATACCTGATTTGGTTGGGTTTGGGCTTGTGGCGCTCGGCGCCCATCAGCCTGGATTCGATGGGCGCGTCGAGCTCGCAACGCTGGTCGTTGTTCCGCCAAGGGCTGCTGTCGGCCATTTCCAACCCCAAGGCGCTGCTGTTGTTTACCGCGTTTATTCCACCGTTCCTGGACCCCCACCGAAACCTCATCGCACAAACGGCCGCCATCGCGCTGACCTACGCCGTGGTGGAATTTTGTGTGGAATACCTGGTGGCCAGCGCCGCCAACCGGGTGCGGCCGTGGTTGGCGCGCACCGGTCGGCGCTTCAATAAGGTTTGCGGCGGGTTCTTCGTGCTGTTCGGCTTGGCCTTGCCCATTCACAGTTGACGGCCAGGGGGGCCTTAGAAGTTATCGCCCCAATTGCACAACTTGCTTTCGCCCAACGGCTCCAGGGTGCCTTCGATCTTCCCGACCAACATGCGCTTGAGCGTCACCCCGCACTTGTAGCGGCTGGCGGCGTCAAGCTCATAGTCCATGCCCGCCTGCGGCACAAAACTGAACATGTTGTAGCAGCGGTTCCCAATGTAATGAAAGGCGATGGGCTGCCCGGCAGGTACCAACAGTTCACTCATCACCGTGGCATCCGAATAGCGCTCCACCGGCGCCATGCCCAGGGTTTCGCCGTTGCGGTTCGCAAACCCGTCGCGCTTGGCCACCATCACCCCCGCGCCCGGTAGCCGAAAGTTGACGCAGTCCGACTTGGGCACGCCGCGCACCATGCCATCGCTGATCACGCGCAGGCGCACGGTCTCGCCGCTGGTGGGGGAGGCGTAGGGGGTGGAGAAGGAGCGGACATCGGTGAGTGCGCCGCAGCCGGTGAGGGTGGCGAAGGTCAGGCAGATAAGGGCGGATTTGTTCAAGGGGGGGCTCCATGCGGGCTAACGAGGTTCAATCCCTTCACGCAGGTGAGCCATGGCCGCATCCTGCGCAAAATCGCCAGTGTAATGGTGCCGGTCGCCGCACACACGCGTTCTGTGGTGATCAGCACCGAACGTCTGCCAGCTTCGCGTGGTCATAGCTTTGCTGATACGCTGCTAATAGCCTAATGCCATTCCCTTGGTAGCCCCATGAAAACCCTGCGCACCGCCTTCCCGGCAGCCTTTCCCCGTGGTTCGTCCCACGAGTCGGAAACCGCCCTGTCCGACATCGAATTCCTGCACCGCATTAGCCTCGACCTGATCGGCGAGCAAGACCTGGAAGCCCTCTACGGCAAGATCGTCGACGCCGCCGTGTCCATCACCGGCTCGCAGTTCGGCACCATGCAGCTGCTGTGCCCCCAGGGCCATCCGTCCGGCCATGGCGGCGAACTGCAACTCTTGTGTTCACGGGGCTTGCCACCGGAGGCGGTGGGGTTCTGGCAATGGGTAAGCCCCATGGCCTACAGCAGCTGCACCATGGCCCTACAACTGGGCCAACGCGCCATCATCCCCGACTTCGAACAATGGCCCGACATCGCCAACACCGAAGACCTCAACGCCTTTCGCCGCAGCGGCATCCGCTCGGCCCAGACCACCCCGTTGCTGTCCCGCGATGGCCGCCTGCTGGGCATGATCTCCACCCACTGGAGCGAGCCGCACCAACCGTCCGAACGCGACCTGCGCCTGCTCGACATCCTTGCCCGCCAAGCCGCCGACCTGCTGGAACGCACCATCGCCGACGAAGCCCTGCGCGAAGCCGAAGCCCAACTGCGCGCCCTCAACGAAACCCTGGAGCAACGCGTTGCCGAACGCACCGCCATGCTCATGCAGGCCGAAGAAAAACTGCGCCAATCGCAAAAAATGGAGGCCGTCGGCCAACTCACCGGCGGCCTGGCCCACGACTTCAACAACTTGCTCGCCGGCATCTCCGGCGCGCTCGAACTGATGAACCGCCGCATCGCCCAAGGGCGCCTGAGCGACGTCGACAAATACATGGTTGCCGCCCAAGGCTCGGCCAAGCGCGCCGCCGTGCTCACCCAACGCCTGCTGGCCTTCTCCCGCCGGCAAACCCTGGAACCACGCGCCACCAACGTCAACACCTTGATGTATGGCATGGCTGAACTTATCCAACGCACCGTAGGCCCCGGCATCCAGATCGAAACCCTAGGCGCGATTGATGCCTGGACCGCCTTCGCCGACGTCAGCCAACTGGAAAATGCCCTGCTCAACCTGTGCATCAACGCCCGCGACGCCATGCCCGAAGGCGGCCGCATCCAACTGCAAACCAGCAACCACTGGCTCGACCCCAACGCTGCCCGCGCCTACGACCTGACCGAAGGCCCGTACCTGCGCCTGAGCGTCACCGACACCGGCACCGGCATGTCGCCAGAAGTGATGGCCCATGTGTTTGAACCCTTCTTCACCACCAAACCCATCGGCCAAGGCACCGGCCTGGGCCTGTCGATGATCTACGGCTTTGCCCAACAATCCGGCGGCCAAGTGCACATTCAATCCGCCGTGGGCGAGGGCACCTGCGTGTCCCTCTACCTCCCACGCCATCACGGCGCCGCACCCGCTGATGAGTTAATGGAGGGGCAGGCGACGCTGGAAGTCGCCCAACATGGCGAGACGGTGTTGCTGGTGGACGATGAATCCACCGTGCGCATGCTGCTCGCCGACGTACTGGGGGAGCTGGGCTACACCGTGATCGAAGCGGCCGACAGCGCAGCAGGGCTGACACTGCTGCGCTCGGATGTGCATATTGATTTGCTGGTAACGGATGTGGGGCTGCCCGGAGGGATGAATGGGCGGCAGATGGCGGAGGCGGGGATGGAACTGAGGCCGGGGTTGAAGACGTTGTTTATTACCGGGTATGCGGAGAACGCGGTGATGGGGTATGGGCAGTTGGGGGAGGGGATGGGGGTGCTGACGAAGCCGTTTGCGGTGGAGGTGCTTGGGGGGAGGGTTAGGGAGTTGTTGGGGAGGTAGGCGATATCCCGGAAGTTATGCACGGTTAGGAGATAGTCTTGGAAAAAGTTTCTTTGGGTAGGCAAGAGCTTGAATTGCTCGCCTCAGATCTCGTAAGTTTTTCTGGATTGGATATGTCTAGTTTTAGCATGGTTTTCCTCGCTCAGACTTTGCAGATGCATTTTCGCCGGACCATTAATGTTCACCGTATGATGGATGAAGTTCGATATTTAGAGGGTGTAAAGGGTCGTACGAATACGAAAAAATCTTCGGCCTTTAATAGAGATCCTCTCAAAGGGTTAATGAAAACTCATTTTACCGATGCAAAATTTATCGTGAAAAATATTGGGGTTCATTTCGGGGTTGATAATGGAGGAGGCAAGAAATTAGATAAGTTGATTCGGGATGCAGTTGAAAGAAATACATCAGGCTGGGTAGATGATGAATTTGCTAGCTATATTGCACATGGCATGACTATCGGTGCATATGAAGAGCGCGCAGCTAAGCAAAAAATTACTGGTGAGTGGATCGTTTTTCAAGAGTATGGTGGAAAAAAATATTATCTGACACTGGCTGCTCATAGCGAGGGTGATGAGGTTATTTACGGTAGGGTTCTTGATTGTTATGAAATGGATTTTCCTTTTTTACGTGCATCAGATTGATCGCCATGGTGCGGAAATTGAATGTTTTAAATAATTTGCAGGAATGGGCGGGAAAGGGGGCGGGTCTATTTTTCTATTAAAATAACCCGCTCCTTTTCTAGTATGGCAATTCAGTAATCAAACGAACTAGCACTCTGGGATTCTAGCAGTCAGCCGAAGCAGGGCGCTTCACGGTCTAAAAGCTTCGCTGTAAGTAGCACTCCCAATTCACTAAGTTGGTAAATCGCAAGCGCGGTGTCGCGGTGTTTTCCGCTTAACTCTTCTGACAGATCAAGCAACAGCGTACTGACTGAGCTAAAGGTTTCGTAGCTATTGGTAATGAGGCTTTCGGTACTCGCATCAGGTGCGACGGTAAAGAGCGCGGCAGGTTTGGGTGTGGCTTCGAACATATTCGTAATTCCTGAGTCGGGCTGGACACCTCATCGCTACTAAACGAAAGGGTGGCAGCTGTACGCAGGTTAGTAGACCGGGGAATTACGCAAAGCCGGCGCGCCCGAGGGCGCCCTGCGCACAGCCACCATCAAGCTCCGACAGGAGTGTCAGATTGATGAAGCTCATGCACTCAACGTAATTGAACCATCAGGCTACTAAACCCGATCACCGAGAAATTCAGCGACCGCGCAACCTTAGATTCCACCACCCCAGCGCACAAGCCGGCGGATTCTGGCGCATGCGTAGGCAATCGGGCAAGCCGTTGCCTCGCTTTGGGAATTGTCCTAGGACGATTCCCTTACACCGTGACCACCACCTTACCCACCTGTTGGTTCGCCTCCAACAACCGATGCGCGTCCTGCACCTCATCCCGCGCAAACGTCTTCGCAAACACCGGTGACAAAGCCCCCGGAGCCAGCCCGTCCAGAATGAACGCCTTAGCCCGCTCCAACACCAGCGGGTCGCTGACGGCATCCAGCATGGGCTGTTTCTGGCGGTACATGGCGGCCTTCAGCCTTCGCGGACAAGCGCCCTCGCCACAGGAGCGGTGACACCTCGTTCTGCTTGCTGGGTATGGCATGATGGGCAAGTGCCATCATTTGGGCATTGACCATGGCTTTGCTGGGTTTGACGTGTGAGAGGGAATGGGGTGAAGAGGTTAACAAAGCGCTATCTGGAAAGACTCACCTTGCTGCTTGGGCTGCCCGTGGCCTTTGTGTCCATTGTGTCGGTGGTGGTGCCGCCAGCCTGGACTTGGTTTAAAGGGGACTATTCAAAACTGGATATCACCCTTGCCTACAGCGACTTCGATCGCATGGAGGTGTTGGTGACGAACGTCGGCAACCGTGCGGCTATTGTGACGGCGCTTATGTTGGAAGCCGGCACGCACAAGGACCCGGCCACGAGCCTGTTTCAGGTGCCTAAAAAGCAGAAGTTGATCAAGGCCGGTGAGCAGGTGCTGGTGAATGCCAGCAACGGCTCGTTGATACCGGCGAATGTTGCAGAGTTGGGTGACGCGACGGATTTGCCGCAGAAGACTTGTTCGGTGGTGGTCAAGTATCGCCAGTACAACTCCAAGGAAGAGTCGTCCAAGTACACCTTCGATTGCTATGCGGTGGATAGTCATGCAGCGATGCGCATTGCCAATCTGGAGCGGGCAGGGGTGAGTATTCCCTGGCAGCATTTTGTGATTGGGGTGGATGGCGGTAAGCACATTCCGACGGTGGAGTTGTTTGAATGGGCCAAGCGCCAGCCGTTGACCAAGGTTGAGGCGGCGGATTGAGGCGCGCAGAAAATTCCCAAGGCGGCAGGCAGATAGGTCTACCATGCCCCCCCGGCAGTGGTTCCACGCGCTACCGATCATTTTCTTAAAAGGTATCGCCATGTCCATCGACCAAATCAGCCTGCCCAAAGGCGTAGGCCCGCACGCCACCAAGCTGCTCGACGCCATTACCGGCGCGGCCACCCATGAAGACCTCAACCGCGCGGGCGGTAAGGCTGAGGGGTTTGTGTTGGGGTTGGAAGCGTCCAAGGCGATCAAGAGCCAGATCGCCGAGTCGTTGTATGTGGCGTACGACGACGCGGCGAGCCATCGGGCGAGTGAGCTCAAGGGCTAGGTTCGCCACAGGTGGGTGTTAGTAGGCCTGGCTCACGCTGACGCCGCGCATGATGGAAAACCGTGGGTCAATCAGCTTCAACCCTTGCTCACCCTTAATACGCCCCACGGTTACGTGGTAGGTCTTTGGCGTTTCGGACAGGTTCTCTGCATGACGCGCCAGTTTTTCAATCGACGGGGTTTTGGCCCAGGCGGCGATGGGCTTTTGGCGGATGTCGACGGTTACCAGCCAGGATTTTTCCACGGCCGGGCCCATTTGTTGGGTGTTGACCTCGGTGTTTTGCACCTTGGCGATCTCATAGCCCTGGGCGTAGCAGAACCCGTTGCTTGCTGGCTCGTGGGCGGCGCGGCCGGGTTCGGTGAGGGTGTAGGTCTTGTCGCTTTTGGCCAAGAGGCCTGCGTCTACCAAAGCGTCGAAGGCCGGGGCGTTGGCGCTGGAGGTGCCGCTGCTGAAGCTGTTGCTCAGGGTGACGGGGAAGTCCTTGAACATGGGGGCGCTGACGCACGAGGCGCCTTCCAGTTGGGGTTGCAGCGCGGCTTGGATGTCGGCGTCTGAAGGTTTTTCGCTACAGGCCGTGAGCAACAGGGCGGCGGTGGCGAGTGCAAGGGTGCTGGCGAGTTTTTGCAGTGGCATGGTCATGTCCTTGTTCGTGAGTTAACGCACAGCTTTCAGCGCGGTGTACTGGTACACCGAGGGTGTTGAGTCGGACACCGAGTCGAGCGTCAGTGAAATGCCCAGGTCCTCGATAAACGCGCGTGTGGTCTTGTAGTAGCCCTGGTCGCATTGCAGTTCAATCGCGTCACCGGTCAGTTCAGCAAAAATTTGTTTGGCTGGGTAGCGCTGGCCAACCGTGCAGTTCATGACGGTCTCTTGGGGTTTGCCGTTGGGCTTGGCGGGCACGTTGACCAGGCTCAGTCGGGCGCTGAGGGTTTGGCCGGGGTTCCAGTTCTGGGGCAGGCTCACCTCGGCGTGCTGGGTTACGGCGACGCTTTCATCGCCGATGCCGTTCATCTTGCCTTTGGCCTGGATCAGGTCGGCCAGGGTCAGGCGTTCGACGTGGAAGGTTGTGCTGTAGATCTCGTTGCTCTTGAGCAGGCCACCTTCAGCGGTGTACTCGACCGTGACCGGGCGGGCTTTGCCGGCTGGGCTGTTTTTGTCCACGTAGGTGTAGCTCAAGGTCTTGAACTTGGGCTGCAGCAGCGGCGCATTGAGTTGGGTCAGTACGGCGGGCGGCACGGGGATGCTGTCGATGGAGATGTCCGGACGCTGCGTGGGGTACTCGGCCGGTGCAATGTCGGGCCGCAGTTGCACCAGCATCGCGGCATTCACAGCGCCTTGCAGCGAGCAGCTGATGCGCGATTGCTTGCCCTGTTTGCCTTCGGGCTCCACCAGCAACACGCGCTCGACATTTTGCGTGCCTGGCGCAGTGCCAGGCTTGGGCACGATCAATTGCCAGCGGTCGCCCATCTTGAGTTCGCTGCGCACATACGCGCCGCCCACATTCTGTAGCGTGGTGGGCTGCGACATCAGGGGGGCGACGTGCTTGGCCACTTCATCAATGCCGCCCTCAACGATAAAGCCCCAGTAATAGTAGTGGCCCAGTTGGCCCAGGTCGCTGCTCTGGTCGAAGTACGACAATAGCTTCAACCCGGCAATCGATGGAGGGTTGACCGCAACGATGTTCGCGTCGCTCTCGCCACGGTTTTTTACCGCGATCCAGGTGGTGGCTTTGTCTTGCTCAAGCGGTGCGTAGGCCTTCCAGGTGTCGCGGTGGGTGTTGAGGCTGTCGAAAAAACCGGCATCGCACTGGGTAAACGCCTTGAGCGTGTCGGTCAGGGCGGCGTCGCTGGCGTAGGTGATGGCCGGTGCGCACAGGGCGCAGGCAAGCAGGGCGGCGGGGAACGGCAACTTCATGGGGTGAGACTTCCTTATCCAATGGCGGGGTGCGGCGCAGGCATTATCCAGAAGTGGGGCGTTGGGCTCCAGTTGCTTGCTGGCGGTTGTGTCCCTAGGCTACCCGGACTTGCCCTGAAGGAGCCGCCCATGACATTGACCGTCGACACCCTGCTTGAACTGGCCATGGCCAACCCCCTCAACGCCGAGATCACCGCGCGCTTGCCGGCGTTGGGCTTGGACCAGTGCTTTCTGACGGCGGGCTGCCTGTTTCAGGCGGTGTGGAATCATCAGTCGAATTTGCCTGCTGACCAGGGGGTGAAGGACTACGACGTTTTCTATTTCGATACCGACCTGTCCTACGAGGCGGAGGATGTCGTTATCCGTGCCGCCGAGGCGCTGTTCCAGGATTTGGGGGTGAACGTCGAGGTGAGGAACCAGGCGCGGGTGCACCTTTGGTATGGGCAGCGGTTTGGGCGGCCGTATCCGCAATTGCACACGGCCAGGCAGGGGATTGATCGGTATTTGGTGGCGGGCACCTGCATCGGGTTGGAAGTAGCAACGGGCGAGGTGTATGCGCCGTATGGGCTGGAGGATGTGGAGCAGGGTGTGTTGCGGATCAACCCGCTGCATCCGGAGCGGGCGTTGTTTGAGCAGAAGGCCTTGAGTTATCAGGCGCGTTGGCCGTGGTTGAGGATTGTCGAACCTGGTTAGCATGAGTGGCGATGCGGGTAGGGTGCTAGGCAATGGGTGCGCGGCGATCCCTTCGCAGCCTCGCTAAAGCTCGACAGCTCCCACATTTGATCGCATGCCTTGCAAGGTCGGCAGTGAACTTTTACCCATGCTCCCCACCTCCAAGCTAAAACACCCAGCCAAGGACCGACCATGACCTTTTTCATCTTCCTGCTCGCCTGCGCCGCTGCCGCCAGCACCGGCATTATCTTCAAGCCTGGAGCCTGGTACCAATCCCTGGTCAAACCCAGCTTCACCCCACCCAACTGGTTGTTCCCAGTGGCCTGGACAATCATTTACCTGCTACTGGCCTGGGCCGGTTACCGCCTTAGCCTGATCCCCGGCAGCCAAACCGTGCTGGCGCTATGGGCCGCGCAAATTGCCTTGAACACCTTGTGGACCCCGGTGTTCTTCGGCGCCCATCGCATCCTGGCGGGGATGATCATTCTGGCGGTGCTATGGCTCACCGTGGCGACGATGGTGGTGCTGGCGGTACGCCTGGATTTGATCACCGGCTTGATCCTGTTCCCTTACCTGGCGTGGCTGTGTGTGGCGGCGGCGTTGAACTTCTCGATCCTGCGGAACAACCGTTGATGGCTCACCCATTCTGGCCCGCCAGCGAGCAAGAACTGGCCGAGATGCGCCGCTTCAACAGGAAGCTGGCGTGGATGCCGCGTTTCAAGATCCGCAATCGCGTGACACCGCGTTTGATCCAGGCACTGCTGCGGGCCAGCCAACGCCTCAAAAAGGCCCCGGCCGCAGAATGCACCTTCGCAGGCTCGGTGCCCGTGCGCATCCTGCGCCCCAGCGGTAAACCCAAGGGTGTGGTGCTGGATATCCACGGCGGCGGCTGGGTCATCGGCAATGCGCAGATGGACGACGACCTCAACCTGGGCATGGTCAACGCCTGCGACGTGGCGGTGGTGTCGGTGGATTATCGGTTGGCGGTCGACACGCCAGTCGAGGGCTTGATGGACGATTGCGTCACCGCCGCGCGTTGGTTGCTGAACGCCAAGGAGTTTGCGGGCCTGCCGGTGATCATCGTCGGCGAATCCGCCGGTGGGCACCTGGCGGCGGCGACGTTGCTGGTGTTGAAGCAATGGCCTGAGCTGCTGGCACGGGTCAGCGGCGCGCTGTTGTATTACGGCGTGTATGACCTGACTGGCACGCCCAGCGTACGCGCCGCCGGGCCGGACACGTTGTTGCTGGACGGGCCAGGCATGGTCGAGGCGCTGCGCATGCTCACGCCGGGCATGAGCGACGATGAGCGTCGGCAACCGCCGTTGTCGCCGCTGTATGGCGACTTCACCGGCCTACCGCCCGCGTTGATGTTTGTGGGCGAGTTGGACCCGCTCAAGGACGACACCCTGCTGATCGGCGAGCGTTGGCCGGAGGCGCAGGTGCATCGGGTGCCGGAGGCGGCCCATGGGTTTATTCATTTTCCGGTGGGGATGGCGCGCAGGGTGCTTGTGCACAGCCGAAGCTGGATAAACAGTAGGATTGCGGCTTTTGGCACTTACGAGTGAGTCGATGATCACTACCCACGCGGTCACACCCGCCGACCTCCCTGAGGTACTGGACTTCGTGTTGCAGGCGCGCACCGAATTGTTCCCCAAGCTCAGCGCCGCCGGTATGCCGGGTGACCTTGCGCAATTCGAGGCCACGTACATTAAGGGCGACGGGCGATTTTTGGTCGCTCGCAATGACGGCCAGATCGTCGCGGCCATCGGTTACCTGCCGTATGACTCGCGTTTCCCTCAGCTCGACTATCAAGGTTGCAAGACGGTGGAAGTGGTGCGCCTGTTTGTGCTGCCAGCCTTTCGCCGGTTTGGTTTGGCGGGGCAGTTGTATCGCGAGTTGGAAGCGCTGGCGCAGGGGCAAGGGGTTGAGGTGATGTACTTGCATACCCATCCGTTTTTGCCGGGGGCGATTGATTTTTGGGTGAGGCAGGGGTTTGAGGTGGTGGATGTGGAAGACGACCCGGTGTGGCAGACAACTCACATGCAGCGGCTGCTGTAGATTCGAAGTCACCGCAGATCAAAATGTGGGAGCGGGCTTGCTCGCGAATGCGGTGGGTCAGTCAACTATTCAGTGGCTGGCACGACGCCTTCGCGAGCAAGCCCGCTCCCACATTTGTTCCCGTGTGTTCTTGTAATCGTGGTCGTTCAGTTCGAGCGCAACCGCAGGATCTGCGCGCCATCAAACGGGTCTGTCAGGTAATGCGCCTGCACCCCGAACGTCTCTTGCAACCGCTGTGGCGTCAGTACCTCCAACGGCGTGCCCAACGCGACCAATCGACCGTGATCCAGCACCGCCAGGCGATCACAGGTCAGCGCCTGGTTCAGGTCATGCAGCGCAATCAGGGTGGTCACCGGCAGCCCTTGAACCCCTTTCAGAATCGCCAGCTGATGCTGGATATCCAGGTGATTGGTGGGCTCATCCAGCAACAGAATCTGCGGCCGTTGCGCCAGGGCGCGGGCGATGTGCACGCGCTGGCGCTCGCCGCCCGAGAGGCTGCGCCAGGCCCGATGGCTCAGGTGGGTGGCATCCACATCGTGCAGGGCCTGGCGCACGATGGCGTCGTCATCAACGGACCAGGGGCTGAGCGCCGATAACCATGGCGTGCGGCCCAGGGCCACGGCGTCGAACACACGGATGGCGTCGTCGGTGTCGGCTTGTTGTTCCACTACCGCCAGTTGTTGTGCAATGGCGCGGCGCGACAGTTGCCCCAGGCGTTGGCCGCCCAGTAGCACCTCGCCGCACGCCGGGGCACGCAGCCCGGCCAGCAGTTTGAGGAGGGTGGATTTGCCGGAGCCATTGGGCCCGACGATGCCAAGGGTTTCCCCCAACTGCACGTCCAGATGAATATCGCGCAGCAACTCCACGTCACGCACTTTGAAGCCCAGGCCGCTGCAACTGAGTACGCTCATCGTGCGTTCCTGCGGCCGATCAAGATCAGCGCAAACACCGGCGCGCCGACCAGTGCGGTGACCACGCCCACCGGAATCACCTGGCCCTTGATCAGGGTGCGCGACAGCACATCCGCCGCAATCAGGAACAACGCACCGCCCAACGCACTCGCTGGCAGCAGGCGCGAGTGGCCGGTGCCCAGCAGCAGGCGCACGGCGTGGGGGATCACCAGCCCTACAAAGCCGATGGAGCCGACAATCGACACCATCACCGCCGTCACCAGCGCCGCACAGCCCACCAACACGAACTGCACCCGGCGCACGGGAATCCCCAGGGACGCCGCCGAGTCTGTGCCAAAGGTAAACGCGTCCAACGCCCGCCGATGCCACAGGCATACGGCCAGCCCCAAGACCGCCACCGGCACCGCCAGCCACACCGACGGCCAGCGCACGCCGCTGAGGTTGCCCAGCAGCCAGAACATGATGCCGCGGGCCTGTTCGGAACTGGCGGACTTGGTGATCAGGAATGCAGTCAGCGCATTGAACAGCTGCGAGCCGGCAATGCCCGCAAGGATGATCTGCCCGGTACCGCTGGACGACCCGCTGGCCCGTGCCAACAGAATCACCAGCGCAAACGCGGCCATCGCGCCCACAAATGCACCTGCCGACAACGACACCAACCCGCCGCCCACGCCCATCAAGGCCACCAGCACTGCGCCGGTGGAGGCGCCGGCGCTAATGCCCAGCAAGTACGGATCGGCCAGCGGGTTGCGCAGCAACGACTGCAAAATCACCCCGCAGGTCGCCAGCCCCGCACCACAGGCGGCAGCGACCAGGGCGCGGGTGAGGCGGTAGTTCCACACCACGCCCTCATCGATCGGGTCCAGCACAAAACCTGCCGCCCACAGTTTGTTGGCCAGTACCTGGAGCACCACTTGCGGCGAGATGGCGGTTTCGCCAATGGCCACGCCAGCGAGGACGGCGGCCAACAGCAGGACCAGGGCGAGTAGGGTACGGATCATTTCGGTAGGTCGTAGCCGTCGATGGCCGTGGCCAGTTGTTCAAGGCCGTCGAACATGCGGATGCTGGCCTGCAACGCCAGGGCATCGAGGATGATGATGCGGTTGTTTTTCACGGCGTCCATGTTGCGCGTGACCGGGTCGCTGCGCAGGAAGGCGAGTTTCTTTTCATGGTCGTCGGCGGGGTAGCGGCGCCGGTCCATGCGGGCAATCACCAAAAAGGTCGGGTTGGCCTTGGCGATGGTTTCCCAGCCGACCGCGGGCCACTCTTCATCGGACTTCACCACGTTGGTCAAGCCCAAGGTTTGCAGCATGAACTCGGGGATGCCCTTGTGACCGGCCACGTAGGGGTCGCTGGCCATTTCGGAACTGGAGAACCATACCAATGCGCTGGCCTGCTTGAGGCCTTTGCTTTGGACAGTGGCGACAGACTTGGCCAGGCGTGCCTTGAGCTCGTCATTCAGTTGTTGGCCGCGAGCCTGCACGTCGAAGATTTCGGCCAGTTGGCTGATGCTTTTGTAAATGGTCTCGATGCGGAACGGCTCCAGGCGCGTGCCGTCGGCGCCCACCAGGTTGTCCTTGCCTTCGCAGTCGGAGGGCAACAGGTAGGTGGGGATATTCAGCTCGTGGAACTGCTCGCGGGTACCCACCACGCCTTGGGCGCCGACCACCCATTCCAGCTCGGCGGCCACCAACTGCGGGCGCTTGGCGATCACCGCTTCAAAGCTGGGCTCGTTGTTGGCCAGGCGCTCGATGCGGTCGTTTTGGGTCTTGAACTGCGGCAAGACGCTGTTGAACCACAACGAGGTGCCCACCATGGTGTCGCCCACGCCCAGGGCGAAGAGCATCTCGGTAGCCGCCTGGCCGATGGTCACGCTGCGTGCCGGTGCCTGCGGGAAGGTCACGGCAGTGCCGCAGTTTTGCACCGTCAGCGGGTAGTGAGTTGGCGCGGCCTGGGCCAGGGCACAAAAGCCAAGGCTGGCGAACAGGGCGGTAACGCGTGGCAGCATGGGGCAATCTCCATTTGGACCGTACAGTGAGCTGGGGAGGTACGGTGTGGAAATACAGCCATGAACGCTGCCAGCGGGGCAGGGCAAGGATGTCCTTCCCGGACACCCCGCCGGTTAGTGATCGAGCTTGGGCCGGCAGGTCTCCTGACTGGTGCGTCGTCGCCAGGCTCCGGCCTTCCCGAGCGAGGCTCAGTGGCAGTGTGGAGCAGGCTCGGCACTTACAGTTGCGGGGGCAGTTCCGATTGACGCGGGCGGGCCGCGCTTCGGATTCCCTATTAGTCCCGTTTGGGAACCGGCGCGGTATGGTAGTCGATTGAAGGCGTGAGGGGGAGCACAGGTTTGGATGATGGCGCTATCGCTGGCCGGATGTGTCTTTTATGATGCGCGCCCAAGGAATAGCCCTACACAAGGAATACACAGTGAAAGCTCTCGTCGCCCTATGCCTGATCGCCACACTTGCCGGTTGCGCCACCCAGGGTAAAACCGATCAGCAGATCTTTACCGAAGCGGCCACCGCCCATGTAGCGTCGCTGCCTTCGGGCGCCAAGGTGCGTTTGCACAGCGTGAAAATCCCCAGCCATGGCTTGTTTGGCGATACGTTGGCGACGGCCCTGGCCGGAGGTGCCAATGCCGCTCAGCTCAAGCAGGACCTGCTCAGTGCCAAAAACCAGGGTGATAGCGGGTTTTTGATCATGGGTGCCAGCAGCTCAATGGACGTGGCGATTGCCGATAAGGCTTTTGAAGGGCTGGATTTGAAGGGGATGGATATTTACTACTCGGGCAGTGATGCGCAGAAGGACAAGGTGCGCAGCGCGGTTGAGAAGACCCAGGCGCAGTTTCATTTCATTAGCGCGCAGTAACCGGGCCCTGAAAACACCGCAAATCATAATGTGGGAGGGGGCTTGCTCCCGATAGCGGTGTGTCAGTCAATGAATCTGGTGACTGATACACCCTCATCGGGAGCAAGCCCCCTCCCACATTTTTACAGCGCTGTGTCAGTGGGGTTATTTACGGTCCAGCCACACGGTCTGGGCGTTGCAGAATTCACGTACGCCGAAGTGCGACAGCTCGCGGCCAAAGCCACTTTTCTTGATCCCACCAAATGCCACCCGAGGGTCGGACACGCTGAACGCGTTGACGAAGATCCCACCGGTTTCCAGGCGGTTGGCAATATCGCGTGCTTTTGCTGCATCGGTGGTGAAGATGCTGGCGGTAAGGCCGAACTCGCTGTCGTTGGCCAAGTCAACCGCATGGTCGGCGTCGCGGGCGGTGATGATCGAGGCCACCGGGCCGAACAGTTCCTGTTTGAACGAGGTCATCTGGTCGGTGACGTTGGCCAGTACGGTGGGCTCGTAGTAGTTGCCGTCGCCTGCGACCTTGTTGCCGCCCAGCAGCAGGGTGGCGCCTTCTTCCAGAGTGGCCTGGACCTGAGCGTGCAGCTCGTCACGCAGGTCGAAGCGCGCCATCGGGCCGATGTAGGTGGTGGTCGAGGTTGGGTCGCCCATCACCAGGGCACGGCTGGCCTCCAGGAATTTGGCGGTGAAAGCTTCGGCCACACCGGCTTCGATGATCAGGCGCTTGGCGGCGGCGCAGACCTGGCCGCTGTTCTGGAAGCGACCGATCAGCGCGGCTTGCACGGCAGCGTCGAGGTCGGCGTCGTTGAGCACGATAAACGGGTCGGAGCCGCCCAGTTCCAGTACGCATTTTTTCAGCGCGGCACCGGCCTGGGAGCCGATGGCGACACCAGCGCGCACGCTGCCGGTGAGGGTCACGGCGGCGATGCGTGGGTCGGCGATGGCTTTGGACACCCCATCGTTGCCCACGTTGACCACTTCAAAAATGCCTTCGGCGAAACCGGCTTTTTTGAAGGCTTGCTGGATCAGGTAGGCGCTGCCCATGACGTTGGGCGCATGCTTGAGGACAAAGGTGTTGCCGGCGAGCAGGGTCGGCACGGCGCCGCGCAGCACTTGCCAGACCGGGAAGTTCCACGGCATCACGGCGAGGATCGGGCCCAGGGGGCGGTATTCGATCTGCGCGCTGCCGTTGTCCACCAGGGTCGGTTCCGGCGCGAGCATGGCCGGGCCGTGGGCGGCGTACCACTCGGCGAGCCCGGCGCATTTTTCGATTTCGGCGCGGGCCTGGGCGATGGGTTTGCCCATTTCCAGGGTGATCATCTGCGCCATGTCTTCGGCCTGCTCGCGCAGGGCGGCGGCCAGGGCCAGCAGCAGTTCGGCGCGCTGGCTCACTGGCTGACGGCGCCAGGTGCGGAAGGCGGCGGTGGTGCGGTCGAGTGCGGCATTCAATTGCGACTCGGTTTCGTAGGCATAGCTGCCAACGGTTTCGCCGTTGGCCGGGTTGATCGAGAGGGCGTGGGTAGTCGCGTTCATGGCACCGTCCTGCTGAATGATTAAGTTGGGTTCAGGTTACGGGGCTGGATCTTTTCTGGAAACTGAATAATATTAAGCAATACATTCACGAATGGAGAATGACGTGGATCTGGTGCAGTTGGAAATCTTCAAGGCTGTTGCCGAACAAGGCAGCATCAGCGCCGCCGCGCAGTTGATTCATCGGGTGCCGTCGAACCTGACCACCCGTATCAAACAGCTGGAGCAAGACCTGGGCGTTGAGTTGTTCATCCGCGAGAAGAGTCGCCTGCGCCTGTCGCCGGCCGGCTGGAACTTCCTGGGCTATGCGCGGCGCATTCTGGACTTGGTGCAAGAAGCCCGCGCCACGGTGGCAGGGGAGGAGCCCCAAGGCGCATTCGCCCTGGGTTCGCTGGAAAGCACGGCGGCGGTGCGCATCCCGGTATTGCTGGCGGCGTATAACCAGAAGCACACCAAGGTTGAGCTGGACCTGAGCACCGGACCCTCCGGCACCATGATCGAAGGCGTGCTGTCGGGGCGCCTGACGGCGGCGTTTGTGGATGGGCCGGTGTTGCACAGCACCCTGGAAGGCGTGGCGGTGTTCGAAGAGGAAATGGTGGTGATCGCGCCACTGCATCACGCGCCGATCACCCGGGGGCAGGATGTGAATGGCGAGAACATCTACACCTTTCGCTCCAATTGCTCGTATCGGCATCACTTTGAGCGCTGGTTTTCACAGGATGGCGCGGTGCCGGGCAAGATCTTCGAGATCGAGTCGTACCACGGGATGTTGGCGTGCGTGAGTGCCGGGGCGGGGTTGGCGCTGATGCCGCGCAGCATGCTGGAGAATATGCCGGGGTTTGCGGCGGTGAGTGTGTGGCCGTTGATGGACAGCTTTCGCATCCTGCACACCTGGTTGATCTGGCGGCGGGGCACGGTGTCGCAGAGCCTCAATAGCTTCGTAAAGCTGCTGGAAGAACGCAATCTGGTTGCAACCTAGATCTAATGTGGGAGGGGCGGTGCGACGATTCGACTTGCTCCCGATGAGGGTGTGTCAGGCAACAGATTCAGTGACTGATTCACCGCCATCGGGAGCAAGCCCCCTCCCACATTTTGATCTTCATCAGCCGCCGAATTGCAGGGTGCCCATCGCGAGCTTGGCCATCAATGCTGTCGCGCCCAACTGCACCAACCACAACGCCAGCCCACCAATGAACACCCCCAGTGCCACTTGCAATACCAGGCTCTTTTGACGTTTGGGTTGCGGCGCACGCGGCGCATAGTCATCCAACTCATCGCGGTCGGCACGCAGGTCCAGGTCGTCGTTTCTCATAGGGTTCTCACTGCAAAGGGGCGGGCAAGGTTCAGTCTAGGGGCTGGATACAAAAAAGGGGAAGCCATCGGCTTCCCCTCCTGTGCAACGGCTACAGGTTTACAGCACCTGAACGATTGCCTTTGTGACCGCGTCGATGTTGGACTGGTTCAACGCCGCCACGCAGATACGCCCGGTATCCAGCGCGTAGATACCGAACTCAGTACGCAGACGGGTCACTTGCTCAACGCTCAGGCCGGAGTAGGAGAACATCCCACGCTGGCGGCCGACGAAGCTGAAGTCGTGGCCGGGTGCAGCCTTGGCCAGTTCGGCCACCATCTGCTCACGCATGCCACGGATGCGCAGGCGCATTTCGGCCAGCTCGGCTTCCCATTGGGCGCGCAGCTCAGGGCTGTTGAGCACTGCGGCAACAATCGCTGCGCCGTGGGTGGGCGGGTTGGAGTAGTTGGTGCGGATCACGCGCTTGACCTGGGACAGGATGCGCGCGCTTTCTTCCTTGGACTCGCCGACGATGGACAGCGCGCCCACACGCTCACCGTACAGGGAGAACGACTTGGAGAACGAGCTGGACACGAAGAAGGTCAGGCCCGATTCAGCGAACAGGCGCACGGCAGCGGCGTCTTCGTGGATGCCATCGCCAAAGCCCTGGTAGGCCATGTCGAGGAACGGCACCAGGTTCTTGGCCTTGACCACGTCCAGCACGTTCTGCCAGTCGGCCGGGCTCAGGTCGACGCCGGTCGGGTTGTGGCAGCAGGCGTGCAGCACCACGATGGATTGCGGCGTCAGGGCGTTGAGGTCTTCGAGCAGGCCGGCACGGTTTACATCGTGGGTGGCGGCGTCGTAGTAGCGGTAGTTCTGTACCGGGAAACCGGCGGTTTCGAACAGGGCGCGGTGGTTTTCCCAGCTTGGGTCGCTGATGGCCACGACGGCGTCGGGCAGCAGTTGCTTGAGGAAGTCGGCGCCGATCTTCAGCGCGCCGGTGCCGCCAACGGCCTGTACGGTAGTGACCCGGCCAGCGCCCAGCAGCGGCGATTCAGCGCCAAACAGCAGGGTTTGTACGGCTTTGTCGTAGGCTGCGATGCCATCGATGGGCAGGTAGCCACGGGCGGCGTGTTGCGCCACGCGAATGGCTTCCGCTTCGGCAACGGCACGCAAGAGTGGAATCTTCCCCTCCTCGTTGCAGTAAACGCCCACGCCAAGGTTGACCTTGGTGGTTCGTGTATCGGCGTTGAATGCTTCGTTGAGGCCCAGGATTGGATCGCGTGGTGCCATTTCGACAGCGGAGAACAGGCTCATTTTTGCGGCAGCTCTATGGGGGATAGGAGGGACGTGTCGCGCTCCAGCCGAATGCACTAGAGCGGTGCACAAACGGGGAGCTAGTATAGAGGCCATCACGGCTTGAGGCGACAACCGAAACGGCTTTTCGGCCAAGTTTTTCGGTTTATTTGCTGACCGTTAGTCTTATTGCAACCCTGATCCTGGACGGCTGGTCAGAGGATTGCCTTGAAAGCCCTCACATTCGCCACCACTTGTAGGGCTATCATGGTTTTTTCCTACGGCCCGCGCTGAATTTTTGCGGGCGGTGGTTTTTTTCGTCCCCGACGGGTTTACAGTCCGGGGTGACTCAAAGAGGTACGTTATGTCGGATTTCCAATTAGTCACCCGTTTTGAACCCGCCGGCGACCAGCCCGAAGCCATTCGCCTGATGGTCGAAGGCATCGAGGCAGGCCTGGCGCACCAGACGCTGCTCGGGGTGACCGGTTCGGGCAAGACCTTCAGCATTGCCAATGTGATTGCGCAGATCAACCGGCCCACCCTGGTATTGGCGCCGAACAAGACCCTGGCCGCGCAGCTTTACGGCGAGTTCAAGGCGTTCTTCCCGAACAACGCGGTGGAGTATTTCGTTTCCTACTACGACTACTACCAGCCTGAAGCCTACGTGCCGTCGTCCGACACCTTTATCGAGAAAGACGCCTCGATCAACGACCATATCGAGCAGATGCGGCTGTCGGCCACCAAGGCGCTGCTGGAGCGCAAGGACGCGATCATCGTCACCACGGTGTCGTGCATCTATGGCCTGGGCAGCCCGGAAACCTATTTGAAGATGGTGCTGCACGTTGACCGTGGTGACAAACTCGACCAGCGCGAACTGCTGCGCCGCCTCACCAGCCTGCAATACACCCGCAACGACATGGATTTTGCCCGCGCCACCTTCCGCGTGCGTGGCGACGTGATCGATATCTACCCGGCCGAATCCGACCTGGAAGCGATCCGCATCGAGCTGTTTGACGATGAAGTCGAGAGCCTGTCGGCCTTCGACCCGTTGACCGGTGAGGTGATCCGCAAGCTGCCGCGCTTCACCTTCTACCCGAAAAGCCACTATGTAACGCCCCGCGAAACCCTGATGGGCGCCATTGAAGGCATCAAGGTGGAGCTGGCCGAGCGCCTGGACTACCTGCGCGCCAACAACAAGCTGGTGGAAGCCCAGCGCCTGGAGCAGCGCACCCGCTTCGACCTGGAGATGATCCTGGAGTTGGGTTACTGCAACGGCATCGAAAACTACTCGCGCTACCTCTCGGGCCGCGATTCCGGAGCGGCGCCGCCGACCTTGTATGACTACCTGCCGGACGATGCGCTGCTGGTGATCGACGAGTCTCACGTCAGCGTGCCGCAAGTGGGCGCCATGTATAAGGGCGACCGGTCGCGTAAAGAAACCTTAGTGGAGTACGGCTTCCGCTTGCCCTCGGCGCTGGACAACCGGCCGATGCGCTTTGACGAATGGGAGGCTATCAGCCCGCAGACCATCTTTGTGTCCGCCACGCCCGGTAACTACGAGGCCGAGCATGCCGGCCGCGTGATCGAGCAACTGGTGCGCCCCACCGGCCTGGTAGACCCGCAAATCGAAATTCGCCCGGCACTGACCCAGGTGGACGACCTGCTCTCGGAGATCAACAAGCGCGTAGCGCTGGAGGAGCGGGTGCTGGTCACCACGCTGACCAAGCGCATGTCCGAAGACCTTACCGACTACCTGGCCGACCACGGCGTGCGTGTGCGCTACCTGCACTCGGACATCGACACCGTGGAGCGCGTGGAGATCATCCGCGACCTGCGCCTGGGCACCTTCGATGTGCTGGTGGGCATCAACCTGCTGCGCGAAGGCCTGGACATGCCGGAAGTGTCGCTGGTGGCCATTCTGGATGCGGACAAGGAAGGCTTCCTGCGTTCCGAGCGCTCGCTGATCCAGACCATCGGCCGTGCTGCGCGCAACCTCAATGGCCGGGCGATCCTGTACGCCGACCGCATCACCGGTTCCATGGAGCGGGCGATTGGCGAGACCGAGCGCCGTCGCGAGAAGCAGATCGCCTTTAACCTGGAACACGGCATCACGCCCAAGGGCGTGTTCAAGGATGTCGCCGACATTATGGAAGGCGCCACCGTGCCCGGCTCGCGCAGCAAGAAGCGCAAGGGCATGGCCAAGGCTGCCGAGGAAAGCGCCAAGTACGAGAACGAACTGCGCTCGCCGAGCGAGATCACCAAACGCATTCGCCAGTTGGAAGAGAAGATGTACCAGTTGGCGCGGGATCTGGAGTTTGAAGCGGCGGCGCAGACGCGCGATGAGATTGGCAAGTTGCGCGAGCGTTTGTTGGCGGTTTGAGGCCATCCCCGCGTTGAGGGCGATCTTTCGGAAGGCGGATAGCCAGATTTCGTCTGTTTCCTACATTTTTCGTGGTTAACCCCTTGTGATAATCCAGCCCCTCACGGGCTATGCACGGGGCGAAAATGATGAGCAGTCGCGTACTGAAATGGATTTCAACTGGAGGGGGCGTCTGCGCTGCCAGTGTGCTGATACTGTTGCTGGGCGGGTGCTTGGGCATACGTCAACCTCCAGGGCTCGGTGTCAGCTGGCTGCCGACGTGTGAGGCCATTCCCGCTGATGGCCTGGACCCGGATGTGTTCGCCCGAACCCAATGCGGTATCGCGACAGTGCCGCTCGATCACTTCAATCCAATGGCCGGCACCCTGGCCTTGGACATCACGCGCGTCAATGCCCGGTTACCTCACGCGCGTGAAGGTGCCATATTCACCAATCCAGGGGGGCCAGGGTCGTTGGGCAACGCTGTCTTTGCCCCGGTGTTGGCTTCAGCGTGGAAGGGCTTTGGCGAAGGGTCTGGAGTCGAGTCCTTTCGACATTTGGTGGATGCCTATGATGTGATCGCAATCACGCCGCGAGGGCAGGGCGGCCAGGCAGATTCGCAGCTGGTATGCCAATCAGACGAAATGATCGTCGCGCAAAACGACCTCTCCGAAGATCAAACGCCTGCCAATTTCGCCGCGTTGCACCATAACGTCGGGGTGCTGGCGCGTGGTTGTGCCAGCCAGCGGCTTGCGCCCTATATCAATACCGATCAGACCGCGCGGGATATGGAGTTTATTCGCCTGCAGCTCAAGGAGCCCAAGCTTCACTACTTCGGTAATTCCTACGGTACCTGGCTGGGGGCCTGGTATGGCGGACTGTTTCCCAAACATGTCGGACGCATGGTGCTGGACTCCAATGTGGACTGGACGTCGAGCTTCCAGGGCGCCAGTTTGAATATTGCGCCCGAGAAGGAAAGAGTCTTTGAACGCTTTGTCGCGCAGCACGCTGCGGCCAACGCGACGGTCTATCAGATGGGCGAAGATCCGAGCGGGGTACGTCAGGTCTTTCTGGGCCTGTTGCCTGAAGTCAGGGTGGCCATGCGTTCTGACACCGACTTTTACAGTTCTGCCGACTATCTGCTCGCGGCACGAGCACTCAGTGGGTGGTTGCAGGTCTGGCCGGGTATATCGGACGCTGAGCTCCTGGCACTGGCGCGCACCTACCGATTCAGCCCGGATACCGAGGTGGCGCAGGCTGCGCGAAGGGCATTTGCAGATCTGTTGCGGGCGACGCGATCACCTGCCCACTGGAATGGTATCCCTCCCGGCCCCCTACGGCTGACACCCGAGGAGTCCGTGCGTAGCACAGTGTTGTGCAACGACTCGGTGGCCTCGGGCGAAGCTTTTTGGACGGGAAAGGAAAGTCTCTACGCTGTTCGCTATCCTGTTGGCGGCAGTTTTTTTCCTGCCAGGCATTGCTCTGCCTGGGCAGGCACACAATTGTCAGGGGTGCCGTTGATCCGTTTGGGGCGGCTGGACAGTATTGTAATGGTGCAGGCCGAATACGATGACCAAACCCCAAAAACAGGCGCAGTGCGGGCGTTTGATAGCTTGCCCAATACTCACCTTATTGTGCTCGAGGGTGCGTACAGACATGGGGTTTCTTTCAGTGAGTACGATGCCTGTGTAACCCCCAAGGTTGGCGAGTACCTGGCGTACGGTCGCAAGCCTGAACGCCTTTCGATTTGTAATGCGGCGGATTGACTGGGGGCATAAGCCCCAAGCTGGAGCATGGGGGCCTTGGGCTGTTACCATTCGCCCCTTGCTTTAACTTTTAGTTTTATCGCCCATTCGAGACCCGCCATGACCACCGTCCGCACGCGCATCGCGCCATCGCCTACTGGGGATCCCCACGTCGGCACTGCTTACATCGCCTTGTTCAACTACTGCTTTGCCAAGCAGCACGGTGGTGAATTCATCCTGCGGATCGAAGACACCGACCAACTGCGCTCGACCCGTGAGTCGGAGCAGCAGATTTTCGATGCCCTGCGCTGGTTGGGCATTACCTGGGCTGAAGGCCCGGACGTCGGTGGCCCCCACGGCCCGTATCGCCAGAGCGAGCGCAGCGACATCTACAAGCAGTACACCCAGCAATTGGTGGACATGGGCCATGCGTTCCCATGTTTCTGCACCGCCGAAGAACTGGACCAGATGCGTGCCGAGCAAATGGCCCGTGGCGAAACCCCACGCTACGATGGCCGCGCGCTGCTGCTGTCGAAAGAAGAAGTGGCCCAGCGCCTGGCAGCAGGCCAGCCCCATGTGATCCGCATGAAAGTGCCGAGCGAAGGCGTGTGCGTGGTGCCGGATATGCTGCGCGGTGACGTCGAGATCCCGTGGGACCGCATGGACATGCAAGTGCTGATGAAGACCGACGGCCTGCCGACGTACTTCCTGGCCAACGTGGTCGATGATCACCTGATGGGCATCACCCACGTATTGCGTGGCGAAGAATGGCTGCCATCGGCGCCCAAGCTGATCCTGCTCTACGAGTACTTCGGCTGGGAACAACCGCAGCTGTGCTACATGCCGCTGCTGCGTAACCCGGACAAGAGCAAGCTGTCCAAGCGCAAGAACCCGACCTCGGTGACGTTCTACGAGCGCATGGGCTTTATGCCGGAAGCGATGCTCAACTACCTGGGCCGCATGGGCTGGTCGATGCCGGACGAGCGTGAGAAGTTCTCGTTGCAGGAGATGGTCGACAATTTTGACCTGTCCCGCGTGTCCCTGGGCGGGCCGATCTTCGACATCGAGAAGCTGTCGTGGCTCAACGGCCAGTGGCTGCGTGACCTGCCGGTGGAAGAGTTTGCCAGCCGCGTGCAGCAGTGGGCGTTGAACCCTGAATACATGATGAAGATCGCTCCACTGGTGCAGGGCAGGGTGGAGACGTTCAGCCAGGTCGCACCGCTTGCCAGCTTCTTCTTTGCCGGGGGCGTGAACTCGGATGCCAAGCTGTTCGAGTCCAAGAAGCTCTCCGGCGATCAGGTGCGCCAGTTGATGCAGTTGATCCTGTGGAAGCTCGAAAGCCTGCGCCAGTGGGAGAAGGACGCGATCACTGCCACGATCCAGGCGGTGGTGGAATCCCTGGAGCTGAAATTGCGCGATGCCATGCCGCTGATGTTTGCCGCAATCACCGGGCAGGCCAGTTCGGTGTCGGTACTGGATGCGATGGAAATCCTCGGTCCGGACCTGACCCGTTTCCGTCTGCGCCAAGCCCTTGATTTGCTTGGTGGTGTGTCGAAGAAAGAAAACAAAGAGTGGGAAAAGCTGCTGGGCGCTATCGCTTAAGCTGGCTGATGTAACGGCGAAACCCAGGCTTTGCGGGGTTTCGCCGGTAAGTGATTGTTATCCCGGCAAAAAATTTTGGAAAATGTTGAAAATAAATTTGACACACTTCCAAACCGCTATTAAGATTCGCCCCGTCCTCACCGATGAGGGGCTATAGCTCAGCTGGGAGAGCGCTTGCATGGCATGCAAGAGGTCAACGGTTCGATCCCGTTTAGCTCCACCAATTTACAGGTTCAAGGCCTGGCCACACCGTCCTTGAATCGATCAGTTCTCAGCGCTGATCAGGTTGTACAGAAGGTTTTGTCCCCTTCGTCTAGTGGCCTAGGACACCGCCCTTTCACGGCGGTAACAGGGGTTCGAGTCCCCTAGGGGACGCCAGTTTCAACAAGCAGTTCGAAAGGTCTGCTGCGTCGCGAGACGAAAAATCCGGGGCTATAGCTCAGCTGGGAGAGCGCTTGCATGGCATGCAAGAGGTCAACGGTTCGATCCCGTTTAGCTCCACCAATTTACAGGTTCAAGGTCTGGCCACACCGTCCTTGAATCGATCAGTTCTCAGCACTGATCAGTTGTATAGAAGGTTTGTGTCCCCTTCGTCTAGTGGCCTAGGACACCGCCCTTTCACGGCGGTAACAGGGGTTCGAGTCCCCTAGGGGACGCCACGATTACCCGCTCTGCGGGATTTTTAAGGGTCATTCAATTATTGAATGGCCCTTTTGTTTGTCTGGCGTTTGGCCAATCCTCATCCCCATTCCTTTTTCCCTTCTGACCAATGGTCATGCCTGTCGCTTGCCAAATATTATTATGGTAATAATATTGGCCCCATGAGAAACGGAGGCTTTGATGAGCGATAAAAAAGCACAGACCCGCGAACGTATTCTGCAGGCCGCCAGCGCTGCGCTGATCCAGCGCGGCCCGGCGGAGCCGAGTGTGGGCGAAGTCATGGGCGCGGCGGGGCTGACCGTCGGTGGTTTCTACGCGCACTTTGAGAGCAAGGATGCGTTGATGCTGGAAGCCTTCACGCAGTTGTTGGCCAAGCGTCGCGCGTCGATTGACGACATGGACGCCCAGTTGACCGGTGAGGAGCGCAGAAGCCTGGTGGCAGCGTTCTATCTGTCGCGCAAGCACCGCGACTCCACTGCCCAGGCCTGTCCGATCCCGGCCACTGTGGGCGAAATGGCCCGCCTGCCGGATGAGTTCCGTCAGGCCTTGAACGAGCATTGCGAGCTGATGGCTGCGCAACTCGCCGCTACCCCCGAGGACACTGACAAAGCCCTCGCCGACATGGCGTTGATGATCGGTGGCCTGGCCCTGGCCCGCGCCCTTGGCCCTGGGGAATTGTCTGACCGTGTGCTGCGCGCCGCCAAGTCGGCCGTGCGCTAGAAGAGGGCTTGCATGATGGGCACGTTAACCTGGATTCGTCGTTTCAACGGCACCCTGGGGCACCTGGCACCGCACGCGGTGGCCAGCAAAATGCGCCGTGCCTTCATGACCCCGCGTGACCTGCCGCCACGGGACTGGGAGCTGCCATTGCTGGCACAATCGGAGCGTCTTACCCTTCGCTTCGGCTTGTCGGCCCTGCGCTGGGGGCAGGGGCCGGCCGTGCTGCTGATGCATGGCTGGGAAGGCCGGCCCACTCAATTTGCCAGCCTGATCACGGCGCTGGTCGACAATGGCTATTCCGTCATCGCCTTGGATGGCCCAGCCCACGGTCGCTCGCCGGGGCGCGAAGCCCACGTATTGCTATTCGCCCGCGCCATGCTGGAGGCGGCGGCCGAGTTGCCGCCGCTGCATGCTGTGATCGGTCATTCCATGGGCGGCGCCAGTGCGATGCTGGCGGTGCAGTTGGGGTTGCGCACCGAAGCCTTGGTGAGTATCGCGGCGCCATCGCGCTTTCTCGACGTACTGCGCGGCTTTACCAAGATGGTCGGCCTGCCGTCACGCGCTCGTTCGGCGTTTATCCAGGAAGTCGAGTGGGCGATGGGCATGCCGCTCAAGCACTTGGACGTGGCTCACTACCAGATGAATATGCCCGGCCTGATCGTGCATGCCGAAGACGACACCTTCGTTCCGGTCAAGGCCTCCCAGGCAATTCATGACGCCTGGTTCGACAGCCGCCTGCTGCGCCTGGAACAGGGCGGCCATCAGAAGGTGTTGGCCGACCCACGGGTAATCGACGGCGTGCTGGCGTTGCTGGCAGGTCAGCGTCTACAGGCGCGGCAAACCGCCTGATACACTGCCCGGCCGACATCAATCGACTGGAGCAAGGCATGGGCTGGGATTTGGCAACGCCGTTTATCATCGACCTGCAGGTCGCCGCCGAGGATATCGACGGCCTGGGGCACGCCAATAACGCGGTGTACGTGTCCTGGCTCGAACGCTGCGCCTGGCGCCACTCCCAGCGCCTGGGGCTGGACCTTACCGAGTACCGTCGCCTGGACCGCGCCATGGCCGTGGTGCGCCACGAGATCGATTACCTGGCCGCCGGTTACGAGGGCGACGAGCTGCAACTGGCCACCTGGATTGTCGATTGGGACCAGCGGCTGAAGATGACCCGGCGTTTCCAGCTGTTCCGACCTCGCGACGGCGCGACCCTGCTGCGGGCGCAAACCACCTTTGTGTGCATCGAACTGTCCAGCGGCAAGCCCAAGCGCATGCCCGTGGAGTTTCTCGACGGTTACGGCCCCGCCCTGACAGGGGGTTAACGGTTGCCGTAGGAAACCCAGTAAACTGCGCCACGATTTTTGTTGAGTGTTTTCCATGCAAATTGCTTTGGCGCCCATGGAGGGGTTGGTCGACAACATCCTGCGGGACGTGTTGACCCGCGTGGGCGGAATTGACTGGTGCGTGACCGAATTTATCCGCGTCAACGACCGCCTGCTGACCCCGGCCTACTTTCACAAGCTTGCCCCTGAGCTGCTGCACGGCGCCCACACCGCTGCGGGCGTGCCGTTGCGCGTGCAATTGCTCGGCTCCGACCCGGTGTGCCTGGCGGAAAATGCTGCGCTGGCCTGTGAATTGGGCTCGCAGGTGATCGACCTCAACTTCGGCTGCCCGGCCAAGACCGTCAACAAGTCGCGCGGTGGGGCCGTACTGCTCAAGGAGCCGGAGTTGCTCAACCAGATCGTCGAGCACGTGCGTCGCGCTGTGCCGGCCCATATCCCGGTGACCGCCAAGATGCGCCTGGGCTTCGACAGCCCGGACGGCGCGCTGGTGTGCGCCACGGCGTTGGCCGAAGGGGGCGCGGCGCATATCGTGGTGCATGCACGCACCAAGACCGATGGCTACAAGCCGCCAGCGCATTGGGAGTGGATTCCGCGCGTTCAGGATGTGGTCAAGGTGCCGGTATTTGCCAATGGTGATATCTGGAGTGTTGAAGACTGGAAGCGCTGCCGTGAAGTCAGTGGCGCCGAAGACATCATGCTCGGTCGTGGCTTGGTGGCGCGACCTGACCTGGCACGCCAGATCGCAGCCGCACGGGCGGGCGACGAGGTGGTGGAAATGACCTGGGCGCAGATGCAGCCCATGCTCCAGGACTTTTGGACCCAATCGGTCGCTCAACTGACTGAAAAACAGGCGCCGGGTCGCTTGAAGCAGTGGCTGGCGATGCTGACCCGCAACTATCCGGAGGCGGTGGAGTTGTTTACCGCGCTGCGCCGGGAGACTGACTTGCAGCAGGTCAGCCGGTTGTTGGGGATGCCCCATCCGATTGCAGCCTGATTGTTTCTGATCGCAACAGGGCGCCCATGGCGCCCTTTTTTGTGCCTGGCGATTGTGGCAGGCGTTATCAGGTTTGACTCGGATAAAACGCACATAGCCTCGGATGAATCCTCTCGATATTTCACGGTTGGCAGCTTGCGGTTACTTGTGCAATTGGAACCTGCTGATGTGACTCACCACTGACTAAGTGCACTGAACATAATCAAACTTATAGGGGCGGTTGCTCTGTGAGGTGTTTGCGTTGGGTGTCATCTCTATCAATTATCAGTTAAGGAGTGATTCATGCAGGTTGTCTGTGTTTCGCGTCACAATAATATTGAAATGTTTAATGATCGTAGTGGCGTTGATGTCGCTAAGTTTGTACCCGCACTGAAATTAAGCGCTGCGTCAGTCCACGATGTAGGGTCGGTAATAAAAAACACCAGCGGCAACAGTTTGCCCCCAGCGGCAAACGATAGTGCCGTGTTGGCCCAAACGCTGTTCAAGATGATCGATATGGCAGTAGCGTTGTTAAAAAGTTGGTATTTTCCTGCGCCATCGCCGATTACTCCGGTGGGTCCTCCAAGCCCCAGGGTCGTAGTGCCTGATGTGCCGTCGGTGATTCCGGGTCAAAAGCCCAAGGACATCTGGGGTGGTTTCAGGCAGGGCCCGGACGGTAATTGCGTGACTGTCTCGGCCATCAAGGCTGCCATGATGCGGTTTGGCCAGAAACCCACGGACATATTCACCGAAGTAAAGCCTGTACGCGGGGGTTATGAGGTGGTGATGAGGGATGGCTTCAGGTTTCAACTCAGTGAGTCTGAGTTGCAAATGGGAACCAAGGGGTCGCAGTTTCAAGGTTACGACCAGGCCATGCTCAAGGATGCTCATTTCTTATTTGCCGTCAGCGCCAAGAGAGCACAAATGGAAAATAACGATGGCAGCGCAGCGCGCAGTTTTGATCAGGCTATAAAAACGTTGAACGATGGGGAATACTCTCGTGAAGGTTTATTGCGATTGGGCTTGAAGAATCATATTAAAACCGTGCCGTTGTCAGACTTGTTGAATGGCATGATCGGTACAGTCGAGCGGCGAGGGCACTCGGTGGCGGTTATTGAAGGGGTCGAAGAACTTTGGGGCAAGCGAGGAAACGCGCCCTATCAGCCCGAGACGATTACCGGGTTGGTCTAAGTGGGTCCCTGATAAGTGATTAAGTTACGTGTTGTTCAATAATTAATTAAATAGGAATTGCACCATGATAGGTTCTACGCGCTCGGCTGCTCTTTTTCCGACAAGCGATATCGTCAACAACCCACCCGTGGCTGGCAATTGCTGTCCTGCCAGCGAAGCGGCGGATAAAGGTGTGGGGAGCCCGGCGCATTTCCCGTGGCTGCCGCCGGTACTCCCGCCAAAACCCAAGCCTCCGGTCGAGCCGCCCAAGACAGGCGGAGTTCTGGAGCGAATTGAAGATGTGGTTGAGTGGGCTATCGATGCCTTCAAAAACTTCGCCGGCAAGCTCGGCGATATGTTGGCAGGGCTGAAACAATTGCCTTCCTGGATGCGCTGGTTTTAATCCTCCAATAGCGTTCTAAACCCCTCTATCGGCAATGGCCGACTGTGCAAATACCCTTGGAACAAATGGCACCCCAGCTTCTGCAGGAAGGCCAGTTGTTCCGGGGTTTCCACGCCTTCGGCGATCACTTCCAGGTTCAGGCTGCGGGCCATGGCCACGATGGCGCGGATGATTTCGGCGTCGTTGGGGTCGTGGGTGGCGTCGCGCACAAAGGATTGGTCGATCTTCAGCGCGTCCACCGGCAGGCGTTTGAGGTAGGTGAGCGATGAGTAGCCGGTGCCAAAGTCATCCATGGCAAAGCTGATGCCGAGTTTTTTAAGGCGGCGCATTTTGCTGATGGTGTCATCCAGATTTTGAATCACGATGCCTTCGGTGATTTCCAGTTTCAGCAGGCTGTAGGGCAGCGAGTGCTGCTTGAGGCTGCGTTCGACCCGCTCCACAAAATCGTTCTGGCGAAACTGCCGGGGGCTGATATTCACGCACAGGCTGAAATTCAGCGGGTCCACCAGCCCATCGGCGATGAGTTGCTCGAAGGCCGCGCAGGCTTCATCGAGGATCCAGGTGCCCACTTCCAGGATCAGGCCGCTGTCCTCCAGCACCTTGATAAATTCGGTGGGTGACTGGGCGCCCAGTTGTGGGTGCTGCCAGCGCACCAGGGCTTCGGCGCCGACAATCTTGTTGCCGCGCGCGTCCACCTGGGGCTGGTAATGCACGCTGAACTCACCCCGCGACAGGGCCAGGCGCAAGTCGGTTTCCATGCGCAGCCGTTCGCTGGCGGTTTTTTGCATGCTGTTGTGGAACATCTGCGTGGTATTGCGTCCTGAGTCCTTGGCGCGGTACAGGGCGATATCGGCACGCTTGAGCAGGTCGGCCGGCGTGGAGCCGTGATCGGGGATCAGCGCCACCCCGATGCTGGGGGTGACCTGCAAGCGGTGGCCGTCCAGGAACATCGGCTCCGAGAGCAATTCACGCAGGGTGTCAGCCAGTTCCTGTACCTGGGCGCTGACTTCGATACGCGAGCCATCCAGCCCGCTGAGCAGCACCACGAATTCGTCGCCGCCCAGGCGCGCCACGGTGTCTTCCATGCGCACGCTGGCTTCCAGGCGGGCGGTGACGATTTTTAGCACGGTGTCGCCCACCGGATGGCCGAGGGAATCGTTGATGTGCTTGAAGTGGTCAAGGTCCAGGAACAGCAGCGCGCCCCGCAGATTATGGCGCTTGAGCAGGGCGATCTGCTGGCTCAGGCGGTCCATCAGCAGCGCCCGGTTGGGCAGGTTGGTCAGTGGGTCGTGGTAGGCGAGGTGGCGGATCTGGGCCTGGGCGTTTTTCAGCAGGCTCACGTCCCTCGCCGTCAATAACAGGCAGGGGGTTTCGTTCAGCGTGATTGGCTCTACCGAGACTTCCACCGCCAGCACTTCGCCGCGCTTGTTGTGCCAGAGCATTTCCAGGTGGTGAATGCGGCCCTTGATCTGCAACTCTGCCAATAGCGCGGCGCGCTGGTTTTCATCGGCCCAGATGCCGATCTGGTACAGCGTCAGGCCAATGGCTTCTTCGGCGCGGTAGCCGGTGAGGCGGCAGAAGCCGTCGTTGACTTCCACGTAGCGGCCGGTATCGCGCTCGGTGATGGAAATGGCGTCGGGGCTGGAATGGAAAGCCTTGGCGAACTTCTCTTCGCTGGCTTTCAGCGCGGCTTCCGAGCGTTGCTGCTGGGTGATGTCCCGCAGCGTGGTGACGATGCAAGGTTGCTCACCCACCTTGATCAGGCGGCTGGAAATCACGCAGGTCAGGGCTTGGCCGTCTTTGTGATGGACCACGATGGCCACATTGCTCAGGGCTTGCTCGCGGATCACTCGCTCGATGCGCTGCAGGCGCTTGCTCGACTCGTCCCACAGGCCGATCTGCTCGGCGCTTTTATCGATCACTTCGGCGGCGGTCCAGCCAAAGGTCTGGGTGAAGGCCGGGTTGATCTCGATAAACGCGCCGCTGTCCAGGCAGGTGACGCAAATGGGGTCGGGGCTGGCCTGGAACAGGCTGGCGAACTTCTCCTCCGACGCGGTGAGGCGTTGCTCGCGTTCCACTTGGTCGGTGATATCCAGCAGTGTGCCGGCCATGCGCAGGGGCGCGCCTTGCTCGTCGCGGTACAGGCGCGCGCGGCTTTCCAGGTAGCGCGAACTGCCGTCTTCCATTTGCACGCGGTAGGTCAGCTGATAGTTGCCCGCCGGGCCTTCGCGCAGGGTGCGATAGGCGTTGCGCATGTTGTCGCGTTCTTCATTGGGCATGCCCTCGAAGAAGGCATCGAAGGATTCATGGAAGGGTTCGGCCGGCAAACCATGCAGTTGAGCGGCGCGGGCCGAGCCATAGAGCATGCCGGTGGGGATGTGCCAGTCCCAGGTGCCCAGTTGCGCGGAGTCCAGGGCCAGGTCAAGACGCTCCTGGCTGTCTTTGAGGGCTTGATCGGCGTTCTTGCGCTCGGTGGTGTCGAGGAAGGTGCTGATCAGGTAGGCCTCGCCCTCAAGCTCGACCTTTTGAGCGCTGAGGGTGCCGTCGTGGATTTGGCCGTTGCTGGCGCAAAACTGCACCTCCATGGTGATCGGCTCGCCCTTGCGCTGGGTGGCCTTGACCAGTTGCGCGCGCTGCTCCGGGTGGCGCCACAGGCCCAGGTCCAGGGTAGTGCGGCCAATGGCATCGGCCACGGGCCAGCCGAAGTGGATCTCGAAATACTGGTTGGCTTCGCTGATCAATCCGTCGGCCTGGCGGGTCAGCAGCACCATGTTCGGGCACAGGTGGAACAGCGTGGCGAAGCGCTTTTCAGAGTGGCCCAGGGCGTTTTCGCGCTCGCGCTGGTGGGTGATCTCACGGATCACGCCGATCATGCGGCGTCGGCCGGATTTGTCCGGCGCCAGGCTGCCGTTGATTTCCAGCCAGTGGTGGGTGCCATCGGGCCACTGGATGCGGTGGCGCATAGCCTGCTCGAACGGCTCCCCGGCCAGCACTGCATGAAACGCACGCACCACCCGGGCGCGGTCGGCGGGGGCCAGCAGGTCGAGGTAGTCCAGGTCCTTGGGCAAGGGTTGGCGGGGGTCAAAGCCGAACAGCGCCTGGGTGCCTCGTGACCAGCTTAATTTTCCTGTGTCGATTTCCCAGCACCACGCGCCCAGGCGGGCAGCGTTGAGGGCTGCCAGCAGTTGTGGGGCGCTGTCCCAGCTTTGTTCCGCCTCATGGGGGTCCAGGGCGTAAATGCGGGGCAGCGGCGGTACGGAATCGAAGGGGTTGCGCATTATCAAAGGGCCTTGGCTCGATGGGCGTAAGGCGCGGTTTTACTTAAACCTTGAGGCCGCACAGCTTCATGCCGGTATCCCTGGCAGATCGACCTGTGCATCCAATAGGCTCATGAAAGCCCGCGCAGCATTCGACAGCGTCCTTTCGGTGTGCACGATATAGCCTAGCTGGCGACTGAGCTGTATGCCCGGCAAAGCGATACTTGCCACCTGATCATCGAGCATGGTGCGCGGCAACACGCTCCAGGCCAGGCCGATAGACACCATCATCTTGATAGTTTCCAGGTAGTTAGTGCTCATCGCGATATTCGGCGTAAGGCCCTGGCCTTCGAACAGCCGGCTGACAATATGGTGCGTAAAGGTGTTTCCACCGGGGAAAACCGCCGGATGACCGGCAATATCGGCCAGTGTGACGATGCCATTGAGGGTCAGGCTGTGTTCCGGCGCCACGACGAAATCCAGCGGGTCATCCCATACCGGGGTGGCGCGCACCAGGTGATGGGGGTCGGGCGCCAGGGTGATCACCGCCACTTCGGCGCGGCCATGGAGGATTTCTTCGTAGGCCACTTCCGAATCAAGGAACTGAATATCCAGCGCAACGTTCGGATATTCCCGAGTAAAGGTACGCAAAATCGGCGGCAGGCGGTGCAGGCCGATGTGGTGACTGGTGGCCAGGGTCAGGCGCCCGCTGACTTCACCGGTGAGGTTGGTGAGGGCGCGGCGGGTGTCGTCCAGCACGTTGAGAATCTGATAAGCCCGAGGCAGCAGGGCCCGTCCGGCCTCGGTGAGGCCAACTTCACGGCCCAGGCGATCAAACAGGCGCACCTTTAATTGTTGCTCAAGACCGGCAATGCGTTTGCTGATGGCCGGTTGGGTGAGGTGCAGGCGCTCACCGGCGCCAGAGAAGCTGCCGGTCTCGGCGATGGCGATAAAGGCGTTGAGGTTGGCCAGGTCCATGGTTGTATTCCAGTTGGTAATCCAAAGCATAAAAAATATGAATTTGAGTTATTTAATGTAGCGCCATACCATCAGCCTCACAAGCCAAAGGGTTATTGAAAAGCCCGGCGTATGAAACACCGCTGATGAGGACCGACTGATGGCCGGCAAAACGCTTTACGACAAGCTTTGGGATTCCCATGAAGTGAAACGGCGCGACGATGGCTCGTCGCTGATCTACATCGACCGTCACATCATCCATGAAGTGACCTCGCCCCAAGCGTTCGAAGGCCTGCGGCTGGCCGGGCGCAAGCCTTGGCGCGTGGACTCTATCATCGCCACCCCCGACCACAACGTGCCCACCACCCCTGAGCGCAAGGGCGGCATCAATGCCATCGTCGACACCGTCTCGCGGTTGCAGGTGCAAACCCTCGACGACTATTGCGATGAATATGGCATCACCGAATTCAAGATGAATGACGTGCGTCAAGGGATCGTCCATGTGATCGGCCCGGAGCAGGGCGCCACCTTGCCGGGCATGACCGTGGTCTGCGGTGACTCCCATACCTCCACCCACGGTGCGTTCGGCGCCCTGGCCCATGGCATCGGCACTTCCGAGGTGGAGCATGTGTTTGCCACCCAGTGCCTGGTTGCCAAGAAAATGAAGAACATGCTGGTGTTGGTCGAAGGCACGTTGCCGTTTGGCGTGACCGCCAAGGACATCGTGCTGGCCGTGATCGGCAAGATCGGCACCGCCGGCGGTAACGGCCATGCCATCGAGTTCGCTGGCAGCGCCATTCGCGACCTGTCCATCGAAGGCCGCATGACCATCTGCAACATGTCCATCGAAGCCGGTGCCCGCGTGGGTATGGTGGCGGCGGACGAAAAAACCGTCGAATACGTCAAGGGTCGTCCCTTCGCACCGGCTGGCGCCGATTGGGACGCAGCGGTAGAGGCCTGGAAAGACCTGGTCTCCGACGCCGACGCGGTGTTCGACACCGTGGTTGAGTTGGATGCTGCCCAGATCAAGCCGCAAGTCAGTTGGGGCACTTCGCCGGAAATGGTGTTGGCCGTTGACCAGAACGTGCCGGACCCGGCCAAGGAAGCCGACCTGGTCAAACGCGGTTCCATTGAGCGCGCCTTGAAGTACATGGGTTTGCAGGCCAACCAGGCGATTACCGACATTCAGTTGGACCGCGTATTCATCGGCTCTTGCACCAACTCGCGGATCGAAGACCTGCGCGCGGCGGCGGTGATCGCCAAGGGCCGCAAGGTGGCCTCGACCATCAAGCAAGCCATCGTGGTACCGGGTTCGGGCCTGGTCAAAGCGCAAGCCGAAGCTGAAGGGCTGGACAAGATCTTCCTCGAAGCCGGTTTTGAATGGCGTGAGCCGGGCTGCTCGATGTGCCTGGCGATGAACCCGGACCGTTTGGAATCGGGCGAGCATTGCGCGTCCACCTCCAACCGTAACTTCGAAGGGCGTCAGGGCGCCGGTGGGCGTACTCACCTGGTCAGCCCGGCCATGGCTGCTGCAGCTGCCGTCAACGGTCGTTTCATCGACGTTCGCGAATTGATCTGAGGAATACCCGATGCGTGCTTTTACCCAACACACCGGCCTTGTCGCCCCTTTGGATCGCGCCAACGTCGACACCGACCAGATCATCCCCAAGCAGTTCTTGAAGTCGATCAAGCGCACCGGTTTCGGCCCGAACCTGTTCGACGAGTGGCGCTACCTGGACGTGGGCTATGCCTACCAGGACAACTCCAAGCGCCCGCTGAACAAAGACTTCGTGCTCAACGCCGAACGTTACCAAGGCGCCAGCGTGTTGCTGGCCCGGGAAAACTTCGGCTGCGGTTCCAGCCGTGAACACGCGCCGTGGGCCCTGGAAGAATATGGCTTTCGCAGCATCATCGCGCCGAGCTACGCCGACATCTTCTTCAACAACAGCTTCAAGAACGGCTTGCTGCCGATCATCTTGACCGACGAAGAAGTGGACGAGTTGTTCAAGCAAGTGGAAGCCGAAGAAGGCTACCAGTTGACCGTCGACCTGGCTGCGCAAACCGTGACTCGCCCGGATGGCAAGGTGTACCACTTTGAAGTGGATGCCTTCCGCAAGCACTGCCTGATCAACGGCCTGGACGATATCGGCCTGACCTTGCAGGACGGCGATGCGATTGCAGCGTTTGAGGCTAAGCACCGTGCGAGCCAGCCTTGGTTGTTTCGCGATTGATGTAAGGCAGGGCCGCCGCCATCGGGAGCAAGCCCCCTCCCACATTTTGAATTGCGAATACCTTCAAATGTGGGAGGGGGCTTGCTCCCGATGAGGCCAGTGTTAACAACACAAAATCCAAGGAAAGCACCATGACCAGCACCGCCCACACCCAAGTCGTGCAAAAACAATTCGGCGAGCAAGCCTCGGCCTACCTGAGCAGTGCCGTGCACGCCCAGGGCACCGAATTCGCGCTGCTGCAGGCCGAGCTGGCCGGGCAGGGCAGTGCGCGACTGCTGGACTTGGGCTGCGGTGCCGGGCATGTGAGCTTCAATGTGGCGCCACTGGTTAAAGACGTGGTGGCCTACGACCTGTCCCAGCAGATGCTCGACGTAGTCGCCGCCGCTGCAAAGGACCGTGGCCTGCACAACATCCACACCGTCCATGGCGCCGCCGAACGCCTGCCGTTCGCCGATGGCGAGTTCGACTTCGTGTTCAGCCGTTACTCGGCCCACCACTGGAGCGACCTGGGCCTGGCCCTGCGTGAAGTGCGCCGTGTGCTCAAGCCGGGCGGCGTGGCGGCGTTCGTGGATGTGTTGTCACCGGGCAGTCCGCTGTTGGACACTTGCCTGCAAACCGTCGAAGTACTGCGCGATACCAGCCATGTGCGCGATTATTCTGCCGCCGAATGGATGCAGCAACTCAGCGAGTCCGGTTTGCATGTGCGCAACAGCAGCCGCCAACGCCTGCGCCTGGAGTACACCTCGTGGGTCGAGCGCATGCGCACCCCTGAGGTACTGCGTGCTGCAATCCTTGAGTTGCAAAAGGCGATGGGCCAGGAAGTGCGCGATTACTACGAGATTCAAGCCGACGGCACCTTCAGCACCGACGTGCTGGTGGTATGGGCTGAACGCTGATCAATTTTTCCGGCCTGCCCGCGTGCAGGTCGCTCGATGAAATGAGGAACCCATGAGCAAGCAGATTCTGATTCTCCCTGGCGACGGTATTGGTCCGGAAATCATGGCCGAAGCGGTCAAAGTCCTGGAAGTGGCCAACACCAAGTACAGCCTGGGCTTCGAGCTGAGCCACGACGTGATCGGCGGCGCGGCCATCGACAAGCACGGCGTGCCGCTGGCTGACGAAACCCTGGAGCGTGCCCGCGCGGCGGACGCCGTACTGCTGGGTGCCGTGGGTGGCCCGAAATGGGACAAGATCGAACGTGACATCCGCCCTGAGCGCGGCCTGCTGAAAATCCGCGCGCAACTGGGCCTGTTCGGCAACCTGCGCCCGGCGATCCTCTACCCGCAACTGGCCGATGCATCGAGCCTCAAGCCGGAAGTGGTCGCAGGCCTGGACATCCTCATCGTGCGTGAGCTGACCGGCGGTATCTATTTCGGCTCGCCACGCGGCGTGCGCGAGTTGGAGAATGGCGAGCGCCAGGCCTACGACACGCTGCCGTACAGCGAGAGCGAAATCCGTCGCATTGCCCGCGTCGGCTTTGACATGGCCCGCGTGCGTGGCAAGAAGGTCTGCTCGGTTGATAAAGCCAACGTCCTGGCCTCCAGCCAGCTGTGGCGCGAAATCGTCGAAGAAGTGGCCAAGGATTACCCGGACGTCGAACTGAGCCACATGTACGTCGACAACGCCGCCATGCAGCTGGTGCGTGCGCCCAAGCAGTTCGACGTGATCGTCACCGACAACCTGTTCGGCGACATCCTGTCGGACCAGGCCTCGATGCTCACCGGCTCCATCGGCATGCTGCCGTCGGCGTCCCTGGACACCAACAACAAGGGCATGTACGAGCCGTGCCACGGTTCGGCGCCGGATATCGCGGGCCAGGGCATTGCCAACCCGCTGGCGACCATCTTGTCGGTGTCGATGATGCTGCGTTACAGCTTCAACCTGGGCGATGCAGCAGATGCCATCGAGAAGGCTGTAAGCCTGGTGCTGGACCAGGGTTTGCGCACTGGCGACATCTGGTCTCAGGGTTGCACCAAGGTCGGTACACAAGAAATGGGCGATGCAGTAGTCGCCGCGCTGCAGAATCTGTAATCTCTCGGGCCCGCTTGCAGTTGTTGCTGCACGGCGGCCCACTTTTTAACAAGGTGTAGTTGCGATGAAACGTGTAGGTCTGATCGGTTGGCGCGGTATGGTCGGTTCCGTGCTCATGCAGCGGATGCTGGAAGAGCAGGATTTCGATCTTATTGAGCCGGTGTTTTTCACCACTTCGAACGTTGGTGGCCAAGGGCCGTCCGTGGGCAAGGATATTGCCCCGCTCAAGGACGCCTACAGCATTGAAGAGCTGAAGACCCTCGACGTGATTTTGACCTGCCAAGGCGGCGACTACACCAGCGAAGTCTTCCCCAAGCTGCGTGAAGCGGGCTGGCAGGGCTACTGGATCGACGCCGCATCGAGCCTGCGCATGCAGGACGACGCCGTGATCATCCTGGACCCGGTCAACCGCAAGGTCATCGACCAGCAGTTGGACGCCGGCACCAAGAACTACGTCGGCGGCAACTGCACCGTCAGCCTGATGCTGATGGGCCTGGGCGGCTTGTTCGAAGCGGGCCTGGTGGAGTGGATGAGCGCCATGACTTATCAGGCGGCCTCCGGTGCCGGTGCGCAGAACATGCGCGAACTGATCAAGCAAATGGGCGCGACCCACGCCGCCGTGGCCGATCAACTGGCCGACCCGGCCAGCGCGATCCTCGACATCGACCGCCGTGTGGCCGACGCCATGCGCAGCGATGCCTACCCGACCGAAAACTTCGGCGTGCCATTGGCCGGTAGCCTGATCCCGTGGATCGACAAAGAGCTGCCCAACGGCCAGAGCCGCGAAGAGTGGAAGGCCCAGGCCGAGACCAACAAGATCCTCGGTCGCTTCAAGAGCCCGATCCCGGTGGATGGCATCTGCGTGCGTATCGGCGCCATGCGCTGCCACAGCCAGGCGCTGACCATCAAGCTGAACAAAGATGTGCCGATCGCCGATATCGAGTCGTTGATCAGCTCCCACAACCCGTGGGTCAAGCTGGTGCCGAACAACCGCGATATCAGCATGCAGGAGCTGAGCCCGACCAAGGTCACCGGCACCCTGAATGTACCTGTGGGCCGTCTGCGCAAGCTGAACATGGGCAGCCAGTTCCTCGGTGCATTCACCGTTGGCGACCAGTTGCTGTGGGGTGCGGCTGAACCGCTGCGCCGCATGCTGCGGATTCTGCTGGAGCGTTGAACGCTTGAGGCAATACAGAAAACCCGCGACTGGTGACAGGCGCGGGTTTTTTATTGGGCTTTCGGGCCTCATCGGGAGCAAGCCCCCTCCCACATTTGACTGTATTTCAACTGAAGAAAATCGGTCGAATGTGGGAGGGGGCTTGCTCCCGATGAGGCCATCAGCCATGCCACAAAAGCTGGGCAATTGCCTCACCCTCAGCCACCCGGTAAAGTGCCGCTCCCCCCGCAATGCCCGAGGCAGCCCCCATGACCCAGACCTTTGAAATCGCCGTAATCGGCGCCACCGGCACCGTTGGCGAAACCCTGGTGCAGATCCTCGAAGAGCTGGACTTCCCGGTGGGCACCCTTTATCTGCTGGCAGGCAGCAACTCTGCCGGCGCTTCGGTGCCGTTTCGCGGCAAGAACGTGCGGGTCAAGGAAGTCGACGAGTTCGACTTCAAGCAGGTGCAATTGGCGTTTTTCGCGGCAGGCCCGGCCGTAACCCTGAGCTTCGCCCCGCGCGCCACGGCGGCCGGTTGTGCGGTGATCGACCTGTCGGGCGCCTTGCCGGCTGAACAAGCGCCGCAGGTTGTGCCAGAAGCCAATGCGCATGTATTGAACAGCCTGAAAAAGCCTTTCCAGCTCAGCAGCCCGAGCCCGTCCGCCACCCACCTGGCCGTGGTACTGGCCCCTTTGCGCGACCTGGTGGATATTCAACGTGTCAGCGTCACCGCCAACCTTGCCATCTCGGCACTGGGGCGCGAAGCCGTCAGCGAACTGGCCCGGCAAACGGCCGAGCTGCTGAATGTGCGTCCGCTGGAGCCGCAGTTGTTTGATCGCCAGGTTGCCTTCAACCTGCTGGCACAAGTCGGGGTGCCCGATGCCCAGGGTCATACGGCTCTGGAGAAACGTCTGGTGCATGAACTGCGCGCGGTGCTGGAAACTCCTTTACTAAAGATTTCCGCAACTTGCGTTCAAGCCCCGGTGTTTTTTGGCGATAGCCTGACTGTGTCGTTGCAATTGGCTGCACCGGTCGACCTTGGTGCAGTGAACCGGGTGCTCGACGCAGCGCCAGGTATAGAGCGGGTGGAGGAGGGGGATTACCCGACGGCCGTGGGCGATGCGGTGGGCCAGGACGTTGTGTACGTAGGGCGGGTTCGCGCAGGTGTGGACGATCCGGCGGAACTAAATCTGTGGTTGACGTCAGATAACGTACGCAAGGGTGCCGCCCTTAACGCCGTACAGCTGGCGCAGTTGTTGATAAAAGACCTTGTGTAAAAGATACTTGGCGGCAATTTGTAGATTGATTCTAACCAGGCGCTATGCTTGGCCCCAAGCAGGAACAGAAGCGCGTCGGTGACCTATCGGCTCGCCATGCCTTATGGCAGCGGTTACCAACCTTCTCGCAGGCCGGGGAGTGTTCAAACAAAGGATGAGGCTATGGTTCAAGTTCGCAAACTGGTGTTAGCAATAGCGGCCGCCTCGGCGCTGTCCTCCGGTATGGCGCAGGCGCTGCAGCTGGGGGAAATGACCCTCAAGTCGACGTTGAACCAGCCGTTGTCGGTGGAAATCGAATTGCTCGATGTCGGTGGCCTGACGGCTGCCGAGATCACGCCGAGCCTGGCTTCGTCCCAGGCGTTTGTGGATGCAGGCGTGGATCGCCAGGCGTTTCTCAATGACCTGACGTTTACCCCGGTGATCAACCCCAGTGGTCGCAGTGTGGTGCGGGTAACCTCCAGCAAGCCGCTGCCGGATTCCTACATACGCTTCCTGCTGCAGGTGCAATGGCCCAGCGGCCGCCTGATGCGCGACTACAGCGTATTGCTCGACCCCGCCAAGTTCGAACAACCGGCGCCGACAGCCACAGTGCCCGCACCACGCTTGAGTGCGCCGGCCAGCCCCGCACGTGCCGCCAGCCAGGCTGCGCAACACAGAACCACGTCTCACGATACGTTGTGGGAAATCGCCGAAAAGAACCGCAATGGCGCGTCGGTCCAGCAGACCATGCTGGCCATCCAGGCGTTGAACCCAGATGCGTTTGTCGACGGCAATATCAACCGCCTCAAGACCGGCCAGGTATTGCGCATGCCGGATCGCGTGCAGGCCACCAGCTTGCCGCAGCCCCAGGCAATCGCCGAGGTGACTGCGCAAAACGCTGCCTGGCGCCAGGGGCGTCGCACTGCCACCAACCAGCTGGCGGGCAAGCAGCAACTAGACGCGACCCGGCGCACCCAGGCCGGCAGCGCACCCTCAAGCACCAACGCCAAGGATAACCTGAGCCTGGTCTCTGCCGAGGCGGCCAAAAAAGGCGCCAAGGGCAAGGCGGCAGATGGCTCGGCCCTGAGCGACAAGCTGGCGATGACTCAGGAGCAACTGGACACCACCCGTCGCGACAACGAAGAGTTGAAAAGCCGCGCCGCAGACTTGCAAAGCCAGTTGGACAAGCTGCAAAAGCTGATACAGCTGAAGAACGATCAACTCGCCCGCTTGCAGGCGGAAAAGGGCGACCCTGCTGCACCGGCCACGGCGACAATGCCCGCTCAATTGGCCGGCGACCCTGCATCGGCGCCAGTTGCCGCTGCAGAGCCCGCACCTGCCGCACCGGCCGCCGAACCGATCAAGCCGGAGCCAGCACCCACGGCCTCCACCGAAGGTAAATTCAACGACCTGCTGACCAACCCGATCATCCTCGGCGTGATCGGCGGCGCGGCCGGCTTGCTGGTGCTGCTGCTCTTGCTGCTGTGGGCGCGCCATCGCAATGCCCGTCGCGAAGAAGAAAAACACCTGCGCATGGCGCGGGCCCTGGCCGAAGAGCCGGAGTTCACCTCCAACATCGATCACGACCTGCCGCCAGACAGCTTCGAAGGCCTTGAAGTACCGCCGCCGAGCGTCAAGCTGGCGGCCGCACCAGCGCCTGCACCTGCTCCCGCTCCCGCGGTTGAACCGGCGGTGGTTGTACCGACGGTTGCGTCGGTGCTGGCCCCGCTGGCGGTGGCCGTTGCACCGCAAAACGCCAACGATGCGCTGGCGCAGGCCCAGTCCCTGATTGATCGCGGTCACTTGAACCAGGCGGCTGACGTACTGGAGCAGGCGATCAAGCACGAACCCAAGCGTAGCGACCTGCGCTTGAAGCTGATGGAGGTCTACGGCCTTCAAGGCAACAAGGACGGCTTTGTCACCCAGGAGCGCCAGTTGGTAGCCAATGGCGACAATCATGCCCAGGTCGAACAGCTCAAGTCGCGCTTCCCGGCCATGGCCGTGCTGGCGGCGGGCGTCAGTGCCGCCGTTGCTGCGGCGGCCCTGGACGCGCAATACGTCAAGGACCTGCTGGAAGACAAGCCGGCGGCGCCTGCGCAAGAGCCCGAAGCGTTCGATACCGATTTCGACCTGAGCCTGGATGACCTGGAGGCTGCGTCACCTGCCGACATCGCTGAAGACCAGCAGACGTTCGAGTCGCTTTTGCAGCAGCAGACCGAGGCCAAGGCCAGTCCGGACGATCTGTCGGATTTCGATCTGGATTTGGACCTGCAACTGGACGCACCGGCCGCGACGCAAGCGGACGATGATTTCCTCTCGGGCCTGGAAGACCCTGCGAAGGATGGGCCCGCTGTTGAACCGCCCACCCTGACCCCGGCGGCATTGGATGACTTCGACCTGCCCGAAGATTTCGACCTGTCCCTGGCCGATGAGCCACAGCCGGACGCCTTTGCGTCGGAGCTGGATGATGTCAACGCTGAGCTGGATCGCTTGTCCCAGAGCCTGGAACACCCGCCCATGGAGCCTACCTTCACCGCTGAGGATGCGGCGTTGGGCGGGGATGAGCCGGAGTTCGATTTCCTGTCGGGCACCGATGAAGTGGCCACCAAGCTCGATTTGGCCCAGGCCTATATCGATATGGGGGATGCCGATGGCGCACGGGACATCCTGTCCGAAGTGCTGACCGAAGGTGATGAGGCCCAGCGCGGTGAGGCCAAGGAAATGCTCGGCCGCATCTAACTAGCGACACATTACAAATGTGGGAGGGGGCTTGCTCCCGATAGCAGTGGTTCAGTCACAGGTGTGTTGATTGAGGCACCGCCATCGGAAGCAAGCCCCCTCCCACATTTGCATTGCGTGAATCCACAACAAAACCGCCCTCCTCGCGCCTACCGCCCTTATAATGTCCGCCTTTGCGCAACTCATCAGGCTCTCAGTTCTTGGCAAATATAGATAACGCGGCCGCCGAAATGGCGGCCGCAGGCTTTTACCGCATCGCCCTGGGCGTAGAATACAAAGGCTCGCGCTATCGCGGCTGGCAGCGTCAGGCGTCTGGCGTGCCAACCGTGCAGGAAACCCTGGAAAAGGCTTTGTCGAAAGTCGCCGACGCCCCCGTGTCACTGATGTGCGCCGGGCGTACCGATGCCGGCGTACACGCCTGCGGCCAGGTGGTGCACTTCGATACCCAGGCCGAGCGCACCATGAAGGCCTGGGTGATGGGGGCCAATATCAATTTGCCCCATGATGTCAGCGTAAGTTGGGCCAAGGTCATGCCGGCGCATTTTCATGCGCGGTTCAAGGCCATCGCCCGGCGCTACCGCTATGTGATCTACAACGATCAGATCCGCCCCGCGCATCTCAACGAAGAAATCACCTGGAACCACCGCCCGCTGGACGCCGAGCGCATGGCCGAGGCCGCGCAGCACTTGGTGGGTGTGCATGACTTCAGCGCCTTCCGCGCTGGCCAGTGCCAGGCCAAGTCGCCGATCAAGGAAGTGCACCACCTGCGGGTGACCCGCCACGGCAAGATGATCGTGCTGGATATCCGCGCCGGTGCGTTTCTGCACCATATGGTGCGCAACATCGCCGGGGTGCTGATGACCATCGGCACCGGCGAGCGTCCGGTAGAGTGGGCCAAGGAAGTCCTGGAAAGCCGCATTCGCCGCACTGGCGGAGTAACGGCCCACCCCTTCGGCCTGTACCTGGTGGATGTGGAGTACCGTGACGAGTTCGAACTGCCGGATCGTTTCATCGGGCCACACTTCCTCACAGGCTTCAGCGAACTTGGCGGCTGACGCCCGGAAAAGCTTTTGTTACCATCCGGGACTTTCTCGGTCCAATCCCTGGGGTTTTCACGACATGTCAGCCGTTCGCAGCAAGATTTGCGGGATTACCCGCATAGAAGACGCGCTGGCGGCAGTCGAGGCGGGGGCGGATGCGATTGGTTTCGTGTTCTACGCCAAGAGCCCGCGGGCGGTGAATGTGTTGCAGGCGCGGGCGATCATCGCCGCACTGCCACCCTTCGTGACCACCGTAGGCTTATTCGTCAACGCCAGCCGCTGCGAGCTCAACGAAACCCTCGATGCGGTCCCGTTGGACATGCTGCAGTTTCACGGCGACGAAAGCCCCGAGGAGTGCGAGAGCTACCAGCGCCCGTATATCAAGGCGCTGCGGGTCAAGGCCGGGGATGATATCGCCGCAGCCTGTGCTGCCTACGGCGGTGCTCGCGGAATTCTGTTGGATACCTATGTCGAGGGCGTGCCTGGCGGTACCGGCGAGGCGTTCGATTGGTCGCTGATTCCCGAGGGGCTGAGCAAGCCGATCATTCTCGCGGGCGGGCTCAACCCCGCGAATGTCGCGGCGGCCATCGAGCAGGTTCGTCCTTATGCCGTGGATGTCAGCGGTGGGGTCGAGCAGGCCAAGGGCATCAAGGATCACCCCAAAATTCGCGCATTCATGCAAGCTGTGCGCGGGATGTGACGGCTGGCAGTCTGCCGCCGTCCATAACTACCACTGTGTAAAACAGCCCGGCGCCGCCTGTGGGTGGCCTGGAAATGAAGTAGCAACCTTGCGCTGGCAGGTTGTCTGGAAGGCTGAGGGCACATGCAGGAACAGGCCGGTCGAACGTCTGACCCCGTCCAGCATGCGCCATCGCCACATATGAATTTAGCTCAAGGGCATACGCGGGGCTGTGTTCAAGCCACCGGTACTGGAGAAAGAAAGCATGAGCAACTGGTTAGTAGACAAACTGATCCCTTCGATCATGCGTTCCGAGGTGAAAAAAAGCTCGGTTCCTGAAGGTCTGTGGCACAAGTGCCCATCCTGCGACGCGGTGCTGTACCGCCCGGAGCTGGAAAAGACCCTGGACGTTTGCCCCAAGTGCAACCACCACATGCGTATCGGCGCCCGCGCCCGCATCGACATCTTCCTCGACGCCGAAGGCCGCAGCGAGCTGGGTGCCGACCTGGAGCCCGTTGACCGTCTCAAATTCCGCGACAGCAAGAAATACAAGGACCGCCTGGTTGGTGCGCAAAAGCAGACCGGCGAGAAAGACGCGCTGATTTCCGTCAGCGGCAAGCTGCTGGGTATGCCGGTAGTGGTTTCGGCGTTCGAGTTTTCCTTCATGGGCGGCTCCATGGGTGCCATCGTCGGTGAGCGCTTCGTTCGCGCCGCCAACTATGCGCTGGAAAACCGTTGCCCGATGATCTGCTTCGCCGCCTCCGGTGGTGCGCGGATGCAGGAAGCCCTGATCTCCCTGATGCAAATGGCCAAGACCTCTGCGGTACTGGCGCGTCTGCGTGAGGAAGGCATCCCGTTCATTTCCGTACTGACCGACCCGGTCTACGGCGGCGTTTCCGCCAGCCTGGCGATGCTGGGTGACGTGATTGTCGGTGAGCCAAAAGCCCTGATCGGCTTTGCCGGCCCGCGCGTGATCGAGCAGACCGTGCGTGAAAAACTGCCCGAAGGCTTCCAGCGCAGCGAGTTCCTGCTGGAGCACGGCGCCATCGACCTGATCATCCCGCGCGGTGAATTGCGTCCACGCCTGGGTAACCTGCTGGCGCAAATGATGGGCCTGCCGACGCCTGTGTACGTCGCCCCTAAAGTCGAGCCGATTGTCGTGCCGCCGGTGCCTGCAAACCTATGACCCAACGTACCCTGGGCGAATGGCTCGCCTACCTGGAGCAGTTGCATCCTTCCGCCATCGACATGGGCCTGGAGCGCTCGCAGCAGGTAGCGGCCCGCCTCGGGTTGGGCCGCCCGGCACCGCGCGTGATCACGGTGACCGGCACCAACGGCAAAGGCTCTACCTGTGCCTTTGTCGCCGCGCTGCTGCAAGCCCAAGGGCTGAAGGTCGGTGTGTACAATTCCCCGCACCTGCTGCGTTACAACGAGCGGGTGCAACTCAATGGCGTCGAAGCCACTGACGAGCAGCTCTGCGAAGCCTTCGCCGCCCTTGATGCGGGGCGTGGCGAAACCTCCCTGACTTATTTTGAAATGGGCACCTTGGCGGCTTTTTGGCTGTTCGAGCGTGCGCAGTTGGATGTGGTCGTTCTGGAAGTGGGGCTGGGCGGGCGTCTGGACACCGTCAACGTGGTGGATGCCGACCTGGCGCTGGTGACCAGTATTGGCGTGGACCATGCTGATTACCTGGGTAACACCCGCGAATCGGTGGCCTTTGAAAAGGCTGGGATTTTCCGCCTGGGCAAGCCTGCGTTGTGCGGGGATATTGATCCGCCGTCAACCTTGCTCGACAAGGTGCGTGAACTGGGTTGCCCGTTCTTCTTGCGCGGCCGTGAATTCACTCTCGACATCGGTACCCAGCACTGGCAATGGCGCGGGCTCAATGCTCGTGGTGAGGGGGTGGAATTGCGCAACCTGCCACTGCTGAACCTGCCGATGGAAAACGCCGCGCTCGCGCTGCAGGCCTATTTGCTGCTGGATCTGCCGTGGGATGCCGAGCAGATCGTCGCAACCCTGCTGGCGACCCGGGTGGTTGGGCGCCTGGATCGACGCGCGTTCGACTGGCAGGGCAAGCGGCTGAACCTGTTGCTGGATGTGGGGCACAACCCCCATGCGGCCGAGTACCTGGCCCAGCGTCTGTCGCGCACGCCGCCGGTCGGTCGTCGTCTTGCGGTATTCGGTTTGCTGGCCGATAAGGACCTGGAAGGTGTGGTTGCACCCTTGTTGGGTAGCGTCCAGGCTTGGGCTGTGGCGCCGCTGGATTCGCCGCGCAGCCGTCCGGCCGCCGAGTTGGCAGTGACCTTGCAGAACCTTGGCGCGCCGGTGACGTCGTATGCAAGCGTCACGCAGGCCCTTGAGGCGCAGTGTGCAGTGGCCACGCCAGGCGACGAGATTCTGTTGTTCGGATCATTTTATTGTGTTGCCGAGGCGCTTGAGTGGTTGGCCCGGCGCTCCACGGAGGAAGCTGCACATGGCATTACTGGATAGCGCTTACAAGCAGCGAATGGTCGGAGCCCTGGTTCTGGTGGCGTTGGCGGTGATCTTTTTGCCGATGCTGTTTTCCCGTCAGGATGAAGAGCGTCAAGTAGTGGTCGAAGCGCCCGCCGCGCCACAGGCGCCGGCGGTGCCGCAGGTTCAGGTTCAGCCGGTGGTGGTGCCTGAGCCGCAGGCTTTGCCGGAGGAAGAGCCGGTGCCGAGCGATGATGAAGTGGCTGCTCAGCAGGCCCCTTCGATGCCGGTGCAGCCCAGCGTGCCAGTGGTCAAACCGGCGCCTGTTGTGGCTGCCAAGCCTGTTGCGCCAGCGCCAGCGCCCAAGCCGGTAGCGCCGCAGCCTGCCGCGCCGGGCAAGCCGGACGTGGGTCAGAGCCGCATCGACCCCAATGGCCTGCCGATCAGTTGGTCGATCCAGGTGGCCAGCCTCGGCAATCGTGAAGGTGCCGATGCCTTGCAGAAAAAGCTGCGTAGCCAGGGGTATAACGCCTACATCCGTAGCGCCGATGGCAAGAATCGGGTGTTTATTGGTCCGCTGATCGAGCGTGCCGAGGCGGATCGCCTGCGGGACTTGCTCGATCGCCAGCAGAACCTGAAGGGGTTCGTCACCCGGTTCCAGCCTGAGCGCGGCTGAATTCGTATCGATTCGAGTTTGAAATGCAGTCAAATGTGGGAGGGGGCTTGCCCCCGAAAGCGGTGGACCAGTCAGCACATGTATCGCTGAACTACCGCTATCGGGAGCAAGCCCCCTCCCACATTAGTTTTTCATAGGGGTTGAAATAGGGTTGATCGGTCACAAACTACTGATTTGCAAAGCAGCCGCAATCACTGCTTACCCATAGCCCGGCGCTCTGCTAAAATGCGCCGCCTTATCTGTCCGTAGGCTCGAACGTGCCATTTACCTGGGTTGATTGGGCGATTGTTGCAATCGTCGCCATCTCCGCTTTGATCAGTCTTAGCCGCGGCTTCGTCAAAGAAGCACTGTCGTTGCTGACCTGGATCATCGCAGGAGTCGTAGCCTGGATGTTCGGTGGTTCACTGTCGGTCTACCTGGCCGGATACATCGAGACACCTTCGGCTCGCGTCATCGCGGGCTGCGCCATCATGTTCATCGCCACGCTGCTGGTGGGGGCAATGGTCAATTATCTTATTGGCGAGTTGATACGTGTCACCGGCCTCTCCGGGACCGATCGATTTCTCGGCATGGCCTTCGGTGCCGCGCGTGGCGCGTTGCTGGTGGTCGTGGCGGTCGGGCTGTTGAGCCTGGGGCCAGTACAGCAGGATTCGTGGTGGCAGGAGTCTGTGCTCGTGCCAAAATTTCTATTGGTTGCAGATTGGTCCAAAAACCTCATTTTGGGGTGGAGCAGTCAGTGGCTGGCCAGCGGAATCAGCGTACCCGCTGATCTTCCGTTCAAGGAGCATCTCTTACCGGCCAAAACGCCTCAGTAAGTTGTGTTCAGTCAAGATTCATTAAGTAGGGGTTGCGTCGCATGTGTGGCATCGTCGGTATCGTCGGTAAGTCGAACGTCAATCAGGCGCTGTATGACGCGCTAACCGTCCTCCAGCACCGCGGCCAGGACGCTGCCGGTATTGTGACCAGCCACGACGGCCGGTTATTCCTGCGCAAGGACAATGGCCTGGTACGTGACGTGTTCCATCAGCGTCACATGCAGCGCCTGGTCGGGCACATGGGCATTGGCCATGTGCGTTACCCGACTGCCGGTAGCTCGACTTCGGCCGAAGCTCAACCGTTCTACGTCAACTCGCCTTACGGCATCACCTTGGCGCACAACGGTAACCTGACCAACGTTGAACAGCTGGCCAAGGAGATTTACGAATCTGACCTGCGCCACGTCAACACCAGTTCCGACTCGGAAGTGCTGCTCAACGTGTTCGCCCACGAGCTGGCCCAGCGCGGCAAGCTGCAGCCGACCGAAGAAGACGTGTTCGCGGCCGTCACCGACGTGCACAACCGTTGCGTGGGTGGTTATGCGGTAGTGGCCATGGTTACCGGTTATGGCATCGTCGGCTTCCGTGACCCCCACGGCATCCGCCCGATCGTATTCGGCCAGCGTCACACCGACGAAGGCGTCGAGTACATGATCGCCTCCGAAAGCGTGTCCCTGGACGTGCTGGGCTTCACCCTGATCCGCGACCTCGCGCCGGGCGAAGCGGTGTACATCACCGAAGACGGCAAGCTGCACACCCGCCAGTGCGCCGTGGCACCGAAACTCACCCCGTGCATCTTCGAACACGTCTACCTGGCGCGTCCGGATTCGATCATCGACGGTGTTTCGGTCTACAAGGCGCGTCTGCGCATGGGCGAGAAGCTGGCCGAGAAGATCCTGCGCGAGCGTCCCGAGCACGATATCGACGTAGTGATCCCGATTCCGGACACCAGCCGCACCGCGGCCCTGGAGCTGGCCAACCACTTGGGCGTCAAGTTCCGCGAAGGCTTCGTGAAAAACCGCTACATCGGCCGTACCTTCATCATGCCGGGCCAGGCTGCGCGCAAGAAGTCGGTACGCCAGAAGCTCAACGCCATCGAGCTGGAGTTTCGCGGCAAGAACGTGATGCTGGTGGACGACTCCATCGTGCGTGGCACCACCTGCAAGCAGATCATCCAGATGGCCCGTGAAGCCGGTGCGAAGAACGTGTACTTCTGTTCCGCAGCGCCAGCCGTGCGTTACCCGAATGTGTACGGCATCGACATGCCAAGCGCTCACGAGCTGATCGCCCACAACCGTACCACCCAGGATGTGGCCGACCTGATCGGTGCTGACTGGCTGATCTACCAGGACTTGCCAGACCTGATCGAGGCGGTTGGTGGTGGCAAGATCAAGATCGACCAGTTCGACTGCGCCGTATTTGATGGCAAGTACGTGACCGGTGACGTCGATGAGGCCTACCTGAACAAGATCGAGCAGGCGCGCAACGACTCGTCGAAGATCAAGACCCAGGCGGTCAGCGCGATCATCGATCTGTATAACAACTGAGTAGACACCGGCCCTGAGGGGCCGGTTTTGTATCTTAAATAAAGAATTGAGTAAGGAGAGGCAGCATGAGTCAGGAATGGGATGCCGGTCGTTTGGACAGCGACCTCGATGGCGTAGCTTTCGATACCCTGGCTGTGCGCGCTGGCCAGCACCGTACACCGGAAGCCGAGCACGGTGAGCCGATGTTCTTTACCTCCAGCTACGTGTTCCGTACCGCCGCTGATGCGGCTGCGCGCTTTGCTGGCGAAGTGCCGGGCAACGTGTACTCGCGTTATACCAACCCCACCGTACGCGCGTTCGAGGAGCGTCTGGCGGCGCTGGAAGGGGCTGAGCAGGCGGTGGCCACGGCGACCGGCATGGCGGCGATCCTGGCAGTGGTGATGAGCCTGTGCAGCGCTGGTGACCACGTACTGGTGTCGCGCAGCGTGTTTGGTTCGACCATCAGCCTGTTCGAGAAGTACTTCAAGCGCTTCGGCATTGAAGTGGACTACGTGCCGCTGGCGGATCTTTCGGGTTGGGATGCGGCCATCAAGGCCAATACCAAGCTGCTGTTCGTCGAGTCGCCGTCCAACCCGCTGGCCGAGTTGGTGGATATCGCTGCGCTGTCCGAAGTGGCGCATGCCAAGGGTGCGATGCTGGTGGTTGATAACTGCTTCTGTACGCCTGCCTTGCAGCAGCCGTTGAAGTTGGGTGCGGACATTGTCGTGCACTCGGCCACCAAGTTCATCGACGGCCAGGGCCGTTGCATGGGCGGCGTCGTTGCCGGTCGCAGCGAGCAGATGAAAGAGATCGTCGGCTTCCTGCGCACCGCGGGCCCGACCTTGAGCCCGTTCAATGCGTGGATCTTCCTCAAGGGCCTGGAAACCCTCAACCTGCGGATGAAGGCCCACTGCGCCAACGCTCAAGCGTTGGCCGAGTGGCTGGAGCAGCAGGACGGTATCGAGAAGGTGCACTACGCCGGCCTCAAGAGCCATCCGCAGCACGAGTTGGCCCAGCGCCAGCAGCGTGGTTTTGGGGCGGTGGTGAGCTTTGAGGTGAAGGGGGGCAAAGACGGCGCCTGGCGCTTTATCGATGCCACCCGGCTGATTTCCATCACCGCCAACCTGGGTGACAGCAAGACCACTATTACCCATCCGAGCACCACCTCCCATGGGCGCCTGGCACCGCAGGAGCGTGAAGCTGCCGGTATTCGTGACAGCCTGATCCGCATCGCGGTGGGCCTGGAAGATGTGGCCGACTTGCAGGCTGACCTGGCTCGCGGGCTGGCGGCTTTGTGATCGAGTGGTCCATGGAGGCTGCGACGGCCACTAACGGGCGGGTTGCCTTGGTGACGGGGGCGGCTCGGGGCATTGGCCTGGGGATTGCTGCCTGGCTGATCAGTGAGGGGTGGCAGGTAGTGTTGACCGACCTGGACCGCGAGCGCGGTTCCAAGGTGTCCAAGGTGCTGGGCGAGAATGCCTGGTTCATCAGCATGGACGTGGCCGACGAGAAGCAGGTTGCCCAGGGCGTTGCCGAGGTGCTGGGGCAATTTGGTCGCCTGGATGCGCTGGTGTGCAATGCGGCAGTGGCCGAACCGCATAACATCACGCTGGAAAGCCTGGATCTGGCCTACTGGAACCGGGTGTTGGCCGTGAACCTCAGTGGGCCGATGCTGTTGGCCAAGCACTGTGCGCCGTACCTGCGTGCCCACGGCGGCGCCATCGTCAACCTGGCGTCGACCCGGGCCCGCCAGTCGGAGCCCGATACCGAGGCCTATGCGGCGAGCAAGGGTGGGCTGCTGGCCCTGACTCATGCGCTGGCCATGAGCCTTGGGCCTGAGGTGCGGGTCAATGCCGTAAGCCCTGGCTGGATCGATGCGCGTGATCCGGCGGTGCGCCGTGCCGAGCCTTTGACCGATGCCGATCATGCCCAGCATCCGGCGGGCAGGGTGGGTACCGTTGAGGATGTGGCAGCGATGGTTGCGTGGTTGCTGTCGCGCCAGGCCGGGTTTGTCACCGGGCAGGAGTTTGTGGTGGATGGTGGCATGAGCAAGAAGATGATTTACAGCGAGTAGGGCGCATGGCCGTCTTGAAGTAATTTTGTCTTTTTTAGAAAAACTTCAAGCAGGCTATTGACTTAGGTTCGTTACCTGCGTAAATTTCGCGGCCTCAACGAAGCAAAGGGTGATTAGCTCAGCTGGGAGAGCATCTGCCTTACAAGCAGAGGGTCGGCGGTTCGATCCCGTCATCACCCACCACTTCTTGAGAGTTTTGCCCTAGGGCAAGACGCAACGTTAAAGGTTGCACCGACGCGCAGCGGTAGTTCAGTCGGTTAGAATACCGGCCTGTCACGCCGGGGGTCGCGGGTTCGAGTCCCGTCCGCTGCGCCATTATTTTCCAGGCCTGACTCGTCAGGTTTGAGATTGACCAGCCAAGGCTGATCGATCAGATGTTTAAAGGCGGTTGGGCGTTTACGCTCAACTGGTCAAGCGATACGCAGCGGTAGTTCAGTCGGTTAGAATACCGGCCTGTCACGCCGGGGGTCGCGGGTTCGAGTCCCGTCCGCTGCGCCATATCTGCCTCAAGGCCCACTGAACGCCTTGAAGCACAAAGAAAGCCGCTGGCTACTTTGATCCGATAGCAAAGACCCTGGTCGAAAGACCGGGGTTTTTTGTGTCTGCGATTTGTCTTCGGGTGTTGGTGGGCCAGTGTGGGAGCGGGCTTGCGCGCGAATACGGTAGGTCAGGCATGAAATCGGTGACTGACACACTGCATTCGCGAGCAAGCCCGCTCCCACAATGGTTTGGGGTCAGAACCCCAGCTTATCCCGTAGCCCGTAATACCAGGCCCCCAGCGCCGCGAACGGTGTGCGTAATAGTTGCCCGCCCGGGAACGGGTAGTGCGGCAGGTCGGCAAACGCATCAAAACGCTCTGCCTGGCCTCTGAGCGCCTCCGCCAGAACTTTGCCCGCCAGGTGTGTGTACGTCACGCCATGGCCACTGCAACCCTGTGAGTAATAGATGTTGTCGCCCAGCCGTCCTACTTGCGGCAAGCGCGAGAGGGTCAAAAGGAAATTACCGGTCCAGGCATAGTCGATCTTCACGTCCTTGAGTTGCGGGAAGGCCTTGAGCATCTTCGGTCGGATGATCGCTTCGATATTCGCCGGGTCGCGCGCACCGTACACCACGCCGCCGCCGAAGATCAGGCGCTTGTCGCTGGTGAGGCGGTAGTAGTCCAGCAGGTAGTTACAGTCTTCGACGCAGTAATCCTGCGGCAACAGGGTCTTGGCCAACTCATCACCCAAGGGGGCGGTGGTGATCACTTGAGTGCCGCAGGGCATCGACTTGGCCGCCAGCTCCGGTACCAGGTTGCCCAGGTAGGCGTTGCCCGCAACAATAATGAATTTGGCCCTGACCTTGCCCTCGGCGGTATGCACCACCGGGTTGGCAGCGCGCTCAATGCGCATCGCTGCTGATTGTTCGTAGATCGTGCCACCGAGGGATTCCACCGCAGCGGCTTCACCCAGTGCCAGGTTGAGCGGGTGGATATGCCCGCCGCTCATGTCCAGCAGGCCGCCGACATAGTTGTCACAGGCCACCACTTCGCGGATGCGACGTTCATCCAGCAGTTCAAGCTGCGTGTGGCCATAGCGCTCCCACAGGCGCTTCTGTGATTCCAGGTGGCCCATGTGCTTGCTGTTGAGGGCGGCGAACACGCCACCGTTCTTCAAGTCGCACTGAATCTGATACTTGGCTACCCGCTCGCGAATGATCTTGCCGCCTTCAAATGCCATCTCGCCCAACAACTGCGCTTGCTTGGGCCCGACACTGCGCTCGATTACATCAATGTCACGGCTGTAGCTGTTGACGATCTGCCCGCCATTACGGCCCGACGCGCCAAAACCCACTTTAGCGGCTTCCAGGACGGTGACGCGAAAACCGTTTTCCAGCAGGAACAGCGCGCTGGAAAGGCCGGTGTAGCCGGCACCAATCACGCACACGTCGGTTTCGACCTCGCCTTGGAGGGCTGGACGAGGCGGCACTGCATTCGCAGAAGCGGCGTAATACGACTGGGGGTAGGGGGTGTTCGCCATCCTGGAACCTCTGTTTTATATTTTTTACGAGTGCCCCGATCCTACCTGAGTTGAAAATTGCCTGCCAGCCACCCGAAAATCACGGCTGTGCCCTGCACAAATAAAAAATTCGCATATTCATAGGGTTAGCTGCAAAAAAGATGTTGACACCCCTCCGGAATTCCGTAGAATGCCGCCTCACAGCAGGCACGTAGCTCAGTTGGTTAGAGCACCACCTTGACATGGTGGGGGTCGTTGGTTCGAGTCCAATCGCGCCTACCAAACAAAATCCGCTCTGCTGGGCGGTCTAGAAGGGCTCACCGAAAGGTGGGCCCTTTTTTGTTGTCTCGGGTTTTTCCAGCAGAAATCACAATGCCTTCCTAAAGTATTCGTCCGTCAAGCCGATGTGGTGAGTAACACTCCCGTTATTGGACATCTGGCATGCAAGTCAACATTAACGCACCCGTCCCCGTCGCTAGCACTTCCAGTGTTGTCAGCCCGGCTGATGCCGCCACCGTCGACGATACCAAGGGCACGAGCGGTTCGAGCAGCACCAGCGGTGCGACCGTCGATGCTAAAGCCGGTGCGAAAGGTGCTGGCGGCGTAGGCGGCAGCAGTGAGCCTTCATCCAGCTCGTCTGAGACCGATGCGGTCAAAGAGTTGAAGAAGCAGATCGAGAAGTTGCAAAAACAGCTTCAGCAACAGCAGCAGGCCTTGCAAGAAGTGCAATCGAGCAGTCAGAACGAAGACGCGAAAGTGGCGGCCGTCGCGGCCGCTCAAACGCAGATTGCAGCCACCACTGCGGCGTTGCAGACAGCCACTGCTGCTCTGCTGCAAGCGCTCACCCAATCGGGCGGCAGTACTTCGGGTTCAATGGTCAGCACCACCGCTTGATCGGCTGGCCGGTGTGTTGATGGGCTCAGCCGCGCTTCAACACACTTTCACCCGCGCCCGCCGGTAGTCGATACACATCCACCAGGGCCAATATTCCCAGCAATGCCACCCCGATAAACGCCACGCGAAAATCCCCGACATGGGCCTGGGTTTCATGCCCCTGCACGGTCATGGAGGCTCGCAGCAATAGCGCCGCCACCGTCACGCCCATGCCCATTGCAAGTTGGAACGACATGCTGAACAGCGCCGACGCCTCGCTCATGCGTGCCTTGGGCACGTCAGCAAAGCCAATGGAGTTGTAGGCAGTAAACTGCATCGAGCGTGACAGCCCGCCTATGAACAACACCGTTGCAATCACTGCGAGCGGCGTTTGCGCTGTGAAAAATGCGCAGGCCGCAATCGACACCACGCCGATCACCCCATTCACCAGCAGTACCTGGCGAAACCCGTAGCGCTGCATGATGGCCGTGGTAAACGGCTTCATCGCCAGGTTGCCAGCAAATACCGCGAGCACCAGCAAGCCGGCATCCACCGGGGACAAGCCAAACGCGACCTGGAACAACAACGGCAACAGAAATGGCAGTGCGCTGATGGCCAGGCGAAACAGCGAGCCACCGTAGATGCTGACGCGGAAGGTGTTGATGGACAGGGTTTGCAGCGGCAGCAGCGGATCGGTGTAACGGCGGCAATGCTGCACGGCCCATACCGCAAGCAGCAAGCCCACCGCGACCAGGCCCAGGCCCGGGGCGAGCATTTCGCCGGTCTGGCTGCCCAGCCATTCCAGCCCGCCCAGCAGCGCCACGCAGGCACTTGCCAGCAGGACAAAACCCTTGGCGTCGAAGTTGCGCACGCTCGGCTCACGGCCTTCCGGTACCAGCCACAGGGCGGCGATAAGCGCCAGGGCGCCGAGCGGCAGGTTCACATAGAAGATCCATGGCCATGATGCATGGGTCACGATCAAACCGCCGGCCAATGGCCCCAGGATCGGTGCCACCAGGCCTGGCCAGGTAATGATCGCGATCATCTTAACCAAGTCTTTTTTGTCGGTATTGCGCAACACTGCCAGGCGTCCTACGGGCACCATCAGCGCGCCACCGATGCCTTGCAGGATGCGGGCAAAGACGAACATCTCAAGGCTCTGGCTGAGGCCGCAGAGCAGTGAGGCCAGAGTGAATACGATGATTGCGCCGGCGAATACCCGGCGTGCGCCAAATCGGTCGGCCACCCAACTGGACAGTGGGATGAAGATCGCCACGGCAAGGATGTAGGCGGTGATACCGATGTTCATGTCGACCGGGGTGACCCCGAATGCGCTGGCCATGGTCGGCAGTGCCGTGGCAATGACGGTGGCGTCGAGGTTTTCCATGAAGAAGGTCACCGCGACCACCAGTGCAATCAGGCGGGTTTGCACGCTCAGGGTGTTATCTGGAATAGGTGTGGCGGGAGAGGTCACCGGTGCTGCCCCTTGATCAGTGAAGGTCGCTGGGGCTTGACGATACCGGGTCCGGGCATGAGCGCACACTCACTGACGCGCGTTTTTGTGAAATAAGTGGTTGATGTCCATCTGCCATCATTTATGTACAATCACCATCGATCGATGTCCGGTCGGGCCAATGAAGGCGATAGGGAGTGGTGGTGATGAGTATTCGGTTAGCGGTGGGGATTGCGGCTTTGACGATGCTGGCGGGATGCGCCACCAGTCGGTCGGAAGTGGATGTGAATGTTGCGCCGCTGAGTGCCAACCAGGCTGTTGCCCCAAGTAACGGCAAGAAGGTGCTGATTAGCACCGTGGATGAGCGCGTTTTCCAGATTGACCCGCGCAGCCCCGATACCCCATCACTCAAAAATGACGAAGTCACGGACAAGTCGATCACCGAGCGCGCCATTGCCCGCAAACGCAACGGCTATGGCAAAGGGCTGGGCGATGTGTTGCTGCCTTCTGGGCGTACTGTTTCGCAACTGGTGAATGAGTCGGTGGCGGCGGCTTACAAGCAGGCGGGCTATCAAGTGGTGACCGACCCGAGTGCGCCGGATGCGGCTGCAGTGAAGGTGCATATCGTCGAGTTCTGGTCGTGGTTCACGCCGGGTTTCTTCTCGGTAGATGTGAGCAACAAATCCCACCTGCGTATCGAAACCCCAGGTGCGACAGCGCTGAATGTGGTGACCCGCAAGAACGAAAGCATGCAGGCGGTGACGGAAGGCGATTGGAAGAAAATCACCGAGGCAGGTTTGCAGGAAGTCTCGCGGGAGACGCTCAAGCAGCTCTGATACACGCTTGGCAGGTCAGGGCCGACCCGATGGTTGGCCCTTTTTTGTGCGCGTTGAAAACTATTTGGCCTTGGCGCTCTTGATATCGCTGATCATCTGCCTGGCGATGGCCTGCACTTGTTTTTGCGTCATCGCTGACGCAACACCTTCCCAGGCCGATGAGGAGGTGTCGTACGTGCGCGAGCCGATGGGCGCACCGGATTTCAGATCGGAGTAATCGGCGCGGGAGAATACCCAGGCGTTACCCACCAGTGCACCACCGACGTACCGTGACCCAGGTTCGATGTAGCGGAATTTGCTCACGTTGACGCTGATGCCAACGCCGTCTTCACCGCTGGGCACCACTGTCGCGCTTTCGGTGACATTGAAACCGGCTTGGCGGGCTTCGACTTGCAGTGCGTGATTCCCTCGGCGCTGTCCACAGCTTGTTACGCGGGGTGTCCAATCGCCCACAAAATTTATTGGTTCGCAGCAACAATTTTTCTTGTTGGACACCTCCCGCCCCAGGCAGCAAAGTTGCCGCCACTGACGCTCGACCTTCCGGGTCAACAATAAAAAACCGAGCCGACTGCACGCCCCATCCTTGCTGTGAACCCTTTGTTCACATCCTGCTGTAATGGCGCCGCAGCGCGCATTTTAAGGACCTCACCGTCATGCAGACTGTTGTGAATTTATGGCCGTTGATCGGCGTACTTGTCATCGTGGTTGGCTTTTTCTTGCGCTTCAACCCGCTACTGGTGGTCACTGCCGCCGCTATCGCCACGGGCCTTGCTGCCCATTTTCCGTTGGAAAAAATCCTCGCCACCATGGGGGAAGGTTTCCTTCAGACCCGTGCCCTGCAATTGATCCTGTTATTGCCCCTGGCGGTCATCGGCCTGCTGGAGCGCCATGGGCTGCGCCTGCATGCGCAGAACTGGATTGCGCGCTTCGAGCGCGCCACGGTTGGGCGCTTGTTGATCATTTATCTGTTTGTGCGCGAGTCCACGGCGGCCATGGGGTTGACCAGCCTGGGCGGGCACCCGCAAATGGTGCGTCCGCTGCTGGCGCCGATGGCCGAAGGCGCGGCGGAAAAACGCTATGGGAAACTGCCGGACAAAGTGCGTCACAAGGTGTTGGCCATGTGTGCCGCGACCGACAACGTCGGGCTGTTTTTTGGTGAGGATATTTTCGTGGCCTTTGGCGCAATTGCGTTGATGCACACGTTCCTGCTGGGGTCAGGGATCGATGTCGAGCCGCTGCATATTGCCGTGTGGGGCATTCCCACTGCGATCTGTGCGTTTATCGTGCATGGGATACGGCTTCATCGCTTCGACCGAAAGCTCACCCGTGAACTGACACCTGCCGCCACGCCCGTGGAGGCCGCGCAATGATCATTTCCATTCAATACCTCTACTGGCTGGCAGGCGTCCTGCTGCTGATTACCGCCGGCATGATCCTGCTCGATCGCACCCACCCCAAGCGCTGGTCCAGTGCACTGTTTTGGCTGCTGTTTGCTATCCCGTTCCTGGTGGGTGAGCGCCTTGCGCCGGTGGTTATCGGTGTCGGCGTGGTGGTGATGGCACTGATCGCCGGCATGGGGGGAGTGGGGCGTGGCCAGCACGCCGAACTGCATGTCAAGGCGTCCCGCGCCAGTGCTGGCCGCCTGGGCCACAAGCTATTCATTCCGGCATTGGCCATTCCGCTGACGACGGTGATCGGCTCGGTCTTGCTCAAGCACACAGAGATCGGCGGCGTGCCGTTGCTGGACCCTAAAAACACCACCTTCGTCTCGCTGGGCATCGGCTGCCTGATTGCCCTCGCCCTGGCGTGCTGGTTGACCCGTGATACGCCGGTACAAGCCCTGCGCGAATCCCGACGCCTCACCGAAGCCCTCGGTTGGGCCATGGTGCTGCCACAGATGCTGGCGATGCTCGGGTTGCTGTTCAATGAAGCGGGTGTAGGCACGGCAGTCGCCCATGTGACGACCACGTACATCAACCTGGATTTCAAGTTGGTGGCAGTGATGGTCTATGTGCTGGGCATGGCCTTGTTCACGGTAATCATGGGTAATGGCTTTGCTGCGTTCCCGGTGATGACCGGCGGGGTTGGCGTGCCGGTGCTGGTGGGGATCTATGGCGGCAACCCGGCGGTAATGGCGGCTATCGGCATGTTTTCCGGTTATTGCGGTACCTTGATGACCCCGATGGCGGCCAACTTCAACATCGTGCCGGCGGCATTGCTGGAGCTGCCGGACAAGAATGCTGTCATCAAGGCCCAGCTGCCCACCGCGTTGATGATGCTGGTGGTAAATATTGTGCTGCTTTACCTGCTGATGTGAGGCCAGGATGCAAATCGTGCTGCTGACAGGGTTCGAGCCCTTTGATCAGGATGGAGTGAACCCCTCCTGGGAAGCCGTGCGCCAGTTGGACGGCGTCCAGTTGGGTGCTGATGTACAGATTGTGGCTCGCCGGCTGCCCTGCGCGTTTGCCACGGCGGGTCAATGCCTGACGCAGTTGATCAATGAGTTGCGCCCGGCGATGGTCATCGCCACGGGCCTTGGCCCTGGGCGTAGTGATATTTCCATCGAGCGGGTGGCAATCAACGTCAACGATGCTCGCATCCCCGATAACCTGGGGGAGCAACCTGTCGACACACCGGTGGTGGAGGCAGGCCCGGCGGCCTACTTCAGCACGCTGCCGATCAAGGCGATGGTCAATGCTGTGCGCGAGGCGGGTATTGGTGCGTCGGTTTCACAAACGGCTGGCACGTTTGTGTGCAACCAGGTGTTCTATCTGTTGCAGCATGCTTTGTTTGGGACGGTCGTGCGCAGTGGATTTATTCATGTGCCTTGGCTGCCTGAGCAAGTGGCTGATTCGAGCAGGCCTTCGATGGCATTGGACAGGATGGTAGAGGGCTTGCTGAAGGCTGTGCTGACAGCCTGGCAAACCCCCGTAGATGTGACGCAAACCGGCGGCCAGGTCAGTTGATCTTCCCGCCAGGCCCTAGGTAGCGAACAGGCGGGTGAGCCCGAAGGTAATGGCACAGGCCAGGCCGGTCATTGCGAACGCGGTGGCAACATACCACTTGATCAGGTTCAGTTCCGTGGTCGCCAGGTCGGCCTTGGTGGCGAAGTGTTTTTCAATGGCATCTGTCTTGTTCGAAACGGCAAATAGCTTCTCTTTCATTTCCGCTAGCCTCTTCTCCAGTAAGCCTAGGCGTTTCTCCATGCCTGAGCCGCCGTCATTACCGCCACCGTTTCCACCTTGAACCGGGATGTTCTGCGCGTTGGTCTGGCTAAATAGATACTGTTTCTTCTCCAAAGCATGCCACCTGTTTCAAATACTGTGAGATTGCATATGGGAAGCAAGAGTAGTGGGTGTTTTGGCCAAGCGTGACAGGCAAACTTTTGCAAAATACCACCGGGTGTCTGGCGCGTACTGTTCAGTCTTCTCGCCGTGGGAAGAACAATTCAAAGCACGTCACTCCCGCTTCACTGCTGACGTCGTAGTGCCCGTTATGCAGTTGCATGATCGTCGCCACAATCGACAGGCCCAGCCCATTGGATTGGGCTGAGCGTTCGCGCGATTCATCCACCCGGTAAAACCGCTCGAACAACCTGGGTAGATGCTCAGGGCCAATCGTTTCGCCCTGGTTGCTGACCCGCAGGTTGATGCCCTCGGCATTTGGCAAGGCACGGATCACCAGTTCGGTACCTGGCGCGCCATACTTGATGGCGTTGGCGCACAGGTTGGCCAGCGCCCGGCGCAGTAGCATCGGCTCGGCCCAGATCACGCCTTCGCCCTCGGCATGGATACTGATTTGCACATCGCTGGCCAAGCCTTCGAAGTAGTCGGCGATGCGCTCCACTTCATCGGCAGCGCTTAGTTCCTGACGCTGGTTTAACGCGCTGGCAGGGTCAGTGCGGGCCAGGAACAGCATGTTGTCGAGCATCCGCGCCAGGCGTTCAAGCTCTTCGACATTGGACGCCAACAGTTGCTGATAACCTTCGATGCTGCGGCTCTGTTGCAGCGCCACCTGAGTTTCACCCAGCAGGTTATTGATCGGTGTGCGCAGTTCGTGAGCCATGTCGGTGGACACCTGGCCCAATTGCACGAAGCCCTTGGCCAGGCGTTCGAGCATGGTGTTGAAGGCGTCAATCATCGGCAACAGTTCCTTTGGCGCGCCCTGGCTGTCGAGGCGTTCGCTGAGGTTACTTACCCCGATCCCTTGGGCATGCCGGGCCAGCCGTCGCAACGGCAGCAGGCCACGATGCACCAGCAGGTAACCCACCAGCGCCAGGATGAGCGCGGCGATACTTGCCAGGATATAAACGCTCAACCGATAGCTGGCGAGCACAGCGGTGCGCTCGGTCATCAGGCGCCCCGTGGTGACTTGCAGGCTGCCCAGGTCGCCGGAGTCGATGGACGCCGCCACGGTGGCATACGGTACGCCATTCACGCCAGGAAAGTGGTGTACGTCGCCAAGGCCCAGCGCGTGGTTTTTCGGCACGGCAGGTACGGAAGGCACGTCGATATTGCCCGGGTTCACCAACAACAGCGGTTTTTGCCCAGGCGCGGAGATGCTCAGCACGGATTCGCGGTTGCCCAGCATGTTCTGGAACAGCTCGGGTTTGGTCTTGATCAGGTCCAGGGTATTGCTGTCGTTGAGCAGGTTGCGCAGTTGATCCACGCGAGAGATCAGTGCGGCGTCGTCACGCCTCACCAGTTCACGCTCCAGTTCGCGGTACAGTGCCACACCCAAGGTGGCCAGCAATGCAAAGGCGAGCAGGGCGAAGATCAGCGCCAGGCGCAGGGTCAGGGAGTGATGTCGACCGGTGCTCATGGCTGGGTATCGAAGCGGTAGCCGATGCCGCGCACGCTGTGGATCAGCTTGAGTTGGAATGGGTCGTCGACCTTCAGACGCAGGCGCCGCACGGCCACATCGACCACGTTGGTGTCGCTGTCGAAGTTCATGTCCCATACCCGGGAGGCGATCAGCGAGCGGGACAGCACCTGGTCCTGGTGGGTCGCGAACAGATGCAGCAGGGCGAACTCCTTGTTGGTCAGGGTGATGCGCGTGCCGGCACGGGTGACGCGGCGCTTCAACACATCAATGTGCAGATCGGCGATCTGCAACTGCTCTTCTTCGCGGCTCGGACCACGGCGAGTAAGGGTACGAAGGCGCGCCACCAGTTCGGCGAAAGAGAAGGGTTTGATCAGGTAATCGTCGGCGCCCAGTTCCAGGCCCTTGATGCGGTCAGCAATATCGTCGCGGGCCGTCAGGAAAAGTACCGGGGTGTCAGCTTCCTTGCGCAGGCGGCGCAGCACTTCCCAGCCGTCCATCTTGGGCATCATCACATCCAGCACGATCACATCGAACGGGGTCTCCAGCGCCTGGTGCAAGCCGTCCACGCCATCGCGGGCGAGGCTGACGGAGTAGCCCAACTCTTGCAGGCCGTTGAGCAGGTAATTGCCTGCCTTGGGTTCGTCTTCGACGACAAGAATGTTCATGGAGGATGCCCTGTCTCTAGTGGTGCGCAAGTGTAGTCCGATCAGTTGTCGCTGGGGCAGCCCATGCCTTGTACCTGGTAATCCAGCACATGTTCGCGGCCCTGGTGGTCCAGGTAGTCGAGCCGCGCGGGGACGACGCCGCATTGGCCGTAGGTGTCGGTGCTCGACAGTACCTTGTCCACGTCCAGGTGCACAAAAAAGCCGGTCTTGTCGTGGATCACGGCGGGGACATCGGCTGCATATACAGAGCCGGTGGCAAGCAAGGCGGTGAAGCCGAACATAAACAGTTTCATGGCGATCTCTCTTAAAAAGGGGCTGCCAGGTCGTGGCAGTGGGTTCACAGTAACCAGGCGACCCAAACAGCCCGCCAACAGGACGATGACAAGTTTGTAATGAAGGGCTTACGGCTGGCGGCCGGACGCTTCGAGGATCAGGTCGGTGATTTCCTTAGCGTGGGACACCAGCGACAAGTGGCTCGACGGCAGTTCGAGGGTGGAGGCGTTCATACGCTTGGCGAGGAAGCGCTCCAGGTCGGGGCTGATGGTCTGGTCGTTCGCCGACACCGCGTACCACGACGGCTTGGTGTGCCAGGCGGCGTTCACGGTGCGGCCACTGAACAGTGTCTTGGTGATCGGCTGCTGCACGGCATACAACTCCATGGCCTTGGCCCGTGGCACGTCGGCGGCGAAGTAGTTGAGGAAGGCGTCCTGGTTCAGGGTGAGGTAACCGTCGTGATCCTCCACGCCTGAACGTACGGGCATGGTCGGGTACTTGGCAGAAAGCGCGACGAAGTCTTCGTTGGCGTCTGGTGCACGGGCGGCGACGTACACCAGGGCGCTGACTTTCGGATTGACCCCGGCGTCGCTGACGACGGTACCGGCGTAGGAATGGCCGACCAGTACGGTAGGGCCGTCCTGTTGGGCCAGCACGCGGTTGGTGGCGGCCACATCGTCGGCTACCGATGTCAGTGGGTTTTGCACGGCGGTGACGTGGAGGCCAGCCGCCTGCAGGCGGCTGATCACCTCGGACCAGCTTGAGCCGTCGGCCCAGGACCCGTGCACCAGCACCACGTTGTTGGCTTTGACCGATGCCACTGTGCCGGCCATGGCGGTGCCGGTGCCCAGCATCAGCAGGCTGGCGGCGATCAGGCAGAGTTTGCTTACAGGCTTCATCAGGCGGACCCTTGTTCATGAGTGGGAAGTGACGTCAGCCGGTGTGGCTGACTGACGACTCCACTGTATGAAACGAGGGGGCTCGGAAGACTGACCGCTTGATTACAACTCTGTAATGCACGCGTGGCGCGCGGGTGGCGTTTACAACGTGCACAGTGATCCGTAGATTGCACCGGGCCCATTATTTGTTACAGCCCGCGAGGAAGCCACGCCGTGTCCATCCCTGGTTCAGCCGTATTTGCCCATCGTTATCGCGCCTTCCTGTTTGACATGGACGGCACTCTGCTCAATTCCATTGCCGCCGCCGAGCGGGTGTGGGGCATCTGGGCTGAACGCCATGGCCTGGATGTTCCGGCGTTCCTGGCAACCATCCACGGCGCACGCGCCATCGACACGATTACCCGCCAGGCGCTGCCCGGCGTCGATCCTGAAGTCGAGGCGCAGTGGATTACCGAGGCGGAGATCAATGATGTCGAAGGCGTGGTGGCCATCGCTGGCGCTGTCGCGTTTTTGAACAGTGTGCCGGGGGATCAATGGGCGTTGGTCACCTCCGCTCCCAGGGAACTGGCGTTGCGTAGGCTGAACGCGGCAGGCATCGCGCCACCAGCGGTCATGGTCACGGCCGAAGACGTCGCCATCGGCAAACCCAACCCAGCCTGTTATGTGCTCGGTGCCCAGCGTCTGGGTGTGCCGGTGCAGGAGTGTTTGGTGTTCGAAGACGCGATAGTGGGTATTCGCGCGGCAGAGGCGGCGGGGGCGGATGTAATGGTGGTGAGTTCCACGCATCATGCGCCGATGGTGACGGAGCATCCTTTGACCGATGGGTATGAACGCTTGCGAGTGCAGCGTGATGCCGAGGGCTTGCTGTACGTATTGAGCGTTTGAGTGGATGTGAAAAAGGCCGAGTCTGTTATTGGTCTCGGCCTTTTCGAATGCCTTGACGTGAAAGCACCATTTCCCTGAGCAGTTCATTGGCCAGCCGAGCAATGGCCTCGGCGCCTCGATAGTGCGCCCGCACTATTCCGGTAATTGCAAAATGGTCGGTTTCCGGGCCGCTGAGCACGGCCGAAAGCGTGCCGTCGGTGTGCAGCGTGCAGGTGATGTTGTAGCTGGGCAGGCGAGCCGCAAGGGCGGATTCGATTTCGGATTTACTCAGGGTGTCCATCTGCTTCTGCGCCTTTGGGTAACCGTGCACGTCAAAGCATAGGCAGTGTAGCGTCCCTGTAAACACCAGTGATCAGATCGAGAGATTGGCCGGTCAGAGACCTTGGGGTGTTAATAGGGTGACGAGTTTGATGCGTGAACCATGCTCTCTGTTTGCGCGAAGTCCAAGGCGTTGTGCCGGCGCCAGAACAGGAGCCGTTCGAAGGGGTTTTCGCCAGCCGTTACAGTGAACGAAAGGGCTGGCTACTGAGGCGTTTCATGTCAAGGCGTCTGGTTTTTATCCGGAGCAGTCAGGCCGGCCTGGATGCGCTGGTAAATCTCTTCGCGGTGCACGGCGACATCCTTGGGTGCATTGATGCCGATTCGTACTTGCTGGCCGCTGACGCCCAGGATGGTGATCGTGATGTCATCACCGATGTTTATGCTTTCACCAACTTTACGGGTGAGTATAAGCATGGACTTCTCCTTGATTACTTTTAAGGACACATGTTTCAGGCAGGGCAGATGTCGTGTGTGTATAGCTTACTGCTAAGCGCTTCCCTGTGACTGCCTCTTTTAGGACGCATAGAGGCGACATTAATTCCCATGGCGGCATCATACAGGTCTGCGATACATGATTCGCATTGTTTAAGCCGATGTTTATGACGGCCAGAATAGACAGTGAATGATAAAGTCGCCTCTTTATCCTCAAAGGAGCAAGGCAGTGCGTAAAGTAGCGATGGCAATTGCGGTGTTGGCGTTGGCCGGTTGCGGTGAAGGTGAACGCGTCGATGCCCCCAAGGCCAAGCCTGCCGTGACCGAAAGCCAGCCCCAAACCGGCGCAATCGCCGCCCAGGAGTGGGACCTGCGGGTCGGCCCGCCGGACCATAAACTGCAGGCGATCACCGACCTGACAGCCTGGTTGCTGGAGCATGGTTTTAATTTTTATATCGTGAAAGTCGAGGGCAAGGACGAAGTGCTGCTGGGCCCATTCGCCACCAAGGCGCAGGCCGAGGCCAAGCAGACGCTGCTGGCCGAGAAACTTGCCCGCGCGAAGAAAACCGACACAGTCTCCGAGATCATCGAACACAAGGCTGCGCAGTAACGGGATGGCTGGGCGGAAGGTCCGCCCACGTTCAACCGCAGGCCTTGAGGTTCACCGGGCCGACAAACTCATTGCCACGCCCCATCACGCATGCCACGGTCTGGTTGCGTTGGCGCTCCCAGGTCTGGACGGGGTAGGTCTTGTTCCAGGCTTCGTAGAGCTGGCGATCCTGTTTCGACAGGCGCAGGCCGTATTGCTTGCTCATGTAGAAATAGGTTCGGGCGATCATCCCTCGAACGGAGGGGCGCGGCATGACCTTCTTGGCCTTGAAGTCCACCTGGGTCAGGCAGGATCCGTACTGACCGTTTTGCACTGGCAGCCAACCAAAACTGAAGTTGTTGCGGTCGCCGTTGACCTCACCGATGCTCGGCACCAGATTGTGCAGGTCGGCTTCGGCGCGTTTGAACACCTCATCATTGCGCGTGCAGTTTTTGCGCCCTCCGTTTTGCCAGCACTGACGCTGATGCCCGATCTGCCACGCCGGCACGATGTGCTCCCACTCGATTCGTGCCGCCCGACTGGCGTTTTTGCGCGGGATGTAGCCGCAGGCTTTCAGGTCAACCCGGTTACCGGTGTACTTGCAGCCACAATAAAACTCGGTGGATTGTGGCGCGTAGAGCTTCCAGGCCACTTTCTTGGCTTCGCTGAAGGTTCGCGGCGCCTGGGCGTGGGCGGTGACGGCAAAAAACAGGCAGCACACAGCAATAAAACGGGCACTCATTGAATCAGTCTTCCTTTGGTACAACCCAGAAAATCTGTACGCCGCCGTCGTCCCGATAGGCGAGGGTGACGTTGTCGTTCTCCGCGATTTCCTCCAGCAAGCGCTGCCATTCATCCTCTGGCTCATCCGGCAAGCGGAAGATCAAGGCTGCCTTGGCTTTTTGGGCGTTGGTCGAATTGATGATCTTTTGCACGCGAATGGCCATGCGTGCATAGGCATCAGGTGGTGTTGGCGCTGCGGAAGAGGACTTTGCCACAAGGAATTCCTTAATTTGCTGTACGTGCATACAGTATTTAAGTGTAAGCAATTTCGCAACTGCTTAAAATTCAAGAGGTTCGTCTGATAGCGATGCGGGTGGGGTTGCGTAGGACGGGCGTATTTTTTAGCGGAGGTTTTTGCGCAGTGGCAGGGGCGAGAACATCCGCCCCTGCCGGGGTAGCACTGGGGATCAATATTCCCAGAAAATACGCTGCAGCTCTTTGCTGTCCTGGGTCTTGGTCAGGGCGACCATCGCCAGAATGCGTGCTTTCTGTGGGTTCAGGTCAAGGGCAGCGACCCAGTCGTACTTGTCATCAGGCTGTTCGGCGTTACGCAGCACCATACCGCCGGCATTGACGTGGGAAGAGCGGATGATCTGCACGCCTTGCTTGCGAAGCTCCACCAGTGCCGGTACGACTTTTGACGACACCGAGCCATTGCCGGTGCCCGCGTGGATGATGGCTTTTGCGCCAGCCTGGGCCAGGGCTTTGTAAGCGGTGTCGCTTACGTTGCCATAGCCGTAGGCGATTTCAACATCGGGCAGGCTCTTGATGTTCTTGATGTCGAACTCAGAGTCAGTGGTGTGACGCTTGGCCGGCAGGCGGAACCAGTAGGATTTGCCTTCGACCACCATGCCCAGCGGGCCCCACGGGCTCTTGAAGGCCTCGGTCTTGATGTTGATCATCTTGCTGACATCACGGCCCGACTGGATCTCATCGTTCATGGTTACCAGCACGCCCTTGCCGCGCGCATCTTTGCTGCCGGCCACGGCCACGGCGTTGTACAGGTTGAGCATGCCGTCCGCCGACATGGCAGTGCCAGGGCGCATGGAGCCGACCACGACGATAGGCTTGTCGGTTTTTTCCACCAGGTTGAGGAAGTAGGCCGTTTCTTCCAGGGTGTCGGTACCGTGGGTGATCACGATGCCGTCCACGTCCTTGCTGTCGGCCAGTTCGGCGACGCGACGGCCCAGTTGCAGCAGGTTGTCGTTGTTGATGCTTTCGGACGCAATTTGCATCACTTGCTCGCCGCGCACTTTGGCGATCTGGCTAAGCTCAGGAACACCGGCGATCAATTGCTCAATGCCAACCTTGGCCGCCTGGTACGTGGCACTGTTGGCCGCGCTGGCACCAGCGCCGGCAATGGTGCCGCCGGTGGCAAGGATCACCACGTTGGACAGTTTGGTCTTGGTTTCAGCTTCCTTTGCCTGGACGGCAACAGGGAGCAGCAGCAGAAGGGCTAACGCGCCCGGAACAAAGTTCTTCAGTGCAGATGTCATTATTTTTCTCTCTGGTTTTTGATGAGTGCTGTAGCAGGTTCATCTAGAACACCCGGGCGGTTCTGAATGCCACGAGGTGCTGGGGTAGAGCAGGATTTGTACCAAGCGCACCGGTTTGCGGTTTATAAAATAACTATATGTTTTATAAGGTGGTTTTCGTTTTTATAGCGCGGGAGTTGAATGTTGGAAATCCGGCTTTCCGAACATCTTGCGATATTGCGTTCGGTTGTCCGAAAAGGCCCTCACGCGTGTCAGGCAGCGGCTCGGCAATATCATCCTGGGTTGTCGTCTTACAGAACGGCCAGGAGGGGACGGCGATGTTTAACGATTCCTTTTGCGGCGCGCCAGGGCAGGGGTTAGAGGGGTTGCATGAAACTGCGTTTTCTACCGTTGACAAATCTCGACAAGGTTCTCATAGTTTGGTGTAACGCAAACGTTTGCGAGATGTTTCGTGGCAAGCGTTGCTTACAATAATCATAAGATCGGAGTACACCCATGAAGCTGCCATTCGCTGGACGTCTTCTTGCTGTCGCTGTGCTTGCTGCCGCATCCGCCGCTTTACCTCTCTCTTCTGCATTCGCTGACGACGCCGCCAAGCCCAAGGTCGGCCTGGTGATGAAATCCCTTGCCAACGAATTCTTCGTGACCATGCAAGACGGCGCCAAGGACTATCAAAAAGCCCACGCCGCCGACTTCGACATGATCACCAACGGCATCAAGAACGAAACCGATACCAGTGCCCAGATCGACATCGTCAAGCAGATGATCCTGTCCAAGGTCAATGCCATCGTCATCGCGCCGGCTGACTCCAAGGCGCTGGTAAAAGTACTGGAAGATGCGTCTAAAGCCAGGATCAAGATCGTCAACATCGACAATCGCCTGGACCCGGATGTACTTAAAGGCAAAAACCTCGATATCCCCTTCGTAGGCCCCGACAACCGTAAAGGCGCCAAGCTGGTGGGCGACTACCTGGCCAAGCAGTTGGCTGCGGGTGACAAGGTCGGCATCATCGAAGGCGTGCCGACCACGACCAACGCCCAGCAGCGCACGGCTGGCTTCAAGGATGCGATGGATGCCGCCGGCATGAAGATCGTCTCCACCCAGTCCGGCAATTGGGAAATTGACGAGGGGCGCAAGGTGGCTTCGGCCATGCTGAGCGAATACCCGGACCTCAAGGCCCTGCTGGCCGGTAACGACAACATGGCGCTGGGCGCGGTCTCTGCCGTACGTGCTGCCGGCAAGTCCGGCAAGGTGCTGGTGGTTGGCTACGACAATATCGAAGCGATCAAGCCGATGTTGCAGGACGGCCGAGTACTCGCCACTGCCGACCAAGCTGCCAAGGATCAAGCCGTATTCGGTATCCAGAACGCGCTCAAGCTGGTCAAGGGTGAAAAGGTCGAGGCCAAAGACGGTGTAATCGAGACCCCGGTCGAACTCGTTCTCAAGAAGTAATCCTGGCAGTACCCAACAGCGCCCGCTCGTCCTGAGCGGGCGCCTGGAGATTTTCCTATGTCATCTTCCGCCCCGAACGCTGTCCTCTCGGTCAGCGGTATCGGCAAGACCTATGCCCAACCGGTTCTGTCCGACATCACGCTGTCGCTCAATCGCGGCGAAGTGCTGGCGCTGACCGGTGAAAACGGCGCCGGTAAAAGTACCTTGTCGAAGATTATCGGCGGGCTGGTCACACCGACCACCGGGCACATGCAATTCAACGGTCAGGATTACCGCCCTGGCAGCCGTACCCAGGCTGAAGAGCTGGGTGTGCGCATGGTCATGCAGGAACTCAACCTGCTGCCGACGCTGACCGTGGCCGAAAACCTGTTCCTGGACAACCTGCCCAGCCACTGCGGCTGGATCAGCCGCAAGCAACTACGCAAAGCCGCCATTGAAGCCATGGCCCAGGTGGGCCTGGACGCCATCGACCCGGACACCCTGGTGGGCAGCCTGGGTATCGGCCACCAGCAAATGGTCGAGATTGCCCGCAATTTGATCGGCGACTGTCATGTGCTGATCCTCGACGAACCCACGGCCATGTTGACGGCCCGTGAAGTCGAAATGCTGTTTGAACAAATCACCCGTCTGCAGGCCCGGGGCGTGGCGATCATTTATATTTCGCACCGGCTCGAAGAGCTCGCCCGTGTCGCCCAGCGCATTGCGGTACTGCGTGACGGCAAGCTGGTGTGCGTCGAGCCAATGGCCAACTACAACAGCGAGCAG
>NZ_QUZU01000030.1 GCF_004682055.1 Pseudomonas kairouanensis | reverse complement strand
TTCCTGGCTGCCCAAGGGGGGCAGGCGGGTTTCCAGGTTGCCGTCCTTGAGCTGGGCCACGGCTTGCTTGATCAGGCCGATTGGCGAATTGATCGTACGGCTGATGCGCAGCGCCAGGGTTGCAGTGCACACCAAGCCGATGGCAATGATCAGCAGGCTGGCGAACAGGCTGCGATAACCACGCAGCAGCATGCCGTTGTGGGACAGCTCCACCTCGACCCAGCCCAGCAGGCGATCGGCTTCATCCGGGATCAAGTCACCGGCCAGGTTGCGATGGCGGCCGAACACCGGGAGCAGATAGCGTGTGGCGTCATTGCCGGTGCGTTGCAGCAGGTGGGAGCTGTTGCCGATGGGCGGCTGGTTGAGCATGGTCGGGCCGGCGTGGGCCAGCGGCGCGCGGTCTGGGCCGAGGAAGGAGACGGCGCGGACATCCTGTTGTTCCAGGGACTGGGTGGCGATGCGTTCCAGCAGGTCGGTATTGCGCGCACTCAGGGCGGGCGCCACCAGAGGGGCCAGTTGCTCGGCGATCATTTCGCCGCGTTGCAGCAATTGGCTCTGCAGTTCCGAGAGTTGCATCCAGGTGAAATAGCCACCCAACAACAGGGCCATCAGGCTGGTCGGCAGTAAAGTCAGCAACAGTACGCGGCCTTTTATCCCCATTCTTCTCAGCACGCCACTCTCCTGCTACCACATTGTTATCAACCCAATACACGGGCACCTCGCCCGCACCACCTGCGCAGTGTAGCCATTTGCGTGGCGGGGGATCTTGCAAATTAATGACCGGCGGCAATCTTCAGGCCATTGGACGCCGGATGGCGATTGCCTGTAGAGGGTTAATCTTGAATAATCGGCCATTGAGAATGACTTGCAGACGCTAATGAATCCCGCAGCCGTTGGCCTACCCAGTATCCTGACCATCGAAGATGACCCTGTGCTCGGCGCTTATGTCCATGAGCACCTGGGGCGCTGTGGTTTCCAGGTCACCTGGTGCCAGAACGGCCAGCAAGGCCTGCAACTGGCCCGTGACCAGGCGTTCGATGTGGTGCTGATGGACATCCTGCTGCCGGGGATGGACGGCTTGTCGGTCCTGACCCACTTGCGCGAGAGCCATGCGATCCCGGTGATCCTGATGTCGGCCCTGGGTGCAGAAGCCGATCGCATCAGCGGTTTCCGCCTGGGCGCCGACGATTACCTGCCCAAGCCGTTCAGCATGATCGAGTTGCGGGTGCGCATCGAGGCGATCCTGCGTCGTGTGGCCCTGGACCGACGCCCGTTGCCGACCCTGGCCCCGACACGCGGCGATGCCCGCACCCTGCGTTTCGACGACGAGTTATGTGACGTGTTCCACCAGGACCACTGGGCCGGGCTCACCCGCAGCGAATACCGCCTGCTCGAAACCTTGCATCGCAACGCTGAGGAAGTCCTCAGCAAGGCTTTTCTCTACCAGCATGTGCTGCAACGCGGTTATGCCCCTCATGACCGCAGCCTCGACATGCATATCAGCCAGATCCGCCGCAAGCTCAAGGCCATCGGTTACAGCGAGCGCGAAGTGCGCACCGTATGGGGCAAGGGCTACGTGCTGAGCGGTCACGATGACGGCCTTTGAGCGCCCCTTGAAACGACTGCCGGGCAAACACTCCTTATTCTGGAAGCTGGCCTGCCTGTTGATTGCCTTCTGTTTGCTGATGATCTGGCTCAGTTGGTCCTGGGGCCGGTACATGGAGGAGCAGAACGCGTACCTGGACGAGCAGGCGCGCCATACCTTGAGCGGTTATGCCGTCAGCGCCGAACAGGCCTGGAGGCGAGGTGGCAGGGCAGGGGTGGATGCATGGCTGCAAGCGATGCGCTCACGGGAAAGCACCTGGGTTGGCGTGATTGGCAACGACCTGCAGTCGTTGAGCAGCACGCCGCTACGCGACAAGGAAAGCCAGCGCCTGACCTTCCTGCGCGGCCTGGATTGGCCTGTGAGCCGCCATGTGAGGGGGCTGCCGTGGTTGAAGATCCCGTTTCCTGCAAACCCCGACGCCGGTTCGCTGGTCATCGAGTTGCCGCAGCGCTTCTTGCCAGGGCGTTATCAGCTGTTCTGGCGGGTCGTGACCAACGGCGTCATCCCGGGCCTGTTCACCCTGTTGTTATGCATCGGCTTGTACCGACTGTTGATCATGCCCCTCAACCAATTGCGCGAGCAGGCCAATGCGTGGCGGGCAGATCAGTTGAATACTCGGTTGTCCCATGCGGCCACCAGTCGCCAGGATGAGTTGGGCGAACTGGGGAGGGCCTTTGACCATATGTCCGAGCGCTTGCAGGGTACCGTGGTGTTGCAGCAGCAATTGCTGCGAGACATGTCCCACGAGCTGCGCACGCCGCTGAGTCGCTTGAGGGTCGCCTGCGACAGTGAGCAAGACCTGGCGCAACTGCGTGAACGCCTTGGCCGCGAGATCGACGCGATGCAGCGCCTGGTGGAGGACAGCCTGCAACTGGCCTGGCTGGACACCGAGCGCGCGCCACTGCCCAAGGAAGACATACAGCTCCAGGCCCTGTGGGACATGTTGCGCGAGAACGCGTGCTTTGAAAGCGATTGGCCGCCGTCGCGCCTGCCGTGTCTGCTGGAAGCCGATTGCTGGGTGAGGGGTAACCTGAATACCTTGGCCCAGGCATTGGAAAATATCCTGCGCAACGCTATTCGGCATTCTCCTGCCGAGGGGGTGGTTTGCCTGGATGGGCGGCGCGAAGGGGATTTCTGGCACTTGTGGCTGGAGGACCAGGGCGGAGGGATTGATGAGCAGGACCTGGAACGCATCTTTGCACCCTTTACCCGCTTGGATGGCTCACGGCCCGGCGACGGTGGCTTCGGCCTGGGCCTGAGCATCGCCCGCAATGCGGTGCAACGCCAGGATGGCGGCCTGTGGGCGGAAAACACCGGGCGAGGCTTGCGGGTGCACCTGCGGTTGTTGGCTCGCTAGGCCTCAGCCGCGGCGCTGCTTGCGCTTCTTCCACTGATGCGCGACCCACCAGCGCCAATAGCCCATGGTCAGGCAATAGGCCAATGCACCCAGCACCAGTCCCAATACCACCGAGCCCAGCAGGAACGGCTGCCACAGGGTGCTCAGTTGGCCGCTGATCCATTCCCAGGTCAGGTCATCGGGTAGGCTGCGAGGCGGTACGTTCATCAGCCATGCGCCAGTCAGATAGGTGCAGATAAACACCACCGGCATGGTGATCGGGTTGGTGAGCCACACCAGGCTGACGGCAATGGGCATGTTGCCGCGCACCACGATCGCCAGCACCGCTGCCAGCAGCATCTGCAGCGGAATCGGGATGAACGCCGCAAACAGGCCCACCGCCATGGCCCGTGCCACTGAGTGTCGGTTCAGATGCCAGAGGTTGGGGTCATGCAGCAACGTCCCGAGAAACTGTAATGACTTGTGTTCCCTGATACTGGTGGGATCGGGCATGTACCGTTTGAATAAGCGCCGGGGCATAAGGGGTCCAGGTCAATTCGAGGGGCAAGTATGCCCGCATTCTATAAACAGAAAATTCAGACTTTGTGACAAAAGATCATAGGTCGCTTTGCGGGCCCGGCTAAGACTCAATGGATCACTTGAAAAGGATGGTTCATGAGGACAGGGATGTGTGCGTTGGCGTTGGGCCTGTTGGCGTTGCGTTGTCTACCCGCATTGCCTGCTACCGGGTGGCTGTTGGCCATGCTGGTGCTGGCGCTGATGCTGTTGCCGTTTCGTACCTACCCAGTGGCGTTTTTCCTGATGGGGTTGAGCTGGGCGTGTATCAGCGCGCAATGGGCACTGGATGATCGCCTGCAACCCGCACTGGACGGCCAGACCCGTTGGGTCGAAGGGTGGGTGACCGGGTTGCCGCAAGATACGGTTGACGGCGTGCGCTTTGAATTGTCCGACAGCCGGTCGCGCAAGGCTCATTTACCCAAGCGCATCCGGGTGTCTTGGCGAGGCGGGCCGCCCGTGCGCAGCGGTGAGCGCTGGCGCTTGGCAATCACCCTCAAGCGGCCGGCCGGGTTGCTGAATTTTGATGGGTTCGATCAGGAAGCGTGGTTATTGGCCCAGCGTATCGGGGCGACGGCGGCAGTGAAGGATGGCGAGCGCCTGGCGCCGGCGCGGTATGCCTGGCGTGATGCGCTGCGCCAGCGGTTGATGGCCGTGGACGCCCAGGGGCGCCAGGCTGCACTGGCTGCGCTGGTGCTGGGCGATGGCTCCGGATTGGCCACCGAGGATTGGCGGGTATTGCAGAGCACTGGCACCGTGCACTTGCTGGTTATTTCTGGTCAGCATATCGGGATGTTGGCGGGCTTGATGTATGCCCTGGTCGCCGGTCTGGCGCGCTACGGTTGCTGGCCCCGAACCTGGCCGTGGCTACCTTGGGCTTGTGGCCTGGCCTTTGCCGCCGCGCTGGGTTACGGCGTGTTGGCGGGGTTCGGCGTGCCGGTGCAGCGCGCCTGTGTGATGCTCGGGCTGGTGCTGCTATGGCGCTTGCGATTCCGCCATCTTGGCCTGTGGTGGCCTTTGTTGCTAGCGCTTAATGGGGTGCTGATCCTTGAACCACTGGCCAGCCTGCAGCCAGGGTTCTGGTTGTCGTTCGCGGCGGTAGCGGTATTGATCCTGGCGTTCGGCGGGCGGCTGGGGCCGTGGAGCCTGTGGCAGGTTTGGACCCGGCCGCAATGGCTGATCGCCATTGGCCTGTTCCCGGTGTTGTTGGTACTGGGTTTGCCCATCAGCCTCAGCGCGCCGCTGGCCAATCTGGTCGCCGTGCCGTGGATCAGCCTGGTGGTGTTGCCGTTGGCTTTGCTGGGGACGGCCTTTTTGTCGCTGCCCTTTGTCGGGGAGTCTCTGCTGTGGCTGGCGGGCGGGGCGCTGGATGGGCTGTTCAGTGGCTTGACCTGGCTCGCCGGGCGAGCGCCTGCCTGGGTGCCGACTGAGGTGCCGCTGGGGTATTGGTGGGTAAGTCTGTTGGGCGCAGTGGTACTGCTGCTACCCAAGGGTGTGCCGTTTCGCGTGTTGGGTTGGCCGATGTTGCTGCTGGCGGTATTTCCTCCGCGTGATCTGGTGCCACACGGGCAGATAGAAGTGGTGCAACTGGATGTCGGACAGGGCCAGGCGCTGATCCTGCGCACCCGGCATCATGTCTTGCTCTACGATTCAGGCCCACGTTCCGGCACGTTCGACCTGGGGGCGCGCGTGGTGCTGCCAGCGCTGCGAACACTTGGGGTCGGGGCGCTGGACATGATGCTGCTCAGCCATGCCGACGCCGATCATGCCGGTGGCGCGGCTGCGATTGCCAAGGGCATGCCCGTCAGGCGGGTGGTGGGTGGCGAGACGGAGGGGCTGCCCGCGTTTCTCGGCACGCAACCTTGCCTAAGTGGCGAGCGCTGGACATGGGACGGCGTGTCCTTCGAGCTCTGGCAGTGGCCTGATGCCACTAACGGCAATGCAAAGTCCTGCGTATTGCAGGTGCAGGCCAATGGCGAACGCTTGCTGCTGACCGGGGATATCGACCGTGCAGCCGAGCAGGCCTTTCTGGACTCGCCGTTAGCGGTGCCTACCGATTGGTTGCAGGCGCCGCACCATGGCAGTCGCAGTTCCTCCTCCTGGCCGTTCCTGCAGCGCCTGGCGCCCACCTCTGTATTGATTTCCCGAGGGCGCGGCAATGGTTTCGGACATCCCCACCCACAGGTGATGGAGCGTTATCAGGCGTTGGGCAGCCGGGTTTACGACAGCGCCGAACAAGGTGCCGTACGCTTTAGACTGGGCGTCTTCGCATCACCGGTTGTTGCGCGCAGTCAACGCCGATTCTGGCGTGAACGCGTACCTTAATCCGTAGTTACAAAGGGCCGGCGCGGGGCCGGGGTCGACGAGCCCCGCAGCTGAACCTATATGGTAAAGTGGCGCACTTTTTCGAGGGGACATTCACTGTGTGGGAACTGGTCAAATCCGGCGGCTGGATGATGTTGCCGATCATCATGAGCTCTATCGCCGCACTCGGTATCGTTGCCGAACGCCTGTGGACCCTGCGCGCGAGCCGCGTGACCCCCGAGCATCTGCTGGGGCAGGTCTGGGGCTGGATCAAGAACAAGCAACTGGACAAGGAAAAGCTCAAGCAACTGCGCGCCAATTCGCCGCTGGGTGAAATCCTCGCCGCGGGCCTGGCCAACTCCAAGCATGGTCGCGAGATCATGAAAGAGTGCATCGAAGAGGCTGCCGCGAGGGTCATCCATGAATTGGAGCGCTATATCAACGCCCTCGGCACCATCGCTGCCATGGCCCCTTTGCTGGGTTTGCTGGGTACGGTGCTGGGCATGATCGATATTTTCAGCTCGTTCATGGGCTCGGGCATGACCACCAACGCGGCCGTATTGGCCGGTGGTATTTCCAAGGCCCTGATCACCACGGCGGCGGGGCTGATGGTGGGTATTCCTTCGGTATTCTTCCATCGGTTCCTGCAACGCCGTATCGATGAACTGGTGGTGGGCATGGAGCAGGAAGCCATCAAGCTGGTGGAGGTGGTGCAGGGCGACCGTGACGTGGACCTGGTCGAGGGCAAAGCGTGAAATTTCGCCGCAAGCAACGGGAAAACGTCGATATCAATCTCGCGTCGCTGATCGACGTGGTGTTTATCCTGCTGCTGTTTTTTGTCGTGACCACCACTTTTACTCGCCAGACCGAACTGCGCGTCGACTTGCCGGAAGCCGTCAGCGGTTCACCGGCCGAAGACCAGGAGGTCAAGCAACTGGATATCGCCATCAGCGCCGACGGGGTGTTTTCGGTGAACAACCAGTTGCTGGAGAAGAACGACCTCGCCAGCCTGATGGCCGCCCTGGAAAAAGAATCCGGGGGGGATACCAAAATGCCGCTGTCCATCAGTGCTGATGGCAAAACCCAGCACCAGGCCGTGATCACCGCGATGGATGCTGCCGGCAAACTCGGCTTCAGTCATCTGCGCATGACCACCATCGAGGCGGCGAGCCAACCCTGATGGCCATGTCTGATCGTTTGCTCAAGGCCTGGTACGAGGGCCATCCGGCACTGGTGCTGTTGCGGCCGTTGGAGTCGTTGTATCGCCGGGTGGTGTTGCGCAAACGCGCGCGTTTTTTGGCGGGCGAGGGTGACATCTATCAATCGTCGGTGCCCGTGGTGGTGGTGGGGAATGTCACCGTGGGCGGAACTGGCAAGACGCCGTTGATCCTGTGGTTGATCGAGCATTGCCGACGCAGTGGGTTGCGCGTGGGGGTGGTCAGCCGAGGCTACGGGGCCAAGCCTCCGCAGTTGCCGTGGAGGGTCGAGGCTAGCCATAGCGCCGATGTGGCCGGTGATGAGCCGTTGTTGATCGTGCAACGCTGTGGCGTGCCGTTGGTGATCGACCCCGACCGCAGTCGTGCGGTCAAGGCATTGCTGGCCAGCGAAACCCTGGACCTGATCCTCTCCGACGACGGCCTGCAACATTACCGCCTGGCCCGTGACCTTGAACTGGTACTGATCGATGCCGTCCGTGGCCTGGGCAACCGCCGTTGCCTGCCTGCCGGGCCGTTGCGCGAGCCGGTGGAGCGTCTGCAAAGCGTCGATGCGCTGCTCTACAATGGCGCCGAGTCAGATCGCGAAGACGGTTTTGCCTTTCGCCTGGTGCCGACGGCGCTGGTCAACCTGAAGACAGCCGAGCGTCAGCCTGTCGAGTATTTCCCTGGGGGCCAACAGGTCCATGCGGTTGCCGGCATCGGCAATCCGCAACGTTTCTTCAATACCCTGCAAACGCTACACTGGCAGCCGATACCCCATGCTTTTGCCGACCACGCGCCATACAGCGCCGAGGTCTTGAATTTTACGCCGTCATTGCCGCTGGTCATGACCGAGAAAGACGCGGTGAAGTGCCGCGCCTTTGCCCGGCCCGACTGGTGGTACCTTGCGGTGGATGCGGTGCCGTCACCGGCGTTCGTCGCCTGGTTCGACACGCAACTGATGCGTCTGTTGCCCGCCCGACTCTTGCCTTAATACGCTTCTTTCCAGGAAACACTCATGGACACCAAACTGCTCGACATCCTCGCTTGCCCGATCTGCAAAGGCCCGCTCAAGCTCAGCGCCGATAAAACCGAGCTGATCAGCAAGGGCGCAGGCCTGGCTTACCCAATCCGTGATGGCATCCCGGTAATGCTGGAGAGCGAAGCCCGAACCCTGACCAATGATGAGCGCCTGGATAAATGACCACTGCCTTTACCGTTGTCATTCCATCGCGCTATGCCTCGACTCGCCTGCCGGGCAAGCCGCTGCAACTGATCGGCAGCAAGCCGATGGTTCAGCTGGTCTGGGAGCAGGCCTGTAAAAGCAGTGCCGAGCGCGTGGTGATCGCCACTGATGACCCGCGCATCATCGAAGCCTGCAAAGGCTTCGGTGCCGAAGCGGTACTGACACGCGAAGACCACAATTCAGGCACCGATCGCCTGGCCGAAGTGGCTACGCAGCTTGGCCTGGCGCCAGATGCCATCGTGGTCAATGTGCAAGGTGACGAACCCTTGATCCCGCCAAGCGTGATCGATCAGGTCGCCGCCAACCTGGCAGCCCACAGCGAAGCACGCATGGCGACCCTGGCTGAGCCCATCGAAGACATCAACACGTTGTTCAACCCGAACGTGGTGAAAGTGGTCAGCGATATCAATGGCCTGGCATTGACCTTCAGCCGTTCGACTTTGCCGTGGGCACGCGATGCCTTTGCCAAGAGTCGTGACGTATTGCCAGACGGTGTGCCATACCGCCGCCATATTGGCATTTACGCTTACCGCGCCGGTTTTTTGCATGACTTTGTCAGCTGGGGCCCGTGCTGGCTGGAAAACACCGAGTCCCTTGAGCAGCTGCGTGCCCTGTGGCACGGCGTGCGCATTCATGTAGGCGATGCCCTGGAAGCGCCGCCTGCGGGCGTCGATACACCGGAAGACCTTGAGCGCGTCCGTCGCTTGCTGGGGGCCTGATGGAGGTCCTGTTCGTCTGCCTGGGTAATATCTGCCGCTCTCCTACCGCTGAAGGCGTACTGCGCCACAAGTTGCGCGAAGCGGGGCTGGCGGCGCAGGTAGAAGTGGCGTCTGCCGGTACCGGAGAATGGCATATCGGCAACCCGCCGGACCAACGTAGCCAGCGTGCTGCCTTGGCGCGCGGCTACGACTTGTCGGCCCAGCGTGCCCAGCAGGTTTCGCGCGCCGATTTTGCGCGTTATGACCTGATCCTGGCCATGGACCACAGCAACCTGCGCAACCTCAAGGCCATGCAGCCCGGACAGGCCAAGGCGCAGCTGGATCTGTTCCTGCGCCGCTACGACTCGGAGGTGGACGAAGTGCCAGACCCTTACTACGAGGGCGAGCAAGGCTTTGAGCGGGTGCTGGACCTGATCGAGCGGGCCTGTGATTTATTGGTGATCGAATTGAAGGGGCGGTTATGACCTTGCAGGTGCTTGCGCAGGTATCGCTCAAGCCATTCAACAGCTTTGGCATCGACGTGCGCGCGCAGTGGTTCGCCGAGGCCCATAGCGACGAGGATGTTCGCGAAGCACTGGCCTACGCCGCCACGCAGGGGCTGCCGCTGCTGGTGATTGGCGGTGGCAGCAACTTGCTGCTGACCCAGGACATTCAGGCGCTGGTGTTGCGCATGGCGACCCAAGGGGTCCGTGTGTTGCAGGATGACGGCCAGCAGGTGGTAGTCGAAGCTGAAGCGGGCGAAGCCTGGCACCCGTTCGTGTTATGGACCTTGGAGCAGGGCCTTTGCGGTCTGGAAAACCTCAGCCTCATCCCCGGCACCGTCGGTGCTGCGCCGATGCAAAACATCGGCGCCTACGGTGTGGAAATAAAGGATGTATTCGCCGGCCTGACCGCCCTGGATCGCCACTCCGGCGAGCTGAGGGATTTCAGCCTGCAAGAGTGCGACTTTGCCTACCGTGACAGCCTGTTCAAGCACGAAACGGGGCGCTGGTTGATCCTGCGGGTGCGCTTTGCCCTCAGCCGAACCAGTCACCTGAAACTTGACTATGGCCCGGTGCAACAGCGCTTGGCGGGGCAGGGGATTCATGATGCGACGCCCAGTGACGTGAGCCGAGCAATCTGCAGCATCCGCCGCGAGAAGCTGCCAGATCCGGCAGAGCTCGGCAATGCGGGCAGCTTCTTCAAGAACCCCTTGGTGTCCCAGGTGCTGGCGGCTGAACTGCAGGCGCTGTATCCGGACCTGGTGGCCTACCCACAGGCCGATGGGCAAATGAAGCTCGCCGCTGGTTGGCTGATCGATAAGGCTGGCTGGAAGGGCTTCCGGGAGGGCGATGCTGGCGTGCACAAGTTGCAGGCGCTGGTGCTGGTGAACTATGGCAGAGCCACCGGGAACGACATCGCCAACTTGGCCCTGCGTATCCAGCAGGATATTGCCCAGCGTTTCAACGTGGACCTGGAAATGGAGCCCAACCAGTACTGAGTCCAGCCTCTAAAAACAAAAATGCCCCGTATCTTTCGATACGGGGCATTTTTTATTGCGCCAGCAAAATCAATCGTCGCGGCTCATGATGCCGAAGATCTGCAACAGGCTGATAAACAGGTTGTAGATCGACACATACAGGCTGATGGTCGCCATGATGTAGTTGCGCTCACCACCGTGGATGATCGCGCTGGTCTGGAACAGGATGCACACGGAGGAGAACAGCACGAAGCCTGCGCTGATCGCCAGTTGCAGGCCGCTGATCTGGAAGAACATGCTGGCGACTACGGCTGCCAGCAGTACGAAGAAGCCCGCAGTGATGAAGCCACCCAGGAAACTCATGTCCTTGCGAGTGATCAGCACATAGGCCGACAGGCCACCAAACACCAGTGCCGTCATGGCAAACGCCGAGCTGACCACTTCCGCGCCGCCAGCCATGCCGAGGTAGCGGTTAAGGATCGGGCCGAGGATAAAGCCCATGAAACCGGTCAGGGCAAATGCCGACACCAGGCCCCAGGCCGAGTCACGCAGCTTGTTGGTCAGGAAGAACAGGCCGTAGAAGCCGATCAGCACGACGAAAATGTTCGGGTAGCCGACGCGCATCTGTTGAGCCACGAACGCCATCACGCCGCTGAAGGCGAGGGTAAGGGCGAGCAGGCCATAGGTGTTGCGCAACACGCGGCTGACTTCAAGTTGCTCAGCCTGCGCGTTACCATTCACTGCGTAATTCTGTTCGCGCATGGCGACACTCCTTCGGTTTTGAAACGTTCAGTCGCAAAGATCATAACAGACGCTCTGTAACAAGCGATGGCGAGAGTTTGACAGTGTGTTTCATTCGGGTATTATGGCGCCCGCTGAGACAGGATGAGCTATTCTAATCCTGTGATGCACAAGGGAAATTGGCAGAGTGGTTGAATGCACCGGTCTTGAAAACCGGCGAACGTTAATAGCGTTCCCAGGGTTCGAATCCCTGGTTTCCCGCCAAGATTCAAACGAAAGCCCCGCGATTGCGGGGCTTTTGTGTTTCTGGTATCCAAGAATTGGCTGGTCTCGGCCTCGTGTCGTTTCCGCATCATTTCGAGCGCTTTCCGCAACTCCTTTGGATTCGTGATCAGCGAGTTGGCTTTACGATCTCGCCGACACGTCTGTAAACAGTCTCTGTGATGCGCTTATCCGTGTGCCCCAGAAGGCGGCTGGCATCGCCCAGGTCCAAGATTTCGCTGGCCGCTTTAGGGCGGATGTCGCGGAACTGGAAGTTGCGGATGCTGGCCGCAAGCACGCCGTCTCCATTCTCCTTGGCTTTCGCAATTGCCTTGTCGCGCGCGTCGTCAAAGCGCAGCCGAAGCATTGGCTTGGTCACCTGCCTGCCGTCCTCGGTGATGATCAGGTACGGATTTCGCACCCCACGGGCACGCCGCTGTTCGATCAGCCGCTCTACCAGCGCGCCTAGGTCATTCAGCACCCCTGATGCCGTCAGGCGAATACGCAGCTTTTTGTTCGTCTTGCCCTGGGATACCTGCAGGAACTCGTTAACCGCGTCTGCCTCACGCATCGACAGCGTGTCGGCGGGGCGCTGCGCGGTCAGGTAGGCTAGGTCCATCGCGTCGCGCAACTCCGAGATGGCCACCGCGTAAACGGCGCTCCATATTTCCTCGCTTGCGTAGAAGTCCCTCGGCGCCTCTTTATTCTTGCGCACGCCGGCGGCGGGGTTGTTTTCGGTGACTCCCCACTCGCGTGCAATGTTATAGATGTGCGACAACAGGGATATTTCCCGGTTTGCCCGCACCTTGGCAGTCCGGCTGTCCCGGTACTGCGCGATGATCTGTGGCGTCACCGCCTCGATGGGCGCATCGGTGAAAGCCTTGCGCAGCTGTTTCAGGCTCAGCAGATTGTCGCTTTGCGTCTTGGGCGCCTTGCCCGGGATGATCTCCCGTTCATACCAATCAAACACCTGGCCCAGCGGCGCGTTCTTCTTGGGTACTGGCTTGCAGTCGAGCTTTGCCCATTCAGCCTTGGCGATATCCAAGTCACCCCCGAGCGGGATTTCCACCCGCTTCCCGTCTTCATTCCTCCCGTCGTAGTAGTACCCAACCCACTCTTTACCGCCTTTCAGCGTGCGCACACGCCGAATCATTCGCGGCGGCAGATCCCTGTTTGCCGCCTTTTTCGCTCGCATTTCTTCATCCTACCCGTGACAAATCCAGCGACCAGGCCTCGGCCGCGACGTTTTCTGCTGATGGTTTCACGCCTGCCAGTTTCATGCGGGCATATACGCGGCCCACTACTGGGCGCCTGGCTCGGGTCAGCACGTATCTCCAGCCGTTTCGGTTGAGCCATGCGATCTGGCCGGACGGGATCATGTAGCCGGTGATTGCCGCGATCTCTTCCTCGGCAAGGGTTTCGCTCTGCATTTCCATGGTGGTGTCCTTGCCGCTCCGGGCGGCAGAAGGTGGCCCGCCGCTCACCGGCAGGCACATGTGGTTTAATAGGAAAAATTCTTGAATGGAATCGAACGATGGATAAGGCGTTCAAGCAGCCGATATTCGTAGTGGGACTGCCGCTTACGATTTGCGGATTTGTTTTCGGGCTTACTGGACTGCTGGTGAGCGGGACATTGGCCTATGTAGCGCCGGGGTTTTTGATACCTGGTTTGGTGTTCATGGTGATTGGCTGGCAGAAGCGGGATAAGTAAGTCGCCGCTCACCGGCAGGCATGTAGGGGGATTGGGGTTAGGCTGCTGGGTGTTGCGCGGTATCTTGGAATACATCCATTTGAGCTGAGCCGTCGAGCCACGATGCTGCTATCCGGCGCTCAGCCATTGCTGCGTATTCAGGGTTCAGTTCGCACAAGATCGATTTGCGACCTTCCTGCATCGCGACCACCGCCGTAGTGCCGGCACCCCCGAAAGGATCAAGCACTACACCGCCGACTGGAGCTCCAGCAAGTATGCATGGGCGTATTAAGTCGGTCGGAAAGGTGGCGAAGTGGGCACCTTTGAATGGCCTTGTCGCGACGGACCAGACGCTGCGGCGGTTACGCTTCTCACCGCTGTAATGCGCTTCTTTCCGATCAGGCCGATGTGTCCCGTATGCGTGACCTGGAATGGACTTCTCGCGCTTGCTCCCCTCTCTCTTAAAAGTAGTCGCGTTGCCAGTTTGACCTCCGATTGCTTCCTCCTTAATCGCGACATGGTCGAAGTGATAACGCTGCGATTTGCTCAATAGAAATATGTATTCGTGAGATTTTGTGCAGCGGTCGGTAACGCTTTCCGGCATCGGGTTTGGTTTCTGCCAAATAATGTCTTGGCGCAAGAACCAGCCATCTGCCTGCAGCGCAAAGGCGACAAGCCAAGGTATTCCTATCAGGTCTTTAGGCTTTAGGCCTGGCGGAGTTTTTGGCCTGGCGTTAGCCCATTGCTCAGGATTTTTTGCGCTTCCCTTCGACTGCGGGGCGTTCTTCGTCCCTGGGGCCGTTGAGCAGTAGCTATCCCCGAGGTTTAGCCAAAGGGTGCCATCGTCGCGCAGAACCCTCTTCACCTCGCGGAATACATCGACCAGTCGAGAGACAAATTCTGCAGGTGTTTCCTCAAGGCCTATCTGTCCGGCCATACCATAGTCACGCAGCCCGAAGTAGGGCGGTGACGTGACACAGGTGTTTATCGACTGGTCCTGCAGCGTCCGCATCGACTCAATGCAGTCGCCGATCAAAACGCGATGCTGTTTCATGGCCTTGGCCCCTTGTAGATGGCAACCCGGCGTAGGGTGGCGTCGGCCAGGTCTTTCTTGCGCCCGAAGATGCTTTTGCCCAAGTCGGTGAAATCGATGCAGTCAGCAGCGGTCTTCCACTTCTGCTGACCCTTGACCGGGTTCTTAGCGTGGGTTGGCTCAGGCCACACCACCGGGCGTCCATCGCACCGGGCGATCATGAACAGGCGCTCCCGGCTGGTCGGCGCGCCGAAGTCGCACGCCTTGATCACCTTCCACTCCACCACATAGCCCATGCCTTCCAGCAGGGCCACGAAGCGTCGCCAGGTGCGGCCGCGCTGTTTCGGGTCAGGCACCAAGAACTGGTTCGACACCGGCACTTGCTCGCCTGGGTCCGCCACGCGGTTGGTGGTCTTCCCCTTCTTGGTCGGGTGCGGCACCTGGTCCAGGGTCACCACCCGGCCGGTGGCCTTGTCGCGCTTGGCGATCAACCGGCCCCATTGCAGAATCTGCTTCACGTTCTCCAGGCTGATCACCCGGGGCCGCTTCATGCCTGCCCACTTGAGGCCTATCCACGACAGGTTGCGGATTTCGCGCTTGCGCGGCTGGCCGCCGGCTGCCTGGGAGTGATGCGTGCAGTCCGGCGACATGTGGAACCAGCCCACGGCCTTGCCGCCGCACTCGGTATCCGGATCACCCTCGAACACGTCGGTGGTGAAGTGCTGTGCGCCGGGGTGGTTCATGGTGTGCATGCTGATCGCCTGCGGGCTGTGGTTCTTCGCCACGTTCACCGTGCGGCCCAGACCCATCTCCAGCCCGGTATCGCCGGCAGCAAAGGTGGCGAGGATAAGCCGCGCCCGTCCGTTGAGGCGCCGGACAACCTGCAGGGCATCGCCTTTGCGCAAATCCTTGATCTTGTGAGCGAGGGTGATATCGGTGGGTTGGTGGATGGTGAGCGCTCTGCTTTTCTTGGCGAAACTCCGATTGCGAACGCAGATAGCACGCGGAATTTCAGCGGGGTGACCCTCGATGTTCGCACTGGCAGTCAGGACCAGTTGCATATTCCAGGCTTCCCGTCAGTCGAGAGCGAGATCGCTGTCGGTGTTGAGCTCCGCTACGATCAGCCGTGGGTTAGGGCGGTGAGCAATCTGCAGCTTTCCGCTGTGCGCGTTCGCATTTCGGTGCCACGCCTGGCCCAGACAAACACCACAAATGGCGACACCAACGGTTATACCGTGCAGTACCGGATCGAGCTTTCTACGGATGGTGGCCCATACGTGCCTATGGTTGATTCGGCCTTCAGCGGGAAAACCTCTACCAAGTACGAGCGCTCCCATCGGGTCGACCTGCCTCCTGCCAACAGCGGGTGGCAGATGCGTGTGGTCAGGGTGACGCCAAACGCAACCAGCGCCGCAATTGCAGATACTACAACTATCGAAGCGGTCACGGAGATCATCGACGCAAAGCTGCGCTATCCGGGCTCTGCGATCATCGGGTTGCGGTTCGATGCTTCGCAATTTCAGTCTATCCCGACTAGGGCGTTCGATCTTTACGGCCGGATAATCCGCGTCCCGAGCAACTACGATCCTGCAACCAGGACCTACGCAGGCGTTTGGGATGGCAGTTTCAAAAACGCCTGGACCGATAACCCGGCCTGGATCTTCTACGACCTGCTGCTGCATTACCGCTACGGCCTGGGCCACCTGCTGAATGCTGGCCAGGTCGATAAGTGGGAGCTGTACCGGATCAGCCAGTACTGTGATCAGATGGTGCCGGACGGCAAGGGCGGTACTCACCCACGCTTCACCTGCAACCTCTACCTCTCCGTACGCGCCGATGCCTTGCGCGTGCTGCAGGATCTGTCCACGACATTCCGTGGGATGGCGTACTGGGCTGCTGGTTCGGTTACCGCTATTTGCGACATGCCAGAGGATCCGGTTTACACCTATTCAAATGCCAACGTTATCGACGGCAAATTTGGCTACTTCGGCTCAGCGAAAAAGACACGGTACACCGTCGCCCTGGTGAGCTGGAACGACCCGGCAGACTTCTACCGGCAGAAGGTCGAGTACGTAGACGACCAAGCTGGGATCAGCCGCTACGGCATTCAGCAGACCGAGATTACTGCTACCGGATGCACGTCCCAGGCTCAGGCCCAGCGGGTTGGTAAATGGGCGCTGCTCACAAATCGCCTGGAAACCGAGAGCGTGGGCTTCTCCGTGGGCCTGGACGGGACTCTTGCGCGGCCAGGGCAGATTATCCGCATCGCAGACAACGACCGGGCAGGTCGCCGTATTGGCGGGCGCTTGCGCTCGTCAACGCTTGACACCCTGGTGCTCGATGCCGATGTGACTGCTTACCCGGGCGACACCATCACGCTGATCATGCCGAACGGAAAGGCCATCTCCCGCGCGGTGAAGTCCGTGGGCTACCCGCTGACTTGGGACAGCACCGGTATTACCTGGGATAACGGCGACATCACCATGGACACCACGGGCTTCCCGTCGGACGTGCAACAGATCGTGTTAGCAGAACCGCTGGCCGACTTGCCGCCCACGCACTCGATGTGGGCCATCGACTCTGCGACCCTGGCCGTGCAGCAGTTCCGCGTCATGTCTGTGCTTGAGGATTCCTCCGATACGGAGATCAAGTTCACCACCAGCGCGGTTCGCCACAACTCCAGCAAGTACAGCGCAATCGACAACGGGAGCCGCATCGAGCAGCCGCCGGTGACGGTGATCCCGCCGAGCGCGCAGCCGCTGCCGATCAACGTGACAGTCAGCAATGACCACTTCGTCGATCAGGGCAGCGCCATCAGTGTCATGACGATTCAGTGGGAGAAGCCGGATTCGGCAATCGCCTACGAGGTGTATTGGCGCAAGAACGATGGCGACTGGATCTACCAGGGTCGCACCGGCACCACATCGGTCGATGTGAGCGGAATCTACGCCGGGCGCTACGTGGCCAAGGTGCGGGCGATCAACTCGCTCGACATCGGTTCGGTGTTCGCCACTTCGGCTGAAACCGTGCTGAACGGCAAAACCACGCCGCCGCCGGTCGTATCGTCCTTTACTGCACAGTCGATTGTGTTCGGTATCAAATTGCAGTGGTCTATTCCCCAAGACCTCAGCACTGCGGACCTGCAGCGGACCGAGATCTGGTACAGCGAGAGCACCGATATCGCCACAGCGGTCAAATTCGGCGATTACGCAAACCCACAGACTGACCTGACGATCATGGGCCTGGCCGCTGGCAAGCGGTTCTTCTTCTGGGCGCGCCTGGTGGATCGCATCGGGAACATGGGGGCGTTTTTCGGCCCGGTTGACGGCCAGTCGTCTTCGGATGCAGGTCCCATCCTGGATTACCTCACCGACCAGATTTCAGAGACGCAGCTCAGCCAACACCTGCTGGAAAAGATCGACTCTGGGGGCGGCGCCCAAATTGAGATCGAGGCGCTCAAGACGGAATTGGCGGCGATGTACAGCATCAAGACCCAACTCACCGTCGACGGGAAGCCTTATTTGGCAGGCATCGGGGTAGGCGTGGAGAACAACGAAGGGATCATCACCAGCCAGGTGCTGATCGCTGCAAGCCGTTTCGCGATCATTGACCCAAACACTACGGACGTCTTTTACCCATTCGTGGTGCAAGACAACGCGGCGTACATCGACACGGCCTTCATCCGCGATTTGTCGATTGGTGTGGCAAAGCTGACCGAAAGCATCCAGTCGAAGAACTACGTGCCAGGGAAGACCGGGCTGATGATCAACTTCGTCACCGGCGAGTTCGAGTTGAACAGCACCGTAGGCGTAGGGGGGCGCCAGACCATCAATAACCGTGGCGGCAAGGTCTTTGATGAGGCTGACACCAAGCGCTATCAGTGGGGGGATCTTTCTGCATGAACTACGGCGTAAGAGTATGGGGGCCAACTGGTGCTCTTGAGTTAGATGAGAACTCATTCACGGTAAGGGTTGTTTACTCAGCACTCGCTCAAAAAACAGCAGCGATTCCGAGTCGTTCGATATTCATACCTATCGCAGGAGTTACACCGGCAACGCATTCGGCCGTGTGCATTCCTGTTGGCGCATATCCCACTGACGCACAAGATTATCGGGGCATTCAATACACACCGATTGTTGGGAATGGTGGGGTGACTCTGTATTTTGGTCAGCCAAGTACTAACTCAGGTCCGCTCGGAATTGCTGTTCAGAGGCTTTTGGTAATGAGGTACAGATAATGGACTATGGGGTTGAGTTTACGAATAACAATGATGTCGTGATCCTTGACTCTGAGTTTTCCAGACTTGTGGCTTTGGATAAGGGCACCTGGAGCGGAAATGGATCTGGAGTTTTTGTCCCCTTTTCAAGGGTCATAACCACAGCCGAGCCTCCGCTCGTGTTCGTGAGGCTGGGACAATCAAACACCCTATGCTTCTGCGTTATCACTGGGTCTTCTGGTAACTGGACAGGATTTTCGTTCAGGGGGATCAGCGGTAACGGCACCTCTGGTACCTGGTTTGTCGCGGCGTTTCAATCTTATCCCACGGCAAGCTTCGGATTCCGCATATGGGACGCAAATTCCAAACTCTTGTTTGATAGCGGAACTCCAGCAGCACAGTTTACAAGAACTATTACAGGGTGGGGTTACCTAGGATCGTCTTCTACCGGGCAAGGCACATCCAGGCTTAGTTGGACGGCATACTCTCCGCTGGATACTGGTGATTTCATGCTGCTTAATAATATTGCGATGGATATTGCAGGTAGCACGTCGCGACAAGGAAATATGTACGCCGTTTGGGATTATGCGAATAACAAATTGGTGATGCAGGTCGTAGGTGTTGATATCCAAACTTCGCTGTATACGCCTGTGGTATTTGCAAAGCCAATTTCCTGACTGAACGTTTTAATTCAACTAGCCGCCATGAGCGGTTTTTTTATTGCCTGGAGAAAAGTATGCCTATCACCGAGCAGCAGTTGCTGCAGATCCTCCCGAACGCCGGCCCACGAGCCGGCATTTTTGTGCCTTCGCTCATCCGGGCGATGCTTCGATTCAAGATTGATACGCCGAAGCGCCAAGCCGCTTTCCTTGCTCAGGTCGGGCATGAGTCGGGCCAACTGAAAAGCCTGGTGGAAAACCTGAACTACAGCGCCGATGGGCTGGCGAACAGTTGGTCGAGCCGATACGCGGAGCCAGACGGGAAGGGCGGCTACCTGAAAGTTGACGTGAAGGGCCGCTTGCGCAACAAGCCCAATGCGTTAGCGCTGAGCCTGGCCGGCAAGCCCGAGCAGATCGCGAACAACGTCTACGCCTCCCGCATGGGCAACGGCTCACCGGTAACCGGTGACGGCTGGAAGTATCGCGGGCGCGGCCTGATTCAGGTGACGGGCAAGTCGAACTACATCGCGGCCGGTACTGCCTTGCAACTGGACCTGCTGAATCAGCCTGAGTTGCTGGAGCAGGCGGATTGGGCGGTGATGTCGGCGGCGCACTACTGGGACGCCCGTGGCCTGAGCGACCTGGCAGACGCCGGCGCATTCCAGGACATCGGTAGCATCATCAACACCGGCCAGCAAGGGCGTGTACCGAACGGCGCCGAAGATCGAAAGGCGCTGTACGACAAAGCCCTCAAGGTGTTGGCGTGACGCCCTGGCAGATCCTGGTCTCGATCCTGTTGGCGATGGCCATCGCCGTCGGTGGCACCTGGCAGGTTCAGGACTGGCGCTACGGTAAGCAGCTGGCCGATATCGAACGAGACCAGGCGCTCGCGATAACCGAGGCTGGCAACGCTGCCCGCGAAGAAGAACAGCGCCGTCAGGCGTCCGTGAATAAGGAAGCAAGCGATGCGCGAGAACAGAACAAAGCTGCGGCTGTGGATGCTGGCACTGCTGATGCTGCTGGCGACCGCCTGCACGTCGAAGCCGACAAGTTTGCCGCCAGTACCTGCCCCGGCGATTCCGGAGCTACCCAGCGAGGCGCGTCAGCCACCCGCGCCGCAATGGTGCTCTCCGACCTGCTCCAGCGGGCTGACAAAAGAGCGGGAGAGCTGGCGGCTGCGTATGACCGGGCACGAATAGCTGGGCTGGCCTGTGAGCGTAGCTTTGATTCCATACGTCAATGACTGATATGACTTTAAGCCACAGCTTTACTGTGGACAGATGAGGGCTTTATGCGCTTGGCGTAAAACTCTTTTATTGCTTTTGAGCACGGTTTCTCGATTAGAAAGTATGAGGCTATAGATAATGCGATTAGAAGTATTACGAAAACTGAAAAATTAATCGTGGCAGATTCGAATGTTAACTGGGCAGGGATCATCTGAAAGGCAAGGTGAGCTGGCTCTTGCAGTATGTAAAGCGAGTAGCTCGACTCCCCAAGCACTACAAGTGCTGGCATGAGGGCTGCCTTTTTTAACAAATTGTTTGCAATTGCGCAAAAGTATATCGCAGGCGTGAAAAGGATTGCAGTGAAGCTGCTTGCATATGCTGCATGTACGCCTGTTGTATTATCTATTACGGGGCCGTAGTCTATTACTTTGCCAATAGCAGCAAATAGTAAAACACTGATAACCAAAGAGGTTTTTTCGCCAATTACCTTTCGCAAAAATCCTGACTTGAAGAATAGTCCTGCGGTAAATCCTAGTACAAAGCTGCACAGGTGCGCGGGAGGGAAGTAGTTAATGAGGGAGTGAGTGGCTGTTCCTGGCCCACTATTTGTGCGGCTGAAATGGCTAAGGATGACTTGGCTTACAAACCAAAAAAACACTGCCGATGCAAACCAGGCCTTTAGGCTTATATTTTTCTTTGAATCAGCCATTAGAATCAGCAGTGGGCAAATTGCATAGAAGAATATTTCTACCGAAACTGACCAGCCTGGGTAATTTAAAGATGTTGCGTACTTAGGGAGCCATGATTGAATAAGGGAGGCAGATATAAGGAATCTGCCGTTAAATGAATTCCCTGATATTATCACATAAGCTATCAAGGCTATTAGGTATATCGGCAAAATTCGGGCTATTCTGTTTACGTAAAACTGCGATATGGAAATGTTTTTCTTTGTATTTGATATCGCCAGAACGAACCCAGAAAGAACAAAAAAGAAAGTGACCATGATCGGGCCGCAATTCAATATTGTTGGCAAACTTGCGTATATAGATGTTCCGGACCCGTAGTGGAAAATAACAACAACAACTGCTGCTATAAAGCGCAGAAACGTAAGAGACTCCAGTCTCTCTGCGGTGCTGGTAGAACCTGTGCTGCTCGCTTCAAATGTTTTTCCAGCCAGCCTGATTGGTTTGGGCACGGTTCCTTTGCCTCTCGAAATGTGTCGTAAATGTACGCTTTTTGAAATAATTGGCGCGAGGATACCACGCCAGGTAACTGCGGGTGCCTGCCTGTTACGGTGCGTCCGCTCTTGTTTGGCGGTCATCCGTTGCCACGAATGCCGACAGTTCGCCGAGCAACCGATGATTCTCCATGAACAGGTGGTCGCGCTGACCGGCGACCAGGTCGATGGGGTGTCTCAGATTTGGGAGGGATGTTCGTCGGCAGGACGCCGGGGGAGGGTAAAATCATTTCCGCAACTCAATATGCACCCCTTGATCTACGCGGCTTTCAGACCGGTCAGAAATGCTTTGGTGTGGAAATGATGTTTGTCTAAGTCATTGTTTTGTATTACTAAATCGCCAGTCTTGAAAACCGGCGAACGTTAATAGCGTTCTCAGGGTTCGAATCCCTGGTTTCCCGCCAAGATTCAAACGAAAGCCCCGCGATTGCGGGGCTTTTGTGTTTCTGGGGTTCGAGAAACGAAGTTCGGTTTTTTGCAGGGCAACCGAAACTTCGTTTTTCAGAGGGGTTGGTGGCCGCACTAACGAGCTTTTACTCGTCATCTTTTTGTTTTTTTACTATTATCGTCCGTCTGCGCACTCAAGGAAGAGAGGTTGAGCTCCTTGAGGCTGGTAGAAAATGTTCACTCGATCATCGAATGAGTTTTGACTTTTACCCAGAACCTAACGACTCAGCCAACCGTAATTACTTCTTGGTGGAACCGATGGATAAAATGTGTGGCATCGTTGTAGTGGTTGGACTTGCCCTTTCGGGATGCGCGACGAAAACGCCAGAAAAACCTAACGTGGCTCCACCTCCTGCCGTCGTCCAGGAAGCTCCTCCTGAGGTCGCACCGTCGAAACCCGAAAATTGGACTGTGCGCTATGAGGCTGCACCTGCTGCCAGCGCCCCGGCCCATGCCGCTCCAGAGGCCGCTCAGTCCGAGTCAGACACAGACTTGAACCAGAATCGCGCTGAGCAATGCCGTAAAGAGCTGGATGTTTTGAAGATTTACAACAAGGCGTCTTACGCTAAATACGAGGCGCAATACCAGGCCATTGCTGCCAAGACTGCCAAGTACATGGAAGTTAAAGACTCATTGGGTCCGGATTTGAACTACATGGTGATGCCCGCTTATCAATTTCAGATTCGTGAGTTCTGCTTCCGGGTGAAGACTCGTCTGTCGGAGCTTGTGCTTCGCCAAGCCCGATAATGATTTCATGTTAGGGCGTGTTCGAAATCTCTGATTTCCCGCCAGGATTTATACAAAAAGCCCCGCACTAGCGGGGCTTTTTGTATGCGGTCAATGGTCTACGCCCGGCTAGGTCACGTTGTCGTGGCTGCCAAATCGGGGTGACCGCCCAGGCATGCACAAACTGCTATATTCCTGGCTAAAGACGCCACTCGCGCCTCTCACCGAATCTGCTTGCCCACATTGAACCGCAGCAACATCAGCGCAGCATCGCACGCGTCACTGGCGTAAGACCCCTCGCCAAAGGCCTGCGCATTTACCGTAGCGCCGTCCAGCAACATCATGATGTAGATAGCAAGCGTCGCTGCGGTTTCGGGGGTGTGGTGGCGAGCGATCACGTCTTCTATGAGCGCTTGCATCTTGCGCTTGTAATCAAGGGCGATCTCACGGATATCCGACTGGTCCGGGAACTCGGCTACCGCCCGGCCAAACAGGCAGCCGGCGAAGCTGGTGGAGCAGAACCATTGCCCGCGCCAATCGAAGATCGCCATGATCTTTTCATCCAGGCTGGGCTTTTCCTCGGTGCGTATTTTCAACTGCTCGATCAGATGATCGGAGCGCTGGGTCAATACGGTTTTCACCAAGTCCTCTTTGCCGTTGAAATTGCGGTACATCGTCATCCTGGCGATCCCTGAAGCTTCGATGATCCAATCAACACCCACGGGGTGGAAGCCGTACTGGGAGAACAGTGCAGTAGCAGTGTCCACGACATGTTGTTTCTTCGATACAGACAACTCAGGGCTCCAAGTCAGTAAACCAGGTAGAGGCAAGGACCGTAGCATTGGTGATGTAGAACAGTCTATATCAGTGCGGGCACGGCACCTTGCCTCGGGGTTGGCAGCTATTTAAGTGAAGGTCACGGTATCGCCGCCATCCACGGCCAGTACTGTCCCGCTGATCATCGCATTCGTCGCCAGCAAGAGGGCGGCGGAGGCGATGTCGGCGGGGCGTGCGACGCGCTTGACCGGCAGCGCTTGGCTGCGTTGGTTCATTTTCTCGACCAGTGCTTGCGGGTGCAGGCCGGTGTCGACAAAACCGGGGGACAGCACGTTGACTCGTACGGGCGACAGCTCGCTGGCCAGCCCGCGTGCGAACCCTTCCACGCACGCGTTGACCGCGCTGATCAGTGCGGTGTGTGGCCCGGCGCGCTGGGCGAAGCGCCCGGAGATCAGGGTCAGCGAGCCGCCTTCGGCGAAGCGCGCAAGCCGGGCGATGTGGTAGGCCGCCCAGAACTTGCTGTCGAATATCCGTTGTGCATCTTCCAGGGCCACCGTGCGCAGGGGGCCGAACGTCAAGGAGGCGGCGCTGACCACGATGTGGTGCCAGTGCGTGGGCTGTGCAAAAAACTGTTCGAGTTCGACCGGGCGGGTCACGTCCAGTTGAGCGGTGTTCACGTCAGCGCCGATGTCGTGCGCCGCTTGGCGCAAGCGTTCGGCACTGCGTCCGGCCAGCGTGACGCTGGCGCCCTGTCGATGAAACAGCTCAGCAATCGCAAAGCCGATGCCGGCCGAGCCGCCGATGACCAGCACCTGGGTGTTGCGCTCAAACGAGAACATGGCGGTCTTCCTCTTGTGGCAAGGGGGCGGTTTGGGGGTAATCGAAGATCAGTATCTGGGACAGTGCGCGCAACCGCGGGCGGAACCCCACATGCAAGGGGTGGGCGCGCCAGCCTGGCAGGACTGATTCATCGGTGAAGGTGAGGATGAAGCCCAGGTCAAACCCCAGCGAGCGGTCGCCAGCGTCGGCGATGACCTGCACCGAAACCAGGCCGGGTATCTGCCCAGGGAAGCCGTGCAGTTCTTCAAGCAGCGTGGACAGGGCGGCTTTGTCATGGGTCTTGAGCAAAACGATGCGCTTATACATGGGCGTGCTCCCACTCGATCAGGTTGCTCAGCCGGGGGCCGCTGTCAAAATCGCAGACCACTGTATCGCCATGGCTGAGGTGGATGCCGTAGTCGGCGCTGTTGCGATCAGCGCCCAGGTACACATAGATCAGGGTGCCGGGCAGGCGCAGGGAGGGGTGCTCCCACAGGGTATCGAACAGGTCGTTGGCGTCGTAGCACAGGCACGACAGGCCGGTGCGAAAGCCTTGTTCCCAGTGCAGGTCGCCTTCTCGATAGATAGACGTTCGGCCTTGAATCAGCTCGGGCAACGGCCGCCAGTAAAGCAGGTGGGAAATCGCGCTTTGCTGAAGTTTTGCGTACGCCAGGTAGTTGCGCTTGGACTTGGCCAGGGCAATGTCGGTGAGGTCGTTGCCGAAGGTGTAGCCGACGTAATTGGCCGTGCCGTTTTCCGCCACCAGAAACAGCGCCACCACTTCCGCTTCCTCGCACGCCGAGAGTGCGCCTCGGCTCATGCGCAGGATGTCGCCGCTGCGCTTGAGGCTGTCGGCAAACCCCTTGATGAAAAAGGCCGGGCGCTCATCCTTTTCCGGTGGCGTGGCCACCTTGCTCTGATGGGTCAGGCCGAAACCGCACACCATGCCTTTGCGTGGGTCGGGGGGCAGCAGGCAAGGCAGCAACTCAAAGCCCGACAGGTCTGTGGCGGTGATCGGCGCCAGGGCCTGCTGGCGCAGGTAATCCAGCGGGTTCTCGCCTGCTGTTGCCTGAAGCACCTCATACAGGCTCGGGACCGCAAAGAGGGTGTAGCGTCCAGCATCGGGCGCACCGCTGACATAGCGCTGGCCGTCCCGTTCACACTCGAAAATAATCGACATGGGAAGCTCCTAGAGTGTCTTGATTTCAAGCAGGGCAGGTTTGCCGTGGGCGGCCATGTAGGCCAGGCACTCGCTGATTTTTTCCTGGATCGTCGCCGGTGTGTCGGCGCTGCCGGGGGAGTAGAGGTCAAAACTGTTTGCCAGTGCGACGAAGTCCACCTCGTGTTCGAGGAAGCTGGTCGCCAGATTGGACAGGTCCTGCGGACGCTGACGCAAGTCGGCGATCCGTTCGGCATGCTGCTTGGAATTAAGGTAGAGCCGGTTGTTGATCACCAGCACCAGCAGCGGAATGTCGTAGGCCGCCAGGGTCCATAGCGCGCTCGGGGTGTAGAGCAGGTCGCCATCCGATTGCAGGTTGATGCACAAGCGGTCGGTGCCCTTGTGGGCCAGTGCGCCACCGATGGCTGCTCCCAGCCCATAGCCGAGCCCCGCGCCGCCACTCATGCCGATATAGGCCTCGCTACGGTCGATGGGCCAGAGTTGGCGGACCAGGGTGTCAATGGTCACGCTGCCGGTGTTGGTCAGCACCCAGGGGCGCTGACCGATGGCCTCGTGAATGGCGATCAGTGCCTGGGCAATCGTCAGGCCCTGCGCCGGCTGCGACACCTGTGCCAGCAACGCCTGGTTGCGTGCCCGCTTGTGCTGGGCGATGCGTTCAAGGCGCTCACTCACCTCGGCCGACACGCTGCGGGTGCGCTCCCTCACGGCGTGCTGGATTCGCGCGATGGAGGCGACCACGTTGGCATTCAATGACAGGTCGGCGTTGACCAGTTTCTGGCTGTCCGCCACCCAACTGCTGATCAGCAGGGAGTGGGTGCCGAGGGTGGCGATATACAACCCTGCGTGGGGTGCTTGACCGGAGTTGGCGAGCAGGCCGTAAAGGTCCTGGACCTCCAGCGCCAACAGGAAATCGCACTCGCCCAGAAGGTGCGCATCGTGGTCCTGGAACACCAGTGGGTGAGTATTGGGCACGTTGTAGCGACCGTTGCGCGAAATGATCGCGGCCCCGGTGTCTGTCGCCAGCTGCAACAGCCCCTCGGCCTGCTCGTCATTCAAACCGGCGTAGTCAACGGCGATCACCGGATGTCGCGCGGCCAGCAAGCGCTCGACCAATACCGTCAGTTGCTGGTCATCCAGTGCCGGCAGGCGTTCCTTGGGCAGTGGGCCGGCGGGCAGGGCAAGTCCGTCGGTCAGTGGCTCTTCCTGTACTGCGCTGTCGATGGCGATGTAGCAGGGCGCATGGGGTTCGGCGGCGCAGAGTTTCAGGGCGCGCTGGACCGACTCCAGCGTCGCAGCCTGGGAGATCGGCATATCGGTCCACTTGGTGTAGCCACTGAGCAGTTTGTCGATGGCCTGGGAGGTGTGGATCCAGTCGATCCACGGGCGGCGCAATGCCGCGTCAAGGGGGCCGTTGCCGCCCAGTACCAGCAGCGGCACCCGATCGCACCAGGCGTTGAAAATGGCCATGCTGGCATGCTGCAGGCCGATGTTGGCGTGTACCAGCACCGCCATGTGCTTGCCGCTGGCTTTGTAATAGCCGTGGGCAATCGCCACGGATATTTCTTCGTGGCAGCACATCAGAATCGCCGGCACCGCAGGGTCAGGGTGATGCACCAGTGAATCATGAATGCCGCGAAACGACGCGCCAGGGTTGAAGCACACGTATTCGATGTCCTGGTTGATCAGGAGGTCGACAAGCAGATCGGAAAAGTACTTCATCGCACGCGCTCCAGTCGAAGAGGGGTTTGGCAGTGGCCGGCTGAACCGAGTTCGTAGCGATAGGGCGCTACATCCGGCGTCAGCGTGCAGCCCAGGCCGGGCCGGGACGGCGCCGACAAGTGAATGGCATTGTGCTGTCGGTCGACGGCGGGCACGGGGTCGATCAGGGTGCTGGTGAAAAAGCGGTCGTGCTGCCCGGCCTCCACGCCGATAAAACCGTCGTAAACCGTCAGCAGTGCACGGTGTGCGGCAATCAGCGGCCCCACTTCGGCGACTTGAACCCCCAGGTACACCGGCATTTCCCACAGGCGACATTGCTCGATCATTTTTATCGTGGTCAGCAGCCCTGCGCATTTGGCGATGCGCAGGTTCACGGCATCCAGCGCCTGGTGCCGGAAAGCCTGCTCCAGGCTGGCCGGCGAGGTCACCGATTCATCGAGCATGATCGCGATACCCTGATCCAGTCGCGCGCGGCGATAGTCGTCGAAGCTGCCCTTGGGCAAGGGTTCTTCGAACAGCGCGACATTCACTGGGCGAAACTGCCGGTGATAGGTGAACAGCTGCTCGGGCGACCAGCTCATGTTGGGGTCGACGTAAAGTGACAGCGGCGGCCCCAATGCCCTGATCGACGCCAGGCGTTGCAGGTTGGCGCGCGGGTCGTCAGCGAGCTTGACCTTCAGCGCCCCCACGGGGTTGCGCTGCTCGAAAAACGCCGCCACCGGCTGGGACAGGTCCAGCACCTGAGTAATGTTGACCTGGGCGGGCAAGGTGCCCCTGCCAACAACGTCGGTCACTTGCCGCAGGTAGGTCGCCAGTGGCAGTTCGGCCTGGTGCGCAAGCGCGTCCAGCACCACCATTTCCACCAGGCACCGCGTATTGTTGCCGGCGTCCTCCGGCAGCCAGGGCAGGCCGTGTTCGTAGAGGTTGCGGCCGCGATCGATCGGGTCGTGGGTGGCGAGGGTACGCCCCAGGCGATCGAAGTCGATGCGAGCCAGGTCGGCCAGCACGCTTTCGCAATCCTCCCCGGTCACATACCGGCGCGGCGCGCACTCGCCGATACCGGTGAGCGCACCGCGCGTCCACCGCAATACGACGCTGTCGGACGTTTGCCGTCGGTGGGCGCCGTGGGTAAACGGGCTGGCCATGGGTTGGCGGACGAGGTAAGCCTCAGGCTGCGTCATAAGCGTAGCGCCCGTTGGCTTTTACAAAGTCCGCGGTAAAGCGCACGACTTGATTCATGGCGGGCGTGAAAAACAGGTAGTGCTTGTCCTGGTTCACCAGCAATGTCGAGCCGTCGTTGCACAGGCGCTGGAAGTGACGCACGGTGGCGCTGACGTCCACCAGCGGATCTTTGTCGGCACAGATGAACAGGCTGGGTGCCTCGATCGGCTGGGCATCCGCCGCCAGGTATGCCTTCTCCAGGGCCAGCAGTTTCTTGCGCTCGTCATGGCGCAAGTGGGTGGTGGCCAGTGCGTCATTGCGGATGAATTCGGCCAGGTGGGGGTCGGCCGTAAAGTCTTCGGCCAGCAATCCCGAATCCCACAGGCTTTGGCGGTCGTCCATCTCGATGCCGGCACGTTCCCGCTCGCTGAGGCGATCATGCATCTTCCCCAGCCACGCTGAGCAGATCACCAGGTTGTCGTAGCGCAATTGGCTTTCGGGCCAGCTGGCAATGGCCGCCAGCACCGAGCCGCCCAGGCAGTGCCCGAACAGGCACAGCGCAATCTCCTCCGGCACCTCCTGGCGAATGTGCTCGATGGCTGCCCTGGCATCGTCGTGCAAGGTCTTGATATCGGGAAAGCCGTGTTTCTGGCCGCTGCTGATGCCGCAACCTTCACGGTCCAGGGCGTAGAAGGCGATGCCCAGGTTGGCGAAGGCGTTGCCCACGGCCCACAACCAACCGGCATGGCTCTGCAGCCCGTGGAAATACAAAATCGCGCCCTCTGGCCGCTGCGGGCGCCAGACATGCAAGGCCATCCGGCGTTCTGCCTGGGCCAGGTAGTGGACCTCGCGAGCAATGCTGTGCTGTAACAGATGCATATTCATGAGTGCCTCACACAATCAGAAGTGCTGGATGCCCAGCAGGGACAGGTCGGGTTGAAACGGCTTGTACTTGATCTGCAGTGTTTTACGCGCCGCCTTCTCATGCTCGATGGCCATGGAGATGGCGTTGCCGGGGACCGTGATGACCTTGATCTGGCCCAGGCGCTTGCTGGAACGTTTGGATTCGTACTCGATGTTGATCGCCTGGAGGTGGCTATCGAGCAGTCGGCTGAGTGCCTCCGATTCACCGCTGGGGGCGTTGCCGGCTTCGATGGCTACGGCGTAGTAAGGGGTTTCGTGCCACACCGGTGCGCACAGATACAAACCGGCATTGGGAATGCCGCACATCTGGACGGCGTCGTGCAGCTGGGTCTCGGTGATTTTCTCGCCGGTGAACGAATGCATCACGCCGTTGCGCCGGCTGAAGCTGATGCGTGGTACGGCGCCATGGAAGCCATGCACCCGGTAAATATCCCCGGTGTACAGACGAACCATGCCATTGCCCTGCCACATCACCAGGTGGTACTCGTCACCTTCCTTGAGCTGGTCCATGGCCACGGTTTCCGGCTGCAGGCGGTCGCGTACCACGGCGTCCATGTCCACGGCGGCGGGGATGAATTCGAAGAAGGCCTGGTCCACGGCGAGCGGCTGGCTGTCTTGATCATCGTCCACGGGCAGCGTCACCACCCCTTCGGTGCCACAGGACATGAAGGGCAACACCTTGGCCTCTCCGAGGATGCGTTGCAGTTGGGGTTTGTAGAGTTTGGCCGAGGCGGCGGTCCAGCAACTGAAGCGTTCCAGGCCCGGCCAGACGTCCGTAAGCGACACGTCGGGCGCGGCCAATACCGCATCCAGGTGGCGCGCCGCCGCCGGGTTGGCGGGCCGCTCGCCGGCGCCGTCATGCAGGTCGCGCAGCAGGCGTTCGCGGTTTTGCAGCAGGCTGTGGTGCAAGGACAGCAGGGTGCTGGGGTTGATCGCGGTGAGTAACCGCACGTCCTCGCCCAGCGTCCACAGCAGTCGCGCATACATCTTCTGTTCATGGCTGGCATCCGCCGCAGGCGTGAACCAGGGCGCCTCGTACCAGGGTGGGTTCCAGTCGCCGCTGCCGACCCTGGGGTGACGGTTGCTGATGGCCTGGTACGGCAGCCCTTCGACGTATTCCGTGCTGGGGTCGCGCACGGTCTGGGTGTCCAGCGTGGCCCAGGGGTTGGCGTGAAGGGCAGGGTAGTCGTGGCCGAAGAAGCCCCACATCGCCTGGATGGCGGGCACCCGGTACTGGCGGATCCAGTGCAGGGTGTAGGGAATCCGCTTGGACTGTCCGGTGGTCCCGCTGGTCTTGAGCCAGCGCACCACCGGGCTGCAACTGAGGATGCCGCCTTTTTGCTGGCCCTCGCGCACCAGGATTTCACTGAACCCTTCGTACGTCATGATCGGCACATTGGTGCGGGTAATCCGCCCTTTGCAGTGGGTGACCTGAAAACCATTCTCCTTCCAGAACAGTGACTTCTGGCAGACCTCGATGATGTCTTCCAACACATGTTCCTGTGCCTTGAGTGGCTTGTGCAGCCACTGCAGATAGTTCGCTTGCGCTTGGGCGCATTCCGCTTTGAAGGTCGGCATTCTGCGCTGCCAGTGGCCGACCCAAGAATCCATCTTGCCCATGCGTTCGTCCTCAACCCGTTGAAGGAAAGAGAGACAGTTATGTCTCTGTGTTGAGGTATTTATCCGTCAAGAATTTATGTGTCAAGGTGTTTCTGGTGATTGGATCCAATGATTTTGTTATGAGGAATGGCGTAAAAAACTGTTTTATCGACACGTAATATGTTGATTTATAGCAATAAATAAACCGTTTTCGATGGTTTTTCAGACAGCCTTGTGCTGTCGATGAAGAAAAATTTATTAAACAAAGCGTTGACGGAAAGCTGAAAATTTGAAAAAGATGTAGAACGATCAGTATCACACGGAGGGCGATTCGATGGTTTCCAAGATCTCGCTGGGCACGCAAGGACTGCGCGTAGGCCGAATTGGCCTGGGCTGCATGGGGATGAGCCAGTGGTATGGCGCCACTGACGATAACGAGTCGATTCGCACCCTGCATCGTGCGCTGGAACTGGGGGTGGACTTCTTCGATTCGGCGGAGGCCTACGGCCCGTACACCAATGAGCAACTGTTGCAACGAGCGTTTGCCGGGCGCCGCGAGCAAGTGGTGATCGCCACCAAGTTTGGCTTTCGTATCCAGGATGGCCAGATCGTCGGGGTAGACAGCTCCGCGGCCAATTTGCAGAAGGTCGTCGACCAGTCCCTCAAGCGCCTGGGCACGGACTACATCGACGTGCTGTATCAGCACCGGCTGGACCCCACCATCCCGATCGAAGAGGTGGTGGGGGCGATGGGTCGCTTTGTCGAACAGGGCAAGGTGAAATACCTGGGGCTGTGCGAAGTCGGTGCGCGAACCATCGAACGTGCCCACGCGACTCATCCGATTTCGGTGATCCAGGGCGAGTACTCGTTGTGGGAGCGCAACGTCGAACAGCAGATCTTGCCGCTGCTGCAAAACCTGGGTATCGGCTACGTCGCCTTCTGCCCCTTGGGCCGAGGCTTTCTGACCGGCAAGGCGGCGAGCGCCAGCCACTATGACGCCAACGACTTCCGCCAGCAGGACCCGCGTTTTCGCGAAGAAAATTTTGCCGCCAACACCTTCTTGACCGAGTCCATCCAAGCCCTGGCGGCGGCGTGGTCGATGACTCCTGCGCAGTTGGCGCTTGCCTGGCTGTTGACCCGCAGCGCGCACATGGCGGTGATTCCTGGCACCAAGCGGGTCACCTACCTGGAGGAAAATATCGCCGCCGACGGTGTTGCACTCGACGACGAGCAACTGCAGGCAATAGAGGCGCTGCTGGGCCAGTGGGCCGTCGCAGGGGCGCGTTATGAGCAGCGAATGATGCAGTTTATCGACCGTTAGGCATCGCCAGGGAGGCCGCATATGCAAGCGCATCACTTGTTGGATGAAACCGAACAGCGTTTTCACCAGAACTTTCTGCACCGTGACGGCAATACCCAGGTGACGTCGTTGTTGACGATTCCGGGTGGAGTCAGCCCCTTGCAGGCCATGAAAGCCTTTGAACAGCTGATCGCTGACTATCCCTTCCTGGCCCAGAAGATCGTGGCTGTCGACGAGAGCCGATACGGTTTTGTGCCGGTGGATAATCCGGTGCACCTGTCGCCCAGTGCCATGCCTGCGTCCCTGCGTGCCGATGCGTTGATCAAGCTTGAACTCAACCGCCTGCTGGGTAACGAGGAAGGCTGGCGCGCGTGGGTCGTGCCCGACGCCTTGCTTGGACGGACGCATATTCTGCTGACGCGCAACCATGCCATCTCGGACGGGTACAGCACGGCCCGACTGGTCAGCAGCCTGGCCGGGTACCTGGGTGCGGCGCCGCCCTACGCCGACAGTGAAAGCCCGGGTGCTTTCCATCTTCGCCTGGCCTGCTGGGGCGAGTCACCGCTGGACACAGGTAAACCCAGCCACGCCGATTTTGTGCGATTGCGGGTCACGCAGCAGGCTGTGCAGCGTATCAATCAACTGCGGGAAACCTCGGGGTTTACCGCCAACGCTATCTGGGGCGGGGTGTTCGCCTTCAGCTACCTCAAGCATGCGCGGGTGCCGGCATTTGATCTGTTTACCGCCTACTCCCTGCGCGATCCGAGCCAGCACGATCAGCCGCTGACCAAGGCCTGCCTGATTGACGTTCGTCACACCACCCTGACCGACGACGCGCCAGATGTGCTGGGAAGCATCGAGCGATACGCCCGTGTGGTCACCCAGGACAGGGCGCAACTGGGTGTGCGGCCGACACCTTCCGGGGGCATCGCGGCACAGGCCGCAAGGCCTGCGCTGGCGTTCACCAACACCGGTGTGCTGGACCGTTTTCTCACTCACCCCCAACAGCGCGTCCTGGGTTTCTCCACGGTCGTCAATCGCTCCGGTGGCAACTATGACTTCGTGCTGCACCTGGGCAAGTTCAACGGCACTTGGCATGCCGCGCTGGCGTTCAGTTCGCTGAAAGTCGACGTGGCGAGCGCACTCGCGTTCAAGGCGCAGATAGAACACACCCTGGACGCATTGCCTGCGCCACGCACCCTTCATTAAGGAGTTGATAAATGGAAACTTCCGGCAACAAGAACCTGACATTGTTCGCCACCTGCCTGGGATTTGTGGTGGTGCTGCTTGATGTGAGCGTGGTCAACGTGGCGCTGGAGCGCTTCAAGGCCGAGTTCGCCACCGACGTCCTGCAGCTGCAATGGATCGTCAATGCGTACACCCTGCTGTTTGCTTCGTTCCTGCTGACCGGCGGGGCATTGGGCGATCGGTTCGGCCACAAGAAGGTGTTTTTGTGGGGGTATGCCGTGTTCACCCTGGCCTCCCTGGGCTGTGGGTTGTCCGAGCAGTTGTCTACGCTGATCGCGTTTCGCGCGTTGCAAGGCATTGGCGCTGCGCTGTTGGTGCCCACCTCCCTGGCGCTGGTGCGCATTACCTTCGACGTGCCTGCCGAACGCAGCAAGGCGATTGCCTTGTGGGCGGGTGTTGCGGGCATTGCCTTGGCGGCCGGGCCGGTGGTGGGCGGGTTGCTGATCGGCGTCTTTGGCTGGCGCAGCATCTTCTTTATCAACCTGCCGATCGGCCTGATCGGCATCCTGCTGTGCCTGACCAATGCGCCCACTATCGCGCCCAATCACAAGGGCGGGTTCGACCTCTGGGGGCAACTGCTGGCGCTGTTTACCCTGGCCAATCTGACCTATGCGGTGATTCAGCTGGGGCGCACGGGAAGTGACGATCTGCGGGTCATGCTCCATGCCGCGTGCTTTGTGGCTGGGCTGATCGCCTTTGTGTGGGTGGAGTCGCGCACGGCGCGGCCGATGGTGCCGCTGTCGGTATTTGCCAACGCTGCGTTCAGCCTGGCGTCGATATTGGGCGTGATCGTCAACTTTGTGTTCTATGGGCTGATCTTTGTGTTCAGCATCTTTTTACAGCAGGTCAATCACTACTCGGTGATCAATACCGGCCTGGCGTTCATCCCCATGACGGGCATCCTGTTTTTCGGCAATCAGCTGGCGGCCAAATGGTTGCCCAAGCTCGGTGAGCGGCGCCTGCTGGCGCTGGGCTTGGCGATTGCGCTGGTCGGTGTTGTGGCGCTGGCGCCGTTTGTGGGGGGGGCGCCCTATGCGGACATTGCGGTGCAAATGTTCGTCATCGGTTTTGGCATATCGCTGACCGTTCCCACCTTGACCGCCACGGCCGTCAACCATGTCAGCAGTGACAAGTCCGGGGTCGCCTCGGCCATCGTCAACGCCTCGCGCCAGGTGGGCGGGTTGATTGGGGTGGCGATTTTCAGCCTGTTGATCAACGTGACCGATGCGGTGCAGTTCGGGCACGGATTTGCCCAAGTCATCGTCTTGTCCGCGCTGCTGTTGGCGGCGGGCTGGGTGTTGACGCTCGTGTTGCTACGCAAGCAACCCCTGGCCGCGCAATCGGCCGTCTGAAGCTGTGCTCAATGAACCTTGAACACCCATGGAGATTGAACATGCAAGCAGTCATGAAAACCGACTCGAACCCGGACTACACACCGTTCAAGCTGGATGCCCAGCAGATCCTCGACTTCCGCACCAACGGGTGGATGAAGCTGGAGAATGTCATCAACGCGCAAACGGTGCAGATGCTGCTCAATGAGGCCAAGGCCAGGATGGGGGAGGTGGCACGCACCGTTGACCGCAACGACCCGGGCAAGCAGATCGAAAACGCCTACCGCTGGTATGCGCGTTGGGATGAAGTGTCCAATACCTGCCCGCAGATCAAGGCCCTCAGTCACTCCCCGCAATTGGCCAGCATCGCATCGGCGCTGGTGGGTGAAGACGTGCGGTTCTATTCCGACCATGTGTTCGCCAAGAACCCCGAGTCCGAGGCCGGCGGCGACACGCCATGGCACCAGGACTTTCCCCATCACCCGCTGGATCGCCAGGGGGCGCTGAATATCTGGATCGCCCTGGTGGACCTCACGCCGGAAATGGGCACCATGCAGTTCCTGAGCCGCAGCCACCGGGCGGGCATGTTGGGGCGCTATTTCAACCGTCGCGATAACGTGACCCTGATCGACGAGCATCCTTGGGTACTGGAAGAGTTCGAGATGTCACCGCCCGTTTCGCTCAAGGCGGGCGATGCGACGGTGCATGACATGAACGTTATCCACGCGGCCCCGGCCAACAGTTCGAATACCCCGCGCTGGGTGTACTCGACCCTGTGGCTGCCGGTGTCGGCCCGCTATACCGGCGCGTCCAACCACCGCACCGACCCCCTGGGGCTGACGCTCGACATGCCCATGGAACATCCGAAGTTTCCCGTTATCCCTGCCCGTTAAGTGGCCTATGGGCCGACCGGCCTGTGCCGGTCGGCGTTTGAGCGCACAGAGGAATTGAACATGCCACATGTCTATCTTGAGTACACCGCTGGGGTGGGCGACGCCATTGACGTCAAGGAAACCTTTCGACGGCTGCATCACACGCTGGTGGAGGTTTCCGGTTTGCGGCTGGACCTGGTCAAGACCCGGCTCGTGCGGTACGACGGGTATTTTGTGGGTGATTGCGAGGACTGCCAGGAATTCATCCACCTGAACGTGTCGACGGTGACGGGCAAGGCCGGTGACGATGAAAAACGCCACACCATCAGCAGCGCCTTGCTGGACGTGCTGGCCGACATCTTCGAACCGGTGATGCAGGCGCACAAGGTGGACCTGTCGGTGCAAATCACCGAGGTTCCGGCCAGTGGGTATGTACGCAAGCGCTCCGAGGCCTTGCTGCCCTAGCGCAGGGGGGCAAGTGCCGGGCAATACCTCCCACCGCCACCTCGGCAGCTGGATGTAAAGGGAGGTGGCTCGTCGATCAGCAGAAGAGCTGAGCCACCGAAAGCAGGCAAATCATTTGCACAAAAATCTGCGCCCGAATGGGATGTTTCATCGCTGCAACCCTCCATTACAGCTGCGGGTGGAAGTGCCGTGGGCGATGTGAACGTCCGCGCCAGGCTGTTCCAGAGCCGTCACGCCACCCTGGATCGCCTGCAACACATGCAGCTGTTCCTCGCAGTATAGGCGCTGCAACGAATTCGACACGATTGGATCCAGCCGCCTTACAAACGGTTGCGCCTACAACTATCTGCCTACCCTTATCGCACTTTTTTTGATTTCTCCGATCTATGCTTGTCCCAGCCCCGCCGATCCCCCGCGTGGCCAGACGAAACAGATCGGGTGCCGATGGATCGCACGTGTCCTTTTTTGAGTGCTGTAACGTTGCGCCGGCCACTGCTGCTGGCGGTGATGCTGATGCTCTGCGCCGGCGGTTGCACCCAGCAGCAGGGCCGCGATATCGCCAAGCAGTTCAGCAATGGCAAGCCCGATGAGTTCTTCCAGACCAGTGTCGACCGCATGGCCACCCTGGGCATGCGCGACAACCTGCAAAGTCTCTACCTGCTGATGAACAAGCTCTACCTGCGCAACCCCAACCAGTGGCGGCAATCGGGTTACCCGGATGCGGTAACGGCTGCGCGGGAAATTCGCCAAGCCATCGAACAGCGCCGATCCTTGCCTGCCCTGGGGGACCGTCGCGACCTGGCGGCGCTCAGTTACTCCCTGAGCCCTGAGTTCAAGGGCGACCGGGTCGGGGCGTTTATCTACGCCATCGGCAGCATGCTGGTGACCGCCCACGGCGAGCGCACCGAGTTCTACATGACCGACTCGATCAACCCGCAATTTGTCAGCAATGCCGCGCGCAATATCGAGAAGGCCACCTGGTTGCTGAGCAAGCGCCAGGACGCCAATGGCGTGTTGCTGCTGTTCTCCAACGAGATTTCGGAGGAGGGCAGCAACCTCAGCTTTGCGGTGGAGTTTGGCAAGATCGTTGCGCGCCTCGACCTGCTGACCCAAATGCTTGACGAGCGCTACCGGCGTATAGGCCTTAACTATGCGCAAAGTCTGTTGCTGATGAATTTCTTGCCGGTGCAGTGATTGAGGTGCGGTGTTTCTCTTTCATCTGTAGGACGCTGCCTATCTTGCCTTCTGATGCTTGAAACACCCCTAGGTCATCAATAGCCTCGGATTTTTCCGAACATTCGAGGCTTCTCCATGGGTAAGCGAAAAACGGTTTGGCCCACTGATCGCGAAGTCCGCCTGCGTTTTATCCTTTATGCCTTGATCGACGCCGCGAGTGTCGAGGGCGTTTCGTCGGAGATTGTGCTGTCGGCACACAAACTACTGGGCGATTCACCCACCGAGGCGCAATTGCTCGGTGCCCTGGGCGAGATCCTGGCTGCCGATGAAATGTTCGGTTTCAGGTTTCCCAGAGGCTCGGAAGCCGAAGAGTTCATGCTGGCGCTGGAACAAATCGCCGGTTAGATGCCCCCCCTTCTTTTACATGTACCAGGAGACGGCCTTAGGGCCGCTTCTCATGTAAAGCGCGTTCCCCCCCCTGGCTTATGCCATTTCCGTCTACGGCGGAGCGTTCCAAAAACGACGCGATACTTTTCTATAACCGACCTGTCGGTTTTGCGTCGTTGTTTTATAACGCCTTGAATTTAAACAATAAAATATTATTCATATTGTGTTTTATTTGAATTCTATATGTATACAGAGAAAATACATTCTATTGACCGGCACTTTTGGTCATGCGAGTCTCGGTTGCACAGGCAGCCTTTACCGGGGCTTGAAACTAAAAAAACAACGTAGAACGAGGCGCGCCATGAAGAAATTTTGGAAGACCGTTTGTGCGGTTGCGTTAGTGGGTATGGTGGTTTTACCGGTGCAGGCCGAAGAAAAAACCATCACCGTCGGCACCATGTCCTGGGAAGACCTGACGCCGATCACCGGCATTACCAAGAAGGTTCTGGAAAACGCCGGCTACACCGTGAAGGTTGTTGAATTTTCCGAGATCGGCATCGCGTACGCCGCGTTGACCAAGGGCGATGTGCAAGTGCTGGCGTCGCAAACCGATTACGCCACCCAGGACTACTGGAACAAGAACAAGAACCGCCTGGAAAAACTCTCACCGGTGTCCTATGGCTTGTACCAGGCCATTGCGGTGCCCAAGTACGTCGATATCGATTCCCTGGAACAACTCAACGACAACGCCGCCAAGTTCAACGGCAAGATCATCGGCATCGAGCCCGGTTCAGGCTTGATGAGCGACGCCAACAAAGCCGTGAAGGACTATGGCTTCAAGCTGCAACTGCTTGAAGGCAGTACCGCAGCCATGACCGCCGCACTCAAATCCGCCGTCGACCGCAAAGAGTGGGTTGCTGTGACGATCTGGGAGCCGTCGTGGATGGCCCAGAAGTTTGACCTCAAGTTCCTCAAGGACCCAAAAGGCTCCTTCGCCCCGCCGCAAGCCTACTACTGGATTGGTCATAAAGGCTTCACCGCCGAATACCCCCACGCCCGTGAAGTCATCGCCAGCGTGTACGTGCCACTGGCCGATATCACCGCCATCAACGGCGTGGTCAAGGACGGCAAGACCATGGACGAGGCCGTCGCCGGCTGGGCTGACAACCACGCTGACCTGATGAAGCGCTGGGCCAATATCAAACAATAAGCATCGATGTTTTTTTGCCACTGCCAGGTACGGATAACGCGTTCTGATCAATTAGAAAAACCAGTCCAACTGGTTCAATAGGCTTAAGAATGACAACGGTCAAAATAGACACCAACGAAGTGCTTGTGGATTGCCAGTCGGTCTGGAAAATCTTCGGTCAGAATGCCAAGGCGGCGATGCAAGCGGTGGTCCACAAGGGCCTCGGCAAGACCCAGGTCCTGCAGGATTTCAGCTGCGTGGTCGGGGTTTCGGATGTGAGCCTGCAGGTTCGCCGCGGTGAAATCTTTTGCATCATGGGCTTGTCCGGCAGTGGCAAATCAACCCTGATCAGGTTGCTCAACCGATTGATCACCCCCAGCGCCGGCAAGGTGCTGGTCAAGGGCAAGGACCTCTCCGTCTTGTCTCCCGCGCAGTTGCGGGAGGTAAGGGCGAAAAATATTGGCATGGTGTTCCAGAGCGTGGCCTTGCTGCCTAACCGCACCGTGTTGGAAAACACCGCCTTCGGCCTGGAAGTGCAGGGCGTGGGCAAGGCTGAACGCTATGCAGTGGCGGAACGCGCGTTGGCCAAGGTGGGCTTGACCGACTGGGCCTCGCGCTACCCCAGCGAACTTTCCGGCGGCATGCAACAGCGTGTTGGCCTGGCACGGGCGCTTACCGCCGACCCTGAAATCATCCTGATGGACGAGCCGTTCAGTGCGCTCGATCCCTTGATCCGTCGTCAATTGCAGGACGAGTTCCGCCAGCTCACCAAGGAGCTGGGCAAGTCTGCGGTGTTTATCACCCACGACCTGGAAGAGGCGATCCGCATTGGCGATCGCATCGCCATCATGAAGGACGGGGTGATTATCCAGGTTGGCACGGCCGAAGAGATCGTGTTGAACCCGGCGGATGACTATGTAGCCGAATTCGTCGCGGGCATCTCGCGCCTGCACCTGGTCAAGGCCCATTCGGTGATGACGCCGATTGCGCGCTATACCCAGGCGTTCCCGCAGTGCGACTTTTCACGCTTGACCCAGACCTCGCCGGACACCGATATCGATGCGCTGATCGGCCTGACCATGGGCGCCGACCTGGAGCCCCTGGCAGTGGTCGAGCACGGTGTGGTGATCGGTGTAATCACCGCCAAGGACCTGCTGCGCGGCGTGCAAGGCATTCCCAACGACGCCCAGGCTCTCGCTCCCGTGCTGGAGACCTCGTCATGAGCACCCCGGACTTCTCGGTGCAATTCGATGCCGCCGTGGACTCGGGCCTGATGTGGCTGCAGGACAACGGCGAGGCCTTCTTCGAGGGGGCCAATACGGCGTTGACCTCGGTATTCAAGGCTGTGCAATGGTGCATCGCGTCACCACCGTTCTACGTGATTGCCATTGTCATCGGCCTGCTGGGCTGGCGCATGGTGGGCACACGGTTCGCGTTGTTGTCAGTGTTGGCCTTGTTGGCGTGCAACTTCATCGGCCTGTGGCCCGAAACCGTCAGCACCCTGGCGCTGGTGCTCACGGCTACCTTGCTGGCGTTGCTGGTAGCGGTGCCGTTGGGTGTGCTGGCCGGGCTGACCCCTGCGTTCGACCGCGTGGTCGACCCCTGCCTGGACCTGGTGCAAACGCTGCCACCCTATATCTACCTGCTGCCGGCCATTGCGCTGCTGGGTTACGGCCCGGCGACCGCACTGCTCGCCACCTTTATCGTGGCGGTGCCACCGGCGCTGCGCCTGACCTCCCTGGGTATCCGCATGACGCCCAGGGAATTCGTCGAACTGGGTGAGGCCAGCGGCGTCACCGGCCTGCAGATGTTCTTCAAGATCCGCCTGCCGTTTGCGATGCCCAGCATCATGGCCGGGGTCAACCAGAGCCTGATGATGGCATTCGGCATGGTGGTCATCGCCGGCATCGTCGGCTCCGGCGGCTTGGGTGAAACCATCTACGGCGCAGTCCGCACCCTGGACATCGCCAAGTCGATCAACGCCGCACTGGCCATTGTCATTCTCACCATGATCCTCGATCGCCTCGCGCAAGCCGCCGCACAGTCGCGGATGGGAGCAAGCCAATGAACCTGACGGACTTCCGTTTTTCGCCGGGTGCCTTCCTGGCGCCCGCCATCGATTGGCTGAACGCCAACCTGCATGGCCTGTTCGTGGTGATCAGCAAGATCATCGAAGCCACCTTGGGCGCCATCGAGACGGCGCTGCTCGCACCCCACGCCTATGTGTTGATCGCCGTCGTGGTGTTGGCCGCCTGGGTCCTGGCCAACTGGCGTGTGGCGCTGTTTGCCGGGCTGATGTTGGCGTTCTGCCTGTTTGCCGGGCTGTGGGTGGCGTCGATGCAGACCATTGCGCTGGTGTCGGTGGCGGTGCTGATTTCGGTCAGCGTGGCGTTCCCCCTGGGCATCCTGGCGGCGCGGGTCAAGCGTGTGGATGCGGCGTTGTTGCCGATCCTCAACATCATGCAAACCGTGCCACCCTGGGTATACCTGATTCCGGCGGTGATGCTGTTCAGCCTGGGCCGGGTGCCGGCGATCATTGCCACCATTGTGTACGGCATTCCGCCGATGCTGCGCCTGACCACACTGGCCTTCAAGCAATTGCCCAAGGATCTGCTGGAGCTCGGTCAGGCCATGGGCGCTTCGCCACGGCACATCCTGTTCAAGATCGAGTTGCCTACTGCGGCGCCCACGCTGCTGGTGGGGTTGAACCAGTGCATCCTGTTGTCCCTGGCGATGGTAGTGCTGGCCGGATTGGTCGGGGCAGGGGGCTTGGGTGCTGAAGTGACGCGCGGCCTGACTCGCATGGAGATGGGCCTGGGGCTGCGTGCCGGCCTGGCCATTGTAGCGGTGGCGTTGTTGCTCGATCGTTTGTCGCGCGGCGCGTTGCAGCGTCAGGCAAGGCGCACATAACGTGGTAGCGCGACGTCAATTCAGCGATGCCATGCAGTGCAAGAACCTGCGCTACCTCACCGATCACCAAGGCCAGGAGGTGCGCAAGGCGCGAGCCGGGTTTGTCCTGCTGGAGCATTTTTCGCTGCCGGCCTTCACCCAGGCGCTGGACACCATTGTCACCGCCAATCTGTTGCGACCGGAATTGTTTGCAACTCAAACCTTTGGCCTGACCGCCGACGAAATCGTCAGCGACCTGGGCCTGGTCATCCGCCCAGACGAGCGCCTGACGCTCAAGGCGGTGTGCGAACTGGACCTGCTGGTGATTTGCGGCGGCTATCGCACGCCGCTGCGTTACAACGATGAACTGAGCCTGCTGCTGGAAGCGGCGGCGGAGCAGGGCGTGGCGCTGGCCGGTATATGGAACGGTGCATGGTTTTTGGGGCGGGCAGGGCAGTTGGACGGTTACCGGTGCGCGGTTCATCCGGAGCATCGCCCGGCCTTGGCCGAGATTGCCCGGCTGACCCATGTAACGAGCGAAGCCTACGTGGTGGACCGCAATCGTCTGACAGCCTCAAGCCCCACCGGGGCGTTTTATATGGCCCTGGAGTGGATCCGCAGCCTGCATGGCAAAAACCTCACCGACGGCATCGAAGACATCCTCGCGTTCGAGGCCTCGCGCTTTCGGCGCGTCAAGCCGCAGTTGAGCGTGTCGGTCAGCGGGCCGCTGCGGGAGGTCATCAACCTGATGGACGTAAACCTTGAAGAGCCGCTGCAAATGCACGACCTGTGTCTGTACGCCGGTCGCTCAAGGCGACAGATCGAGCGGCTGTTCAAGGAGCAGTTGGGCACCTCGCCGCAACGCTATTACATGGACCTGCGCATCACCGAAGCGCGGCGGCTGTTGCAGCACACGTCGCTGACCATCGTGGAGGTGTCGGTGGCCTGTGGCTTTGTCTCGCCGAGTCATTTCAGCAAGTGCTACAGCGCCTATTTCGGGCATCGGCCATCCAAGGAAATCCGCCTGGTCAAATAGCCCCAAGGCCCCGTGGGCAAAGGGCTATGACTGATGTTTATGCTGTGTATTTTAATTGTAGACACAAAGTATTTTGTTGTTTTATAGTGCGAATACAGGTAGTAGACCGTGTGCACTTACTACTAGGAAGGTTTCACCATGGCTACCAAAGAACTCAGCACTCCGGCTCCTGTCGAGCCAACCCTGGACCGCAAGGCGGTATTGGGTGAAGCGCTACGGCGCCGCATCCTCAGCATGGAGCTGGCACCGGGGGCCGTGGTGGACGAGTTGGCGCTGTGTGATGAGTTCGGTTTGTCGCGCCCACCGGTGCGTGAACTGATGCGGCAGATGGCGGCGGAGGGGTATATCGACCTCGAAGCCAACCGCGCTGCACGGGTGTCGGCAATGAGTTATCAGTCGCTGCGCAGTTTCTTTTTGGCGGCGCCATTGATTTACATCGCCACGACCCAGTTGGCCTGCTCCCACGCAACGCCGGCCGAGATCGTGGAGTTGAAGCGGATACAGGCGTTGTTTCGCAGGGCCATCGACGAAACCGATGTCGAGAACCGGGTGTTGTACAACGACGAGTTTCACCTGCAGATCGGCAAGATGGCCCACAACGCCTACCTGATGCCGAGCCTGCAGCGCTTGCTGATCGACCACGCCCGCTTGGGCAAGATCTTCTACCGCCACCCCACCACGGTGGACATGCAGGAAGACCTGGAAGTGGCCGCCCAGCAGCACGACGACATGATCAGCGCAATTGAACACCACGATCCGGTCTTGGCCGGGGAAATCGTGCGGGCCCACCTCGAACTGTCCCGTCGGCGGATGTCCGAGTACGCGGCGCCCGAAGGCCTGGATGTACCGCTCAACTTCTGACCTGTGAATGCCGGCCAGTGTGACGCGATGCAACCGGGTAGCTGTTAGCTCTAACAACTATAAAAGAACCCAGGTCGCGAACATGGCACTCATCAGAAACACCCCGGCAGACGATTCAACCTGCGGCTGGTTTCACCTCAGCCCACCGCGCGTGGCCCGCCCACCGCATATCGGTACGCGAACGGCGCGTTGGGCCGTGGTAGGGGCGGGGTTCACCGGCCTTGCGGCGGCTCGCCAACTGGCGCTGAATTTTCCGGACGACGAGATCGTACTGATCGAGGCGCAGGAAGTGGGCTACGGCGCCTCCGGGCGCAACGCCGGCTTTGCCATCGATTTGCCCCACGACATTGGCGCCGAAGACTATATCGGCGACATCGCCACCGCCAAGATCAGCATGGAACTTAACCTCGCCGGGCAGTCCATGCTGCGTGCGCTGGTGGACCAACACGGCATCAACTGCCAGTGGCGCGATTGCGGCAAGTACCAGGCCGCCATCGAAGACCGTGGCATCGCCGTGCTGGATGCCTACCGTCGCGGCCTCGACAAACTAGGCCAGCCGTATCAAGTGATCGAAGGCGACGAGCTGCCCAACCGCATCGGCACCCGTTTCTATCGCAAGGCCCTGTTCACCCCCGGTACCGCACTGGTGCAACCGGCGGCGCTGGTCAAAGGCCTGGCAGACACTTTGCCGGCCAACGTCACCCTCTACGAAAACACCCCGATCACCGAAGTGGAGTACGGCGACAAAACCGTGCTGGTCCACAAGCACGGGCGCATCGTTGCCGACAAGCTGGTGCTCACCAACAACGCCTTCGCCATGAGCTTTGGCTTTCTCAAAAGCCGCATGCTGCCAATCTTCACCTACGCCAGCCTCACCCGTCCGCTGGACGAAGAAGAGCAAGCGCGCCTGGGTGGCGACCCGTTCTGGGGCGTGATCCCCGCCGACCCGTTTGGCACCACCTTGCGTCGCACCGTCGACAACCGCTTGCTGGTGCGCAACAGCTTCAGCTTCAACGCCGATGGGCGCAGCAACCCCAAATACCTGCAGCGGTTTGTGAAGCGCCACAAAGAGTCCTTCGACCGGCGCTTCCCGCTGCACCGCCAGGTCAATTTCGACTACACCTGGGGCGGTTCCCTGAGCCTGTCGCGCAACCACATGGCGCACTTCGGCGAGCTGGCCAAAAACGTCTACGGCGCCCTGTGCTGCAACGGCCTGGGCGTCACCCGCGGCACCGTCACCGGCACCTTGCTGGCTGAATGGCTGGCGGGCAAAAGCAACCACCTGGTGGACTTCCTGTTGACGTCCCCGGGCCCGAGCAGAAACCCACCGGAGCCGCTGTTATCAGCGGGTGTAAACATGAACTTGCTATGGGGACAAAGCCGCGCCGGCCAGGAAAGCTGATTCGCAACACGCAATACACGTAATACCGAACTTAATCTATTGATTGGAAAACAGCAGGCGTTTTAGCGACTGCGGTTTCTGATTGAGACGGCTTTCATTCGCCTGGATTTCAAGTGTGCGTTGTACCCCCGGCGAATGAACGAAGCGAAGTAGGAGATAATAATGACAAGTCCGAATGCCTCAGTTGAGGATGTACCTCTTAATAACTTTCACCGTTTGCTCACGGCCCGTTCGGGTGGTGGTTCATTCGTCGATGGTTATGTTTTAAGCATTATCGGCATTGCCATGTTGCAGGTGACCGGCGCCCTGGAACTGACTGAATTCTGGCAGGGGCTTATTGCCGCTTCTGCCTTGATCGGTGTGTTCTTTGGCGGCTTTATCGGCGGCTGGTTGACCGATAAGTTGGGGCGCAAGAAAGTTTATTTCATTGGCCCGTCGTTATTTATCATGTGTTCCCTGGCGCAGTTCTGGGTCGAGTCGGCGTGGGTGTTATTCGCCTTGCGCTTCATCATTGGTTTGGCCGTGGGGATTGAATACCCGGTGGCCACTTCGTTGTTGGTGGAGTTCCTGCCGAAGAAACAACGGGGCCCACGGCTCGCCGCGTTGACCATCCTGTGGTTTGCCGGCGCCGCGTTCGCCTATGTAGTGGGCAACGCCATTATCAATACCGGCGCTGATGACGCTTGGCGCTATGCCTTGGCCAGTGCTTCGGTGATTGGCCTGGTGCTGTTCGTATTGCGCCTGGGCACCCCGGAATCGGCCCGCTGGTTGCTCAGCAAAGGCCGCGACGCCGAAGCCGAGCAGGTGATCAAGCGCGTCTACGGGCCGCACTACTCGCTGCGCGACCTGCCGGAGCAACCGGACGAGCGCAAGATGACCTTCCGCGACCTGCTGCGTTCGGGTTACGGCAAGCGCCTGTTCTTTGTCTCGGTGTTCTGGTCGTGCTCGATCATCCCCGTGTTCGCCGTGTATGCCTTCGCCCCCAAAGTGCTGCAAGCCTTGAACCTGAAAGGGGAGTGGGCCTCCTACGGCTCGATGTTCATCACCCTGCTGTTTGTGGTGGGCTGCGTGCTCGCCACACGGCTGATCAACACCATTGGCCGACGCAGCATGCTGATTCACAGCTTCCTGTGGTCCGGGCTTGCCCTGCTGTTGCTGGCGGCCTTCTCCAACAGCCATGAGCTGCTGGTGCTGTGCCTGTTCGGTGCCTATGCCGTGTTTATCGGCGGCGCCCAGGTGCTGCAACTGGTGTACCCGAACGAACTGTTCCCCACCGAAATCCGTGCCTTCGCCGTCGGCATCGGCACCTCGCTGTCGCGGGTCGGCGCCGCCGTGGGTACCTACCTGGTGCCGCTGTCGCTGACCTCCATCGGTATCGGCAACACCATGTACGTCGCGGCTGGCGTGACCTTTGTCGGCCTCGCCGCCGCCTGGGCCATGGCGCCTGAAACACGCTCACTGAACTTGCGGGACGCAGCGGCATTGAGCAGCTGAACGAAACAACTACCCCTTTTACTGTTGGAGAAGCACCCATGAAATTTGAAGGCATCTACACCCCGGCAATCACCCCGCTGACCGCCACTGGTCAGATCGACACCGCAGCCTTCGCCGAAGTGCTGGAATACCTGATCGAATCCAAGGTACACGGCATCATCATCGGCGGCTCCACCGGCGAGTACTATGCGCACACCTCCCAGGAACGCATTGACCTGGCCGCCCACGCCAAGGAAGTCATCGGCAACCGCGTGGCGCTGATCGTCGGCACCGGCGCCATCCGCACCGAAGACTCGGTGGAATACGCCAAGGCTGCCCGTGCCATCAAGGCCGATGCGATCCTGGTAGGTTCGCCGCCGTACGCACTGCCCACCGAAGAAGAAAACGCCATCCACGCCCTGGCCGTAGACAAGGCGGCCGACCTGCCGATCATGCTCTACAACTACCCGGGCCGCATGAGCGTGAGCATGGGCAACGAGTACTTCAAGGCCGTGTCTGCCTCGAAGAACGTCGTGGCCATCAAGGAAAGCTCCGGCGACATGGGCCAGGTGCATCGCCTGGCCACCCAGTTCCCGAACATTGCGCTGTCTTGCGGTTGGGACGACCAAGCCCTGGAATTCTTCGCCTGGGGCGCCCGCAGCTGGGTATGTGCCGGTTCCAACTTTGTACCGCGTGAACACGTAGCGCTGTACGAAGCCTGCGTGATCGAAAAAGACTTCGACAAAGGCCGCAAGATCATGGCCGCGTTCATGCCGTTGATGGACTACCTCGAAGGCGGCAAATTCGTCCAGGCCATCAAGGCCGGCTGCGCCTTCAACGGCCTGCGCACCGGCAGCGTTCGCGCACCGCTGCAACCGCTGACCGAAAGCGAAAACCAGGCGCTGCAAACCGTGATTACCAACCTCAAGCGTGACGTTGCGCAAATCGTCGGAGGTGCATGATGACTCACCTGTTGAGCGCCGCCGAATACGCCGCAATTGCCAAGGACATCCAGTTCCCCACCCAGTCCTTCATCAATGGCGCGTTGCACACCTCTGCCTCGGGCAAGACCTTCACCACCACCAACCCGGCCACCGGCGAGTTGCTGGCTGAAATCACCGCGTGCAACAGCGTCGATGTGGACTACGCCGTGGCTTCGGCCAAGCAGGCCTTCGACGATGGCCGCTGGCACAAACTCAGCCCCGGCACGCGCAAAAAAGTCCTGCTGCGCTTTGCCGACCTGCTGGAGCAGCATTCCCACGAACTGTCCGTGCTCGAAAGCCTGGACAGCGGCAAGCCAGTGCGTGAGTGCCAGCTGACCGACGTGCCGGAAACCATCCACATGATCCGCTGGCACGCTGAGCTGATCGACAAGATCTACGACAACACCGCGCCCGTGGGCCACGACGCCCTGACCCTGGTGGTGCGCGAAGCCATTGGTGTGGTCGGCCTGGTGCTGCCGTGGAACTTCCCGCTGCTGATGCTGGCCTGGAAAATCGCGCCGTCCCTGGCGGCCGGTTGCTCCATCGTGGTCAAGCCCGCCAAGGAAACCACCCTGACAGCGCTGCGCGTGGCCGAGTTGGCGTCCCAGGCGGGTATCCCGGACGGCGTGTTCAACGTGGTCTCCGGTGGTGGTCGCGAGGTGGGTGAGCCGCTGGGTCGTCACATGGACGTCACCATGGTCAGCTTCACCGGCTCCACCGACACCGGCCGCCTGTTCCTGCAATACGCGGCCGAGTCCAACCTCAAGCGCATCGTGCTGGAACTGGGCGGAAAAAACCCGGCCGTGGTCATGAACGACGTGGCCGACCTGGACTTGGTGGCCGGGCATATCGTCAACGGTTCGTTCTGGAACATGGGCGAGAACTGCTCGGCGTCGTCGCGCCTGATCGTGCACGCCGACATCAAGGACGAGCTGCTCAAGCGCATTGGCGTGCAGTTGCAAGACTGGAAGATGGGCAGCCCGCTGGACCCGGACAACCGCCTGGGTTCGATGGTGAGCAAGGCGCACTTCGACAAGGTCAGCTCGTACCTGGTCAACGCCAGCGAAGGCAACCAGCGCGTGGTGTTCGGTGGCAAGACCGAAGACGGCATCTACGTGCAACCGACCGTGGTCGATGGCGTGAGCGCCGACAGCCTGCTGTTCAAGGAAGAGATCTTCGGCCCGGTGCTGACGGTCACCACCTTCAACACCCTGGAAGAGGCCATCAGCCTGGCCAACGACACCATCTACGGCCTGGCCGCCTCGGTGTACACCGACAATCTGCGCAACGCGATCAAGCTGTCCCGCGAGATCCGTGCCGGTATCGTCACCGTCAACTGCTTCGGCGAAGGCGATGCTTCGACACCGTTCGGTGGCTACAAGCAGTCCGGTTTCGGCGGGCGTGACAAGTCCATCTGGGCCCACGACCAGTACACCGAAATCAAGACCATCTGGATCGACACGTCCGAAGGTTAATCACACCAGGCGCCCCTCTACAAAGCTCCACGCAAGCGGCGATTGGGGCGCCTTCCTCTCAACCGGGCCAACAATAAGAAAGCCACGGCCCAGCTCGTTTTCTCGAAGCCCTTTTCATGACTGCTTATCGCACTGCCCTTACGTCTGCCCATGTCACCGCAATACTGTTTGGCTTGACCGGAATTTTTGGTGCGCTGATTCACGCCAGCGCCAGTGTGATCACCTTCGGCCGTGCGGCGTTTGCCATGCTGGCCCTGGCGGTGTTTGCGCTTTTACAGGGCCGCGCGTTGCTGCGCGGCCTGAACCGCAAGAAACTCTTTATCTACTTCGTCTCGGGGCTGATGCTGGCCGCGCACTGGGTCACGTTTTTCATCGCGATCAAAGTGGGCGGGGTGGCCGTGGCGACCCTGGGGTTTGCCAGTTTCCCAGCCTTTATCACCTTGCTCGACATGGCGGTGTTCCGCGACCGGCCGCACCTGGCCGAATCGCTGTTGCTGTTGCTGGTGACCCTTGGCCTGGTGTTGGTGACGCCTTCGTTTGAACTGGCCAACCAGGGCACCGTGGGCTTGCTGTGGGGCATCGCCTCCGGCTTGTCGTTTGCCTTGTTGGCGATGACCAATCGCCGTGCCACCGATGGCCGCAATGGGGTGCAGGTGGTGTTCTGGCAGAACGCGACCGTGGCGCTGATCATGGCGCCGTTTGCCGTGTTCGACCTGGTGGAGTTGGGGCCTATGGACTGGACCAACCTGGCCATCCTTGGCGTGCTTTGCACTGCGGTGTCCCAGGCGTTGTTCGTCAAGAGCCTCAAGGGCCTCAATGCGCGCAGCGCCGGCATGATCATCTCCCTGGAGCCGGTGTATGCCATTGCCTGTGCCTGGTGGCTGTTTCACGAGGCGCCGTCCTATCGGATGCTGGCGGGCGCAGCGTTGATCGTGCTGGCCATTGTGCTGTCGGCCCAGGGCAAAGGGCATGGGCCTCAGCCGGCGACGGGGTGAAGTGAAGTTTTTTCAGCGCTGTTAGATCGATTATTTCCTTCTGATTGGTCGACATTCCTCATTCGAATATCCATGGCGCCGATTTCATCCATTAAGTGGAGGGAATCGGCGTTATCACGACGAAAGGCACGTTAACGCATCTTGAGTGACTGTTTTGTTCGACTAAGCTTGCCCCCGAGCATCCAAACCTGCTGCTCTGCCGCCGTCTTGCGCCACCGTCGGGCGTCTCTAGAATCGGCCCCAGAACTTAGCCATTTCCTGTCGATTACGGAGTTTCGAACATGATGAATGCAATGCAGATGCCGATGAACACCACCATGCCCATGATGCCGATGATGGGCATGCCGATGATGATGGCCACCATGACATGCGAAATGGCTGGCGACGCCATGATGTGCACCATGAAGCCTGCCGCCGGCATGGACATGGCTCAGTTCAAGACCAACGCCGACATGATGGCGATGATGATGAACTGCGGCATGCCGATGATGATGCAGTGCGCCAACATGGCGATGATGTGCATGTCGGCCGATGCCATGAAGATGATGAAGGACATGAACATGCCGATGATGGGCATGGGCATGGGCATGCCAATGAACTGCATGATGGAATGCACCCTGATGGGTGACAGCATGCAGTGCAAAATGATGCCAATGCCCGGCATGAGCATGGCCATGATGGAAAACTGCTGCATGCTCATGAACAAACTGATGAACGACTGCGCCATGCCGATGATGATGAGCTGCAACGGCATGCCGATGATGTGCTGCACCTGCTGATAGGTCACACGCCATGAAAAACGCCCCGACTCGTCGGGGCGTTTTGCGTTTCAGTCCAGGCGTTCGGGGTAGGTGATCACCAAAAACGCTACGGCCTCGCTGTCTGCGGGGTTGCGGTAGCGGTGGGGCTGGTCGGCGTAGAACAGGATCGAATCGCCGGTGGAGAGCAGATAGCGCTCGTCATTGACGCTCACCTCCAGCACGCCCTGGGCCACCACCAGGTTTTCCTGGATACCGGGGCCATGGCCTTCGGAGACTTCCTCGCCCAACCCGCGCAGGCGAATTTCATAGAATTCGGATTGGCGCGCCGTGTCATAGGGGAACAGCGCACGGCTGATAAATGCGCCGTCGGCACTCACCAGGCGCTTGCTCTGCTGCGCCGGCAGCACCTCCACGCCTTCAAAGGCGCGATCCTCCAGGAACGCCGCCACCGACACCTTCAACCCCTTGGCAATCTTGCACAGCACCTTGATCGACGGCACGCTGCGCCCGGACTCGATTTGCGCCAGCATCGCCCGGCTCACGCCGCAGGCGCGGGCCAAGCCATCCAGCGATAAATGACGCTTGCTGCGCAGGCGTTGCAGGTTGTGGGCGACGCACAGGCTGATCACATCGTCGTCGGTGTTGGGTTTGGGCAGGGGTTCGGGTGGTTCGGGCAGCACATGCAGGAAGTTCATCGGCCTTACGCCCGGCGAGTGTCGCTGGGGGCGCTGGCGTGTGCAGTAAACACCGCAAGCCCGGCACGCGCTGCGTACATCGCCCACATCAACTCGGCCGCGGCACGCGCCTGGCGGCGTTTACGGTGGAGCGTGAGGTCGATGATGGTGGCGGATGTTTGCATGGGTGCGGTCTCATGGGGCGTGGTGAACTCAGTGGTTCTACAGTAATCGTTGCCGGTTATTTCTTTAAATACTGAGTTTGCATGTGGTCATTCGATTTTGGACTTAGAAATAATCCTGGTCCGACGCTGTTGTGGGAAAGCTCTGGTCCGTTAATAAGGAGTGACTTGGCGTGCCTCGCTGCCATCCCATCCCATGCCCCCCGAATCCCAAGGACCTGCCCGATGCTGTTGCGCCAACCTCCGCTGCTGTTTGCCGCCCTGACGTTCAGTTCACTGGTACACGCCGAAGACCTGCAATTGGCCCCGGTGGAAGTCACCAGCAGCGAAGCCAGCGCCGGCGAAATCGCCCAGGCCCAGCTCAAGAGCGTGCCCGGCGGCACCAATTTCATCGACATGAGCAGCGTGGCGCAGGGGCGGGTCAGCACCAACGAGGATGTGTTCAAGTACCAGGCCGGGGTGTACGCCAAGGCGGCGAACAACGAAGGCATCAAGCTCTCCATTCGCGGCTCGGGCCTCAACCGCAGCCCTGGTGCCCACGGTTCGGGCCTGTACGAGATGTTCGACGGCCTGCCGCTGACCGGCCCAGGCGGCACACCCTACGAGTTGAAGGTGCCCTTGTGGCAAAACCACGTCGAAGTGCTGCGCGGTGCCAACGGTTTTGACCAGGGGGCATTGGCCCTGGGTGGCGCGGTCAACTACGTGACCCACACCGGCTACGACGCGCCCAAGCTGCAGTTGCGTTACGAGGTGGGCAGCAAAGGCTACGCCCAGCGCGAGATCAGCTCGGGGCAGGTGTTGGGGGATGCCGACTACTACATCAGCCTCACCGATTCCGAATCCGACGGCTACCAGCGCCAGAGCGCGGCAACAGGCAAGGGCTTTGCGGCCAATTTCGGCTACCGCTTCAGCCCGGAGCTGGAAACCCGTTTCTATATCCGCTACCGCGAAACCACCAACGACACCCCCGGCAAACTCACCCGCGACCAGATCAGCCACGACCCCCGCGCCGCCAACAGCCTCAATGCCGCCCGCGACTCCAAGCGCCTGGAGCCGGGTTCCACCTGGATCGCCAACAAGACCACCTTGCAGCTGGACGACAGCTCGCGCCTGGAGTTCGGCCTGGCGTACCACGACTACCCCATGGACCTGCGCGAAGGCACCATCCGCCTGAAGGTTGCCTACACCGACATCAGCAGCACCCTCAACTACATCCGCCAGGACACGTTGTTTGGGCATGACAGCAAGACCACCGTTGGCTTGCGTACTACCCAGGCGATGCCCAATAACGGCGGTTCGGAATACGTGCGTATTCCGGGCGCCTACGCCCCCGGCACCAAGACCCGCGACTACAGCTACCTGGGCTCCGACACCGTGCTGCATATCGGCAACGACCTGGAGCTGGTGCCCGACCTGTGGCTGACCACCGGCCTGGCCGCGATCTACACCCGTCGCGAAACCGAGGTGAGCTACCCCGAGACGGATGCAAAGGTGAGCCAGCACGCCTGGGACTACGCGCCGCGCATCGGCCTGCGCTGCGACTTCACCCCGCAATTGCAGGTGTACGGCAACCTGAGCCGTTCGGTCGAGCCGCCGCATGCGTGGTCGATGATCTGGGGGTCTGGTAACAAATTCACCACCGGTCCAGCCGCTGGCTATGCCCGCGAAGGCATCAAACTGAAAAACCAGACCGCCACCACTCTGGAAATCGGCGGCCGTGGCGAACAATGGTTCGGCCAGTGGGACCTGGCGCTGTACCGCTCCGAAGTGCGCCACGAACTGCTCACCGTGGAAACCCAGGCGCAAACCGCCACCACCAATGCCGTCACCGCCGAAAACAACGCCAGCCCCACCGTGCACCAAGGTGTCGAACTGAGCCTGCTCAGCCCGCTGTGGGAGGGCGGCCGCAATGGTCGGCTGGCCCTGCGCCAGGCCTACACCTATAGCGACTTCCATTACCGCGACGATGACCGCTTCGGTGGCAACACCCTGCCGGGCATCCCCAAGCACTACTACCAGGCGCAGGTGCGTTATAGCCATCCCACCGGTTTCTACACCAGCCTTAATACCGAGCATTCTTCAAAGGTGGCGGTGGACTACGCCAACTCGTTCTACGCGGCGTCCTACACCCTACTGGGCGCGACCTTCGGTTACGACGCGCCCAAGCAGGATTGGCAGGCATGGGTTGACCTGCGCAACCTGACCAACAAACGCTACGCCAACACCGTTACGCCGGGTTACGACGACAAAGGTCTCGACGCCGCTCGTTCCACCCCAGGCGATGGCCGAGGCATCTACACCGGCGTGTCCTGGGCCTGGCGATGATAAAAATGTGGGAGGGGGCTTGCCCCCGATGGCGGTGTGTCAGCGGCAAATTTTTCGACTGACACTCCCTCATCGGGGGCAAGCCCCCTCCCACAGTTTTGATCTCCATACATCAGTTAGAGAGTGGTTTGCTCTGGCTCTTGATCTTAGGCGCCCTGTTAAACCACGCTGGCCGAACGCAGGCTTGCCGAGGCGGATACCTATACCCATCGCATGCACACCCCCTCCCACCGTTGATTTGTATCAACTTAGAGATCCTTGCCCCCTCGCCGTTTTACTGGCATTGTTCACGCAATTGGTAACACTTCCCATTTGAGACCTTTTTGCGCATGCACAACATTCCGGCCGCGCTCGGCGATTCAGTCCGCCAGCAGACCCTTACGGCGATGTACAGCGAGCACCACGGCTGGTTGCACGGCTGGCTGCGCAGAAAACTCGGTTGTTCCCAGCATGCCGCCGACCTGGCCCACGACGCGTTCATCCGCGTACTCATGCTGGCCGAACCGCAGAACATCCAGGAACCCCGCGCCTTCCTGGCCACCACGGCGGGGCGCCTGCTGATCGACGGGGCCCGTCGTCGCGTTATCGAAAAAGCCTACATGCAAGCCCTGGTGATCCAGTGCGAAGACGCCGGCATGCCCGACCCGGCCGCGATTCACGTAGCGCTGCAAGCCCTGGAGCGCATCGCCGAGATGCTCGCCGGCTTACCTGCCAAGGCTCGTGAAGCCTTCCTGCTCAGTCGCCTCGACGGGCTGACCTACAGCGAAATCGCTACCCAGTTGGGCGTGTCACCCAGCACCGTCAAAAACTATATCTCCAACGCGCTGGTGCACTGCTACCACAGCCTGCATGGGGCGCAACCGCTGGCATGAACACCGAACAGATCATCCAGCAAGCCGCGAATTGGCTGACACGCCTGCACGACGAGGACGTCACCGACGCCGACCGCCGTGCCTTCGACAGCTGGTGCCAGGCCGATCCGCGTCACGCCCTGGCCATCGACCGCATGCGCGGCCTGTGGGGCAGCTTCGACACTGTGCCCGCCAAACCGGCACGCGTCGCCCTCAACCGCGCCTTTGCCCCACGCCGCCCGCGTGGCGCGCAGGTGGCGGGGCTGGTGGGTATGCTCATGTGTGGCTGGTTCGGCCTGGATCACTTGCCGGTGTGGATGGCCGACCAACGCACCAGCGTTGGCGAGCGTCGACAGATTGCCCTTGAAGACGGCAGCCAATTGCAGCTCAACAGCAACTCGGCAGTGGACGTGAAATTCGACGGCCACCAACGGGTGATCGAACTGCTGCAAGGCGAGTTGTGGGTGGACGTGGCCAAGGATGCGCAACGGCCGTTCGTGGTGCGCACCGACCAGGGCACGGCGACCGCGTTGGGCACGCGCTATCTGGTCAAACGCTTAGAGGACGGGACCACCTTGGTGACGGTGATCGAGTCCAGCGTGGCGGTCAAAGGCGACAGCAGCGAAGGGGTCAAGGTCACGGCCGGCCAGCGTGCGATCCTCGATCACGGGCGCGCCCTGACCCCGCAAGCCACCAACAGCAGCGACCCCGACGCCTGGACCCGTGGCCTGCTCAAGGTCAACGACCAACCCCTGGGCGACGTACTGCAAACCCTGGCCAGCTACCGCCACGGCCTGGTGCGTTTCGACCCCCAGGCCCTGCAGAACCTGCGTGTGTCCGGGGTGTTCAAGCTGGACGACACGGCGGCGGCGCTCGCGTCCCTGGCCGACAACCTGCCGATCCAGGTGGAGTACTTCACCGACCTGCTGGTGGTGGTCAAACCGCGCTAGGGTTGGCGCAAACGCTTGTACAACGTATTGCGGCTCACCCCCAGCTCACGGGCCAGGTGGGAGATATTCCCGCCGGCCGCCTTGAGGCGCTGGGTCAGGTCGAGGCTGTCATCCAGGGGGGCGCCAGTTGGCAGCGTTGCCAGCAGGTTCAAATCCACAAAAAAATCATCCGGCAGGTGCTCTCGGCGAATCGGCTGTTCCTCGGCCATCGCCAACGCCACCTGCAACACGCTGCTGACCTGGCGCAAATTGCCCGGCCATGGGTGTTGCTCGAATAACGTCAACACCTCGGCGCTCAGCCCGGCCCATTGGGTAGGGGCGCGGTGTTGCTGCCACAGTTGCTGGAACAGGGCGCGCTTGTCGGTACGCTCGCGCAATGGCGGCAGCTCCAGGGTCAGGCCGCCGATGCGGTAGTACAAATCCTCACGAAAGCGTCCGGCGTGCACCCATTCCCGCAGGGCGCGGTTAGTGGCCGAGATGATGCGCAAATCCACCGGGAACAACTCGCTGCTGCCCACCGGTTGCACGCAACGCTCCTGCAATACCCGCAACAAACGGGCCTGGGTCGGCAGGGGCATATCGCCGATCTCATCGAGAAACAGCGTGCCCTTGTCGGCCTTGCGGATCAGGCCAATGCTGCCTTTTTGATTGGCGCCAGTGAACGCACCTTTTTCGTAGCCGAACAGTTCCGATTCCACCAGCTCCGCCGGGATCGCCGCACAGTTCACGGCGATAAACGCCTGCTGGCTGCGGGAACTGGCCTGGTGCAGGGCTTTGACGAACAGCTCTTTGCCCACCCCGGTTTCGCCGTGGATGAGCAATGGAATGTCCTTTTCCAACAAACGCTCGGCCTGGCGCACGGCTTTCTCTACGCGCACATCGCCAAAATGCAGGGTCTGGAGGCCAATGGGCGCAGGCTTTGGCGGCTCCTTGAACACGCGTGCTTGCACTGGCACATGCTGGGGCCGCCTCAACAGGCACTGGAAGCGATTGCGTCCTGCCGCCTGCAACGAAAACGGCAAGCCTTCGGGCTGGTTGAGCAACTCCAGCAGCGACACCTTGAACAGACTGTCGATCATCACCCGCGACAAGCTGATGCCCAGCAAATTGTCGGCGCGACGATTGGCCGACAGCACCTGGCCGCTTTCATCAAAAATCAGCAGGCCCGCCCACTGGCTGTCCAGGTTGCTCAGGCCGGTATTGAAGGTCAGTTGGAAATGCTCGCCGCGAAACAGGTTGAGGATCAGCCGGTTTTCAACCGTCTGGCTCATCATCTTGACCATGCCCAAGGTGTGGGACGGCGGCAGGTAGCTGTCGCTGGACACATCCAGCACCGCAATGATCTCGCGCTGGGCATCGAAGATCGGCGCGGCGGAGCCGGTCATGAAGCGGTTGGCCTTGAGAAAGTGCTCATCGTGCTCGATATGCACCGCCTGCGCACAGGCCAGCGCGGTGCCGATGGCATTGGTGCCGCTGGAGCGCTCCTGCCAGCTGGCACCGGGGGTGAAGCCACGGGCCAGCTTCGGCTCGATAAAGCGCTGGGTGCCCCACGAGGTCAGCACCTGGCCCTGGTTGTCGGCCAGCATGATCAGGCAGTTGGAATTGCTCAGGATGTTCTCGTAGTAAGGCAGCACTTCCTGGTGGGTGGTCTGCACCAGGGAATGCTGGCTTTCCAGCAACTGGCTGATGCCCTCGGCGGGGAGCTGGTCGAAGCTGGGCGTGCTTTGGTGGTCCAGGCCAAAGGCGCGGCAGCGGCGCCAGGATTCCTGGATGAGGGTGTCGTGAGACAAGGGTTCGGCCATGGGGCGACCTTCGTTTTTATTGTTATGGGGGCCTTGCACAATCCAACGATTGAAACCGGATCAAAATGTGGGAGCGGGCTTGCTCGCGAAAGCGGACTGTCAGTCACCAGGTGCATTGACTGATCTACCGCATTCGCGAGCAAGCCCGCTCCCACATTTGTCCTGTGTTGGTCGTGAGAGTGTTGTTCAGAACTGTTCATTGTCAACCCCGCAACTGTTCAGTTGTTCACCCGAAGTGTTCACTCCCGAACATCCCGTTTCCCCCATTTCCTTACACATCAAGCCCTTGGCGTTTTGGCACGAAACTCGCTCTGACGAATGGCCAGATTCATTCCAATAATAAAAAAGGTCGTGTCATGTCATTGACCCTGGAACATGTCTCCCGCGTCGTAGAAGGGCAAACCTGGATTGACGACGCCACCCTGCGTTTCGAAGCCGGTTCCTTCAACGTGTTGCTCGGCCGCACCCTGTCGGGCAAGACCAGCCTGATGCGCCTGATGGCCGGCCTGGACAAACCCGACAGCGGCCGCATCCTGATGAATGGCGTGGACGTCACGCAAAAGCCGGTACGCCTGCGCAACGTGTCGATGGTGTATCAGCAGTTCATCAACTACCCCACCATGACCGTGTTCGAGAACATCGCCTCGCCGTTGCGCCAGGCCGGTGTGGCTAAGGAGGTCATCCAGAGCAAGGTGCTGGAAACCGCCAGGATGCTGCGCATCGAGAAGTTCCTGCAGCGCCACCCGCTGGAGCTGTCCGGCGGCCAGCAGCAACGCACGGCCATGGCTCGGGCCCTGGTGAAAGACGCCGAACTGATCCTGTTCGATGAGCCCCTGGTGAACCTGGACTACAAACTGCGCGAAGAACTGCGTCAGGAAATGCGCGAGTTGTTCAAGGCGCGCCATACCATCGCCATCTACGCCACCACCGAACCCAACGAAGCCCTGGCCCTGGGCGGCACCACCACCATCCTCCACGAAGGCCGGGTGATCCAGAGCGGCAAGGCCGCCGAGGTCTACCACCAACCGCAGACCGTGCTGGCCGCCGAGCTGTTTTCCGAGCCGCCGATCAACCTGATGCCAGGGCGTATCAGCGGCAACGAAGTCAGCTTTGCCAATTTCGTGCACTTCCCGCTGAACGTCGATTTGCGCCCCATCGGCGAAGGCGAGTTCCGCTTTGGCGTGCGCCCCAGCCACATCAGCCTGGTGCCCAGCAACGACGATGACCTGGAACTGGCCGTCACCGTGGAGGTGGCCGAGATCAGTGGCTCGGAAACCTTCCTGCATGTGCGCAGCGAGCACTTCCTGCTGGTGTTGCACCTGCCCGGCGTGCACGAGTACGACGTCGATGCGCCGATTCGCGTGTACATCCCCACCCATAAACTCTTTGTGTTCGATGGCCAGGGCCGCTTGGTCCAGGCCCCCGGGCGCCGTGTCGCGAGGGTTGCCTGATGGCCGAGATCCATTTGCAGAACCTGGCCCACAGTTACAGCCCTACGCCTAGCGGCCCTGAGGACTACGCCATACGCGCAATGAATCATATTTGGGAGCAGGGCGGGGCCTACGCCTTGCTGGGGCCGTCCGGCTGCGGCAAGTCGACCTTGCTCAATATCATCTCCGGCTTGCTGAGCCCGTCCGAAGGCCAAGTGCTGTTCGATGCCAAGGTGGTCAACGACCTCACTCCGGAAAAACGCAATATCGCCCAGGTGTTCCAGTTCCCGGTGGTGTACGACACCATGACCGTGTTCGATAACCTGGCATTCCCCCTGCGAAACCAGGGCATGGCCGAGGCGAAAATTCACAGCAAGGTGCAGGAAATCGCCGAAGTCCTTGACCTGCAAAACCTGCTGAACAAGAAAGCCCGCAACCTCACCGCCGACGAAAAACAGAAAGTCTCCATGGGCCGTGGCCTGGTGCGCGACGACGTGTCGGCGATCCTGTTCGATGAACCGCTCACCGTGATCGACCCGCACCTGAAGTGGAAACTGCGGCGCAAGCTCAAGCAGATCCACGAGCAGTTCAACATCACCATGGTCTACGTCACCCACGATCAGCTGGAGGCCTCGACCTTCGCCGACAAGATCGCGGTGATGTACGGCGGGCAGATCGTGCAGTTCGGCACCCCGCGCGAGCTGTTCGAACGACCCAGTCACACCTTTGTCGGCTATTTCATCGGCAGCCCTGGGATGAATCTGATCGAAGTGCAGGCCGAGGCGGGTGGGGTGCGTTTTGCCAATACCCATCTGCCGCTGTCCCAGGCCTTGCAGCAACGCCTCAGCGAGACGGACTACACGACACTGCAGGTGGGCATCCGCCCGGAATTTATCCACGTCTGGGACGAGTACAACCCCGACGCCCTGCAAGCCGACGTCACACACCTGGAAGACCTTGGCACCTACAAGATCATGACCCTCAACCTTGACGGCGCCCCGTTGAAAGTGCGCCTGGCCGAAGACAAACCGGTACCCGACGGCAGGGCGTCCATCAGCTTCCCCGCGCAATGGCTGATGCTCTACGCCGACGACTACCTGCTGGAGGTGCAGCCATGAACAAGGTGCAGAACAACAAGGCCTGGTGGCTGGTATTGCCGGTGTTTTTGCTGGTGGCCTTCAGCGCGGTGATCCCGATGATGACCGTGGTCAACTACTCGGTGCAGGACATTTTCGACCAATCCAGCCGTTATTTCGTCGGCGCGGATTGGTACAAGCAAGTACTGCTGGACCCACGGCTGCATGACTCATTGCTGCGCCAGTTCATCTACTCGGCCTGCGTGCTGCTGATCGAAATTCCGTTGGGCATCGCCATCGCCCTGACCATGCCCACCAAGGGCCGCTGGTCTTCGCTGGTGCTGATCATCCTGGCCATTCCGCTGCTGATTCCGTGGAACGTGGTGGGCACTATCTGGCAGATCTTTGGCCGCGCCGACATTGGTTTGCTGGGTTCAAGCCTTAACGCGATGGGCATCAGCTACAACTATGCGGCCAACACCGCGGACGCCTGGGTCACCGTGCTGGTGATGGATGTATGGCACTGGACTTCGCTGGTGGCGCTGCTGTGCTACTCGGGCCTGCGGGCGATTCCGGATGTGTACTACCAGGCCGCGCGGATCGATCGCGCATCGGCCTGGGCGGTATTCCGACATATCCAGTTGCCGAAGATGAAAAGCGTGCTGTTGATCGCGGTGATGCTGCGCTTCATGGACAGCTTCATGATCTACACCGAGCCCTTTGTGCTCACCGGCGGCGGGCCGGGGAATGCCACCACGTTCCTGAGTCAGACGCTTACCCAGATGGCTGTAGGCCAATTTGACCTGGGGCCGGCGGCGGCGTTTTCTCTGGTGTACTTCCTGATCATCCTGTTGGTGTCCTGGCTGTTCTACACCGCCATGACCCACTCCGACGCCAACCGCTGAGGCCGCCAACATGAGCAAGCGCAAGGTTATCCCGCTGCTGGTCTACATCCTGTTTTTGCTGGTGCCGATCTACTGGCTGTTGAACATGTCGTTCAAGAGCAACACCGAAATCCTCGGCGGGCTGACGCTGTTTCCGCAGGACTTCACCCTGGCCAACTACAAGGTGATCTTCACCGACCCGAGTTGGTACACCGGCTACCTCAACTCGCTGTACTACGTGAGCCTGAACACGGTGATCTCGCTGAGTGTGGCGTTGCCGGCAGCCTATGCGTTTTCGCGCTATCGCTTCCTGGGTGACAAGCACCTGTTCTTCTGGCTGCTGACCAACCGCATGGCGCCACCGGCGGTGTTCTTGCTGCCGTTTTTCCAGCTGTATTCGTCCATTGGCTTGTTCGACACCCATATCGCCGTGGCCCTGGCCCACTGCTTGTTCAACGTGCCGTTGGCGGTGTGGATTCTTGAAGGCTTCATGTCGGGTGTGCCCAAGGAAATTGACGAAACCGCCTACATCGACGGCTACTCTTTCCCTAAGTTCTTCGTGAAGATTTTTATCCCGTTGATCGGCTCCGGCATCGGCGTGACGGCGTTTTTCTGCTTCATGTTTTCCTGGGTCGAGTTGCTGCTGGCGCGCACCCTGACCTCGGTCAACGCCAAGCCGATTGCGGCGGTGATGACCCGCACGGTTTCGGCCTCGGGCATCGATTGGGGCGTGCTGGCAGCGGCGGGGGTGTTGACCATCCTGCCGGGCATGCTGGTGATCTGGTTTGTTCGTAACCATGTGGCCAAGGGCTTTGCCCTGGGCCGGGTCTAGAGGAATCGATGATGGAATGGATGGCCTGGACCACCCCCACTGCACTGTTCTTTGGCGGCATCGCCCTGATTCTGGCGGGCATGACCACTTGGGAACTGCGTTCGCCGAGCATCCCCCGGCGCGGTTTTTTACCGATCAGCACCACCCGTGGTGATCGCTTGTTTATCGGTCTTCTCGGCAGCGCTTACCTGCATTTGCTGGTGATCGGCGTTACCGACTGGAGCATCTGGGTGGCGTCCGCGCTGTCCCTGGTATGGCTGTTGAGTGTGATGCGCTGGGGCTAGTGCTGCTTCCCCAGTAGGAGCGAGCTTGCTCGCGAAAACCGCCAACGATAACGCGTGCACCCTGATTCAACGCGTTGTCCTTGCGTGCTTCGCGAGCAAGCTCGCTCCTACAGGGTGTGGCGGCTGTAGCTCTTTTTGAAATTAACCAGGAGGTCTCTATGTTGAATAAGAACAATAAGCTGCGACATAGCATTTCATTGGCCGCCGTATTGGCCCTCAGCGGTTTGAGCGCCTCGGCCTGGGCCGATGCGTATGAAGATGCCGCAAAAAAATGGATCGGCAGCGAATTCAAACCCTCCACCCTCACGGCCGAGCAGCAGCTTGAAGAACTCAAGTGGTTTATCAAGGCCTCGGAGCCGTTCCGTGGGATGAAGATCAACGTGGTGTCAGAAACCCTCACCACCCACGAGTACGAATCCAAGGTGCTGGCCAAGGCCTTCAGTGAAATCACCGGGATCAAGCTCACTCACGACCTGCTGCAGGAAGGCGACGTGGTGGAAAAGCTGCAAACCCAGATGCAGTCGGACAAGAACATCTATGACGGCTGGGTCAACGACTCTGACTTGATCGGCACACATGTGCGTTACGGCAAGACCGAATCCCTCACCGATCTGATGGCCAATGAAGGCAAGGACTACACCTCGCCGACCCTGGACCTGAAGGACTTTATCGGCATTTCCTTTACGACAGGTCCCGACGGCAAGGTTTACCAGCTGCCCGACCAGCAGTTCGCCAACCTCTACTGGTTCCGCGCCGACTGGTTCGAGCGTGCCGACCTCAAAGCCAAGTTCAAGGAAAAGTACGGCTATGAACTGGGCGTACCGGTGAACTGGTCAGCCTATGAAGACATCGCTAAGTTCTTCAGCGAAGACGTCAAGGAAATCGACGGCAAGCGCATCTACGGGCACATGGACTACGGCAAGAAAGACCCGTCCCTGGGCTGGCGCTTCACCGATGCCTGGTTCTCCATGGCCGGTGGCGGCGACAAGGGCTTGCCCAACGGCTTGCCGGTGGACGAGTGGGGCATTCGCGTGGAGGACTGCCACCCGGTGGGCTCCAGCGTCACCCGTGGCGGCGACACCAACGGCCCGGCCGCAGTGTATGCAACGCAAAAATACGTGGACTGGATGAAGGCCTACGCACCACCGGAAGCGGCGGGCATGACCTTCTCCGAATCGGGCCCGGTGCCGTCACAAGGCAACATCGCCCAGCAGATCTTCTGGTACACCGCGTTTACCGCCGACATGGTCAAGCCGGGCCTGCCAGTGGTGAACGCCGACGGCACGCCGAAATGGCGCATGGCGCCGTCGCCGGTCGGACCTTACTGGGAAAAGGGCATGAAAAAGGGCTATCAGGACGTAGGCTCCTGGACCTTCCTCAAGTCGACGCCGGAGAAACAGAAACTCGCGGCCTGGCTTTACGCGCAGTTCGTGACCTCCAAAACCGTCTCGCTGAAAAAAACCATCGTCGGCCTGACGCCGATTCGTGAGTCCGACATCAACTCCCAGGCCATGACCGACATGGCGCCCAAACTCGGGGGCCTGGTGGAGTTCTACCGCAGCCCGGCGCGCACCGAATGGTCGCCCACCGGCACCAACGTGCCGGACTACCCGCGCCTGGCACAACTGTGGTGGAGCAACATCGCTGCTGCCGCCAGCGGCGAGAAAACCCCGCAGCAAGCGCTGGACAACCTGGCCAAAGAGCAAGACGCCATCATGACGCGCCTGGAACGCTCCAAGGTGCAACCGGTGTGCGGCCCGAAAATGAACCCCGAGCGTGACGCGCAATACTGGTTCGACCAGCCGGGCGCGCCCAAGCCGAAACTGGCGAATGAGAAGCCAAAAGGCGAGACCGTGGCTTACGGTGACTTGCTTAAGCAGTGGGAGGCGGCGCGCAAATAGTCACTTTGAAATACTAACTACCAAACGAAGCAGAGCAACTGTGGGAGGGGGCTTGCTCCCGATAGCGGTGTATCAGTCGACAGATTAATTGACTGGTATACCGCTATCGGGAGCAAGCCCCCTCCTGCATTACCGACCTTTGTTCGCCGCCAGAATCCGCGCCGTATCCCGCGCCGGCGGCAAGCCAAACACCCGCGCGTAATCGCGGCTGAACTGAGTTGCGCTTTCATACCCCACCTCAAACGCCGCACTGGTTACGTTGCTCGCGCTGGCCACCATCAACGTGCGCGCCTGCAACAGCCGCACGCGTTTCTGATACTGCAACGGGCTTAGGTTCGTCACCGCCTTGAAGTGCCGGTGAAACGCCGAAACACTCATCGCCGCCTTCTCGGCCAGTGCCTCCACGCGGATCGGCTCGGCAAAGTCACGACGAATCCACTGGATCGCCCGGCTGACCCGTGCCATCGCGGTATCCGGCGCGGCAATCTCGCGCAGCATCCAGCCATGGGGGCCTTGCAATACGTGGTAGAGAATTTCCCGTTCATACGCAGGTGCCAATGCAGCAATCGCCACCGGGTCGCCCATCAGGCGCAGCATGCGTACCCAGGCGTCCATCAACGCAGGGGTGACGGCCGCCACCGAAAACCCCGCCTCCTGTTCGCAGCGTCCGCTGGGGGCGGGCAGGTCGTTGAGCAGGGTGGTGAGCACGGTCGGGTCCAGGGTCAGGCTCACTGCCAGGTACGGTTCACCGCTGCTCGCCGGGTTCACCACGCCCACGGCGGGTAGCTCGATGGACATCACAAAATAGGTCGCCGGGTCGTAATGCAACGTGCGATCACCCACGGTCATGCACTTACTGCCTTGCAGGATCAGGTTGATCATGGGGTCGTAGACCGCTGCGAGCATATGCTCCGGAATCGCCCCCTGGACCATGGCCACCCGTGGGATGCCGGTCTCGGTGCGGCGGTTTTCGGCGCTTGCGGCCAGGGCGCGCAGTTCGATCAATTGAGTATTCATGCTGGCCATGCTGTTCCTTCCTACGACGCTTGCGCAAGCAAAAAGCAGAAACAGGCAGGATTGGAGTAGGAACGGCTGAGTGTCGGGGTAGGGCGATGGCTACTGTGGTCACTCAACTTTCCAACAGTGGAGTAGGCCATGAGCGTCATCGTGATTACCGGAGGCAGCCGCGGGATCGGCGCCAGTACCGCCGAGCTGTGTGCCCGCCAGGGGCATGGCGTGATCCTTACCTACAACCGTCATCCGGAGGCGGCGCAGGCAGTGGTGCAGCGTATCGAGGCCGCTGGTGGTAAGGCGGTGGCGCTGCAACTGGATGTGGCCAACGTCAGCACCTTTGCAGCCTTCCATGACGCTGTGCTGCAAGCCCTGCACACCACCTGGGGCGTGAACACCCTGAGCGGCCTGGTGAACAACGCCGGCTACGGCCTGTTCAACCCGCTGCAATCGGTGACCGAGGCGCAGTTCGACGGCCTGTTCAACGTGCATCTAAAAGGCCCGTTTTTCCTCACCCAAACCCTGCTGCCGCTGCTGGAGGAACACGCCAGCATCGTCAACCTCACCAGTGCCACAACCCGCGTCGCCACCGCTGGCGTTGCACCCTACGCTGCATTCAAGGGTGGCCTGGACGTACTCACCCGCTACATGGCCAAGGAGTTCGGCGAACGACGCATCCGCGCCAACGCCGTGTCCCCCGGCGCCATCCGCACCGAGCTGGGCGGCGGCTTGAACGATGAGTTCGAAGCCCTGCTGGCCGGGCAAACCGCCCTCGGGCGGGTTGGCGAGCCAGAAGACGTGGCGCGGGTCATTGCGATGCTGCTCTCGGAAGACGGCCGCTGGATCAACGCCCAGACCCTCGAAGTCGCGGGCGGCTACATCATCTGAATCAGGAGGCCACACGATGCTCGATCATCTGTTTATTTCAGTCAGTGATATTCAGCGCTCCATCCGCTTCTACGAAGCCACCCTGACGCCCCTGGGCATCACCGCACGCCTGGACTATGACGGCAAGGACGGCCCACCCGGCCATCCGGACCTCAAAGGCTTTGGCGCCAATGGGCGGATGTTCTTCTGGCTGCGCGAAGGCGTGGTGCAAGGGCGGGCGGTGCATGTGGGCTTTGTCGCCAACAACCGCGCCGAGGTGGAACAGGCCTACGCCGCTGCCCTGGCGAACGGCGCCACCGACAACGGCGCCCCCGGTGCGCGCCTGCACTACGACCCCAACTACTACGCCGCCAACGTGCTCGACCCGGACGGCTACAGCCTCGAATTCGTCTACAAGAACTGGCAGCACAGCGCATGAAAACCTTGATGATCTACGGCGCCACCGGCTACACCGGGCGCATGGCCGCCGCACACGCCAAACAACTCGGACTGAACCTGGTGCTTGCCGGTCGCAACGCCGAGCGGCTGGCGGCGCTGGCTTCAGCACTGGACGCGCCGTATCGCGTATTCACCCCGGATGCCAGCCAGCTCGACGGCATCGACGTCCTGCTCAACTTTGCCGGTCCTTTTGCGCAAACCGCCGACGCCCTGATGCGCGCCTGCATCGCCAGCGGCACCGACTACCTGGACATCACCGCCGAAATCAACGTGTACCGCCTGGCCGAGCAACTCGGCGCCGGGGCGGACGTGATGTTGCTGCCTGGCGTGGGCTGGGACGTGGTGCCCACCGATTGCCTGGCCATGCATGTGGCCAGCCGCGTATCGCAGCCGCAGTCACTGAAAATCGCTTTGCAGGTGCCTGGCGCCATGTCTCGGGGCTCGGCCATGAGTGTCGGCGAAATCATCGGCGCCGGCGTGATGGCGCGCATCGATGGGCAACTGGTTGCCACCCCCGATGCACCGGCGCAGCACCTGGACTTCGGCGACGGCCCGGCGTTGTGTGCGCCACTGTCCTTTGGTGATTTGGTCACCGCGTGGCATTCCAGCGCCATCCCGAATATCCAGATGTTCGTGCATATCACCGGCGAAGCCTTCCCCGAAGGCGACCTGTCGCTACTGCCCGACGGCCCCACGCAAGACCAGCGCGATGCCCATCGTGCTCGCGCCGTGGCTGAAGTCACAGGCCTGGATGGCACGGTTGCGCGCTCGGTGATCGAGACCGTCAACGGCTACAGCTACACCCCGCTGGCCGCCGTGGAAGCAGCTCGTCGCGTGCTCGCTGGCGAACGCCGCCGCGGTTTTGAAACCCCGGCTCGGCTGTTCGGTGTGGGCTTTGCCCAGACCATCGGCGGCACGCGCATTACCGATTATTGAACCCAGGAAGTGCACCATGACTGATCTTAAAACAGCCGCCGAACGATTGGCGGTCATCGACACCCTGCATCGCTTCGCGGCGGGAATCGACCTCAAAGACTCGGCGTTGCTCGCGTCGGCATTCACCCTCGACGCCGTCTCGGACTTTCGCCCGGCCGCCGCGAAGGCCGGGTTCGAATACCCGGTGCTGGAAGGGCGTGACGCCATCGTCGCCGCGTTGTCGGCGGCCCTCGGGCCACTCGACACCACCCACTCCGTGAGCAACGCGAGGGTGACCCTCGATGGCAGCCATGCGCGCCTGGATGCCCTGGTGGAGGCGCAACATGTGCCGCAAAGCGATCCGTCGCGCCATTACCTGATGAAGAACCGGTATGACGTCAAGTTGGTGCGCGAGGGCAGTGAATGGCGGATCCAGCGCGTGACCGTGGATAACGTGTGGCGCACGGGCGACATCGCCGTGCTTGCAGGTATCTGACAACCCCGTGGCGAGGGAGCAAGCCCCCCTTGCCACACGGGTTTGCAGTCGGTTCAGGCAGGGGTCTTGAACCTGGCCGCATCCTTCACCGGCGGCAACCCGAACAGCCGCGCATATTCGCGGCTGAACTGCGAGGCGCTTTCATACCCTACGGTAAAGGCAATGGACGCCGCATCCAGGGTGTCGAACAGCAATAACCAGCGCGCCCGCAACAGGCGCAGGCGTTTCTGGTACTGGATGGGGGTCATGGCGGTGATGGCTTTGAAATGCCGATAGAACGCCGCCACGCTCATGTCCGTCATGGCGGCCAGGGGCTCCACGCGAAAGGGCTCGGTGTAGTGCTGGCGAATCCATTCGGTGGCGCGGCGGATCTGCGCCAGGCGCCCGTCGGGGCGTGCCATGTCCACCAGCGTGTCGCGCAGGGGCCCTTGTAGCGCCCGGAACACAATCTCCCGTTCGATCATCGGTGCCAACACGGCCGCCTCATGGGGGCGATCCATTAGCCGCAGCATGCGCAACCAGGCCTCCATCATTTCGTCCGGCGCCTGCACCGCTGCGAACCGCTGGGTGCGTGGCCGTTCAGGCGGCGGTATTTCATCGGCCAGCACGGCGCCGATCACGGCCGGGTCCAGGGTGAGGCTGAGGGCCAGGTAGGGCAACCCCTTGGCAAAGGGGTGAACCTGCCCGGTCGCCGGCACCTCCACCGGCACCACAAAATAGCTGGCGGGCCCGTAGGTCGCGACTTGATCGCCAATCGACAACGTTTTTGAACCTTGCAGCACCAGGTGCAGCATGGGCTGATACACCTGGTCGGCGCAGGCTTCGGCACACACCATCGCCACGCGGGGCAGGCCGGTGTCGGTCCATCTGTTGTCGGCGCGTTGCACGAGGCGGCGCAGTTCTTTCAGGGTCTCGTTCATGGACTCGACCATGGGCCACGCCGGTCGGCAACGCAAGGCCGCTGAGAAGAATAGGCAAGCATGCAAGAAGAACCGGCAACCGCCATCCCGTCGGCGCACCGAATACTGGCAGCACGCAATCTCATCCCACCTCAGGAAACAAACCCATGAAGCTCGACGGAAAAATCGCAGTGGTCACCGGCGCCTCCAAAGGCATTGGCGCAGGCATTGCCAAAGGCTTGGCAGCGGCAGGCGCGACCGTGGTCATCAATTACGCCTCCAGCCAGTCCGACGCACAGGCGGTGGTGGCCCATATCCAGGCGCAGGGCGGCAGCGCCATCAGCGTGCAAGCGGACATGAGCGTGAGCGCTGATGTCGCGCGCTTGTTCGACACGGTGCGCGAGACCTACGGCACCTTGGATATCCTGGTCAACAACGCCGGTGTCGCAGTGTTCCAGATGCTTGAAGACCTGACCGAAGAGGCCTTCCACAAGCAGTTCAACCTCAATGTACTGGGCTATCTGCTGGCGGCGCGGGAGGCCGTGAAGTTGCTGGGGCAGGGCGGCAGCATCATCAATATCAGCTCGATCCTCAGCACCGACCCCTACCTGGCCTCTAGCGTGTATTCGGCCACCAAGGGCGCGGTGGATACGCTCACCTTCGCCCTGGCGCGGGAGCTGGGGCCCAAGGGCATCCGGGTCAATTCGATCCTGCCGGGGCATACCAATACGCCGGCCACCGATGGCAACTTTGCCGGTGAGTTTGGCCAGTCGCTGGTGGCCGGCACGCCGCTGGGGCGTTTCGGCGAGCCGGAAGATATCGCGCCGTTGGCGGTGTTCCTCGCCTGCGAGGATGCCCATTGGGTTACCGGAGAATCCATCCGCGCCTCAGGCGGTGTGCGTGGGGTAGGTTACTGATCGACTGATCATTGCTGCACATGAGGATGTGCGGCAAACACCTCCACCAGCCAATCCACAAACACCCGCACCCGAGCACTCAGGTGGCGGTTGGGCATGTACACCACCGACAGCGGATTGGGCGGCGCCGACCATTGCGTGAGTACCGGCACCAACGTGCCCGCATCGATATGTGGTTGCACCATGAAGCGCAGCGTGTGGATCACGCCCAGCCCGGCAAGGCCTGCCGCCAGGTAGGCATTGCTGTCATTTACCGCGACGATATGGCGGCCTTCCACTGACACCTGCTCATCCCCCTTCAACAGCGCCAGCCTGTTTTGCTTGCCGCTGCCGGGGAAAAAGTAGCGCACCAGGGTGTGACCCTCTTCAAGTTCTGCGGGGTGGCGGGGTGTGCCGTGGGTGGTCAGGTACGCCGGTGTGGCACAGGTAACGAACGCCAGGCTGCCCAGGCCGCGTGCAATCAACGCCGAATCCGGCAAGTGCCCGCCACGGATCACGCAATCGATGCTTTCGCTGGCCAGGTCGGCGGTGCGGTCGCTGGCGCCGATATCGATCTGGATATCCGGGTAACGTTGATGAAAATCGTGCAAGGCCGGGATCACCAGCAACGTGGCGATGGTCGTGCCCATGTCTACCCGTATCCGGCCACGCGGGCGGCTGCGGGACACCGCCATGTCCGATTCGGCCTCAAGCCACTGGTCCAGCACCCGGCTCATGCGTGTGTGGTAAGCACTGCCCTCGGGTGTGAGCGTCACCGTGCGCGTGGTGCGGTTGAGCAGCTTCACTTGCAGGTGGGATTCAAGCGCCTGCATCTGTTTGGTCACCGCGTTGGGATGTACCTGCAGTTGGGCGGCGGCCTTGACGAAGCTGCCGGTCTCGACGATGCGCAAAAACGCCTGTACGGCCTGGAAGTAGTCCATGGAGTTTCGCCTATTGTCACGAAATAGGTGATACGGCATACAGAAAGTCGCCGTTTATCACCAATGGCCAAGAGATTACCTTGATTTACGCCTCGCAACCCGCGAATCGACAGGCTTTCAAGGAACCCTCATGACTCACTCGCTCAACGGTAAAGTTGCACTGGTCACCGGCGCCTCAAGGGGAATCGGCGCGGCCATCGCCAAGCGCCTCGCCGCCGAAGGTGCCGATGTTGCATTCAGTTATTCCCAATCTGCCGAGCGTGCCCAGGCGGTGCTGCGCAGTATCAAGGCCCATGGGGTAAGGGGGCTGGCCGTGGCGGCCGATCAAGCCGACAGCGCGGCCGTGGCGGCGCTGGTCAGCACGGTGCATGAGCACTTCGGGCGTCTGGACATTCTGGTCAACAGCGCCGGGGTTTTCACGATGGGCGTAGTGGGTGACCCCGACGCCGACATAGCGGCGCTGGACCGCCAGCAAGCGATCAACCTCAATGGTGTGGTCGCCGCCGTGCGGGCGGCGGTGCCGCTGATGGCCGATGGCGGGCGCATTGTGTCGATCGGCACCATGTTCGCCAGTCGCGCGCCGTTTCCCGGTATCGGTGATTATGCGGCGAGCAAGGCTGCCGTGGCCGCTTATAGCCGCGCCTGGGCACGGGACCTGGGGCCGCGGGGGATCACGGTCAATACCGTGCAGCCGGGGCCGATCAATACCGAGATGAACCCAGAGACTGGCGATATGGCGCCGTTGGTCAAACAGATGACTGCGCTGGGGCGTTACGGCCAGCCGGAAGAAATTGCCGGGGTGGTGGCGTTTCTGGTGGGGGCGGATGCGGCCTATATCACTGGTGCCACATTAAACGTCGATGGTGGGCAGAACAGCTGACATCTGATCACTGAGGTCCAATGTGGGAGGGGCGGTGCGACGATTCGACTTGCCCCCGATAGCGGTGGGTCAGCCAGCACATGCACCAACAGACCTACCGCCATCGGGGGCAAGCCCCCTCCCACATTTAGACCTGTATTCGCCTGCTAGTCCTGCGGTTGAATCTGCAACTCCCCATCCACATCCTTGACGAACCCACTGGCCAAAAACAACGGCGCCAAACGCTTGTGCAGTTGCGGCTCGACAAATTCCTTCACGGTGTCCAATGCCAGCACACCGCTCAGCGCCAACTCCGCCTTGGTGTACGACAACCACGCCTTCTTCAACACCTGCAACACATCGCTGCCCGCCGTGGTGGCGAAGCGGCGATTTGTGGGTTTGCCATCGAAGTTGAAGGTGTGCTGAAACGCATACCCCGTTTCATCGCCACCGCTGGCGGTGCAGCGGATGCAGGTGCACGGGCCGTCGCCAAAAGCGCTGCGCAGGTAGGCGTTGAAGTCCACCACGGGTTTGAGTGACAGGCGTTTATCGACCTCGAACAAATCCCCAGTCATTTTTTCGTCAGTGTTCAACGTCCAGTTCCTCGCAGGTTCGGCAGTTTTTCAAAGCGCGGCACAATACCAGCCGAGCGCGTGTTTGTGGGTTATTTGCATAACAATAGACCCCGATATTCTTTTCCCGTCTTAAAAATCGTGGCTACCCTCGCTCACCTTCTCAAAAGTGCGGCAGAACCCCATGACCTTCAAGCGCTCCTCCCTGACCCTGTTGGCGGCCTCATTGGCTGCTGCCACCGCGTTGCTCAGCCCTGGAGCCCAGGCCGAAGGCAAGATCAGCATTGCCCAGCAGTTCGGCATCGGCTACCTGATCCTCGACGTGGTGCGCGACCAGCACCTGATCGAGAAACACGGCAAGGAACAAGGCCTGGACATCAAGGTGGAGTGGAACAGCATCTCCGGCGCCACCGCAATGAACGAGTCGTTGCTGGCCGGCGCGCTGGACGTGGTCTCCGCCGGTGTACCACCGATGCTGACCCTGTGGGACCGCACCAAGGGCAAGCAGAACGTCAAGGCCATCGCCTCCCTGGGCTCGATGCCCAACTACCTGCTGACCAACAACCCCAACGTGAAGACCCTCAAGGACTTCACCGAAAAAGACCGTATTGCCGTACCCGCCGCCGGCGTGGGCTTCCAGTCGCGCACCTTGCAGATCGAGACGGCCAAGCAGTTCGGCGATGCCAACTACAAGAAGTTCGACGACATCTCCATCAGCCTGGCCCACCCCGATGCCACGGCAGCGCTGATTGCTGGCGGCTCGGAGATCAATTCGCACTTCTCCAGCCCGCCGTTCCAGTACCAGGAACTGTTGAATCCCAAGGTGCACAAGGTGCTCAGTTCCTACGACATCCTGGGTGGGCAGGCGACGTTCAACGTGCTGTACACCACGCAAAAATTCCACGACGAAAACCCCAAGACCTACAAGGCGTTCTATGACGCGTTGGCCGAAGCCGAGAAGATCATCAAGGCGGACAAACCGGCAGCGGCCAAGGCCTACATTCGCGTAGAACAATCCAAGCTGCCGCTGGACCTGGTGGAGAAGATCGTCCAGGACCCGGAGATCGATTTCACTGTGGTGCCGCAGCGCACCTTTATCTATGCCGAGAAATTGCAGGAGCTGGGCGTGCTGAAAAACAAGGCGGCGAGCTGGAAGGACTACTTCTTCGAAGAAGCCCATGGCGGCAACGGCAGCTGACGTGTTATTGGGGTGTGAACCCAATCCAAATGTGGGAGCGGGCTTGCTCGCGAATGCGGTGTGTCAGTTACAGATTTGACACCTGATACACCGCCTTCGCGAGCAAGCCCGCTCCCACATTTTGATCTGCGTTGGCTTGAAACTAAACCGCAACCAAGCTCCTCTTGATCCAGTCATACAAATCATTACCCTCGCTCGACAACTCACTGTTGGCCCGCCGGCACAGGTAGTACTGGCGGCCATCATTGACCTCCAGATCAAACAACTTCACCAACTCACCACTGGCCACATGCGGCCCCACCAACGGTTCGCGCAGCAGCGCACAGCCCAGGCCGGTGAGGGTGGCGGTCAGCGCCAGTTGGCCATCTTCCAGCAGCAACCCATTCAATGCGGTGGCATCCACCTCGGCGGCTTCGAACCATTGGCCCCACGTGCCGCGTTCCTCATCGTGCAGCAGCGGCAATTCACTCAGCGCCTGGGGCGTATCGATCGGCCCGTGTTGCGCCAGGAACGCGCGGCTGCAATAGGGGGTCACCGCGCCAGAGATCAACGGTTCGCTGTGATACCCCGGCCAATGCCCGGTGCCGAAGCGGATCGACAGGTCGGCCGCATCGCTGGGGTAGCTGCGGTGGTTGGCGTAGGTCACGTTGATGTCCAGCGCAGGGTGGTCGATGAGGAAGCTCGCCAATCGCGGTATAAACAGGTTGATGCCAAACAGCGGGATCAGGCTGATGGTCACCTGGCGCGTGGCGCTTTTTTCCCGTACGTGTTCGGTGGCACTGCGCAGCACGGCGAACGCCGAGCGAATGGCGCGGTAGTACTCGCGGCCTTCATCGGTGAGCACCAGGTTGCGGCCCTGGCGCAAGGTCAGCGGCTGCTGCAAAAAGTCTTCCAGCAAATGCAGTTGATGGCTGATGGCCGACGCGGACACCTCCAGCTCGCGAGCGGCGGCATTCACCCCGCCGTGGCGGGCAAACGCTTCGAAGGTGCGCACGGCGCGCAGGGGAGGGTCGTTGGCTAACTGTTCTGATTTATTCATGTATTGAATTAAATACCAACTCTTCTTGCGAATAAAGAGCCATAAGTGCCGTATTTATGGCGTATATAGCGTATTTCAGCTTTGATATAACCATATGACTTTCTGATATTTGATAAAAACAGAATAGATGCTTAGTGTGCCGCCCCTGTACGCACTGAGGTCGAAGGTTTTAATGGATGGGTTTATCCAACAACTGCTCAACGGTTTGATGACGGGCAGTCTCTACGCGCTGGTGGCCTTGGGTTACACCATGGTCTATGGCATTTTGCGCATCATCAACTTCGCCCATGGCGATGTGCTGATGATCGGCGCGTTGGTGGGCTTGTCGATGATTCGCCTATTGCAGGCGACCTTTCCAGGCATGCCGCCGGTGCTGGTGTTGCTGGGTGCCACCGTGGTCGCCATGGCGTTTTGCGCAGTGCTCGCGGTGGTGATCGAGCGCGTTGCCTATCGCCGCCTGCGCCATGCACCACGCCTGGCGCCGTTGATCAGCGGTATCGGCGTGTCGTTGCTGCTGCAAACCCTCGCCATGCTGGTGTGGACCCGCAACCCGCAGATGTTCCCGCAACTGCTGCCGCTGGAGCCGATCGAAGTGCTGGCCGGCGCCTCCGCGCATCCGGCGATCACCAACGTGACTGCGCTTACCACCATTGCCATTGCCGTGTCGGTGATGGTTGCGCTGCTGGTGCTGGTGGAGCGCACGCGTTTTCGCCGGGCCATGCGCGCCGTGGCAGAAAACCCCCAGGTCGCCAGCCTGATGGGCATCAGCCCCAATCGCGTCATTGTCATCACCTTTGCCATCGGCGGCGCGTTGGCGGCGTTGGCCGGGGTGATGATGGCCAGCAACTACGGCAGTGCGCATTTCTACATGGGCTTTTTGCCGGGGATCAAAGCCTTCACCGCAGCGGTGTTGGGCGGTATCGGCAACCTCAAGGGCGCCATGGTCGGCGGCTTGCTGCTGGGGCTGATCGAAGCCCTGGGCACCGGTTACCTGGGCGCGGCCACCAATGGGGTGTTCGGCAGCAATTACCAGGACGTGTTCGCCTTTATCGTGTTGATCGCGGTGTTGGTGTTCCGGCCTTCCGGGTTGTTGGGCGAACGTTTGGCGACCCGCGCATGATCCAGTCCTTGTCCCCCAATAAGCGTGCGAGCCTGGGCTTGCTACTGTTCGCCGTGGCCCTGGTGCTGGCGCCGTGGATCGTCGGCCATGCCGGCGGCAACACCTGGGTGCGTACCCTGGATTTTGCCCTGCTGTACATCATGCTCGCCCTCGGGCTGAACATCGTGGTCGGCTATGCCGGGCTGCTGGACATGGGCTTTATCGCGTTCTACGCGGTGGGTGCGTATCTGGCGGCGTTGCTCTCGTCGCCCCATTTGCTGCAACAGTTCCCGGCATTGGCGGCGATGCTGCCAGCAGGCATGCACACCTCGATCTGGCTGATCCTGCCGTTGGGCGCGTTGCTCGCCGCCGGTTGCGGCGTGGTGCTGGGCGCACCGACTTTGCGCTTGCGCGGCGACTACCTGGCCATCGTCACCCTGGGCTTTGGCGAAATTATCCGCATCCTGCTGCGCAACCTGGATCGGCCGGTGAATATCACCAACGGCCCCAAAGGCATTTCCCAGGTCGATCCGGTCAGCCTGTTCGGCATGAACCTCGGGCGTACCCAAGAGCTGTTCGGCCTGCGCCTGCCCTCGGTGTACCTCTACTACTACCTGTTTGCGGCGCTGGTGGTGTTGATCCTGTTCGCCTGTATCCGCTTTGAGCGTTCGCGCATCGGCCGTGCCTGGGTGGCGATCCGTGAAGACGAAGACGCCGCCCAAGCCATGGGCATCAACACCGTGCGCCTCAAGCTGCTGGCCTTCGCCATTGGTGCAGCCTTCGGCGGGGTGGGCGGGGTGTTGTTCGCCTCGTTCCAGGGGTTTGTGTCGCCCGAGTCCTTCACTCTCAACGAGTCCATCGCGGTGTTGGCGATGGTGGTGTTGGGTGGCATGGGCCATATCCCCGGCGTGATCCTCGGCTGCATTTTGCTGGCGGCCTTGCCCGAAGCCTTGCGCGCCAGCATGGGGCCGTTGCAGCAGACGCTGTTCGGCCAGGTGCTGGTGGACCCGGAAATCATCCGCCAGCTGTTCTACGGCTTGGCGCTGATCCTGGCGATGCTTTACCGACCCGCCGGCTTGTGGCCCAAAGGAGTGGCACGATGAACGCACCGCTGTTGCAGATCGACAAGGTCAACAAACACTTTGGCGGCGTCGCGGCGCTGAGCGATGTGAGCCTGAGCATCCAGCCCGGTGAGATCTACGGCTTGATCGGCCCCAATGGCGCGGGCAAGACCACCTTCTTCAACGTGATGACGGGCCTGTACACGCCGGACTCCGGGCGTTTCCAGCTGGACGGACGTGACTACCAGCCCACCAGCGTACACAAGGTGGCCGAAGCCGGTATCGCCCGTACCTTCCAGAACATCCGCCTGTTCAATGCCATGAGCGCCCTGGAAAACGTCATGGTGGGTCGCCATGTGCGCACCCGCAATGGCCTGTGGGCGGCCTTGAGCCAACATCGCCGCGCACGGGAAGAAGAGGCGCAGACCCGCGCCCATGCCCATCGTTTGCTCGCCTATGTGGGCCTGGCCGGCTACGCCCATTACCGCGCCGACAGCCTCAGCTACGGCCACCAGCGCCGCCTGGAAATCGCTCGCGCCCTGGCCACCGAACCGCGCCTGCTGGCCCTGGATGAGCCGGCGGCAGGCATGAACGCCAGCGAGAAAGTGCAATTGCGCGGCCTGCTGGAAAAAATCCGCGACGACGGCCATACCCTGTTGTTGATCGAACACGACGTAAAACTGGTGATGGGCGTGTGCGACCGCATCAGCGTATTGGATTACGGCCAGGTCATTGCGGTGGGCCCTCCGGTCGAAGTGCGCCAACACCCGGCGGTGATCCAGGCCTATCTGGGAGCCAGTGCCCATGTCTGAACCCTTATTGAACGTCGACGGTTTGCAGGTGCGCTACGGCGCCATCGAAGCCGTCAAATCCCTCGACCTGCATATCCACGAAGGCGAGCGCGTCACGCTGATCGGCGCCAACGGGGCCGGCAAGTCCTCCAGCCTCAAGGCGCTGACCGGCTTGCTGCCGGCGGCCAAGGGCGAGATTCGTTTTGCCGGGCAGTCGATTCTAGGCCAGGCCCCGGAAAAACTCCTGCGCCAGGGCATCGCCATGGTCCCCGAAGGCCGCGGGATTTTTGCGCGCATGAGCGTGTTGGAAAACTTGCAAGCCGGTGCGTTTTTGCGTCGCGACAACGAACAGGTGCAGCGCGAAATGCGCCAGTTGTTCGAGCACTTCCCACGCCTGGAAGAGCGCCTGCACCAATCCGCCGGCCTGCTCTCGGGCGGCGAGCAACAGATGCTCGCCCTGGCCCGCGCGTTGCTGTCGCGCCCACGCTTGCTGATCCTGGATGAGCCGTCCATGGGCCTGGCGCCGATCATGGTGGAGAAGATCTTCCAGGTGATCGACGACGTGTGCCGCCAGGGCATGACCTTGCTGCTGGTGGAGCAGAACGCAAGGCTGGCGCTGCAAGTCACCGACCGTGCCTATGTGATGGACACCGGGCGCATCAGCCTCACCGGCCCCTCCAAGGATTTGCTTGAACACCCTGAGGTGCGCAGCGCGTACCTCGGCGAATAAACCCATGACGCTACCGGACGCCCGGCGTGTTCCGACCCGCCCGAAAAGAAGCAGGAAACCCTGATGAATACGTTGAAGAAAACCGCCTTGATCGGCCTGGCCCTGAGCAGCCTGGCCAGCGCCGTCGCCCAAGCCGACCAGACTGTGCTGATCGGCCTGGCTGGCCCGTTGACCGGCCCGTCCGCACGCATCGGCAAAGACCTGGAAAACGGCGCCCAACTGGCCATTGACCAGGCCAACGCCAAGCACCCGAAGATCAACGGTGAGGCCGTGACCTTCAAGCTGGTCTCCGAAGACGACCAGTCCGACCCGCGTACCGCCGTCACCGTGGCCCAGCGCCTGGTGGATGAAGGCGTGGTGGGCGTGGTGGGCCATTGGAACACCGGCACCAGCATCCCGGCGGCGCGGGTTTACCACGATGCCGGTATTGCTCAAGTCGCGCCGGTTGCGACCGGTCACGCTTACACCCAGCAAGGGTTCGATACCAGTTTGCGCATCATGGGCCATGACGACGATGGCGGTCAGGTGGCGGGCGACTATGCGTTGAACACGTTGAAAGCCAAGCGCATCGCCGTGATCGACGACCGTACCGCTTTCGGCCAGGGCCTGGCGGACCAGTTCGTCAAAGCCATTGAAGCCGGGGGCGGCAAGGTCGTGGGCCGTGAATACGTGGACGACAAGACCATCGACTTCAGCGCCGTGCTCACCAACATCCGCAGCCAGAACCCCGACCTGATCTTCTTCGGCGGTGTCGACTCCCAGGCCGCTCCGCTGGCCCGTCGCATCAAGCAACTGGGCATCAAGGCCCCCTTGATGGGCGCTGGTGGCTTTGTCAGCCAGACCTTCCTGGAACTGGCGCAAAACGAAGGCGAGGGCGTGATTGCCCTGGAGCCGGGTTTGGCGGTTGCCCAGATGCCGGGTGGCAAGGCCTTTGAGCAGGCTTACAAAGAACGCTACAAGACAAATATCGAACTGCACGCCCCGTTCGCCTATGACGGCGTCGGCGTGCTGGTGGCGGCCATCGAAAAGGCCGACTCGGTGGACCCGCAAAAGTACCTGCCGGTACTGCGTGCCATCAGCTACCCAGGCGTCACCGGCACCATTGCCTTTGATGCCGAAGGCAATTTGAAGAAACCCTCGTTCACCGTGTACCAGGTCAAGGCCAACCAATGGCAGCCGGTCAGCGTGGCGGGCGGTAAATAAACCCCCACCCCTTGTCGGAGCGAGCTTGCTCGCGAAGGTATTTCAGGCGCATCACGCTGTCGGATGTACCTTTTTCGCGAGCAAGCTCGCTCCTACAAAAGGGCTAATGGAGAGCAGTCATGAGCAAACTGGAAGGTGAACTGGGCATTCTCGCCCGGCGGCGGATCGAGGCTGAAATCATCAAGCCGATCTACGAGATTCTCAAGCGCGAGCAGGGCAAGGACTTTGCCGCTGCCGTGATTGGCGAAGCGGTGGGCAACGCGGCGATCCAGGCGGGCAAGCATTTCGCCTCGCTTGAAGACAACGCCGACCTCAAGAGCTTCGTCGAACTGCAAGTGCTGTGGGAGAAGGACGACGCGCTCAAAGTCGAGATCATTGCCAGCGACGCCGAGCACTACGACTACGACGTCAAGCGCTGCCGCTATGCCGAGATGTACAACGAGATGGGGCTGGGCGAGATCGGCCACCTGTTGTCGTGCAACCGCGATGAGCTGTTTATCGTCGGCTACAACCCGGACATCGAACTGACCCGCACCCAGACCATCATGGGTGGCGATCATCGTTGTGATTTCCGCTACCGGGCCAAGCCCCATGAGTAACCTGGCGCGGGTGAATGGCCAGCGTTTGTGGGACTCGCTGATGGACATGGCGCAGATCGGTGCCACCGAAAAAGGCGGCGTTTCGCGCCTGGCCCTCACCGATGAGGATCGCCGTGGCCGCGACCTGTTTGTGCAGTGGTGCGAGGCTGCCGGGTGCAGCATCCGCGTGGACGCCATGGGCAATATCTTTGCCCGTCGCGCCGGGCGTCACGACCATCTGGCGCCGGTGCTCACCGGCTCCCACGGCGACTCCCAGCCGTTTGGCGGCAAGTATGACGGTATCTACGGCGTGCTCGCGGGCGTGGAAGTGCTGCGCACCCTCAATGACCTGGGCATCGAGACCGACCGGCCGATTGAAGTGGTCAACTGGACCAACGAAGAAGGCTCGCGCTTTGCGCCGGCGATGATTTCCTCCGGTGTCTACGCGGGGGTGTTTGACCTGCAATACGGCCTGTCCCGTGAAGACAAGGCCGGTGTGACCATCGGCCAGGCGTTGCAGGAAATAGGCTATGCAGGCCCTCACCCGGTGGGCGGCCAGGACGTACATGCGGCGTTTGAACTGCATATCGAACAAGGCCCGATCCTGGAGGCCCAGAACATCAGCATCGGCGTGGTCACCGGCGCCCAGGGCCAGCGCTGGTACGAAGTGGAACTGACCGGCCGCAGTGCCCATGCCGGCACCACGCCGATGGACCACCGCCTGGATGCCTTGCTCGGCTTTGCCCGCGTGGTCGAGGCCGTCAACGGCCTGGGCCTGGAGCAGGGCGCCGAAGGGCGCGCCACTGTGGGCATGGCCAATATTTACCCCAACTCGCGCAATGTGGTGCCGGGGCGGGTGTTTTTCAGCGTGGAATTCCGTCATCCGGACGAAGCGGTGCTGGCGCGCCAGGACCTGCAACTGCGTGACGCCGTTGCAGGTATCGCCCAAGTCATTGGCTTGCAGCACAGCGTGAAGCAGATCTTCCAGTACGCGCCGATTGCCTTTGACGCCGATTGCGTGGACGTGGTGCGGGCCTCTGCCCAAGCGTTGGGCTACAGCCACCGGTCGATGATTTCCGGGGCGGGGCATGATGCCTGTTACCTGAACAAGGTGGCGCCGACGGCGATGATTTTTGTGCCATGTGTGGATGGGTTGAGCCACAACGAAGCGGAAGAGATTTCCCAGGCATGGTCGACGGCAGGGGCGGATGTGTTGCTCCAGGCGATTTTGGCCAAGTCCCACCTCTAACAGGCCAGCACAAATCAAAATGTGGGAGGGGGCTTGCTCCCGATTGCAGTATGTCAGCCAACAGAAACATTGACTGATACACCGCTATCGGGAGCAAGCCCCCTCCCACATTTGGATCTCCTACATCTGAGACATCTCCTACATCTGATGCATCTGGGTGGTCAGCGAAAGAATTCCCCCGGCGTCGCCTCAAACTGCTGTCGAAACGCATTGATAAATGCCGACGTCGACTCATAGCCACACCCCAGCGCCACATCCGTCACCCGCTCGCCTTGCTCCAGGGCGGGCAGGGCGCTCAACAGCCGTAACCGCTGGCGCCACGCGCGAAACGTCAGCCCGGTATCACTCAAAAACAACCGACTGAGCGTCTTCTCACTCACCCCCAGCTTCTGGCTCCATTGGCCCAGCGTGGTCTGTTGCTCCGGGTGCAGGTTCAAGCTGCGATAGATCTGGCGCAACCGTGGGTCCAGGGGCAGCGGCAACATCAAATCCACCTGGGGCGCTGCGGCCAACTGGTCCAGCACCACCTGGGCCAATCGACCATCCGGCCCGTCCTCGACATATTCCACCGGCAGTTCGCTGAAGTTGCGGATCAATTCGCGCAACAAACTACTCACTTCCAGCACATGGCAACGCTCGCTGGCCCAGGCGGTGACGCTGCAATCGAGATACAGGCTGCGCATTTCCGTGCGGGGTGAACTGAACACCCGATGTGGCACCCCCGCCGGGATCCATACTGCGCGCTGGGGCGGCGCGACAAAGCGGCCGGCGCTGGTCTGGATCTCCAGCACCCCGGAAATCGCGTAGGACAATTGCACCCAAGGGTGGCTGTGCCGACGTGTCAGCGCGCGATTGGGTAAGGATTCGGTACGTCCGTACACCGGCCGTGGCAGGCTGGAAAGCCCAGGCACGCTGCGGCGCACGGTCTTGTCATGTCCTTTAGGCGGCATTTACTGGCTCATTGGCGTTAGTCGGTAACAAGCCGTTACGTTAGAGTCGCCAGCACGCTCTTGGCAACCCCGGAAGAACCCACCTATGACTCGGCCTCGCTTTCTGCCCGACAACTTCACCCTCACCCTGATCGCCACGGTGATCCTGGCCTCCCTGCTGCCCGCCAGCGGCCAGACCGCCGTGGCCTTTGGCTGGGTGACCAACCTGGCCATCGCGCTGCTGTTTTTCCTGCATGGCGCCAAGCTGTCGCGCCAGGCCATCGTCGCCGGTGCCGGGCACTGGCGCCTGCATCTGCTGGTGTTCAGCCTGACCTTTGTGTTGTTCCCGTTGCTGGGCCTGGCGCTCAAGCCTGTGCTGTCGCCATTGGTTGGCAACGACCTGTACATGGGCATGCTCTACCTGTGTGCGCTGCCGGCCACGGTGCAGTCGGCGATTGCCTTTACGTCCCTGGCGCGCGGCAACGTTCCGGCAGCGATTTGCAGTGCGGCGGCGTCGAGTCTGTTCGGCATCTTCCTTACGCCGCTGCTGGTGACCCTGTTGCTCAATGTGCACGGGGAAGGCAGCAACACGGTGGACGCCATCCTGAAAATCAGTGTGCAACTGCTGCTGCCGTTTATCGCCGGGCAGATCGCCCGGCGCTGGATTGGCGAGTGGGTGGGGCGCAATAAGTCGTGGCTCAAGTTCGTCGATCAGGGCTCGATCCTGCTAGTGGTGTACGGCGCGTTCAGCGAAGCGGTCAACGAAGGCATCTGGCACCAGATCCCGCTGTGGGAACTGGGTGGCCTGGTGGTGGCGTGCTGCGTGTTGCTGGCCCTGGTGCTGGTGGCGTCCACGGTGCTGGGCAAGGCGTTTGGCTTCAGCCAGGAAGACCGCATCACTATTTTGTTCTGTGGTTCGAAGAAAAGCCTGGCCACCGGTGTGCCCATGGCCCAGGTGTTGTTTGCCGGGGCGAGCATGGGCGTGTTGATTTTGCCGCTGATGTTGTTCCACCAGATCCAGTTGATGGTCTGCGCGGTGCTGGCCCAGCGTTATGCCAAGCGCCCGGAAAGTGTTCCCGAGTTGATGGGGCAGGTGGATCCGTAACTTTTCCTTCAATCACTGACGAATGGTCTTAAGTTAACGCCTGACAAGACGACTTACTTCTTGAGAGTCCAAGAAGGAGTGTCGCGATGAACGTTAAAGGTTTGTCAGTGGTTACCGGCTTTCTTGCGATATGGGCAGGAAGTTGTATGGCTGGCGGTGTGATTCAGTTTCACGGCAGTGTGGTCACGCCGGGTTGCGAGGCCGGTGCCTCGGGCGGCTCGATCCTGGAGTTGAAGGGTTGCCCGCAGGTATTTCGCGGCAACCAGTTCGAGGTACGGACCATCCGCAGCGTACAAGCGGTGGGCAATGCGCCGGTCAACGTGAAGTTGGTGGCCGACAGTGGTGAGGGGCGATATTACGACCAGCGGTACCAACTGGTGGATTCCCGTGGAAAGCCCGTTCTGTCGGGGGCCTACATCATCACCATGATCGCGCCTTGATGAAACTGATGGCTTTTTGATCAGGATCAGCGTCAACAGGCCGCCGAGAAACCTATAGAATGCTCGGCGGCGGCGCTTGTCCAGGGCTGCCGTTTGATCATCCTCCGAGTACCTCGCCGTTCAATGAGCATTTCAGCCGCAACCCCCCAAGCCAATTGGCAACCGGTCATCGCCCTCGCGTTGGCCGCCTTTGTGTTCAATACCACCGAATTCGTGCCCGTCGGGCTGCTCAGCGCCATTGGTGCCAGCTTCGATATGCCGGTGTCCAGCGTTGGCCTGATGCTGACCATCTATGCGTGGATCGTGTCCCTGACGTCGCTGCCGGTGATGCTGCTGACCCGTAACGTCGAGCGGCGCAAGCTGCTGATCGTGCTGTTTTGCATGTTTATCGCCAGCCATGTCCTCTCAAGCGTCGCCACCAGTTTTGGCCTGCTGATGGTCAGTCGGGTCGGTATAGCCTTGTCCCATGCGTTGTTCTGGTCGATCACCGCGTCCCTTGCCGTGCGCCTGGCGCCGGAAGGCAAGCAGGTGCAAGCCCTGGGGTTATTGGCCACCGGCACGTCGCTGGCGATGGTGTTGGGCATTCCCCTGGGCCGCCTGCTGGGCGAAGCCATGGGCTGGCGCACCACCTTCCTGGTGATCGGCGCCTTCGCCGCCGCCCTGGTGTTCTGGCTGGCGCGCACCTTGCCGCTCCTGCCGAGCCAGAACTCCGGCTCCCTGCGCAGCCTGCCGTTACTGTTCAAACGCCCGGCATTGGTGGCGCTCTACGTGCTGACCGCCATGACCGTCACCGCGCAGTTCACCGCCTACAGCTACATCGAACCCTTCGTCGAAGGCGTGGCGGGCATGAGCGGCAGTGCGGTAACCCTGATCCTGCTGGTGTTCGGCGGCGCGGGCATTATCGGCTCGTTGCTGTTCAGCCTGGTGCACCGCTTCAACCCGCACCTGTTCGTGGTCGGCGCCGTATTTATCCTGGCCGCGTGCCTGGCGCTGATGCTGCCGTTGAGCGGCGCAGAATCCTACCTGGTGGTACTGAGCATCTTCTGGGGCATGGCGATCATGGGCTTTGGCCTGGCCATGCAGTCCAAGGTGCTGGTACTCGCGCCAGATGCCACCGACGTGGCCATGGCAATGTTTTCCGGCATCTACAACATCGGCATCGGCGGCGGCGCCCTGATGGGCAGTTGGGTCGGCAGCCAATTCGGCTTCGCCTGGATCGGTGCGGCGGGTGGGTTGTTGGCGGCGGTGGCGTTGGTGATGTATTGCCTGGCGATCAAGCGTTTTGGGCAGGGTGTGGCGGGAGCCTGAAGCCGGACCGGGTGTACACAAATCACATGTGGGAGCGGGCTTGCTCGCGAAAGCGGTGGATTAGCTGGAACATCTCTGTCTGACACTCCGCCTTCGCGAG
>NZ_QUZU01000029.1 GCF_004682055.1 Pseudomonas kairouanensis | reverse complement strand
TTTTAACCTGTGCCGGGCTTGGAAATTGAGTACACCGCGGATCCCCTTGTGGGAGCGGGCTTGCTCGCGATGGCTGGGTGTCAGTCGATGCATTTGTTGGCTGACCCACCGCTTTCGCGAGCAAGCCCGCTCCCACATTTTGATTTCCATACATCCATTAGTAGCCCAATGTTCGGTCCACTTCGCCCACCATCGGCTCACCCCGCTCAAACCGGCGGATGTTTTCCAGCAGCACGCCGAAGGCACTTTGTGGTTGGGTCATTGCGGCAATGTGCGGCGTGAGCACAATCTGCGGATGCGTCCAGAACGGGTGACTCGGCGGGGCCGGTTCCTCCTGCAAGACATCCAACACGGCGCCACTCAGCTGCCCGCTCTGCAGCGCTTCGAGCAAATCCTGTTCAACCAGATGCCCACCTCGGCCCATATTGATCAGCGCTGCGCCCTTGGGCAGTTGCGCAAACAGCTGTCGATCCAGAATGCCTTGGGTCTGCTCGGTCAATGGCAGCACGCACAGCAAAATGTCGCACTGGCCCAGGAAGGCTGGCAGCTGTTCTTCGCCCGCATAACACTTCACCCCCGGCAAATGCCGGGCATTGCGCGCCCACCCCGACAGGGCAAACCCCAACGGCGCCAATGTGGCCAGGATCTGCTGGGCCTGTGTGCCCAACCCCATCACGCCAACCCGACGATTCGCCGCGGGCTGCAGCAGGTGCGCCTGCCAGCACCGCGCCACTTGCTGTTGGCGATAGCGCAGCATGTCTCGGTGCAGGCTGAGCACCGCCCAGCTGGCGTATTCGCACATGCCACGGGTGATGCCGGGGTCGAGCAGGCGCACCACGGGCAAATCGGGCGGCAGGCGTGACAAGTCCAATTGATCCACACCGGCAGACAAGGCAAACAGCACTTTAAGGTTGGGCAGCAACTGCGCCACATCATCCGGCGCGGTCCAGGCCGCGAGGTATTCAACCTCTTCGGGGTTGCCGACGTCGGGCCAGGCCCGCCATTCGATATCGGGCGCGTGTTCGGCAAACAGTGCCTGCCAGGTTAGGCCGCGCACCGGGTCAGCTTTATAGAGCAAGGCCATGGGCATTTCCTGCTGGATTAAGGTCGCGATCATCATCCCTCAAGCCCGGCGCAGGATCTGTTGAAACGCAGGGGCAAAACAGTGGATACGAATTTCTCACGGGCCAAGTTCGGCGTAGTGCGTTGCCCGCACCCCGTAATCTGAACAGCATCGCAACCACTTCCAGGTTGCCGGACTCACGATGGGAAATGCCATGAATAGCAAAGTCGATGAAACCCCTCACTTGCTCCGTCAGCGCGAGCAGTTCGTGCCCCGTGGACTGGTGACCGCGCACCCGCTGGTGATCGACCGCGCCCAGGGCGCCGAGCTATGGGACGTGGATGGCAAGCGTTACCTGGATTTCGTCGGCGGCATCGGCGTGCTCAATATCGGCCACAACCACCCCAAGGTGGTCGCGGCTGTGCAGGCTCAGTTGCAGAAGGTCTCCCACGCGTGTTTCCAAGTGGTGGCTTACCAGCCTTACCTCGACCTGGCCCAGCGCCTGAGTGAGATGGTCGGCGGCAAGGAGGCTTATAAAGCAGCGTTTTTCACCTCTGGCGCCGAGGCGGTGGAAAATGCCGTGAAGATCGCCCGTGCTCACACCAACCGTTCGGCAGTGATCGCCTTTCGCGGCGGTTTTCATGGCCGTACCTTGCTAGGCACTACGCTGACCGGCATGAGCCAACCCTACAAACAGAACTTCGGGCCGTTTGCGCCGGAGGTGTTCCACACGCCATATCCGAACGCCTATCGCGGCGTGACCAGCGAAGTGGCACTTAATGCGCTGGATGAACTGCTGGCGACCCAGGTTGCCCCGGAACGCGTCGCAGCGATCATCATCGAGCCGGTGCAGGGCGATGGCGGTTTCCTCACCGCACCGCCGGAGTTTCTGAAGGCCCTGCGTGCGTTGGCCGACAAGCACGGTATTGTGCTGATCCTCGACGAGATCCAGACCGGCTTTGGTCGCACCGGCACCTGGTTTGGTTTCCAGCATTCCGGTATCCAGCCCGATTTGGTCACCGTGGCCAAAAGCCTGGCCGGTGGCTTGCCGTTGTCTGGCGTGGTGGGCAAGGCGCACATCATGGACGCACCGCTTCCCGGCGGCCTCGGTGGCACCTACGGCGGCAACGCCTTGGCTTGCGCGGCGGCGCTGGCGGTGATCGACGCGTTCGAGCACGAGCAATTGCTGGCCCGCAGCCAAGTGCTGGGTGAACGCCTGCGCCAGGGTCTGCTGGGCTTGCAGGCACGTTACCCGAACATCGGCGACGTGCGCGGCACCGGCTTTATGCTGGCCATCGAACTGATCAAGACCGATTCGGCACGCACCCCGGACGCGGACCTTAACCAGCAGGTGATCGACGCCGCCCGCGCCGGCGGTTTGCTGGTGATCAAATGCGGCGTGCACCGCAACGTGCTGCGCTTTCTCGCGCCGTTGGTGGCCACCGAGGCACAGATCGACGATGCCCTGCAGATTCTCGACGCGGCCTTGGCACGGGTCTTGAACTGACGCAGTGCCCGCTACGGGTGAAACGCAACAAGGAGGCTTGACCCACCATGGGGCTGACAGATTATCGAGCGTTGCTGATTGACTGCGATGAAGTGCTGGTGGACCGCGATTCGGGGGTGTGGGCGGCGTTGCAACCGCTGCTCGACAGCCGTGGCGGGCAGCCGTCCAGGGAGCAGGTGCTGGCTGAATTCAACGCGGTGGTGGCAAGCCTCTACCCGCGCTTTGCTGAGCTAGGCTTTAGTGGTGTGTTGTGTTTTGCCCATCGCCAACTCGCCGAGACGTGGGGGCAGCACGCCAGTTGGGAGGAGGGCATGAGCTTTGCCCGGTCGGCAGGCAACTGGTCGCTGTTCGAGGATGCGCCGGGGGCGATGCTGTATTTGCGCAAGTTCTACCGCCTGTTGGTGCGCGGCGACCGCGATGCGGAAGATCGCGGCGCGTTGTGCGAGCGCTTGGGGATTGCACCGGAAGACTTCATTTCCCTGGCCGAAGACCCACAATGGCTCAACCGACAGGGCGATGACGTTCAACCGATCCTGCATATCACCCGCCCATCGGTGGGCGCACAGGTGGCGCTGGACCGCTGTTTGATCGGCCGCCACCGGGCGCGGCAGCCTTCGCCTTGCGCAGCGGACTACTGCATCAACAGCATGGCGGACCTGGTGGCGCAGCATCAGCTGTCTTTACGGCGCTGATTTTGCTAGAAGATTGTCTTACAAACGGCAGTCAAGAGGTACGCAATGGAAGGGCTCGTCAAGCTGGACCGGATCGACATCAGTATTTTGGTGGAACTGCAAAAGGACGGCCGCATGACCAACGTCAGCCTCGCCGACGCCGTTGGGCTGTCGGCCAGCCCTTGCCTGCAACGGGTCAAGCGGCTGGAGTCGGCGGGGTATATTTCCAGCTACAAGGCGCACTTGAACCTGGCCAAGATCACCGATTCGGTCACGGTGTTTACCGAGATCACCCTCAGCGACCACAAGCGGGAAGACTTTGCCAAGTTTGAGTCCAACATTCGGCTGGTGGATGAGGTGTTGGAGTGTCATTTGATCAGTGGGGGGTATGACTACCTCGTGCGGTTTATGACCCGCAGTATTCAGCACTATCAGGAGGTGGTGGAGAGTTTGCTGGATAAGAATATTGGGATTTCGAAGTACTTCAGTTACATCGTGATCAAGTCGCCGGTGCTTAAGGATGGGGTGCCGTTGCGTAAGTTGTTGCGGCACTGATTTGGATGTGGCTCCCACAGCAAAGCAGATCTGTGCCGTGCCTTGGAATCGACCGGTTTTTTGTGTCGTACTCGGTCAAAACTGTGGGAGCGGGCTTGCTCGCGAAAGCGGTGGATCAGTGAAGAAAGTATCGACTGACACTGCGCATTCGCGAGCAAGCCCGCTCCCACATTTGGATCTCCATACAACGCCAACGGCAATGAGCAGGCAGGTTGTGGCAAGCAGGGTTACTGCTCCAACTCCAACACCTGCTGCTTAGCCTGGCGCTTGCGCTCAAACGGCAGTGTGTCGTCATCCCCATACGGCGCGCTGTACCAGTTGCCATAGGTGGGGTTGGGCAGCACAAACCAGCGTTGGCCCAGCCAGTTCACATAGGGTTCCACCGCCTTGCGCTGGTCGGCGAGGGTGTTGTGTTCGGCCTGCACGAAATCCCCCAGGGAGTCACCGGCCATTAGCAACACACGGGCATGGCCGGCGATCCACTGGCGACGGCAGGTCTTGCCATAGCCTGCGCTTTCGCAGTGGCCAATGGGGGTGCTGGCGGCCAGGATCTGTTCATCGCTCTGAAGGGGGAAACCGCGCAGGCGCAAGTTTCTGGCGGTGGCCGCGACCTGGCTGTGTTCGCGATTGGTCACGTAATAAACCGTGATGCCTTTGTGCGCGGCCGCTTGCAAAAAGGCCACCGCACCGGGTAATGCCTGGGCCTTGGCTTGCTCGACCCAGGTGTTCCAGCGGTCATAGGAATAGATTTGATTGTTGACCACGTCCCGGGCATTGAGCGGCACGTTGTCCAGCACGGTCTCGTCGATATCCACCACCACCGCCGGCGGCAGGCCATTGAGGTTTCGCGGGGCGAAGGGCAGGGCGTCCCAGGTGGGATCGGCCAGGGCCACGTCCAGTTGGCGGGTGGCATTGGCGAATACTTGGCGGTAGATCAACTCGTGCTCGATGGAGGTTTGGGTCCAAAGCACGGCGTCGAGTTGGTCGTTGGCCGGTGGGGTTTGCTGGCAGCCGGCGAGCAGGCACAGGCTGGCGATGATCAGGTTGCGCATCAAGGGGGCAATCTCGGGTCAGTGGGGCAGGGTGATGCCCAGTCTACTGATAAACACTGTGGGACGGTGCGCACAGCGCGGCTTCGGGTTTATGGGTAATTCTCCGCTACCCCCCGCAAATGCTCCATCACCATGTCCCGAAACAACAACGCCTGCGGCGACAACGGCTTGAAGCTGTTATGAATCACCGAAATATTCACCGCCGCCGCACTCTCAAACCGCCGTATCACCAGCGGCAGCAAATTCCCCGAAACGGCCAGCGCATCCACCACCGCAATCTCCCCACTGGCCAAACTGAACAGGCTGGCGATCAACCCCGAACGCACCTGCAAGCCAATATTGAGCTGCGCCAGCACCTCCCCATACACCTTCTCCTCATTGATCCCATACAACTCTTGCAACGGCACCGAAATCAGTCGATGGCCAATCAGGTCAGAAGGGCTTATGGACTCAAGCGTCGCCAGCGGATGGGAAGGCGCCATGATGCACACCAAGGGGCAGCTATAGCGCGCATGCACCGTGATGCTCGGGTGATCGACTTCAAAGGTGGTAATGCCGATATCGACGATCTTCTCCGCCACTACATCGGTCAGTGCGCCGGGCAATGGCAGGATCACTTTTACGCTCAGGTCCGGCCGTTCCTTGACGGTTTGCGCCAGGCTCTGGGGCACCACCGACATGCCTAGGCTTGGGGAAGCCGCAATGTACAGGTTGCCCTTGGACGGGTTGGCCAGTTCGCTGGACAGCTCGCGCACCCGCTCCACGTTGCGCCACAGGCGCTCGACTTCCTCGTACAGCTCCCGCGCTTCGCTGGTGGGCACCAGCCGGCCCTTGACCAGTTCGAACAGTTTGGGCCCGCCACGCTGCTGGGTGTGGCTGAGCATCTTGCTCACGGCGGACTGGGAGATATGCAGCAACTCGGCGGCGCCCGCGATGCTGCCGGTGAGCATGATGGAACGGAAGACTTCCATCTGGCGAAGATTCATAAGTTAGAACACTCGGGTATTGCCTGTTAATAAAACCGAGCACTTATAGCCTGATCTTTTATCTCACTCAATCACTAAACGGGCTTGAACTAGACCGTGTTCTTTTAACCATATAACCGCAGTGCCACATGAGTAAAAGTTAGTGTTGCCCGCTGTTTTTTCCGTAGGTATGACCGCACAGGGCAGGTAGATTGGGCCCCGTGTGACATACCAGGCAAGCAATCAACACGCCACCGAATTGCCCCCTGGCCACTCTTTTATCAACTTTTGAATATGAAAAATGTTCGACAGCCACTGCCCCTGCGCTTGCGTCAGGGCGCGGTGACGGCTGTTGGCTGGGGAATAAGGCATGATCAAGGGCACGTTCAACTTAAGCAGGCTGTCGCTCGCGGTATTGGCGGTAGTGACCGGCATGCAGGCGCAGGCCGCAGAAGACAGTGACAGCGCTCCACAGCTGAGTGCGGTAGTGGTCACCGGCACGCGCTCGGAGAACCGTACGGTGCTGGAGTCGATGCAGCCGATCCAGGTGGTGTCCAGCAAAACCCTGCAAAGCACCGGCAGCAATGAGTTGTCCGAAGCCTTGTCGCGGTTGATCCCGTCCTTGAACTTCCCGCGTCCGGCCAGCTCCGGGTTTACCGGGATCATTCGCCCAGTGCAGATGCGCGGCCTGTCCCCTGACCAGGTGCTGGTGCTGGTCAACGGCAAGCGCCGCCACACCAGCGCGTTTCTCAACACCAACGTGACCCAGGGCCGTGGTTCGGCGCCGGTGGACCTGGGGGCCATCCCGCTGTCGGCCATCGACCATATCGAAGTGCTCGGCGACGGCGCCTCGGCCCGTTATGGCTCGGATGCGATTGCCGGGGTGATCAACGTCATCCTCAAAAAAGACGACGAAGGCGGCCAGGTCACCACCAGCTATGGCCAGTATGCCAAGGGCGACGGCATCCAGCGCCATGTGGACGCCGACACCGGCTTCAAGCTGGGCGAGCGCGGCAGTGCGCACCTGAGTTTCGACGGCAACAACAACGACTTCACCAACCGCGCCGGCCCCGATAACCGCAACCCTGGCGCGCCCGGTTATGGCAGCACCACCTACCGCCTGGGCGACCCGGACATCACCAACGGCAAGGTCATGCTCAACGCCGAATACGCCCTGGGCGACGACCTCACCGCCTACGGTTTTGCCGGCTATAACAAATCCACAGGCGACACCTGGGATGCGTTCCGCAATGGCCGTGCCTCCACCTATGACCGCACGGCCCACCCCGAAGGTTACTTGCCGCGTCTGCATGCCGAGACCGAGGACCGCTCCTTGGTGCTGGGCTTGCGGGGGCTTTTGGCCGATTGGAAATGGGACGCCAGCGTCGACTATGGCCGCAATGAAATTGACCTGAGCAGCCGCGATACCCTCAACCGCTACCTGTACCGCGACACCGGCAACGCCCAGCAGAATTTCGACGACGGCAGCCTCACCAGTAGCCTCGCCGTGTACCAGTTGGACTTCAGCAACGAGCTGAATGTACCGGTGCTGAGCAACCCGCTGTCGGTGGCGTTCGGTCTGGAGTACCAGCACCAGACCTATCAAGAAAGCAGCGGCGAAGCCAATTCCTACTACGGCACTGGCGCCGAAGGCTTCTCCGGCCTCAAGCCCGGCGACAGCGGCAGTTACCGCCGCGATGTGGTGGCCCAGTACCTCGACCTGGAAACCAACCTCACCGACAAATGGCGCGCGTCGGTGGCCGTGCGGCACGACGACTACAACGACTTTGGCGGCGCCACCACCGGCTCGTTCTCCAGCCGCTACGATTTCAACCCAGTGATCGCCGTACGCGGCAGTGTGTCCACCGGCTACCGTGCACCGTCGCTGGCACAGCAGCATTATTCGGCGACCACCAGCGCCCTCAACACCTCGATCAACGCCTATCAGGATCAGCTGACCGCCTCGGTGGATTCGCCGATTGCACGCTTGCTCGGTGCCGAAGACCTGAAGGCCGAGAAGTCGCGCAACATCAGCCTGGGCCTGGTGCTGCAACCCACTGACGATTTCAGCGCGACCCTGGACGTGTACCAGATCAGCATCAACGACCGGGTCACCCTGTCGAGCAACCTCAACGTGCAGACCGCCGCCGGCCAGGCGTATCTGGGGGCCAACGGTATTCCCACCGACCTGTACCAGTCGGTGCGTTACTTCACCAACGCGGTGGACACACAAACCCGTGGCGTCGACATCACCGGCCAGCACCGCTACCGCTTCGACAACGGTGCGCGTCTCAACAGCACCGTGGGCTACAGCTACAGCAAGACCCGCGTCACCGACGTCAAGGACAACCCCACCGCGCTGGCGCAAAGTGGCCTGAACCTGGACCGCATCGACCGTCGCGACCGCTATGGCGTGCTCACCGACAGCACACCGCGCAGCAAGCTGTCGTTCTCCACCGACTACAGCAAAGACAACTGGGGCCTGCACGCCAACCTGGTGCGCTACGGCAGCTTCCTGGCGGTGAGCAACACCGGTGAAGCCTACGACCAGCGCTTCGACGCCAAGTGGGTGCTGGACCTGTCCACCAGCTATCGCTACACCGACTGGCTGTTCACCGTGGGCGGCGACAACGTCACCGATGCCTACCCAGACAAACGCAACAGCCTGAACAACCCCGGCCATCAGAACGTCAATTACATCTCCTACTCACCGTTCGGCATGAACGGCGCGTTCTACTACCTCAAGGCGACGTATTCGTGGTGACAAGGCTGGTCAAGGCCTGGGTGGCCGCCGGCTTGCTGGCGGTTTCGCTGGGCGCTGTCGCCGAGGATGGGCCGGTGTTGCAACGCATCGCTGAGCGCGGTGTGGTCAACGCCTGCACCAACGTGGAGAACCGGCCCTTCGCCTACCTCACGCCCTCGGGGCAGGCGGTGGGCTTCAATGCCGACCTGCTGGAAAACCTGCGCCAGACCCTCAGTCAGCGTTTGGGCCGCGAGATCAGCGCGCAGACCATCCCCACCAGCGGCGCCAACCGTGTGCCGTTTGTGCAGCAGGGCAAGTGCGATGTGATCATCACCGGCTTCAGCGTGACCGAGGAACGCCAGCGCCTGGTGGACTTCATCTTCCCCGGCTTCTACGCCTCGGGCGCAGTGTTGCTGACCCGTGATGATCAGGTGGTGCAAAGCTGGGAGAGCCTGCGCGGGCAAACCCTGTGCAGCAGCCAGGGCTCGACCTACAACCAGAGCGTGGCCGAGCGTTACGGGGTGAACATCCTCGCCTTCGCCGGGCTGACCGAAAGCGCCCAGGCCCTGCGCGACCGGCGCTGCATCGGCCAGGTGATGGACGAGGCGGTGGCGCACCTGCGCTTGCAGGACAGTCAGCAATGGCAGGGCTATCGCATCCAGTTGCCGGTGATTCTCGAAGCGCCCTGGAGCATGGCCGTGGCCAAGGGCGACCCGCATTGGCGTGGCCTGCTGGAGCAAGTGGCATTGCAGTGGCGCCAGAGCGGTTTCCTGTATGAACTGGAAAGCCGCTATGGCTTGCCCCACAAACATCCGCTGAACCCAAGCGAAGCCGCCAGCGCCGCACAAGACAAACAGAGCCTGCCGTACTTTTTGCAGCGCCTCACCGAGGGCTTCGCACGCCTCAACACCACCACCGGCTGGAATTTCCCGGTGTTTTATGACGGCTGGACCGCGCGTCAGTTTGCCTCGGGCATCGTCACCACCCTGCAACTGTCGGCCATTGGCATTCTCGGTTCGTGCCTGATCGGCCTGCTGGGGGCCTTGGCCATGGGCGCGTCTAAGCCCTTGCGCTGGCTGGTGCGTGGCTATGTGGAAGTGCTGCGCAACACACCGAGCCTGGCCCAGCTGTACTTCATCTACTTTGGCGTCGGCGCCTTGTTGCGCGGCGGTCTGGAAGGCGGGGCGGCGCCGTGGTACGCCAACCCGTTCGGCCTGGCAGCGCTGTGCATCACCCTGCATTACGGTGCGTTTGCCGTGGAAATCGTGCGTGCCGGGCTGCTTGCGGTGCCCGCCAGTACCCGCGATGCGGCGCTGGCCCTGGGTTACGGGCGGGCGGCGCGGCTGTGGCATATCCAGTTGCCCTTGGCGCTGCGTGCCTGCTTGCCCGCGCTGGGCAACAACATGGTGCAGTTGATCAAGGGCAGTTCCATTGCCTACGCGGTGGCGGTGCCCGAAGTGCTGTACAGCGCCCAGGAAATCTGGAGTGAACGCTACAACGTGGTGGAAATGATGCTGCTGGTACTGGTGACGTATTTCGCCGCCATGGCCGTGTTGGCCTGGGCGCTGCACCGCCTGGAACGGCGCCTGCACATTCCCGGAGGTGGCCCATGAACGAGGTGCTTTCAGCCTTGCTGCCGTGGCTGCCGATGATGCTCAAGGGCTTTGCGCTGAACCTGTGGATCGGTGCGCTGGCGATGCTGCTGGCCTGTATCGCCGGGGTGTGCCTGGGCGCGTTGCAACGGGCCAAGTCGCGTTGGCTGCGGGTGGGCGCCAGGCTGGTGACCCAGTTGCTGCGCAACTCGCCATGGCTGGTGGTGATGTTTTTCGTGATGCACCTGCTGCCTTACGAATGGCACGTCGCCGGTGTGGTGATCAGCCTCCCGGCGTGGCTCAAGGCGGTATTGGCCCTGTCCCTGCCGGCGACGGGCAACGCCTCGGAGATTGTGCGCGGCGCCTTGCAGTCGATCCCGCGTACCCAATGGGAAGCCGCCACGGCATTGGGCTACAGCCCGGTGGGCCAACTGCGCCATGTAATCCTGCCCCAGGCCCTGCGCCTGATGGTGCCCCCTGCGCTGGGCCTGTATTGCGTGGTGACCATGTCCAGCGCGCTGGCCAGCCTGCTGGGGGTGGGCGAGTTGCTCAGCGCCAGTCGCGAGATCCTTGCCGCCACTGCGCGCACCGACTTGCTGCTGCCGGTCTACGGCCTGGTGCTGGCGCTGTTCTTTGCCTACATCTTTCCGCTTTCACTGCTGGCCCGTTCCCTGGAACGGCGCCTGGCCTACAGGTAACCCATGACACGTATCCTGGAAAACCCCTTTATCGCCCTGCATGGGGTGCACAAGGCCTATGGCGACACCCCGGTGCTCAAGGGCATCGACCTGGCCGTGGGGCGTGGCGAAGTGGTGTGCATCATCGGCCCGTCGGGGTCGGGCAAGTCCACGGTGCTGCGTTGCATCAACGCCTTGGCCGAGATCGACGGCGGTGAGATCCGCCTCGACGGCGCGTTGATCGGCAGTGCGCAGTTGCCGTTGCAGCAACTGCGCCAGCGAGTTGGCATTGTGTTCCAGAGCTACAACCTGTTCCCCCATCGCACGGTGTTGCAGAACGTCAGCATGGCGCCGATCCAGGTGCTGGGGCGCGCGCGCAAAACCGTCGAGGACGAGGCTCGCGCACTGCTGCAACAGGTGCGCCTGGACGGCAAGGAGCAGGCGTATCCGGGAGAGTTGTCCGGCGGCCAGCAACAGCGCGTGGCGATTGCCCGTGGCCTGTGCATGCAGCCCCAGGTGATGCTGTTCGATGAGGTCACCGCCGCCCTCGACCCGGAAACCGTCAAGGAAGTGCTGGGGGTGATTCGTTCGATTGCGGCCGAGGGCATGACCTGCGTGCTGGTCACCCACGAGATGCGCTTTGCCCGCGAAGTGGCCGACTATGTGTACTTCATCGACCAGGGCGAGGTGGTTGAACACGCCACGGCCCAGGCGTTTTTCGACAGCCCACGGGATGCGCGCACCCGTGACTTTCTCGACAAAGTGCTATGAACCGCTTTTATGACGTGGCCGTGGTGGGCGGCGGCGCTGCGGGCATTGCCGCTGCGCTGGCGGCGGCCGAGTGTGGGCGCAGCGTGGTGTTGATCGAGGACTACGGGTTTTTCGGCGGCACGGCGACCATCTCCGGCGTGCAGTCCTATTGCGGCTTTCTCACCAGCGGCCCGACTCCGGAACGGGTAGTGGCGGGCATGGGCCAGCGTGTCCTGGACGCCTTGCAGGCGTTCGGGCATCCGGTGGAGCCGGTGCTGCAAAGCTCGGGCAACTGGATCATCCTGCTGGACCCGGAACGCCTGAAAGTCGTACTCGATCGCCTGGTGCTGAGCGCCGGTATCACGCCGCTGCTGCATTGCCGGGTCATCGCCACCGAGGGCGAAAACGGCCATATCGACGCGCTGTTGTGCAGCCACCCCGAAGGCACTTTGCGCCTCGAAGTGGGCAGTGTGGTGGACGCCACCGGCAACGCCAATGTGGCGGCGATGATCGCCCCCCACAGCATTCGCCCGCGTTTGCAGGCGGCCACGCTGACGGTGCGCATCGGTAACGTTGCACCGGGCCATGCGCCGGATCGCGAGGCGTTGCACGCGGCCGTCATCGACTACCAGCGCCGCACCCAACGCCACCTGGCCCGCAGCAATGGCGGCTACTTTGTGCCGTTGCCGTGGTCGGGCAGCTACTGGGCGATGATGATCGATGTGGACCTGGTGAACACCGACGCCCATTACCTGACCCGCGCCGAGATCGAAGCGCGGGGCATTGCCCATGATTACCTGGAGTCGCTGCGGCGCACGGTGCCCGGCTTTGAACGGGCGATCCTGGAAACCAGCGGCCCGCAACTGGGCATCCGCTCCACCCGTTGCGTTACCTCCCAACAGGATGTGCTGGCCGACGACGCCCTGAGTGCGCGCCAACGCGCCAACGGCATCGCCCGTTCCGGCTGGCCTTGCGAATTGCATCCCGGCAACGGCGTCACCGAATACCGCGCCATCCCCCATCACGGCTGGTTCCATGTGCCGTTCGGCGCGCTGATCCCCGAGGGCAGCGACAACCTGTGGCTGGCCGGCAGTTCCATCGGCGCCGACGACATTGCGTTCGGCTCGGTGCGGGTGATGGGCACCAGTTTTGCCACCGGGCATGCGGCGGGCGTGTCGGCGGCGTTGTCCAGTCGCTTGGCTCAGCGCAGCGGTTTCGATGCGGTGAAACGGGTCTTACTTGAACAAGGAGCATTGCTATGACGGCACCCAGGCGTGTGCTGGTAACCGGCGCGGGCAGCGGCATTGGCCAGGCGGTCGCGCAGGTATTTGTGGAGCAGGGCGCTGAAGTGATCGGCTGGGATGTGCTGGCCGATCCTGCGGCGGGTTTTCCCATCACCGTGGTGGACGTGCGCGATGCTGACGCTCTCAAGCGTGCCGCCCAAGACATCGACCGGCTGGATGTGCTGGTGACCTGCGCCGGTATCGCCCGGCGCGCGTCGGCGATCGACATGCGCGCCGAAGACTGGCAAGCAGTGCTGCAAACCAACCTCAGCGGGGCATTCTACAGCTGCCAGGCGGCGTTTCCGGCACTGGCTGCTTCCGGCGCGGGGCTGATCGTGAATATCGCTTCGTTCATCGCCCACCGTTCCGGCCCCGGTCGCGCCAGTTACGCCGCCGCCAAAGCCGGTGTGGTGGCGATGACCGAAGTGCTGGCGCTGGATTTCGCCGCCGCCGGGGTGCGGGCGATTTCCGTCAGCCCCGGCTACACCCGCACCCGCATGGTCGGCGCGGCCATCGAGGCCGGGCGGCTGGATGAACAACATCTTCTGGCAAGCATTCCCCTGGGGCGGCTTGCCGAACCACGGGAAATGGCACAAGCCATCGTGGCCCTCACGGGGCCGGCCTTTCACTACGCCAACGGCACGGACTTCGTGATCGACGGCGGCATCATGGCCCAAGGGGTTCAATAACCGTGGCAACGACGATAGACCGGCAGTGGGTTGCACGACATCTGCTCTTGCTTGACGCTCCCATCCCCGACGCAGTGGCCAGCGCCCTCGGGCGTTTGCTCGCCGATACCGTGGCGATTGCGGCCTACGCGCGCCGCCATAAAGTGGGCGGCACGCAAATGGACAGCACGTTGGCGCAGTCCATCAGCCCAGGCTGTTCGGTGTGGGGTTCAAGCCTGCGCACCGATCCGGCCCGCGCTGCACTGCTCAACGGCACCGCCGCCGAGGCCTTGGACTTTCAGGAAGTACTGATCAACCCGCGCAACAACGGGCACGCCGCCGTGGTGATCGTCCCGGCCATCCTGGCGTTGGCCGAGCACCATGGGGTGGTCGGCGAGCGTTTGCTGCGGGCGCTGTGGATCGCGTTTGCGGCGAATATCTCCCTGGCCGAAGCCTTGGGGCGTGGGCATCGCAGTGCGCAGGCCGGGTTTCGTACCACCTCGCTGATTGCCCCGGTGGCAGCGGCGTTGGGCTGTTCGGCGTTGCTCGATGATGACCTCGACCGCGTGTGCCACGGCACCGCGATTGCGGCCAGTTCGTTGAGTGCCGGGTTACTGTCGGCGTTGTCTCCCAAGGTGGGCAGCTACAGCCAGGACAAGGATTTGGCGGTGGGCTTTTCGGCCCAGCACGCGGTGCAGTCGGTGTTGCTGGCCCAGGCTGGTGCCACTGGGCCCGCTGGTTTCTTGACTGGCGAACATGGCTGGCTGGCCAGCTTTGGTTTTGATACCGCGCAGGCGGACTTTCTGTCGGCCAACCCGCTGGTCAAGAACCTCGACAGCTTCGCCATCAAGCCTTACCCGGCGTGTTTCGGCTGCCAGACCGCGATACGCCTTGCGTTGGAACTGCGTCAGCAAGTGCCTGCGGGCCAGGTGGTAAGCATTGTGGTGCGGGTCAATGGCGGCAGTGCGCGGTCGTTGTCCACGCGGGTGATCGAGAATGACCTGGCGGCGCGTTTCAGCCTGCCTTATGTGGTGGCCAGCGCCTTCGTGCGCGGGCGGGCGGCGCTGGAAGACTTTGAGGGCGAGGCGCTGCGGGATGAGTCGGTGTTGGTGTTCATGGCTCGGGTGCATATCGAAGCGAGTGCCGAGATGGACCAGCAACAGGCACGCAGCGGCGGGTTTCCGGCTGCGCTCAGGGTGCATGCATTGACTGGTGAAGTGGCAGAGCTAGCGTACGACGGCCCTTACGCCGCGTTGGACCGGGGCGGGCGCGATGGTTTGTTGCAGACCAAGTTGCAGGCGTTGTGCGAGGCGCCGTTGCTGGCGCGTTTGCAGGCGGTGGTGGATGCGCCGTGGCAGGCCGAACGTCTGTTCGGGATGGGCGTGTGAGGTGGCTCGCGCTGTTGCTGAGCCTGGCCATCAGTGGCGCGCAAGCTGACGACCGGGCGCTGCACGAGCGTTTGTTGGTGCTCGATAGCCATATGGACACACCTCGGCAATTGTCCCGCCCGGGCTGGAGTATTGTGCAGCGCCATGGGCCCGAGGATTTGTCCCAGGTCGACCTGCCGCGCATGCGCGAAGGCGGCCTGGACGGCGGTTTCTGGGCGGTGTACACGCCCCAGGGCAGCTACGACGAGGCCGGGATGGCGCGGGCCAGCGACCAGGGCCTGGCGATTCTGGCGCACATCCACGACATGCTGGCGCGTCACCCGGATGACTTCGCCCTGGCGCTGACCCCCGAAGACGCACCGCGCATCGCCGCCGAAGGCAAGCGCGTGGTGTATATCAGCATGGAAAACGCCGAGCCCTTGGCGTCTGATCCGGGGCTGTTGACCACCTACCAACGCCAGGGCTTGCGCATGCTCGGCCTGGTGCACAGCGCCAATAATCATGTCGCCGATTCCGCCACTGCCATCCCCCAATGGCACGGCCTGAGCCCGGTGGGCCATGAGCTGGTGCAGCGCGCCAATTGCCTGGGTGTGCTGCTGGATGCGTCCCATGCTTCCGACCAGGTGTTTGACCAATTGCTCGCCGAGTCCCGTGCGCCGATCATCGTTTCCCACTCCAGCAGCCGGGCGATCAACCCGCACCCGCGCAACCTGGATGACGCGCGCATGCGCCGTCTGGCCGCGAGCGGCGGGGTAATTCAGGTCAACACCTATGGCGGCTACCTGATCCCGCAGCCGCCCAACCCGCAACGGGAAAAAGCCCTCAAGCCGCTGTTCGAGCGCCTGCGCCTGATGCCTGCTTTGCAACCGGCGGCGTTTGCCGAGTTGTCGGCGCAAATTCGTGAAGTACAGCAGCGTTACCCCATCCCCCAGGCGACCTTTGCCGACTTTATGCGCCATCTGTTGCACGCGCTGGAGCAGGTCGGGCCGTTGCATGTGGGCATTGGCGCCGACTGGGACGGCGGCGGCGGGGTGCAAGGGCTGGAAGACGTGAGCCAGTTGCCGAAGATCACCGAGGCGCTGGTGCAGGCGGGCTACAGCGAGGCGGATATCGGTCAAATCTGGAGCGGTAACCTGTTGCGGGTGCTGGGCGAGGCCCAAGCACGCGGGCGGCAGTTGCAGGCCGAGGGGCAGTGCGACACGCGGTGAATATTGCGAAATGTTTCGCCGAATGCGAAACTGACGTAATTGTGAATACTTATCATCTGCCCCCGCCCTCATTGCCCACCCCGCGCATCCTCATCATTGAGGATGACGTGGAGCTGTGCGCGCACTTGAGCAAGCACTTGAGCGGGCGTGGTTTCAGCCTTGGCAGTAGCCATCGCGGCGACGAGGGCCTGGATATGGCCCTTAATTCGCCGGTGGAACTGATCCTGCTGGACATCATGCTGCCCAATGAAAGCGGGCTGACGATCCTTTCGCGCCTGCGCCATGAGCGGGGGACTCCGGTGATCCTGATGTCGGCCCTGGGCGCCGAGCAGGACCGCATCACCGGCTTCAGCCAGGGCGCCGACGATTACCTGCCCAAACCCTTCAGCCTGGCCGAACTGGACGTGCGCATCGATGCCTTGCTGCGGCGGGTGGCGATTGATTGCGGCGCCCAGGCACCGAGGCTGATGGCCCGGCATTCGTCGCTGGAGTTCGACACCTATGGGCGGGACGTGCGCTTGAACGGCATTGCCGCCGGGCTCACCACCTCGGAATTTCGCCTGTTGTGCACGCTCCACGAGCATGCCGGCGAAGCGCTGACCAAGCCGTTCCTTTACCAGCAGGTGCTGCATCGGCCCTACACCCGTTTGGACCGTGGCCTGGATGTGCATGTGTGCAACCTGCGCCGCAAGCTGGCGGCCATCGATGTGCAGGGCATGCGCATCGACGCGGTGCGCCATCAAGGCTATGTGCTGATGTGCGAAGGCCGTTGATGCACCGTCGCCACCCCCTGCTGTGGAAAATGGCGGTGCTGCAAGTGTGCTTCTGCCTGCTGCTGGTGTGGCTGGTGTGGAGTTGGGGCTTGCAGGTGGAGCGCAATACTTACTTTCTGGAAGAGCCGGACCGCATTGCCCTGGCCGCTTATGCCGCCGAGGCCGAACAGGTCGCGGCCCGTGGTGACGCGCAAGCGGTGGAGCGCTGGCGTTTGGCGCTGGAGCAGCGCGAACACACCTGGGTCGCGGTGCTGGACGACTACCTGCGCAGCCTGGGCACCACGGCGCTGAATGCCGAGCAAGTCAGCCACCTCACGTTTATGCGCAAGCTCAGTTGGCCGATGAGCAAGCGCCTGGATGACGAGTTGCCGTATGTGAGCATCGCCTTTCCCCAGCACCCGGAACGCGGCCGGCTGGTGATGCAATTGCCCGAACGCCTGCTGCCACCGGGGCTCACACCCTGGACCCATGTGTTTAGCCACGGTGTGGTGCCGGTGTTATTGGCGCTGGGCTTGGGCTTGCTGCTGTATCGGCACTTGGTGCAGCCCTTGAATGAATTGCGCGAGCGTGCCAACGCACTGAGTTCCGGCGATTTGGCGCCCCTGGCCAGCAGCACCGTGACGCGTCGCAAGGATGAACTGGGCGAACTGGCCCGCGCCTATGAACACATGGCCGAGCGCCTGCGCCAGAACCTGCATCAACAGCGGCAGTTGCTGCGCACCTTGTCCCATGAAATCCGCACACCCCTGGCGCGCCTGACCATCGCCAGCGAAAGCGGCCTGCCCCGCGAGCAGTTGCAGCAACGCCTGTCGCGAGAAGTGGAGGAGATGCGCCGGCTGGTGGACGACTCCCTCAACCTGGCCTGGCTCGACACCGAACAACCGCGCCTGCAAGCCGAGGACGTGGTGGTGGCTTCGGTCTGGGAAGCGCTGGCACAAGACGCCCACTTCGAAACCGGCTGGCCGCTGGAGCGCCTGGTGTGCGAACTGGACAGCCGCTGCCAGTTGCATGTGCACCTCAACAGTTTTGCCCAGGCCCTGGAAAATATCCTGCGCAATGCCATCCGCCATTCCCCTGAACAGGGGGTGATCCGTTTGAGCGGCTGGCGCGAAGGCGATTGCTGGTGGCTGGTGGTCGAAGACCAGGGGCCTGGGGTTGCCAAGGGCGATCTTGAGCGCATCTTCGAAGCCTACCTGCGCCTGGACGGCACCGTGGGCACCGGGTTTGGCCTGGGCTTGAGCATCGCCCGTCGCGGCGTCGAACTGCAGGGTGGAGAGCTGTGGGCCACCCAGGGCAGCCAGGGTTTACGCATGAACCTGCGCCTGCCGGCGGCAAATGTTTAGAAAGTTAAGTTTCTTTACTCGCAATTGCATCTGATTATCATCTGCGATCTTTGATGGCCCGCCGCTATCGGTCGGGTAGACGTTTGGAGATCGCCCCATGTTCCGCTTGTCCCTGCTTGCCGTGAGTATTTGCAGCCTGCTGCCTATCAGCAGCTATGCCGCCGAGGCCGAAACGCCGGCGCAGATGGAGCTGCCCACCCAGACCGTATTGGGCACGGCTGAAGAAGAGATCAAGCAGATGCCCGGCGTGTCGATCATCACCGCCGAAGACATCAAGAAGCGCCCACCGGCCAACGACCTGTCGGAGATCATCCGCACCATGCCGGGGGTGAACCTCACCGGCAACTCCAGCAGCGGCCAGCGCGGCAACAATCGCCAGATCGACATCCGCGGCATGGGCCCGGAAAACACCTTGATCCTGGTAGACGGCAAGCCGGTCAGCAGCCGCAACTCGGTGCGCTACGGCTGGCGTGGCGAGCGTGACAGCCGTGGCGACACCAACTGGGTGCCGGCCGACCAAGTAGAACGCATCGAAGTCATCCGTGGCCCAGCCGCCGCCCGTTACGGCAATGGCGCGGCAGGTGGCGTGGTGAACATCATCACCAAACAACCGGGCACCGAAACCCACGGCTCGGCGACGATCTACCACAACTTCGCCCAGCACAAAGACGAAGGTGAGACCGAGCGCATGAACTTCGGCCTCAACGGCCCGATCACCGACACCCTCAGCTACCGCGTGTACGGCAACATCGCCAAGACCAACGCTGATGACGCCGACATCAACAGCGGCCACGAATCCACCCGCTACGGCACCCAGATCGGCACGCTGCCGGCGGGGCGCGAAGGTGTGCGCAACAAGGACGTCAACGGCCTGCTCAGCTGGAAAATGACCCCGGAGCAAACCCTCGACATCGAGGCCGGTTTCAGCCGCCAGGGCAACATCTATACCGGTGATACACAGAACACCAACACTAACGCCACCGTTAAGAACATGCTGGGTCATGAGACCAACACCCTCTACCGCGAGAACTACGCGCTGACCCACCGTGGCGAATGGGATTTTGGCAACACCCTGACCTACGTCCAATACGCCAAGACCCGCAACAGTCGCATCGACGAGGGCCTGGCCGGTGGCCTTGAGGGCTTGTTCTCCAGCACCACCGTGAGCACCAGCACCCTGCGTGACCTCACCGCCCACAGCGAAGTGAACCTGCCGTTCCATGCGGGTGTCGACCAGGTGGTGACCCTGGGCACCGAGTGGGTTGAATCGTCCCTGGACGACCCAAGCTCCAACACCCAGACCACCACCACCGGCGGTGCCGTCAGCGGCATCTCCAGCAGCAACCGCGCCAGTTCGTCATCGACGCGAATCTTCTCGGTGTTCGCCGAAGACAACATCGACCTGCTGCCCGGCACCCGCCTTACGCCGGTGCTGCGCCTGGACCACCACAGCGTGGTCGGCGACAACTGGAGCCCGGGGCTGAACCTGTCGCAGGTGCTCACCGACACCCTTACCCTCAAAGCCGGTATCGCCCGCTCGTACAAGGCGCCGAACCTCTACCAGATCAACCCCAACTACCTGCTCTACAGCAACGGCCAGGGTTGCTACGGCGCGACCACGGCCTGCTACCTGCAAGGCAATGCCGACCTTGAGGCTGAAACCAGTGTCAACAAGGAACTGGGCATCGAATACCGCGACAACGGTGTGGTGGCGGGCTTGACCTACTTCCGTAATGACTACAAGAACAAGATCGAGTCGGGCCTGACGCCGGTGGGCAAGGCCACCGGTGGCAACAGCTCCAACATCTTCCAGTGGGAAAACGTGCCCAAGGCGCTGGTCGAAGGCCTGGAAGGCAACCTGAGTCTGCCGTTTGGCGAAGACGTGACCTGGTCCAACAACTTCACCTACATGCTGCAATCGAAAAACAAACAGACCGGCGATGTGCTCTCGGTGACGCCGAAGTTCACCCTCAACTCCATGCTCGACTGGCAAGTGACCCAGGACCTGTCCCTGCAAGCGAACGTGGCCTGGTACGGCAAGCAGACCCCGAAAAAATACGACTACCACGGCGCCCGCGTGACCGGTTCGGCCAACAACCAACTGTCGCCCTATGCCATCACCGGAGTGAGCGGCACCTACGCCATCACCAAAAACCTGAGCCTCACCGCAGGCGTGGATAACGTCTTCGACAAACGCCTGTGGCGCGAAGGCAACGCCCAGGGCGTGAACAACATCGACGGCGCGGGTGCGGCGACCTACAACCAGTCTGGGCGCACGCTGTTCACCAGCCTGACGGCGTCGTTCTGATGCGCCGGGCGATTGTCCTCGCGCTGCTGTTTACCCAATGTGCGCTGGCCAAACCGGCACCGGATCAGTTGATGGACGCCCCGGTATTACGTGAAGTCAGCGACTACAGCTTCAGCACCCTGGAACTGGACTCCGCCGACGGTGCCCGCCACTACCGCATCTGGCTGGGCCGCCCGCTCAAGGTCAGCGCCGCCAACCCGGTGGCCTACCTGCTCGACGGCAACGCGGCCATGGCGGCGCTCGACACGCAACTGCTCAACCGCCTGTCCCACAGCCCCACGCCGCCGGTGCTGGTGGCGGTGGGGTACGCCACGCCGCTGCGCATCGAACGCACTGCGCGCACCTTCGACTACACGCCGCAGGTAGGCGAGGGGGTGCAACGCGACCCACTCACCGACGTGGCCAGTGGCGGGGCGGACCAGTTCCTGGATTTGCTCACCCAGCAGATCCGCCCACTGATCAACCAGCGCCTGGAAGAAAAACCCCAGCGCCAGTTGCTGTGGGGCCACTCCTACGGTGGGCTGTTGGTGCTGTATACGCTGATGACCCGGCCGGACGCATTCGACGAATACGCCGCCGCCAGTCCGTCGCTGTGGTGGAACGGTGGAGTGATCCATGCCGATGGCTTGGCACAACGCCTCAAGGGCAAACGTCCGACCTTGCTGATGATGCGCGGGGATGAGGAACCGGCGAGCCCGTCGATGCAGCGTGGGCCGAAAGGGGATGGGGCGGCGAAGAAACTGTTGGGGGATTTGCAGAAGGTGGATGGGCTCAAGGTGCACTATCAGGCATTCCCAGGCCTGAGCCACGGCCCGATGCTACCGGCATCGCTGCGCTATACCCTAGAGCACCTCAGCCAGCCATAACACAGCTCAAACTGTGGGAGCGGGCTTGCTCGCGAATGCGGTAGATCAGCCAATGAATCTGTTGACTGACACACCGCATTCGCGAGCAAGCCCGCTCCCACATTGACCGTGTATTTATAAGCGACTTCTGACACCAACTGGGTGTTGCATCGCTACAAAGGGAATCGCGCCGAAGTGGCGCCAGGAAGATGCTGCGCAATGAAGAAAAACCAAACAACTGACCGTTCGGCTAGGTACGCGAAGAAACAGAAATGTCCGACAAGGATTTGCGGTTGCCCCTAGGAACTTCGATCTCTAGTCTCCGTACACCGCTGCAAACTCAGTGGTCGGGCGTCGCGGCCCGGATCCCTATGGACGCCAAGCCTCATCGTCTGCTTTCAGTTGGCGCTTTTTTATCGTCTACTGTGCGGCGCTATGGCGGCTGTGCGCGGGATACCTTCGGGTATGCCGGGTTTCCTGGGGACCGGTCCGCGAACCTGCGTACAGCTGCCACCCACTTCGCGTCGCGGCGATCAGTGGCAGCTCCACTTTCCCTAGGAGCTTCACAATGATTAAACCCACCCCCAATCCCCCCATCCGTCTATTCACCGTGGTCGACGGTATCAGCACCGAAGACCTGTTGGTCAACCTCACTGAAACACTCGCCTCGGCCAATGCGCTGAGCTGCGACCTGGCCTTTAATCTGGAAGGTGCAAAGCGCGAGGAGTTGTTGGGTATTGCGCAGTTAATTGAGTTGGCGCAGTTGCTTGCAGATCGTATGCAGGACGGCGGCGAGCAGACGAGCACTGCAAGCCGTTAATTACACGATTTAAATGTGGGAGGGGGCTTGCTCCCGATAGCGGTGGGTCAGCGACAGATGCGCTGGCTGACACGCCGCTATCGGGAGCAAGCCCCCTCCCACATTTGATCTCCACAGGATTTGAGTGATGTGTTCGCCTGAGGCACACCACTGTTCCGTTTTTACAGAATGCTGATTGGATAACTGATGATCACCCGATGCTCATCACTGTCCCGCTGAGTCGTCACTTCGGTACGCAACGACGCATGGCGCAACGCGATGCTCAAATTCTTCAGCGGCCCTTGCTGGATCACATAGCTCACGGTCAAGTTACGTTCCCACTCGCTTTTATCCCCCGTTGGGGTGCGGATGTTCGAGCCGCTTTCGTACATGCCCATAAAGCTCAGGCCGGGTACGCCGACGGTGGCGAAGTCGTAGCCGTAGCGCACTTGCCAGGTGGTTTCACCGGCGCGCTGGAATTTGCCGATCATCGACTCGGTCATGAAGTACGCTGTGGAACCATCACCCTGGTTCAACCACACCGCATCGCTGTCGCCGCTCACCTGTTGCAGGCCGGCGGCAATGGTGTGGCCGTCCACCAGGTAGGTGAACAACGCACTGCTCAGGCGGCTGTCGACTTTGCCTTTGGTCACGCCGTCGCCGTAGTAGCCGAGGGTGTAGTAGGCCGGGTCGTTGCTGTTGGCGCCGTCGGAGCGGTTGTCGAAGTGGCGCAGGTCGGTGCGCAGGGTGCCGGGGCCGACCTTCCAGTCGTATTTGAGGCCCAAAAAGTTCTGTTTGTAGAAGTCCTGCAAGTTGCCGTAGTAGTACTGCAAGGTCAGGTCTTTGGTGGGTTTGTAGTCCACGCCGCCGTAGTAGAACTTGTTGACGAAAGTGCCGGTGCGCGCGTTGTTGGCGCCGGGGATCGACATGCCCATCTGGTCGCTCGACCCGCGGCCCTTCACATGCTCCAACTGGCCGAGGGTGAAGGTGAAGTTGTCCAGGTCCTTGGACTGCACCTGGCCGCCATTGAAGGTCTGTTGCAGCATGCGGTCGGTGGACATCACCACCGGCAGCATCGGCACCAGGGTGCCGTATTTGAGTTCGGTCTTGGCAAAGCGCGCCTTGGCGGTCAGGCCCAGGCTGCCGAATTCATCGACGGCGCGGCCATCGCTGTCGGTGGGGAAGATATTGCCATTGAACGCGGTGCTTTCCGGGTTGTAGTGGCGGCCTTTGCCCGAGTCCAGGCGCACGCCGAACATGCCGATGGCGTCCACACCGAAGCCCACGGTGCCTTGGGTGAAACCCGACTCGAAGTTGGCGATGAAACCCTGGCCCCATTCCTGGGTGTAGTTGGGGTCGGCCGCGCCGCTGCGGTTGTCGGCGTTACTGAAAAAGTTGCGGGCCAGCACGTTGAGCTTGCTGTCTTCCACAAAACCTGCGGCGTAGCCCTGCTGGGCGATCATCAGGCCGCAAAGGCCGGCGAGTACTTTTGGTGCGCGATTGAAAAGCTCCATCGGTGTCATCCCCATGTGTGTTTGGTTTTTTTAGGGCAGTCAAAAGCGGCAGTGAAATGTTTCTTATTTTTCAGGAGCAACAGTGGCGGGCACGACATGCAGTCGCACCGGCGGCAAGCGGTACAGGATGAACAGGGCCAGTACGCCGATACCGGCGCACAGCAACAGGCCCACGCCGACTGACTGGGCCAGCGCATCGCGGGCCAGGTTCAGCCACGGTGAGGCCTCAAGATTGGAATGGAGCAGGGCCTGCGGGTCGGCGTACTGGGCAATGCCCTCGGCGTGATCGGCGGCGAGAAACACCCGTTGCAAGTTGGCGCTGTAGAGCAGGTTGACCAACACCCCCATGCCAGCGGTGCCGAGCAGACCGCCGACCAGGCGCAGGGATTGGGTCAGCGCGGTGGCGATCCCGAGAAACTGGCGCTCGGCCAACGTCTGGGTGAACACCGTGAGGTTGAGCAAGATGAACCCCAGCCCCAACCCCGCCAGCAGAATCAGACCCAGCAGCACATTAGACGACGCCCCACGCCCGACCACCGCCAACCCCAGGCACGCCAACAGCAGCGCGACAAAACCGGCCAGGGGCAAATAGTTGGGGTTGCGCAAACGGGTGACGATGCGGCTGTTGACGATGGCCCCGAGGGTGATGCTCAGCGCCAGCGGCGTGATCAGCAAACCGGCGTCCTGGGGCGAATACCCATAAGCGCCTTGCAGCAACAAAGGCAGGTAGAACAGCAGCGAAAACATGATCGCCCCGGCCGCCACCGACAGCGTGAACAACAGGCGCAGGCTTGGCAGCCCCAGCAATGCCGCCGGCAGCAGTGCGTGCGGGCAGCGTCGCTCCCAGTGCCACAGCGCAATCACCGCCGCGATACAACCCACACCCAGTGCCGCACTCAACGCCAGGCTCGAATGCCCCAGCCACTCCACAAACAATTGCAGGCTGCCCAGGGCCAGGGCGATCAACAGCGCGCCGGGCCAGTCCAGGCGAATGCCCGTCCGGTGTTGCGGGCGATACCAAGGCAAGAAGCGCCAGGCAATCAACAGCGCCAAGCAACCCAACGGCAGGTTGATGTAGAACACCGAGCGCCAGCCAAAGGCCCCGGTGAGATACCCGCCCAGGCCCGGCCCAATCGCATTGACCACGCTGAACAGCGAGCTCAACAGCATCTGCCAGCGCAGGCGTTGACGGGTATCGGGGAACAGCTCGGGGATGCAGGCAAATGCGGTACCTATCAACATGCCGCCGCCGATGCCTTGCAGTGCGCGGCCGATCACCAGCACCAGCATGTCGTTGGCCAGCGCGCAGGCCAGGGAGGCCAGGGTGAAAATCAAGGTGGCGGCCAGCACGAACGGCTTGCGCCCGTAGTAATCCCCCAGCCGTCCGAAAATCGGAATGGTGACGATGGACGCCAACAGATAGCCGGTGGCGACCCACGCATAGAGTTCAAAGCCATTGAGCTCGGCGACGATGCTCGGCAACGCGTTGCCGATCACCGTCTGGTCCAGCGCCGAGAGCATCAGCACCAACGAGATACCGATCATCGCCAGCAAGGCTTGCTTGAAACTCAGGGGAGGGTGGGCCGCCACGGTCATCGCATCGTCCTCAGCGCAACGCGGCGACGGCAGCGGCGATGCGTGCGCAGCCTTGGTCGAGGGTGCTGATGTCGGTGGCAATCGACATACGGAAGAACGGCGCCAGGCCGTACGCCGTGCCCGCAACCACCGCAACGCCTTGGCTTTCCAGCAGGTACATCACCACTTCGCTGTCACTGTTGAGGGTTTTGCCTTCGGCGGTTTTTTTGCCCAGCAGGCCGCCGCAGTTCACGTAGAGGTAAAACGCGCCGTCGGGCTTGCGGCAGCTTAAGCCTGGGATGGCATTGAGCAGGTCCAGGCAGCGGTCGCGACGTTGCTGGTACACCTCGACGCTGTGTTTGACGAAGCGTTGGTCGCCGTTCAGGGCTTCCAGCGCGGCCGCCTGGCTGACCGAACAGGCATTGCTGGTGGACTGGGATTGCAACGTCGCCATGGCCCCGATCAGGTCAGCGGGCCCGGCCGCATAGCCGATGCGCCAGCCGGTCATGGCGTAGGTCTTGGACACGCCGTTGACCACCAGGGTGCGGTCGTTCAAGGCCGGTTCAATGGCCAGGATGTGCGGGTTGTCCAGGCCTTCGTAGCGGATGTGCTCGTAGATGTCATCGGTCATCAGCAGCACATGGGGGTAGTCCAGCAGCACATCGGCCAGGGCGCGCAATTCGGCGGCGCTGTAGCTGGCGCCGGTCGGGTTGCTCGGCGAGTTGAGCAGCAGCCAGCGGGTGCGTTCGGTGATGGCGCTGCGCAGTTGCGCCGGGGTCAGCTTGAAGCCTTCGTGCTCCGGGCAGGCCAGGGTCACGGGCTCGCCTTCGCAGGCCAGCACCATGTCCGGGTACGACACCCAGTAGGGCGCCGGGATCAGCACTTCATCGCCGGCGCCCAGGGTGGCGGCGAAGGCGTTGAAGATCGCGCTCTTGGCGCCGCTGGTGACCAGCACTTGACTGGCGCTGTAGTTCAGGCCGTTTTCGCGGGCCAGCTTGTCGACGATGGCCTGGCGCAGTTCCGGCGTGCCGGCGTTCTGGGTGTAGCGGGTTTCACCGCGTTCAATCGCAGCGCTGGCGGCCTGGCGGATATTGGCGGGGGTGTCGAAGTCCGGCTCGCCCACCACCAGGTTGATGATGGACTGGCCTTGGCGACGCAGCTCGTTGGCGCGGTCGGACGCGGCGCTGCTAGGCGATGGTTTGATGCGTTGCACACGGGCGGCGATGCGGGAGGCAGTCACGGGGCGTTCCTCGTTGGTGGCGTTGACAGGGGCCACAGTACGAGGCGCGGGGGAAGGGGCCATAAGACGAGATCGTTCTGGTTTGATAGGCAGTGCTTATGGCTGGGGGTGCACCGGATGGGTGCGTCCAGCCAGGCGTGCGCCGCGCAGGTGCTCGAAAGGGTTATTGGGAGGTAGCCATAGCAAAGGCTTATGGCTGGATCAGGAGATGGCCTGCCTTTTGCAAATCCTCCTGATGTCTGGAGATCCATCTGATGTATGGAGATCCAAATGTGGGAGGGGGCTTGCTCCCGATGAGGGAGTGTCAGCCACTGCAGGTGGTGACTGACAGACTGCTATCGGGAGCAAGCCCCCTCCCACATTGGGATCTTCATACATCAGTGATGAAGCACCATTTTTCCTTCATATGAGCACCGCCCACTTGAACCTGCGCCGATTGAAGTACTTCGTGAAACTCGTCGATATCGGCAGCATGACCCAAGCCGCCGACGTGCTGCATGTGGCCCAACCCGCCCTCAGCCAACAGTTGGCAACCCTGGAAGCCGAGCTGCAACAACAACTGCTGATCCGCACCAAGCGCGGCGTCACCCCCACCGAAGCCGGCAAGGTGCTCTACGGCCACGCGCAAATCATCCTGCGCCAATGCGAGCAAGCGCAGAGCGATATCAACGCCACCGGCCACGCGTTGTCCGGGCAGGTGTCGGTGGGGCTGGCACCGGGCACGGCGGCGTCTACGTTGTCGTTGCCATTGCTGCGCACCGTGCGCGAACGCCACCCCGGCATCCTGCTGTACCTCAATGAAAACTTCGGCACCACCCTGAGCGAACTGATCATGAACGGGCGCATGGACATGGCTGTGCTCTACGGTGGGCGCGAGGTGCATGGCTTGAGTTTTGTCTCGTTGTTGCGCGAGCCGCTGTACCTGGTCAGTGCCGACCCGGCGCTGGTGGGCCGCAATGAGATCCCCCTGGCGGATCTAGCCGACATGGACATGCTGCTGCCGCGCCCCTACAACGTGATGCGCCGCATGGTCGACGAAGCCTTCTTGCGCATTGGCCTGAGTGCGCGGGTGGTGGCCGAGATCGAGTCGTCCACCACGCTGACTGCTGCGGTGGCCGATCACTTCGGTTCCACCATCCTCCCCGAATCGTCGGCGCGGGTGTTGGCGCAAGAGCCTGCAGTGCAGATGTGCCGCATCGTCGAGCCCGAAGTGGAGGCGCCGCTGGCGTTGTGTTTGTCCGGGCACTTGCCGCTGTCGGTGCCGGCCCAGGCGGTCAAGGCGATCTTGCTGGAGCTGGTGGCGCAGATGCGTGGCACCCCGGCTTGAGTGGTCATAAGGTCGGCTTATCACCCCAAAGCCAAAGCGTCTTGGCCGCTTTTAAAGGGGCTCGGTAGATTGAGGTCATCTACTCAAGACACGTTCGACAGGCAGGGGCCACCTATGGATTCAGCACGTATTAAAGGGTTGATGGATTTGCTGGCCGAGTCCGATCTGCTGGAGCTGAGCCTCACCGAGGGCGACAGCACGTTGCGGTTGTTCAAGCAGGCGGGGCAGGCGGTTGTTACCAGCGTCGCGCCAAGCGTTATCGCCGTGCCGCCAAAAGCGGCATCACCTTCGGCGATTGAGATCAAGGCCAGCCTCTACGGCGTATTGCACCTCACGCCCGCCGTCGGTGAGCCGCCCTTCGTCACCGTGGGCCAGGCCATCGAAGCCGGCCAGACCGTGGCGGTCATCGAGGCGATGAAGATGTTCCATCCGGTCAAGGCCAAGGCCGCCGGCAAGCTCGTGGAGATCCTGGCCCAGGCCGGGGTGGAAGTCGAAGCTGGCCAGGCCCTGTTCCGCCTCGGTTGACCCTATTCGTTATTCAGGTGAATCCAATGTTCGACAAAGTGCTGATCGCCAACCGTGGCGAAATCGCCCTGCGCATTCAGCGTGCCTGCCACGGCCTGGGCATCAAGACCGTGGCGGTGTACTCCGAAGCGGACCGCAACGCGCAGTACGTGCAAAACGCCGATGAGTCACTGTGCATCGGCCCGGCCGCACCGGGCCTGAGTTACCTCAATCAGAGCGCCTTGCTGTTTGCCGCCAAGGTCACCGGCGCCCAGGCCATTCACCCTGGCTATGGTTTTCTCTCCGAAAACGCAGGTTTCGCCGAACGCATCGAAGCCGCCGGCCTGACCTTTATCGGCCCCAGCGCTGCGTGCATCCGCACCATGGGCGACAAAGTGGCCGCCAAGCGCGCCATGCGTGAAGCCGGTGTGCCGTGCGTGCCGGGGCCGGATTCGACGATGCCCACCGACGACGCCAGCATCCTCGCCATCGCCGCCGACATCGGCTACCCGGTAATCGTCAAGGCCGCCGGCGGCGGTGGTGGTCGCGGTATGCGCGTGGTGCAGGAGGAGGGCGACTTGCTCGCCGCCATTGGCCTGACCCGTGAAGAAGCCCGGCTGGCGTTCGGCAACCCGGAGCTGTACATCGAGAAATTCCTCGGCCACCCGCGCCATGTGGAAATCCAGGTGCTGTGCGATGCCCACGGCCATGCGATCTGGCTCGGTTGCCGTGATTGCTCGCTGCAACGTCGCCACCAGAAAGTGCTGGAAGAAGCCCCGGCGCCGGGGATTGATCCGGCGCTCATCGCCAAGGTCGGCGAACGCTGCGCCGAGGCCTGCCGCCAGATCGGTTATCGCGGCGTCGGCACCTTTGAATTCCTCTATGAAGACGGTGAGTTCTTTTTTATCGAGATGAATACCCGCCTGCAGGTCGAACACCCGGTCACCGAAATGACCACCGGCATCGACATCGTGCAGCAGCAACTGCGCATGGCCCGTGGCGAAGTGCTGAGCCTGCGCCAACAAGACGTGCAGCTTAACGGCCACTCCCTGGAGTGCCGCATCAACGCCGAAGACCCGGCCACCTTCATGCCCACCCCCGGCCTGGTCACGCGCTGGGAAGTGCCCGGCGGTTTTGGGGTACGCGTGGATTCCCACGTCACCACTGGCTACCGCGTGCCGCCGTATTACGACTCGATGGTGGCCAAGGTCATCACCCACGGCGCCACCCGCGAAGAGGCCATGGCCCGCATGCGCCTGGCCCTCAGTGAAATCGTGGTGGAAGGCATCAGCACCAATATCGCGCTGCACCGCGACATTCTTGAAGACTCGGCCTTTCAACAGGGCAGCGTCGATATTCATCACCTGGAGCGCTGGTTGCAGCAAAGGAGCCCGACATGAGCATCGCACCGACCATCAGCCTGTTGGGCTCCAGCGCCTTGTTGTTCGAAGCGCCCGGCGAGCTGGACCTGGCCCCGCAACAGCGCATCTGGAACCTGGCCCTGCAGGCTGGCGAATGGCCGGAAATCCACGAAGCCGTGCCGGGCATGAACAACCTGATGCTGACGTTTCTCAAGCCGCCGCGTGAACTGAATGCGCTGTGCGAACGCCTGTTGCAAGCCTGGGAGCAGAGCGAGCCGTTGCCGCTGGAAGGCCGCATTGTCGAGCTGCCAGTGGTCTACGGCGGCGAATTCGGCCCCCATATGAACGATGTGATCGCCCACACCGGGCTGGATATCGAAACCATCGCCAACCTGCATTGCGAGCCGCTGTACCCGGTGTATGCCCTGGGCAGCCACCCCGGTTATTGCTACCTCGGCGGCATGGACCCGCGCCTGGCCACGCCACGTCGGCAGGTGCCGGTGCTGAATATCGGCGCGGGCTCGGTGTCCATCGGCGGTGTGCAGACCGGCGTCTCCGCCTCGGCTGGCCCCAGCGGCTGGAACACCATCGGCCGCACCGAAATGTCATTTTTCGACCCGGCCCAAACCCCGCCGGCCATTTTGCGGCCGGGTGATTTCCTGCGCTTGCGCATCGAGAGGATCATTCGATGATCGAGATTCTATCGGCCACCGCCCTGGCCACCGTGCAGGACTTCGGCCGCTTCGGCAGCCTGGGTCAAGGCGTGGGTACTTCGGGCGCCATGGACCACTTGGCCCTGGCCTTGGGCAACCTGCTGCTGGGCAACCCTGAAGACGCCGCCGCCATTGAGATTCCGCTGTTCCCGTTCGAAGTACGGTTGGTGCAGGACTGCGCCTTTGCCGTGACCGGTGCGGCCTGCGACGCCACCCTGGACGGCCAGCCGTTGCCGCCCAACTGGGTGTACCAGGGTCGCGAAGGCCAGGTGCTGAACCTGGGTTATCCCACCTCCGGCAGCCGCGCCTATTTGTGTCTGGCCGGCGGGGTGGACGTGCCTTCGGTGCTCGGTTCGCGCAGTACCCAGTTGCGTGGCGAGTTCGGTGGCCTGGAGGGCCGCGCGTTGCAACAAGGTGATCGCCTGGCGGCCCTGCGCCCCGGCATCAGCCCGTTGCCGTTGGACTTTGGCGTGTTGGCCCCGAGCCTGGCGTTGCCCCTGCAGGTCGATGGCGTGCCCGCCATGCGGGTGTTGCCTGCCGCTGAATATGAGCGATTTCAAGAGGCGTCCCGCGCCGCGTTCTGGGCCGGTGAGTGGAAGATCACCACCCAAAGCAACCGCTACGGCTATCGCATGGAAGGCGAAGCGCTGCTGCCCATCGCGCCGATGGAAATCCGCTCCCACGGCATCGTGCCCGGCGTAATCCAGGTGCCCCATGGTGGCCAGCCGATCATCCAGATGCGCGACGCCCAGCCCAGCGGTGGCTATCCCAAGTTTGGCAGCGTGATCGAGGCCGACCTGTGGCGTCTGGGCCAGGCGCCCATTGGCGGCAAGGTGCGTTTTATCCAATGCAGTTATGAGGAGGCGGTCGACGCGCTCGAATCCAATCGACACTACTTGCGCGAAGTCAGCCGCCTGGTAGACCTGCACCGAGAAGGAGTCAAAGCATGACGATTGAGGAGATCCGCCAACTGGCGCTGTGGCTCAAGGAGCATCACCTGGCTGGCGCCGAGATGACCCGACCGGGTGTGCACCTGACGCTCAAGCGCGGTGCGCCGACGGTCAGCGTTGTTGCCGCACCAGTGGCCGTTGCGGCGGTTGAAGACCAGGTGCTGCGCACCACCGGCCTGGGGCGCTTATTGCTGACCCATCCGCAACAAAACCAACCGTTCGTGGCGGTGGGCGATCAGCTCAGCGCCGGGCAACTGGTGGCCGTGCTGCAAGTGGGCGACCTGCTGCTGCCCCAGCGCAGCAGCGTTGCCGCACGCGTCATTGATGTGCGCGTGCCGTGCGGCACCCTCGTCGGTTACGGCGAAGCCTTCCTGGGCCTGGAGCAACTGGCATGAAGATCGACTTGAACGCCGACCTCGGCGAAGGCTTCGGCCCGTGGCGCATGGGTGAGGACGAAGCGCTGATGAGCCTGATCTCCTCAGCCAACGTCGCCTGTGGCTACCATGCCGGTGACCCGCTGATCATGGACACCACGGTGCGCCTGGCCAAGGCCGGGGGCATCGACCTGGGCGCCCATGTGGGCTTCCCCGACTTGATGGGCTTTGGCCGGCGCCAGATGAACATCGAAATCAAGGAACTGGCCACCTACGTGATCTACCAGCTCGGTGCCCTGGCCGGTATGGCTGCCGTCAACGGCCATCGCATGACCCACATGAGCTTCCACGGCGCCCTGGGCAATATGGCCGCCGCCGATCCAGCGCTGGCCGAGCCGCTGGTGCGGGCGGTGGCGGCGTTTGACCCGACGCTGATCATCAGTTCGTCCAGCAGCCGCGCCATTGAAGGCGCGGCCGACAAACACGGCCTGCGCGTGGCCACCACGTTTTTGGCCGACCGCGCCTATGACGATGACTGCCTATTGGTGCCGCGCAAAATCGAAGGTTCGGTAATCAAGGAGCCTGCGGCAGTCTTGAAGCGCGTGCGCCAATTGCTGGAGGAGGGCACCGTCACCGCTCTGAGCGGCAAGCTGCTGAAGGTGCCGGCTCATTCGATTCTGCTGCACGGCGACACCCCCGGCGCGGTCGAACTGGCGCGCACCATTCGCCAGGAAATAGAACAACTGGGCGGGCGCATCACGCCGATTTCCCAGCTGCTGGCCGCGTCATAAGCAGGCCTTATCGCCACACAACCATTGCGTCTTGGTCCAGCGCCTGAAGGCTGGATAGAGTCGAACCATAACCCGTAGCACAAGGACCCTCCCATGCCATTTTCCGACTACAAAACCGCGCTGGTCACCGGGGCCTCCTCCGGCATCGGCGCTGCCGTTGTCGAGCGCCTCTGCCAGGAAGGCATCCAAGTGCATGCCCTGGCCCGCAGCGCCGACAAGTTGCAGGAACTGGCGGCCAAGACCGGCTGCATTCCCCACGCCATCGACGTGACCGACATCGCCGGGTTGACCCAGCTGTTCGCCGACAACACCTTCGACATCCTGGTCAACAACGCCGGTGTCGATAAACCGGGCTCGCTGCTCAAGGCCGACGCGGCGGGCATCGACCTGTTGATCGACGTCAACCTGCGCGCCGTGCTGCACCTGGCGCGCCTGGCGTTGCCGGGCATGGTCGAGCGCGATTGCGGGCACATCATCAACATCAGCTCAATTGCCGCGGCCTACAACTTTGGCGGCAACTCCACTTACCACGCCACCAAGGCGGCGGTGAGCATGCTCTCGCGCCAGCTGCGCATCGATGCGTTCGGCAAGCGCGTGCGCGTAACCGAGATTTGCCCAGGCCGCGTGGCCACCGACATCTTTGCCCATGTGCACGGCGATTCCGAAGAGACCTACAAGCGCTTCGTCGAGGGCTTTGAATTGCCCCAGGCCGAAGACATCGCCAACGCCATCGCCTTTGCGATTGCCGCGCCGATTGCGGTGAACGTGGGGCATATGGAAATCACCCCGACCTTGCAGGTGCCGGGCGGGCTCTCTACCGCACGTCCCCAGGACTACCAGGGCTGAAACCAGCCCACTAAAACAGAACGGATCGATCCGTCAGCGCTGCATCCCGCCACGGCCACGCCGGGTGATTTTTGATTTCTGCCCTAGCCCAATGCCGATAGGGATTGACCATGAAGCAAGACTTCGATTTGGCCGCGATTCTGCAAGGCGAGTACGCCGAGCTGATCGTCAAGGGCATCGAAATGACCTTGCAGCTGGCGTTGTTCGCCTGGCTGCTGGCGATGATTCTGGCGCTGACGCTGGTCACGGTGCGCCTGACCGGCAACAAGCTGGCCGACCGCCTGGTGGCGGGGTACGTGTCGTACCACCGCAATGTGCCCACCCTGGTGCAACTGATGCTGTGGTACTTCGGCGTGCCGACCCTGCTCAGCGAAAACGCCCAGCTGTGGCTGGCCAGTCACAACACCGAGTACTTGTTTTCGGTGATCGCCCTGGGCTTGTGCCAGGCCGCGTATTTCTGTGAAGACATGCGCAGCGGCCTGCGGGCGATTCCTGCCGGGCAGACCGAAGCGTCCCGCGCCCTGGGCCTGGGCTACGTGCGTTCGATGCGCTACGTGATCCTGCCCCAGGGTGTGCGCAACTGCCTGCCGTCGCTGATCAACCACACCGTGCTGCTGTTCAAGAACACCAGCCTGGCGATGGCGATCGGCGTGATGGAGCTGACCTACGCCAGCCGCGAGGTGGAGAACTACACCTTCCGCACCTTTGAGTCGTACCTGGTGGCCACGGTGTTCTACCTGGTGTTTTCCCTGCTGCTGATGGGCGCCGGGGCATTGCTTGCCCGGCACTTCAGCAAAGCCTTGGCGAGGTAGATGGCGATGTTCGATATCGTTGAAATCCTGCAAAACAACTGGACGCTGTTTCTGATCGGTCAGTATCCCCATGGCCCCCTGGGTGGCCTGGCGAGCACGCTGATCCTGGCAGCATTGGCCTTGCTGTTGGCATTCCCGTTCGGGTTGCTGCTGGCATTGGCGCGGGTGTCGCCGTGGAAGGGTTTGTATTGGGTGGCCACGGTGTGGGTCTACGTGCTGCGCGGTATTCCGTTGCTGATGGTGATCTTCTGGACCTACTTCCTGGTGCCCCTGCTGATCGGCCATAACATCACCGGCTTCATGACCATGCTCTGCACGTTGGTGATCTACCAGAGCGCCTACCTGTGCGAAATCATTCGCGGCGGTATTCAGGCGTTGCCGAGTGGGCAGTACGAGGCGTCTCGCGCTTTGGGTTTGGGTTACGTGCGCACCACGGTGTGGGTGATTCTGCCCCAGGCGCTGTACAACGCGCTGCCGAGCCTGATCAGCCAGTTCATCTCGATCATCAAGGAAACCTCCCTGGGCTACGTGATCAACGTGCAGGAAGTGACTTTTGCTGCGAACCAGGTCAACAACCAGTTGCTGACCAAGCCGTTCCAGGTGTTTTTCATCCTGGCGATCATCTACTACCTGCTGTGCTTCGGCCTGACCCGCCTGGCTGGTTGGGTAGAGCAACGCATTGCGCGCAAGCGCCTGGGTAACGGCGGGCAAACCGTGCCTGGCAAGCCGTTGCTGGCCACCGATAATTGAAGAGGGCTGCGCTCATGCATCCAATGATCATGTTTTCGAAAATCAATAAATGGTACGGCGAGTACCAGGCGCTCACCGACATCACCGCCGAAGTGCAACCCGGTGAAGTGGTGGTGCTGTGCGGGCCTTCGGGGTCGGGCAAGTCCACCTTGATTCGCACGGTCAACCGCCTGGAAGACATCCAGAACGGCCAGATCCTGTTCGACGGCCAGGACGTGCACGGCACCGACGCCCAGATCAACCGCCTGCGCAGCCGCGTAGGGTTTGTGTTCCAGAGCTTCAACCTGTTCCCCCACCTTTCGGTGCTGGAAAACATCACCCTGGCGCCGAACAAGCTGCGCAACCTCAAGGGCGCGGCGGCCAAGCAAAAGGCCATGGAACTGCTCGACCGCGTGGGCCTGGCCCACAAGGCCGGGGCTTATCCGGCGCAGTTGTCCGGCGGCCAGCAACAACGGGTGGCGATTGCCCGCGCCCTGGCGATGGAGCCGCCGGTGATGCTGTTCGACGAACCCACCAGCGCCCTCGACCCGGAAATGGTTGGTGAAGTGCTGAGTGTGATGAAAGGGTTGGCCAAGGACGGCATGACCATGATGTGCGTGACCCACGAGATGAACTTCGCCCGCGAAGTGGCCGACACCATCTGGTTTATGGACGCGGGGCAGATTCTGGAAAAGAGCACCCCCGACGCCTTCTTCACCCAGCCTTCGCACCCGCGAGCGCAACGCTTCATCGCCGACCTGCGGGCCCATTGAGCTGCGGCGGTTTGATTCCCTCTGCCATTTTGCTGGTCCAACTTTCTGGAGATTTCCCATGGGTATGAAGCATCTGTTTACTGCGCTGGCATTGGGCCCTTTGGCTGTGGCGTGCGCCCAGGCCGACCAATTGAGCGACATCCTGGCCAAGCAATCCTTGAGCTGCGGCGTGTACGCCGACGTGCCGCCGTTCTCCGCGCCAGACCCAAAAACCCGCGAGCTGGTGGGCATGGACGTGGACCTGTGCAAAGCCCTGGCCAAGACCATGGGCGTGGCCCTGGAACTCAAGCCGCTGTCGGTTGAAGCGCGCATTCCCGAAGTGAAAATGGGCCGTGTGGATGTGATCTTCGCCAACCTGGCCTACACCAAGACCCGCGCCGAGCAGATCCAGTTCAGCGACCCGTACTACATCGCAAAGGAAACCCTGGTGGTGCGTGCGGCCAATGCCGACCAGCCGAAAAGCTTCTTCAAGGACAAGCGCATCAGCTCCACCAAGGGCTCGACCTCGGAGCAATCGATCCGCATCGCGGGCGCCACCCCGGTGACCTTCCAGGACACCGGTTCCGCCTACATGGCCTTGCAACAGAACAAGGTGGTGGGGTTGGTGACCAACACCATGACCGCGTTGAAACTGGTCAACCAGGCCAAGGCTGGCGGCGTTGAGTTGGCGATTGCCAAGGAGCCGATGGCGCTGGAACCGATTGGCGCGGGCATGCGTCGCGATGAACCGGCGTTTCTGGCCAAGGTGAATGAGTCGCTGATGGCGATGGAAAAGGCCGGGGAGATTGATGCGATCTGGGATCGTTGGATTGGCCCGAATACCGAGTACAAGATGGTGCGTGAAGATAAGGTGCAGAGCTTGAGCGCTTTGAAATTCGACCCGCTGCCGTAACTCAGCTCTACCTGATAGATGCAGACCAAAATGTGGGAGGGGGCTTGCTCGCGAAAGCGATGTGTCAGTCACAGTTGTGTTAACTGATCCACCGCCTTCGCGAGCAAGCCCGCTCCCACATTTGGATTTCCATACATCTGTTAGATAGCGGTTTGCTCTGGCTCTGGCTCTGGCTTTTGATTTGGCTTTTGATCTTGATCTTAGGCGCCCCGTTAAACCACGCTGGCCGGAGTGAGGGCACACCGAGCCTAAGCGAGGTGCCGAGTGGTGGGGCAAGAGCCTTTTGCTTACTTTGGGGCTTTTCCAAAGTGAGCCGCCGTAAGGGCGGAACCAATAGCCGCCGTAACCCAAATAACGGATATGTACCCCGAAAGACCGCTATCGCAGGCAAGCCCGCTCCCACATTTTTGACCCGGTACACCCTGTACGGCACCATGGCGCCCAATCGCATGTAAAAGGAACATCGCGTCCATGAGCGCCCTGATTGAAACCCGCGCCCTCACGCGCACCGACGAGCGCCGCCAGGTGGCGTTGCTGCAACCCACCGACTTCAGCCTCAACGCTGCCGACCGTGTGTCGATCACCGGCTCCTCCGGCTCCGGCAAAAGTGTGTTCCTGCGCGCCCTGGCCCTGCTGGACGCGCCCACTTCGGGGCAACTCCTGTGGAACGGCCAGCCGATCAGCAACGCCGAGATTCCCCACTACCGCTGCCATGTCAGTTACCTGTCACAACGCCCGGCGTTGATCGAGGGCACGGTGGAAGACAACCTGCGCTTTCCATTCAGCCTCAAGACCTCGCGCAAGCGCAGTTTTGACCTGGCAGCGGTTACTACATTGCTGGGTCACGCCGGTAAGGCGCCAGGCTTTCTGGCGAAGAGCGCGGCAGACTTGTCGGGCGGCGAGTCCCAGGTGGTCTCGCTGATCCGCACCCTGCAACTGAACCCCGAAGTGTTGTTGCTGGACGAGCCTACCGCCGCCCTTGATCCCACCTCGTCCCGTGAGGTGGAAGCGCTGATCGACGCTTGGTTCAGCGGCGATAAATCCCGCGCCTGCATTTGGGTCTCCCACGACCTCGACCAGGCCCAGCGCATGAGCAACATCCACCTGCACATGGACGCCGGCGTGTTGAGCGCAGCGGCCCAGCCATGAACTACCAGAACCTCACCGCCCTGGACATGGGCATCGCCGCCTCGCTGATCCTGATCAACGGCGCGCTTTCATTGCTGCTGCGCCTGGGCCTTGGCCGCCAACTGCTGTGGGCGGCAGTGCGTACCGTGGTGCAACTGCTGGCCATCGGGTACCTGTTGGGCTGGGTGTTCGAGTTCGCGTACTGGTACGTGGTGTTGCCGTTGATGTGTGCCATGACCCTGATCGCCGGCATGTCGGCCGCCGGGCGCGGGCGGCGCACGTACAAGGGGCAGCGGGTCGACAGCATCCTCTCGGTGTGGGGCAGTTCGTGGCTGGTGACGGCGGTGGGGCTGTTTGCGGTGATCCGCATCCACCCCTGGTATGAGCCGCAGTATGCGATTCCGATCCTCGGGATGATCCTGGGCAACACCCTGACCGGCGTGTCCTTGGGGATTGAGCGCATGACCCAGGAGCTGACCTCGGGCCGCAACACCATCGAAATGATCCTGGCCCTGGGCGGTTCGCGCTGGGAGGCGGCCCAGGAAGCGATCCGCCAGGCCGTGCGCGCGGGGATGATCCCAACCCTCAACCAGATGACCGTGGTGGGCATTGTCAGCCTGCCGGGCATGATGACTGGCCAAGTGTTGGCCGGTGAAAGCCCGGTGGATGCGGTGCGCTACCAGATCGTGATCATGTTCCTGATCGCGGCGTCGTCGGCGCTGGGCACGGTGGGCGCGGTGTTGTTGACGTACCGCCGGTTGTTTTCCGTGAGCCATCGCTTCCTGCGGGAGCGCTTGCAAGAGCGCTGATGGCCCTCAGGGTACCTAGCCGTTTGGTCAGTATTTAACCCACCCCTGATTTGTTAGGTTGGGAAACTTACCAACAGCCGGTTGAGCAACATGATCAGAGTGGTCGTCGTCGATGGGTTTTCATCCGGGAAGTTTGTGGCCCAGCGGTTGCGTGAAGCCGGTTGCGTGCTGATGCATATCGCCTCGTCGGGCACCCTGGACAGCGATTTTTACAAAGGCTTCGATCATTCGATCTACGAGCAGATGCTGGTCAATACCGATTTGGCGGTCACCCAGGCCAGCGTCGTGCGTTTCAAGGCCCAGTTCATCATTGCCGGCGCCGAGTCCGGCGTACTGTTGGCCGACGAACTCAGTGAGCGACTCCAACTGCCGTACCGCAATGACTTCGCCAGGTCCCTGGCGCGGCGCAACAAGTACGACATGATCCAATGCATTGCCCATGGGCAACTCCCCGCGCCCCGTCAGTTCATCGCCGGTACCTGGGCGTTGGCCGAGGCTTGGATCAAGCTCCAACGCCGCTTTCCCGTGGTGATCAAACCCCTCGAAAGTACCGGGTCCGACAGCGTATTTATCTGTGATGACCTGCACGATTGCGAGACGGCGGTGGGCGAGTTGCTGGGCACCACCAACCGGCTCAATAGGCCCAATACCCAGGTATTGATCCAGGAGTACCTGGCCGGGCTGGAATACGTCGTCAACATGGTGTCCCAGGACGGCCAGCAGGTAGTGACCGAAGTGGTGCGCCACCAGAAGCAACGCACCCAGGGCGGCAGCATCCTGCATGATATCGATGAGTTGATCAGCGTCGAATCGGCGGTGTATCCGGTGCTGGTGGACTACACCTGCGCCGTGTTGCGTTGCCTGGGCATTCGCAACGGTCCCAGCCATGCCGAAGTGATGTTCACCGAGGAAGGGCCCAAACTGGTGGAAATCGTCGCGTGCACCGATGACAACCTGCGCCCCGGCGTCTCACGGCAAACCACCGGGCTGGGACAGCTTGATGCGGTAGCGTTATCCATCACCTCACCGGAGATATTTGCGCAGTTGTTGACGCAGCCCGACGATTATCGGCTCTTGCAGCACACCAGCAGCGTCGGCCTGATCAACCGCGCGGCGGGGCGGTTCGACAATGAACTGTTTTTGACCGAACTGCTCAAGCTGGAATCGTTTTTCGATGTGGTATTTCACGTCGAGAACGGCCAGCGACTAGGCGTCACCCAGGACGTGGCGAGCCAACCGGGCACGGTTTACCTGGTACATGCCGACCCTTTGGTGATAGCGGCGGATTACCGCAGGATTCGCATTCTTGAAATTCAGGGGGTGTATCTGGTGGCGGGCTAGCAGTGGGCTATTCTCTCGCGGGCCGCTAGAGCGCAGTATCGACCCATCCACGACGAGGTGAGCGCCATGAACCCGATTGAACAGTCCCCCTGGCATGCCGGCGAACGACAGCTGCAAGACACGATTGGCATGGCCGAACGCATGGCGATGATCGGGCCCAAGGTGATCCGTGATCATCTGCCCGAACAGCACCGGGATTTCTATCCGCTGCTGCCGTACCTGCTGCTCGGCGTGGTGGATGACCAGGGCATCCCCTGGGCGACGATGGTGGAAGGCGCGCCAGGGTTCGCCCATTCGCCCGACGCCTACACCTTGCAGGTCGACAGCCTGCCCTCCAGCCAGGACCCGGCCCGGGCAGCGTTTCGTCAGGGGGCAGCGGTGGGCCTGTTGGGTATCGACCTCAACACCCGGCGACGCAACCGCATGAACGGCCGTGTTGGCGCCCTGGACCCCGATGGCTTCTCGGTGCAGGTGGTGCACACCTTCGGCAATTGCCCCAAGTACATCCAACTGCGGCCGGTGGCGGGTATTGCGCGCAAACCCGGTAATGAAGTGGGCCGCTCCACCGGCCTGGATGACGCGGCGCAAGCGATGATTCGCAAGGCCGACACGTTCTTCGTCGCCAGCTATGTCGACACCGATGGCGAACGCTCGGTGGACGTCTCCCATCGCGGCGGCAACACAGGTTTTGTGCGGGTGGACGGTAACCGGTTGACCATTCCGGACTTTGCCGGCAACCAATTTTTCAACACCCTCGGCAACCTGCAGGCCAATCCGGTGGCGGGGTTGTTGTTTATCGATTTTGAATCGGGGGATGTGCTGCAGGTGGCCGGCCGCACCTCGCTGATTCTCGACGGGCCAGCAGTGGCCGAGTTCGAGGGCGCACAGCGCTTATGGACCGTGACGGTGGAGCACGTCGTATGGCGCCCGGCGGCGTTGGCGTTGCGCTGGCAGTTTGCGGAGTTTTCGCCGTTCAGCCTGGCGCTGGGGGCGTGGCAGCGCTCTCCCGCCTGAGGCTGAATCCGCGCCAATGGGCACCTGCGCGGGCCGTCCGCCGTGAGCCACGGTGCCTTTCATCACTGGTCAACCCACCCGTTCCTCCCGTACCATTCGCGGCCCTCGCAGTGACGCGAGGCGCAGCGCCAGGAGGGCCATTGCATGCTTGTCCTGGGTCGCCTGCCGCTTTCTTACCGCCAGTGCTCAGGATCGAACATGTCTTGCTTTTCCAGGCCCTTGGCCTTGCTTCTCATTACCGCCGCCCTGACCGGTTGCGGCACCCAGCCGGCGTCGTTGGTCAGTGAACCGCTGCAGCCAGGCCCCCAGGAGCCGGTGGCCTACCTGGTAGGTTCCATCGGCCCGCAAAGCCTGTTGGCTTCTCCCGCCCCCAACCAGCGCCTGTTGTTTCGCAAACGCGGTTCGGCGTATGGCGCGGCCGGTGTGTGGGTCGGCATGGGCCGGGAAACGCCCCAGGATGTGAAGGAAATGGACGGCGCCGCCAGCGTGTTCGTCTTGCCACTCAAGCCTGGGGATTATGAGTTCTATGATTTCCAGTTCTTCTCCAGCAACTACTCGCCCACCCTGGGCACCACCTACACCTCGGTGCAGGCGCGCGAGAAGTTCAACCTGCCGCTGCGCCTGCAGGCGGGCAAAGCGTATTACCTGGGTGAGTTCCGCTCGTTGTGCCTGGGCGCCTCGTGCGCCTTCCGCTGGCGCGACCAGCAGGGGCGCGATGAGGCCATCGCACGTCGGTCCGTTCCCGGCCTGCCGACCCTGGAATTGATGCCGCTCGATTACCGCAGCGCCGCCCCTTACATCGTCGTACCGCTGCCTGGCGGTGCGGGCCAGAACCCTCAGGAGAAACGTCCATGAACCGCTGTATCGTCTTGGGCGCCTTGGCCCTGCTTGCGGGCTGCGCCACCACCAACACCTTGCCCGAACGCACCTTGCCCGATGGCCAGGACTACCTGCAACCCATCCATGTGATGGTCGATGACCCGCTTACTGCCGCGCAGATCCGCAACCAGTTGCGCGAAACCGGGGTGTTTCGCAGCGTCGAAACCGGCATGGGCAAGCCGGGGGACTATACGGTGTTGATCCGCTACAACAGCCAGCGCGACCTGCCGCCGTTTCCGGTGATCCTGTTGAGCACGGCCACACTGTTTCTGTTGCCGCTGTCCCAGAGCATCGACACCACCACCGAGTTTTCCCTGCAACACGACGGCAAACCGTTGAAGCAGTACAGCTACCGCAACGTCACCCAAAAATACACCTGGCTGCTCGACGGCAGTGGCGGCATGCAACAGCAGAACGTCGGCCGTATCGCCCGCGCCTTCGCCCAGGATGTACAACGCGATGGCCTGCTGCCCAAGGAGCAAGCGCAATGATCCGGACTTCACTACTGGCCGCCGTACTGCTGGTCGGCGGTTGCAGCACTGCACTCAAGCCCCTGGACTACAAGGCCGAGCGCGCCTATGTGCCGATGAGCGTGACCATGCCGCCGCCGGCGTCGCGTTTCGACCAGCAGAAACAGCGCGAAGTTATCCAGCGCCTGCGCGAGACCGGTGCGTTCAGCTTTCTGGATGGCGGTTTCAGCAAGACCGGCTACAGCCTGCTGGTGGACCAGAGCGGCGGCAAAGGCGCCGGAGTGCTCCCGGCCGTACTGGGGGCGTTGACGTTACTGACGGTGCCCATTCCCTATACCTATGAGCGGCAGTTGCATGGCTCGCTGTACAAGGACGGGCAATTGGTCAAGGCCTATGCCTACAAGCGTGGCGGCTGGACGGCGACGACCTGGTATATCCCGATGACCGAGCCGCGCAGTGAGAGTGAAATGCTGGGTGAGCTGATGCGTGATCTTGATCGGGATCGGTTGATTCCCTACCAATAAGGCACGGTGATTAGATACGTGCGATGGCAGCCTGTTTTTATCAGGTGTAAATCGATTCAACTGTGGGAGGGGGCTTGCTCCCGATGGCGGTGTGCCCGCCTCCAGATCACTTGGCTGATCCGCCCCTCCCACAGGGCATTGCCGGTGCGGCCGCGAGCTTGCGCAACAACGGCAACACCTGGGCCCCCACATGAATCGACTCCTCCAGGTGGGGGAAACCCGACAGGATAAAGCTGTCCACCCCCAGTTGGTGATACTCCTCGATCCGCTCCGCCACCCGCGCGTAGCTGCCCACCAGCGCAGTGCCCGCGCCCCCGCGCACCAGGCCCACACCTGCCCACAGGTTGGCTGACACTTCCAGTTCCCGTGCGCCGCGGCCGCGGCCTTGCATCAGTTGGGTCTGGCGGCTTTGGCCGACGGACTCATAGGCCGCCATTTGCCGCTGGGCCTGGTCGATGGCGTCCTTGGGGATTTCTTGCAGCAGGCGTTCCACATGCGCCCACGCTGCGTCGTCGGTCGGCGCGGCGAAGACATGCAGGCGCAGGCCGAAGCGCAAGGTGCGGCCCTGGGCGGCGGCGAGGTCGCGCATGCGTTGGATACGCTCGGCGATCATCGCCGGTGGTTCGCACCACATCAGGTAGGTTTGCCCATGGGCAGCCCCCACACGCTCGGCGGCTTCGGAGGCGCCGCCGAAGTAGATCGGCGGTGCCTCGGCACCCGGTGCAATCGGGGTGTGGATGCCGCTGCGGTAGTAACGGCCAGGGTGTGCCGGTGGCTGGCCGGCCCACACCGCCTGGAACACCTGCAGGAACTCAGCCGTGCGCGCATAGCGCTCGTCGTGCTCCAGAAAGTCCCCGAGGGAACGTTGTTCGAAGCGGCTGGAACCGGTCACCACATGCAGTGCCAGGCGGTTCTCGCTCAGCAACTGCAAGGTCGCTGCGCGATGCGCGGTGTAGGCGGGCAGCTCGGTGCCGGGGCGCAAGGTGAGCAGAAATTTCAGGCGGCGCACTTCCTGGGCCAGCACGGCGGTGATCAGCCACGGGTCTTCGAAGCCGCTGGCGGTGGGCACCATGATGCCGTCGAACCCGGCCTGCTCGGTGGCGCGCACGATCTGGCGCAGGTAGTCCAGGGTGGGGGCCCGTTCACCTTGTTGAAACAGCCCGACCTTGGGCAAACCACTGCTGGTGAGGTGACGGCCATCGCCGTTGGTGGGCAGGAACCAGTCCAGCTGGATCGGCGGGCGGACATCAGTGCTCATGGTGCAGGCGCTCCTTGCGCAAGAGGGGCAATACCTGTTCGCCAAAGCGCAACACGTCGCTGACGGCCGGGCCGCCTTCCAGGATCAGGTGGTTCAAGCCCAGGCCGTGCAGTTCCTGCAGGCGCGTGGCGATCTGTTGTGGGGTGCCCACCAGGATCAACGGTTGCCCCGGCGTGAGTTGCAGCACGTTCGGGTGCACTTCCCATTGACGCAACGGATGGCGCGCACGGGGCACGGTGGCCAGGGTTTGCGTGGGTAGCTCCGGCACCGGCAACAAACGCGCAGCGGTTTCCCAGGCCAGGTCTTCGCTGTCGTCCAGGATCAGGCCGAAGGTGCAGGCAAAGGTGAGCGTCGGCTGGATCGCTCGCCAGCGTTGTATCTCTTTGGCCAGCCACTGCGTAGAGCCGGGGGCGAGCAGGCAGGTCTGGGCATGTTCGGCCACCAGCGCATGGCTGTGGCTGTCGTCCAGCACCAGGGTGGGCGCGGGCAGTTCACGGCGGGCGACGCCGGCATTTTCCAGTTGAAAATACAGGCCCTGGTAATCCAGCCCACCCTGGTTGGGCGCCAACAGCTGTCGCAGGATCTGCAGGTACTCGCCAATACGTTCGCTGCGCTGGTCACGGTTGAGCCATTCACCAAACGCACTGCGCTCGCTGTTGGGCAGGTGCAGTTGCACCCGGTGGCCGCTGATGGATTGCAGGCTCTGCAAGGTGGTGGCCAATGCCGCCGGCAGCATCACCTCCGGCGGCACGCTCACGGCCAGGCGCACCCGCCGCGTGTGGGCACACAACGCTGCCGCCACCCCCAGGCTATCGGCACACAGGGCACCGCCGGGTACCCACAGGCCATCGAGGCCGGCGTATTCCACGGCCTGGGCCAGCTGAATCCATTGCCCCGGCCGCGCGGCCCAGTCGGGGGTGCACAGGGGCAATAGCCAACTGAATTCAAGGGGCGTGCTGTCGGTCATGTTCTTTTCCAACCCAGAGCCGGGGCAATGTCCCGCGCCAGGGTTTCCAAACGCTTGAGGATCTGCGCCTGGGTCGAGCTTTCGGCCTGGACCACGGCAATCAGGTAGTCAGCATAAGGCAGCAGGGACGGATCCTGTTGCAAGCTTTGAATCACTTCGTCGGGATGGCCGTGGTGCACGTTCATCAGGCGCAGGTGTTCCTGCAAGTCCACCGCCTGGTCGATCAGGCCTTCGCGTTGCAGGCGCGGGATATGCCGCTCGATATCCACCGCCAGTTCAGCCTGGGCGCTGGCACGGTCGGCGGCAGGGAAGATCGCACGGACCACGCCAATCCGCGGAGCGCGCTGCGGGTGCTGCCAGGCGTTCAGGTACGCATCGGCCAAGGGCTTTTGCACCGTCAGCGGATCATGGGTGGCAGTGCCCAGCAGCAGGCCATTGCCCTGTTGGGCGGTGTAGACGGCGCCCTCGGTGCTGCCGTGGGAGTGCCACAGGCGTTCGCCCAGGCCGGGGGCGGGTGGTTGCAGGGTCAACTCAGCGGTCAGCGGCGAGCCTTGCACCAGGTGTTGCAGGCGCTGCTGGCGCTGGGCGAAGTCGGCCTGGCGTTGGCTGGGGTCGCGGTCGAATGCACTGAAGTTATCCAGGTTGGCACCGCCACTGCCCAGGCCCAGTTGCACCCGCCCACCGCTCAGGGCATCCAGCACGCTGGCATCTTCGGCCAGGCGGATCGGGTCTTCGAACGGCAGCACAATCACCCCGGTGCCCAATTCGATACGCTGCGTGCGCTCGGCCACCGCCGCCAGCAACACCAACGGCGAAGGCAAGCGGCCAAAGCCATTGCTCAGATGGTGCTGGGCAATCCAGCCGCCGTCGAAGCCCAAGGCTTCGGCCACTTCGAATTGTTCGATCAGGTCGCGGTACACCTGCTGTGGGTCATCGCCAAAGGCGTGGCTCAAAAAGCCCAGTTTGAAGGTCATGACGGGGTTCCCGTGGGCTGCCAGCCGAGGGCTGGGGCGATGTGCTCGCGGATGATTTCCAGGGCGCGGATGGCCTCGCGCAATGGGGTGCTGGTGGTTTGCACTTGCAGGATCAACTGGTCGTGGGCGGTCAGCGCCGGGCCTTGCTGCAATTGCTCGATGATGCGCTCCACCGGGCCGTGGAGTACGCCCAGGCGCTTGAGGGTGGTGTCGAAATCATCGTTTAGCGTGCCTTTGAGCACGCCGATGCTTTGCTGGCGTTGGACGTAGGCCTGGATGTCGCGGCGGGTGGCGTCGTCCGGGGACGGCAGCAACGCTTGCACGCGGGCGACGCGCGCCGGGGTGCCGTTGTCGCCGGTCCAGGCGTTGCGGTAGCGGGTTACCAGTTCCACGCCCGCCTCGGGAGGCAGATGTGGGTTGGGCGCCATGATCAAGCCATGGCCGCGTTCAGCCACCAACTCGACGCGGGAGGTGGCCTCCCACAATCGATGGCTCAAGCCGCTGGCCCGTGGCAGCAGGCGCGAGCCACTGTCGGTCAATGGTGCGTTACCCAGGGCATTGAGCAGGTGTTGCAGGTGCTGTTCGTAGTCCCGATGGCGGGCGTCATGCTCGCGGCCAAAGGCCAGGAAGGTCTCGGGATCAAAACCCGCGCCCAAGCCCAGTTCCAAGCGCCCGTTGCTGAGCAAGTCGAGCACGGCGGCATCTTCGGCCAGGCGCAGTGGGGCTTCCTGGGGCAGCACGATAATCCCGGTGCCGAGGCTGATACGTTGGGTGCGCTGGGCAATCGCCGCCAACAACACCAAGGGCGACGGTAACCGGCCCTGCTCACTGGCAAAGTGGTGTTGTGCGACCCAGCCGCTGTCGAAGCCGAGTGCTTCGGCCACGCTGAACAGCTCCAGGGTGTCGCGGTAGACCTTGGGATCAAAACGGGGGCTGTAGACCCGGCTCAAGAAGCCCAGGGAAAAGCCTGCACTCATGGCTTCACCTCCTGGGCCAATTGTTTCTGCAACGCCGGCCCTGCGCTGATGGATTCTGGCAGGCCGCTGAACGGGCTGATGGTCAGGTAGCCCTTGTTCAGCCACACCGCTTCATCGTTCTGCTGCGCGGCAGTGGCGGCGGGGCTGTATTGGAAACCGATACCGGGTTTGCCCGGCAGGTTGAATTGCTTGAGGTCGTCGGTGTACAGCGCCTCAAAACCCACGTAACTGCCGACGCGGGTGAGCTTCACGCCTTTGATCTGGGTGTCCTTGGGCAGGTTGATATTCAGGCCCAGGCCCGGCGGCAGCAGGGCACCGTCGGGTTGGCGGTGCTGGTCGAGGGCGCGCACCAGCTTGGCCACCAGAACGGCGGCGCGCTGGGGGTCTTTCTCTTTGAGGTCGGTGCTCACCGCCAACGCCGGAATGCCCGCCTGCAACGCCACGCTCGCGGCGTTGAAGGTGCCGGAGGCCATATTGATCGCCCCCAGGTTGTTGCCGGGGTTGGGGCCGACGATCACCAGGTCGGGGTGGGGCAGCACTTTGTTCAGGCCCATCAGCAGGGCCATCACCGGTGTACCGCTGATTTGGATCTGCACGTCCTTGCCGGCACATTCGGCGCTCTGGCACAGGCCCTTATCGGTGGTGCTGATGTAGTAGCTGTCGGGGTAGGCCGGGTCGCTGTCATGGCCCACGGTGACTTCGCGGCCGAAGAAAAACGAACCGCCACGGGCGCTCTGGTCGCTTTGCGGCGCCGCGATCTTCACGCTGTGGCCTTGGGCCTTGAGCTCGGTATAGAGCGCACGAATGTTGGGGTGCTGATAGCCGTCGTCGTTGCTCAGCAAGATGTTCAAGGCAAAGGCCTTGGGCGCGATCACGCTGCCCAGGGCCAGCATCCATGCGCTGGGTTTCATGCCGGTACTCCTGTGGTAAAGCGGTTGGCCGGGCGCGGCAGGCCAAGGTTGTCGCGCAGGGTGGTGCCTTCGTAGGCCTGGCGGAACACACCGCGTGCCTGCAACAACGGCGTTACTTGATCGACAAACACATCAATGGCGCCAGGGAAGTACGGAAAGAACACATTGAAGCCATCGCACGCGCGGGCCTGGAACCACGCCTCAAAGTGGTCGGCCACGTCCTCGGCAGTGCCGATCACCGGGTTGCCTCCGGCCAGGCGCAAGTACAGCTGACGGATGCTCAGGTTCTCGCTGTGGGCCAGTTCCAGCACCTTGTCGCGGCGGCTGCCGCGCTGGCCCACGGGCGTGTCGGGCAGCGGGCCGTCGAGGTCATGGCCGGACAGGTCGATGTCATCGCCCAGGGTGTCGGCCAGCAAGCGCAGGCCCAGCACCGGATCGATCAGGGCCTGGAACTCTTCGAACAAGGCCTGGGCCTGCTCGCGGGTGTCGGCGATAAAGGGTGTGACGCCGGGCAGGATCTTGATGTGGTCCGGGTCACGCCCCAAGTCGGCAGCGCGTTGCTTGATGTCCTGATAGAACGCCTGGGCGCCTTCCAGGCTATGGGAGTGGGCAAAGATCACTTCCGCCACGCGGGCGGCGAGGTTTTTGCCCGGCTCCGACGCACCGGCCTGCACCAGCACCGGGTGGCCCTGGGGCGGGCGCGCCACGTTGAGCGGGCCGCGTACGGCAAAGTGTTCGCCACGGTGGTTGAGGGTATGCAACTTGGTTGGGTCGAAGTACTCGCCGCTGGCCTTGTCGCGGGTAAAGGCGTCGTCGTCCCAGCTGTCCCACAGGTCCTTGACCACGTCGTGGAATTCTTCGGCACGCTGGTAGCGGTCGCCGTGGTCCACATGGTTTTCGCGGCCGAAATTCCAGGCTTCATCGGAAACCACGGAGGTGACCAGGTTCCAGGCGGCGCGGCCCTTGGACAGGTGGTCCAGGGACGCGAACTTACGGGCGATATGGTAGGGCTCGTTGTAGGTGGTGGTCGCAGTGGCGATCAAGCCAATGTTGTTGGTGACGGCGGCCAGGGCCGACATCAGGGTCAGGGGTTCAAAGTGTTCAGCGCGGGCCGTGCGGCTGAGCGCATCGTGATGGTGCCCCCACAGCGCAACCACATCGGCGATGAACAACGCATCGAATTTGCCGCGTTCGGCGGTCTGGGCAATGTGCTTGAAATGCTCGAAATCCAGGCTGGCATCGGCCTGGGCCAGTGGGTGGCGCCAGGCAGCGACGTGATGGCCGCTGTTGGCGAGGAAGGCCCCAAGCTTGAGTTGGTCGGTGCGGCGGGTCATGAACAGGCTCCCGAAAAAGTGCCACACGGAACCGGCGAACCGGCCCCGTGGCCAGGGTTAGAAGTTGTACGTCACGCCGGTGTACCAGTAGCCGCCGGTGGTGCCGTAAGGCGAGAAGTTGCCGTAGGGGAAGCCGCCGGAGCTGCTGGCCAGGTCGGTGCGTTCCGGGTACTTGTTGAACAGGTTGTTGGCGCCGGCGTTGAGGGTGATGGCCGGTGTCAGGTGGTAGTCGATATTCAGGTCGGTAATCCACGCCGGCGAGAAGGTACGGTCGTAGATCTCGGCGGTGCCGTACTGGGTGTACTCGCCGTAGCGGGTCAGGTTCAGGCCCACTTCGAGTTTTTCCCAGGTCCAGGTGGTGCCCAGCAACAGCTTGGATTGGGGCAGGCCGTATTTGAGGTTGCCCTGGCGCTGGCGGTCGTAGCCACCGGTTGGGCCCAGGGCTTGCTGGGCCACGCTGGAGGCGTGGATATCATCGATCTGCGTGGTGTTCCAGTTGAAGCCCAGGGTGTAGCGCAGGTTGCCGTACGCCCCGATGCTCTGGCGGTAATCGCCTACCAGGTCAACGCCACGGGTGGTGGTGTCCAGGGCGTTGGTGAAGTAGGTCACGGCCTGGTTCGGGTTGAGCCCGGCTGCGGCGAGGATGGCGCTGATTTGCGGGGTGCCGCCCAGGTAGCCGGTCTGGGCGATGCGGTCCTTGATTTTGATCTGGTAGGCATCAAGGGTAATGCTGGTGGCGTCGGTAGGCTGCAGGGTCAGGCCCAGGCCGAAGTTGGTGGATTTCTCAGGCTTCAAGGTGTCGGCGCCGAGGGCCTTGGCCACATCGGAGTTGACCGCCACGTTGCGGTAGTCGAACAGCTGGCCGTTGACGCTGGTTTGCGAAGTGGAGCTGTAGATCTGCTGGGCCAACGACGGCGCGCGGAAACCGGTGCTGAAGGAGCCGCGCACGGCCAGGATCGGGGTCAACTGGTAGCGGGTGGCGAACTTGCCATTGGTGGTGGTGCCCGAGCCGTCGTTGTAGTGCTCGTAGCGACCGGCCAGGTCGATGTGCCATTTGTCGGTGAGGTCCTGCCCGATCTCGCCGTAGCCGGCCAGGCTGGTACGGCCTTTTTCGGCGGCGTCTTGCGGGGTGGTGCCGGCACCGGAGATGGTGCCCGGCGCGATCAGGCCACCGCTGGCGCCGGTGGTGAAGGGGCCGCTGGCGTAGGAGGCGTAGTCACCCTTGCCGATCTTGTAGTTCTCATAGCGCTGTTCAAGGCCCCAGGAGATTTGCGTGGGTTTGTGCAGGCCGAGGTCGAAGGCACGGGTGAGGTCGAGGTTGTTGGTCCACTGGCTGAAGGTTTTCACGCCGGTGTCCACCGAGGTCGGCGAATCCAGGCCATAGCTCAGGTTATAGGTGTGGCGCAGGGTGGCTTCGGCGTGGTCCTGGCCGTAGGTACTGGACAGGTCGTAGTTCCAGCCGCCCAGTTCGCCCTTGCCGCCGACGGCCACCTGAAAGTCATTTTCGATAAAGCGCAGGGTGTCTTCCACGCCTTCGGGGAACGGCGTGGCGATACCGTCGAAACTCGCGGGCTGGTGGAAGGCCAGGGGTTTTTCCGAGTTGCGGCGGGTGTAGGTGGAGAACGAGTAGAGGGTGAGGGCGTCATCCACCGGCAGTTCGGCGTTGTAGCCCAGGCTGAAATTGCGCGCTTCAGGCAGGCCGGTGCCGTAGTAGGTGTGCTGCAGGCTGGTGTTGCCGGCAGAGTCGGTATAGGGCGCGTTGTCGGAACGGTCGGAGATTTTCTGTTTTTTCACGTCCAGGGCGAGGTTGATAAAACCGTCGTTGGGCAGCGCGAGGCCCACGTTGCCGGTTTGGCGGGTGGTCTCGCCGTCGCCGTTTTCGTAGTTCTGGCCGTAGCTGGTGGACAGGCTGCCCCCGTGGTCGGTCTGCTTGAGCACCACATTGACCACGCCGCCGATAGCATCCGAGCCGTACTGGGCCGAGGCACCGTCGCGCAGCACTTCGACGTGATCCACCAGGGCGGTGGGGATCATGTCCAGGTCCACCGGCTGGGAGCCGGAGTTGAGGTAGGTGCCGTTGTTGAGCAGCGCGCTGTTATGACGACGCTTGCCGTTGACCAGCACCAGCACCTGGTCGCCATTGAGGCCGCGCAGGCTGATAGGGCGCACCACCGACGTGGAACCGAAGCCCGACGACGCCGGCTGGTTGAGCGATGGCAGCACCTTGCTCAGGGCGCGGGTCAGGTCACCCTGGCCGGTGGCGAGCAATTGTTTGGATGAAATCACATCCACCGGCGCCGGGCTTTCGGCCAGGGTGCGCGCCTGGCCACGGTTGCCGATCACCACCACAGTGTCCAGCGGGTTGTCGCTGGCCGGGGCGTCGGCGGCGAGGGTCAGGCTGCTGTAGCTGGCGGCCTCGCACAGGGCGACAAATAACAGGGTGTGGGCAAAGGCCTTGCTGGGCCTGCGGCCGGTGGCGCGGGACGTATTCATGATGGGCAACACTCCAATGGGTAAGGTGGCTTGTTGAGTTCAAGCTCTGGTATGGGTGTGAGAGCAAGGGCTGTGCCATCTGAAAAAATCTATATAAAACAGATGGTTGAGTGGTGTTGGTGTGGGCTGTTGGTGTTTTTCTAACAGGGCAGCAGGCAGGGTGTTGGTTTTTGTGCAGCGGTTTTTTGTGGTGCTCGGGTTTTGCGCCGTCAGGGCGGGGCAGCCGCGTTTGGCACACGGCTTGCTCACCCCACGCCATACCTAAACCCAAGGAAGCTTTTTCTGTATGCCTAGACCCGGCCCGCGCAATGCCCTCACCGATATCCCAGGCCTCACGGTCGGCCACGCCACGGACCTGCACGTCGATACCGGCGTTACGGTGATCCGCCCCGATGGTTTCTGGACCGCCAGCATCGACATCCGCGGCGGTGGCCCCGGTGGTCGCGAAACTGCAGCACTGGAGCCGGAGAACATGGTCGGCCAACTCCACGCCCTGGTGTTCGCCGGTGGCTCGGTATTCGGTCTGGGCGCCGCCGATGCCGTGGCGGCCAAACTGTCCCAGGATCAAGTCGGTTTGCATCTCAAGCCCGGTGCACCGGCCATCCCCATCGTGCCTGCTGCGGTGTTGCACGACCTGGCCAATGGCGGCGACAAGGACTGGGGCCTGGAACCGCCTTACCGGCGCCTGGGCTTTGAAGCGCTGGCCAATGCCGGTGACGACTTTGCACTGGGCTCGGTGGGCGCGGGCAGGGGCGCCATGGCCGGGGTGTTGAAGGGCGGGTTGGGCACGGCCTCCCTGGATTTGGGCGATGGCCTGATCGTCGCTGCGCTGGTGGTCGCCAACCCGATCGGCTCGGTGTACATGCCCGATGGCAAGACCTTCTGGGCCTGGCCCTGGGAAGTGGCGGGGGAGTTCGGGGGCCACCGGCCGCAAACCGAGATGGATTGCAGCGACCCGATGCCGGAGTTATCGCGCCTGGACTCCATGGGCCGCCTGCAAGCCGGGGCCAATACCACGCTGGTGGTGGTGGCCAGTACCGCACGGTTGACGGTGGCCGAGTGCAAGCGCGTGGCGATCATGGCCCAGGATGGGATTGCACGGGCGGTGCGCCCGGCGCATTTGCCGTTTGATGGGGACACCGTGTTTGCCTTGGCTTCGGCGGCAGTGGAAATCACGGACGGACCACGACGGCAGGTGGAGATCGGCCGGATTGGCGCGGCGGCAGCTGATTGTGTGGCGCGGGGGATTGCGCGGGGGGTCTTTTGTGCAACGTTGATGTGACGGTGTTCCTGACCCGTCGGTAACTATCCGGGGCAGCTTGTGAGGTTCCTCAAGCAGCTTTTAATTAGCTCATTATCGGCTATATCAAAAGCTGCTGATCCTGCTGGGGAAGTCCATATCATGGGTAAGTCAGTGCATCCTGAGCCTCACATTTTCCCGCTAGCCAGAAGCTGGCTTTAGGATTCTTGTCAGAGACTACGACGCAATCTTTGAACTCAGCGACTATATGGGTTTTTCCCGGCGTACGATTGAGTCTGAACTTTATAGTGCCACTCTCGGCTTGCCAGATTTCAGGGTTAAGACCCGTGTTGAGGGGGGTGATGTGACACACAATCGATGCCGGGCCACCACGGGTGATGGAGTATTCCCCATCATTCAAATAATCGTAGATGTTGACAATTACCTGTGAAATATCCTCCTTAGGCATGGGTATAAAACGAATGCCCACCACTTGCCAAAAGGTGATAGGCGTCTGGTATTTCCTGAAAAGTATGGGATCAAGCTTTGGTGCCTTCATGGATGTGTTGTCCAGTTTTATTATCATTTCTCCGGTGGTTTTCTCAGATGAATCATCGGGGGGGGTAATGGCTTGCGGCGGGAGTATATTTTTCATGACGGGATTCCTGAAAGAGCAATTTATTTCACTGTGCTGCTCCATTTTCCAGAATTTAGCCGGTTGTTGAACTGTCAAAAGTGACAGGTTTAACGGGGCCGGTTTTCATCGCGAAACGCTATTGCGCGGCTGTTATTTTTCTTTGGGGCCTATCACTGTTTGTAATCGGGCTTGGGCCTTATCCGCCTGTTCAGGCAAGCCCAGCGCTTGATACACCCGCCCCAAACTCCGATTCGTCGGCACATCCCATCCGTCATACCGACGGCGCAACTCCAGCGTTTGCTGCGCGCCAAACCAATCCCCAGCCTTCAACCGCGCATCCAACTCCACCTGGGCAAACAGATCCCGCTGCGCATGGCTGCCGCCGATTTCATTCAGGCGCGGCAGGGCGATTGTCAGTTGCTCCAGCGCCTGTTGCCAGTGCCCTCGGGCATGGGCCAGCAAGCCCTTGGCCAACGGCAGGGTCACCTCACCCCATACCGGGCGCGCAGCAACACTGTGTTCGTGCAACGCTGCCAACAGCTCATCCGCCTCGGGCTTGCCGGCCCGCGCCAGGCCGTACAAATACTGCACGCTCAGGAACGGCTGCACGGTATCCCCCACGCGCCGTTGCAGGTATGGCGCCAATGCCTGCCAGCGCTGGCCCACATCGATCCCTGCCAGTTCCAGGCGCGCCAGCAACGACACAGCGCCCACCTGGTCCTGGGAGTATTCCGGGAGGATGCCCCATACGTGCTGGTCGTAAATCTCCAGCACCCGTTGGTCTTCACCCCGCGCCAGGTAGAACAGCGCCAGGTGCCACCAGTTGTGGGTGTACATGAAGGAGTTCAAACCCGCCCAGTGATGGGCCACGCCTTCCAGGAACTCAGTGCCTTCCTCGATACGGCCTTGGGTCAGCATCACATGGGCCAACGCATGTTGCGCCCAGGGTTCCGAGGGTTGCAGGCGCAATGCCTCTCGGGCACTGGTTTCGGCTTCTTCCAGCAGGTGGCACTGCTCGAAGGCGAAGGCCAGCAGGCCATGGCTGTGGGCGATGTCGGGCGCGCCAGAGGTGGCTTTCAGGCCGATGCGCAGCAGTGCGGGCCAGTTGCCGCGGTTGAACTCCAGGTACTGGTTGAGCTTGGCGGCGAACAGGTCGCGGGGGTAGCGGTCCAGCAGGTGTTCGCTCAGGTGCAGGACCTGGTCGAGGTCGTCGTGGATCCAGGCCTGCAGCGCGGCCAGGTACAGCTGGGCGCGCGGGTGGTCGCTGTTCACGGCGGCGGCGCGCTGGCGGTAGTGCTCGGCCAGGCTTGGGCCCTCGGGCGACTCGATGAACATCAGCAGCAAACCGGCGAAGGCGTTGGCCAGGGCCGAGTCGGGGTCGGCATCGGCCGCAGCGAGGATGCCTTCGGCGCGCGGCTGGTAGCTGAGGAAGCCGCCGATGAAGTCGTCCACACCCTGGCGGGTGGAAGGGTTGAGGGTGTCGAGGGGGTTGCCCAGGTAATCCAGTGACATGGGGTTAAGGCTCGTGGGGTCAGATGGAGATGACAGGGCAAACCCTGTGCCACCTGAACACTACACAGTCGATGTGGGAGGGGGCTTGCTCCCGATAGCAGTGTGTCAGCTTGCCCATTTGTCTCTGATATACCGCTATCGGGGGCAAGTCGAATCGTCGCACCGCCCCTCCCACATTGGGATGGTTTTGCTGCTGCTTTTTGCACACTCGCGCGAATCACTGTGGATTTTTCATCAGCCCGATCACCGCTGATTGCAACAAGCCCTGGCCCAAGCCCCCATGGCACAGCCCTTGCAAAATCCCTCGTAGAACTTTTCCATTCGAGGAGCCTTCATGCGCCCATTCTCTTTCCGCCGCGCCCTGTCATCCATTGGCCTGTGCACCGCGTTGCTGGCCGGCCAGGCCCAGGCGCAACCCCAGGAGGGCGGGGTGTTGAACCTGGTGGCCCAGCCCGAGCCGCCGTCGCTGATGCACGGCGTGGTCAGCCATGTGTCCACCCAATACGTGAGCGGCAAGGTGCTGCAAGGCCTGCTGACCTTCGACACCGACCTCAACCCCAAACCGGTGCTGGCCAAGTCCTGGACCATTTCCCCGGACGGCCTCACCTACACCTTCACGCTGCAAGACAACGTGCACTGGCACGATGGCCCAGCCTTCACCGCCGATGATGTGGTGTTCAGCTTCCAGACCTTCTACCCCGAAGTGGACAAGCGCCTGGGCGGGATCATCACCGAGTACGTGGACAGCATCACCGCCACGGGCCCGCAGCAGGTGGTGTTCAAGTTGAAGAAACCCTTCGCCCCCTTGCTCTCGGCCCTGGGCAGCGGCTTGCGCCCGGTGGTGCCCAAGCACCTCTACGAGAACACCGATTTTCGTAACAACCCCTATAACCTCAAGCCGGTCGGCACTGGCCCGTTTGTGTTCGTGGAATGGAAGCGCGGTGCCTACATCAAGCTGGCCAAAAACCCTAACTACTGGAAAAAAGGCCTGCCGCACCTCGACAGCATCATCTTCCACGTGATCCCCGATGGTTCCTCCCGCGCCGCAGCCTTCGAGCGCAATGACGTGCAAGTGCTGCGCAGCGGCGATGCCGACTATTCCGACCTCAAGCGCCTCACGGCCTTGCCGGATGTGCAGTCGTCGGAGAAGGGCTGGGAGCTGTACTCGGGCCTGGCCTTCTTGCAGATCAACACGCGCAAGCCGCCGTTGAACAACCCCAAGGTGCGCCAGGCGATCCTGTATGCGCTGAACCGCCAGTTCATTGTCGACAACATCTTCTTTGGCTCGGGCAAAGTCGCCCAGGGGCCGTTTGTGTCGACCTCGCCGTACCACGACCCGCAGTTGCCGCAGTACGCCTATGACGTGAAAAAAGCCAAGGCGCTGATCGCTGAGTCGGGCGTGGATGTGGGCGCGGTGCGTATCCGCCTGCTCAACGGCGAGAAGGGTGGCGCCTGGGAGCGCCTGGCCGAGTACACCAAGCAATCGTTGCAACCCTTGGGCTTCAAGGTGCAGGTGGTGACGTCGGATTCGGCCACCTGGTTCCAGCGCGTCAGTGATTGGGACTTCGACCTGACCTACAACTTTATCTTCCAGATCGGCGACCCGTACCTGACCAGCGCCTACCTGTTCCGCTCCGACTACATTCTCAAGACCTCGCCGTTTGCCAATGTCAGCGGCTACAACAGCCCCGAGGCGGACGCCTTGTGGGCCAAGGTTGCCGACACGCCGCAGGGCCCGCAGCGTACCCAACTCTACAGCCAGCTGGAAAACCGACTGAACACCGACCTGCCCATCGCACCGATCTTCGAAATGCGCTACCCGACGCTGTTTCACAAGCAAGTGAAAAACCTGCTGCAAACCGCCACCAGCCTTAACGAAGACTACGAAAGCGTCTACCTCGACGCCCCGGCGCCATGAACGGCGTGCTGTATCTCGGCGGGCGCCTGTTCAAGGCGCTGCTGATGGTGGTGGCGGTGCTGGTGTTGAGCTTCCTGTTGATCCGCCTGGCGCCGGGCGACCCGGCGTTGCTGCTGGCCGGTGAAGCGGGGGTGGACGATGTGCAGTTTATCGAGCAGTTGCGCCAGACCATGGGCCTGGACAAGCCGCTGCTGCACCAGTTGCTGATCTACCTGGGCCATATCGCCCACCTGGACCTGGGCTATTCCTATCGCAACCAGACCACGGTGTGGGCGCTGATCAGCGAACGCTTGCCAGCCACGCTGGCCTTGATGGGCTCGGCGTTTGTGCTGTCGTCGGTGCTGGGGGTGACCTTGGGGGTGCTGGCGGCGCGTGCCCGGCAGAAACGGCACTGGCTCGATGGGGTGATCTCCCAAGGCGCCCTGTTGTTGTTTGCGATGCCGCCGTTCTGGCTGGCGATGCTGATGATTTTGCTGTTTTCCGTGAGCCTGGATTGGCTCCCGGCGTTCGGCATGGAAACCGTGGGCCGTGACTTCTCGCTGCTCGACCGCCTGCAGCACTTGCTGCTGCCGTGCCTGTCCCTGAGCGTGCTGTTTTTGGCCCTGTATATCCACCTGACCCGCGCCGCCGTGCTCGACGCCCTCGGGCAGGAATACGTACGCACCGCTCACGCCAAGGGCCTGCACCCGCGCCGGATTCTGTATGTGCATGTGCTGCGCAATGCCTTGCTGCCGGTGGTGACCTTCGCCGGTTTGCAACTGGGCCAACTGGCCAGCGGCGCCCTGTTGGTGGAGGTGGTGTATTCCTGGCCCGGCATCGGCCGCTTGATGTACGACTCCCTCGCTCAACGCGACTATGGCGTGTTGATGGGCGGCTTTCTGGTGATCTCGATTCTGGTGGTGGGCTTTAACGTGTTGACCGATGTGATCTGCCGTTTCCTCGACCCGCGTATTGGTGCCGGAGGACAGGGCTGATGGCGGTACTCAAGCGTTTTATCCGCCAGCCATCGGCGCTGCTGGGCGCGGTGTTTTTGTTATTGCTGGCCGCGCTGGCGCTGACGGCGCCGTGGCTGACCGACAGCTCGCCCTGGGAAATGAACACCCAGCCGATGCTGCCGCCGTTCCAGGATGCCGCCCATTGGCTGGGCAGTGACCTGCTTGGTCGTGACCTGGGCAGCGGCTTGCTCTACGGCGCCCGCGTGTCCCTGGCCGTTGGCGCGCTGGCGAGTCTCTCGACCTTGCTGGTGGGGCTGATTGTCGGCGCTATCGCCGGCTACTTCGGCGGCTGGCTCGACGGCGTGTTGATGCGCATCGCGGAGTTCTTCCAGATCATTCCGCAGTTGGTGCTGGCGGTGATCCTGGTGGCCGTGCTGGAACCGTCCCTGGGCTCCATCGTGCTGGCTATCTCACTGGTGGCGTGGCCGGCCGTAGCGCGGCTGGTGCGCAGTGAATTCCTGACCTTGCGCCAGCGCGAATTCGTGCAGGCGGCGCGGGTGCTGGGGCAGTCGCCATGGGGCATCGTTACCCAGCAAATCCTGCCCAACGCCCTGGCGCCATTGCTGGTGACCATGACCTTTGTAATGGCCACCGCGATCCTCACCGAGGCAGCGCTGGCCTTTCTGGGCTTGAGCGACCCCGAGGCCATGAGCTGGGGCTACATGATCAACGCCTCCCGTGGCCTGCTGCGTGACGCCTGGTGGATGAGCTTCTTGCCGGGGCTGGCGATTGTGCTGTGCGTGCTGGCCGTCAACCGGGTGGGCGAAGGCCTGCGCGTGGCCTTTGAACCGGAGAGGTCGCTATGACGTTATTGAGTGTGGAGCACCTGCGCATCGCCTTGCCGGCCGGTGCCGACCGCAGCCATGCGCTGTACGACCTGTCGCTGCAACTGCGCAGCGGTGAGTGTTTGTGTGTGGTGGGCGAGTCCGGCTCGGGCAAATCCATGTTGGCCAAGGCGCTGCTGCGCCAATTGCCGGTGCCGCTGACGGTGGAAAGCGGGCGCCTGCTGTTGCGTGGTGAAGACCTGGCCAACCGCAGCGAAGCCGCCATGCGCGACCTGCGTGGGCGCGATATCAGCATGGTGTTCCAGGAGCCCATGAGTGCGCTGAACCCGCTGCTGCGGGTGGGCGAGCAAATCGATGAAACCCTGCGCGCCCATGGCGTGAAATCCTCCCAGCAACGTCGCCAGCGTGTGGTGGAATTGCTCGGCTATGTCGGCCTGCCCGACCCCGAGCGCCTGCGCCTGGCGTATCCCTTCGAGTTGTCCGGCGGCCAGCGCCAGCGGGTGGTGATTGCCATGGCGCTGGCGTTCGATCCGGCCTTGCTGATTGCCGATGAGCCCACCTCGGCGCTGGATGTGACCACTCAGGCGCAGATCCTCGACCTGCTGCGCAAAATCCAGCAGGACAAGGGCATGGCCTTGTTGTTTATCACCCATGATTTTGCCGTGGTCGAAGCGATAGCCGACCGTGTGCTGGTGTTGGAAAAAGGCCTGCAGGTGGAACAGGGCAGTGCCCGGCAGATTCTGCGCGAGCCCAAGGCCGCGTACACCCGCCAATTGCTCGCGGCGGTGTCTGCCGAGCCGTTGGCGCCACGGGGTGTGGTCAGCGGGCCGGTGGTGCTCAAGGCTGCGCAGTTGGACAAGATATTTCGCAGCCGTGCCGGGTGGTGGGGCAAGCGCACCACCCAGGCGCTGGACGCGGTGCAGCTGGAGCTGCGCGAAGGCGAAACCCTGGGCATTGTCGGTGAGTCCGGCTCGGGCAAATCCACCCTCGGCCGGTGCCTGGTGCGCTTGCTGCGGGCTGACAGCGGGCATATCCAGTGGCTCGGCCAGGACGTGGCGACGCTCTCGGAGGCGCGCTTGCGGCCATTGCGCAGCGATGTGCAGATGATCTTCCAAGACCCGTTCGCCTCCCTCAACCCACGCCAGACCGTGGGCCGCATCATCATGACCGGGCCGTTGGTGCAGGGCGTTTCGAAGGCTCAAGCGCAGCGCCGTGCGCGGGAGCTATTGGAACTGGTTGGGCTGCCGTCCACCGCGTTCGAGCGCTACCCCCATGAATTCTCCGGCGGCCAGCGCCAGCGCATCGGCATTGCCCGCGCCTTGGCAGTGGAGCCCAAGGTGTTGATTGCCGATGAATGCGTGTCGGCGCTGGATGCATTGATCCAGGTGCAGATCCTGGAATTGTTGGAGTCGCTGCAACGGCGCTTGAAGTTGAGCATCGTGTTTATCACCCACGACCTGCGGGTGGCGGCGCGGCTGTGTGACCGCATCGCCGTGATGCAGAACGGGCGGGTGGTGGAGCAGGGGGCGACGGCGGGGTTGTTTGCCGATGCGCGGCATCCCTATACCCGTGCGTTGCTGCAATCGGCGATTGCCGAGGAGTACGCAATCTAAATGTGGGAGCGAGCAAGCCCGCTCCCACATTTTCAACCGAGTTTATTTACCGAGGAATGTGGTGTTTATGAGTGACGCCTTTGCACAATTGCCAATAGTCCAAGGCCAACCCTTGGACATCCGCCCCCACCGCACCCTGAGCATCGCCCACCACCCCGGCACTACCCAAGCCGAGACGGTGGTGTTCTTCTGCCACGGCGCCGGCGGCAACAAAGACCAATGGCGCCCGCAATGGCAGGCCCTCAAGGCCGAGGGCTACAGCCTGGTGGCCTGGGACCTGCTGGGGCATGGCGACAGTGCTCGCCCGCGTGACGACCAGGCCTACGCCTGGCATGAGTTGGTGGCGGACTACCTGGCGATCCTGCAGCGCTATGCCGGCACGCGAAACCTGATCGTCGCCCATTCCTTTGGCACTGGCCTGAGCCTCAGCGCCTTACTGGCCAGGCCGACGGTAAAGATCGACGCCGCGCTGCTGCTGGGTACTCAGCTGTATCGTCCGCAGGTCAGCGGTGGCTTGTTGGCGCTACCGGCCTGGATCCTGGAATGGCTGCGTCCGGTCCTGGCCAAGGGCTTTCGTGAACGCGCCTGGCATGCCACGGCCGACCCGGCACTGGTGGCCTATGAAGAGAAACTCACCGAGCGCAACCGCCTGCATATGTTCAAGGCCCTGACCAAGAACGCCCAATGGCCGGACGCCGAACAGATCCCCAGCCTGGCCCTGCCGATCAGCGTGCTGGCTGGCGACAGCGATGGCCTCACCCCGGCCAGCGGTGGCCAGGCGTTGGCCGCGCAGGTGCCGAATGCCGACTTCCAGGTGCTGGAGGCCTGCGGTCACCAGTTGATGCTGGAAAAGCCGGACGCGGTGCTGAAAGCATTCAACAAATTGCTGGCAAGGGCCTTATAACTCAAAAACTTTTTGCTATGCGATTCAGCTATTGGATTGTTCATGAGGTAATGCATTTAATCCGGGGCCTAACTCATTGTTGTTTGGTGTAAATCAGCGTTTTTTCGCGCTGTAATGAGTCACCGTTGCGCCTTAGAGATGAGCCATGAACCACCCCGAGCCCCTGATCCGACTGTGTGATCTGTGCAAGACCTTCGGCGCCCAAAAGGCGCTGGATCAGGTCAGCCTGGACATTTATCCCGGCGAAGGGGTGGCATTGCTGGGGGCCATGGGCGCAGGTAAATCCACCCTGGTGAAAATCCTCAGCGGCACCTTGACCCCGGATGCCGGTGAGTTGTGGGTCGATGGCCAACGGCAACGCTTTACTTCGCCGCTGTCGGCACGACGCGTCGGCATCGTGGCGGTGCATCAGAACCCGGATGACGCCATCGCCCCAGGCCTGAGCGTGGCCGAGAACCTGCTGCTCGACGAACTCGGCGCACCCGACGCCGACTTTCTGCTCAACCGCAAAAGCCTGTTGCAACGCGCCCAAACCATCGCCGCCGGGCTGGGCCTGGACCTGCCGCTGCAACTCCCGGTCGAGCGCCTTGGCCGCGCTGACCGCCACCTGCTGGTACTGGCCCGCGCTTTCGTACTGCAACCCAAACTGCTGATCCTCGACGAACCCACCGCCGCCCTGTCGGAAACCGACGCCGAACGCCTGCTCGGCCTGATCGACAGCCAACGCGCCCGCGGCGTGGCCATCCTCTACATCTCCCAACGCCTGTCCGACCTGCAACGGGTGACCAACCGCGCCATCGTGCTGCAAGAAGGCCGCCTCACCAGCGACCTCAACACCCGGCACCTGCCCTCGGCGGCCTACACCCTGTTTGGCGACGTGGCCGAGCAACCCACACTGACGCCGGACAAGGCCCTGGCGGTGCCGTTTCTGGAGCGGTTTACCCGTGCTGGGTTTATCCGCAATCGGGCGGAGGGGAAGGCGGTGCGGGAGCAGGTGGAGGGGGGGCAGTTGGAAGTGCCGATCAAAGATTCGAAGGCGGCACCCAAGCTGTGACTTCGTTGCGCAAGGGGTGAAAAACTAAGACCACCTGTCGGTTTTATGGGCGGTTTCACACGTTTAAAGAACCTCTGTTATTGAGTCAGTAAGGTCGGGCGCTGGGGCGCGTATTGAGTAAGTTGTTAATCAGGCTGTACTTAATTTTTCAGATTGACGAAACAATTATTGGTTGTCTGGTAGGCAATTGTTGGGCGTCCGATTGTGTTGAGTGAAATGTCTGAATTGTTTAGTTGTATGAAAACGTCCGAGCCTTGATTGTCTCTCAAAAGTCGCTAGCTTTTGAATGAATGGTGACGATGAGGTGATTTATGAGCAGCGACTTGTTGTGCAAGCCGTTTTTGCTGGCTGGGCTATTTGTTAAGGAACAGTTAAAAGAGCCCATTGCGCTTTTTTGGATGGTGATATCTCCGGTGACTACGTTCTATTTGATTATTTATGCCCGGTCGAACGCAGACGGGATGCCGGAAGATTATCTGTCAGTGACGTCGTGGTTTTATGCCTTTGTAGCCTGTAGCGTGGCGTTCTTTGGTCTGGCGTTCTACATTATAGGACGAAGGGAAAGCGGTTTTTTACGCTCCTTTGTCTATACCGGCCGTACTAAGGCTATCTTCCTGTTTGGGCAATATTTCGCTTATTCCTTTATATCAATAGTTTATTGCACTGTTTTTTACTGCTTCACACGGCCCTATTTTGGGCCGTTGGCGGTGGCGGAATTTTTTGATGTTTTAGCGAGGTTTTATACTTGCTATGTATTATTTTCTGCCATTTCACTGTTGTTTACATTGATTCCTATGGGGTTTCAAAATACCAATACTGCCTTTTCTGTGCTCTCTTTTTTAATGTTGGGGGTGGGTGTCGCTAGCGTAAATTCTTCTCATCGATTGTTCGAGGTGATCAAGGTTTACAACCCCATGTGGTGGGCCAATCAAGTAATGAGCCTGGGCGTCAGCGAGTCGATAATAGTTGTGTTGGTTGCTGTCATGACCTGCTTTTTTGCGTTTTGGATAACCCTCAGGTTTCTTGTCATCAACCCCGTATGGAGCCGGTACTGATGAAAGAACTTATCGTCACATCCCTAGGGGTCAATTACGCACACCACACCTTATTCAAGAGTGCCTCCTTGAAAGTCGAAGCCGGTTCGATTTCCGGTTTGCTGGGACCTAACGGCTCAGGCAAAACCACCTTTTTTGACGTGGTGTGTGGCCTCAAGAAAATGCACAGCGGTGACATACACAACGCGTTCTCAAAACTGCTGTACCTGTCGCAAATCATCAGCACGCCACCGGTGTTTCGTATGTACGACATCTTCAAAATGATCATGATTTTTTGCGCTGATACCCAGGTCGCCCAAGCCCATGCTCTGGAAAAAATCGAAAAATGGAGCCCAGGCATTGCAGAGCGCTACTGCGAAATCTGGAATAAAAAGTCTTCCCTGTGCAGCTACGGAGAAAAGCGCTGGTTTTTCACGCTGTCGCTTCTCTCGGCCAATGCAGACCTTGTGATCCTGGATGAGCCCACTGCGGGCGTAGATCCAGAGTTTCGCTATCACATCTGGCGATGCCTGGAAGGCGCGGCGGCGGAAGGTGTTGCGGTGTTGGTCTCGTCTCACAATGTTGACGAGATCGTTGCGCATTGCGATGACTTCTACATGATCAGCCAGCAGCGCTTTAACCGGTTCACCGACGCCCAAGGCTTCATGAATGCGTATGGCGCCAGCAGTTTGGACGAAGCATTCATACAGGCTGCCAGCCTGCCAAAACCCTCAGCCTGAATGCACTATTGGCGGTTTGGCACAAACATGCCACTCCCATACCCCTGCGCATGAAACAACCCTCCACGGATACGCCACGCCCAGCAACAGCAGCAGCAGGGCGCGGGGTTCGGTGGTGAACAGGCGCAGCATCATGGCAACGGCGGGTAGAGGATGAGTTGCAGGTAGCCCTTGGTATAACGCGTCCCTCCCAACGGCAACCGCCCAGCCTCACGCCGCTCACTGGTGCTGTTGACCCGCATCAGCACGCCGACCGAGCCGTGTTGGCGTGCGTCGTTGAGCCACCCCTGCAGCTGATCGAGTTCGACCTTTCGGTGCAGGGCGCCCGCATAGTGCAAGCCGTAACGCAGCTCACCCTCGGTGTCGTACAACGCCACGTCAGGCCGTTGCAGGCGCCAGGCCAGGGCGCTGGCGCTGCCCAGTTCGTTGCTGAGCAGGGCGTGGGTTTGCTGCAGTTCGGGCAGGTGCTCTTGCACAAACTGGTCGGGCATTTCGTTGTCGGTTATTTGTGCGGGCATGCCAGACGGCAGCAACACCACCAGCAGGCCGATGCCCAGCGCTGGCATCGCCCACCGCGTCAGTGGGCGCAAGGCTTGCAGCAGGTTGGTAAGGATCCACACCAGCAGCACGATAAAGGCCAGGGACAGGCTGAACATCTCGGCATGGCTGTTGCCGTACAGCGGCTTGGTGACTTGCAGGTAGATCAGGCCGACCATCGCCGCCATGCCGATCATAACGTTGAGCAGGCCATTGAGGCAGATGATGCGGGTGCGGCCGGCGCTCACCAGGTCGCTCAGGGTATGCCCCATCAGCAACGCCAGGGGCAGCAGGCACGGCATGATGTAGGTGGGCAGCTTGCCGTTGCTCAGGCTGAACAAACCCAGGGGCAGCAGCAGCCACAGGGCCAGGAAGGTGATGGCGGGCTGGCGCTTTTCCTGCCAGGTTTTGTGCAGGGTGTTGGGCAGCAGCCCCATCCAGGGCAGGCACGCCACGGCGATGATCGGCAGGAAGAACCACCAGGGGCGCACGTGCTGGGCGTCGTCTGCGCTGAAACGGCGGATATGTTCGTTCCAGAAGAAGAACCGCCAGAAGTCCGGCTCTTGCAGATGGATCGCCAGCACCCACGGCAGGCAAACCAGCACCGCCACACCCACAGCCAGCGGGCCATAACGCAGCAAATCAGCCGCGCGACGTTGCCACAGCATGTAGGGCACGGCGATCAACACCGGCAGTGCCCAGGCCAGGAAGCCTTTGGTCATGAAGCCCATGGCGCAGGCCAGGCCCAGCAGCGCCCAGGCGCCGAGACGGCCGCGTAAGGTGCGGCTGTCGAGGGCAAACCACAGCGCCACCAGGCTCAGGTTGACCCACAAGGTGAATTGCGGGTCGAGGTTGGAATACCCCGCTTGCCCGGCCACCAGCCCAAAGCTCAGGTAGAGCAGGGCGCAGACGAAGCTTTTGCGCGGGTCATTCCACAGGCGCCGGGCGATCAGGTAAGCCAGTAGCACGCTCAGGCCAGTGGTGAGCGCCGAAGCGATGCGCACACCGAACAGGTTCTGGCCAAACACCGCTTGGCCCAGGGCGATCAGCCAATAGCCGGCGGCGGGTTTTTCGAAATAGCGCAGGCCCATGAAGTGCGGCGCCACCCAGTTGCCGCCCAGCAGCATTTGCTGGCTGATCTGGGCGTAGCGGGTTTCATCCGGGATCCATAAGCCGTGCAGGCCCAAGGGCAATAAATAAAACGCGGCGAACGCCAGCAACAATAAAGGCAGCGGTTTAATACGGGTCATTAAAACGTCGCTCCTTGACGTTCAGTGGCGCGCAATCGCTGTGTTGAAGTCATAGCGCACAACAACAAGGCTTCCACTAAGAGGTTGAAAATATTCATGACGTCCTTAACTAACGGGCGCAACTAAACATGCCAGAAGATGGCTGTCGTTTTACTGAACATGGCTGGGGTGGGTGGTGGGGAAGTTCTAGGGTTGTTTGAGTGCGAGGGGCCAGTCTTGAATGTTCAACAGGCCCAGGCTCTTGAACTTGCCGTTGGGCAGCACCTGCACGAACAGCGCACTGCCGTACGCGGGGAAGGCCGCGTGGGGGAAGCCGAGGGTCTTTTCGAAGTCGGCGATGCAGCCGCTGTGGGTGACAAATATCAGGTTGCGGCCGGGGCTCTTGTGGCTGAGCAGTTCCTCGCCCATGGCGGCCCCGCACACGGCTTGCTGGCCGGAGGTCAGCGCGTTTTTGTTAAACATGAAACGCAGGGTCTGGGCGGTGCGGATGGCCGGACTGGCGAGCATGTCGCTGCCGTCCATGCCCAGTAATTTAAAGGACTTGCCAAGTTTTTCGGCCTGCTGGCTGCCGTTGATCGTCAGGCCTTCGACGGGGCCCAGGCAGGGGTTTGTCGAGCGGTCGCAGCGCTCTTCGTGACGCACCAGCACAATCACGTCACCGTCGCGCCACAACGGCAGAACCTGGGAGGTGAGCAGGCGATTGCCGATACCCAGGTCCCGTGGCGACAAGGGCCACAGCAGACTGGCGGTGAGCAACAGGCCGATCACTGCGATGCCCAGCCAAAGCCGGGCCAGGCGCTTGAAAAAGGCTTGCGGCGAACGCGCTTTGGCCAGCGTAAGATCAACCACGTTATTCACCCTGGGCACTGTTGGCAGTGTTGTAATAGTTAGGCGCAACGTCTTGGCGAATGCCCTTGGTGACGCGGGAGGCTGTCACAGGGTTGCTGTCTTTTCGCTGAACACGTTGCGGTTAAAAGTGGCCAGGCAGCACAACTTTAAAGTTGCCGACGAGTGACACTTAGCCGCTAATTTAAAGTGCGGTGAGTGGGCGGCCGGTGAAATCCATGTGAAAAATTTGCGTGGCGTTGATCCGTTGCCGTTATTCTCGGTTGCCGACTTTTAGAAGAGTGTTGCCATGTTGCAGGTGCAAGGGGTTTTCAAGCGCTATGCCACGCCCCAGGGCCCGCTGACGGTATTGGCGGGTGTGGATTTGCACCTGGCCCCGCGCAGTAGCCTGGCGTTGATGGGCGAGTCGGGCAGCGGCAAGAGCACCCTGCTGCACCTGGTGGCGGGGCTCGACCGTGTGGACGGTGGCCGCATCCAGGTGGGCGAGCAGCGTCTGGACCAGCTCAGCGAAGCCCAATTGGCCCATTGGCGCCGCACGGATATCGGCCTGGTGTTCCAGCAGTTCAACCTGATCGGCAGTTTGCGCGTCGATGACAACCTTGCCTTCCAGGCGCGGCTGGCGGGGCGGTTTGACCCTCGGTGGCAAGCGCAGCTGGTGGAGCGCCTGGGCCTGGGGGACTTGCTTAAACGCTATCCCGAACAGCTCTCCGGCGGCCAGCAACAGCGGGTGGCGGTGGGGCGTGCGTTGGCCTCGCGGCCAGGCTTGCTGCTCGCGGACGAGCCCACCGGCAACCTTGACGAGGCCACCAGCGACGAAGTCCTGCAACTGCTGTTGGACGTGCTGCGCGACAGCCCTACCAGCTTGTTGATGGTTACCCACAGCCCGCGCATCGCCGCACGCCTGGACCGCCAGGTGGTGTTGCACCACGGTCGTGTCATGCCCGCGGGCGACGCCTGAAATGGCGGTGTTCCAGTGGACCCTGCGCGCACTGTTGAGCCATTGGCGGCGGCATCCCGTGCAGTTTTTCAGCGTGCTGACCGGGTTGTGGCTGGCCACCGCGCTGTTGACCGGCGTGCAGGCGTTGAACAGCCAGGCACGCGAGAGCTATGCCCGAGCCAGCCAGTTGATCGGCGGCGAGCCCCAGGCCAGCCTCGTTGCGCCGGACGGTGCCAGTTTCCCCCAGGCGTTGTTCGCCCAATTGCGCCGGGCCGGTTGGCCCGTGTCGCCGGTGGTACAAGGGCGGGTGCAACTCAAGGGGCATGAAGACACGCGCCTGCAATTGATGGGCATCGACCCGGTGTCGTTGCCTGGCAGTGGCGCGGTGGCGGGGCAGCGCCTGAGCCAGGCGCAGATGGTGGCGTTTTTTGCACCGCCGGGGCGTACCTGGATCGCGCCGCAAACCCTGCAGGCACTGGGCCTGCAGGAAGGCCAGCAACCGATCACCTTGAATGGCCATGCGTTGCCGCCGCTGCAGGCCCAGGCGGACATGGCACCCGGCCTGCTGCTGACGGATATCGGCTTTGCCCAGCCGCTACTGGATATGCCCCAACGGCTGTCGCGCCTGTTACTGGACAATGCGTTCGCCGCCGCCCATCCCACCCCTCCCGCCGGGCTGCAACTGCAGCAGGGTGAAGACAACAACCTGTCTCGCCTCACCGAAAGCTTTCACCTGAACCTGGACGCCCTGGGCTTTTTGTCCTTTGTGGTGGGGCTGTTTATCGTGCACGCCGCCATTGGCCTGGCCCTGGAGCAACGGCGTGGGCTGCTGCGCACCTTGCGTGCGTGTGGGGTCAGCGTGCGCCTGTTGATCCTCAGCCTGGGGGTGGAACTGGGGGTGTTGTCGTTGCTCGGTGGTGTGCTCGGCGTGGCCAGCGGGTACCTGCTGGCCAGCCTGTTGTTGCCGGACGTGGCCGCCAGCCTGCGCGGCCTGTATGGCGCCGAGGTGGCGGGGCAGTTGAACTTGAGCCCGTGGTGGTGGGGCGCGGGCTTGGGCCTGAGCCTGCTCGGCGCGTTGCTGGCCGGCGCCAGCAGCCTGTGGCGCGCGGCACGCCTGCCGTTGCTGGCGTTGGCCAATGCCCAGGCCTGGCATGAGGCCCATGGCCGCTGGTTGCGGCGCCAGGGTTGGGTGGCCGCTACGGCGCTGTTGATCGGCGTATTCGCGCTCTGGTGGGGGGATAGCCTGGCTGCCGGGTTTGTGCTGATGGCGGCTTTGCTGCTTGGCGCGGCCCTGGGCTTGCCGGTGTTGCTCAACGGTTTGCTCATGGCGGTGCTGGGGCGCAGCCGTTCGGTGCTGGGCCAGTGGTTTCTTGCCGACTGCCGCCAACAGCTGCCGGCCTTGAGCCTGGCGCTGATGGCACTGTTGTTGGCCCTGGCCGCCAATATCGGTGCGGGCTCGATGACCTCGGGCTTTCGCCACACTTTCACTCACTGGCTGGAACAACGCCTGACGGCCGAGCTGTACCTCAACCCCCAAACCCCGGCGCAGGCCGAGCAACTCGGCGCCTGGCTGGCACAGCAGCCGTTGGTGGAAGCCGTGTTGCCCACCTGGCAGGTCGCGGTGCAATTGCAGGGTTGGCCGGCGGAGCTGTTTGGCGTGGTCGACGACCCGACCTATCGCCAGCACTGGCCATTGCTGCAGGCGACAAGTGCGCCGTGGGACCAGTTGCAGCAAGGCGACACCCTGATGCTCAGTGAACAATTGGCCCGCAAGCTCGGCGTGAAGTTGGGGGATACCCTGAGCCTGCCTTCGGCACACGGCGAGTGGGCGCCCAAGGTGGTGGGGATCTACGCCGATTACGGCAACCCCAAGGGCCATCTGCTGGTCAACGCCCAGCACCTGCTGGCGCATTGGCCGGCGTTGTCACCGGCGCGCTTCAACCTGCGGGTGGCCCCTGCAAACGTGGCGCCCCTGGTACAGGACGTGCAACGCGCCTTTGCGCTGGAAGACAGCCGCATCGTCGATCAACAGCAACTCAAGGGCTGGTCGAGCCAGGTCTTCGAGCGCACCTTCGCCGCCACCGCCGCCCTCAACAGCCTGACGTTGGGCGTGGCCGGCGTGGCGCTGTTCATCAGCCTGCTGACTCAAAGCCAGAGCCGCCTTGGCCAGCTCGCACCGCTGTGGGCGCTGGGCGTCACGCGTGGGCAATTGATGCTGCTGAACCTGGGGCAAACCTGGCTGCTGGCCGTGCTCACGCTGGTTCTGGCCGTGCCGCTGGGGGTGCTGCTGGCCTGGTGCCTGGACGCGGTAATCAACGTGCAGGCCTTTGGCTGGCGCCTGCCGCTGCAGGTATTCCCGTGGCAACTTGCCCAATTGTTGGGGTTGGCAATGTTGGCCACGCTGCTGGCCTCGGCCTGGCCGCTATGGCAGTTGTACCGCAGCCGCCCGGCAGATTTGTTAAGGACGTTTGCCCATGAAGATTAAGACGCTGGGGTTCACGGTGTTGCTGCTATTGAGCGCGTGCGACAAAGCCCCCGCGCCCGAGGAGAGCTTCGCGGGCCTGGGCAGTGACGCGGCGGACTTTGCCCAGGTGGTGCCCGGCAAGGTCTTTGGTTTTCCCGAGGACCATGGACCCCACGATGGCTTTCGCATCGAGTGGTGGTACGTCACCGCCAACCTCAAAGACGCTGCGGGCAACGAATTCGGCGTGCAATGGACGCTGTTTCGCAACGCCCTCAAGGCCGGGCCGCTGCAAACGGGCTGGCAGGATTCCACCGTGTGGCTTGGCCACGCCGCCGTTACCTCGGCCACCCAGCACTACGCCGCCGAGCGTTTTGCCCGTGGCGGTGTCGGTCAGGCGGGCGCCCAGGCAGCGCCGTTCAATGCCTGGATCGACGACTGGAATTTTGCCACCCAGCCCGGCGCTGCAAGCCCCCTGGCAGCGATGCAACTCAAGGCCAGTGGCGCGCAGTTCGCCTATGACTTGCAGCTGACTTCCAGCCGCCCATTGGTGCTGCAAGGTGACAAGGGCTACAGCCGCAAATCCGATCAGGGCCAGGCGTCCTACTACTACAGCCAGCCGTTTTTTACCGCCACCGGTCGCGTAAGCATCGATGGCACCACCTACCAGGTCAGCGGCCCCGCCTGGCTCGACCGCGAGTGGAGCAGCCAACCCCTGGCCGCCAGCCAGACCGGCTGGGACTGGTTTTCCCTGCACCTGGACCGTGGTGAACAGTTGATGCTGTTTCGCGTGCGCCAAACCGATGGTACGGGCTACCTGACCGGCACCTGGATCGACCCACAGGGTCACACGCAAACCCTGCACAACGCCGATATCCAACTGACACCGCTGCACACCACCCCCCTCGATGGCCGCCGCGTTCCCACGCGCTGGTCACTCAAAATCCCGAGCAAACAGCTGGATATCACCACCGAGGCGGTCAACCCCAATGCCTGGATGAACCTAAGCATTCCGTACTGGGAAGGGCCGGTGCGGTTTGACGGGGGAGTGGGGTACCTGGAGATGACCGGGTATTAGGCTGGGAAAATTTCCCACAAAAAACACTGGACATGCATACAGTTGTTGGCTAGATTCCATCCCAGGTGACCGGATGTCACCTGACCTTCAGTTTTTAACTATGGATGGATAAAAAATGAAATCGAAAAAAGCCTTTATGTTGGGCGCGGCCATGGCGGCCTCCTGCTTTGTCTCGGCCTTTGCACTGGCCGGGCAAACCCCACCGGTACTCAGCAGCGATGTGGTCAGGCAGGCCGTGGACAAGGCGCTCAAACCCGGTGGTGCGGTGCAAGCGTCCACGTTGTCGGATGCCCTCAAGCAGAAGATCAAGGCGGCCAAGGCCGGCAAGTCTCAGGGTGTGGCGAACAAGTCGGCAACCAACAGCGCGGCGGTCGACAGCCCCGTCGACCCGCTGGAAAAACCCAGCCAGGCTCAACTCAAAAGCGCGGCCGTCGCTGCGTTCACGCCTTTGTTCCCCACCCTGGATATCAACACGCTGTATACCCTCACCGAGGTGGAGACCGGCGCGCAAATCGCCTACCACTTCAACCTGCCCAAAGACGCGCGGATCCAGGTCCAGCTGCTGAACCAGAGTGCGGGCACCGATATGTCCTTGACGCTGTTGCGCGATGACGGCCAGGGCAACCTCACCCTGTTGGGCACCTCCGATGCGGCCGGCAATGCCGATGAATACCTCAACGGTGTGCTGCCTGCCGGGGACTATTACTGGTTTATGGTGGCCAATACGGCCAGTAACTCGCAGTTCGACTTTGGCGTAGCCGTAGACAGCAACATCGATGCCTACGAACCCAACGACACCGCGCAAACCGCCTTTGCGCTGCCGGATGGGTTGAACCAAGTCACCGGTAACCTGGACAGTGTCAACGACGTCGATTATTTCGATTTCACCTCGGTGCGTGGCCAAGGCGTGGGCATGTTCCTGGGGGATGACGGCGCGGGTACGCGCAACCAGTGGATCTTCGAACGCTATGACGGCAGCAAATGGGTCGAGATCCTGCAGAACAACACCTCGACCTACCCGACCCTGACACCGGGTTACACCGTCAAGGTGCGGGTGCGGGCCAACCCTGCAGTGGCGCTCAACCCCCAGGCGCAATACAAGCTGACGCTAGGCTCGGCGCCACGTTTGAACCAGAGCAATGTGAACGGTGACAACGTGGTGCGTGTGCCCAGTTCCATCATGCAGTTGGCGACCCAGGCGTCGCGCAGCCTGAGTTGGAGCACCCAATGGTCTGACAGCACCGGTGAGCCGTTGCGCGGAGTCACCCCGGTGCTCAAGGTGGACAAGCGCTTTGACAACACCATCAACTATCACTGGGTCGATTACGAGGCCAAGACCGGCATCACCGGCGCAGCCTCCGGCAATGTCGACCTGGGTACCTGCTCTGGCGACTTCCATGTGGTTTATCCAGACAGCGCGTCTGGCCAGACCTATAACTGGGATACCTGGTTCAACATGGGCGGCTGGCGCATCGAACTCAAAGAGTTCCCAGGGGTTGGCGTTGGCGGCAATATCTCGCAGTACGTCAGCCTGGGTCATATCTGCAGCCAGCGCATCGTGCGTTAACGGCAACACCTGAGTAGGCAAAAAGGGCGGTCCATTCGGATCGCCCTTTTTGCTGGGTGCGTGCGCTGGGGGGTTAGACGTTATTCGGGCGCCAGTGCCAGGCTCAGTGGCAACCGCGCCATGCTCATGCTCTTCAACGAGCCCAGGTACAACCAGTCGCCATGCTCCCTGGCAGTGGTGATGGGGGAGTAATTGCCCGCGCTGCCATCCTGCAAGTTCGCGATGACGTTGGCATCGGTATCCAGCCCCAGCACAAAGGCTTTGCGCTCCACGGGCTTGGGTATCACCATCAACGCCCGCACCATCACCTTGCGCAACAGCGGGTAACCGGCAAAGCCATCCAGCAGCGGGTTGCGGGGGGAGTACAGCGCTACCCAGAAACGGTCGCGGCCGTTGAAGCTGAGGTTGTCCGGCAGGCCGGGCAGGTTGTCGATGAACAGGTCGTGACTGCCGCTGCGATCGCCCTTGAGCCAGTAACGGCTGATGCGATAGGCGCCGGTTTCATTCACCAGCACGTAGTTTTCGTCCGGGCCCAGGGCCACGCCGTTGGCGAATTGCAGTTGGTCCAGCAACACCTCGGTGGTGCCGTTGCTGAAGTCATAGCGCAGTAATCGGCCATCACCGCCATGTTCAATCACCGCTTCGCCATCCTGGCCGTAACCCCAGCGGCTCGACGCATCGCTGAAGTACGCATAGCGTCCGCTGGCATCGACGGTCACGTCGTCGGTAAAGCCGAACGGCACGCCGTTGGCGGCGGTGCTTAACGTGGTGAGTTGGCGGTGTTGGTCCAGCGCCAGCAAGCCCTTGATGCCATCGGCAATGATCAGGCGCCCATCCGGGTGCAACGCCAGGCCCAGTGGGCGCCCGCCGGTATTGGCCAGTACTTGCAGGGTGCTACTGCTGGGGGAGGTACGGATGATGCGCCCGTCGTGCAGGCCGCTGATCAAAAAGCCCTGGGCGTCCAGCACCAGTGCTTCAGGCCCGGCGATATCCTGGGCGCCGATTTTTTGCACGGCCTTGAGCCGCAGGTTTTCGGCAAAGGGGCCCTCTTTGAGCGACGGTGCCTTGGGTGGCGACCAGTTCACCGGTTGCACCTTGGTGGGCATCAACAGCAAAAAGACCACCACGGCCAGCAACAGCACGAACAACAGATGACGCAGTTTTTTGGGACGGGTACTCATGACGATTCCTGGTTGTCGTTGGGGCTCGGTTCCCAGTGCAGGGTGCCGAACAGGTAATCCATCAGGGGCAGCACAATATTGAAATTGCGCCCCTGCATCAGCTCGCGACGGTGATGCAGGGCGTGCAACCGGTGCATCTGCCGCAGCCATGGCAGGCGCGCCACGGGGTGCTCGACGGGCAGGTGTTCGCAGGCGTGGAACACTTCGTACAGCAGGTAGCCGAGGATCATGCAACCGGCGAACAGGCCAGCGACGTTGGGGCTCAGTTGCTTGAGCAGCCACGAGGCCGGCAGGGTGATCGCCAGGCTGTGCAGCACGATCAGCCAGGCGGGGAACAGGATCACGCGCCAGTCCCTGGGGCTGTCGTAGGTCATGTGGCCGGGGGTGAAGAAACTGTGGTGGTCGCCGGTATGCCGTGCGTAGAACAAGCGGGCGAGGGCGTGCTTGTGATGGCCGAGGTGGCGGTGCACGAGGTAGATGCAGAGGTTGAAGAACACCAGGGTCAGGGGTACGGTCAGCCATTGCAATGGGGTGATCCGTGCGGTGGAGGACCAGGCCAGGGTGATGCACGCAATCCCGTACGCCAGTACGAAACTGGCGTGGAGCCAGGGGTTGTAGCGGGGGTGGACGCTGGCGCGATAGCGCTCGCGAAAAGCCTCGGTGGGGTGCTGCATGCTGGGGCGCTCGGTGTTTTTTTGTTGGAGCCTGAGCTTAGTTGGTGATGGGGAATCTGCGAGCTTTTTGCAGGCGGGGTGACGCAAGCAGCAGGCACGTAGTGTTGTAGTGAGCGGGCTTGTCGGGTCGCCGCTTAGATGAGTGGGTCCCAGCGCTGCGACCAGTCGCTCTCGGCCTTGACCACACCGCGCAGCAACTCCAGCGCCTGCTGCAATACGGCCGAATCCCGCGCCCGCGAGTACACCAGGTAAGTGGGGAAATTGAACTCCGGGGCCTTGGGTACGCGCTGCATCACGCCGCTGGCCAGGTAGCTCTGGACCACGCGGGTGCGGAAGTAGCCCGCGCCGCCGTTCTCCAGGATGTACTGCAGCGCCAGCGGGCCGAGGTTGAAACTCAACGCAGCGCGGGCCTTGTCGGGCAGGGCGGTGTCATGTTGCTGGCGAAAGCCCGGGCCCCAGTCGATGTACACGTAGGGGTCAGGCTTGCTGACCAGTTGCACCAGGATGAGCTTTTCTTCCAACACCTGCTCCACCTGCAAGCCTGGCCAGTACTGTGGCTGGAACACCAGCGCGGCATCCAGCACCCCCAGTTCCAGCTGGCGCAGCAGGTAGTCGCCTTCGCGCACTTCGGTGCGCAATGCGTGGCCGGGGATATGTTCGCGCAGGGCTTGGGCCCAGCCGAGCATCAAGGGGTTGCACAGGCTGACCTCGCCACCGATATGCAGCACATTGCGATAGCCATCGGGCAGCGGCAGGTCGCGCTTGGCCGCTTCCCAGGTTTGCAGCAGCTGGTTGGCATACACCACGAACGCCTCGCCATCGGCGGTGAGGCGGGCGCCGGCGCGGTTGCGCACGAACAGAGTGCTGCCCAGTTGGCTTTCCAGGCTTTTGACCCGGGCGGTGATGGCGGTCTGGGTGACGTGCAGTTTCTCGGCCGCCGCTGCCAGGCTGCCGCAGCGGGTGATTTCGAGGAAGGTGCGGGCCAGTTCGATGTCCATGGTGTTACTTCACGTCGGCGGGAGGCAGTTTGAAACGATGAGGCCGCGAGGATAGCACCGAGTCGGTTTCGGCGCAGTGGCGCATCACTGCACCGGCTGCGCATCGTTGCACACCGTCGAGCGCGGCGGCTTGGTGCCGTGTACCAGGTAATCCCCTACCCACTGACTGACACAGGCGCTCACCCCACTGAACGAAACCCCGTGGGCGTAGGTGTCCTTGAGTTGAACGCGACTGGCAGGAAAGGTGCGTTCAAAGGCCCAGGCGGCGCCGGTAGAGGGGGCCTGGTCGTCGAACTCGGCTTGCACCATCAGCAAGCTGTCGAGTTCGGCCAGGGCCTTGTGCGGCAGCGGGCTGGCATTTTTGCGTGGCCAGGTGGTGCACTGGCGGGCTTCCTGGGCACTGCCGGCCACCGGGTGCGTGGCGAGGAGCTCGGCTTCCTTCTGTTGCCACATTGCTTCGCTGGAGTAGGCCGAGTCGTTGCACAGGATGGCGGTTCTGACCGAATCGGCAGCCGACATTCGCAGCGGTCCGGGTTTGGGGACGCTGGCTTGCAAGGGCTCGCGAACGCGTTGCAGCAACAGGCTGAACATCAACTTGGCGCGCTCTTCAATCAACGGGTCCGGGCTGAATTGATGGGCCCTGGCGCGGGCCTCCAGTGTGAGGTCGTCGCTGTCGGGGGTTTCCCGCAGCCAGCGACTGAGCAGGTGCGCGCCCATCAGGCTGGCAGGGTCGCTGTAGTAGCGGTTGCTGGAACGCAGTGCCGTACGCACGCTGGGCAGTAACTCCATGAACACCCGGCGCACGGCGACGGGGCTGTCACCCAGTTGATACACCCCTGGGTCCAGGGCGGCGGGTTGGGCAACGAAGCGATCAAAGATTTTCTCCTTCTCGCCGGCCACGATAAAACTGGCGTGTTCGAAGGTGGACGTCCAGTTGATATTCGAGTCCAGCACCATGCGTCCTACATGCGCCGGGAACAGGCCGCCGTACCATGCACCGAGCCAGGTGCCGTAGGCGTTGCCCAGGTAATTGAATTGCAACTCGCCCAGTTGCTTGCGCACGAACTCCAGGTCGCGGGCGGTCTGCTCGGTGGTGATGTAGGGCGCCAGCGGGTGGCTGGCGCAGGCTTGGGCAATCAGGCGGGCATTGTCGCGCACGGCGGCCAGGTTGCCTTCGCTGCGGTCTTCACTGGCGTCTCCTTGGGGCACGATCATCGCGTCGGAGCGGCATTCCAGGCGCGACCCCGGCACACTGCCCAACCCGCGTGGGGTGACTTCGACTACGTCGTAAGTGTCGGCCAGTACCTGGTAGGTTTCCCCCAAGTCGGGTTGCTGCGCGTAGTGCTTCCATACCGATGCCAGGTGTACTGCGAAGGTTCCGCCGGCATCAAGCCCGGGGCCGCCGGGGTTGGCGAACAGGGCGCCCTGGCGTGACAGGGGCTGCCTGGCCCCTACGCGGGTGATGTCGAAGCTGATGCTGCCGCGCTCTGGCGCGGCGTGGTCGAGGGGGGCCGTGACGATACCGCATTGGGTGCGTTCGACCACTTCCGGGTCCAGCCGTGCCAGCGCCGGTTGTGTGCAGTCGAGGAACCATTCGATGCCAAAAGGGGAAGGGGGTGTTTCAGTGTGGCCGGTGGCGGGTACCAGGGTGGCCAGCAGCACCAGCCATTGGAAGGCCCTGGCATGTGCAGTTGGGCGGGGTTTCATCTGCAATCCTGGTCAGTCGTGTGGGAAAAAGAAGCCACTGTTGTGGCTTCTTATTCGGAGCGACTTTTTTACCAAGGACCACGGGGTGAAAAATGTAGGAGGACAAATCGGGGTGTGTACGAAACGTGACTTTCGTTTATCAGATTTCGGTGTTCCAGCCGCCTCCCAGCGCTTTGTACAACGTGATACTCGCTTGCAGGCGCGACAAGCGCAGTTGCACGTTCAAGTCCTGGGCCGCGTATAGGGTGCGTTGGGTTTCCAGCACCGTAAGCAGGTCTTCGGCCCCCGCCTGGTAACGACTTTCGGCGATCTGGAACGCGGTCTGCGCCTGTTGCAGTTCTTCACTTTGCCAGCCGCGCTGCTGATCGAGGCGGGTAATAAGACTGAGGGCTTTTTCCACATCGGCAAAGCCGTTGATGATCGTGCCGCGATAGGTTTGCAACAGTTCGTCCTGACGCGCCCGGGCCTTGTCGCGCTCGGCGCTTAACCGGCCATTGTTGAAAATCGGCGCCACCAGCCCCGACGTCAGGGTGTAGAACGGGCTGCGCAGGAGTTCGCTCGCCTTGTAGGCGCCGGAGCCGACGGTGGCGCCCAGGGTCAGGGTGGGCAGCATGGCGGCGCGGGCGACAGTCACATCGGCACTGGCCGCCGCCAGTTGTGCCTCGGCCTGGGCGATATCGGGGCGCTGGCTCAGCAGTTGGCTGGGCACGCCAGGGCCAATGACGGGCCAGGTCAATGCCTGGAAGGTTTCGCGGCCCAGGTCCAGGGCCTGTACCGGCTGGCCGAGCAGGGCGGCCAGGGTGATCCGGGATTCTTCCGCCACTTGCTGGATCAACGGCAGTTGCCGCTCCTGGCTGGCCACCAGGCTTTTTTGCTGGGCCAGTTCCAGGGCGGTCGCGGACCCAGCGTCGTAACGGGTTTGCACCAGCCCGAGTACATTACGTGCGTTGGCCAGGTTCAGCTCGGCGATCTGCTGGCGTTGCCGGGCGGCGAGGGTTTGCGCGTAACGGTCGGCCACATTGCTGGCCAGGGTCAGTTCCACGGTGGCCTGGTCGAACCGGCTGGCTCGCAAGGCCTGCACGGCGCTGTCCCGTGCGGCGGCACGGCCACCCCAGAAGTCCACTTCGTAGCTGGCGGTGAAGTTGGCGTCATAGTTGGTGACGGTGTTGTTGCTTTCGGTGGCATCCAGGTCCGAGTTGCCGCTGCCGCGCAGCAGGCGTTCACGGCTGGCGCCAAGGTTGAATTTGACCTCGGGCAACAACGGTGCACCGGCGATCACGGCACTGGCCTGGGCCTGGCGCACGCGGGCCGTGGCCGCGGCCACGTCGAAGCTGTCGTGGCGAGCCTGCTCCACCAGGCGGTTGAGTTGCGGGCTGCCAAATTGTGTCCACCATTGCCGGTTGGTGGCCTGGGCCGCCTGGCGTTCGGTGAATTGCCAGGCCGCTGGTGGGGCGATACCGCTGTCGACCGCAGGCGGGTTGCCGGTGCAGGCGTTTAGCAGCACACACAGGCTGAGGACGGACAGGTGCGAGGGGATGGATCGTTTATTCACTGGTCAACGCCTTAACCGGATCGAGCCGGGCAGCTTTACGGGCCGGCATAAAGCCGAATACGACGCCGGTCACCAGCGCACAACCAAATGCGCCCAGCACCGCCACCAGGGAAAACTGCACCGCCACCTTGGCCAGCACCAGCACGCCGCCCACTACCAGGGCCAGGGCAATACCGCATAGGCCGCCGACCACCGAGAGCATCACCGCTTCGGTGAGGAACTGGCGCAGGATGTCGCGCTGGCGTGCGCCGGTGGCCATGCGAATGCCGATCTCACGGGTGCGTTCGCGCACGGTCATGAGCATGATGTTCATCACGCCAATGCCGCCCACCAACAGCGAGATTGCCGCAATCGAGCCGAGCATCAGCGACAGGGTGTTTTGCGTACGGGCTTCGGCCTGGATCATCGCCGCGTTGTTGGTCAGTTCGTAATCGCGCTTGCCGTTGTGCAACCGCAGCATAAGCTGGTCGATGGCCACTTCGGCGTCATGCACCTTGCGCGCATCGGTGGCGGCGATGGCCACGTACTCGGGGTTGTAGCTGCCAAACAGGCGCACGCTGGCGGCGGTGTAGGGGATGGCGATGCGGTCGTCACTGTCCTTGTCGCCGGAGCTGGCGCCTTTTTCCGCCAGTACGCCGATCACCTGGAAGGGCACGTTCTCGATCAGGATGTATTGGCCAATGGGGTCGACTTCGCCCTTGAACAGCTTTTCGCGCACTCGATGGCCAATCACCGCCACCGTAGCCCCTGCACGTTCGTCAGCGGCGGTGAAGTAGTTGCCCTCGACCACCGGCCAATTGAAGATCTCCGGGAAGTTGGTGTCGTTGCCGCCCACGTAGGCCATGTAGTCCACATTGCCGTAACGCACGCCGGCCTCGCTGCCGTTGACCGGCATGATGCGCTTGACCTGGGGCAACGCCGCCAGCGCCGCCACATCATTGAGGGTGATTATCCCCAGCGGTGTTCGCGGGTTGGGCGACGAACCGCTCAAGTACAAGATGTTGGAGCCGAACGCGCCCATCTGCGCCATGACCTGGCGCTTGCTGCCTTCACCCACGGCCAGCATCACCACCACCGATGCCACGCCGATGATGATCCCCAGCAAGGTCAGCGCCGTGCGAAACCGGTTGATCCACATCACCCGCCAGGCGGCTTGCACGGCATCCACCAGTTCGGCTTTCCAGGCGCCATTGTGCTCGGCGCCGTCCACCAGGCGCTGGCGCAGGTCCACGGCTTGTAGCGCACCGGTTACGGTGGCCGGCGTCACATGGGTGTCGTGGGCCGAGTCGCTGATGATCAGGCCATCGCGAATTTCGATGATACGGTTGGCCCGTGCGGCCACTTCGCGGTCGTGGGTGATCAGGATCACCACATGGCCCTGGCTGGCCAGTTCGTCCAGCAGCGTCATCACCTCCTTGCCGCTGTGGCTGTCGAGGGCGCCGGTGGGTTCATCGGCGAGGATGATGTGCCCGCCGTTCATCAGGGCGCGGGCGATCGACACCCGTTGCTGCTGGCCGCCAGACAACTGGTGCGGGCGGTTGCCAGTGCGCTCGGCCAGGCCCAGGCGTGTGAGCAGTGCATGGGCACGGGCATGGCGCTCGGCCGCGCTGATGCCGGCATAGATCGCCGGCATCTCGACGTTTTCCTGGGCCGAGCCCGACGCAATCAAGTGATAACCCTGGAACACAAAACCGAACGCCTCGCGACGCAGCCAGGCCAGCTCGTCAGTGTCCAGGTGGGCGACGTTTTCCCCGGCGAACAGGTAGTCGCCGACGCTTGGGCGATCAAGGCAGCCGAGAATGTTCATCAAGGTGGACTTGCCGGAGCCGGAGGCGCCGACAATGGCCACGAATTCCCCGGCATGGATTGCCAGGTCGATGCCGCGCAGCACATCCACCTGGGGGCTGTCGCCACCGCCGTAGGATTTGCGGATGTTCTTGAGTTCGATCAGGGGCGTGGTCACCTCAACCCCCGTTGCCGTCGGCCGGGCCGATCAACAGGTGATCGCCTTCGCTGAGGCCGTCGAGCACCTGCACCCGCAGGCGGTCGCTGATGCCCAGGCGTACTTCACGCTCCTCGATACGGCCGTTTTTGGCTACCACACGGGCGATCTGCTTGTCGGCACTGCCGGTGCCGAGCAGGGCGGCGACGGGGGCAGTGAGGGCGTCCTTGACCGAACTGGCGACAAAAAACACCTGGGTGGTCATTTCGGCCATCAGCGCGTTGTCGCTGTTGTCCACATCCAGCAGCACGGTGTACAGCACCACGCGGCCGGTGCCGCTCTTGCTCGAACTGGTGGGGCTGCCGCTGCCCTGGCTGGTTTCATTCAGGGGCTTGGGCGGGATCGGCAGGATCTGGCGCACTGTACTGGTCCAGCGCCGGTTGCCGCCGCTCAACGTGGTGAAGTAGGCAGTCATGCCGGGTTTGACGTGCCCGATGTCGGCTTCCGAGACCTCTGCCCACACGGTCATCGGCGACAGCTTGGCGATGCGCAGGATCAGCGGCGTCTGCTGCTGGGCGTTGAGGGTCTGGCCCACGCGCGCGTCCACGGCCACCACGGTACCGTCCATTGGTGCATAGATGCGCGTGTAGCCCAGTTCCGCCTCGTCACTGCGCAGGCTGGCCTGGGCTTGCAGGATCTGCGCCCGGAACATGTCGACGCGGGCCTGGGTGGCGCTCAGTTCGGCCTTGGCGGTTTGTACGTCTTCTTCACGGGTGGCATTGCCGGTCTCCAGGCGCTGTTGGCGCTGGTACTTCTGGCGCGCCAGTTCATGCAGGGCGGTTTGCTCTTGCAACTGGGCCTTGAGGTTTTCGATGGCGTAGCGGCTGGCGTCGAGCTTGGCCTTCTGGGTGGAGGGGTCGATTTCCACCAGCAATTGGCCTGCCTTGACCTGGTCGCCTGCCTCGACGTGGATTTTCTGGATCTGCCCGGACGCCTGGGCGCCTACATCTACATAACGACGCGGTTGCAGGGTGCCCAGGGCGGTGACGCTGTTTTCGATCGCGCCGCGGGTCACGGTGACGGTGGTCAGGGCGTCGCGGCCCGGTGGCAGCACTTGCCAGGCGGCGACGGCAATGACGGGTATCAGGCACGCCACAACAAGCAGGGCGCGTCGGGCAGGTCGAGGGCGTTTCATGCTTAGGTTCCAGCCAGGAAAGTTCGGAGCGCAGTTGCGCGCAGCTGACAGTTAAACGAGAGAATTGCCCGAAGATTTAGGCTGTTACATACCGTGTAACAGGTGGGCGACAGAAAAAAATCGACCGTTGGCGCAAGACTTCTTTAAAAGTAGATGAGAATTACTATAAATTGCACGAGCCCAAACTGCCATCATGGAGTGGGCGCTCATATTTTATGTGCTCAAGGAATGGATACCGCCCCTCTACGGCGGTCGGGAGTCATGTTGGAAAACTACTATCGCGAGCTGGTGTGTTTCCTTAACGCCAAGCTGGGCAACCGTCAGGTGGCCGAAGATGTGGTGCATGACGCTTATGTACGGATCCTGGAGCGTTCCAGCGACGTACCGATCGACCAACCCCGCGCGTTCCTGTACCGCACTGCACTGAACCTGGTGATCGACGGCCATCGGCGCAACGCCTTGCGCCAGTGCGAGCCGCTGGAAGTGCTCGACAGCGAAGAACGCTTTTCCCCCAGTTCGCCCCACGCCAGCCATGACCAGGTGCAGCGCATGGAGATGCTCGAACGGGCACTTGCCGAACTGCCGGCGGCCTGCCGCGACAGCTTCCTGCTGCGCAAGCTCGAAGGCCTTACGCACCTGCAAATTGCCGAACGCCTGCACATTTCCCGCGCCCTCGTGGAGAAACACATCGTCAACGCGATGAAGCATTGCCGGGTGCGGATGCGCGAGTGGGACGCGCACTGATCACCGATCAGTTAAATTTTATTTCACTGTCCTCGTTTCCTATCAACACATGACCTGTTGTTCTGCCTTCAGGTCTCGAAGGTTTTCCCGCCCCAACGCCACGGGGCTTATCCAGAGGACACTGGAATGACACAGGCAATTGCTTCGCCCGCGGTTCACGACCTTATCGGTATCGGTTTCGGCCCATCGAACCTGGCGCTGGCCATTGCCCTGCAGGAACGAGAGAAAACCCAGGGCAAGCTGGACGCGCTGTTTCTCGACAAACAAGCCGACTACCGCTGGCACGGCAACACCCTGGTAACCCAGAGTGAATTGCAGATTTCCTTCCTCAAGGACCTGGTGACCCTGCGCAACCCCACCAGCCCGTACTCCTTCGTCAACTACCTGAAGGCCCATGACCGCCTGGTGGACTTCATCAACCTGGGCACCTTTTACCCGTGCCGCATGGAGTACAACGACTACCTGCGCTGGGTGGCCGCGCAGTTCCAGGACCAGGGTCGCTACGGCGAGGAAGTGCTGGCCATCGAGCCGATCCTGCATCAACAGCAGGTCGAGGCGTTGCGTGTGATTTCCCGCGATGCCCAGGGCGAGCAGCATGTGCGCACCACGCGTTCGGTGGTGGTCAGCGCCGGCGGTACGCCACGGGTGCCCGTCGCGTTCAAGGCACTCAAGGACGATAGCCGCGTGTTCCACCACTCCCAATACCTGGCGCGCATGGCGCAACAGCCGTGCGTGGAAGGCAAGGCGATGCGTATCGCGATCATTGGCGGCGGCCAGAGCGCGGCCGAAGCCTTTATCGACCTGAATGACAGTTACCCGTCGGTGCAGGTGGACATGATCCTGCGCGGTTCGGCGCTCAAGCCCGCCGATGACAGCCCGTTCGTCAACGAAGTGTTCTCGCCGGCCTTTACCGACCTGGTGTTCCAACAGGTGGGCGCCGAGCGTGAGCGCCTGGTGGCCGAGTACCAGAACACCAACTATTCGGTGGTGGATTTGGACTTGATCGAACGCATCTACGGGATTTTCTACCGTCAGAAAGTTTCCGGCATCGCCCGTCACGCGTTCCGCACCATGACCGTGGTAGAGAAGGCCGTAGCCGGGCCGCTGGGCGTCGAACTGACGCTGCGCAACAATGCCACCGGCGAGACCAGCGTCAATCATTACGATGCGGTGGTGCTGGCCACCGGGTATGAGCGCCAGATGCACCGCCAATTGCTGGCGCCCCTGGAAGCCTACATGGGCGACTTCGAGGTGGCGCGTGACTACCGCATCGTCACCGACGAGCGTTGCAAGGCCGGTATCTACATTCAGGGTTTCAGCCAGGCCAGCCATGGTTTGAGCGATACCTTGCTGTCGATCTTGCCGATCCGTGCCGATGAAATTGCCGCGTCTCTGTATGAAAACGACCGTCACCGTGGCAAAGGTCGTACGGTGCAGGACCTGTTGCTGGCCACTGCCAGCTGACCAACTGCGCTTGTGACCCGAAGGGCTGCCTGATACTGTACAAAAAACCAGTATCGGTAGCCCTTCATGCAGTTGATCGAAAAACTCAGCATCCTCGCCGACGCCGCCAAGTACGACGCCTCCTGCGCCAGCAGCGGCGCGCCCAAGCGCAGCTCCGAGGGCAAGGCGGGGCTGGGCTCCACCGATGGCATGGGTATCTGCCACAGCTACACCCCTGATGGGCGCTGCGTATCGTTGCTCAAGGTGTTGCTCACCAACTTCTGTCTCTACGACTGCCAGTACTGCGTCAACCGCCGCTCCAGCGACGTGCCCCGCGCGCGTTTCAGCCCGGAGGAGGTGGTCACCCTGACCCTGGATTTCTACCGGCGCAATTGCGTCAGCGGGTTGTTTCTAAGCTCCGGCATCATCCGTTCGTCCGACTACACCATGGAGCAGTTGGTGCGGGTGGCGAAACTGCTGCGCGAGGAGCATGACTTTCGTGGCTATATACACCTCAAGACCATACCCGATGCCGACCCGGCATTGATCGCCGAGGCAGGGCGTTATGCCGACCGTTTAAGTGTGAATCTTGAATTGCCCACCGAGGCCAGCCTGAAAACGCTGGCGCCGGAAAAAACCGTCGGCTCGATCAAGCAAGCCATGCAGACCATCTACACCGGCGAGCAGACGGTGCTCAATGAGCCGCGCGCGCCGCGTTTCGCCCCGGCCGGGCAAAGCACCCAGCTGATCGTCGGCGCCGACGACACCGACGACAGCACCATTCTCCACGGTGCCGAGGCGTTGTACGGCAATTACAAACTGCGCCGGGTGTATTACTCGGCGTTCAGCCCCATTCCCAACAGCCCCAAAAGCGTGCCCCTGGCCGCGCCACCGTTGATGCGCGAGCACCGGTTGTACCAGGCCGACTTCCTGCTACGCAGCTACGGGTTCAGTGCCAACGAATTGTTTGAAGGCCCCGGCCACCTGGCCCTGGATATCGACCCCAAGTTGGCCTGGGCGCTGGACAACCGTGAGGTCTTCCCCCTGGACCTCAACCGGGCCGAGCCCACCTTGATTGCGCGCATCCCCGGTATCGGCCTGCGCACCACCCAGCGCCTGGTGGACCTGCGCCGTGAGCGCAAGATCCGCTACGAAGACCTGGCGCGCATGCGTTGCGTGCTGGCCAAGGCCAAGCCGTTTTTCATCACCAGCGACTACCACCCGCAGCAGGCCGACAGCACCAGCGTGCTGCTGCGCGAGCAACTGCGCGATCGCCCGCAGCCGCAACAGATGGGGTTGTGGGGATGATCAGCCTGGAATGCGACAACCTGTTCAGCACCTGGCGCGACCAAGCGCGCTGGCTGCTCAGCCATCAGGTCGACCCCAGCCAGGTCAGTTGGGGCGAGGCACAAGCCGCCGACCTGTTTGCCACCGATGAGCCCATCCCCGAGGGGCTTGGGCCGTTTCAGACGCGGGTGCCCAAGGCGTTGCTGGAGTTGCTGGAATCGGCGGCCTGTTATCACGGCGACCAGCGTTGGAGCCTGCTGTATGAAGTGCTGTGGCGTGTCAGCCATGGCGATCGAACGGCGATGCTGGCGGGAGACAAGTTGGGCAGCGAGTTGCAGCGGCGCATCAAGCAGGTGAGCCGGGAAGCCCATCACCTCCATGCATTTGTGCGCTTTATTGCATTGCCGGCTGCGGCAGGCCCTGAACTGCCTGAGTACGTGGCCTGGCATGAACCGGCGCACGACATCTTGAAGTCCGCCAGCCAGCATTTTGTCGGGCGCATGGGGCGCCATCGCTGGATGATCGCTACGCCCATGGATGGGGTGTATTACGACGGCGAGCAATTGATTCATCAACGTGCATGCCCCGAGGCGTGGCAGCAACTGGCGCAGAACGTCGAAGACCCCCACAGCGAGATGTGGTTGACCTACTACAGCCATATCTTCAACCCGGCGCGGTTGAACCCCAAGGTGATGGAAGGGCACCTGCCCAGCCGGTTCTGGAAGAACCTGCCGGAGGGCAAGTTGATACCGGGGTTGATCAGCGAGGCGCGGATGGGCAAGCAGAAGGATGGGCAGGCCACGTTGATTGGCACCAAACCCGGTAAGCGAATCTCAAGTGGGCACGGTTAAAAAATGTGGGAGCGGGCTTGTGTGGGAGCGGGCTTGCTCGCGAAGGCGGTGTGTCAGCCAAAGATATTTCGACTGACCCACCGCCT